>NZ_VUOD01000001.1 GCF_008386465.1 Arenimonas fontis
ACCAACGGCTTCCTCGAAGCGCTCAACGGCCTGTTTCAGTCCGCCAAGCGCCGCGCTCGCGGCTTCACCCGCTTCACCACTATCAGAACCGTCATCTTCCTGATCGCCGGCAAGCTCGACTTCGCAGTGATCAACCCTCATGCCCGGCAACCCACTTGAAATTCAACAGAGCCCCTTTTTCTGAGCGTCGGACAGGCCCGGGTGCGGACCGATTTCCAGTGTGACGTTCGTGTGCCAGTCGGTGTCCTCGTTGGCATCGATTTCGCTGGGGCGGGTGCTGCGAATGCCAAGAGTACGGGCCAGCAGAAAGTCCTTGAAACAGGAGTCGATGAAGCACCAAGCCCGCGTATGCCAGCGAAAACCATCGAAGGCGATGGCATGCGGCGCGATCCAGCGCCAGCGCGGGGCAGGGCTGGAAAGGGACTGGTACTCGACTTCAAGCGCTTGCCTGGTACGGATCGCTTCGATGACGCGGCGCAGCGTATGGGCATCGATGCCGCGAACGGGGCTGGGGACTGTGTCGAAGGCCGGCAGCTGGCCGATCCAGGTTTCCTCCTGCGTGGCGATGCCGTCGCAGATCGACCGCAGCTGGGACAGGTAGCTGGCCGGGTCCGGTCTCAGGAACAGGGGCTCGAAGCGGTCGCCCCGGACGTAGGTGCGGGCGCTCTTGTCGTAGCGCATGTTGTCCGGGGCCATGCCGAGGTAGCGGTTCAGGTCGGCGGAGGCCTGGTTGACCGAGATCCCGAAGGTGGCCATCAAATCGCTACGGTTGACACGGCCTTCCCAAAAAAGCCGGAACTCGATGAACTCGAGTCTCCGCTCGACCCCCCAGCGGAAGTCCGCGTTTCCTGCCGCCATCCCCCCCTCCGAGCCGAGCCCGCAGCGAAGCTGGATTAGACCAGTTTCTGGATGGTCGGACAATTCCTATCAGGCAGGCGGCGGCTCCGACGCCGCAAGAGCCCAACTTGCGACAGGAGTGGAATAAGGGCACTCAGCGCCCCCTCACCGGATGCTGCCCGTTTGCGCCAGGTGGGTGAGGGCCTCGGTCCATTCCAGGGCGGCGCGGGTGGCGGTGTAGCCGGTTTCCAGCATCAGCCGGCGCGCTTCGACCAGGCGCAGGCGCTTCTGGTACTGGCCCGGCGTCAGCGAGGTCAGCTGCTTGAAGTGGCGGTGGAAGGCGGTGAGGCTCATACCGGCGGCGGCCGCCAGCCGTTCCAGCGGGATGCGTTCGCGGTAGTTCTGGCGGAGCAGAGTGATGGCCTGGCCGAGGCGGCGGGCCAGGCTGGCCGGTTCCGACAGCGCCCGCAGGGCCGGGCCGTGCGGGCCGGTGATCAGCCAGTAGTGCAGCTCGCGCATGATGCCCTCGTGCAGCAGGGGCACGGCCTCGGGCCGGTCCAGCAGGCGCACCAGGCGCTTGGCGCAATCGAGCAGGGTGGCATTGGTGTCCTCGACGAAGAGGGTGCGGAAGCCGGCCGGGCGGGGCGCCTTGGCCGCGCCCAGATCCGCCGCCAGTTCGCCCAGGATGCCCGGCTGCAGCTCGATGGCCAGGGCCCGGTGCCCAGCCTGTCGCCACTGCCACCCACCACGGAGCGACAGCCATGCAACTCAGCGGAAACACCATTCTCATCACCGGCGGCGGCTCGGGCATCGGCCGCGAGCTGGCCCGGCGCTTCCACGCCCTGGGCAATACCGTCATCGTCGCCGGCCGGCGCCTGGAGGCCCTGCAGGAGACCATCGCCGGGCGTCCCGGCATGCGCGCCATGCGCCTGGACGTGGAGAGCCGGGACGCCATCACCGCCTTCGCCCGGCAGGTGGTCGCCGAGCACCCGGGGCTCAACGTGCTGGTCAACAACGCCGGCATCATGCGCTTCGAGGACATCAGCGGCCGGCGCGACCTGGCCGATGCCGAGGCCACCGTCGCCACCAACCTGCTGGCGCCGATCCGGCTGACCGATGCCCTGATCGAATCGCTGAAGGCGCAGCCGAATGCGGCCATCGTCAATGTCACCTCCGGCCTGGCCTTCGTGCCGATGGCGCGGGCCTCGACCTACAGCGCCACCAAGGCGGCGCTGCATTCCTACACGGTCTCGCTGCGGGCGCACCTGCGCGGCCAGGTCGAGGTGATCGAGCTGGCGCCGCCGGCGGTCCGCACCGACCTCACGCCCGGCCAGGCCGATCGCGGGGACTACCAGCCGCTGCAGGAGTACATGGACGAGGTGATGGCCCTGTTCGGGCAGCAGCCGACGCCGCAGGAGATTCTGGTGCAGCGCGTACTGCCGCTGCGCTGGGCCGAGCGCGACGGGCACTTCCGCGAAGTGGTCGAGGTACTGGCGGCGGCCTGAGGAAGGACGGTGCGGCCGCGGGATGCGGCCGCACCGGGTTGTGCCGGCTTACAGCTTCACCACTTCCACGCGCCGGTTGGCGGCGCGGCCGGCGTCGGTGTCGTTGGGCATGGCCGGGCGGCTCATGCCGTGGCCTTCGATCGAGAGGGCGGCGGCGTCGATGCCGTGCTCGACCAGCCAGCGCTTCACGCTTTCGGCGCGCTTCTCCGACAGGGTCTGGTTGAAGGCTTCGCCGCCGCGGTTGTCGGTGTGGCCTTCGATCAGGTAGCGGCCGCCGGCCTTGCGGATGGCCTCGGCCAGTTCCTCCAGCACCGGGATGGATTCGGGCTTGATCACGTCCTTGCCGGTGTCGAAGAGGATGCCGCGCAGGACGACGCGGCCGTTGTTGGCCAGCTCGTCGGCGATGCCTTCGGATTCCTCGTCGGCCTGGCCGCCGCAGTTGATGGCCTGGGCGTCATTCGTGCGCACCGCGTCCCAGCGGTAGCGGGTGGGGTCGATGAAGCCGGTGCCGTAGATGCCGGACATCTCGCCCTCCACCGTCATCACGAAGGACATGGGGCCGACGGTGTTGCCCTCGGTGTAGCTGCCGTAGAAGGACTGGCCGTCCACCACGCCGTCCACCAGGTTGGCGCCCTCGCTGCCGTAGCAGCCGTAGACGCGCTCGCCTTCCTGGGTGAGGTGCATGAAGCCGTAGGTGGTTTCCCAGGTGCCGGAGAAGTCCGCCGCGCCGCGCTCGGCGACGCGGCGGCCGTACACGGCCAGCTCGGTCAGGTTCCACCAGCGCTCCTCACCGTAGTTCTCCAGGAAGGTCACGCGCAGGTAGCGCACGTTCTTCACCGGCGGGAAGGCGAAACCCTGCGGCTTGGTGCCCTTGGCCAGCTCGACCTCGGTGACCGGCGTCCACGGCCCCTCGTGCGAGGGGCCGTGCTCCAGGCGCAGGCGGCGGGTGGAGATGCCCGGGTAGCCGTCCTCCTCGAAGGAGTTCACCGCTTCCAGGCGGTGCAGGTCGTAGGGCTCGGCCAGCTGGAAGACCAGGCTGAGCGTGGGCTCGCCGGTACGGCTGACCTCGAACTGGCTGTGCCGGGTGGCGACGCCGTCGTTGAGCAGGTGCGAATCGTTGACGGGCTGGCCCTGGTGGTCCACCTGGCGGGTGCCGGCGTAGAGGGACAGGGCGTTGATCTCGTCGGTCGCGGGCTCGGCCGCCATCGCGGCGGCCGCCAGGCAGGCAAGGAGCAGGGCGACTAGGGTTCGGGTCATGCCGGTCTCCGGTGCGGTTGCGGTCGGCTGCATTCACGGAAACGGAGGCGTGGAGGGGCCAGGGCCCCGGTCGCGGGACGGGTGTTGGCGGACGTACAATTCCCGCGCTTCCACCACAGGCCTTCCCATGCGCCGCTACCCCGAATTCACCGCCGAGGACGAACGCTGGATGCGCCAGGCCCTGGCGGTGGCCGACCGGGCCGAGCGCGAGGACAACGAGGTGCCGGTGGGGGCGGTGCTGGTCAGCGCCGAGGGCGAGCTGCTGGCCGAGGGTTCCAACCGCAACATCAACGAACACGATCCGACCGCCCACGCCGAGATCGTGGCCCTGCGCCGCGCCGGCCAGCGCCTGCAGAATTACCGGCTCACCGGCACCACCCTCTACGTGACCCTGGAACCCTGCGCCATGTGCGCCATGGCCCTGGTGCACGCGCGGGTGGCGCGGGTGGTCTACGCCGCCCGCGACCCCAAGACCGGCGCCGCCGGCAGCGTCTTCGACCTGCTGGAGGATTCCCGCCACAACCACCGCGTCCAGGTCGACGGCGGCCTGCTGGCCGAGGAAGCCGGCCAGCGCCTCACCGACTACTTCCGCCGCAAGCGCGCCAAGCCCGCCCTTTAGGCGTAGCGGGTTTGTTCTGACCCTTTTTACTCTGACCCCGGGGTCAGACCCTTTACTCTGACCCCGGTGTGGCGGACCCCGGTGTGGCGTGGGGTCAGAACAAGGGCTGGGCTAGTCGGGGTGGCGTTCGAGCTCCATGTCGAGCTCGTGGTCGAAGCTGCGCACCGCCAGGCCCACCTCCCGGCCCATGCAGATGCTGGACACCAGCAGAGCCAGCACGCCCAGCACCGCCAGTGCGGTCGGCAGCAGGCTGACACGGAAGCCGAAGTAGGCGTCCACCGCCAGCGCCAGGCTGGTGCCGATGAAGCAGCCCAGACCGACATAGGCCATCTGGCAGGCACGCAACACCAGCTGCGCGCGGCGCCGGTGCCGGGCCACCTGGTCCTCGAGCGCGAGGCGGGCCTGGGCGTCGGCGCTGCGCAGCCGGGCCATGATGCTGCGCAGCCGGTCCACCACCCGCGCCAGGCGGTTGTTGGCCGATATCAGCAGGGAGCCGGTGGCCGCCATCAACAGGGCCGGGGCCAGCATCGAGGTGAGGATGCGGTAGTGGTCGAGCGGGGCGAGCGGGTCCATGGCCTGAAGTATGATGCCGGCCAGTCCCGAGCCGCCAGCCTGCCATGCCCGCCGACGAACGCCACCTGATCTGGATAGACCTGGAAATGACCGGCCTGGACCCGGACAGCGATTCCATCATCGAAATCGCCACCCTGGTTACCGACAGCGATCTCAAGGTGTTGGCCGAGGGCCCCGAGCTGGCCATCCGCCACCCGCTGGCGTGCCTCGAGGCCATGGACGAGTGGAACCGCAACACCCATACCCGCAGCGGCCTCTGGCAGCGGGTGCTCGACAGCAAGGTGGACATGGCCGAGGCCGAGCGGCGCACCCTCGACTTCCTGGCGCAGTGGGTGCCGGCCGGCAAGTCGCCGATGTGCGGCAACTCGATCTGCCAGGACCGCCGCTTCCTGGCCCGGCACATGCCGACACTCGAGCGCTTCTTCCATTACCGCAACCTGGACGTGTCCACCCTGAAGGAACTGGCCCGACGCTGGGCGCCCGAGGTGCTGGCGGCGGTGAACAAGCAGGGCGCGCATACCGCCCTGTCGGATATCCGCGAGTCGGTGGCGGAGTTGGCCCACTACCGCGCCCACATGGGCACACTGGGCGGCAAGCGGCCGGGCTGATCCTGCCTCAGTCGCCGTCGTAGGCGATGGTCCGCGGCTCGCTGCCTTCCGGCGGCCGGCCGTGGTGGTAGACGTGCAGGTCGCGCTGCGGGAAGGGGATGGAGACGCCGGCCTTGCCGAATTCGCGGTGGATGCCTTCGAGCAGGGCGCTGCGGGTGGGCGCGAAGTCCGGCGTGTTCACCCAGGCCCGCAGCACCAGGTTGATCGCGCTGTCGCCCAGGCTGTCCACGATCACCTCCGGCGGCGGCTCGGTCAGCACGGCCGCCTGCGCCGCCGCCATCTCCAGCAGCACCGCGCGCGCCTTGCCGATGTCGTCGCCGTAGCCGATGCCTACCGGCAGGTCGATGCGGCGCATGCCGCGGGCAGTGAAGTTCAGGATGGGCTCGGCGGTGATCAGCCCGTTGGGCAGGGTCAGCTCGTGGTTCTCGAAGGTGCGGAGCACGGTATGGAAGATCCGTACCCGCTCGACCACACCGGTGCGGCCGGCGATCTCGACCACGTCGCCGGCGCGGAACGGCCGCAGCACGATCAGCATCACCCCCGAGGCGATGTTCGCCAGCGAATCCTTCAGTGCCAGGCCGATGGCCAGGCCGGCCGCGCCGAGCACCGCCAGCAGCGAGGTGGTCGGCACGCCGAGCGCGTCCAGCACCGCCACCAGCACCACCACCAGGCCGATGGCGCGGGCCAGGTTGCGGAGGAAATCGCGCAGGATCTGATCCATGCCTGCCCGCTGCATCACCCGGTCCAGGCCACGCACAAGCAGCTTCAGCACCCACCAGCCGACCAGGCCGATCAGCAGGGCCAGGGCGATGCGCACCATCCAGGGGCTGGCCCCCAGCATCTGGACCAGGGCGGTTTCCAGACCATCCACCCGACCCGCCAGCGGATCGGCCGGAGGAGTCGCCGAAGCAGGAGCAGGGGCAGCGGCCCGAAGCATCAGGAAGCCTTCAGCCTGGCCAGCCGCAACCAGGTATCCACCACGGTGTCCGGATTCAGCGACACCGACTCGATGCCTTGCTGCATCAGCCACTCGGCCAGGTCGGGATGGTCGGAGGGTCCCTGGCCGCAGATGCCGACGTACTTGCCCTTGGCCCGGGCGGTGGAGATGGCCATGGCCAGCAGCTTCTTCACCGCGGCGTTTCGCTCGTCGAACAGGCCGGCGACGATGCCGGAGTCGCGGTCCAAGCCCAGGGTCAGCTGGGTCAGGTCATTGGAGCCGATCGAGAAACCGTCGAAGATCTCCAGGAACTCCTCCGCCAGCAGGGCATTGGACGGCAGCTCGCACATCATGATGACCTTCAGGCCGTGCTTGCCGCGCTCCAGGCCGTTGCGGCGCAGCTCCTCGATCACCGCCCGGCCCTCGTCCAGCGTGCGGACGAAGGGGATCATGATCCAGCAGTTCTCCAGGCCCATTTCCTCGCGGACCTTGCGCACCGCCTTGCATTCAAGTGCGAAGCACTCGCGGAAATCCGGGTGGATGTAGCGGGAGGCGCCGCGGAAGCCGATCATCGGATTCTCTTCGTGCGGCTCGTAGGCGCGGCCACCGACCAGGTTGGCGTATTCGTTGGACTTGAAGTCCGACATGCGCACGATCACCGGGTGCGGGGCGAAGGCGGCGGTGAGAGTGGCGATGCCCTCGGCCAGGCGCTCGACGTAGAACTCCACCGGGCCGGGGTAGCCGGCGGTGATGCGGTCGATTTCGGCCTTGAGCCCGGCCGGCTGGCGCTCGTACTCGAGCAGGGCGCGCGGGTGCACGCCGATCTGCCTGGCGATGATGAACTCCAGCCGGGCCAGGCCGATGCCCTGGTGCGGCAGCTGGGCGAAGTCGAAGGCGCGCTCGGGATTGCCCACGTTCATCATGATCTTGAGCGGGGCAGGGGGCATGTTGCCCAGGTCGGTGGTGGTCAGGTCGAAGTCCAGCTTGCCGGCGTAGATGTAGCCGGTGTCGCCTTCGGCGCAGCTTACCGTCACTTCCTGGCCATCCTTGATCGTGGCCATGGCGTCGCCGGTGCCGACCACGGCCGGCACGCCCAGTTCGCGGGCGATGATGGCGGCGTGGCAGGTGCGGCCGCCGCGGTTGGTGACGATGGCGGCGGCGCGCTTCATGATCGGCTCCCAGTCGGGGTCGGTCATGTCGGCCACCAGCACGTCGCCGGCCTGGAAGCCGCTCATCTGCTCCAGGCTGCGCACCACCCGGGCCACGCCGCTGCCGATCCTGTGGCCAATGGCGCGGCCTTCGCTGAGGACCTCGCCGCGGGCCTTGAGCTGGTAGCGCTCGATCCTGGTGGCGTGGGCGCGCGACTTCACCGTCTCCGGACGGGCCTGGACGATGTAGAGCTTGCCGCTGATGCCGTCCTTGGCCCACTCGACGTCCATCGGCCGGCCGTAGTGTTTCTCGATGATCAGCGCCTGCCGGGCCAGTTCCTCGACTTCCGCATCGCCGATACAGAAGCGGTTGCGCAGCTCGGCCGGGGTGTCCTCGTTACGCACGCGCTCGCCCGGCCGGTCGGAATAGACCATGCGGATCTGCTTGGCGCCGAGCGTGCGACGCAGCACCGCCGGCTTGCCGGCCTGCAGGGTCGGCTTGTAGACGTAGAACTCGTCCGGGTTCACCGCGCCCTGCACCACGTTCTCGCCCAGGCCCCAGCTTGCGGTGACGAAGACCACGTCGCGGAAACCGGATTCGGTGTCCAGGGTGAACAACACGCCGGAAGCGCCGACGTCCGAACGCACCATCAACTGCACGCCGGCCGAGAGGAACACGTCTTCGTGCCTGAAGCCATGGTGGACGCGGTAGGCGATGGCGCGGTCGTTGTAGAGGCTGGCGAAGACCTCCTTGACCTTGCGCACCACGTCCTCTTCGCCGCTGACATTGAGGAAGGTCTCCTGCTGGCCGGCGAAGCTGGCGTCCGGCAGGTCCTCGGCGGTGGCGGAGGAGCGCACGGCCACCGCCACGTTCTCGACGCCGGCGTCTGCGCAGAGCTTGCGGTAGGCCTTGCGCACCGCCTGGTCCAGTTCTGGCTGTAGCGGCGCATCGATCACCCAGCCGCGGATTTCGGCACCGGCCTTGACCAGGGCGTCCACGTCCTCGACATCGAGCGTGGCCAGACGGTCGAAGATGCGCTGGCTCAGGTCGTTGTGGGCGACGAAACGGCGGAAGGCGTCGGCGGTGGTGGCGAAGCCGCCCGGCACCGACACGCCCAGGTGGGACAACTGGCCGATCATCTCGCCCAGCGAGGAATTCTTGCCGCCGACCTGGCCCAGGTCGGCCAGACGGAGTTCATGCAGCCAAAGGACGTCGGCGTTCAAATCGCTCTCCGTGTCGCTTGCGGGTCGGCGGCCGGCAATCCGGCCCGCCGGCTCGGGGGGTGAGCCGCGTATGATGCGGTCCCCGGCCCCTTCCGGACAAGCTTGAATTGCCCCCGGAATCGTGCTTTCGCTCAAATAATCAACCACTTGGAGGACAGGCAGGTATGCCGGACCGGCGCATGGTGTTCTACGTTTCCGACGGCACCGGCATCACTGCCGAAACCATCGGCCACAGCCTGCTCACCCAGTTCAATGGCGTCGAGTTCTCGACCCGGCGCATCGCCTTCGTGGACAGCCACGAGCGCGTGGACCAGGTGATCGCCGAGATCAAGGCGGCCGGCGAACGCACCGGCAAACGCCCGATCGTGGTCAATACCATCGTCGAACCCGTGCTCAATGCCCGGCTGTTCGAATGCGGGGCCCTGATGCTGGACGTGTTCGAGCCCTTCATCCAGCCGCTGGAACAGGAACTGGGGGTCAAACGCAGCCATCGCATCGGCCACGCCCACGGCCTGGTGGACCCGGTGGCCTACGAGCGCCGTATCAGCGCCACCAATTACGCGCTCAGCCACGACGACGGGATCGACCTGGACTATCACGAGGCCGACGTGATCCTGGTCGGCGTGTCGCGTTCGGGCAAGACGCCTACCTGCCTCTACCTGGCCCTGCATTACGGCGTGAAGGCGGCCAACTATCCGCTCACGCCCGAGGACCTGGAGCGGCGCGAGCTGCCGGTGCGGCTGCGCCCCTACCGAAGCAAGCTGTTCGGACTGACCATCAGTCCGGAACGCCTGCGGCAGATCCGCACCGAGCGCCGGCCCAACTCGCGCTACGCCGACCTGGAAACCTGCCGGGCCGAAGTCGCCGCCGCCGAGGCCATCCTGCGCCACGAGGGCATCCCCACCCTCAGCACCACCCATTCCTCGATCGAGGAGATCGCCGGCAAGGTGCTCGAGCGGCTGGGCCTGGAGCGGGTCATGTTCTGAGACGGGGCGGGCCGGCGCGCACCGGTGTTCGCCCGGGGATGCTCCCGGGCGCCAGGGCGACAGTCCGGGGGCATCTTCCGGTCGCGTGCGCCGGGCCGGAAGCCTGCTAGCATCGGGCCCATGGCAAGCACGGAAACACACCGCGTCGCAATCCCGCGCATGGGCCGGTTCACCTGGCTCATGGGCCTTTACGGGGAGAATTTCCTGCGCCTGAGCCGCCTGTTCCAGCCCCAGGCCCTGGACCAGGGCGCCTACGTCTCCCGTGGCCGCGACGGCCTGGACCTGCACGTGGACGTACTGGCCCGGCACCCGTATACGGTGGAGCTCAGGCTGAGCTATGCCATGCGCGATCTGGTCACCGGACAACCCGACCCGTCGGCCTACGTGCGCCTGTACCGCGACGCCCGTCAGGCCGAGGCCACGCACTGCTACGTCGGCCGCCACTGGCAGGACGTGCTGGGCCTGCGTCCCAGCCTGAAAGTGATGGTGGGTCACCGGCTGAGGATGAACGGTTTCCTCAACAAGTGGCTGGACTATCTTGAGGGGCAGGGACACGGCCCCCACAGCCTGATGAATGCCGACGATCCCGCCCCGGCCGGTGAACGCAGCGCCGTCTGCGCTTGACGCATTCCGGGCCGCTGTCTAGAATGCGCGTCTCTTCCATCGGTGGGGCTATAGCTCAGCTGGGAGAGCGCTACAATGGCATTGTAGAGGTCATCGGTTCGATCCCGATTAGCTCCACCAACATTTCAAGTCCCCATCGTCTAGAGGCCTAGGACATTACCCTTTCACGGTAGCGACCGGGGTTCGAATCCCCGTGGGGACGCCAAACCAGACGTCCCGAGGTGAAGACCGAGGAGACGCACGAAGGCCCGCGAAAGCGGGCCTTCGGCTTTCGGGCCTGCGGATTGCTGCTGCATCGCCGGCCGCAGGGGTAGATGATTGCGCTCCGGAACCGGAGCGACAGGGGCAGGGGATGCCTGGGCGGTTCAGTATCGAGACGTGGTCGGCCTGCGCGGCCGGCATCGAAGACCGGCAGGCCTGGCAGGCCTGGGCGCGCGCGCCATTCCTGCCGGAAGGCGAGCCGGTGCCGGCACTGGCGGAAATGCCGGCCATGCAACGGCGCCGGCTCGGCACCCTGGGACGCCTGGCCCTGCAGGTCGCCTGGCGCTGCCAGCCGGAGGCCGAGGCAGGCCTGCCGATGGTGTTCGCCTCCCGCCACGGTGACATCCACCGCACCCAGGAGATGCTGGACGGCCTGGCCCGCGGCGAGCCGCTTTCGCCGACCCAGTTCGGCCTGTCCACCCATAACGCGATCGCCGCGCAGTACTCGATCGCCCGCGGCATGACCGGCAACTACCTGGCGGTGGCGGCCGGCGAGGCCAGCGTAGAAGCCGGCGTGGTCGAGGCCCTGGGCCTGCTGGCCGACGGCGCGCCGGCGGTGCTGCTGGTGGCCTACGACGCACCGATTCCGTCTGCCTACGAGGCCTTCCGCGACGAACCCGAATGCAGCTGGGCCTGGGCCTGGCGCCTGGTCCCGCCAGGCGAGGGTCTGCCGACGCTGTCGCTGTCCCCGGCAGGGGACCCGGCACCGGCGCCGTCCCCGGAGGCGGCGTCGCTGCCACATGGCCTGGAGGTGCTTCGCCAGCTGCTGGCCGGCGGTGCCGCCTGGCCGTCCCGCGATCGGCGCTGGGTGTGGCGGCGCCATGCGTGAGCGGCTGAACCGGCTCTGGCGGATCTGCGGCACCGGTGTCTCCTTCGCGGCCTTCGGCCTCGGGGGCCTGCTGCTGTGGCTGCTGGCCTTTCCGCTGCTGCGCCTGTTCGTCCGCGACGAGGATCGGCGCGGCCTGCTGGCGCGGCGGGTGATCCGTCGCAGCTTCGCCGGCCACGTCGGCCTGATGCGGGCACTGGGCGTGCTCAGCTACGAACTGGTCGGCATCGAGCGGCTGCGACGGCCGGGCCTGTTGATCCTGGCCAACCATCCGACCCTGATCGATGTGGTCTTCCTCGTCTCGCTGGTGGAGGACGCCGACTGCGTGGTCCGCGCCGGCCTGGCCGAAAACCCTTTCACCCGCGGGCCGGTGCGGGCTACCGGTTACGTCCGCAACCACCTGGGTCCGGGCCTGGTGGACGACTGCATCGCCAGCGTCCGCGCCGGGCGCCGCCTGCTGATCTTCCCTGAGGGCACCCGGACCCCGCGCGGACAGCTACTGGGCCCGCTGCAGCGGGGCGCGGCCAACATCGCCGTGCGCGGCCGGCTGGACATGACGCCGGTCCTGATCACCTGCACGCCGCGGACCTTGGGCAAGGGGGAGAAGTGGTATCGTGTGCCCCCCCGGCGCTTCCACGTCAGGATCGAGGTACTGCCGGACATTCCGGTGGCCCCGTTCCTGGCCGCCGGCAGCGAGGCGCTGGCGGCCAGGCGCCTGACCGGATACCTGGACGAGTTCTACAAGACGGAGTTGGCACGTGTCGGCGCTGGAACCTGAAATCAAGGAACTGATCATCAGCACGCTGTCGCTGGAGGACGTCGCCCCGGACGACATCGATCCGGAGGCACCACTGTTCAACGAGGGGCTGGGCCTGGATTCGATAGACGCGCTGGAGCTGGGTTTGGCCCTGCAGAAGCGCTATGGCGTGGTCCTAAGCGCAGACTCCGAGGACACCCGCCGGCATTTCGCCAGCGTGCGCGCCCTGAGCGCGTTCGTGGCGGCCAACCGCAAGGCCTGAGCAGACGGCCGACGCAGACGCAAGAGCAGGACGATGGACAAGCAGCAGATCTTCGAGCACGTCACTTCCATTCTCGGCGAAACCTTCGGCATCGCCCCGGAGCGGGTCCGCCCCGACGCCAGGTTGGGCGAGGACCTCGACATCGACAGCATCGATGCGGTGGACCTGATCGTGCAGCTCAAGCCGCTGCTCGGCGGCAACCTCAAACCGGAGGCCTTCCGTTCCGTGCGCACCATCCAGAACGTGGTGGATGCCCTGCACACGATGATGCACGGCGGCGTGGAAACCCACGCCGGCGGATGATGGCGCGCGCCGCAGCCGCGCTGGCGTGGCTGGCGACCCTGCTGTATCCGCTAGCCATCTGGCTGGGCCTGGCCCGCTTCGAACCGCGCAACCTGGCCCTGATCCTGCTCGTCGTCGCCCTGTTGCGGGTCTTCGCCTCGCCACAGCCGGCCTGGCTGCTGGCGGCGGGCGCGGCGGCCCTGCTTTCGCTACTGGCCTGGCTGGGCAACGCGGGCCTGCCGCTGAAGCTTTACCCGGTAGTGGTCAACACGGTGATGCTGGCGCTGTTCGGCTGGAGCCTGCGGCATCCGCCAACGGTGATCGAACGCATCGCCCGCCTGCGCCACCCGGACCTGCCCGGGCAAGCCCGGCCCTGGCTGGTGAAGGTGACCCGGGCCTGGTGCCTGTTTTTCGTCGGCAACGGTGCGGTGGCGCTGTGGACGGCGCTGGCCGGCAGCGATGCCGCCTGGGCCCTGTACAACGGCGCCATCGCCTACGTGCTGATGGGCATGATGTTCCTGGGCGAGTGGTGGCTGAGGCCGAAACATGCCCGCTGAACCCGCCTTCCTGTCGCTGGCCGGGCTGAGCCTCGCCGGGGCGGCGCCGGACTCGCGCCCTGTCGGCAGTGACGGTACCGACCGCCGGGCCTGGCTGGCCCGCGTCGCCGGCTGGCGCGACCTCCTGGCCTCGCTGCCAGGGGGCGATGTCGCCCTGCACCTGGACGATGCCCTGGACTTCGCCGCCGCGCTGTTCGGCGCCTGGCAGGCCGGCCGCCGCCCCTGGCTGCCCGGCGACACGCTGCCGGCGACCCTCGCCGCGCTGGCGCCGTCGGTGACGCATTACATCGGCAACTTCCCCGGCGCCTTGCCCGCACCTGCGGACGGCAGCCCGGCAAGCGGCCGCGAGCTGGATCCGCGGCAATGCCGACTGGTGCTGTTCACTTCGGGCTCCAGCGGCGAACCGGTCGCCGTCGAAAAGCGCCTGGAGCAGCTGCAGAACGAAGTCGCTGCCCTGGAGGCGCAGTTCGGTGCGCAACTGACCGGCGCCCGGGTCGAGGGCACCGTCTCGCAGCAACACATCTACGGCCTGCTGTTCCGCGTGCTCTGGCCGCTGGCCGCCGGCCGGCCCCTGCACCGCCGGCGCCGCATCCACAGCGAGGAACTGGCGGCGCTGGGCCCGGAGCCGCTGCTGCTGGTATCCAGCCCTGCCCACCTCAAGCGCCTGCCGGATAACCAGGACTGGACGTGCCTGCGCCAGGGCTTGCGCGCCGTTTTCTGTTCCGGCGGCCCGCTGCCGGCAGATGCTGCCCACGCGGTGCGGCAGCTGTGGGGGCAGGAACCGATCGAGGTCTACGGCAGTACCGAAACCGGTGGCATCGCCTGGCGTCGTGGCGGTGGGCCGCTCCTGCCCTGGCAACCCTTGCCGGGCGTGCAGGTGCGGGTCGAGGACGGGCGGTTGGCCATCCGTTCCGCGCATCTGGCCGAAGACGCCTGGTACCGCAGCCAGGACCGCGCCCGGCCGGGCCCGGAGGGCAGCTTCGAACTGCTGGGCCGGGCCGACCGTATCCTCAAGATCGAGGAAAGGCGCATCTCCCTGGACGCGATCGAGCGCCGCCTGGCCGCCTCGCCGCTGCTCTCCGAACTGAAGGTGCTGCCCCTGCCAGGACCGCGCACCGTGCTGGGCGTGGCGGCCGTGCCCAGCGAGGTCGGCCGGCAACTGCTTGAAACCGAGGGCAGGGGCGCGCTCTCCAAGGCCCTGCGCGCCTGGCTGGAGGGCCATGCGGACCCGGTTGCGTTGCCGCGCCGTTGGCGCTTCCTGGATGCCCTGCCCACCGACGCCCAGGGCAAGGCCGGCCAACACCGCCTGCTGGAGCTGTTCCGCCCGCGCATGCCGGAGCCGCACTGGCTGCGGCGGACGCCGACGGAAGCCGAGTTGGAGCTGCAGGCCGATGCGGGACTGGCAGGGTTCCAGGGCCATTTCCCGCAGCAGCCCATCCTGCCGGGCGTGGTGATGCTGGACTGGGCCCTGCGCCTGGGCCGGGAAGCCTTCGGTCTGGAAGGCTCGCCGCAGGGCATGGAGGCGATCAAGTTCCAGCAACTGGTACGGCCGGGCCAGCGCCTGCGCCTGCAACTGTCGCGGCTGCCGGACGCACTGGCCTTCCGCTTCGAATCGGAGCGGGGCGTGCATGCGAGCGGGCGGCTTTCCCTGCCTGGGGCCAACGATGGCTGAGGCCGCCTATTCGCCGGCAGTGCTGATCCCGGTCTTCGACCATGCCGACGCCATCGGTAGCGTGGTTGCCGCGTTGCGCCCGCATGGCCTGCCCATCCTGCTGGTGGACGACGGCTCCGGCGAGTGCTGCGCCGCCGTCCTGCGCGAGCTTGCCGACAGCGGTGACGGCCAGGTCGGCCTGCTGCGCCTGGAGCACAATCAGGGTAAGGGCGGGGCCGTGATGGCCGGCTTCCGGGAACTGGCCCGGCGCGGCCACAGCCACGCCCTGCAGCTGGACGCCGACGGCCAGCACGACTGCGCCGACCTGCCGCGTTTCATCGAGGAAGGCCGGCGCTTCCCGCAGGCAGTGATCAATGGGCGTCCGGTCTACGACCGCTCCGTGCCGCGCTCCCGCCTCTACGGGCGCTACCTGACCCACGTCTGGGTCTGGATCAACACGCTGTCGCTGGACATCGCCGATTCAATGTGCGGCTTCCGCCTTTATCCGCTGGCGCCGACCCTGGCCCTGATGGAGCGGGTACAGCTGGGCCGGCGCATGGATTTCGACACCGAAGTGATCGTGCGCCTGCACTGGCAGGGCGTAGCGGTCCGCAACCTGGAGACCCGGGTCACCTATCCGGCCGACGGCGTTTCGCATTTCGACCTGTTGCGCGACAACCTGCGCATCTCGGCCATGCATGCGCGCCTGTTCTTCGGGATGCTGGCGCGCCTGCCCTTGCTGCTCGCCCGGCGCCGGAGGCGGGCATGAGCGGCCGCCTGCACTGGGCCGGGCTGGGCGAACACACGTTCGTCGCCGGCACCTGGCTGCTTTACGGCGTGTACCGCCTGCTGGGCCGCTGGCCGTTCCGCTGTTGCCTCTACCCGGTGGTGCTGGCCTACTGGTTGGCGGTGCCACTGGCCCGCCGCGCCTCGCGCGAGTACCTGCAGCGGCTGCAGGCCAGCACCGGCGCCCTCGGCCGGGCACCGACGCGGATGGATTCGCTGCGGCATTTCCTGCTGTTCGCCGAGACCCTGCTGGACAAGATGCTGGCGGTCGGCGGCCGCTACCCGCGCGAGCGCGTGCGCTTCGGCGGCGATGGCGAGCAGAGCCTGAAGGCGGCGATCGAGGCGGGGCGGGGCGGTATAATCGCCACCGCCCACGTCGGCTGCCTCGAACTGATGCAGATGGCGGCGGACTGGCGCGAGGGCCTGCGGGTCACCGCCTTGGTCCACACCGCGCATGCGCAGAGGTTCAACCGCATCCTGTCGCGCCTCAATCCCGGTCTGGGCTTGAGGCTGGTGCAGGTCACGGCCTTCGACGCGGGCATGGCCAGCGAGCTGGCGCGGCGGGTGGCGGAAGGGGAGTTCCTGGCCATCGCCGCCGACCGGGTTCCGGTACGGGGCGATCGCACGGCGCGGGCCGGCTTCCTTGGCCAGCCGGCCGATTTTCCGGCCGGGCCCTGGCTGGTCGCCACGGTGCTGGGCTGCCCGGTCTGGGGCCTGGCCTGTCTGCACGAAGGGGATGGCTACCACGCCCGGGTCGAACTGCTGGCCGAGCGCGTCCGCCTGCCACGGGACGACCGGCAGCAGGCTCTGGATGCCTGTGCCGCACGCTTCGCCGATTGGCTGGGAGAGTGTCTGAAACGCTCACCGCTGGACTGGTTCAACTTCTTTCCGTTCTGGGACTCCGCCGCGCATGGCCGCAACCGCTGATATCCGTCGCCTGACCCTGGATGGTCGGCCGCTCCGCATCGAGGACGTGGTGGACGTGGCGCTGCGCCGGGCCCGCACCTCGCTGTCCACAGATCCGGCGTTCCGGGCCCGCATCCAGCGCGGCGCCGACCTGGTGGACCGCCTGATCGCCGAGGACGGCGTGGTCTACGGCGTCAGCACCGGCTACGGCGACTCCTGCACCGTCGCCATCCCGCCCTCGCTGGTACCCGAGCTGCCGCGGCACCTTTACACCTACCACGGCGTCGGCCTGGGCCGCTGGCTGACGCCGGAGGAAACCCGCGCCGTCCTCTTCGCCCGCCTGCAGTCCCTGGTCCAGGGCATGTCCGGCGTCAGCATCGCCCTGCTCGAACAGCTGCAGGCCCTGCTCGAACACGACATCCTGCCGCTGATCCCGGCCGAGGGTTCGGTCGGCGCCAGCGGTGATCTCACGCCGCTGTCCTATGTCGCCGCCGCGCTCTGCGGCGAGCGCCAGGTCTGGCACGACGGGCGCCTGATGCCCGCCGCCGAGGCCCTGGCCATGCACGGACTGCGGCCGCTGCGCCTACGCCCCAAGGAAGGCCTGGCCATCATGAACGGCACCGCGGTGATGACCGGCCTGGCCTGCCTAGCCCTGCGCCGGGCCGACTATCTGGGCCGCCTGGCTACCCGCCTGACCGCCTGGAACGTCGCCGCCAGCGCTGGCAACGCCCACCACTTCGACCAGACGCTGTTCGCGGCCAAACCACATCCCGGCCAGCAGCGCGTGGCCGCGCGTCTGCGCCGGGACCTGGCCTCGGACCGGCCGCCGCGCAACGAGCAACGCCTGCAGGACCGCTATTCGCTGCGCTGCGCCCCGCACGTGATCGGCGTGCTCGAGGATGCGCTACCGATGCTGCGGAGCATGCTGGAGAACGAGCTCAACAGCGCCAACGACAATCCGCTGATAGACGCCGAGCAGGAAATGGTCCTGCATGGAGGCCATTTCTACGGCGGCCACATCGCTTTTGCCATGGACAGCCTGAAGAACCTGGTGGCCAATCTAGCCGACCTGCTGGACCGGCAGCTGGCGGTACTGGTGGATAGCCGCTACAACCATGGCCTGCCCGCCAACCTGTCCGGCGCGGAGGGAGTGCGCGCGCCGCTCAACCATGGCTTGAAGGCACTGCAAATCTCGGTGTCGGCCTGGACCGCCGAGGCGCTGAAACTGACCATGCCTGCCTCGGTGTTCTCGCGCTCGACCGAATGCCACAACCAGGACAAGGTCAGCATGGGCACGATCGCCGCCCGCGACGCGCTGCGTGTGCTCGAGCTGTCCGAACAGGTGGCGGCGGCCATGCTGATCGCCTCGCGCCAGGCCTTGGCCCTGCGCCGGCGCACTGGCAGCGAGCCGCAGCTGGCGCCGGAGGCGACGGCGATGCAGGCCGACCTGGAAGCGCGCATACCGCTTCTGGTCGAGGACCGTGCCCTGGACGGCGAGCTGCGGGCCCTGCTGGCCGCCATCCGCGCCGAGGAGTGGCCGCTTTATGAAGCTTGAGCTGTACGCCGAAATCGAACTGAGCCCTGCCTTCCACGACCTGGATCCGATGGACGTGGTCTGGCACGGCAACTATGTCCGCTACTTCGAACATGCCCGCTGCGCGCTGCTGCAATCGTTCGGCTACGACTATCCGCAGATGCGCGATTCCGGCTACGCATGGCCGGTCGTGGACATGCGCTGCAAATATGTGCGGCCGGCCCGCTACGGTCAGCGCCTGAAGGTCCGGGCAACGCTGGTCGAGTGGGAGAACCGGTTGAAGATCGACTACCTGATCCGCGACGCCGACACCGGCGAAGTGCTGACCCGCGCCCACACCATCCAGGTGGCGGTGGATCTGCGCACCGGCGAGATGTGCCTGGTCTCGCCGCAGGTGCTGGCGCGCAAGCTGGGGCGGGAAGCCTGATGGTCACCGGTCTGCTTGCGCTGCTGTTGGCCCTGGCGCCGATGCCGGCGACCGCGATGGAGTTGCCGCCGCTGGAAAGCCCGGCGGTACTGCGCGGCGACTTCGTCCAGGAAAAGCGCATCGCCGGCTTCCAGGCGCCGCTGCGCTCGCAGGGCCGCTTCCTGTTGCTGCGTGGCCGCGGCCTGCTCTGGGAGACGCGGGAGCCGTTTCCCTCCACGCTGGTGGTGACGACCGCTCAGATGTATGAGATCGGCCCGGACGGAGCCCGGCGGCCGCTGCCTGGCACCGGCGAGGACCGGGCGGGGCAGGTGACCGGCATGCTGTTGGCCCTGCTCGGCGGCGACCTGAAGTCGCTGCAGGATCGGTTCCGGACCGAACAACTGCCGGCGGGCGAGCACGCCTGGCGCCTGCGCCTGTCGCCGCGGGATCCTGTCCTGGGCACGGCCTTCGGCCTGCTGGAGCTGGCCGGCGATCGCCATGTCCGCGAGGTGCGTATCGAGCGCGCGGACGAGACGACGCTGATCCGTTTCACCGGGCTGGAGACCGCCGCCGCCCCGGCCGCGGAGGAGGCCGCCCGTCTTGAGTGATCGAAAGTGGACCAGGCTGTGGCCGGGCGCTGCCCTGGCCTGGCTGCTGCTGGTGGCGATGCTCGGCTGGCAGCAGGTCGGTTTCTGGCGCGAGGGCAGGCTGGACAGCGATGTCTTCGCCCTGCTGCCCGGCAGCGCCGACCCGGCGCTGCAGGCAGCCACCGATGCCCTGGCCGAGGCCGCCAGCCAGCAAGTCGTGGTGCTGCTGCGCGGCGGCGACTGGGCGGCCACCCGCGCCGCCGCCCAAGCCTTCCTGACGCACCTGCGGGAAGACGGGCTGCTGCAACCTGAAAGCACCGATGCGGCGAAGGCGATCGCCGCGCTGGGCGTCATGGCGCCCTACCGGCGTGGCCTGATCACCGAGGCTCAACTGCGGCGCCTGCAGGCGACCTCGCCGGACACGCTTGCGGACGAGGCCCTGCGGCGCCTGTACGCGCCAGGTGCTTCCTCCGGCCTGCTGCCCTGGGCCGAAGACCCCCTGGACCTGTGGGGCGAGGCCTGGCAGGCGAGGGCGGGCGATATCCGCCGACGCGATGGACTGCTGAGCGTACCCGACAGCGCCGGCGACTGGGTCCTGCTGCGTCTGCGCTACAGCCGCCCCAGCTTCAACCTGGATGGGGAGCCGCATCTGCAGCGGCGCCTGCAGGCCGCGCTGGACGCGGCGACGGCCGCCTCGGGGATGCCGGTGCGGATGCTGCGCGCCGGCGTGCCCCTGCATGCCGAGGCGGCGGCGGTGCGCGCCCACCAGGAGATCAGCCTCATCGGCCTGGGTTCGATGGCGGCGGTGCTGCTGCTGGTCTGGTTGAGCTTCCGCAGCCTGCGGCCATTGTTCATGGTGGCACTGTCGCTGCTGGTCGGCGTGTTGTGCGGCCTGGCCGCCACCCGGCTCGTGTTCGGCCAGGTACATCTGCTGACCCTGGTCTTCGGCGCCACCCTGATCGGCGTCGCCGAGGACTACGGCATTCACTACTTCGCCTCGCGCCAGGGCCAGCCGGGAGTACCGCCACGCACCCTGCTGCGGCAGCTTGCGCCGGCGCTGCTGCTGGCGCTGGCGACCAGCCTGCTGGCCTACCTGGCACTGGGCATCGCGCCCATGCCCGGACTGAGGCAGATGGCGCTGTTTTCCGTGGCCGGCCTGACCGGCGCCTTTGCCACCGTGCTGCTGTGGTTCCCCTGGCTGGATGCGGGCCGTCCGCGCCAGAGCCCCTTCGCCCGCGCCATTGCCGAGAGTCTGCACCGCTGGCCGCGCTGGCCGGCCGGCCGACGCGGCTGGATGCTGCTGGCGCTGCTGCTCCTGCCCGCGGCGGGCGGCTGGCTGCAGCTGCGCAGCGAGGATGGCCTGCGGGCACTGCAGGCCTCGCCGCCGGACCTGCTGGCCGACGAACGGGAGATCAGCCAGCGCCTGGGCCTGCCCAGCCCGGCCCAGTTCTACCTGCTGCGCGCCGCGGATCCGCAGACGCTGTTGCAACTGGAGGAAGCGCTGGCCGGGCGGCTGCAGGCAGGCGTGGACGAGGGCCATCTGCGCGGCTGGCGGGCGGTGTCGCAGCTGGTACCGTCGATCGCCCGGCAGCAGCGGAACGAACGGATCGTCCGCGAACTCGAGACCGCGCTTTTCGAGCGGATCCGGCAGCGGATCGGCCAGGCGCCGGGGGCGCCGGCACCGCAAGGCTTCTGGCTGCTGCCCGAGGTCGCCCTGGCCGCCGCCCCGGGCGAAGCGCTGCGGTCACAATGGCTGGGCCGGCACGATGGCGCCTGGGTCAGCCTGGTGCTGCTCGAAGGCTTGGGTCAGGAGGGCCTGGCCCGCGCCGCCGCCGCCGCCGATGGACTGGAAGGCGTGCGCTGGGTGGACCGAAGCGCCGATTTTTCCGCCGTGCTGAGCCGCTATCGGGTACTGATGCAGTGGCTGCTGCTGGTCGGTTATGCGGCGGTGGCCCTGTCGCTTTGGCTGCGCTTCCGCCGCAAGGCCTGGCGGGTGCTGGCGCCGACGGTGCTGGCAGCGGCGATCAGCCTGGGCCTGTTGGGCTGGTTCGGCGTGCCGCTGCAACTGTTCGGCGTGCTCGCACAACTGCTGCTGCTGGGCGTGGGGGTGGACTACGGCATCTTCCTGGTCGAGCACGAAGACGATCCGCCGGCCTGGCTGGCTGTCTGCCTGGGAGCCGCCAGCACCTGGCTTGCCTTCGGCCTGCTGGCGCTTTCCGCCACGCCGGCGCTGCACGGCTTCGGACTGACGCTGCTGCTGGGCATCGGCCTGGTCTGGCTGCTCAGCCCGTGCTTCCGGCCGGCCGGCCTTCGAACCGATACTGCACCGACTCTCAAGGGGATGCCTTCATGAGCCTGCGCCGCGAAAAGACCGACCTGCTGATCATAGGCGCGGGACCGGCCGGCTCGGTGGCCGCAGGCTTGCTGCGACGGCAGGGCAATGAGGTGCTGATGCTGGAAAAGCAACAGTTCCCGCGCTTCTCCATTGGCGAGAGCCTGTTACCGCAAAGCATGGAGTACCTGGAGGCCGCAGGCATGCTGCGGGCCGTGGTCGAGGCCGGCTTCCAGTACAAGAACGGCGCTGCCTTCGCCCGCGCCGGCCGCCACACCATCTTCGATTTTCGCGACAAGTTCAGCTCGGGCTGGGGCACCACCTACCAGGTGCAGCGCGCCACTTTCGACGAGATCCTCGCCCGCGAGGCCGAGCGCATGGGCGCGACACTGCGCTTCCGGCATGAGGTGCTGGCGCTTGACCTGGAAGGCGAGCGCGCCCTGGTCCGCGTCCGCGACCCGGAGGGCGGGGAATACGAGGTGGAAGCCGGCTTCGTGCTCGACGCCAGCGGTTTCGCCCGCGTACTGCCGCGCCTGCTCGACCTGGAAACGCCCTCGGGCTTCCCGGTGCGTGGCGCCATCTTCACCCACGTCCGCGACAACATCCCGGCCGACGGCGGTTTCGACCGCAACAAGATCCTGATCTCGGTGCATCCCGACCGCCAGGATGTCTGGTACTGGACGATCCCGTTCTCCAACGGCACCTGCTCGCTGGGCGTGGTGGCCGAGGCCGCCTACCTGGAAAGCCAGGCGGCCGGGGACGACAACACCCGCCTGAAGGCCATGGTGGCGCAGGAGCCCGGCCTGGCCCGGCTGCTGGACAAGGCCGAGTGGACCATGCCGGCGCGCCGCCTGGTTGGCTATTCGGCCAACGTGAAGTCGCTCTGGGGCCGCCACTACGCGCTGCTGGGCAATGCCGGCGAGTTTCTCGACCCGGTGTTCTCCTCGGGGGTAACCATCGCCTTCAAGTCGGCGGCCCTGGCCGCCGACTGCCTGCGCCGCCGCTTCGCCGGCGAGAACGTGAACTGGGACACCGAATACGAGCGGCCGCTGCGCCTGGGCGTGAGCACCTTCCGCCGCTTCGTGGACTCCTGGTACGCCGGCGGCTTCCAGAACATCATCTTCCATCCGCGGCAGAACCCGGACATCCGGCGCATGATCTGCGCCATCCTGGCCGGCTACGCCTGGGACACCAACAACCCCTACGTCGCCGAGGGGCGCCGGCTGGCGGTGCTGGAGGAGCTGTGTTCCGCCTGAGGCCATCATCTGATCTGGCAAGACTGGCGGCGCTGGCGATACTGCTGGCCCTGTCGGCCTGCGCCGGCGCCCGCGGCAGGCCCGCGCCGCTGCCGCCACCGTTGCGGCTGGCGCCGGCGCTGCTGCCGGCACCGCTGGCGGCGGACCAGCGCCTGAGCTTCCGCCACGCCGGCGGTGAGGATGTGCTGGACGCGCGCCTGGAAGCCGATGCGCAGCGCCTGCAACTGGCCTTGCACCGCTTCGGCCAAGTGCTGCTGGTGCTGCGCTGGGACGGGCAGGCGCTGGAACAGTCGCGAGCGCCGCAGGCGCCGCTGACGCTGTCGCCGGAGCGGGTGCTGGATGATGTGCAACTGGTCTACTGGCCGGCCGAGGCGATCCGCGCGGCAATGCCCACCGGCTGGACCCTGGAGGAGGGAAGAGATGGCCGGCGCTTGCGCCATGGCCGCAGCACCCTGGTCGAGATCGTGCATCTGGACGACAAGCGCGTCCGCCTGCGCCGGCCGGGCTACGAGCTGATCATCGAGACGCGGGAGCTGCCATGAGCGCGGTTTTCCTGCGAGAGCTGGGCCTGGCCTGCGCGCTCGGCCGCCATGTGGACGAAGTCGCCGCCGGTCTCTTCGCCGCCGACCGGCCGCGCGGCCTTGAAATCAGCGAGGCCTGCAGCCCGGGCCGGCCCATGCCATTGGGCTGGGTGCCGGGCGGGCTGGATCCGCTGGCCGACTGGCCGCTGCCTCTTCGCGGCCGCAACAACGCGCTGCTGGCCCTGGCGGCGGCTTCGCTGCAGGACGCCGTCGCCGCCGAGGCGGAACGCTTCGGTGCCATGCGCCTCGGCGTGGTGCTGGGCACCAGCACCTCCGGCGTTGGCGAAAGCGAGCAGGCCAACATCCATCGCATCGCCACCGGCCGTTGGCCGGAGGACTTCCACTACCGGCAGCAGGAAATGGGCACGCCGGCACGCTTCCTGGCCGAGCTGCTGGGCCTGCGTGGGCCGGCCCATGTCATTTCCACGGCCTGCTCCTCCAGCGCCAAGGCCCTGGCCTCGGCCGCGCGCTTGCTGCAGGCGGGCTTCTGCGACGCGGTCGTCGCCGGCGGCGCCGATTCGCTCTGCCGTTTCACCGTCGCCGGCTTCGATTCCCTGGGCGCGGTGTCCGACCGCCGCTGCAATCCCTTTTCGCGGCATCGCGCAGGCATCAACATCGGCGAGGGCGCGGCCCTGTTCCTGCTGACGCGGCAGGAGGGGCCGGTGCGCCTGGCAGGCTGGGGCGAGAGCGCCGACGCCCACCACATGTCCGCTCCCGATCCCGCCGGCGCCGGCCCCGAGGCCTGCATCCGCGAGGCGCTGGCGCGGGCAGGACGGCGCCCGCAGGAGATCGACTACGTCAACCTGCACGGCACCGCGACCCTGCAGAACGACGCGATGGAAGCGGGCGTGCATCACCGCATCTTCGGCCAGGACTGTCCCGCCAGCTCGACCAAACCGATGACCGGCCACACCCTCGGCGCCGCCGGCGCCATCGAGGCGGCCGTCGCCTGGCTGTGCCTGGCCCGCAATCCGCAGCGCCGGCTGCCGCCGCACTGGTGGGACGGCGAGGCCGATCCGGCGCTGGCGACGGTGCGGCTGGCGCGCCCCGGCGAGACGGTGTCGCGACTGCGCCGCGTGCTCAGCCAGTCCTTCGCCTTCGGCGGCAGCAACATCGCCCTTGTGCTGGAAGCGGAATGAACGACGTAGTAGCCTCCCTGCCGATCGAACGTCTGGTGCCGCACCGCGAGCCGATGCTGTGGCTGCAACGGGTGCTGTATTGCGACGAGAACCAGGTGCTGGCCGAGGCGGTGGTCGGGGAGGACCATCTTCTGCTGGACGGCGGCATGGTCCCGGCCTTCGCCGGCATCGAGTACATGGCCCAGGCCATCGCCGCCTGGGCCGGCGCCCGCGCACTGTCGCGCGGCGAGGCGGTAAAGCCGGGGTTTCTGCTCGGTACCCGCCGCTACCGCGCCAGCTGCCCCGGTTTCCATCCGGGCCAATGCCTGCAGATAGAGGGCCGCCGCGAGCTGTTCGGCGAGAACGGCCTGGGCATGTTCGCCTGCCGCATCCTCGAAGCCGGCGAGGTCCTGGCCACGGCCAACGTCTCGGTCTTCGAGCCACCCGATCCCGACGCCTTCCTGGGGAACTCCGCTTCATGAGCAATCGCTGCATTCTCGTCACCGGCGCCAGCGGTGACATCGGACGGGCCATCGCCCTGCGCCTGGCCCGCGACGGATTCGACATCGCCGTACACTGCCGCAGCCGGCGCGAACAGGCCGAAGCCGCGGCCGCGGAGATCCGGGCCCTGGGCCGCGAAGCCCGGGTGCTGGCCTTCGACATCGCCGACCGCGCCGCCTGCGCTGCCACCATCAGCGCCGATACCGAGGCCAACGGCGCCTACCATGGCGTCGTCCTCAACGCCGGCATCGCCCGCGACGCCGCTTTCCCGGCCATGAGCGCCGAGGAATGGGACAGCGTGATCCGCACCGACCTGGACGGCTTCTACAACGTGCTGCAGCCGGCGGTCATGCCGATGGTGCGCCGGCGCCAGCCCGGCCGCATCGTCACCATCGCCTCGGTGTCCGGGCTTGCCGGCAATCGGGGCCAGACCAACTACAGTGCCGCCAAGGCCGGCCTGATCGGCGCCACCAAGGCCCTGGCCCTGGAACTGGCCAAGCGCCAAATCACGGTCAACTGCGTCGCCCCCGGCCTGATCGAGACCGGCATGCTGCCGGAACACGTGATCGCGGAGGCGCTGCCGATGATTCCCTTGCGCCGGCTCGGCCGCCCCGAGGACGTGGCGGCGGTGGTGTCCTTCCTGATCTCCGACGAGGCCGGCTATCTCACCCGGCAGGTGATCTCGGTCAACGGGGGCATGCTGTGAGCCGGCGGGTGGTGGTCACCGGCCGCGGGGTGATCAGTCCCCTCGGTCACGACTGGCCGAGCGTGCGGGCCTGGCTGAAATCCGGCCGCAACGCGGTCCGCCGCTTCGACGAGTGGGGCGAGTTCCGCGGACTGAATACCCGTCTGGGCGTTCCCTGCGCGGATTTCGAGCTGCCGGCGCACTACACCCGCAAGGCCACCCGCGCCATGGGGCGCGTCGCCTTGCTGGCGACCCTGGCCAGCGAGCGCGCCCTGGCCGACGCCGGCCTGCTGGGCGACCCGATCCTGGGCAGCGGCAAGGTCGGCATCTCCTACGGCTCCTCGGCCGGCACGCCGGCCTCAATGAGCGATTTCGGCCGTACCCTGGCCGAGAAGAACACCCAGTACATCAACGCCACCACCTACATCAGGATGATGGCGCACACGGCGCCGGTGAACATGGGCGTGTTCTTCGGCATCACCGGCCGCATCGTCACCACCTGCAGCGCCTGCACCTCCGGCAGCCAGGGCATCGGCTATGCCTACGAAGCGATCCGCAGCGGCCGGCAACTGGCAATGCTGGCGGGCGGCTCGGAGGAACTCGACGTCACCTCGGCGACGGTGTTCGATACCCTGTTCGCCACCAGCACCCGCAACGACGAGCCGGACGCCACGCCGCGACCTTTCGATGCCGGTCGCGACGGCCTGGTGGTGGGCGAGGGCGCCTGCACCCTGGTGCTGGAGGAGCTGGAACACGCCCTGGCGCGCGGTGCCCGCATCCACGGCGAGATCGTCGGCTACGGCACCAACAGCGACGGCCGGCACGTGACCCAGCCCAATGCCGACACCATGGCGGTGGCCATGCGCCTGGCACTGGAGGATGCCGACCTGCCGCCGGAGGCGATCGGCTACGTCAGCGCCCACGGCACCGCCACCGACCATGGCGACGTCGCCGAAAGCGCCGCCACCGCCGCCGTGCTGGGCAACCGGATCCCGATCAGCGCGCTGAAGAGCTATACCGGCCACACCCTGGGCGCCTGCGGTTCGCTGGAAGCCTGGGTGGCCCTGGAGATGATGCGCGAGGGCTGGATGCATCCTACCCTCAACCTGCGCGAACCGGACCCGCGCTGCGCCGAGCTGGACTACATCGCCGGCGAGGGCAGGGCGATGGACATCGAATACGCCATGAGCAACAACTTCGCCTTCGGCGGTATCAACACTTCGCTGATCCTCCGCCGCTGGCCGCAATGACGAACCCGGCAATGGAGACAAGCATGAAGCGATTCCTCGTCCCGACCTTCCTCGTCCTGGCCCTGGCCGCGACGCCTGCCGCGGCGCGGGTAGACAGGCTGGAGCCGCCGCAGCAGATAACGGTCGTCGGCCCAGGCGGCAGCACGCCCCGCCTGGAAGACGTTCGGGAAGCGGTCATTACCGCGGGCATTCCGCGCGGCTGGCACCTGGTCGAGGACCAGCCGGGGCGGGCAGTACTGCGCAACGTCATCCGCGGCAAGCACACCGTGGTGGTGGCGGTGGTCTATGACCAGTCCAGCTTCCGCATCGAGTACGTCTCCAGCGAGAACCTCAACTACCGCGAGAAGCGCGGCAAGGCCTACATCCACCCGAAGTACTTCCAGTGGACCAACAACCTGGCCCAGGACATCCGCCTGGCCGTGGCCTCGCCCTGAATCCCGGCCGCGGAGATGCTGCGCTGCCTGCTGCGCGTCGCTGAGGCCATCCCGCCGTCGGGAACGGCGGCGGATTGGTTGAGCGAGGCCGAGCGGGCGCGGCTGGCGGCGATGCGGGCGCCACGCCGGCGCGACCAGTACCTGGCCGGGCATTGGCTGGCCCGCTCGCTGGCGGCAAGGGGATTCGGTGGCCATGCAGGTGACTGGCACTGGCAGCACCCGGAAGGGGAGCCGCCACGGCTCACCCGCAGCGGTTGGCGCGAACCGCTGCGGGTATCGATCAGCCACAGCGGCGAGCGCATCGCCGTCGCGGTGGCGAACGGGCCGGTCGGCCTGGATCTCGAATACCCGCAACGGCCGCGCGACCTCGACGGTCTGGCCGCCTTCGTCTTCACCCGCGGGGAGCGCGAGCGCCTGGCCGCGCAGCCGGCGCCGGAGAGGGCCCGCGCCTTCTACCGCTACTGGGCCCTCAAGGAGGCGGAAGGGAAGCGGTGCGGCAAGGGGCTGCTGCCGGGAAGGGCGCGTCGCCTCCAGTGTGAACCGGCAGCGGCGGAGCAGGCGGAAGCGCTGACTTGGCAACTGCCCGACGGCGGCATGCTGGCCATCGCCGCCTGGCCGGGCATCGTCGCCGTCATCGGCGAGCAGGACTGGGGCGCGCCGACAGGCTGGCGCCTGGTGGAAGTCTAGACAGGGCTGCCGGCCAGGTCGTCGAGGATCGGGCAGTCGGGCCGGTCATCGCCCTGGCAGCCACGTGCCAGGTGCTGCAGGGTGCGCTGCATGGCCTGCATCTGCCGGATCCGCTCGCCCAGTTCCGCGACGTGTTCCAGCGCCAGGCGCTTGACCTCGGCGCTGCTGCGCTGCGGGTCGCTCCACAGCCCCAGCAGGGTCTCGATCCGCTTCATCGAAAAGCCCAGGTCGCGGGCCCGGCGGATGAAGCGCAGGCGGTGCACGTCGGCTGCGCTGTAGAGCCGGTAGTTGGCGAAGCTGCGCGCGGCCGGCGGGATCAGGCCGATGCCCTCGTAGTGGCGGATCATCTTGGCCGACACCCCGCTCAGGGCCGAGGCCTCGCCGATGTTGTGCAGGCCCTGCCGGCGGGCGTCCGCCAGTTCCGGTCGCGGTGTCCTGATCGCCATGCTCGTCCCTCATGTCAGTGCCGGGCCCGCGGCTGCCAGCGACGCAGCAGCAGGGTGTTGGCCACCACGCTGACGCTGGACAGGGCCATGGCGGCGCCGGCCATCACCGGGTTCAGCAGGCCAGCCGCCGCCAGCGGGATGCCGACCACGTTGTAGATGAAAGCCCAGAACAGGTTCTGGTGGATCTTGCGGCTGGTACGGCGCGAGATGTCGATCGCATCGGCGACCAGGCGCGGATCGTTGCGCATCAGGGTGACGCCGGCCGCGTGCATGGCCACGTCGGTGCCGCCGCCCATGGCGAAACCGACGTCGGCGGCGGCCAGGGCCGGGGCATCGTTGACGCCGTCGCCGACCATGCCGACCCGGCCATCGGCCGCCAGGGCCCGGATATGCTCGGCCTTGTCATCCGGCAGTACCTCGGCGCGAACGTCCTCCGCGGCGATGCCGACCGCCGCCGCGACAGCGCGGGCGGCGCCGGCGTTGTCGCCCGAAAGCATTACCGGGCGGATGCCTTGGGCACGCAGGTTGGCCACCGCCTCCCCGGCTTCCGGCCTGGGCGGGTCGCCGAAGGCCAGCAGGCCGTGCAGGCGCAGGCCGTCGCCGCCATCCACGGCCAGCCAGGACACCGAGCGGCCCCGGCCGGCCTCCTGCTCGCCCCTTGTCGCCAGCGAGCCCAGCGACACACCGAGCTCACGCATCAGGCGCCCGCTGCCCAGTACCAGCCGCCGGCCGTCCAGCCGGCCCTCGACGCCACGGCCCCGCAGCGCCGAGACGGCCCTGGCCGCCGACGGTAGCGGGCCTTCTTCGCGGACGGCCTCGAGCACTGCCTTCGCCAAGGGGTGCTCACTGCCCTGCTGCAGGGCAGCGGCCAGGTGCAGCATCTCCCGTTCATCCTTGCCCTCGGCAGCGGCCACCGCCAGCAGCCGCGGCCTGCCCGTGGTCAGGGTCCCGGTCTTGTCGAAGGCCACGATGCGCAGGTGGCGGGTGGTTTCCAGAGCCTCGACATCCTTGATCAGGATGCCGGCACGGGCCGCCACGCCGGTGCCGGCCATGATCGCGGTCGGCGTGGCCAAGCCAAGGGCGCAGGGGCAGGCAATCACCAGCACCGCCACGGCATCGAGCGTAGCCCGGGTCCAGTCGCCGGTGGCCAAACCCCAGCCGAGCAGGGTCGCCAGGGCGATGAGCACCACCACCGGCACGAACACCGCGCTCACCCGGTCCACGATGCGCTGGATCGGCGCCTTCTTCGCCTGCGCGTCCTCGACCAGGCGGATGATGCGCGCCAGGGCCGATTCGGCGCCGACCGTGGTGGCGCGCACCAGCAAGCGTCCCTCGGCGTTGACGGCGCCGCCGGTGACGCGTTCGCCGGGTTCCTTGGGCACCGGCAGTGATTCACCGCTGATCAGCGACTCGTCGTTGTGGCTGCGGCCCTCGATGATCTCGCCGTCGACCGGTACCCGTTCGCCGGGCAGGACCACGACCAGATCGCCAGGCTGGACCCGGTCCACTGGCACCTCGACCTCTTCGCCGCCGTTGCGGCGCAGCCTTGCGATGGCGGGACGCAGGGCCTGCAGGGCCCGGATCGCCTCAGTGGTCTGGTGCTTGGCCCTGGCCTCGAGCCACTTGCCCATCAGGATGAGCGTGATGATCACCGCCGATGCCTCGAAATACAGCGGCGGCTCACCCTGGTGGGAGCGACTGAACAGCAGGTGGTAGAGGCTCAGGCCGTAGCCCGCACTGGTACCCAGCGCGACCAGCAGGTCCATGTTGCCGGTGCCCGCCCTGAGCGCGCGCCAGCCGGCGCGGTAGAAGCGGGCCCCCAGCCAGAACTGCACCGGCGTGGCCAAGGCCAGCTGCCACATGCCCGGCAGCGCCCAGTGGGCGTCGAAGGCCATGCCGATCATCGGCAGGGCCAAGGGCAGGGACAGCAGGGCAGCGATGATCAGGTGCCGGCGTTCGCGCGCGGCGGTGCGGACGGGCGCCGGTGCTGCACCGGGGCCGCCTGCGGGGCCTTCTGCGGCATCGGCGGGAACCGCGGCCGCCACCTCGTAGCCGGCCTTCCGGACCGCCTCGGCCAGGGCTGCGGCGGAGGCACTGCCGTCGGTTTCGACCGTCGCCGTTTCGGCGGCCAGGTTCACGCTCGCCGAAAGCACGCCCGGCACGGCGGTCAGGGCCCGCTCGACCCGGCCGGCGCAGGACGCGCAGGTCATGCCGGTTATGCCGAAACGGAAGGGCTGGGCGAGGGCGGCGGGCGGAGAGGACGGTGTGTGCATGAGAAGACTCCGGATGCGGTGCATGTCACCGCCACCGAGGATTCGGCTTCCCACGATGTCAAGGTCAAGCGAGGGGCGCCGGCCGGCCTGCAACGGCCCGTTGCAGGCCGGGTTTCCCGCTCAGTTCCCCCATCCCGCGCCGTGCCGGGCCCACTCGCTGGCGCTGCCGTCCTCGCCGATCAGCTCGACGCTGTAGGGCTGGACGTAGCCGTCGGGCCGCTCCATGCCCGGCGAACCGGCCGGCATGCCCGGCACCGTCAGCCCACGCGCGGCGGGCCGCTCGGCCAGCAGGCGGCGCACATCCTCGGCGGGCACGTGGCCCTCGATGAAATAGCCCTCGACCTCGGCGGTGTGACAGGAGCCCTTGCCGGCCGGCACACCGACCCGCTGCTTCACCGGCCCCAAGTCGGCCGCCTCGATCACGCTGATCTCGAAACCGTGTTCGCGCATGTGCTCGATCCACAGGCTGCAGCAGCCGCACCAGGGAGTCTTGTGCACGGTGACCAGCGGCCGATCCAGCGGATGCTCGACCGGGCTGCGGTCCTGGCCGGCGGCCAGGCCGGGCAGGGCCAGCACGACGAGTGATACGACCTTAAGAATGTTCGACAAAACCATGTTTTTCATTTGATTTTCCTCATGAACCAGAACGACGGACCGGGGTGCCGAAACCCGGATCCGAACTGACCCGCCTGGCCACGGTACCCGGCGGATTGGGGTACCAGCCCGGATCGCGGAAGTCGCCCGGCGCGATGTCGTCGCGGACCTTCACCACGGTGAACATGCCGCCCATCTCGATGTTTCCGAACGGGCCCTTGCCAGCCATCATCGCCAGGGTGTTCTCCGGGCCCTTCATGTGGCCGCTGTCGGTGTGTTCCTGGTGCTCGGACATACCGTGCTGGCCCATGGCCATGTAGCCCGGCAGCATCTTCCGGATCCTTTCCTCGACCCCGCGCTGGTCCACGCCCAGGGTATTGGGGATGTCGTGGCCCATCGGGCCCATGGTGTGGTGCGACATGTGGCAGTGGAAGGCCCAGTCGCCCGGCACCGCCACGAACTCGATGTCGCGCATCTGGCCGACACCCACGATCTCGGTGACCTCGCGCCGCCACTGCGCCTTCGGCCAGCGGCCGCCGTCGCCACCGGTCACCTCGAATTGGACGCCGTGCAGATGGATGGGGTGGTTCCACATGCTCAGGTTGCCGACCCGGATGCGCACGCGTTCGCCGCTGCGGGCCACGATCGGCTCGATGGCGGGAAAAACCTTGGAATTGAAGGTCCACAGGTCGAAGTCCTGCATCACCGCCGGGTCGGGCCGGCGCGTACCTGGGTGCAAGGCGAAGTTGTGCAGCAGCAGTGCGTAGTCACGGTCCACATGGTCGCCACCGCGCGGATGGATGACGAACAGGCCCATCATGCCCATGGCCATCTGCACCATCTCGTCGGCGTGCGGGTGGTACATGTGGCTGCCGTGCTGGCGCAGCGTGAACTCATAGGCGTAGGTCTCGCCGGGCTGGATCTTCGGCTGTGACAGGCCGCCGACGCCGTCCATGCCGCTGGGCAGGATCAGGCCGTGCCAATGGATGGTGGTCGGCTCCCGCAGGTGGTTGCTGACGTAGATGCGTACCCGGTCGCCCTCGGTCGCCTCGATGGTGGGACCGGGCGTACTGCCGTTGTAGCCCCAGCAGATCGCCTTCGAGCCGGGGGCGAACTCATGCTCGATTTCCTCGGCGACCAGATGGAACTCCTTGACGCCCCCGTTCATGCGGTGGGGCAGGGACCAGCCGTTGAGCGTGCGCACGCGCCCGGCCGGCGTGCGCCGCACCGGCGGCGCCTCCTCTGGCTTGGCTGGCGCTGCCTGGGCCCCGGCCACGGCCGGCGTGACGGCCAGGCTGGCGCCGGCGGCAAGCAGCAGATCGCGTCGGGTCAGGCTCATGGCTGATCTCCCTGGTGGTGGTGATGATTGTGCTGGTCTTTGTCCTCAGCCTCACCGGCGGCCTTGACGGCCGCCGATCCCTGGTGGTGGTGATGCTTGTGCTGGTCTTCGTCCTGCTCCGGCCCGGCTTCTTCCGTGCCGGCTTCGGCGGCTGTTTCGGGCATTCCGTGGCCCTGGTGTCCGCCCGTCTGCGGACCGAGGATCTGCTCCAGCGTCGGCGCCGTTTCGCCCGGCGCATCGGCGCTTGGCAGCCTCTGGCCGACGACGCGGCTGAGCTCGACCCGCGCCAGCCAGTAGTCGCGCAGGGCCTCGATATAACCCTGGTAGGCGTCGTACTCGGCCAGCTTGGCCTGCACGAGTTCGAACACGCCGATCAGCATGAAGTTCTGCCGTTCCTGCTGGCGAGCGACGATGTCCTCACGCTGCGGCACCAGCGCATCACGGTGCAGGGCCACCACATCGCGCAGCTCGGCCACGGCCTGGGCCCGGGCACGCACCCCCTCGACCACCGCCAGCTCGGCCATGGCCAACCTGGCCCGGGCCTCGTCCAGCAGGGCCTGGGCGCGAGCGCGTTCGGCCTGCCCCTGGTTGAACAGCGGCAGTTCGACCGCCAGTCCCGGCCCTTGCTTGCGGCTGCCGTCCGGTTCCCGTTCGCGCGAGAACTCGAACTCGGCGCCCCGCAGCCACCACAGTCCGCGGGTGATACCAGCCGCTTTCAGCCGGGTGTCGGCGCGCAGGCGCGCGGCCTGGAGCTGCAGGTTGTCGCGGCGGGCCAGGCGCACCAGCGCGTCCACGTCGTCTTCCGCGCTCACCGGCAGGCGCAAGCCCTCGGCGGCAGCCCACCGGGCATCGGCGCCATTCAGGCCGAGCAGGGTATTGAGGGCCAGCCGCTCGCGCACCGCCTCGGCCCGGGCCCGGGCGGCGGCAATACGTGCCTCGCTGGCGAAGGCCTGCTCCTGGCGTAGTTGCAGTTGGCTGATGTTGCCCGCGGCGTGAAAACGCCCGGCCAGCTCGGCGGACGCCTGCGCGCCTTCGGAGACCGCCTCGCGCATGCCGGCCACCTGTTCGGCGGCGGCAGCGCGATACCAGGCCGCCTCGATATCGAGCGCCAGGTCCAGCACGGCCTGGGCCAGGCGCAGGCGGGCACGTTCGTACTCGCCCTCGGCCAGGCGCACCTTCAAGGGCGCGGCGATGAGCTCGCCCAGCGGCAGCGACAGGCCGGCCAGGCGCACGGTACCGTCTCCGGGACTCAGCCGCTCGCGGCCGATCGAGAATGCCGGGTTGTCGACCTGGACCGCTTCCAGCACTTCAGCGCGCTCCAGACCGAGTTCGGCATAGGTGAGCTGCAACTGGGGGCTGCGCAGCAAGGCGATCTGGACGGCACGCTCTAGCGTGAGCGGTTCGGCCAGCCAGGCAGGCACCGGGTCGGCCGCATCCGGAACGGGCAGGGCGGGACCGCCGCGCGCGTGCAGCAGCGGCCGGATCTCGTCATCCGGCGGTCGGGGCGGCAGCGAGGCGCAGCCGGCCAGGATGGTCAGCAGGGCCAGCGCCAGGCTGGCGCGGGCAGGGGACAGGGACATGATTGGACTCCATCGCGAACGCCCACGAGGGGCACGAACCGGTCGGCGGACCGGAACCACTGCGCGGCCTAGCCGCGCGGGCGGACTCAGGCGATGGGTGGCCGCAGGGGCGTGGCGGCGATACCGGCCGGCGGGCTGGGCGAGGGATCGGGCGAGGGTGCGGCGGCCGGCACCGGCGGGACCAGCTTCGGCGGCAGCCGCTCGACGGCGGCCAGGTGGCCCAGGCAGGGGCAGTCGCAGCCAGGATGCTCGGGACTGCCGCAGCAATCGTCGCCGGCCGGCGGCTGGCTGGCCGGCTCCGGTTCTCCGTGGCAGGGCGGTAGCCCGGCGCCGGCGTCCGCAGTCACGCCGGCCATCGTGTCGGCCGTCGCAGCCTGATCGGTGGCAGCCTGATGGGTCGCAGCATGATCCACCGCTGCATGGCTCGCCATCGCCGCACCCGGAATCCCCCCGGCCACCAGGGCCAGGGAGAGCAGGGCGCGCAGCAGCAGTGACAGCCAGGGCATGGGCGGAGTTTACTCCTTTCGGTCGGCGAGCCGCTCGAGACTGACGCGGGAGCCACCCCCTTGAGCGCGGGCCTGGTTTGGGTCGGACCGTCAGCACCGAACAAGTCGGGAATGATGGTCGTTCCGACGTTTCGTTTCATGGTTGTCTCCGTGGACAAGAGGCGCACGGAGACCCCCGACGGGAGGACTCTCCCGCGCGGGTGGATGGACGGCGTGCATGACGCCGCCGCGTTGATGAGCCAGCATTCCAGCTGGGCGGACCCCTGCCGGGGTGGACTACAGGGGCAGGTTACCCCAGGACCGGCGCTCGGTGGCCCGGGAACCCTATCCCGCACAGGGGGGCGTTTCCCGGCCAGATACGAAAAACCCCCGGCGCCAGGCCGGGGGTTTGGAGGGTGTGGCGGCCTGAGGGCCGACAATCAACTCAGCTTGATGCGGTTCTGCGGCGGGCTGGACTCACCGAAAGCATTTTCCGCGGCGCGGCGCAGGGCGCACACTGCCCATCTCACAGGGGCGAAATAGGCGTGGGCGCCCTGCTTCATGATGTCGATACTGACCATACGGATGCCTTCGTCGGTTGGCACCCGGGCAAATACCGGGTCGGCCGCCAGCGCATCGCGCAGGCGCGGGCTGTCCGGAGCCAGGCCTTGGCCTTCCGGCAGCGCCGAGGCGCTCCAGCGCAGGCGGTCGAGGTAGTCGGTGACCACGACCACTTCGGTCGCGGCGGCATCGTCCACCAGCAGGGTCGGAACCCGCGCCTGCGGGTTCAGCTTCAGGTATTCGGGCGAGCAGTGGAGGACCGGGGCGGACATGGCATTCGGGCCGGGTCGGGGGGTGGCGATCTTGCGGATTGCCATCGGGGGAAGGTCAATCACGCCGGTGCGCCGACGCGACCTGCCGATGCATCCGGTCGGCGAATTGCCCCGACGACGCCCCGCAACTGCCAGAATCGCGCCCAAGACTCGCGCCACCAGCAGATCAATGGGAGGAGCGTGGACATGAACGGACGACTGGACGGAACCGGCACGCGAGGTGACGGCATCCTGCGCCTGCTGCTGTGGGGCGGGGCAGTGGCCCTGATGCTGCTGCCGGCGATCGCCATGCAGTTCACCGAGGAGGTGGACTGGGACGCGCTGGATTTCCTGGTGGCGGGCGTGATGCTGGCCACCGTGTGCGGCCTGGTGGATCTGGCCCTGCGCCGCTCCGGCGGCATGAGCCGCGACCAGCGCCTGGCCTACCGCGCCGGCGCGGCCCTGGCCGCCCTGACCGGCTTCCTGGAAACTTGGGCCAATCTGGCGGTCGGTTTCCTGGGCGAGCCGGAGAACCCGGCCAACCTCATCTATTTCGGCATCGTCGGCATCGCCGTGATCGGCGCCTTGCTGTCGCGGCTGCGCCCGCATGGGCTGGCCGTGGCCATGACGGTGATCGCGCTGGCGCAGCTGGGCGGCAGCTTCTACGCACTCGCCACCGGCCACCTGCTGGAGACGGCGATCAGCCTGGTGTTCTCGGGGATGTGGATCGGGGCGGCCTGGTCGTTCCGGCTGGCGGAACGGCGGGCTCCCTGAGCCCGAGCCTGACGACCTTGTCGCCTCGGGCAGCGGCGGGGCTCGTTTTCCGCCAGCGCCGATGCAGAGTTTCGCGGAACATCAGCCCTCGCAGGCGCTCGGGCGTGATCCGATCGCCATCGGGGGAGATGAGTCAGCGGCCACGCAATCGCCAGCCTGACCAGTCGGCCGAAAGGTCCACATGTCCGAGAACCTATTCTTCGTATAGTCGGCGGGCGCATCCATTCATCGGCTTGCCTGGCGTAAGGCACGGTGGCTGTTGAGATTTCATGCTTGCGCCGAATCGGCGGGCTGGAGCCGGGGGAGGTCGGGAAGGTCCAACGCCTGATCAGGTAGCCTATCCCGGCACAAATTTCGCATAATGTATATTATGTAAATAACCAGGCAAGGCTCCTGGGCGTGCCCACCGGGCCTGGCGCCATGATCGCCCCCTTGCTTGTCGATTCCACCCCCTTCCGTTCGTCGTATTTGGCAAGAATGGCCCGGGGCCATTCCGGCAAGCCACTGCATTCCCAAGCCCAAGGAGAACGACGATGCGTGTGATGGTGATGGTCAAGGCGACTGAAGACAGTGAGGCCGGCGTGATGCCCAGCTCCGAACTGGCGGAAGCCATGGGCCGGTTCAACGAGGAGCTGGTCAACGCCGGCGTGATGCTGGCCGGCGACGGCCTCAAGCCGTCCTCCCAGGGCAAGCGCGTCGCCTTCGACGGCCCGCGCCGGACGGTCACCGACGGCCCCTTCGCGGAGACCCGCGAGCTGGTCGCCGGCTACTGGATCTGGGAGGTCAAGGACATGGCCGAGGCCGTCGAATGGGTCAAGCGCTGCCCCAATCCCATGCCCGGTCCCAGCGAGATCGAGATCCGGCCTCTCTACGAGCTGTCCGACTTCGACGAGGTGATGACGCCCGAGGCGACGGAATTGCACGAACGCACCCGTCGCCGCCTGGCCGGCGAGCACAACTGACGGAGCCGGCGACGACGGTGGATGCCGTCGCCACCCGGGAATCGATCGCGGCGGTGTTCCGCATCGAACGGACCAGGCTGCTGGCCAGCCTGGTCCGGATGCTGGGCGACATCGACCGGGCCGAGGAACTGGTCCAGGACGCTTTCGTGGCGGCCCTGGCCGACTGGCCACGTGGCGGCATTCCCGACAAGCCCGGCGCCTGGCTGATGGCCACCGCCAAGCGACGCGCCATCGACGCCTTTCGGCGCGACCGCGTGCAGGCGGAAAAACACGCTGGACTGGTCCATGACGCCATGCTGCAGCCACCACCCGGCCTGGAAGCCCTGGAAGCTGCCATGGACGACGATATCGGGGATCAGCGCCTCGGCCTGATTTTCGCCGCCTGCCATCCGCTGTTGCCGGTGGATGCACGGATCGCCCTCACCCTGCGCCTGCTCGGCGGCCTGACCACCGACGACATCGCCCGCGCCTTCCTGAGCAGGGAGGCCACCATCGCCCAGCGAATCGTCCGCGCCAAACGCAGCCTGGCCAAGGCCGGCCTGCCGTTCGAAGTTCCGCGCGGGCGCGAGCGCGACGAACGCCTGGCCTCGGTGCTGGAAGTGGTCTACCTGATCTTCAACGAAGGTTACGCCGCCACCGCCGGCGAAGATCCGATCCGGCCGGCGCTCTGCGAGGAGGCCCTGCGCCTGGGCCGCAGCCTGGCCGGCCTGGCGCCGGAGGAACCGGAAGTCCTGGGGCTGCTTGCGTTGATGGAATTGCAGGCCTCGCGCCTGCAGGCCCGCGTCGGCACCGATGGCCAGTTGCTCACGCTGCCGCAGCAGGATCGCCGCCGCTGGGACCGCCTTCTGATCCGCCGCGGCCTGGACGCACTGGCCCGCGCCGAAGCCCTGGGCGGCGCCGAAGGGCCCTATGTCCTGCAGGCCGCCCTCGCCGCCTGCCACGCCCGCGCCAGCCACTACGAGGCCACCGACTGGCCTCGCATCGCCGCGCTCTACGACCGCCTGCGAATCGTGGTGCCCTCGCCCGTCGTCGAACTCAACCGCGCCATCGCCCACAGCATGGCCTTCGGGGCGGAAACCGGCCTGGGGATGCTGGCGCTGCTGACAAAGGTGCCGGCCCTGCAAGGCTACGCGCCGCTGCCGGCCGCCCGCGCCGACTGCCTGTACCGCCTGGGCCGCCTGGCCGAGGCCCGGGCCGCCTTCGAGCAGGCCGCCGCCCTCACCCGCAATAGCGCCGAACGGGCCTTCCTGCTACGCCGGGCCCTGGCCTGCGCACCGTCGCCGCTGGACGAAGGGCGATCTTCTGACTAAAGTCAGGCATCTTCCAGATATCTGACCGGGGTCAGGCAATGGACGAGAACCAGGTCGCCCAGGTCCGCCGCTTCAACCGCGCCGTCACCCAGCGCATCGGCGTGCTCAACGACGACTACCTCGGCCGCGGCCGGCCCTTGGCGCAGCTGCGCCTGATCTTCGAGATCGGCAAGGACGGCCGCAGCCTGCGCGAACTGCGCGAGGGCCTGGGCCTGGATTCGGGCTACCTGAGCCGGCTGCTGCGCGCCCTCGAGTCCGAAGGCCTGGTGGAAACCGCCCGGGCCGAGGGCGACGCCCGCGTCCGCATCGCCCGCCTGACTGCCAAGGGCAAACGCGAGTACGCCGTGCTGGACCGCAAGTCGCACGACTTCGCCGCCTCCCTGCTGGCGCCGCTGAGCGAGTCGCGGCGCCTGCGTCTGGTTCAGGCGATGACCGAGGTCGAAAACCTGCTGCGCGCCTCGGCCGTGCGCATCGAAACCGCCGATCCGGACGAGCCGCAAGCCAGGCAGTGCCTGGACACCTACTACGCCGAGCTTTCCCGGCGCTTCGAAACCGGCTTCGATCCCAGTCGCGGCGCCGTCACTACCAGCGACGACATGCGCCCGCCCAGGGGACTGTTGCTGCTGGCCCGGCTGGATGGCCGTGCCGTCGGCTGCGGGGTTGTCCGCAAGCTCTCGCACGGCATTGCCGAGATCAAGCGCATGTGGGTGGCGCCGGAACTGCGCGGCCTGGGCATCGCCCAGCACCTGCTCGACCGGCTCGAAGCCGAAGCCCGAGCCATGGGCTGCCGGCGCCTGCGCCTGGACACCAACGGCCGCCTGACCGAAGCCATGGCCCTGTACCTGCGCAACGGCTACCGCGAGATCCCGCGCTACAACGACAACCCCTACGCCGAGCACTGGTTCGAGAAGCGGCTCAGGTCCTGAACCCGCATAGCTCGGCCAAGGCCTGGTAGCCGGCGAAGGGCCTTCCGGGCGCGCAGGCCGGGCATTCCGGATCGGCCGGCAACCGCGTTTCCCGGAAGCGCATGCCCAGGGCGTCGAAATGCAGCAGCCGCCCGGTCAGCGGCTCGCCGATGCCCAGGATCAGCTTAATCGCTTCGGTGGCCTGCAACAGGCCGATCACGCCCGGCAGCACGCCCAGTACACCGGCCTCGGCGCAGTTCGGCGCGTCCTCCGACGCCGGCGGTTCCGGGAACAGGCAGCGGTAACAAGGCGCCCTGCCCCGCTGCCGGCCGGCGTCGAACACGCTGATCTGGCCCTCGAAGCGATGCACCGCGCCGTAGACCAAGGGCTTGGCGTGCTTCACGCAGGCGTCGGAAAGCAGGTAGCGCACCGGGAAGTTGTCGGCGCCGTCCAGCACCAGGTCCACGCCGGCCACCAGTTCGTCTACGGTCCCGGCAGTGACCCGCACCCGCCGCGGCTCGATCCTCACCCGCGGATTGAGCGCCGACAGCGAGGCGGCCGCCGACTCCACCTTGGGCAGGCCTATGCGCTGCTCGCTGTGCAGGATCTGTCGCTGCAGGTTGCTGCGCTCCACCACGTCATCGTCTGCGATCAGCAGCCGGCCGATGCCGGCGGCGGCCAGATAGCAGGCGGCAGGCGAGCCCAGGCCACCGGCGCCGACCACCAGCACGCTGGCCCGGGCCAGCTTGCGCTGGCCTTCCAGGCCGACCTGCGGCAGGCGCAGGTGGCGCGAATAGCGTTCCAGGAAGTCGGCATCCTCGTCGGCGCCGCTGACGGTCGGCAGTCCTTCGGCGCACCAGCGCTGGTAACCGCCCTCCACCGAGCACAGGCGCCGGTAGCCCTTGGCCCTCAGCGCCTCGGCGGCCAGGCGGGAGCGTCGGCCGCTGCCGCAGATCAACAGCAGTTCGGCCTCGCGATCGGGCGTCAGTCGCTCCGGGTCGGCCTCGAGCGCGGCACGTGGCAGCGGCAAGGCGCCTTCGGGGAGGCCCAACGCGTGCTCGCCGGGCTCGCGCACGTCCACCAGGCGGCTGCCCGCGGCCATGCGCCTTCGCGCCTCGGCCGGGCTGATGTCTTCGATTCCGTTCATGCCGGCAGTCTAGCCCCGGCCCGGGGCGCAAGGCAGGCAAGGCACCGATGCGCCTTCGGGAAATTCTCCCTCGCCTTCGGGCAGGTCGATCAGCACGTCGGCATGGGCGGCGGCCGCCAGCCGGTGTGAACCGGTCACCGGATCGGGCTCGACCAGCAACCGGCCGCGCCCGTCCGTACGCAGGCGCCCGCGCAGGAACTCGCGACGGCCGTGCCGTTTGCTCACCGGCGCCGCCAGAAGCGCCGTCCAGGCGGGCCGCGGTTCCGCCCTGCCCTGCAAGGCGTCGAGCAGCGGCCGGCCGAGGGTGATGAAGGTGGCCAGCACCGACACCGGGTTGCCCGGCAGGCCCAGCACCAAGGCACGGTTCCAGCCCCCCAGCAGCACCGGCATGCCCGGCTTCATGCGCACCTTCCAGAAATGCATCCGGCCATGTTCGAGCAGCAAGGCCGGCAGATGGTCCTTTTCGCCGGCGGACACGCCGCCGCAGGTAACCACCAGGTCGAAAGCAGCCGCAGCATCTGCAAGGGCGGCCGCCAGCACGGCCGGCTCGTCGGGCAGGCTCGGCCAGGCCACCGGTTCCAGCCCTTCGGCCTGCAGCAGGGCCTGCAACAGCGGCCGGTTGCTGTCGTGCAACTCGCCAGGCGCCAGGGCCTGACCGGGTGGGCGCAGTTCGTCGCCGGTGGTGAAGATGGCCACGGTCGGGCGGCGCGCCACCTCCAGTTCCGCTTCGCCCAGCGCCGCCGCCAGGCCGATCCGCGCAGGCGTCAGCACCTGGCCGGCGCTGAGCACGCGCTGCCCGGGCCGCAGGTCTTCGCCGGCACGACGGATGTTGGCCCCCGGTGACGGTCCGGCATCGGTCAGCACGCGGCCGTCCTGTTCGCGGGCGTTTTCCTTGATCAATACCGCTTCCGTGCCCATGGGGACCGGCGCACCGGTGGTGATGCGGACGCATTGGCCCGGCTGCAGGCGCAGTCCACGGTCGGCACCGGCGAACTGCTCGCCCACCAGTGCCCAGCCCTGCGCCGGCACCGGCAGGCCGCAAACGGCGAAACCATCCATGGCGGCGTTGTCGAACGCCGGCAGGGACGAGCCCGCGACAAGGTCGGCCGCCATCACGCGGCCGAAGGCGCGTTGCAGCGGCACGCGTTCTGCGGCCAGCCGCCGTTCTTCCGCCACGCGGAGGAGAATGGCCAAGGCCTGGGCGAAATCGATGGGGGCCGGGAACGGTGGCTTCATGTCGGATCGAAGTCCGCAGGCGTGTTGGCGTTGCCCACCCCGGCAGGGGAGATATCCAGCTCTGCCGGCGACAGCACCGCCAGGGCACGATGCACGGCGTGTTCGCCGCGGTCCAGAGCTGACGCAGCGGCCGCACGCAAGGCCGAGGTGCGCCACAGCCCGATCAGGGGCTGCAGACCACTGCGATCGCGCAACCAGGCACCATCGCTGGTGCAGGCAGCGCGCAGGCGCGGCAGCAGGTCCGCCGGCAGGTCCAGCGCGTCCACCGGCAGCGCCAACAGCCGATCGCTGCGGCTGGCGGTGGCCAGGGCCTCGAGCCCGGCCAGCGGGCCGCCAAAGCCCGGGCGCAAGTCCGATACGCAGCGGAATCCGAAGGCCTGCCAGCGCGGATCGTCCGAACGCACGCTGGCCAGGCGTTCGCTGAAAGCCCCGACGGGGAGCATTGCAAGCAGATGTTCCAGCTGGCTGCGCCCCTGGCGCGCCAGCCAGGCCTTGTCACGGCCGCCGACCCGGCGACCCTGGCCGCCGGCCAGCACCCCCAGGGCCAGCCCGCCGGACACGTTCACCTGCGCTTGACGTGACGCAGCAACCGGCGCCTGCGCCGGACCTGCCGTTCGCTGAGCTCGTTGCGGCGGCCCTCGTAGGGGTTTTCGCCTTCCTTGAAGACGAAGCGCACCGGCGTGCCGACCAGCTTGAAGCGCTTGCGGAAGAAGTTCTCGAGATAGCGCCGGTAGCTGTCCGGCAGGGTGCGCAAGCGGCTGCCGTGCACCACGAAAGTCGGCGGATTGCTGCCGCCCGGGTGGCAGAAGCGCAACTTCGGGGCGTGCCCGCGCACGTTCGGCGGCGGAAAGGCCTGCACCGCGATCTCCAATGCCCGCGTCACCTCGGCAGTGCCGAACTCGCGGGTCGCCGAGGCATGGGCGCGATGGATGGCCCGGAACAGCTCGCGCAGGCCCGTGCCGTGTTTGGCCGAAATGGTCACCCGTTCAGCCCATTCGCAGAACTGCAGCTTGCGCTCGAGCATGGTTTGGACCTGCTCGCGCTCGTAGGATGTGCGGCCGTCCCATTTGTTTACCGCCAGTACCAGGGCGCGTCCGGCCTCCAGCACATGGCCCAGCACGGTGGCATCCTGCTCGGTGATGCCCTCGCTGGCATCCAGCAACACCACCGCCACCTGGCAGCTCTCGATGGCCTGCAGGGTCTTGAAGGCGCTGAACTTCTCCACCGCCTCCTCGACCCGGGCCCGGCGGCGCAGGCCGGCGGTGTCTATCAGCCGGTACTTGCGCCCATCGCGCTCCAGATCCACGGCGATCGAGTCACGGGTGGTGCCGGGAACCTCGGAGGCGATCATGCGCTCCTCGCCCAGCAGCCTGTTCACCAGGGTGGACTTGCCGACGTTGGGACGGCCGATGAACGCCACCCGCACCCTGTCCGGCTCGTCGGCAAGTACCTCGGCGTCGCCGTCCTCGGGCAGGCGGATCAGGACGGCGGCCAGCAGCTCGTCGATGCCGCGGCGATGCGCCGCCGCAACCGGCAAGGACGGTTCGACGCCGAAACCGGCGAACTCCGCCAACGCAGCCCCGGGCTCGATGCCGTCCACCTTGTTCACCACCAGCAGAAAGGGGCGACCGCTGCGGCGCAGCCAGGCCAGGATGGCTTCGTCCACGGCCGAGGGACCCTCCCGGCCATCCGTCACGAACAGGACCAGATCGGCCTCCTCGGCCGCCGCCCTCGCCTGCCGGGCGGTGGCGCCGGCCAGGCCCTCTTCCTCGCCGGACAGGCCGCCGGTATCGCAGAGCACGAATGGCCGGCTTTCGTCCAGCCGGCAAATACCGTAATGGCGGTCGCGCGTCACGCCCGGCTCGTCGTGCACCAGCGCATCGCGACTGCGCGTGAGCACATTGAACAATGTGGACTTGCCGACGTTGGGACGGCCGACGAGGGCAACCAATGGCAGCACGATGGCCTCTCCGGCGGAATGCTTGCGGCCGGGCGCCAGGCCCGGCCGGGTTCGGCGCCTCAGCGCAAACGGTAGGCCGACAGCTTGCCTTCGCCGCTTATGGCGAACAACAGGCCGGTGGTGGTGGAGACTTGCGGCGTACCGCGGATCGGTGCCCGGTCCAGGCGTTCGCGGGCGACGACGCGGCCGTCCTCCGGGCTGATCCAGTGCAGATAGCCTTCGACATCACCGAACACCACATAGTCGCCATGCACCGCCGGGCTGCTCAGCCAACGGCGCGCCAGCACATCGTGTCTCCACAAGGCGCTGCCGCTGCTGCGATCCAGGGCCCAGATGGTGCCGTCGGGATCGGCCAGCATCAGGCGGTCGGCCAGCAGGGCCAAGCCGCCGTAGGTGCCGGTATCGCGGGACCACAGCGGCTGGCCCGTGGCCATCACGATGGCCATGGTCTGGCCGCCGACACTGGTGGCGTAAAGCTCGCTGTATCCCAGCGCCAGCTCGCCGTCCACGTCGGCCATCCGATCCAGGTCGCTGCGGCCCTCGGGTGCCGCCACGCGCTGGATCCAGGCTACGCTGCCGTCGCCCAGCCGCAGCGCCACCACGTTGCCGTCCTCATAACCGAGGTAGACCCGCTGACCATCGCTAACCGGCGCCGCGTTGCCCCGGGTGGACAAGGCCGGGATGCCACGGTCGTAGACCCAGCGGCGAGCGCCGTCGGCGCTGTCCAGGCCGAACGTGCGGCCATCGTTGCTGCGCACGACCACCCGGTCGCCAGCCACCAGCGGCGCCGAGATGACCTCGGACGTGACCTTGGCGCGCCAGCGTTCGGCGCCGGTGCCTGCATCCAGGGCCACGACTTCGCCGTTGCGGCCGCCGACCACCACCAAGCCGCCGCCCACGCCCGGGCCGCCGGTGATGCCGCCGTCGGCGATGCGCTTGCGCCAGAACTTCCAGGCGCTGCCATCGCTTCTGCGCTCCGCAGCCAGGGTGCGCCATACCGGCTTGCCGGTATTGGCGTCCACAGCCATCACCTCGCCTTCGTCGTCGAACACGAAGACCTTGTCGCCCTCGATCGCCACCTGCTGGCGCAAGCCCATGCGCTGCTGCTCGTCACCGAGGTTGATGGACCAGACCTGTTCGACCGTGGCCGATGCCTGGATTTCGGTCAGCTCGGCCGGTCCGCGCGCCTTCTCGGCATCGCTGGCGATCCAGCCCCTGATGGTGCTGCAGCCGCCCGCGAAAACGGTCAGCGCCAGGGCGAGTACAAGGGTACGGATGCGCATGCGTTCAGGTCTCCGGCTGGCCGGACGGCTGCCCGCCGGCATCGGCTAGTTTCATTTCCAGCAACGGCCGGATCGCCGCCGCCTCGTCGAGATTGGCCAGGGCCCGGGCATAGGCTTCGCGTGCCTGTTCCCGACGGCCGAGGGCACGTTCGGCATCGCCGCGCAACTCGGCGGCCGCGGCGACGTAGCGGCCACCGGCCTCGAGACCGGCCAGGCGATCGATCGCCTCTTCGTGCCTTCCCAGTGTCAACAGCACCCGGGCTGCCCGCAGCTGCACCAGGTCGGCCAGCTCCGCCTCCAGACCCTCGCGCGATACGGAGTCCAGCTCGGCCAGTGCCTGCTCGCCCTGCCCCTCTGCCAGCTTGTGCTCGGCCAGGGCCAGGGCGACGAGGGCCGGATAGGGGCCGCCGCCGTGGTTCTGCCGCAACGAACTCGCGAAGGCCTCCGCCTTGTCGATTTCCCCAGCGTCCAGCGCCTTGCCGAAGGCGAGGAACTCGCCACCCGCCAGGGCTTGCCGGTTCGCCTGCTGTCCTTGCCACCACTGCCAGCCCCACAGGGCCGCCAGCCCCAGGGCAACGCCCATCAGCAGCGAGGATCCGTTGTTCTTCAACCAGGTGCGAACGCGTTCGCCCTGTTCATGTTCGTCTAGCTGGCTCATGCATCACTCTTGCGGCCCGGCACCGGGCGCGGGGAAGGGGTCGGGACAACGGCCGCGCCTCAACGCCGCGACCCGCTGACTTCGCCGTCGGAGGATACCGCAAAGCGAGCCACGTTCGCCGAACGGAACGGTTCCAGATCCAGCTCGCGACCGGCCACCCGGACTTCCACGGCATCGGCGTTGCCGACCGTCACGTTGGCCACCCGGCCGATGTCGTAACTCCGCTCTTCGCCCGCCGGGATCAATGCCCGTTCCATCCGTTCCCCTTTGGCGTCAAGCACCTCGATCCAGCTTTCGCCGTGGAAGCGCAGCACCAGGGTGTCAGCTGCCGGCGCCGGGGCCGGCATCGGTGCGATCGAGGCCATCACCGGATCGGGGCCGACATCGTTCGCGCCCGCGGCGGTCGTGCCGGCGTCCCTGGCGGGCAGGGGCAGCGATTGGCTGCCGCCGCTGGCCAGGGTCTCTGGACGCTCCAGCACCACCTCCGGCTCGAGGGTCAGGGGCGCCGGCGGTTCGACCGACTGGAAGTGCCTGACCACCAGCACGACCGGCACGACCAGGACGGCGGTCATGACCAGATAAACGGCGCTGCGGATGCCCCTGTCCAGGGAATGACGCAGGCGCGACTGCGAGGCCATGCTCACCAGCTCCGGCGGACGGGCCCGATGGATCACCGGCTCGGCCAGCGATTCCGGCAGGCCGAGCAGGCGCAGGTAACTGCCCAGGTAGCTGCGCACGTAGACCGGGGCGCCGAGCCTATCCCAGTCCTCTCGCTCCATGGCCTCGACGATGGCCAGCGGCAGGCGCAGTTGCTGGCCGACCTGCTCCGGACTCAAGCCCTGCTGCTCACGGCTCCGGCGCAGCTGCAGGCCAATCGGATCATCGAAAAGCGGCTGTTGTGTAGCTTCCTGGTTCATTGCTGGCGCGCCCCCTCCGGCGCGGTCGGCGTGAAGTCTGGGAACTGCTGGCGCAGGCGCTGGCGGTAACGGTCGGCGCTGGCACGATCACCCGCGGCTTCCTCGATGCGGGCGGCCAGGTCCAACAACTCCGGGGTGCTGGCCCCGGCCGCCTCCCTGCGCTGCAGGAAGGCGCGGGCGCTCAGGTAGTCGCCGTTGGCATACTCGACCTCCGCCGCCAACAGCAGCAGAGCGGCATCCTCGGGGGCCAGGTCCAGGCCCTTGCGCAGGTGCGTTTCGGCGACCGTCGGCCGGCCGGCCAGCCAGGCACATCGGCCGGCGTTGTAATAAGCCTGGTGCTTGTTTCCGTAGAACGGGTCGGCGAACGCCGCGGCGAACTGGGTTTCGGCCTGGTCATGACGCCCTTGCTGGCAAAGCCACACGGCGTAGGCGTTGCGCACGTGGCCTGAGCCTGGCGCCAGGCGCGCTGCGCGGGCGTAGCTTTCGCCGGCCCGGGCCGGCTGGTTGATACGCTCCTGGATCATGCCCATCACGACGTGCAGATCGGCGGAATCCGGATCGGTCTGGAGCCCGCGACGCGCCCTGTCCAGGGCGTATTCGAGCTTGCCCGACTGCAGGTAGCTCTGCGCCAGGCGCAGGTTGGCGTTGCCCTGGCGGCTCATTTCGGCGCCGCGCCCTCCGGTCGCCGGCGTCGCTCCACCGGTACCGGCGCAAGCGGCCAGCAGGGCTGCAAGCAGTACGGCAAGAAACGCACGACCGGCGTCAGGCGGCATCAGAGACTCCCTGTTGTTCCAGCTTGCGGCGAAATTCGGCCTGGCGGCGCGTGCGGTCCATGACCTGGCCCTTGAGCTGGCCGCAGGCGGCATCAATGTCGTCGCCCCGGGTCCGGCGTACGGTGGTAAGCACGCCGGCGTCGAGCAGGATCTTCTGGAAGGCGCGGATTTCGGCCTCGCCGCTACGCTCGAAACGGGTACCCGGGAACGGGTTGAACGGGATCAGGTTGACCTTGGCGGCATCGGCATACTGCATGTGGTTGGCGAAGGACTTCATCAGCCGCGCCAGCTCCCGGGCCGTCGCCGGCGAGTCATTCACGCCTTTCATCAAGGTGTATTCGAAAGTGACGGACTCGCCCTTTTTCTTGCGCCGCAGGTAGCGCACGCAAGCGTCCATCAGCTCGGCGATCGGATACTTCCTGTTGAGCGGAATGAGTTCGGTGCGCAGCTCGTCGTTGGGCGCGTGCAGCGACACCGCCAGCGCCACGTCGCTTTCCTCGGCGAGCCGGTCGATCATCGGCACCAGGCCGGAGGTCGAAAGGGTGACGCGCTTGTTGGCCAGGCCGAAGCCGAGGTCGTCGCGCATCAGGCTCATGGCGCGGACGACGTTGTCGAAGTTCAACAGCGGCTCGCCCATGCCCATCATCACCACGTTGGTGAGCTTGCGGTCGAGATGGGTCTTGTTGCCCAGGTGCCGCGACGCCACCCAGACCTGGCCAATGATCTCGGCGGTGCTCAGGTTGCGGTTGAAGCCCTGGGTGGCAGTGGAGCAGAACTGGCAGTTCAGGCCGCAGCCGACCTGACTGGACACGCACAGCGTGCCGCGGCCCTTGTCGGGGATGAACACCGCCTCGACGGCGTTGCCGGCGTCCATGCCCAGCAGCCACTTGTGGGTGCCGTCGGCACTGGGCTTGTCGAACAGGACCTTGGGCGGGCGGATCTCGGCGTGCTGCTCGAGCCTGGCGCGCAGCGCCTTGCCAACGTCGGTCATCTGCGCGAAGTCGGTGACGTGCTGGTGGTAGATCCACTTCATCACCTGGTGGGCGCGGAAGCGCTTCTCGCCAAGAGTGTCGGCGAAGAAGCGCTCCATGCCGGCGCGATCGAGGTCGAGCAGGTTCACCCGGGCCTGGCCGGCGGGCGCCTGCTCGACCTGCGGCGGGATGGACTTGTCGGATGACCCGATCACGGCGGCTCCGGCCCTCAGCGCGGGCAGAGTTCGGTGGTGCTGAAGAAGTAGGCGATCTCGATCGCGGCGTTCTCCAGGCTGTCGGAACCGTGCACGGCGTTGGCATCGATGGTTTCGGCGAAGTCGGCGCGGATGGTGCCCGGCGCGGCTTCTTTCGGGTTGGTGGCGCCCATCAGCTCGCGGTTCCTGGCCACCGCGTTCTCGCCCTCGAGCACCTGGATCATCACCGGGCCGGAACTCATGAACTCGACCAGCGCGTTGAAGAACGGCCGCTCGCGGTGGATGGCATAGAAGCCCTCGGCTTCCTTGCGGCTGAGGTGCTTCATCTTGGCGGCGATGATCTTCAGGCCGGCTTTTTCGAAGCGGCTGTAAATCTCGCCGATGACGTTCCTGGCGACCGCGTCGGGCTTGATGATGGAAAGGGTGCGCTCCAGCGCCATGTGCTGCTCCATTGTGAGGATGTTGGGGGTTCCGGACGATGCTGGGATTCCGGGGCCAGTCAATCTAGCACAAAACCCCGACCCGACACGGGTTTAGCGCAAGTCCTTGGACATTTCCGGCAGGATCCGCCGACGCCTGCCGGGCGTCGCGCCCGCCCCGGCTCCCCCGCACACGTTTGAGCCAGGCATTTGACCCTGGCGCCAGGCCGGGCATAATCGCCAACACCCGTTTCAATCGAACGCTGGCAGGCCATGTCCACCACCCATTTCAACACCAAGGAACGCATCCTCGGCGCCGCCGAGGAGCTGTTCGCCCAGCACGGTTTCGCCGGCACATCGCTCCGTCAGGTGACCAGCCGGGCCGACGTCAACATCGCCGCGGTCAACTACCACTTCGGCAGCAAGGAAAACCTGGTCAACGAGGTCTTCCGGCGCCGGATGGACGAAATGAGCGAACGCCGCCTGGCCCTGCTGCGCAAGGCCAGGGAGGAGAAACCCGGCGACCTCGAGGCCATCCTGGCCGCCTTCATCGAACCGCCCCTGGCCCTGACCCTGGACCGACACGGCGGCTCTGCCTTCGTCCGGGTACTGGCCCGGGCCTATGCCGAGAAAAACGATGGCCTGCGCAAGTTCCTGTCCGATAACTACGGCCACGTCCTGCGCGAGTTTGCCAAGGCCATCCATCAGGCCCTGCCGGGCCTGGGCAAGGAGGACCTGTACTGGCGCCTGGACTTCACCGCCGGCGCCCTCACCTACGCCATGTCCGACTTCGGCCTGATCAAACGCCCCTCCGGCGTGCCGGAAAAGGTCCACTGCGAGAAGGCCGCCCAGGCCCTGATCCGCTTCGCCGCCGCCGGCCTGCGTGCCCCGGCCTGAGCCGCGGCCTCCCGGCCGAATCCGTTCAACGTTTCCCCACGGAGTACCCCATGTCGCAACTTCTCATCCGCAAGGTCGCCGTGCTCGGCGCCGGCGTGATGGGCGCGCAGATCGCCGCCCATCTGGTCAACGCCGGCGTGGACACCGTCCTGTTCGACCTGCCCGCCAAGGAGGGCCCGGCCAATGGCGTGGTGGACAAGGCCATCGCCAACCTCGGCAAGCTCTCCCCGGCGCCGCTGGCCAGCAAGTCCCTGGCCGCCGCCATCACCCCGGCCAACTACGACCAGCACCTGGAGCTGCTGCGCGGCTGCGACCTGGTGATCGAGGCCATCGCCGAGCGCATGGACTGGAAGAAGGCGCTGTACGGGAAGATCGCCCCCTACCTGGCCCCGCACGCCATCCTGGCCTCCAACACTTCAGGTTTGTCGATCAATGGCTTGGCGGATGTTCTTCCTGAAGAACTTCACTCCCGGTTCTGCGGCGTGCACTTTTTCAACCCGCCGCGCTACATGCACTTGGCAGAGTTGATCCCCTGCCGCAAGACTGATCGACAAGTTCTTGAAGGACTTGAGACTTTCCTGGTCACCACGCTGGGCAAGGGGGTGGTCTACGCCAAGGACACGCCGAACTTCATCGGCAACCGCATCGGCGTTTTCTCCATCCTCTCCACCCTGCACCACACCGCCGAGTCCGGCCTGGGCTTCGACGAGGTGGATGCCCTGACCGGCCCGCTGCTGGGCCGCCCGAAGTCGGCCACCTACCGCACCTCGGACGTGGTCGGCCTGGACACCATGGCGCACGTGGTCAAGACCATGGCCGACACCCTGCCGGACGACCCCTGGCACGCCTATTTCAAGACCCCGGCGTGGATGCAGGCCCTGATCGACAAGGGTGCCCTGGGCCAGAAGGCCGGCGCCGGCATCTACGTGAAGAAGGGCAAGGACATCCTGGTGCTCGACCTGGGCAAGCAGGACTACCGCCCCGCCTCCGGCCAGGCCGACCCGGGCGTGGTCGAGATCCTCAAGCTCAAGGACCCGGTGGAGAAGTTCGCCAGGCTACGCGCCGGCGAGCACCCGCAGGCCCGCTTCCTCTGGGCCCTGTTCCGCGACCTGTTCCACTACAGCGCCTACCACCTGGACTCGATCGCCGACACCGCCCGCGACGTGGACCTGGCCATCCGCTGGGGCTACGGCTGGAGCCTGGGTCCGTTCGAGACCTGGCAGGCGGCCGGCTGGAAGCAGCTGGCCGAGTGGATCGCCGAGGACATCGTCGCCGGCAAGGCCATGGCGCAGGTGCCGCTGCCGGACTGGGTGTTCGACGGCCGCGACGGCGTGCATGCCGCCCAGGGCAGCTTCAGCCCGACCCGCGGCGAGTTGCTGCCGCGCTCCAACCTGGCCGTCTACAACCGCCAGCGTTTTCCCGATCCGGTATTGGGCGAGCGTGCCAACCCCGGCGAGACCGTCTTCGAGGACGACTCGGTACGCATGTGGCATGACGGCGACGGCATCGCCGTGCTGGGCTTCAAGACCAAGATGAACACCGTCTCCGACGGCGTCCTGGCCGGCATACAGAAGGCGGTGGACATCGCCGAGCGCGACTTCCGCGGCCTGGTGCTGTGGCAGGCGAAGGAGCCCTTCTCCGCCGGTGCCGACCTCAGCGGCGCCCTGGCCTCGCTGCAGGCCGGCAAGCTGGCCGAGTTCGAGGCCATGGTGAAAACCTTCCAGGCCACCAGCCAGCGCATCAAGTACGCCCTGGTGCCGGTGGTGGCGGCCGTGCGCGGCATGGCCCTGGGCGGCGGCTGCGAGTTCCAGATGCACTCGGCCCGCGCCGTGCTGGCCCTGGAGAGCTACATCGGCCTGGTCGAGGCCGGTGTGGGATTGCTGCCGGCCGGCGGCGGCCTGAAGGAGATCGCCGTGCGCGCCTCGGCGGCGGCCGGCCCAGGCGGCGACGTCTTCGCCGTGCTCAAGCCCTGGTTCGAGGCGGTGGCCATGGCCAAGGTCTCCGGCTCGGCCCTGGAAGCCAAGGAGCTGAAGCTGGCCCGCGAAAGCGACGTGGTGGTGTTCAACGCCTACGAGCTGCTGCACGTGGCCAAGGCCCAGGCCCGCGCCCTGGCCGAATCGGGTTACCGCCCGCCCCTGCCCGCCCGCCGCGCGCAGGTGGCCGGCGATGTCGGCATCGCCACCTTCCGGATGATGCTGGAGAACATGCTCGAGGGCCGCTTCATCTCCGAGCACGACTACGAGATCGGCAAGCGCATCGCCACCGTCCTCTGCGGCGGCGAGGTGGACCGCGGTTCCCTGGTGGACGAGGACTGGCTGCTGGCGCTGGAGCGTGAGCACTTCATCGCCCTGGCGCAGATGCCCAAGACCCAGGAACGCATCATGCACACCCTCAAGACCGGCAAGCCGCTGAGGAACTAAGACAATGAGCAAGCAGATCCAGGACGCCTACATCGTCGCCGCCACCCGCACCCCGGTCGGCAAGGCCCCGCGCGGCGTCTTTCGCAACACCCGCCCCGACGAGATGCTGGCGCATGTGCTCAAGGCCGTGGTCGCCCAGACCCCGGGCATAGACGTCAAGCGCATCGAGGACGCCATCATCGGCTGCGCCATGCCCGAGGGCGAGCAAGGCATGAACGTGGCGCGCATCGGCGTGCTGCTGGCCGGCCTGCCCAACACGGTGGCGGCGCAGACCATCAACCGCTTCTGTTCCTCCGGCCTGCAGGCGGTGGCGCTGGCGGCCGACCAGATCCGCCTCGGCCAGGCCGACCTGGTCCTGGCCGGCGGCACCGAATCCATGTCCATGGTGCCGATGATGGGCAACAAGGTGGCGCTCAGCCCCAGGGTCTTCCAGGACGACAACGTCGCCATCGCCTATGGCATGGGCATCACCGCCGAGAAGGTGGCCGAGGAATGGAAGGTCAGCCGCGAGGACCAGGACGCCTTTGCCCTCGCCTCGCACCAGAAGGCCCTGGCCGCCCAGGCTGCCGGCGAGTTCAAGCAGGAGATCACGCCCTACCGGGTGATTTCGCACCAGCCCGACCTTGCCGGCAATACCGTGCGCCTGCGCGAGCTGCTGGTTGAACAGGACGAGGGCCCGCGCGCCGACACCAGCGCCGAAGGCCTGGCGAAGCTGCGGCCGGTGTTCCGCGCCGGCGGCACGGTAACCGCCGGCAACAGCTCGCAGATGAGCGATGGCGCCGCCGCCGTGCTGCTGGCTTCCGAGCAAGCGATCAAGGACTACGGCCTGACCCCGCTGGCCCGTTTCGTCAGCTTCTCGGTCGCCGGTGTGCGACCGGAAGTGATGGGCATCGGCCCGATCGCCGCGATCCCGAAGGCACTCAGGCAGGCCGGCCTGAGCGCGGAGCAGCTGGACTGGATCGAGCTCAACGAGGCCTTCGCCGCCCAGGCCCTGGCGGTGATCCGCGACTGCGGCCTGGATCCGGCCAAGGTGAACCCGCTGGGCGGTGCCATCGCCCTGGGTCACCCGCTGGGCGCCACCGGCGCCATTCGCACGGCGACCATCGTGCACGGCCTGCGCCGGCGCAAGCAGAAGTACGGCATGGTCACCATGTGCATCGGCACCGGCATGGGCGCCGCCGGCATCTTCGAAGCGCTCTGAGCTTCCGCCGCTCCTCCCGAACCCCCGGGCGACCGGGGGTTCTCTTGTTGACACGGATTTGCCCGGACAAGGCTGATCAGGAAGCAAAGAACGCCCGATCCGCGCCCATCCTCGTAAATCCGCGTCAGGAAAATCAGGCCAAACGGGTGCCGTTGGGGACCGGGCGCTCGAGGGCGGTGAGGACCACGCCGGCCTCGGTGGGGAAGCCGGTGAGCAGGAACTCGGAGCGGAACGGCCCGATCTGCTTGGGCGGGAAGTTGATCACGCCGACCACTTGCCGTCCCAGCAGATCCTCGACCGAGTAGAGTGTCGCGACCTGGGCGCTGGTTTTCTTCACCCCGTGCGGGCCGAAGTCCACCCACAGTTTCCAGGCCGGCTTGCGCGCTTCCGGGAAGGGTTCGACCTTCAGCACCGTCCCGGCACACAGCCAGACCTTCTCGAACTCGGACCAGCTCAGTTCCGGCATCGCCGCGCTCATCCCGGCCTCCTCTCCATCCAGTCTTTCCAGGCATCGCGGCCCTGCAGCCACCAGTAAGCCAACTGCGCGGCGAGCAGGCCGAACGGCCGGTGCACCGACGACAGGCCGAACCCGGACAGCTCCCGCCAGCGACCATCGCCCTCGGCGATTGCCGCCGCCAGCAGTTCGCCGGCAAAGGTGGTCGGCGCCACACCATGACCGCCGAAGGCCTGGGCAAGCCACAGTCCGGGCTCGACTTCGCCGATCTGGGGCATCTCGTGCCTGGCATAGCTCATCAGGCCCGACCAGGCATGTTCGATGCGCACGCCTTCCAGCTGCGGAAACACCCGCGTCATGTCCTTGCGCAGCAACCGCTCCACCGCTTTCGCGGACCGGTCCCTTACCGAAATCCGGCCGCCCCAGAGCAGCCGTCCATCCGGCGTCGGCCGGTAGTAATCGAAGGCGAAACGGGTGTCGTACAGCGCCGCCCGGGTTCGCAGGATCGTGGCCATGCTGGCGCCCAGCGGCTCGGTCACCATCACGTAGGTGGCAATCGGCAGCACGGCTGCGTCCACCTGCCGGTGCAATCCGGCCAGGTAGCCCCCGCAGGCCAGCACCACCCGGCGGGCGCGGACGATTCCGGAGGGCGTCCGCACGCGCCACCCTGCTCCGTCCTTCTCGAGGCGCACCGCCGGCGTGTCTTCGTAGACCTGCACCCCCTGGGCGATCGCCGCGGCGGTCAGGCCCCTGGCATAGGCCAGCGGATTGAAATGCAGGGCCTCGGATTCGAACAGCGCTTCCGAGTAACGGGGGCTGAGCACCTGTTGGGCGACCTGTTCGCGAGACAGCCACTGCCAGTGCACGCCGAAATGGTCGGCCAGCAGGCGCTGGCGCCGGCGCAGTACCTCCGGGTCGCGGAACCAGTTCAGCCAGAGCACGCCGGCGTCTACGGCCTGGCAGCGAATCCCGTAACGGTCAATGCGTCTGCGGATCAGCCGCACGGCCTCCAGCGTACCTAGGTACAGGCGTCTGGCCCGCTCGGGACCCAGATCGGCCAGCAGCGCGCTTTCGCCGCGGGAGAAGCCGCCGAAGACGAAACCGCCGTTGCGTCCCGAGGCGCCGAAGCCGACCCGGCGGGCCTCCAGCAGCACTACGTCCCGATGGCCCCGTTCCGCCAGGCCGAGGGCGGTATTCAAGCCTGCGTAGCCGCCGCCGACGACCACGGTATCGGCCTCGACGTCGGCAGCGAGAGCGGGACAGGCGGGCGCCGCTGGCGCGGCGTCCCGGTAGTAACCGGAACCTGAGTCCACCATGGCTCAACCGGCTCGCGCGACGCCACCAGGCTCCGGAACACCGGGTCCGTTCCGGCCATCGGCGCGCTGTTCGTCCTGTTCGCCGCCGGGCACATACTCGGGTACGGCCTCGCAAAGCAATGCGAACAGTTCGTCCTCGCCGGCTGAACCGGCCAGTAGCTGATCCAGCCTGTCCAGCAAATCACGGATCCGTTCCAGATCGGCTTGTCGCGGCAGCGCGCGCAGGATGCGCGGGTGTCGGGTGCGCTGATAACGTTCAGACGGATCGAAGAGGATTTCGTGGAGTTTTTCTCCGGGCCGCAAGCCGGTGTAGGTGACCGCGATGTCTATACCCGGTCGCTTGCCGCTGAGCCGGATCATCTGCTCGGCCAGCTCCCGGATTGCGACCGGACGGCCCATGTCCAGGGCGTACACCGCGCTGGACAGCTCGTCCAGGCTGACCGAGTGCAGGATCAGCTGACAGGCCTCCGGAATCGTCATGAAATAGCGGGTCACTTCCGGGTGGGTGACCGTGACCGGCCCTCCGGCGGCTATCTGGCGCCGGAACGCCGGGACCACACTTCCCGCCGAATCGAGCACATTGCCGAACCTGACCACCGCCAGCTTGACGCCATCGTCTGCGAACACCGCCTGGCTGGCCAATTCAGCGAAACGCTTGCTGGCTCCGAGCACGTTGACCGGGCAGATCGCCTTGTCGGTGGAGATGAGCACGAAGCTGCCCACGCCCGTTTCCCGCGCCACCCTGGCGACGGTAGCGGTGGCCACCACGTTGTTGCGCAGGGCTTCGCGGACCTGGCCCTCCAGCAAGGGCACCTGCTTGCAGGCGGCGGCATGGAAAACGAAGTCCACACCGCCCTGGAAGGCCAGGCGGCAGGCAGCTGGGTCGCCGCAGTCGGCCAGAAACGGCCGGATTTCCGTCTGCGGATGGTCGCGCCCAAGCTCTTCCGCGATCTCCACGAGAGGCAGTTCGGCACGCTCGAACAACACCACCGTTGCGGCGCCGGCCGCCACGCATTGCCTGGCAAGCTCCGAACCGATGGAGCCGCCGGCGCCGGTGACCACCACCCGCTTGCCGGCGATGCAGGTGGACACGGGCTCGAACTCCACCGGTTTGCGTCCCAGCAGGTCCTCGATCCGGACCTCGCTCAGCTCCAGCCGTCGTGCCTTGCCCTCCAGCATGTCGGCCAATCGAGGCACGGTGCGGAATGGCAGCCCCGTTTCGTCGCAGAGGGCCACCACCCGCTGCATCTCGACAGCGGTGGCCGAAGGCATGGCGATGACCAGCAGCTGCGGAGCGGTTTCCTGGGCGATGTACGGCAGGTCGTCGAGCGTACCGAGCACCGGAACGCCCTGCAGCTTCGCGCCCTTCAGGCCGGCCTGGTCATCGAGCAGGCCGACCGGCTGGTAACGACCGTCGGCGCGCAACTCGCGCAGCAGGTTTTCCGCCGTCCGGCCGGCACCCAGTACCAGCACCCGGGTACCGCTGCCGTGCTTGGCGTGTTGGTAGTCCTTCCAGAGCCGGTACAGGAAGCGCGGCGCCCCCAGCATCACCACCAGCGCCACCGGGTACGGGAACAACACCCGCCGCGGCACCTCGGGCAAGCGTCCGAGCAGAAACAGCACCGCGACGATCAGCACCACGCCGATCAGCGCTCCCCGCACCAGGTTGGCCAGATCCGGCAGGCTGGCGAAGCGCCACAGGCCCTGGTACAGGCCGACCATCTGCAGGGTGACACCCTGGACCAGCATGGCGATCAGCAGTTCCAGCAGCAGCGACGACGCCGGCGGTGCGCCGGCGACGCTGGCCAGCCAACGCAAACCGGACCAGACGAAGGCGATCATCAGCAAGTCGTGCACGACGATCAGCAACCGCGGCACCAGCAGCGCTGCCGAGCCTTGAGCGAACTTCATTGCTGCAACTCCCGGAGGTGGGGCGACATCGGCCATCGCCGACGCAAGGACAGGTAAAGGACCAGGACCAGCACGGCGCCGACGACGGCGCCGGCGAGCGAAACCTCCCGCTGCTGGCGCGCCAGCGCCACACCGGCGCCCGCCAGCGCGGCAGTGACGACGGCATAAGCCAGGCAAACCGTACCGTGCCCCACCCCGCCGGCGATGGCCCGCTGATAAAGATGTTCCCGATGGGCCAGCCAGACCTTCTCCCCGCGCCGCAGCCGGCCCGCCAAGGTCAGAGTGGCGTCCGTCACGAAGGCCAGGGCGGGAAGCAGGGCCAGCCAGGGCGGTAATCCGCCACTGCCGGCAATCAATACCCCGGCTGCGACGGCAAATCCCAGGCTGTGGCTACCCACATCGCCCAGGAACACCTGCGCCCTCGGCAGGTTCGCCGGCAAGAACCCCAGACAGGCCATCGCCAGCACCAGACCCAGCCAGGCGGCTGCGCCATCGGTCATGCCAGCCAGGGCCAGCCCGAACAGCGCCGCCTGACTTGCGGCCAAGCCATTGCTGCCATCCATGAAGTTCCAGATGTTGACCAAGGCCATGACCAGCAGCCAGGCCATCAGGACGCCCACCACGGTGTCCGGCCATGGCGACGCCAGCGGCGCTACCCAGGCCAGCGGCAGGGCGCCGAGAGCCTGACCCAGTGCCTTGGCCGCCGCCGGCAAAGGCTTCAGGTCGTCGAGCAGGCCGGTGCCGGCGACCAGCGCCAAGCCCAGGGCGAAGGCCGTCGCTCTCTCACCCAGTGCCGGCGTAGCCGCTGCCAGCAGCGCCACCACGATGCCGATGCCGCCGCCGCGGGCAGTCGCTTCGGCATGCAGGCGACGGGCATCGGGCCGGTCCACGATGCCGTACCGCAGGGCCCAGCCTCGCCATACCCAGGCCAACAGGGCGGCGGTGGCCATAGCGACGCCAAGCCAGGCCGGCCACAGCGGCGGGAAGCCGGCGGTACTCACTCCGTCACCGCTCCGTGCACTGGCTTCACGCTGCCCCAGGACTTGCAACCGGGACACTGCCAATGATGGGCTCGGGTGCCGAAGCCGCAGCGTTGGCAGCGGTAACCCGGTGTGCGCACCAGCAGCTGCTCGGTAATGTGACGCAAGGTGCGCAGGGTGGCCGCCGGGTCATTGTCCGGGTCCTTGAGACTGAGCTCGATGTAGGCCGCCTCGCCCCGCACCGACGGCCGCTGGCGTAGCTGTCCGGCCAGAAATTCCAGGGCTGCCCGGGTTCCCTCGTCGCGCTGCAGGATACGCGCCAGCTCCAGCACCGGGGAAATGCCCGGGTACTGCTCGATCATCTCCATCAGGAAGCCGCGGGCACGGGCCATCTCGCCGCGACGCTCGTAGCAACCGAGCAGCGGCTCCAGGATCTCCGGCAGGAATTCGATGTCGTGACGGGCGACCCTCTCGTAAGCCCGGATCGCCGCGGCGTCATTGCCCAGGGACTGTTCCAGCATGCCCTCGACCAGGCCGGCACGGACACAGTGACTGTCGGCTGCATAGGCTTCGAAGATGTGCTCGCGGGCCTGTTCCGGCTGGCCGCCCAGACGGGCCTTCTCCGCCAGCTCGCAATGGAACTGGGCCACCAGCCTGCCCATCGGCTCTCCGCTCACCGATTCGTACTGACGCGCATGTTCGATGGCCTTGGCCCAGTCCCTTTCGGCCTGGTAGATCGAGATCAGGTGCTTGAGCGCCTGCGGCGCCTGCACGCCCACTCTCACCAGGTCGGTGAACAGGGTTTCGGCGCGGTCCAGCAGGCCGGCCCGCATGTAGTCCTCGCCCAGCGCCAGCACTGCCCGGGTCTTCTGCTCGTCGCTCAGGCCGGGGCGTGCCACCAGGCTCTGGTGCAGGCGGATGGCGCGGTCCACTTCGCCACGGCGGCGGAACAGGTGGCCGAGGGCGAACTGCGTCTCCACCGTATCCTTGTCCACCGCAGCGATCTGCAGGAAAACCTCGATGGCCTTGTCCTGTTGCTCGTTGAGCAGGTAGTTCAGGCCACGGAAGTAGGTGTTGGACAGGCGCGAAACCCGCGCGCCGCCCTTGCGCTCGCCACCACGGCGGCCGGCCAGCCAGCCGCTGGCTGCCGCCACCGGCAGCAACAGCAACAACCAGGCGTATTCAGTCATGGCCTTCCGGGTCGCCGGCCTTGGCCGGAACGGCCGGCTCGCCGGTGCGGCGGCGGCGCGGCCAGACCACTCCGGCCAGCAACACCAAGCCCGCCAGGACGGCGCCGACGAGCAGGGCGAACAACAGGGCCGCGCCGAGATAGGTGTCCACCGCGGCGAAGCCCAGATCCACCTGCACCGGATCACGGTTGAGGGCGCTGAACAGCACCCCCAGCAGGACGAACAACAGGGCCAGCAAGGCTTTGATCAGGCGCATCCGCTCAGGATCCTGTATCGGGTCCCGCAAAGCTTAGCCCAGCGGGCGCGGAAGCTCAGCCCTCGCCGGGGGCAGCCTCGGCCGGGTCGGCGGCGTTGCCGGCATTGACGCGGTCGCGCAGCTCCTTGCCGGGCTTGAAGTGGGGAACGTACTTGCCGGGCAAGGCCACGGATTCTCCCGTCTTGGGATTGCGGCCCATGCGCGGCGGACGGAAGTGCAGGGAGAAACTGCCGAAGCCCCGGATCTCGATGCGCTCTCCATGGGTCAGGGCGCCGCTCATCATCTCGAGCAGGGTCTTGACCGCCAGGTCCACGTCATCGGCCTTGAGGTGGGCCTGGCGACGCGCCAGCACTTCGATCAGCTCGGACTTGGTCATCTCCGGACTACCCCTCGTATCGCGGGAAAGCCGCGGCCCGGGCGAACCCGGGCCGCGTCGCGGTGGCGGTCACTCGCCCTTGTTCAGCTGCTCTCGCAGCAGGGCGCCCAGCTTGGTGGTGCCGGCGGAAGCGTCGTAGGACTTGTTGACCTCGGCCAGGGTCTCGGCCAGCTCTTCCTCGTCCTTGGCCCGGATCGAGAGCTGCAGCATGCGGCCCTTGCGGTCCATGCCCATGAACTTGGCCTCGACCTTGTCGCCGACCTTCAGGTGCTGGCTGGCATCCTCGACCCGCTCCTTGGCGATGTCGCTGGCGCGGATATAGCCCTCGACGCCGCCCTCGAGCTCGATGGTGGCGCCGCGGCTGTCCACGCCCTTGACCACGCCGGTGACGATGCTGCCCTTCTGGGTGCCGGCCATGTACTGGCCGACCGGGTCCTGCTCGAGCTGCTTGATGCCCAGGGAAATGCGCTCGCGCTCCGGATCCACCGCCAACACCACCGCCTCGACGGTGTCGCCCTTCTTGAAGTTGCGGACCACGTCCTCGCCGGTGGTGTTCCAGCTGATGTCGGACAGGTGCACCAGACCGTCTATACCGCCGTCCAGGCCGATGAAGATGCCGAAGTCGGTGATCGACTTGATCTGGCCGGACACCTTGTCGCCCTTCTTGTGCAGGGCCGAGAAGGCTTCCCACGGGTTCGGGGTGCACTGCTTGATGCCCAGCGAGATGCGGCGGCGCTCGCCATCCACGTCCAGCACCATCACCTCGACCTCGTCGCCGACCTGCACGACCTTGGACGGATTGACGTTCTTGTTGGTCCAGTCCATCTCGGACACGTGCACCAGGCCCTCGACGCCCGGCTCGATCTCGACGAAGGCGCCGTAGTCGGTGACGTTGGAAACCTTGCCGAACAGACGGGTGCCGGTCGGGTAACGACGGGCGATGTTCTCCCAGGGATCGTCTCCCAGCTGCTTCAGGCCCAGCGAGACGCGGTTGCGCTCGCGGTCGAACTTCAGCACGCGCACGTCCAGCTCGTCGCCGACGTTGACCACCTCGGACGGATGCCGCACGCGCTTCCAGGCCATGTCGGTGATGTGCAGCAGGCCGTCGATGCCGCCCAAGTCGACGAAGGCGCCGTAATCGGTGAGGTTCTTGACCACGCCCTTGACGATCGCGCCTTCCTGCAGGCGCTCGAGCAGCTGCTCGCGCTCGGCACTGTTCTCGCTCTCGACCACGGCGCGGCGGGAGACGACCACGTTGTTGCGCTTGCGGTCAAGCTTGATGATCTTGAACTCGAGTTCCTTGCCCTCGAGATAACCCGGGTCGCGCACCGGGCGCACGTCCACCAGGGAACCGGGCAGGAAGGCGCGCACGTCGCGGATGTCCACGGTGAAGCCGCCCTTGACCTTGCCGGAGATGCGGCCGGTCACGATCTCGCCGGCCTCCATCGAGGCCTCCAGCTCGTCCCAGACCATGGCGCGCTTGGCCTTCTCGCGCGACAGCACGGTCTCGCCGAAGCCGTTCTCCAGGTACTCGAGGGCCACCTTCACGGTGTCGCCGGGGGCCACTTCGATCTCGCCGGCCTCGTTACGGAACTGTTCGATCGGGATGATGCCCTCGGACTTGAGGCCGGCATTGATGACGACCACGTCCGCGCGCACCTCGACCACGGTGCCGGTGACGATGGCGCCCGGCTTGAGCTTGGCGAGCTCGGTCTGGCTCTGCTCGAACAGTTCAGCGAAAGATTCAGTCATTGTCAGGTTACTCGGGTTGGACACACGGGCTGCGGCTCCGCCGCGACCCACCTGTTGGCGCTTGCGCGCATTGGTTGGAAACAACGAGCCCGCGCCGTCCTGGCACGGGGGCTGGCCTGCCTGGGGAATCGCCGCCGCCGGCGGCATGCTGCGGTTCTAGCGGCGAGGCTGCCGGAGCTGTTCCGGAAGCACCGCCAGGACACGCTCGACCACCTCGTGGATGGGCGTGCCGGTGGAGTCCACGACGACCGCGTCCTGCGCGGGCTTCAGGGGCGCCACCGAACGGCTCGCATCGCGCTCGTCCCGAGCGGCGATTTCGTTCAGCAGGCCGGCAAGGGTAACCGAAACCCCTTTTTCCTTCAACTGTTTATGGCGCCTTTTGGCTCTCTCTTCGGCGCTGGCGGTCAGGAACACCTTCCAGCGGGCGTCCGGAAATATCACCGTACCCATGTCGCGACCGTCCGCGACCAGGCCGGGCGCGCGCCGGAAACCGTGCTGCAGCGCCACCAGGGCGGCCCGAACCTGGGGATGGGCGGCGATCGCCGAGGCAGCGGCGCCGGCGGTCTCGGTACGGATCAGGCGGGTGGCGTCCTTGCCGTTGACGATCACCCGGGGCTCGCCTTCCCCCGCGGTTTCGAAGCGGATGTCGGTGCGGGCGGCGCAGTTCGCCACCGCCTCGGCGTCGCTGAGGTCCAGGCCCTCCCAGGCGGCGGCCAGGCCGACCGCCCGGTACAGGGCGCCGGAATCCAGGTAGTGCCAGCCCAGGCGATCGGCCACGGCCCGACTGATGGTGCCCTTGCCGGAGCCGGAGGGACCATCGATGGTCAGCACGGGGATCGTCTGCATGGCGGCCATTCTAGCCTGCGGGCCGCAGGCCGAAACCGGCGGCGGCGGCGAGCCCGGCGAAATCCGGGAAGGAGGTGGCGACGTTGGCGCAGTCGCGGATGCGCACCTCGCCGTCCGCCAGCTGGGCGGCCACGGCCAGGCTCATGGCCACGCGGTGGTCGCCCAGGCTGTCGACGTCACCGCCATGCAGGCGGCCGCCCTCGATGACGGCGCCGTCGGGCCGTTCCTCGACCCGGGCGCCCAGGGCGCGCAGGGCACTGGCCATGGCAGCAATGCGGTCGGATTCCTTGACCCGCAGTTCGGCGGCACCGCGCACCACCGTGCGCCCCCGCGCGAGGGCGGCGGCGGCGAACAGGGCCGGGAACTCGTCGATCATGTCCGGCACCAGCGCCTCGTCCAGCTCGATGCCGTGCAGCGGTGCGTGGCGCACCCGCAGGTCGGCCACCGGCTCCCCTCCCTGCCGGCCCTCGGCTTCCACGCGGATGTCGGCACCCATGGCGCGAAGCGCGGCCAGCAGGCCGGTGCGGCGGGGGTTCATGCCGACGCCGCGCAGCAGCAGCTCGCTGCCCGGCACCAGGCTGGCGGCCACCAGGAAGAAGGCCGCGGAGGAGAAATCGGCCGGCACCCGCACCTCGGTGGCGCGCAGGCGGTGGCCGCCCTCCAGCGCCGCCTCGCCGGTACGAAAGCGCACCGGCCAACCGAAGGCCGCCAGCATGCGTTCGGTGTAGTCGCGGCTGGGCCGGGGCTCGCGGACCCGGGTTTCGCCACGGCCGTACAGGCCGGCCAGCAGCACCGCCGACTTCACCTGCGCACTAGCTATTTCATTATTGAAATCAATTGATTGAAGATCATTCTTGCCGCGAATTGTAAGTGGCGGAAAACCGCCTTCCCCGGCCTCGATGCGGGCGCCCATGCGTGCCAGCGGCTCGATCACGCGCCGCATCGGCCGGCGCGACAACGACGCGTCGCCGACCAGGGTACTGTCGAAGGACTGCCCGGCCAGCAACCCCGCCAGCAATCGCATGGCGGTACCGGAGTTGCCGCAGTCCAGGGGTTCCTGCGGGGCCCGCAGGCCGTGCAGCCCGACCCCGCGCACGATCCGTTCGCCGGGGGACGGCGCCCCGATGTCCACCCCCATGCGCCGGAAGATCGCTACCGTCGCCAGGGTGTCCTCGCCCTCCAGGAAACCCTCGATGCGGCTGCAACCGTCGGCCAGGGCCGCCAGCATGATCGCCCGATGCGAGACCGACTTGTCGCCGGGCACCCTGATCTCGCCGCGGAGCGCTCCGCCGGGCCCGGCCAGCCAGTCCTGCCGTCCCGCCATGGTTCAGCCGTGCCGTCGGGCGAAGTCGGCCATGAAGTCCGCCAGTGCCGCGACGCCGGCTTCGGGCATGGCGTTGTAGATCGAGGCGCGCATTCCGCCCACCGCCCGGTGACCCTTCAGGCCGACCAGACTGGCGGCTTCCGCTTCCTTGAGGAAGACCGGATCAAGCGCCGGATCCGGCAGGGTGAAGGGCACGTTCATGCGCGAGCGCGCCTCCGGACGGACCGGGTTGCGGTAGAAGCCGCCAGAGCCATCGATGACTGCGTACAGGCGCTCGGCCTTGCGCCGGTTGCGCTCGCCAAGGGCGGCCAGGCCGCCCTCCGCCTTCATCCACTTCAGCACCAGGCCCAGCACGTACCAGGCAAAGGTTGGCGGGGTGTTGAACATGGAGTCGTTCTTGACCTGGTTCAGCAGCTCGAATATCGGCGGCAGCAAGCGGCCATGCCGGCCGAGCAGGTCGCGTCTGACGATGGCCACGGCCAGGCCCGACGGCCCCAGGTTCTTCTGGGCGCCACCGTAGATCACCCCGAACCGGCGCACGTCCAACGGCTCCGACAAGAGGTTCGAGGACGCGTCCACCACCAGGGGCACGTCGCCGGTGTCCGGTACCTGGCGAAACTCCACGCCGTGGATGGTTTCGTTGCTGGTGATGTGCACATAGGCCGCGTCCGGATCCAGGTCCCAGCCCGCCGGGTCGGGCACGTGGTCATAGCCGTCGGCCTTGGCACTGGCCGCCACGCGCGCCCGCAACGAGACCCTGGCGTTGTCCAGCGCCTTCTCGCCCCAATGGCCGGTCAGCACGTAGTCCGCGCCCGCCTCCGGGCCGGCCAGGTTCATGGGCAACAACGCCGCTAGCAGGGTGGCGCCACCCTGGAGAAACAGCACCGCGTAGTCGTCCGGCACCCCCGCCAGCTCGCGCAGATCGCGCTCGGCTTCGGCCGCACATGCCACGAAAGCCTTGCCGCGATGGCTGACCTCCATCACCGATGCCCGTTCGCCCCGCCATTCCAGCAGTTCCTCCTGGACCTGGCGCAACACGGGTTCGGGCAGCGCGGCCGGGCCGGCGCTGAAGTTGAAGGCACGCGTCATGGATTCACCTCGGAACTGCGGATGCAGGCTAACACGGCGCCCGCACTTCGGGCAGCGGGTCAGCCGAGGATGCGGGCGTCGCCCAGGAGCAATTGCTCGAATTCCTGCGCCGGCAACGGCCGCGCGAACAGGTAGCCCTGGCCGTACTGGCAACCGAGCTCGGCCGCGATCACGCGCTGCTCTCCGGTTTCGATGCCCTCTGCGGTCATGGCCAGGCCCAGCTCGCGGGCGAAGCCGGCGATGGTGCGGACGATGGCGCGGTGACGCGGATTGCTGGCGATGTCGCGAATGAACACCTGGTCCATCTTGAGGGCATCGAACGGCGATGCCGCGAACGACTCCAGGGATGAGTAACCGGTGCCAAAATCGTCCACCACCAGGCCGACGCCCAGGGCCTTGAGCGCCAGCAGCCGCTGCTCGGCCTGGGCGCGGCCGGTGCGGAAGGCCGTCTCGGTGACTTCCAGGCGCAGGCTGGCCGGCGGCAAGCCGTGCCGTTGCAGCAGCGAGAACACTTCCTCGACGATCCCGGCCGACACCATCTGCTTCTCGTCCACGTTGACGTTGACAGTCAGCTCCGGCCAGTCCGGAAAGCGGTTTCGCCAGACGGCCAGCTGGCGGCAGGCCTCCTTCAGGACCCAGGCGTCCATCTCGACGATCAGCCCGGTTTCCTCCGCCACCGCCAGGAAATCGGCCGGCACCAGCAGGCCGCGCAGCGGATGGCACCAGCGCACCAGCGCCTCGGCGCCGACCAGCCGACCACTGCCGAGGTCCACGATCGGCTGGTAATGAATACGGAACTCGCCGCGTTCCAGCGCCAGCCGGAAATCGGTCTCGAGCTGCAGCCGACTGAGCGCCTCCTGGTGCATGGCTTCGTCGAACACCACGAAACCGGACTTGCCGGCGGCCTTGGCCCGGTACATGGCGGTGTCGGCGTCGCGCAGGACCTGGTCCGGCGACTCGTACTCGCGCCGTCCGAGCACGATGCCGACGCTGGCCGCGGAAAACACCTGCTGGCCGGCGATCTCGAAGGGCTGTTCGAATACCCTCAGCACGGTCCTGGCGATTTCGACGGCCCGGTCCAGGCTGCAGGGGCCGTCCGGCAGCAAGGTGAACTCGTCACCGCCGTAGCGGGCGATCAGGGCGTGCCGCAGCAAGTTGTCCTCCAGGCGGCGAGCGATCTGAACCAGCAGCCGGTCGCCGGCACCGTGACCCAGGCTGTCATTCACCCATTTGAAACCGTCCAGGTCGAGGAACAACACCGCATAACCGCCGTCGCCCTGCCCCACCGTTGCCGACATGGCCTCGGCCAGGCGCTGGTTGAACAGCATGCGGTTGGGCAGGCCCGTCAACGGGTCGTGGGTGGCATGGAAACGCAACCGGTCCTCGGCCTCGCGCTGCCGGGTGATGTCCAGCACCGTGCCGGTCAGGTGCTCCACGCCATCCAGCAGCACCGGTCCGATACTGACCCGCACGTAGACCCGGCGTCCATCCTTGTGCAGCAGGCAGGTTTCGAAGTCGCCGGGCACCGGCTCGCCAGCGGCCCGCCGACGGTCGCGCTCTTCCGAAACCGGCACCGATTCCGGTGCCATGATGGCGCGGAAGTCCTGGCCCTCGATCTCGTGCTCGCTGCGGCCGATCATCCGGGCAAAGGCCTGGTTGACATAGGTGTAGCGCTCGCCCCGCATGACGTAGACGCCGACCTGGCTATGCTCGACCAGGGTGCGGTAGCGGGTTTCGGAGCGCTGCAGGGCCTGCTGGATGGCGTGGCGTTCGTCCACGTCCAGGATCGACCCGGTGAAGTGCAGGGGCTGGCCGGCTTCGTCCCGGATCAGCCGCACGCTGGCGCTGACCCACTTCTCCCGCCCGTCATGCATGCGGGCCCGGGTCTCATGATTGCTGAAGCCGCCTTCCCGCAAGGCCCGCTCCACCAGGCGCGGCCTTTCCGCGGGATCGGCATAGAGGCCGGTCATGTTCCGCACGGCCGATTTGAGGTGGTCCGGGCTCTCGTGACCCAGCAACCGGGCCAGCACCTGGTTGACCTCCATGATCCGGCCGTCGAGGGCACTGCGGAACAGGCCGGCCGGGGACGTCTCGAACAGTTCGCGGTAGCGCCGTTCCGCTTCGGCGACCGCCCGCTGCCGCCGCCGCTCCTCGGTGACGTCGCGCAAGGTGCCGGTGGAGGCGATGTCGCCGCGGTACTCGACCGCGTCCGCCCTCACTTCGCAGAGGATCCGCTGGCCGTCCTTGCGCAGAAGGTGCACCTCGTAGACCTGAAGTTCGCGCGAGCCGGCTTCGCGCCGGGCCCGCCGCTCGGCCTGCGCGGCCAGGTCCTCGGGATCCACCAGGTTCATGTACTCCATGCCGGTGAGCTCGGACACCGGGTAGCCGAGGATGCCCGCCATCGCTTCATTGGCGAAGACCACCTTGCCGCGCTGGATCAGGAACACGCCGTCGCGGCTGTTCTCGACCAGCACCTGATACAGGGCCTGGGACTGTTTCAGGGCCTCCTCGGCCTCGACCTGGGCGGTGATGTCCACCACCGAGCCTTCGAAGAACAGCGCCTGGCCGTTTTCGTCGAAAATCGCCCGGGCGTTCTCGCTGATCCAGATGACACTGCCATCGCGACGGCGAACCCGGGCCCGCGCCCGTTCCAGCCGCCCACCAGAGCGCAGCACCTCGTGCAGCTGCGACACCTGCTCCCGGTCCACGTAAAGACTGGACGCGTCCCGGGCCAGCTCGGCCAGCATCTGCTGCGGCGAGGCATAGCCGAAGATGCGGGCCATGGCCGGATTCACGTCCAGGAATCCACCGCCGGGCAGGCTGCGGTACAGCCCCTCGGACGCGGCCAGGTAAAGCGAGCGGTAGAAGCGGTGATCGGTCTCCTCGCCCGCAGCGTCTTCGCCTTCAGGCAGAAGGTAGAGCAGGCAGAACACCACCGGCTGGCCGGCCTCGCTGGCGAACTCCGCGCTCAGCAGCCCGGTCCGGACGCTGCCGTCGGCGCAGACGATGCGGGTGGGCACCGCGACCGCCCGGTGGTCGCCGCGCAGCACACTCCATATCTTCGAGCGGAACCCCGGGTCCTGCCACAGGCCGATCTCCACCGGAATCCGGCCGATCACCTGCTCGCGACGCCAGCCGGTGCTACGCTCGAAGGCGGGATTGACGTCCAGGAACACGCCGTCGCTGGCGCGCATCACCGCCACGATGCTTTCCGATGACGCGAAAGCCTCGGTCAGGCGCATCCCGGACCCCCTGTTCGCACTCTTGGGGGAGTATAGCCAGCCGAATCGGCCCGAACCGCCGGGAGCCGCCCATGCCTCGCCTCCGCCTGCCCCCCGTTGCCGCCTCGGAAATCACCCCGGAACCGGTCTGGCTGGCCCGACGGCGCCTGATCCTGGCCGCCACCGGAGTGCCATTGGCCGGCCTGGCCGGCTGCGCCGGCGCCGAGGACGAGGAGGCCCTGGCGGTTGCGGAACCCGACGACGGGCCCGACGGATTCCGCAGCGCCGAACCGCTGACCCGCTTCGAGGACGCGTCCGGCTACAACAACTTCTATGAGTTCGGCACCGGCAAGGCCGACCCGGCCCGCCACGCCCATACCCTGCCGACCGAGCCCTGGGTGGTGGTGGTCGGTGGCGAGGCCGAGGTTACCGGCACCTTCGCCCTCGACGACTTGCTGCGACCGCACACCGTCGAGGAGCGTGTGTACCGGCTGCGGTGCGTCGAGGGCTGGTCCATGGTCATCCCTTGGCTGGGCATTCCGTTGGCGGCGGTGATCCGCCGCTTCCGGCCGACCTCGCGTGCCCGCTTCGTCGCCTTCACCACCCTGGCCGACCGGGCCCGGATGCCTGGTCTACGCCTGCCGGTACTCGACTGGCCCTACCGGGAAGGCCTGCGCATGGACGAGGCCATGCACCCGCTGACGCTGCTGGCAACCGGCATGTACGGTCGCAACCTGCCCAACCAGAACGGCGCGCCGCTGCGGCTGGTCGTACCGTGGAAATACGGTTTCAAGAGCATCAAATCGATCGTCCGCATCGATTTCACCGAGTCCATGCCGCCCACCGCCTGGAACATGGCGCAGCCTTCCGAGTACGGGTTCTATTCCAACGTGAATCCCGACGTGCCGCATCCACGCTGGAGCCAACGCAGCGAACGGCGCATCGCCGGCGAGGGCGGAAACCTGTTCGCCAGACGCATTCCCACCCTGCCCTTCAACGGTTACGGCGAGCAAGTGGCCTCGCTGTACGCCGGCATGGACCTGCGCAAATGGTTCTGAGCCGGGTGGACTGGCGCTGGTTCTGGTTCAAGGCCGCTGCCCATGTCCTGCTGCTGGCCCCGCTTGCACACCTGGCCTGGCGGGCGATCCGCGCCGACCTGGGTCCCGATCCGGTCGCGGCCCTGACCCACGGCACCGGCGACTGGGCCCTGCGCCTGCTCCTCGTCTGCCTGGCAATGACGCCGCTGCGCCGGCTGTCCGGCCGAAGCTGGCCGATCCGCTTCCGCCGGATGCTGGGCCTGTACGCGTTTTTTTACGCCTGCCTGCACCTTGGGGTGTACCTGGTGCTGGACCTCGGCGCCTACTGGCGGCAGATCCTCGAGGACATCGTGCTGCGGCCCTACGTCACCGCCGGGTTTTCTGCCTGGCTACTGCTGCTGGCCCTGGCGCTGACCTCGACCCGCGGCTGGATGCGCCGCCTCGGCAGGCGCTGGGGACAGTTGCACAAGGCGGTGTACGCAGCCGGCATCCTGGCGGTGCTGCACTACCTGTGGCTGGTGAAGGCGGACCTGCGCGAGCCGCTGCTGTATGCGGCGCTGCTGGCCGTGCTGCTGGGCCTGCGCCTGGGCTGGCACTGGCGCCACCGCCGGCGTCCTGTAGCCGCTCAGCCGACCCGGGGCGCGTAGACCAGCAGCGCAGTCAAGGCCGCCGCCAGCACGGTGGCGGCTGCGATCAGCCACCAGAGTGCGCCCGGGTCGCGGCCGCCGCCGGCCTCTTTCGGCGCCTCTCCCGAGGGTTCGCCCGGAACCGGATCCCGGGCCACCGGCACCCGTACCGCCGGCACCGTCTGGGTGTGCGGATTGGCGGCGATCCGGGCGGCTCCCGCCTGGCCACGCTGAGGCAGGCCCGGCGCCTCCAGCACGAAGCGGTACTGGTCGACCTGCAACTGGTCGCCCGGAGCCAGCACCGCATCCAGCACCGGCACGCCGTTGACCAGGGTCGGCTCCGCGCATTGGGAGCGCAACACGATGCGGTCGCCGTGCAGTTCCACCACGGCATGCCGCTCGGCCACCGCCGGATCGTCGAGACGGAGATCGGCTGCGGCCGAGCGGCCGATCAGACGTGGCTCGCTGAGGGTGAGGCTGCGGCCGAAATGCGGGCCACTCTGCCCACGCAGCACCACCCGTGCCGCCGATACGCGCTGCGCTTCGCTCATTGGTGCCGGTGCGGCGGCGGGTATGCGCCGCTCGATCGGCGGGTCGTCGTCGTCGCGGACCAGCACCCGCAGACGGTCCAGGCAGACCAGGTCGCCCGGACGCAGCTGGGCCAGCCTCCGCACCGGGCGGGCGTTGACATGCACCACCGGTACGCCCGCCGGCACCCGCAGCCAAAGCCCGCGCCGGTCGGCGACGAAACTTGCATGCAGGGGCGCCAGGCCCAGTCCGCTCAACTGCACCCGGCTACCGCGGCTGCCTATCGTGACCTCCCCCTGCAGGGGCAGGTTCGGGTGTTCGCCGTTGGGAAAGCTCAACTGCATCCGGTGTCCTCCGCGGCGCAATCTAACATGGGGTCGGCGTCGGCATGCTTGGTGGATACGGCAATTCCGATCAGAATGGGCCGCTCACGGAGACCGCCATGTCCGACATAGACATCCGCCGAAAGCATGCCCTGCCCGCCGACCGCGCCAAGGCGGCCATCCAGAAGGTCGCCGACCATCTGGCCGAGCGCTTCGAGGTGGACTGCCGCTGGCAGGGGAATACGCTGCATTTCTCCCGCAGCGGCGTCGACGGCAGCATCGAGGTCGGGCCGACGGAAGTGCGGGTGGTAGCCCGGCTGGGTTTTCTGCTGTTCGCGCTCAAGCCGACGGTCGAGAACGAGATCCACCGTTACCTGGACGAGGCTTTCGGTTGAGCCGGAACGGGTCGGGGTCGCCCGCGAACAGCCGCCGCGACGCGGCGTATTCCCGCTCCGCGATCGCGTCCAGGAACCGGCCCGCGCCCTCCAGGCCGGCGAAGGCGGCAAACCCCCTCTCCAGAAAGCCCTGGAGTTCCGACACCCCCGCCAGGCGCGCCGGCAGCCGCGAGGCACGCAGCAATCGCCCGACGCCCGGCAGGCGCACGGCGGCCTCCAGTGTCCTGCCCAGCGACAGGATCAGGCCGATCTGATGCCGGCGCAGGCGCGGGCAGCCCGTTTCCCGGTAGGCCTGCCCGTAATCCGCCATGGTGATCGGCGCATGCGGGTCAGGGCGCTTGGCCAGCACAGTCGCCATTGCCAGATCGAACGCATGGCTGAGCACCGCCAGCTCGACCGCCTCGACCGCCGCCTCCGACAGGGCCGCCGGCAGCAGCCGGACCATCGCCGGCAACACTCGCGCGGCATCGCGGTCACGACCGGAGAAATCCCGGTCACCGTACAGGTCGTCCAGGAAAAACTGCGCGGCAGCCCGGGTTCCCGGCCGCTCCAGAAAGTCCCGGAAGCTCGCCCGCAGCCGGTCGGCCTGCCAGGCGCGCAGCGGTGGCAGGGTCGCCAGCCGGTTGCGGGGCTCGGCCACCGGGTCGTTCAGGCGGCGTTGCCAGGCCAAACGCCTGGCAAGCCGCCGGCGCAGCAGGATCTCGCTCACGGATGCGGGAATGGGCAGGCGGACGGCATCGCTTGTAGGGGGCGGGCCAGGGGCTACAATCCGGGCGCCCTTGGTCCAGGAACGCACACAGGATGCTCGTAATCCAACCCGCCCGGAAGCGCCGGCGCGCCAGCCCGGGCCGCATCGGCCTGGCCGTGGCCGGCGGCGGCCCGATCGGCGGCATGTACGAACTGGGTGCCTTGCGGGCCCTGGACGTCGCCATGGACGGGCTGGACCTCACCCGGCTGGACGTCTACGTCGGGGTCAGCTCGGGCGCCTTCCTGGCGGCCGGCCTGGCCAATCGGCTGGACACCGCCGACATGTGCCGCATCTTCATCACCGGCGACAGCCCGGACGTGAAGTTCCGTCCGGAAATGTTTCTGCGCCCGGCCTTCGGCGAGTACCTGCGCCGGGCCATCGCCCTGCCGCGACTGGCGGTCGAATGGTGGCAGGGTGTCCTGACCGACCCGACCGGTTCGCACCTGGCCGACCTGGTCGGCCGCATCGGCGGCGCCATCCCCACCGGCCTTTTCGACAACTCCGGCATCGAACGCTTCCTGAGCCAGGTATTCACCCTGCATGGACGCAGCAACGATTTCCGGGAGCTGGCCGCCAGACTCTACGTGGTGGCGGTGGACCTGGATAGCGGCGAAGCGGTGCGCTTCGGCGCCCCGGGCTGGGACGACGTGCCGATCTCCAAGGCGGTGCAGGCCAGTTCCGCCCTGCCGGGCCTGTACCCGCCGGTGGACATCCGCGGCCACCATTTCGTCGACGGCGCGCTGCGCCGGACCATGCATGCGTCGGTCGTGCTGGACCATGGCATCGACCTGATGATCGGGATCAACCCGTTCGTGCCCTACAACGCCAAGCGCGCCACCGAGAAACCCCGCCAGGGTAGGGACAAGCTCGCCGAGGGTGGTCTGCCGATGGTGCTTTCCCAGACCGTGCGCACCATGTTGCAGTCGCGCATGCGGGTCGGCCTGGAAAAGTACGCCGAGCGCTATCCGCAGGTGGACCAGCTGGTGTTCGAGCCCAACGAGGACGACGGCGAGATGTTCTACACCAATGTCTTCGGCTACTCGGCCCGGCAGCGGGTCTGCGAGCACGCCTTCCGTTGCACACTGAACGACCTGCGCCGCCGCCGGGCCGAGATCGGGCCACTGCTGGCCAGGCACGGCCTGCACCTGCGCGCCGAAGTGCTGGACGACCCGGCACCTTCCCTGCTCGCCGGCCTGGCGCCGGCCCGGCGCCGCACCGTCACCGAGGCAAAACTGGAACGTGCCCTGGACGACGTGGACGCGCTGCTGCGGGGCAGCGGCCGGGCGAACCCTCGCCGCGGCTGAACCGTTTGCCCCGGTGGTGTGAATGCTCTAGACCGCCGGCGCATCTTGCGCCACACTAGGCCCGCGTGCGGGCCGATCCGAGTACAGGAGCCGACACACTCATGGCCAAGCTGAAGAAGACCGCCCGCGCCAAGGCCAATGCCAAGCCGAGCGCCGCCGACCTGCAGGCCCGTGCCGAGCAGCTGTCCCGTTCCATCATGGGCTCCGCCCAGCAGATCTGGGCTGCCGGCATCGGCGCCTTCCAGCGCGCCCAGAACGAAGGCTCGAAGCTGTTCGAGGCGCTGGTGAGGGAAGGCATGAGCCTGGAGACGTCCACCCGCAAGCTGGCCACCGGCAAGGTGGACGCGGTGCGCGATGCGGTCGAAGACAGGGTGGGCGTGGTACGCGAGCGCGCCGCGGACACCTGGGACCGTCTGGAGAAGGTGTTCGAGGAGCGCGTCCAGCGTGCGCTGAACCGCCTGGGCGTGCCGGGCAAGGAAGACCTGGACGAGCTGGGCGCCAGGGTGGACGCGCTGACCTCGGAGCTGCGCAAGCTCTCGGGCGGAAAGGCGCCAGCCCGCAAGAAGGCGGCAAGGAAGGCGACCCGGCGTCCCGGCAGCCTCGGCAAGAAGTCCGCGACGAAGGCCACCGCCCGGCCGCGCAAGCCGGCCCTGCCCAAGGCGCCGAGGCCGGTGCCTCCGCAGGAGGCCTGAGCCGCACCGTTGACGTCCGCCAGCCGGAACGGAGTCGTTCGCTCCCTCCCCTTTCGGCTTCGGGCTGGCGGACCCTTTACCTGCCTGGCGACGGGCCCGGTCTAGCCGGGCCCGTCGTCTTTTGGCGTTATGCTTTGCACCCCTTTGGTGACCCGGAGTCGGTCGGATGCTCGGCATGCCCCCCCTGATCCTCGCGATCGCCACCTCGCTCGCGGCCTTGGCCGGAAGTTTCTGGTGGTTCGGAGTGCATCGTCGTCGCAAGGCCGAGACCCTGGCCGGAATCCAGGCCCTGGCCGGAATGAAGTGGCGGGAATGTGCCGGCCTGGTCCTGCAGGCGCTGGCCGAGAAGGGGTACCGGGAAGCGCCTTCCAGCGGTCAGCCGGGCGACGGCGGTACCGAGTTCGTCCTGCTCAAGGACGGCCAGCGTTGCCTGGTCGGCTACAAGCATGGCACGGCCTACCGCCTGGGCGAAGCGAACGTCCGGGATTTCGCCAATGCCGTGCAACTGCAGGGAGCGGCCAGCGGCATCCTCGTCACCCTCGGCAGCGCCGAGGGATTTGCCCGTGATCTGGCCCGCCGCTACGAAGTGGAACTGATCGACGGACCGAGCCTGTGGCCGCAGGTGGAGCCGTTCGCGCCCGCCGCGATGGTAGAGGCGGTGCGCGAAAAGGCCGCATCGGAAACGCGGCGGGGTAAACAATGGGGCATGACCGGCAGTCTCGCGCTGGGCCTGCTGGTGTACCTGGCGGCGTGGGTCGCCGAGCCGGCACCGCCGGCGACCGCGGCAGCGGCCGTGACCGGTGTACCGGCCTCGTCGGCCGCCCCAGCACCGGAACCGGCAGCGGCAACTGCCGGTCCCGCATCACCCGCGGACGAAGCCAGCCGGCAGGTCGCCGAGGCCAGGCGCGTCCTCGAACAGGTTGAAAGCCTCAGTGACGAAGAGAGGGCCAATCGCCGCGCCACCGCGGCGGCCCGGGTGGCGGTGCTGGAAGAAGCGAAGTCGGCGGTCTGGTCCACCCAGTCCACCCTGGTGGTGAACATGGCCCGCCCCGACAGTATGGATCGCGGCCTGGTCAACGACGCCTGCGCCATCCTCGTCGAGTACGAAGAGCTGCGTTTCTCCCGCTTGCAACTCGAACCGCCTCCGGGCAGCCAGTCGCCGGTACGCTGGCGTCAGTGCAAGTAGCGACGGCGGCCGGGCGAACCCGGCGAGCCGCCCCCCTCGCCCCGGCACGCTACCAGTGCACTCCGCGCATCAGGGCGGCGAAAGCCACCTGTTCGTTGGTCGGCCGTTCGTCCTTGATTGCCTTGCGATCGCCCTTGGCAGCCGCCGAGTCCGGGAACATCTCGAAGGCCGTGTTCATGATCACCTCGTAAGCCTTCGGCGCCAGCGCGTTCAGCGTGGCGGCGAAGATGCCCATGCGGGTAGCGACGCGACTTGGCCGTTCGATGATCGCCTTGACCACCAGGTCGGCAGCCTCGTCCGGCGTCAGCGTCGGCACGGCGTCGTAGATCTTGGTCGGAGCGATCATCGGTGTCTTCACCAGCGGCATGTTGATGGTGGTGAAGGCGATGTTCTTGCCGCTGAACTCGGCCTGGGCACAGCGGCTGAAGGCGTCGAGCGCCGCCTTGGAGGCGACGTAGGCCGAGAATCTCGGCGAGCTGGCAAGCACGCCGATCGAACTGATGTTGATGATGTGGCCCTTGCGGCGCTTGGCCATGGTTGGCAGGAACCCCATGATCAGGCGCAGGCTGCCAAAGTAGTTCAGCTGCATCGTCCGCTCGAAATCGTGGAAGCGGTCGTAGCTGAGTTCGATGGAACGACGGATCGAACGGCCGGCGTTGTTGATCAGGATGTCTACCGCCTTGTGTTCGGCCAGCACCGTCCTGACCAGTTCGTCGCAGGCCGCCATGTCGGTCAGGTCACAGGGATAGGCCCAGCACTTGCCTCCCGCCGCAGTGATCTCGTCCCGTGTCTTGAACAACTCCTCTTTGCCCCGGGCCACGATGATCACCCTGGCGCCGGCCGCCGCCACCTTCTCGGCCGTCGCCTTGCCTATGCCGGACGAGCCGCCGGTGATCAGCACCACGCGGTTCTCCACGTTGCCACGCAGCGAACGGTCAACGAACAGGTCCGGGTCGAGATGCCGTTCCCAGTAGTCCCATATCCGCCAGGCATAGTCCCCGATATCCGGCAGGCGCACCTTGCTGCCCTTTAGCGCGCGCTCGGCATTGCGGGTGTCGAACCGGGTCGGGTAGGTAATGAAACCGAGCGCCGCTTCCGGGATCTTCAGGTCCTTGAGCAGCATGCCGGTGAACCGCTTGACCGGCGGCAGATTGACCAGTGCACCGCGCACCGGCGCCGGCACCACCGCGAACATGCGAGCGTCCAGCCGCATGGTCATCTCCGGTGCGTGCGCGGCGCGGCAGAACACGTTCATCAACTCGCCGAACCGCATCGGCTGCGGGTCCACCAGATGGAAGCATTGTCCGTCCAGGCCGCGCTTGTGGGCGATGTGGTCCATGGCGTCGGCGACGAAATCCACAGGCACGACGTTGATGCGCCCGCCTTCGACACCCAGGGTCGGCATCCATTGTGGCAGCGCCTGGCGCAGCTTCTTGATCAACGTGAAGAGGTAGTAGACGCCGTCGATCTTGTCCATCTCGCCGGTGCGCGAGTGGCCAATGACGATGCCGGGCCGATAGATCCTGAACGGCACCCGGCATTCCTTGCGGACGATCGCCTCGGACTCATGCTTGGTGCGCAGGTACGGATCGCGCAGACCCTCTGCCTCCTCGAACATGTCCTCGCGAAACACCCCGGGATACAGGCCCGCCGCGGCGATCGAACTGGCATGGTGGAAACAACCGGCCTTCAGCGCCATGGCCAGCTCGACCGCATGCCTGGTGCCTTCGACGTTGGCAATGCGCTGGCTCTCGGCATCGGCGGTTAGGTCATAGATGGCAGCGAGGTGGAAGAAATGTTTCACCTTGCCGGCCAGGCCCTTGATCCGCGCCGGACTCAGGCCAAGTCTCGGACTGGAGAGGTCGCCGGCTACCGCAACCACGCGCTTGCGATCCCAACCCATGCGGTCGGCGATGTCGTCGAGCTTCTTCTCCGATCCCTTGCGCACCAGCACATGGACCGTGCCCTTGCGCTTGAGCAGGTTGCTGACCAGGAAACGCCCGATGAAACCGGTACCGCCGGTGACGAAATAGCTCATTGACCTATCCCCTGCCCTGATTGCCGCCTGTGGTTGCCGCCGTGCCGGGACGGCCGGCCGGCACGCCTAAGTTGCCAGAGCCCCGGGGAGCCGGCAAACCCCGCGTTGACCGCCCCGCGGGTGCGTGCTATTCACCGGCACAGGCACGGGGGAACCGCAATGGCCGATCTGAAGAAACAGTTCCAGCAAGCCGCTAAGGACGTGATGGACCTGCCCGAGCGGCCCGACAACGACACCATGCTCAGGCTCTATGCCCTGTACAAGCAGGGCTCGGAGGGTGACGTGAAGGGGCCCCGCCCCGGCTTCTTCGACTTCGTCGGCACCGCCAAGTACGAGGCCTGGGAAAAGCTGGCCGGCATGCCCGCGGAAGAGGCCATGAAGAAGTACGTGGCCCTGGTCAGGCAGTTGCGCGGCTGACGACGCCAGCGATGGCCCGGCAGACCCGCCAGCGCATCCTCGATGCCGCACTGGCCATGTTCAATGAACAGGGCGAGCCAAATGTCACCACCAACCATATCGCCGACGAGTTGGACATCAGCCCGGGCAACCTTTACTACCATTTCCGCAACAAGGACGACATCATCGAGCAACTGTTCCAGCGCTATGAAGAGCGCATGGATGCAGCCCTCGCCGCGCCGGAGGGTCGGCTTCGCGACCTGGAGGACATCTGGCTGCAGTTGCACCTGGTGTTCGAGTGCATCTGGGAGTACCGGTTCCTGTACCGGGACATCGTCGAAATACTGAGCCGCAACCGGCGTCTTCGCCTGCGTTTTGGCCGGATACTCAAGCGGGCCGCGGACAACGCCCAGACCAGCATGCGCGGCCTGGTCCAGGCCGGAGTGATGCGGGCCTCGGCCGCCGAGGTCGAAGCCACCGCCACCAACATCCTGGTGGTCGCCACCTTCTGGCTGAACTATGCCAGCGTCCGCGGCGACCGGGACGAGCACGAGGCCATCCGCCAGGGCATCGTCCAGGTGATGATGCTGCTCTCGCCGCTGCTGCGGGACGCCGAACGGGTGCATCTGAACACCCTGACCCGGGCCTACACGCCCTGAACCGCCCCCCTGGCGGAGGCCCAAGAGTCTGTATTGCAAGCGGTTTTCGAGGCAGCTATAATCCCGCGTCTTTAACCGCCCTGCCACCAAGGATCCGCCATGAAAGTGCTCTCGTCCCTGAAGTCGGCGAAGACCCGCCATCGCGACTGCAAGGTCGTGCGCCGCCGCGGCAAGGTCTTCGTGATCTGCAAGTCCAACCCCCGCTTCAAGGCCCGCCAGCGCTGAGCGCCGGCTGCCCAGGAGCTTACGGGACGCCGGCGTCAGCCGGCGTTTCCTTTTCTGCCGGGCACGGCGCCCCGACACGGCAAGCGCCGATGGCGGGTCCGGGCGGCTTCTGCCATCATCCCGGTCCGGAACGTCAACCCGACCAGACCGCGGAGGTGGACATGAAGGCCTTGACCGTATCCCTCGCCCTGGCGGCCGGCCTGCTTCTGCAGGCACCCGCCGCCGCCGACACCCTGCTGATCGAGCGCGTCCAGGCCGCACAGGGCAAGACCCTGCCGGCCCGGGGCCAGAGCATGGCCCAGGTCGAAAAGGCCTTCGGCGCGCCGCAGCAGAAGTTTCCGCCGGTGGCCGGCCCCGGCGACCATCGGCACAACCCGCCGATCACCCGCTGGGTCTACCCGGAGTTCACGGTGTACTTCGAGCACAACCATGTGGTGAACGCGGTGCTCAACAAGGCCCACCAGGCCGAAATCGGACCCAAGCCGATCGAGTAAGTCCGCGATGACGGCACCCCTGCGTTTCCCGGCGGAGTGGGAACCCCAGTCCGCCGTCCTCCTCGCTTGGCCGCATGAAGGCACTGACTGGGCGCCCCGGTTGGCCCGAGTGGAGAGGACCTATGTCGCCCTGGTCTCGGCCATCACCCGCTTCCAGCCCGCCCTGGTCTGCGTCGCCGACGCCGCCCTGCGCAAACATGCCCGCGGGGTCCTTGCCACTGCCGGTGTGGATATGCAGCGGGTCCGCTTCTTTGAAGTGGAGTACGACGACACCTGGCTGCGCGATTCCGGACCGATCACCCTGCGCGAAGGCGCCGGCTTCCGGCTGATGGACTTCCGGTTCACGGCCTGGGGGGGCAAGTTCCAGGCCGGCCGGGACGACCGGCTGGTGGCCCGGCTCAGGGAGTCCGGTCTGCTGGTGGCGGCCGCCTATCGGCGCGTCGAGTTCGCTCTGGAAGGCGGCGCCATCGAAACGGACGGCGCCGGCACTCTGCTGAGCACCTGGCGCTGCCTGCACGAACGCCATCCGGACCAGTCCCGGAACGAGCTCGCCCAGGTGCTCGCCGACAGCCTGGCCCAGTCCCGGGTGCTCTGGCTCGAGCACGGGTATCTCGAAGGCGACGACACCGATGCCCACATCGACACCCTGGCCCGGTTCGCCCCGGACGACGGCATCGTCTTCCAGGCCTGCGGCGATCCGGCCGACAGCCACTACCACGAACTGACCGCCATGGCCGGCGAGATCGCCGCCCTGCGAACCGCCGACAGTCGGCCCTACCGGCTGTTCCCACTACCCTGGCCGCGGCCGATCCTCGACGAGGGCCGACGCCTGGCCGCTTCCTACGCCAACTTCCTCATCGTCAACGGCGCCGTGCTGATGCCGGCCTACGACGATCCCGCGGATGCGGAAGCCGCCGCCGTACTGGCCCGCGCCTTCCCCGGCCGCGAGATCGTCCCGGTGGATTGCCGCCCGCTGATCTGGCAGAACGGCAGCCTGCACTGCGTCACCATGCAACTTCCCGAAGGCCTGCTGGCATGAGCAAGCGAACTCTTACCGTTGCCCTGGTACAGGACCGCGACCACGGAAGCGTGGACGCAAACCTGGCCAGCATCGAAACCCGCGTCGCCGAAGCCGCTGCCCGCGGCGCGGAACTGGTGCTGCTGCAGGAACTGCACAACGGCGCCTACTTCTGCCAGCACGAATCCACGGCGGAGTTCGACCGGGCCGAGCCCATTCCCGGCCCGAGTACCGACCGCCTGGGCGCCCTGGCGAAGAAGCATGCCCTGGTCATCGTCGGCTCGCTGTTCGAACGTCGCGCCGCCGGCCTGTATCACAACACTGCGGTAGTGCTGGACCGGGACGGCCGCCTGGCCGGCAAATACCGCAAGATGCACATTCCCGACGACCCGGGCTTCTACGAGAAGTTCTACTTCACGCCGGGCGATCTGGGTTTCGAGCCGATCGACACCAGTGTCGGCCGGCTCGGGGTGCTGGTCTGCTGGGACCAGTGGTACCCCGAAGCGGCCCGCCTGATGGCTCTTGCCGGGGCGGAGCTGCTGCTCTATCCGACCGCCATCGGCTGGGATCCGGACGACGCGGTCGAGGAACGCACCCGCCAGCGCGAGGCATGGATGTTCAGCCATCGCGGCCACGCCGTGGCCAATGGTCTGCCGGTGCTGAGCTGCAACCGGATCGGTCACGAACCCTCGCCGCTGGGCACGTCCGGTATCCGTTTCTGGGGCAGCAGTCATGTCCTTGGCCCGCAGGGCGAGCTGCTGGCCGAGGCCGGCACGGATGATCCGGATGTACTCATCACTGCCGTGGACCTGGGCCGCAGCGAGCAGGTCCGGCGCATATGGCCCTTCCTGCGGGACCGGCGCATAGACGCCTATCAGGATCTGCTGAAGCGGTACCGGGATTGAACGCGTTGTCTGACAGCCGGACCGGCCTGGACGGCCAGCCGTACCGGATCGTCGAACGCGACGGCGTGCGCTATACCTTGCTAGGTACGGCCCACGTGTCGCGCGCGAGCGTCGTCGCGGTCGAGACCGCAATCGCCAGTGGCCGCTACGACACTATCGCGGTCGAGCTCGATGCCCAGAGACACCGCGCGCTGACCGACCCCGACGCGCTGGCGGGGCTGGACCTGTTCCAGATCATCCGTGAGGGCAAGACCGGCCTGGTGGCCGCCAACTTGGCCCTCGCCGCCTACCAGCGCCGGCTGGCCGAACACCTGGGCGTGGAGCCTGGCGCCGAATTGAAGGCGGCTGCCGTCGGCGCTGCCGAGCGCGGGCTGCGGCTGGCCCTGGTGGATCGCGATGTCGGCATCACCCTGCGCCGCGCCTTCAGTCGGCTGGGCTGGTGGCGTCGGGCGAAGTTGCTTGCCGGTCTCGCCGCAGGCCTGTTCGCCGATCATGAGGTCGAGGCGGACGAAATTGAAAGGCTCAAGCAGGGCGACGTGCTGGAAGCAAGCTTCAGCGAGTTCGCCCAGGGTACGCCGGAGGTCTACGAGGCAGTGATAGCCGAGCGCGACCGTTACATGGCGGCCAGCCTGCGCCAGATCGGCACCGAGGGGTGCCGGGAAGTATTGGTGGTGGTGGGAGCCGGCCACCTGGCGGGATTGACCAGTCACCTGGCCGAAGATCATGGCGAACCAGCCGCGCAACTGTCCGAGCTCGAAGCCCTGCCGCCTCGCAGCAACTTCCCTTGGTTTACGGTGCTCCTGGCCGTGTTCCTGCTGGGCGGCTTCGCCTGGGGCGCCTGGCAGGGTGGATTGCAGTTTGGCGGCGAGCTGCTGTTGCAATGGGCCCTGATCACCGCCGTCGGTGGCGCCCTGGGCTGCCTGGCCGCCGGCGGTCACCCCCTGAGCATCCTGGCCGCCTTCGTCGCCTCGCCATTGACACCCTTGCACCCTGCCCTCGCCTCCGGCACGGTCAGCGCGCTGGTCGAGGCATGGGTGCGCAAACCGACCTATGCCGACTTTCTGCGACTGCGCGAGGATACCGGCCACTTGTCGGGTTGGTGGCGCAACCGGGTTGCACGTGTCCTGCTGAACTTCTTCCTCACCAGCCTGGGCACCGGCATCGCCGTCTGGCTCGCCGGTGCCCATCTGGTCGGCCGCCTGGCCTGAATACGGTCAGCCCCCGCTGCCCGCGCCTCGGGCGAACAGTGCCCGGGCGCGTGCCCTGGCCAGCAGCGCTCCGGTCCAGCTGCGCAGATCGTCCATCAATGCGTAGATGGTAGGCAGGAACAACAGGCTGACCAGGGTCGAGAACACCAGGCCTCCGGCGATGGCGCGGGCCATCGGGTAGTAGGCGGGGCCATCCCCACCGAGCTGGGTTCCGGCGATGCACAGCGGCAGCATCGCCAGCACGGTGGTGCAGGTGGTCATGAGGATCGGCCGCAGGCGTTCCTTGCAGCCATGGACCAGTGCGTCCGTGCGCGCCATGCCGGCACGGCGGAAGCCGTTGATGTGTTCGAACAGCACGATGCCGTTGTTCACGACAACGCCCATCAGCACCAGGCAACCGATGAACGCCATGATGGTGAACGTGGTGCCGGTGAAGGCGAACAACCAGAATACGCCCAGGGCGGAAAAAAAGATCGAGCTAATGATCGCCGACGGAAACAGCATGGATTCGAACAGCGCCGCCATCACCAGGTAGACCATCACCATTGCCAGCAGCAGGTTGAACACCATCTGCTTACCGGCATCGTCGTCCTGCTGGAACGAGCCGCCAAAACTCCAGCGATAGCCCGACGGGAAGTTTGCCGTCTGCAGGATTGCCTCGATCGCCTTGCGGGCGTCTGGCAGGGTCACATCCTTGGCCAGGTTGGCTTGCAGCACGAGCGACGTCTGGCGGTTCTCGCGACGGATCTGGGTGGCGCCGCGACGCACCTGGACGTCAACGACCGACAGCAGTGGCACACTGGTTCCATCGGACCGCCGCAGCGTGAGCGCCGCCATATCCTCCATCCGGAACTCCTCGGACCCGTCGAACCGGACCCACACCGGCACCTCGCTCTGCCCCTGCCGGAACTCCCGTAGCGGGGTGCCGCGCAGGGCGATTCCCACGTAAGTGGCCACCTCCTGGGCGCTGAAGCCGAGCGCGGCGGCGCGTTCCCGGTCCACGCTTACCTGCACCTCGGCATTCTCGTCGCCGATGTCCACCCGCACGTCGCGCAGCTCCGGCCTGCTCGACAACATCGGGATCAGGTTCTCCGCAATCTCCTGCAGCGTTTCCGTCGAGTCTCCGTTGAGGTAAACCCGGATCCCTTCGTCGCCGCCGTCGCGGTTGCCCCCGCCCTGGAAACCGATGTCGGCCCGGGCGGTACGCGGGATGTCCTTGCGCAGCATCTCCTGAACTTCCTCCGAAGAAAGCAGCCCGGGCTCGGTCTTGCGCAGCAGCAGCTTGTCCCAAAGACTTGGGTTGGGATCACGCAGGGTCACCTGGATACCAGCCCATCCCCGTTCGCTGAACCAGGAGTAGACCTGCTTGATCTGATACTTGTCCCGGTTGGCGTGCAGGAAGTTCTCGACTCTGAGCACCTCGTCGGATATCTGTTCGAGGCTGTAGGCGCCTTTCCAGTCAAAGTACATCTCCAGACGCCGCCCGACCTCGTTGCGGAAAAAGTCCATCTGGGTCCTGGTCATCGGTACGATGCTGACCAGAACCACCAGCATCATTGCCAGCAATGCCTTGCCACGATTATCAAGGCTCCATCGCAGCAGACGTGCATAGCGCCGGGTCAGCGCGGGCACGAAACCATGCTCGGCAGTCACTGCCGGCGGCGTCCTCAGCCGCGCGGAAATCATCGGGATCAGACTGACTGCCACCAGCCACGACGCCAGCAGCGCGATGGTGATGGTGATAGCTACCTGGCCAAGGTAGATGCTAAGGAAGTTCCGTTCGCCGAACAGGTTTGGAGCGAACACGATGATGCTGGTCAGGGTGCCGGCGCTTATCGCCACCTGCACCCCCCGGGTGCCTTCGATGGCGCAACGCACAGGATTGCCAGGGTATTTCTCGCGGTACTGGTAGATGCTCTCCACCACCACCACGGCATTGTCCACCAGCATTCCGATGCCGATCAGCATGCCCATCATGGACAGGATGTTGAGGCTCATACCGAAGAAGTACATGGCCCCCAAGGTCATCACGATGCAGATCGGAATGGCCAGAGTGACCATCAAGGTGGACGGCCAGTGCCTGAGAAAGTAGAACAGCACCATCAGCGATAGCAGAGACCCGACCAGACCCGCCTCCACCAGCTCCCTTATCGACCCGGTCACGCCGTCGGCCTGGTCGTCGATGACGTTGAGCTGGACGTCCCGGAACTCCGGCTCGGCATTGATGCGCCGGAGCTCGGCCATGACCTCGCGGGAAACCTCCACGAGATTTGCGTTGCGCTCCCGGAAGATGTCTATGCCCACGGCCGGACGGCCATCCAGCCTGCGTCCATAATCCACGCTCTGGCCCTTGAGCCTGACCACGGCGATGTCGGAGAGACGCAGGCCTTCGCGGGTCAGCACCAACCCGCGCAGCTCGTCCAGGCTGCCAAGTTCGCCCACCGGCTGCACGCGAAGCCGCTGCCTTCCCTCGTCGATCTCGCCGGCTGACACGGAGAAGTTCACCGATCGGAGGCGTTCGGCCAGCTCGTTCAGGCCAAGCCCGTGTGCGGAAAGGCGATCCGGGTCTATTGCGATTTCGACTTCCGGTGGCGCCGCACCCGAGATGTCCACCCGGGCGACACCTGACAGGCGTTCGATGCGCCGCTTGAACTGTTCGTCGATCAGGGCGTATTCGTTGCGGAAGTCCCGATCGCCGGCAAAACGCACCCGAAGCACCGGCTGATCCGCCGGCGAGAACTTCAGCACGTGATAGCGCTGCAGGTCGTCCGGCAGCTCGTTGCGGATGGCGTCCAGCCGGTCCCTCGCCTCGCTGGCGGTAACTTCGATGTCGCGATCCCAGTCCGAGAACTCGATGAAGATGTTCGCGCCATCCGGTCGGCTGGTGGAGCCCATGCGACGGATGCCGGACAGGGTTGCCAGCGCCTCCTCTGCCGGCCTGGTGATAGTGCGCTCGACTTCCTCGGGAGTCGAGCCCGGATAGGGAATGTCCACCATCACGAACGGAACGTTGACGTCCGGGAACATCTCCAGGGGCAGCCTGAACGCCGCAATCAGTCCAATGACGACCAGCGAGACGTAGAACATCACTGCCGTGACCGGACGACGCAGGCTAAGCTCGGCCGGACTCACGGCACGTCCTCCACCGGCTGGTTGCGCAGCCGCAGCAATGCCCGGGCACGCTCCCGACGCTCACGGAAAACCGCGTCGCTGCTGCGGTCCAATATTTGGTAGACGACCGGAATAACCACCAGAGTCAGCAGCGTCGATACCGCCAACCCGCCGATCACTGTGATCGCCATCGGTGCCCTGACCTCGGCTCCTTCGCCACCGAAGAAGGCCAGCGGCGCGAAACCGAACAGGGTGGTGGCGGTGGTCATGATGATCGGCCGCAGGCGGGAATAGGCGCCGTCCAGCAACGCTTCACGCTTGGGCACGCCTTCCTCGCGCAGCTGATTGACCTTGTCTATCAGGATGATGGCGTTCTTGACGACGATACCAACCAACAGGATCAGGCCGATGAAAACGACCACCGAAATCGGCGAGCCCTTCAGCCAGAGCGCAAGCACCGCGCCGACGATGGCAAGCGGGATCGTGAACATGATCACGAACGGGTGCAGCAGCGATTCGAACTGCGAGGCCATCACCAGGTAAACCAGGAACACCGCCAGCCCGAACGCAAAAAGCAATGACCTGATGGACGCGTCCAGCTCCTCGCCCTGCCCGCCGATATGCATGCGGATGTCGGCACCGAGCGGATTCTCCGCCACCATCGCCCGAACGCGCTGAACCGCGGTGCCGAGATCGAGATCGCGCAGGTTTGCCGACATCACCGCGACCCGCACCTGGTCCACGCGGTGGATCTCGCTGGGACCGGTGGTGGCGACTACATCGGCCACCGCCGCCAGCGTCACCGGCCGGTCGCTGGCGGGATTGACGATGATCCGGCGAATGTCCTCCACGGAGGCGCGGTCCTGCTCCCTGGCCCGCACCAGTACGTCAATCTTGCGGTCGCGAAAACTGTAACGGGTGGCCACCTCGCCTCGAACCTTGCGCACCACCTGGTCGGCGATCTCGCGCGTGGTCAGCCCGAGCTGAGCCGCCCGTTCCTGGTCAAACCGGATCTGTATCTCCGGAAAGCCCTGCTCCACCGTGGACTTGACGTCGGCAAAGCCCGGGTCCGATTCGAGCATCGCCGCCAGTTGCCTGCCGGCGCGCTCGAGCGAGGCCAGATCGTGGCCGCGCAACTCGATCTCCAGCGGCGTGGAGAAGCTGAACACCTGCGGCCGTCCGAACTTCACCTGGACATCCGGATACGAAGCCATGGTCTCACGCATGCGTTCGGTCTGACGCGCCTCCGCGCTCGGGCCGAAGCCCTGGCCCATCACGACCGTCAGTTTGGCGATGTTCTCTCCGGACTCGGTCGGGTTGGCATCCAGCCGGGTACCGGTGCCGCTGACGCCATAAAGCGCCTGAACGCCGTCGTCCTTGCCGTGGGCCTGCTGGATCGCCTTGACCAGCGCATCTGTCTCGCGCAACTGCGTACCCGGTGGCAGCTTGGCCGTCATCTCGAACCGGTCCTGGGCGAATTGGGGAATCAGGTCGGTACCGAGACTGCGGGCCATCAGCAGCGCCAGAACGAATGCCAAGGCTGCGAAGACCAGGACCGGCAAAGGACGGTCCAGGGCCTTCGGCAGCAGGCGACGGTAGGCACTCTCGGCCCAGTCATAGGGCTTCAGCACTACCCGGCCGACCGCCCGCAGCGCCGTACCGATCACCAACGAAAGGCCGCGGCCGTTGCTGGCCAACAGCCAACCGAAGGCCATCACCAGCCAGGGCAGCAGGAAGGCGAAAGGCAGCACCAGCAACACGACCGCGAGACAGAACAACCAGATCGGCAGCAGTGCGACTGCGGCCAGCGACGTCAGAACCCCTTTGGGCAGGCTCCGCGCGAACGCCGCCCGGACCCGGCGCAACGGCAACCTAAGCAAATCCGCCCACAACGCCACCACCTCGCGCCAGATCGGCCGGCCAGTGTCCGTTTCGGGATCGAACGCCATCGGCGCCCGCGCCTTCATCGAGGAAAGCATCGGAATCAGTGTCAGCGATACGGCCAGGGAGATCACCAGGGCAATCGCCACGGTAAGGGCCTGGTCCTTGAACAGCTGGCCCGCGACCCCCTCGACGAACACCAGCGGCAGAAACACCGCGACCGTAGTCAAGGTAGACGCCGTGACCGCCATGGCCACTTCCCTGGTGCCGGTCACCGCCGCCTCCAGGATGCCCAGTCCGCGCTCGCGCGCTTTGGCGATGCTCTCGAGCACGACGATCGAATCGTCCACCACCATGCCCGTGGCCAACGCCAGGCCGGCCAGCGACATCACGTTCAGGTCGAGACCGAACTGCGCCATGAAGAAGAAGGTGGCGATGATGGAAACCGGCAGCGAAAGGCCGATGACCAAGGTGCTCCAGCCGTCGCGCAGGAAGAAGAAGATCAGCAGGATCGCGAACAGACCGCCCATCACCGCCTCATGCCGCACCTCTGCCAGGGCGGCCTTGATGAAGATGGACTGGTCCTCGATGGTGGTCAGCGCCGAACCGGGCGGCAGGTCGGCACGCAGCCGCTCCAGCGCCGCCTTCACCGCCTCCGCAACCGCCACCGTATTGGCGTCGCCCTCCTTGTATACCGCCAGCTCCACCGCTTCGCGCCCGCCCAGGCGGATGATCGCCTCGCGCTCCTTGTAGCCCTGCTGGACGGTCGCCACGTCGCGCAGATGGATCGGAACGCCGTCCACATTGGCCACAAGCAGCGCACGCATCTGCTCCAGGTCGGTGAACTGGTTGACCGTACGCACCAGGTAGCGCTGCGAACCTTCCTCAATGCGGCCGCCGGAGACATTGACGTTCTCCAGCCGAAGGCGATCGATCACCGCACCCACCGACAGATTCAGCTGCGCCAGCTTGCCCTGGTCGATGAGTACCTGAACCTCGTCCTCGAGGCCGCCCGCCACCTTGACTGCGGCCACGCCCGCCACCGGCTCCAGCCGCTTCTTCAGCTCGTCCTCGGCATACCGGCGCAGCCGCATCAGCTCGGCTTCCTCGCTGCCGCTCAGCTCGCCGGTGCCGGCCAGGACAAGACGCATGATCGGCTCGGTAGATGGGTTGAAGCGCAGCAGTACCGGTTGCTCCGCCTCGAGCGGCAGATTCAGGACTTCGAGCTTGTCGCGCACCTCCAGACTGGCCTGGTCCATGTCCGTGCCCCAGGCGAATTCCAGTACGACGTCGCTCTGGCCGGTGCGCGATACGGAACGGAGCTTGCGCAGGTTCTTTACCACGCCGACCGCTTCCTCGACGGGCTCGCTGATCAGCGTCTCGATCTCGGCCGGGGCGGCGCCGGTGTACTCGGTCCGCACCGTCAGCGTCGGGTAACTCAAGTCCGGCAGCAGATTGACCTTCAACCCGAAGGCGGCAATCAGGCCGAACAGCACCAGCGTGACCGTGGCCATCGCCACCGTCACGCGGCGGCGGGTCGAGAACTCGACGATGCCCATGGTCAGTACGCCTGGGCGACGGCCTGGGCGCCGCCGTCGGACTCGGCGGCGCCATCGGCATTGATCACTTCGACCGTCGAGCCGTCGCGAATGGCAACCTTGCCGGCGGTGACCACCGCATCGCCTTCGCTGAGCCCGGCACGAACCTCAGCGAACTCGCCGTTGACGTAGCCCAACTGCACCGGCACCCGCACTGCCTTCTCCTCGCGCACGACAAACACGGCCGGCTCGCCTTCGTTTTCGAGCAAGGCCACCCGCGGCATGGTCAGCGCATCGTCGCGCTCGTCGTACACCACCTCGATACGACCGAACATGCCCGGCCGCAGGGTATCGCCGCCGGCGAAAGCCGCTACCACGCGGAACGTGCCGCTACCGGCGTCCACCACCGGGCTGACCCGATCCACCCGCCCGTCGAATATCCGACCGGGGATGGCGTCCACTCTCATGCGCAGGGGCAGGCCCGGCTTGAGCGTGGCCATCTCGCGCTCGGGCACGTTCAGCACTGCCTCCAGGCGTGTGTTGTCCACGATGCGGAACACGGGCGCGTTCAGCGGAACCAGATTGCCTGCCTTGACCATGCGCTGCGCCACCACGCCGTCAAAGGGCGCGACGATGTCGGTGTAGGACAGCTCCAGGCGCGCCAACTCGTAGCTGGCGCGGGCGGACTCCAGGTCGAAACGGATCTGCTCCACCGATTCGGCACTGACCAGGCGGGAAGCGAGCAGCTCCTGGGCGCGACGGTAATTGTTCTCCAGCTTGCGTACCGTGGCCCTTGCACGCTCCATCTCGAGCCGCGGCTTCTCCGGGTCGATCCTGGCCAGCACCTGGCCGGCGCGGACCACGTCGCCCTCCTCGGCGAGTATCTGCAACACCACGCCGGAGGTCTTGGCGACCACCTGTGCCTCGGCGGGCGCCTCGAGGTTGGCAGTACCGGTGTAGCTGGCGGAGATCGGCCGGCGGGTGACCCGGGCGACCTCGACCGGAACTGCAGGGGCCTCATCCTTTCCGGTCTCGCCGGCCTTGGCACCGCTGGCGTCGGCGGCCTGCGCATCAGGCGCGGAACCACCGCCGCAGCCCGCCAGGACCAGGCTTGCCGCGAGGGCCAGGACGGCCAAGGCATGAAGTGGGGAAGGAGCGCTGGAAGTCTTCATTGTCGCGGGCTCTGGCGGTGGTGTTTTAGTTGAATAGAACAGTACATGGGTCTGGCCGGGGGCACATATGCCGGAAGTACGGATGACCTCCGGGGCCGAGACGTCGCGGCCGCCCGGCACCCGGCGTCCCGACGCAACCCCCTGTCTGGGCTCGGATGCTGCGGCTATACTTCGGGTTTACGCCCGTCCGACCCATTCTCGAGCCGGAATCCACCTGATGAAGCGAATCCTGTTGCCTGCCGCCGGCCTGGCCCTTGCCATGGCCGTCCTGCCCGTTCATGCCAAGGGCGACCCCGAGAAGGGCAAGGCCCTGTTCTATACCTGCACCGGCTGCCACGGCATCGCCGACTACAAGAACGCCTACCCCAGCTACCGGGTTCCCAAGGTCGGCGGCCAGAATGAGCAGTACCTGATCGCCGCACTGACCGCCTACCGCAACGGCGATCGCAAGCATCCGACCATGAAGGCCCAGGCGGAAAGCTTCTCCGACCAGGAAATTGCCGACATCGCTGCCTACCTGGCCAGCCTGAAGCCGGCCACGAGCAACTGAGGGCCCGACGACATGAGCATTCGCACCGTTTCCGCCCTGGCCCTGCTTGCCCTGACCCTGCCCGCCTTCGCGACCGTCCCGGCCGGCAACCCGGTGGCCGGTCAGGAAAAGTCCAAGACCTGTGCCTCCTGCCACGGCCCGACCGGCAACGAGAGCCTGGACGGCACCTACCCCAAGCTGGCCGGCCAGCATGCCGATTACCTGGTCAAGGCCCTGCGCGACTACCGCTCCGGCGAGCGCAACAATCCGATCATGGCCGGCTTCGCGGGTGGCCTGAGCGATCAGGACATCGATGACCTCGCCGCGTTCTACGCCAGCCAGCCCGGCGACCTGCACGATCTGAGCAAGGTCGGACAGCGCTGACGCCGACCTCGAAGGAACGATGACGGAAGGGGCCCTCAGGGCCCCTTCTTTCTTGCCTGCACCCCTCAGTCCGCGGGCGGGGGCATGCGCGAAGGGCTGGCCAGTGGCTTGCGGCAGGTACCGTCGTAGATCGCCCGCAGGCGCCGCCAACGCTCCTGGCTGCCGGCTTGCACGATCTGTTCCCAGAGCAGATCGCATTGCCGGTCCTGTTCGGGGGTCAGCACATTGGGGTCGGGGTAGCGGTAGCCCTCGTCGTGCTTGACCACGCCACATGCGCCCGCCACTGCCAGCAGCGAGGCCTTGCAGACGATGGAGGTTCCGGGGCTGCCCGGTACCGGGATCCTGACCTCGCCCGTGGTCGCTTCCACGGCGGCCTCGAGCAGGTCCGTCAACAGGTCCTTGTCGTGCGGTCGCCAGTACCGCTCGAACTCGGTTTCCCGGTATTCGATGGCGGGCGGGCGCTCCAGGAAGGCTCCGGCCTCGACCACGCCTGCCAACTTCCAGGGGAACTCCCGGTCGGCCGATTCCACCTCCGCCAGCTGGTCCTTGACCTCGTCGGGCAGGTGTAGGGAGCCATCGGCTTCGAACAGGCGGAGGCTTCCGGGCGGCGGCGCTTCGGCGCCCCCTGTGGTCGCCGGCGGTTCTGCCCGGACCTGACGTGGGCGGCGCCCCGCCTTTGGCGCCGGCGATGTGACCGGAACAGGCGCCTGCTTCGTGGGCGGCGGCGGCGAAGGTACCGGCTCGGGACTGACGAACTCGAGAACTGTCACCCGCGCTTGGGCCAGTGACTCGTCCGCGCGACTGCCCAGCACCATCGCGACGATGGCCAGGCCATGACCCAGAGCCAGCAACAGGAACAGCACCACCCGCTGCCTGCGGCCAAGCACGGGCGGCTCCGCCCAGGATCGGCCCGGCCGGCGGCCTTGCCATTCGGAAAGGACCAGCGCTGGGTCCTGCAGCGGTTCTTCCGACCTCACCTGCACCCGATCCCTGGGAAAGACCGCGAGAGCCTAACCAGCGACCCCGATAAGGAAGGGTTAAACCGGCCAGACGCCCCGATCGGCGTTCAGCCCCGGGAAATGTACGGGTCGGTGCCTGAGTCGTGATCGGTGACGTCGCGCACCTCGCGCACCTCCGGCAGGCGCGCGCGCAGTGTCTTCTCGATGCCCTGCTTCAGGGTCACGTCGGCCATGCCGCAGCCGTGGCAACCGCCGCCGAAGCGCAGCCAGACGACCCCGTCGGCATCCACCGCCTCCAGCGAAACACGCCCCCGGTGTGCCGCCAGTTGCGGGTTGATCTCGCTGTCCAGCAGCCAACGCACGCGCTCGACCAGCGAGGCGCCCTCGCCCGGCGCCTGGCCCTTGATGCGCGGTGCCCGGATGGTCAACTGGCCACCGGTGGCGTTCTGCACGAAGTCGATCTCGGCGGCATCCAGGTACGGCACGCTGGGCCCGTCCACGTAGAGGACGAAACCCGCGCACTCCACCGCCCACTCCTGGCCATCCAGGTCAGAGGCTTCGCAGAACTCCAGCCGCGCGTCGGCGGCCGGCGTGCCTGGATTGACGGCGGAGAGGCGGATGCCCACGGCATCGCCGCCCTGCTGCTCGAGCAGGCGGCGGAAATAGCCCTGGGCGCTTTCGGAGATGCTGATCATGGCGCGCATTGTACGGCCGGCGCCTATACTTCGTGGGCTTCCAGGGAGAACGCTGTCATGACCACGATCAATGAACTCGCGCAGCAGCGCTGCCAGCCCCTGAAGGGCCCGGAACACCGCCTGTCCGACGCGCAGCTGCGCGAGGGGCTGGCCGCCCTGCCCGGCTGGGAGGTCATCGGGAACGGTGCCGCCATCGGCAAGACCTTCCGCTTCCCGGACTACCACCGGACCATGGCCTTCGTGAACGCCCTGGCCTGGGTGGCGCACCGGGAAGACCACCACCCCGACCTCGGTGTGCACTACGACCGGGTGGTAGTGCGCTACTCGACCCACGATGTCGGCGGGCCCAGCCGCAACGATCTGATCTGCGCCGCCAAGGCCGAACTGCTGCTGGCCTGAGGCCGACCGCTCAGCCCAGGCGGTCCAGCACCGCCGTCAGCTCGGGCGGCAGCGGCGCGTTGATCAGGTAGGGCCGCTTGCCACCCTCCAGGGCGAACTCGATCGAGGCCGCGTGCAGGAACAGCCGGCGCAGGCCGGCCTGTTCGGCCAGGCGCTTGTTCGCCTCGCGGTCGCCGTACTTGCTGTCGCCGGCCACCGGATGCCCCAGGTGGGCGGCATGTACGCGGATCTGATGCGTACGCCCGGTCTCTATGAGCACTTCGCAGAAGCTATGCCCGCCGCGGCGTTCGAGCACAGTGAAATGGCTGCGCGAGGGCTTGCCGGCCGGATCCACCCGTACCATGCGTTCGCCGCCCTGCAGCACCGACTTGCGCAGCGGCGCGTCCACCGTCGTCCGCCCCTGCGGCAGGCGGCCGACCAGCAGGGCCAGGTAACGTTTGCCAGGCCCGTCCTCGTCGTCGTCGCCGCGCATCAAGGCCTGCAGTTCCAGCAAGGCCGAACGACGCTTGGCCACCAGCAAGACGCCCGACGTATCGCGATCCAGGCGATGCACCAGTTCCAGCCGCTCGCCCGGTCGCAGCGCACGCAGCGCTTCGATGGCACCAACCCGTACGCCGCTGCCGCCATGGGCGGCCAGGCCGCTGGGCTTGTTCAGCGCCAGCAGCCAGCGGTCCTCGAAGAGGATCTGCCCGGCCAGGCTGTCCAGCAGCGCCTTTGGCGGCGGTGCCTGCTCCCCGGCCTCGACCAGGCGCACCGGCGGTATGCGCACTTCGTCGCCGCCCGCCAGCCGGCTGTCGGCCTTGGCCCGCCTGCCGTTGATCCGCACCTGACCACTGCGCACCAGCTTGTAGACCAGGCTGCGCGGCGCACCCTTGAGCTGCAGCAACAGGAAGTTGTCCAGGCGCTGGCCGTCCCGGTCCTCGGGCACCCGAACGAGTCTCACGCCGTTGGAGACATCATTTGCCGCCATGGGGCTTCCGCCTATACAATCGCTTCGCGAGATAACGTCCTGATTTCGCAGGGCTGCAGGCCGAAACCCGCCCCTGGCGAATCCCGAGGAACCGCTACCACACCCCACGGGGGTGACCATGTTAGCCGGTGCCGGAGGCGGACGGATATTGCCGTGGCCCCCGAGGGTCGCGAACACCGGGGCCGCCAGGCGGGTCCCGGGCCCCACCGGACACAGAAAACGTAGCGCTCCCGCGGGTACGCCCGAGGTACCGAAGCGCTGGAAGTTCCTCCCGGGTCCGGGCGCGCCAGGCGCCCCGGACCGGCTGTATCGGGCGCGGACCCCGGCGTTCCTCGCGGTTAGAGCGCGTGAGGAATCCAAGACAATGAAGCGCATGCTGATCAATGCCACGCAGGCCGAAGAACTGCGCGTGGCGATCGTCGATGGCCAGCACCTGTACGACATCGACATCGAGCAGCCCTCGAAGGAACAGAAGAAGTCCAACATCTACAAGGGCCGCATCGTTCGCCTTGAGCCCTCGCTGGAGGCGGCATTCGTCGATTACGGCGGCGACAGGCACGGCTTCCTGCCGCTGAAGGAGATCTCCCGCGACTACTTCGTCCCCGGCGTCGACCCGAACAAGGCCGGGCTGAAGGAGTTCCTGCGCGAAGGCCAGGAGGTGGTGGTCCAGGTCGATAAGGAGGAGCGTGGCAACAAGGGCGCCGCCCTGACCACTTTCATCTCCCTGGCCGGCCGCTACATGGTGCTGATGCCGAACTCGCCCAGCGCCGGCGGCGTCTCCCGCCGGATCGAGGGCGAGGACCGCCAGGCCCTGAAGGAGGCCCTGGACAAGCTGCAGATCCCCGACGACATGGGGGTGATCATCCGCACTGCCGGCGTCGGACGCGACGCCGAGGAGCTGCAGTGGGACCTGGACTACCTGCTGCAGGTCTGGAAGGCGATCACCGACGCGGCCCTGTCCAAGCCCGCCCCTTTCCTGATCTATCAGGAATCGCGGCTGATCGTCCGTGCCCTGCGCGACTACCTGCGCGCCGACATCGGCGAAATCCTCGTCGACACCAAAGAGATGTACGAGGAAGCGCGCGACTTCATGCAGTCGGTGATGCCGCAGAACCTGCGCAAGCTGAAGTTCTACGAGGATCCGACCCCGCTGTTCAACCGTTACCAGATCGAATCGCAGATCGAGGCGGCATACGAGCGCCAGGTGCGCCTGCCCTCCGGCGGCTCGATAGTGGTGGACCAGACCGAGGCCCTGACCGCCATCGACGTCAACTCGGCCCGCGCCACCAAAGGCGGCGACATCGAGGAAACCGCGCTCAACACCAACCTCGAGGCTGCCGATGAGGTGGCCCGGCAAATGCGCCTGCGCGACCTCGGCGGCCTGGTGGTGATCGACTTCATCGACATGGGCTCCGGCAAGCACCAGCGCATGGTCGAGGAACGCCTGCAGCAGGCCCTCAAGCATGACCGGGCCCGCGTGCAGATCGGCCGGATCTCCCGCTTCGGCCTGCTGGAGATGTCGCGCCAGCGCCTGCGCCCCAGCCTGGGCGAGTCCAGCCAGGTCGTCTGCCCGCGCTGCGAGGGCCATGGCCGCATGCGCAGTGTCGAATCGCTGTCACTGTCCATCCTGCGCTTGGCCGAAGAGCACGCCATGAAGGAGAACACCGGCCAGGTGCTGGTGCAGGCGCCGCCGGAGATCGCCAACTTCCTGCTCAACGAGAAGCGCCGCGCCCTGGTCGAGATCGAGACCCGGCACGACGCGCCGGTGGTGGTAGTGGCCGATGATCAGCTCGAGACCCCGCACTTCAACATCACCCGGGTGCGGGAGAACGAGCTGGGCGAGGAAACCGGCAAGCCCAGCTACCAGCGCACCACACCGCGCAAGCTGGCTGTGCATGCGCTGACCCGCGCCCACATCAATGTGCCCGAACTGCCGGCAGTGACCGCCGTGCGCCCGGCCATGCCGGCTCCGGTACGCGAGGAGCCGGAGACGGCATCGGCGCCCGCGGTCGCCGCTCCCGCCCCGGCACCCATGCAGCCACGCGGCTTTTTCGCCCGCCTCAAGGCCCTGTTCCTGGGCGACGAGGCGGTTGCGGCCACGGCAACCTCCGCCCCGGCCCGGACCGAGCGCAATGGTGACGGCAACGGCAGTCGGCGCGACCGCAACCGTCGCGACCGCGGTCGTGGCAGGGGCGGCGCGCAGCAGCCGCAGCAGCCGCAGCAGGCGCAGCAGCAGCGTCAGGGCAAGCCGGAGCGCAGCGAGGAGCCGCGTCGCCAGGACGAAGGGCGACGCCAGGAAGCGCAACTGCGTCGGGAAGAGCAACAGAAGAAGGATGCCGAACGCCGCGAGCAGCAGCGCCTGGAGAACCAGAGGCGCGAGCAGGAGCGCCGCGAGGCCCGGGCCGCCCGCCAGGCCGCCGCTGCCGCCGCCGCGGCGGCCTCCGAGGCAGATGCCGAGGCCGGCATGACCGAAGCCGTGCAGGCCCAGGTAGAGGCTGCGGCTGGCGCCGATCAGGCGACCACCGCAGGCACCGAGGCCGCCGCTGGCGAGGGCGGTGGCCGTCGCCGCCGCGGTCGTCGGGGAGGACGTCGCCGCCGGCGCCAGGCCGCCGCCTCGGGAGCCCCGGAACAGGCCAACGGGACGTCCGCCGAGCAACGGTCGGACGCGGAAGACGAAGAACCGGGCGCAGACGACGACGCCGACAAGATCGCCGCCGGGGCGGTCCGGACGACCGCGCCGGTAGCGTCGGTGGAGTCCGATTTCGACGATATCGAACCGGTGCATGCCGCCGCCCCGTCCGACACCCTCCTGCCGACGCGGCCCGCTCAGGAGGAGCCTACCGGCACCCAGGCGGCCGCTCGGAAGCCGGCTGAGAACGCCCCGGCTGAAGTGACGGCCGCCGCGGCAACGGCGGAACCGAGCGCGGACATGGCAAGCGCGGAAAGCGAGACCGCAGAAATCCCGGCTGCGCGAGAAGCGACTGCAGAGATCCCGACCGGCAGGTCTCCGGTTGCGAACGTGCCGGTCGCGAACGGGCCGGTTGCGGAGGCGCCCACTGCACCGGCGGCCGTGGCTGCGGAAGCGGTCGCGGTGGAAGCGCCGGCTCCGGACGCTGCGCCTGCCGTGGAGATTTCGGCTTCGGAAGCCGAAGCTCCGACTTCAGCGGACGCCGCACCTCCGCGACAACCGGTCCCGGTCCAGCCCGTGCCGGCCCAGCCCGCCCCGGCTCAGCTGGGTCCGATCCAGCCCAGCCTGATCCCTCCCGAGCCGGCCACGCATGCCCCGGAGCAGGCAACTGTCGTCGTGCCGGACCCTGCTTCGGCGCCCCCGCCCGAGGCGGCGTCTGCCGAAGAGGCAGGAGCCGACATCGCCGGCCCCGAACCGGCGGGCACCGCGGTGACGCCTGCAACGCCGGTGGCGCCGGCCCAGTGGGCGCTGGAGGAACCGGATTCCCGGACCGGCAAGACCGGAGGCGCCTGAGCGTCTCCGCCTGACCTCCCAGGACGCAGCGGCTGACGCCGCCGGCGCCCTGGGGCGGGCGTTCGGTCAGAGCGAATAGGCCGGATCGGACAGGCCGTGCTGGGCCGCCAGTCGCGCCAGTGCGATCGCGTCGCGGATACCCAGCTTGTCGTACAGGCGGTACTTGTGCGTGGCGACGGTCTTGCCACTCAGACTCAGCCGGCGACCGATCTCCTCCATGCGCATGCCGGTGCAAAGCATGCGTGCCACCTCCAGTTCGCGCGGTGACAGCTTGTCGAAGGGCGATTCCGGCCCCCTGAGGCCGGAGAAGGCCAGATGCTGGGCAACCTGGCTGGCCAGGTAGCGGCGGCCACGCGCCACCTCGCGGATGGCGCGCAGCAGTTCCTCGGCATCGCAGGCTTTGCCGACGTAACCGCAGGCACCGGCCTCGATCAGCCGCCGCGGCATCGGCCCGTCCTCCTGGATGGACACGACGACGACCCGGGTCTCCAGGGCCGAGCGGACAATCCGCTCGGTCACGTCCAGGCCGCTGATGCCCGGCAGATGCAGATCGCACAGCAGCACGTCGGGCTTGAGCCGGCGCAACTGCGGCAGCGCCTCCTCCCCGGTCGCCGCCTCGCCCACCACCTCCATGTCGCGCTCGCCGGACAGGATCAGGCGGTACCCCGTCCGCACCAGCGCATGGTCGTCCACTATGAACACTCGGATCATCGCGCTCCCCTCGCGTGCCGTTCCGGCTTGCGGAAGAAACTAGTGGAAGCCCGGCAGCGACGGCAAGCCGTGTTTCCGCGCCGACCGTGGTAGTCGTTTTCCTACATTCCGGCCCGAGCGCTCCCGGCATACTTCGCAAAGCTCGTACCCGTGTACGGAAAAGCGCGCAGGTCGCCGTGATCAGCAGGCACGAACCACGCATCCGCTTTCGTAGGCCACCCTGGCCGCTGCGCACCCGTCTCTGGCGGCGCTCACGCTTGCTTGCCCTGTCAGTGCTGCTTCCCTTCGTCCTGCTGGCCAGCCTGGCGATCGCCGACCAGGCAAGCCGGTTCGCCGAAGGCCATGGCCGGGTGGAGCTGTGGCTGAAAGATTCACCCGAGGCGCTCGTCACGGTTTCCGCTGTCCGGTTCGACGATCCGGCCTTCGGCATTGCCGACGTGATCCTGGCAACCCGGTCGGTTACGCCGCCGCCCGGCTGCCGGAGCGCGGTCGGCCTGGGTTTCCGCGGGCTGCGGGACAACGAGTTGCAAATCGCCTACGACATCCTCCGGGCCAAGGCCATTGCGGCCGGTCTGCACCCTTGCGAGCAGCCGGTATTCGTGTTCGACGATCTGCCCGGCCCGCTGGACGCACGGGACCCGAGCGACTTCGCCGTCCAGGCCGTGCTCTGGGCGGCGATGCCGACGGCGGCGCTGGGACTGCTGTTCTGGGCGGCGATGGACCGCTTCGGCCTGGCCGCTTCGCTGGCCTGGTCGCGCTGGGATCTGGAAGCGCTGCGGCAGGGTCTGGCCACCGGGCTCCTGCTGACACTCGCGCCGATGGCGCTCGACTGGCTGCTGCCGCCTCCGTATCCGGCGACCGCGCAAACGCCCGGACCGGGTTTCCTGGCCCTGAGCCTGCTGCTTTTCCCCTTGCTGCACGAACTGGCCTTCCGCGCCTGGGCGCTGGCCCTGGCCATGCAATCGCATGGACCGCGCTTCGCCCTGTTCTGGAGCAGCGGCCTGCAGGTGCTGATCAATGCCGGATCGTTCTCCGCCGCCGTACAGGCGCTGGTATCCGGGCTGTTGCTCGGCCGGCTGTTCCTGCGCCGCCAGGCCCTGCCGGAATGCGTCATCGCCCTGACGACCTGCACGGCGCTGCGGATGCTGGCGCCGGTCTGAGGATTGGCGGAAGGGGTGGGATTCGAACCCACGGTGACATCGCTGCCACGGCGGTTTTCAAGACCGCTGCCTTAAACCGCTCGGCCACCCTTCCTTCGATTTTCGGCGGCCGGCGCCTTGCGCGAACCGGCCGCCCTGCCCCTCAGGCGCTCACTCGCAGGGAATGCCGCCCGGGGTGCCGCACTTGAGCTTGCTTTCCTGCACCGCCGGCGGCAGCCGCTCGGCCAGGAAATCGATGAATACGCGCACCGCCGGCAGCAGGCCGCGGCGCGAGGGGTAGATGGCGTGGAAGATGCCCTGCGGCAGGTTCCAGTGCGGCAGCACCACCTCCAGCTCGCGCTTGCGGATGGCCTCGGCGCAGGTCAGCTCCGGCAGCAGCACCACACCCAGGCCTTCGCGGGCGGCGGCCATCAGGGTCGAAAAATCGTGCGCCATCAGCACCGGCTGCAGATCCACCTTCTCGACCTGGCCGTCGGGCCCATGCAGGGTCCAGCGCTGGCGGGCATCGTCCTCGCGCATGCTCAGGGTGGTGTGGCCGGCCAGATCGGCCGGCACCTGGGGACGCCCCACGCGGTCGAGGTAACGCGGGCTGGCCACCAGCAGTTCACGGAGCTGGCCGAAGCTGCGCGCCACCATCTCGCCGTCCTCGTTGAGCTGGCTGCGCACGCGCAGGGCGACGTCGAAACCCTCCTGGATCACGTCCACACGCCGGTTGCTGACGTGCAGCTGGATACGCACCTGCGGGTGCTGGCGCATGAAGTCCGGCAGGATCGGCCCCAACAGCTCCTGGGAAATGGACACCGGGCAACTGACCTTGATCAGGCCGCGCGGCGTGGCACTGACCCGGTCCACCGCCTCGCGGGCGGCCTGGGCCTCGGCCAGCATGGTCTGGGCATGGCGGTAAACGCTCTGGCCGACTTCGGTGACGGCGAACTTGCGGGTCGAGCGCTGCAGCAGGCGCACGCCCAGGTCGTTTTCCAACTGGGCAATGCGCCGGCTCAGGCGCGACTTGGGCACGCCCAGGGCGCGCTCGGCGGCGGCGAAACCGCCATGTTCGACCACCATGGCGAAAAACTGCAGGTCGTTGAGGTCCGGGTGGTTCATCCGATGCGCTCCTGTCCGGCCATGTAGGGTCGCAGCACCTCGGGGATACTGATGCTGCCGTCGGCGTTCTGGCAGTTCTCCATTACGGCGATCAGCGCGCGGCCAACCGCGACACCGGAACCGTTGAGGGTATGCAACGGCTCGGGTTTGCCGGTCTCCGGGTTGCGCCAGCGCGCCTGCATGCGCCGGGCCTGGAAATCGCCGCAGTTCGAGCAGCTGCTGATCTCGCGATAGGTGTTCTGGCTGGGCAGCCAGACTTCCAGGTCGTAGGTCTTGCGGGCCGAGAAGCCCATGTCGCCGCCACACAGCAGCATGCGCCGGTACGGCAGGCCCAGCTTCTCCAGCACCACTTCGGCACAGCGGGTCATGCGCTCGTGCTCGGCATCGGAATCGGCCGGACGGGTGATCGAGACCAGCTCGACCTTCTCGAACTGGTGCTGCCGGATCATGCCGCGGGTATCGCGGCCATGGCTGCCTGCCTCGGCGCGGAAGCACATCGAATGGGCGACCAGGCGCATCGGCAGGGCCTCGGCCTCGACGATGCTGTCGCGCACCAGGTTGGTCAGTGGCACTTCCGCCGTGGGGATCAGGTAGCGACGGCTGTCACCCACCCGGATGGCGAACAGGTCGTCCTCGAACTTCGGCAGCTGGCCGGTGCCGCGCATGCTGTCTGCGCCGACGATCAGCGGCACGTTGCACTCAAGGTAGCCGTGTTCGCCCACGTGCAGATCCAGCATGAACTGGGCCAGGGCCCGGTGCAGGCGCGCCAGCGGGCCACGCAGCACGGTGAAGCGGGCGCCGCTGAGCCTGGCCGCCGACTCGCCGTCCAGCCAGCCCTCGCGGGCGCCAAGCTCGACATGATCCTTTACCTGGAAGTCGAACTGCCTCGGCTCGCCCCAGCGCCTGAGCTCGACATTGGCGCTTTCGTCGGCGCCGGCCGGCACGCTCTCGTCCGGCAGGTTCGGGATGCGCAGGGCGATGGCCTCCAACTCGGCGCGGATCTGCTCCAGCCGCTCCTCGGAGGCCTTCAGCTCGTCGCCGATGCCGGCGACTTCGGCCAGCAGCGGCGCCACGTCCTCGCCCTTGGTCTTGGCCAGGCCGATGGCCTTGGAGCGGGTGTTGCGCAGGTTCTGCAGGTCCTGGGTGCGGGTCTGGATCTGCTTGCGCTCGGCCTCCAGGCGTTCCAGGCCGGCCACGTCGAGCTCGAAGCCGCGGCTGGCCTTCAGGCGGGTCGCGGTATCGGCAAGCTGGCCGCGAAGCAGATGAGGGTCGAGCATGGGTTCATTCCGGAAATGAAACGTGGCCGGGCATTATCGCCATTCCCAGCCCGTCGTCGCAACGAACAGGGCCGAGCCGCTCAGCCGCCCTTCCGGCCCAGCCACCAGGCCATCGCCAGGCCGGCGAGACTCCAACCCGCCACGTGCTGAACCAGGCCCGCCAGGGTGAAGTCCAGGGGGAAGCGGTACCAGTTCCAGTAAGGCACGCCGATCATCAGCCAGCCGAACAGGCCCATGCCGGTGGAGATGGCCACCCGCCGGCCGAAGCCGAAGGTGCCAAGGCCCAGAACCCAGGCCACCAGGCCGGCCGCCAGCAGGTTGGAGACCAGTTCGACAAGCAGCTCCCGGGTCATGTCCAGGCCGTCCCGGCCGACCGGCTGGTAGATCACCATCGCGTAGGGATTGGCCCTGGCCCGGGCCACATAATCGGCCTCGGCCTCGGGATTGCCCCACTGCTCCGGATCCAGGCCGGGAAGGATGTACACCCCCTCACGCGGCAGGTTTTCCCGCATGGCCTGCAGGATCGGTTCCTCCCTGTCCGCACGGTAGTGGCCTACATCTCCCAGCGGCAGGGCCACATGCGACAGAAATCCCCAGGAGAACACCACGATGCCGCCGAGCACGGCGGCGACCAGCCAACGCCTCATCCGTTTCTCCTCCCTGCGCCGCTCCCCAAGGCCGGTCCAGCCTACGCCCGCCCCCTGCGGGCGGCAATCGGCCCTGCGGCCAGGCCTAGCGCCGGCGCGCCGAAGCAGGGTGCGGCGCCGGACGCTGCTGCGTCAGCCCCGGCGCTTGCGGGCCTCGGCCCGCTCGCCGCGAAGCCGGTCTAGCTTCTCCTTGAGCCTGGTCTCCAGGCCGCGTTCGACCGGCTGGTAATAGACGCGTTCGCCCAAGGCCTCAGGGAAACCGGTCTGGTCCAGGGCTACCCCACCCTCGGCCTCGTGGTCGTACTGGTAGCCGGCGCCGTAGCCGAGCTGCTTCATCAGCTTCGTCGGCGCGTTGCGCAGGTGCAGTGGCACCTCCTGGGTGCCATGTTCGCGCACATCGGCCTGTGCCGCCTTCCAGGCCACGTAGCCGGCGTTGGACTTGGCCGTCGAGGCCAGGTAGATCACCGCCTGGGCCAGGGCCAGCTCCCCCTCGGGGCTGCCGAGGCGGTCGTAGGCCTCCCAGGCCTCCATGGCCAGCTGCAGGCCGCGCGGGTCGGCCAGGCCGATGTCCTCCACCGCCATGCGGGTGATGCGCCTGGCCAGGTAGGCCGGATCGCAGCCGCCATCCAGCATGCGCGCCAGCCAGTACAGGGCGGCGTCCGGGTTGGAGCTGCGCACGCATTTGTGCAGGGCCGAAATCTGGTCGTAGAACTGCTCGCCGCCCTTGTCGAAGCGGCGGCTGCGGTCGGCCAGCACCTGCGCCAGGGTGGCCCCGGTGATCTCGCCGCCTTCGCCGCCGGCCAGCTCTGCAGCGATCTCCAGCAGGGTCAGGGCGCGGCGCACGTCACCGTCGGCGGCGGCGGCGATCTCCTGCAGGCGCTGCTCCGCCACCCGCAAGCCCAAGCCGCCCAGGCCACGCTCACGGTCGTCCAGTGCGCGCCGCAGCGCCCGTACGATGTCCGCTGCCGACACCGGCTCCAGCACGTGCACGCGGCAGCGTGAAAGCAGCGCCGAGTTCAGTTCGAAGCTGGGGTTCTCGGTGGTGGCACCGACGAACAGGATGCTGCCGCGCTCGATATGCGGCAGGAAGGCGTCCTGCTGCGCCTTGTTGAAGCGGTGCACCTCGTCCACGAACAGGACGGTGCGCCGGCCCCCGGCGAAACGCTGCTCGGCCACCGCCAGCACCTGCCTCACCTCGGGCAGACCACCGAGCACCGCCGAGATGGCCACGAACTCGGCCTCCGCATAACGGGCGATCAGCAGCGCCAGGCTGGTCTTGCCGCAACCGGGCGGTCCCCAAAGCACCATCGAGTGCACCCGGCCTGCTTCCAGGGCCCGGCGCAGGGCCGAGCCCGGCGCCAGCAGTCGCGCCTGGCCGACCATCTCGTCCAGGGAGGCCGGACGCATGCGTTCGGCCAGCGGCTTGAGCGCCTCCGGCGGGTTGAACAAGGCCCCGGAACCGACGGGCGCGGATTTTGGTTTGCGGGCCACGAGGCCATTCTCGCCGGCCAGCGGGCCGACGGGAACCCGGACCTGCCCGGACCCTACTCCGCCAGTGGAATCACTTCGGCCGACAGGCCGACCTCGCCGACCACGTCCACGCCTTCGGGCGGGGTGAACACGAAGGCATCGGCCGGAAACCGCGGATTGCGGCGCCAGCCGGAGAACGTCATCACCGTCCGCTGGCCCAGGGCGTCCACCAGTTCCATGCGCGCCAGGCCGCCAGCATCGAAGCCCAGCCTGGCCCGGGCGAACGGCGCCTCGTCGGGCTTGCGCGGTGTCAGTGCCAGCCATTCCAGGCCGTCGGAAACGCCGGCCTCCTCGACCCGGAACTGGCGGTCGAGTTCGTCCGGGTCCAGCAGCACGGCCAGCGGGCTGTCCTGCTCCTCGAGACCCTGTCGGCGCACCGTGACCTGCTGCATGTCCGGCTCATAGATCCATACATGATCGCCATCGGCGACGATCAGGCTCGGATAAGGCGCGCGGTACTCCCAGCGGAACTGCCTGGGCGCTTTCAGGCTGACGGCGCCGCCGGATTCCTCGATCACCTCGTCCTGCGGCCCGTACACCGACTGCCGGAACTCGCCGGCCAGGCCGTCGATGGCGGCGGTGAAGGCATGCAATCGCTGACGCGCTGCGGCCTCGGCAGCGGGCACGACCAGGGCAAGGATCAGCAGGACGATCAGTCGGCGCATGGCGGAATCGGGACGGCGTGAACCAGGCGGAAGTCTGTGCAAACCCGCCTGAACGGCCGATGTGCGCAGCGACCGGAACGGCCCCGGCCCCGATCCGGCCGCCTTCCCGCCGGGCCGCGCGACCGGACCGGCGGGAGGCGATCGGCACCGACGGTCAACGCGGCGGCGGCGGCGCCAGCACGGTGCGGTCGCCGTTGTGCTCGGGGGGCGAAACGATGCCTGCCGCCTCCATCGCCTCGATCAGCCGGGCGGCGCGGTTGTAGCCGATCTTCAGGCGGCGCTGCACCCCTGAAATGGAAGCGCGCCGGGTTTCGGTGACCACCTTCACCGCCTCGTCGTACAGCGGGTCGGACTCGTCGCCGCCAGCGCCGCCGGCCTCCGGCAATCCGGTTGGGCCGATCACCACGCCGTCACCCAGGGACTGCACTTCCTCGAGCACTCCCTCGATGTAGTCCGGGCCGCCGCCGACCTGGCGCAGGTGCGCCACCACCCGATGGACCTCGTCGTCGCTGACGAAGGCGCCATGCACCCGCTCGGGCATGGCGGTGCCGGGCGGCAGGTACAGCATGTCGCCATTGCCCAGCAGGGTCTCGGCACCGGACTGGTCGAGGATGGTGCGGGAGTCGATCTTGGAACTGACCTGGAAAGCGATCCGGGTCGGGATGTTGGCCTTGATCAGGCCGGTGATCACGTCCACCGACGGTCGCTGGGTGGCCAGGATCAGATGGATGCCGGCGGCGCGCGCCTTTTGCGCCAGGCGGGCGATCAGCTCCTCCACCTTCTTGCCGACGATCATCATCATGTCGGCAAACTCGTCGATGATCACGACGATGTAGGGCAAGGCCTCCAGCGGCCGCGGGGCGCCGCCCAGGTCGGGATCGGGCTGGAACAGCGGGTCCGTGAGCGGCTGGCCGGCATCCTGTGCCTCCTTCACCTTGCGGTTGAAGCCGGCCAGGTTGCGCACGCCGACCGCGCTCATCAGCTTGTAGCGCCGCTCCATCTCGGCCACGCACCAGCGCAGGCCGTTGGCGGCCTCCTTCATGTCGGTGACCACCGGTGCCAGCAGGTGCGGGATGTTCTGGTAGACCGACAGCTCCAGCATCTTGGGGTCTATCATCAGCATGCGTACGTCCTTGGCGCTGCTCTTGTACAGCAGGCTCAGCACCATGGCGTTGATGCCCACCGACTTGCCCGAACCGGTGGTACCGGCCACCAGCAGGTGCGGCATGCGGGCCAGGTCCACCACCACCGGCCGGCCGGCGATGTCCTTGCCCAGGGCCATGGCCAGCGGCGAGTTGACCTTGTCGTACTCCTTGGAGCGCAGGATCTCGCTCAGGTAGATGGTCTCGCGGTGGGCATTCGGGATCTCCAGGCCGACCACCGACTTGCCCGGGATCACATCCACCACGCGCACCGACTTCACGCTCAGGCCGCGGGCGATGTCCTTGTCCAGCGAACTGATCTGGCTGCCCTTCACCCCCGGCGCCGGCTCCATTTCGAAACGGGTGATCACCGGGCCCGGATAGGCGCCGACCACCTGCACCTCGACCCGGAAATCCCGTAGCTTGAACTCGATCTGCCTGGACAGGGCTTCCAGGGTTTCTTCGGACCAGCCCTTGACCTGCTCCCTGGGCTCGTCCAGCAGCGACAGCGGCGGCAGATCGCCGCTGCCACCGACATTGAACAGGGGGATCTGCTGCTCGCGCTGGGCGCGCTCGGATTTCTCGATGACCGGGCGCGGCGGCGGAGCGATCCTGACCGGCTCGCGCCGGGCGCGCTTTTCCGTCTCGACCTTGCGGATTTCTTCGCGCTCTTCGCGCATGGCCCGGGCCCGCTGCCACTCGGCTGCCTGGCGGGCGCCCTGGCCGAAGCGGCCAACCAGGGCCAGCACCTTGCCACCGATCCAGTCCATCAGCGCGAACCAGCTCAGCCCGGTCGCGAGGGTCACCGACATCAGCAATACCGTGAACAGGAACAGGTTGCCGCCGAGTCCGCCGAAGACCGCCCGCATGGCCCGGCCGACCTGCTGGCCGAGAATGCCGCCGGATTCCGCAGGCAGGTTCGGCGCCGAGCCGGCGACCACGTGCAGCAGTCCGCAGGCCGAAACCAGGAAGCCGACGATGCCCACCAGGCGCAGGGCCGGGCCGAAATCCACCCGGCCGTCGCGGTCGGAATCCAGCCCGAACAGCGCGATCCAGGCGACGCCTCCCAGCAGCAGGGGCACGCTGTAGGCCACATATCCGAAGAACCAGAACGCCAGGTCGGCCAAATAGGCGCCGACCAAGCCGCCGAAGTTGTGCAAGGGCCCGGTCACGCTGCCGGTGCGCGACCAGCCCGGATCATCGGCGTGATAGCTGACCAGGCTGGCCAGCATGTAGAGCAGCAGGGGCGAAAGCGCGACCAGCGCCAGTTCGCGCCAGAGTTTCTGGCGGCGATCCGTGCCATTGAGTGAGCTTCGATCGGGAGAGCGCGCCACCGCGAGAAATAACCTCAGGAAACTGTTCTATGCGCCTGTATATACAGCATTTCGCCGCCCGGCGCCCGGCCGGCACCGGAACCGCGCCCGCAACACGGCGGAATCACGGTCCGCCTTGATTTGCCCCCCTGCGCCCTCCAAGCTACGGAGCTTTCGCAGACACCGAAGCATCATACATGACCGCCCCGAAGCACTGCCGCCTGCTCATCCTCGGCTCCGGCCCCGCCGGTTACGCCGCCGCCGTCTATGCCGCCCGCGCCAACCTCAAGCCGGTGCTGGTCACCGGCCTGCAGCAGGGCGGTCAGCTGATGACCACGACCGAGGTGGACAACTGGCCCGGCGACGCGCACGGACTGATGGGCCCGGACCTGATGGCGCGCATGCAGGCCCACGCCGAGCGCTTCGACACCGAGATCGTGTTCGACCACATCCATACCGCCGACCTGTCCCGGCGGCCGTTCCGCCTGGTCGGCGACAATGGCGAATACACCGCCGACGCCCTGATCATCGCCACCGGCGCCAGCGCCAAGTACCTGGGCCTGGAAAGCGAGCGCAGGTTCATGGGCAAGGGCGTCTCGGCCTGCGCCACCTGTGACGGCTTCTTCTTCCGCGACCAGGACGTGGCAGTGATCGGCGGCGGCAATACGGCGGTCGAAGAGGCCCTGTACCTCAGCAACATCGCCCGCAAGGTCTACCTGGTGCACCGGCGCGACAAGCTGCGGGCCGAGAAAATCTTGCAGGACAAGCTGTTCGCCAAGGCCCAGGCCGGCAAGATCGAGATCATCTGGGACCACACCGTGGACGAGGTGCTGGGCGACGACAGCGGCGTCACCGGCATGCGTATCCGCTCGACGAAGGACGACAGCACCCGCGAGATCGCCGTGCAGGGCTTCTTCGTGGCCATCGGCCATACCCCGAACACCTCGTTGTTCGAGGGGCAGTTGGACATGCGCAACGGTTATATCCAGGTGAAGTCGGGGCTGGAGGGCAATGCCACGGCGACCAGCGTACCGGGGGTGTTTGCCGCCGGCGACGTCGCCGACCAGGTCTACCGCCAGGCGATCACCTCGGCCGGTTCCGGCTGCATGGCGGCGCTGGACGCCGAGAAGTTCCTGGACCAGGGCGACTGAACTCGTCCCGGCCCGACCGGCCGATCCCGATGCGGCGATGGAAGAACTCTGTCTCCACGACGCGCTCGACGAGATCCCCGCGCCTGCCTGGGACCGCCTGCACGACGGTGGCAACCCCTTCCTGACCCATGCCTTCCTGGCCGGCCTCGAGCGCACCGGCTGCCTGCGCCCGGCCTGGGGCTGGCGGCCCCGCCACGCCAGCCTGTGGCGCGACGGCGAGCTGGTGGCGGCGGCGCCGGCCTACCTGAAGGGCAATTCCCACGGCGAGTTCGTCTTCGATCAGGCCTGGGCACAGGCCTGGCGCCGAGCCGGCCTGGACTACTACCCGAAGTGGCTGGTGGCGGTGCCCTACTCGCCGGTGACAGGGCCGCGCCTGCTGGCACGGCGCGACGGCGACCGCGCCCTCCTGGCCGAGGCGATGCGTGAACAGGCCCGGCGCGACGGCCTGTCCTCATTGCATGTGAACTTCCACGAAGCGGGCGAGGACGCCGCCTTCGACGAGGGCTGGCTGCTCCGCACCGACCTGCAGTACCACTGGCGCAATCGCGGCTGGCCGGACTTCGCCGCCTTCCTCGCCGATCTGCGCCGGCACAAGCGCAAGAACATCCGCCAGGAACGCGACAAGGTGCAGCGGGCCGGCTTCCGCTTCCGGATCGTCCACGGTGACGAGGCCAGCGACGCCGACCTGGCCGACATGCATGCCTTCTACTGCGGCACCTTTGCCGCCTACGGCAACCACCCGGCCCTGAGCCTGGACTTCTTCCGGCACCTGGCCGTGGCCCTGCCCCGTGGCCTGCTTCTGATCCTGGCCGAGCGGGACGGCGAAACCGTGGCGGGCGCCCTCTGCCTGCGCGGCCGCGATCGCCTGTACGGCCGCTACTGGGGCTGCCGCGACCCATGGCCCGCTCCCGGCCTGCATTTCGAGACCTGCTACTACCAGGGCATCGACTACTGCCTGCGCGAGGGCCTGGCGGTGTTCGAGCCCGGCGCCCAGGGTGAACACAAGATCGCCCGCGGCTTTCTGCCCGAACCGACCCGCAGCCGCCACTGGCTGGCCAACCCCGCCTTCTTCGCCGCAGTGGCCGACTGGTGCGCGGACGAATCCCGGGCCGTAGCCCGCTGGCGGGATCGGCTGATGCGGCATAGTCCCTACCGTGAGCATCCTGCCGATACCCCGCCTGCGGCCTGACCGGCCCGAGGATTTCCCGCCGCCGTCGCGAGCCCTGGACGAGCCCAACGGCCTGCTGGCCTGGGGCGGCGACCTGTCCCCGCGCCGGCTGCTGGCGGCCTACCGCCGCGGCATCTTCCCCTGGTACTCCGAGGGCGAACCCCTGCTGTGGTGGAGCCCGGACCCGCGCCTGGTCTTCGACACCGACGGTATCCACCTGTCATCACGTTTCCGCCGGGAACTGCGCCGCTGCCCCTGGACGGTGCGGGCCGACACCTGCTTCTGGGAAGTGATCCGATCCTGCGCCATGGCGCCGAGACCGGGCCAGGACGGCACCTGGATTACCCCGGAGATACAGGCGGCCTACGCCGGGCTGCACCGGCTCGGCCACGCCCACAGCATCGAGGTCTTCGATGGCGAACGCCTGGTGGGCGGGCTGTACGGGGTGGCGGTGGGGCGGCTCTTTTGCGCGGAAAGCATGTTCAGTGGCCAGTCCGGCGCCTCGAAAGTGGCCCTGGCGGCTCTGGGGCGGATCCTGTCCGGCTGGTCCTGGCCCTGGATCGACGCCCAGGTCGAGAACCCGCACCTGCGCTTCCTGGGCGGCCGTGCGATTCCCCGCCAGGACTTCCTGGCGCGTCTGCCGGCCTTGGTGGATGCTGGGGGCCGGCTGGGGCCCTGGACAGCAGCCGTGGGGGCGATTCCGGCCGCCTCGCTCACGCAAGCCCCGGCCGCTTAACCATTTTTTTGCATCACCGAAGCGACCGTGGCAGAATGCGCGGCTTCCGACTTCCGTCCAACCGCCCAAACAAGGCGCGAATGTCCAAAGACGATTCCATCGAGTTCGAAGGCACGGTCCTGGAGACCCTTCCGAACACCATGTTCAGGGTCAAGCTGGAAAACGGCCACATCATCACTGCCCACATCTCCGGGCGCATGCGCAAGAACTACATCCGCATCCTCACCGGCGACCGGGTCAAGGTCGAGATGACGCCTTACGACCTGACCAAGGGCCGCATCACCTACCGCATGAAGTGACGGGCCCGGCAGGAAGCGAAACGGCGGCTCCGGGCCGCCGTTTCGTTTTCCGCCCGCCTTCGCTCCGGCGCTCAGACCGTTGCCGGCAGCAGCTTCTCCGGCTCGGGCTGGGCCTCCACCACCAGCTGGTCCTCACGCACGTCCACCGTGACCCGGCCACCGTCGGCCAGCTTGCCGAACAGCAGCTCGTCGGCCAGGGGGCGCTTGATCCGGTCCTGGATCAGCCGGGCCATGGGCCGGGCGCCCATCTGCGGGTCGAAGCCGTGCAGGGCCAACCACTGCCTGGCTTCGGCGGTGGCGTTGAGCACCACGTGTTTCTCGTGCAGCTGGGTTTCCAGCTCGATCAGGAACTTGTCCACCACCCGCAGGATGTGCTCCTGCTCTAGCGGCCGGAACTGCACCACCGCGTCGAGGCGGTTGCGGAACTCCGGCGTGAACGAGCGGCGGATCACCTCCATCGCGTCGGTGGCATGGTCCTGCTCGATGAAACCCATGCTGCGGCGCGAGGCCTGGGCGGCGCCGGCATTCGTGGTCATCACCAGCACCACGTTGCGGAAATTCGCCTCCCGGCCATTGGTATCGGTGAGCACGCCGCGGTCCATCACCTGCAGCAGGATGTTGAACACGTCCGGGTGGGCCTTCTCGATCTCATCCAGCAACAGCACGCAGTGCGGCGTCTTGACCACCTTCTCGGTCAGCAGCCCGCCCTGGTCGAAGCCGACGTAGCCCGGGGGCGCGCCGATCAGGCGGCTGACCGAATGCGGTTCCATGTACTCGGACATGTCGAAGCGCACCAGCTCGATGCCCAACTGCAGGGCCAACTGCCGGGTCACCTCGGTCTTGCCCACGCCGGTGGGGCCGGCGAACAGGAAGTTGCCGATCGGCTTGTCCGGATTGCCCAGGCCGGACCGGGCCAGCTTGATCGCCGCCACCAGGGTTTCGATGGCCGGATCCTGACCGAAGATCACCATCTTCAGGTTGCGCTCGAGGTTCTTCAGCACGTCCTTGTCCGATGCGCTGACCTGTTTGGTCGGGATCCGGGCCATCTTGGCCACGATCAGCTCGATCTCCTCGACGTCCACCACCTTCTTGCGCTTGTCCTCGTCCAGCAGGCGCTGACGGGCGCCGGCCTCGTCGATGACGTCAATGGCCTTGTCCGGCAACAGCCGGTCGGTGATGTGCTTGACTGACAGGTCCACCGCCGCCTGCAGCGCATCCGGCGCGTATTCGACCTCGTGGTGGGCCTCGAAACGGGCCTTCAGGCCATTGAGGATGGCGACGGCCTCGGCCACGGTCGGTTCCACCACGTCTATCTTCTGGAACCGCCTCGCCAGCGCCCGGTCCTTCTCGAAGACGCCGCGATACTCCTGGAAGGTGGTCGAGCCGATGCAGCGCAGTTCGCCGCTCTGCAACACCGGCTTGATCAGGTTGGAGGCATCCATGGTGCCGCCCGAGGCCGAGCCGGCACCGATGATGGTGTGGATCTCGTCCACGAACAGGATGGCGCCGGGCTCCTTGCGGATCTGCTGGATCACCGCCTTGAGCCGCTTCTCGAAGTCGCCGCGGTACTTGGTGCCGGCCACCAGCGCGCCCAGGTCCAGCGAATAGATGACCGCGTCCTTCAGCACGGCAGGCACCTTGCCCTCGACGATGCGCCAGGCCAGGCCCTCGGCCAGGGCGGTCTTGCCGACGCCGGCCTCGCCGACGAACAGCGGGTTGTTCTTGCGGCGCCGGCACAACACCTGAATGGTGCGTTCGACCTCGGCCTCGCGGCCGATCAGCGGGTCGATCTTGCCTTCGCGGGCCAGCTCGTTGAGATTGCTGGCAAATTCCTGCAGCGGATTGGACCTGGACTCACCCCCCTCCTCGCCTTCGGGCTTGGGTTCGGGCGCGGCCTTTTCCTCGCTGCCGTCGCCGACCTTGGCGATACCGTGCGAGAGGTAGTTCACCACATCCAGGCGGGTGATCTCCTGCTGGTTGAGGAAGTACACCGCGTGGGAATCCTTCTCGCCAAATATGGCCACCAGCACGTTGGCGCCGGTGACCTCCTTCTTGCCGGAGGACTGCACGTGGTAGACCGCACGCTGGAGCACCCGCTGGAAACCCAGGGTGGGCTGGGTGTCGCGCGGGTCGTCCGGCGGCAGCACCGGCACCGTGTCGGCGATGATCTGGCGCAGGCCGGTGGCCAGCCGCGGCTGGTCGGCGCCGCAGGCCTTGAGCACCCCGGCGGCGGAAGGATTGTCCAGCAGGGCCAGCAGCAGGTGCTCGACCGTCATGAACTCATGGCGGGCTTCGCGGGCCTGCTTGTAGCACTGGCCGATGGTGTACTCGAGGTCCTTGCTGAACATGGGGGACTCCCTTGGGGTTTGCCCCGATATGGGGCCAGCCTAGGCCTTTTCCATCGTGCACAACAAGGGGTGCTGGTGCTGCCGGGAAAAGTCGTTGACCTGGCTTACCTTGGATTCAGCCACCTCCCGCGTGTAGACGCCGCAAACGCCCTTGCCGCGGGTATGCACATGGAGCATGACCTGGGTGGCCTTCTCCCGGTTCATGGCGAAAAAAAGCTGCAGGACTTCGACAACGAAGTCCATGGGGGTGAAGTCGTCGTTGAGCAGGACCACCTGGTACAACGGCGGCCGGCTGACTTCGGGCCGGACGGTTTGCACCGTCAGGCATTCACCGTGGTCGCGTTCGGGACGGGACTCGTTGGCCATGGCCGGATTATAGGGCGGCGATGGACGGCCGGTGCGGCTTGGCGGGACAATGCCCCGGCCGGACCTGCCCGGCCCTACCCAAGGGGTTCCCATGCACACCGCTTCGCGCCGCCTCGCCCGCCTCCTCGTTCCGGCCCTTGCCTTCTGCCTGGCCGGCCCCGCCCTGGCCGCCGAGGCCGATCGCGGCGTGCAGGCCAAACTGGACGCCAAGGGCACGCCCTACACCATCGACGATGACGGCGATTTCCAGATCGTCGTGCGCATAGACGACGAACGCACGCAACTGGTCTGGGTCCGGTCGGTGGTGGAAGAGACCAACCACCAGCGGGTCCGGGAGATCTGGTCGCCGGGCTACCAGTCCCAGATCGACAGCTTCCCCGCCTCGGTGGCCAACCGCCTGCTCGAGGACAGCCACGCCCGCAAGCTGGGTGGCTGGGTCAAGCAGGGCAACACGGCCGTGTACGTGATCAAGATCGACGCCGATGCCAGCGCCGACGTGCTGGACGAGTCCATCGACGCGGCCGCCTCCATCGCCGACGAGCTGGAACTGGACCTGGTGGGCGGAGACCAGCTTTGAGCTATCGCCAGGGCCGCTTCTGGCAGCCGGACGTCACCGTCGCCACCGTGGTGGTGCGCGACGGGCGGTTGCTGGTGGTGGAAGAGACGGTGTCCGGCCAGCAGGTGCTGAACCAGCCGGCCGGCCATCTCGAGCCGGAGGAGACGCTGCCGGCCGCCGCCCTGCGCGAAACCCTCGAGGAGACCGGCTGGGAAGTGGCCCTGACTGCCTTCGTCGGCGCCTACCAGTGGACCTCGCCGCGGGACGGCCGGCATTTCCTGCGACTGGCCTTCGCCGCCGAACCGGTCCGGCACCACCCCGACCGGCCCCTGGACGAAGGTATCGTCCGGGCGCTCTGGCTCAGTCCGGCCGAGCTCGCTGCCCGGCGGACCCGGCATCGCAGCCCGCTGGTCTGGCGGGTGGTCGAAGATTACCTGGCGGGGCGCCGGCTGCCCCTGGACGCCCTGACCCACTGCCCATGAGCGGCCCTGAGGTCATCGTCGGCCTGTCCGGCGGCGTCGACTCCTCGGTGGCCGCCCTGCTCCTCAAGCGCCAGGGCCGGTCCGTTGCCGGCCTGTTCATGCAGAACTGGGACGAGCAGGACGACAGCGGCTGCCGGGCCGAGGAAGACCGTCGCGACGCCCTGCGGGTGGCCGGCCTGCTGGGCATCCCCTTCTTCGCCCGCAACTTCGCCAAGGAGTATTGGGCCGGCGTGTTCGAGCACTTCCTGGCCGAGTACCGGGCGGGACGGACGCCCAATCCCGACGTGCTGTGCAACCGGGAGATCAAGTTCCGCACCTTCCTGGACGAGGCCCGGGCCCTGGGCGCCGGGCGCATCGCCACCGGCCACTATGCCCGGGTGGACTGCCTGGACGGCCGCTGGCGCCTGCTGCGCGGCGTCGATGCGGGCAAGGACCAGAGCTACTTCCTGCACCAGCTGGGCCAGGAGCAGCTGGCCGCCACCCTGTTTCCGATCGGCCACCTGCCCAAGGCCGAGGTCCGCCGCCTGGCCGCCGAGGCCGGCCTGCCGACGGCGGCCAAGAAGGACTCCACCGGCATCTGCTTCATCGGCGAGCGGGACTTCCGCGAATTCCTCTCGCGCTGGATCCCGGCGCAGCCGGGCGAGATCCGCGACGTGCGCGGCCAGGCCCTGGGCGAACACGCCGGCTGCTGGTACTACACCCTCGGCCAGCGCGGCGGCCTCGGCCTGGGCGGCCTGCGCGGCCGGCCGCAGGCGCCCTGGTACGTGGTCGGCAAGGACGTGGCCCGCAACATCGTCTACGTCGACCAGGGCGAGGACAGCCCCTGGCTGATGTCGCGGCGGGCCTGGACCGAGCCGGCGCACTGGGTGGCCGGGGCGCCGCCGGGCGAAACCTTCACCTGCACGGCCAAGACCCGCTACCGCCAGCCCGACCAGGATTGCCAGGTGCGGCTGGACGCCGATGGCCGGCTTTCCGTAGCCTTCGCCTCCCCGCAGCGGGCGGTGACGCCGGGCCAGTCCCTGGTCCTCTACCGCGGCGAGGAATGCCTGGGCGGCGCCGTCATCGCCGGCACCGACGCCCCCGAACCCGGAACCGCAGGAAGTCCATGAAGGATCGTGCCCTCGCCCTCGCCGGCCTGATGCAGGCCGTGCAACTGGTGCAGCAGATGGCCCAGACCGGGCAGGCCCAGACGGCGCCGCTGGCCACGGTCATCGATGCCCTGTTCCGCTTCGACGCCGAATCGGCCGAGGCGGTGTTCGGCGGGGCGGCGGCGCTGGCGCCTGGCCTGCGCCGGCTGCTGAACCAGCTCGAGGGCGGAACCGGCCGCGACCCCGCCCTGACCCGCATGGCCATGACCGTGCTGCACCTGGAGCGCCGATTCGTCGCCCACCGCAGCGCGCCGCAGGCGGTCCGCGACGCGCTGGAGGACATTGCCCGCCAGCGCGAGCACTTTGGTCCGACCCATCCGACCGTGCTGCAACGGCTGGGAGAACTCTACGTGCGGCAGATCACCCCGATCGGTCCGCGCGTGCTCGTGCAGGGCAACCCCGTCTACCTGGGCCAGCCGGAGCTGGTGGGCGAAGTGCGCGCCACCCTCCTGGCCGCGCTGCGCGCAGCGGTGTTGTGGCGGCAACTGGGCGGCAGTTACTGGGACTTCCTGCTACGGCGCCGGGACCTTGTTTCCGCCGCAAGGGAATGGCTGCAGCAGTCCGCCTGAGCGGCAGAACGGCGTCACTTCGGGCATAATACCGGGCTCACGCGGCGACCCCGCGCGACACCTCCCAGCCCTTCCCCGATCCATGCCCGGAGCCTGTCCATGAGCGACTCCTTCGCCACCCGCGACCAGTTGACCGTCAACGGCAAGACCTACGCCTACTTCAGCCTTCCGAAGCTGGGCCAGCGCTTCAACCTGGCGCGCCTGCCCTACTCGATGAAGATCCTGCTGGAGAACCTGCTGCGCTGCGAGGATGGCGTGACGGTGGGCAAGGAGCACATCGAAGCGGTCGCCAACTGGGACGCGAAGAAGGAGCCGGACACCGAGATCGCCTTCATGCCCGCCCGCGTCGTCCTGCAGGACTTCACCGGTGTGCCCTGCGTGGTGGACCTGGCGGCGATGCGCGACGCGGTGGTGAAGCTGGGAGGCGACGCCAAGCAGATCAACCCGCTGATCCCCTCTGAGCTGGTGATCGACCACTCGGTGCAGGTGGACGTGTTCGGCAAGCCCGAGGCCCTGGACCTCAACGGCAAGATCGAGTTCGAGCGCAACCGCGAGCGCTACAGCTTCCTGCGCTGGGGCCAGAAGGCCTTCGACAACTTCAAGGTGGTGCCGCCGAACACCGGCATCGTCCACCAGGTCAACCTCGAGCACCTGGCCCGGGTGGTGATGACCGCCGAGAAGGACGGCCAGGTCATCGCCTACCCGGACACCGTCTTCGGCACCGACTCGCACACGACGATGATCAACGGCATCGGCGTGCTGGGCTGGGGCGTCGGCGGCATCGAGGCCGAGGCGGCCATGCTGGGCCAGCCCAGCTCGATGCTGATTCCGCAGGTGGTCGGCTTCAAGCTGACCGGCAAGCTGCCGGAGGGCGCCACCGCCACCGACCTGGTGCTGACCGTCACCCAGATGCTGCGCAAGCACGGCGTGGTGGGCAAGTTCGTCGAGTTCTTCGGCGACGGCCTCGACCACCTGCCGCTGGCCGACCGCGCCACCATCGCCAACATGGCCCCCGAGTATGGCGCCACCTGCGGCATCTTCCCGATCGACAACGAGTCGCTGAACTACCTGCGCCTGTCCGGCCGCAGCGAAGAGCAGATCGCCCTGGTCGAGGCCTATGCCAAGGCCCAGGGCCTGTGGCGCAACCCGGGCCAGGCGGACGCCGAGTACAGCTCCGTGCTGCAGCTGGACATGGGCGAGGTCAAGCCCTCGCTGGCCGGCCCGAAGCGCCCGCAGGACCGCGTGCTGCTGACCGACGTCAAGCAGAACTACCGTGACAACCTCGGTCCGCTGGTCGCCCACCGCAACGGCAAGACCTCCGAGGAGCGCCGCCTGGAGAACGAGGGCGGCGGCACCGCCATCGGCAACAACGAAGTGCTGCCCAAGGGCATGGCCGAGATCGAGATCAACGGCCAGAAGGTCACCCTCAAGGACGGCGCCGTGGTGATCGCCGCGATCACCTCCTGCACCAACACCTCCAACCCGGCGGTGATGCTGGGCGCCGGCCTGCTGGCCCGCAACGCCGTGGCCAAGGGCCTCAAGCCCGCGCCCTGGGTCAAGACCTCGCTCGCCCCCGGCTCGCTGGTGGTCACCGACTACCTGAAGAAGGCCGGCGTGCTGGCCGACCTGGAGAAGCTCGGCTTCTACGTGGTCGGCTACGGCTGCACCACCTGCATCGGCAACTCCGGCCCGCTGCCCACCGAGGTCAGCGCCGGCATCGCCCAGGGCGACCTGGTGGTCGCCTCGGTGCTGTCGGGCAACCGCAACTTCGAGGGCCGCGTCCACGCCGAGGTCAAGATGAACTACCTGGCCTCGCCGCCGCTGGTGGTCGCCTACGCCATCGCCGGCACGGTCGACATCGACCTCAGCAGCGAGCCGCTGGGCATCGGCAGCGACGGCCAGCCGGTCTACCTGCGCGACATCTGGCCGAGCAACAAGGAAATCGGCGACTTCATCGCCAGCACCATCGGCCCGGAGATGTTCAAGCAGAACTACCAGAACGTCTTCGCCGGCGACAGCCGCTGGAACCAGATCGCCTCGCCGGACGGCGCCATCTACGCCTGGGACGGCAGCTCCACCTACATCAAGCATCCGCCCTACTTCGAGGGCATGACGATGGAAGTGGGCTCGATCGCCGACATCAACGGCGCCCGCATCATGGGCATCTTCGGCGACTCCATCACCACCGACCACATCAGCCCGGCCGGCAGCATCAAGGCCAGCTCGCCCGCCGGCAAGTTCCTGCAGTCGCGCGGTGTGCAGCCGGCCGACTTCAACAGCTACGGCTCGCGCCGCGGCAACGACGACGTGATGGTGCGCGGCACCTTCGCCAACATCCGCATCAAGAACCTGATGCTGGGCGGCGAGGAAGGCGGCAATACCATCCACTACCCGACGGGGGAGAAGCTGCCGATCTACGACGCCTGCATGCGTTACAAGGCGGAGGGCGTTCCGCTGGTGGTGCTGGCCGGCAAGGAGTACGGCACCGGCTCGAGCCGTGACTGGGCGGCCAAGGGCACCAAGCTGCTGGGCGTGAAGGCGGTGATCGCCGAGAGTTTCGAACGTATCCACCGCTCCAACCTGGTTGGCATGGGTGTGCTGCCGCTGCAATTCCTGCCCGGGCAGAACGCCCAGAGCCTGGGCCTGAAGGGCGACGAGGTGATCGACGTCACCGGCCTGCAGGATGGTACGGCCAGGCAGGCCACCGTCGTGGCCCGGCGTCCGGACGGCACCGAAATCCGTTTCCAGGTCCAGGTTCTGCTGCTGACGCCCAAGGAAGTGGAGTACTACCGCCACGGCGGCATCCTGCACTACGTGCTGCGGCAGCTGGCGGCACGCAAGGCGGCCTGAGCGGACGCCGGCGTCCCGGGCGGCGGCTCTCCCGGGACGCATGGTGCGCCGAGGTACGGCTCCCCGCCCTCGCGCGTCATCCTCCGCTGGTGGCCGGCCGTACGCTCACATTCCACCGGTGGTCGGCCGTGCTCTCACAGCACCGGCTCCCACTCGGCGGACAGCAGGCGCCATTGTCCGGCCTCCATCCTCCAGCCGGTCTTCACGCGGTATACACGGTCGGGAACCAGCCCGCCGCCGCCGCGGGTCGTGGCCGTGAACTCGGCGCGCGCGCCCAGACCAACCAGTTCCACCTGGATCGGCCCAAGGCCAACCCCGACCTCACGGTTGCGCAGCCAGATCAGGGCCAGGTAGCGACGCAAGCGCTCCCGGTCCATGCCGTCGGGGCCGACGAAATCCTCGGACAGCCGCTCGAGCAAGGCCTCGCTGTCGCGGGCCTCGGCGGCGGCCTCCATGGCGGCGATGGTCGCCCGGAGCGCCTGCTCGGGCGGTTCCCGGCTGCAGCCCGCCAGGCTCACCAGCAAGCCCAGCAGCAAGCCCGCGAACCGGGCAGCCCGCGCCTTGCCTGCCCCGGGGGGCTGTGGTCCAATCGAGCAAACACTCGAACTCGATGCCCCGCCGTATGGCGGGCAAGGGTGCGGGCCGCGGAAAACATTCGTCGTGGGGGTTTGCATGGTCTCTGAGCGTCCTTGGCTGGCCAGCTACCCGCCGGGCATTCCGGCGGAAGTGGATGTGGACAAGTACCCGTCCATCGTAGCCGTGCTCGAGGAAACCTGCCGCCAGTACGCCGAACGCCCGGCTTTTTCCAACTTCGGCAAGCGGCTCAGCTATGCCGACGTTGACCGCTTGAGTGCCCGTTTCGCCAGCTACCTGCTGCACGAGCTGAAACTCAAGAAGGGTGACAGGGTCGCCCTGATGATGCCGAACATCCTGCAGTATCCGATCGCCATCTTCGGAGTGCTGCGAGCCGGCCTGACCGTGGTCAACACCAATCCGATGTATACCGCCCGCGAGCTGAAGCACCAGCTGGTGGATTCCGGCGCGGCCGCCATCGTCGTACTGGAGAACTTCGCCCACGTGGTGCAGCAGGTGCTGGCCGACACCCGGCTGCAGCAGGTACTGGTGACCGGCGTAGGCGACATGCTGGGATTCCCCAGGGGCCCCGTGGTCAATTTCGTGCTCAGGCACGTGCGCCGGCAGGTACCCGAGTATTCCCTGCCGGGCTCGATCCGGTTCAACGAGGCGCTGCACCTGGGCGAGCGGCACGAACTTCCGGCCCTGGACATCCGCGGCCATGACATCGCCTTCCTGCAGTACACCGGCGGCACCACCGGCGTGGCCAAGGGCGCCATGCTCACCCACCGCAATCTGGTGGCGAACATGCAGCAGGCGTCGGTCTGGATAGGCACGAATGCCAGGATGGGCGAGGAAACCATCGTCACCGCGCTGCCGCTCTACCACATCTTCGCGCTCACCGCGAACTGCCTGGTGTTCATGAAGTTCGGCGGCCTGAACCACCTGATCACCAATCCGCGCGACATGAAGGGCTTCGTCGCCGAGCTGCGCAAGATCAGGTTCACCGCCATCACCGGTGTCAACACCTTGTTCAACGGCTTGCTGAATACGCCTGGCTTCGAAAAGGTCGACTTCTCGGGACTCCATCTCACGCTCGGTGGCGGAATGGCGGTGCAGAGGGCCGTGGCTGAACGCTGGAAAAAGGTGACCGGCTGCACACTGGTCGAGGCCTACGGCCTGACGGAAACCTCTCCTGCCGCCTGTATCAACCCGATGGACTTGCCCGATTACAACGGGTCGATCGGCTTGCCGATCTCGTCCACCGACGCCTGCATCAAGGGTGAGAACGGAGAGAAGCTTCCGGCCGGAGAGGTGGGCGAGCTGTGCATCAAGGGCCCGCAGGTGATGGCCGGCTACTGGAACCGCCCGGAGGAAACCGCCAAGGTCATCGACTCCGAAGGCTGGCTGCACACCGGCGACATGGCCAAGATGGACGAGAAGGGCTTCTTCTATATCGTGGACAGGAAGAAGGACATGATCCTGGTGTCCGGGTTCAACGTCTATCCGAACGAGGTGGAAGACGTCATCGCCCTGATGCCGGGCGTGCTGGAGGTCGCCGCGGTGGGCGTGCCGGACGAGCGCTCGGGCGAAGCGGTCAAGGTGGTGATCGTCCGGCGCGATGGCAACCTCACCGCCGAGGACGTAAAGGCGTTCTGCCGGGACAAGCTCACCGGCTACAAGCAGCCCAAGTTCGTCGAGTTCAGGACCGAGCTTCCCAAGTCGAACGTGGGCAAGATCCTGCGTCGGGAGCTCAGGGAGGCGGCCGCCCAGGCCTGAGGCAGCTGCCACGGGCCTAGCAGAACCACGGCCGGTTTACAAGCGGGGCGGAACCGGGTCTAGAATCGGAAGCGTTGGCCAGCCGCCAACGTTTCCCCGCAGCCGTACGGCCGATGCCGGCGGCATCTAGTCCCCTCAGCGCCGAGGACACGACCATGAGCCCTGTCGTAGAACTGCCCAACCGCCCCTACAGCTACCGCACCATACGCTGCCAGGAAGACCCGACCACCCGTACCAGCTGGATGTACATGCACGCCCACCGCGCACAGGGTGCGGCGCCCGGACGCCCCTGCTTCAGCCTGGACCTGATGAAGGAGATGCGCGACTACCTGGCCAATGTCAGCCAGCGCAGCCGGCAGACCGCGATAGACGGCCGGGAACCCGGTCTGGACCACCTGGTCATCTGCTCGGACGCTTCCGCGTTCAACCTCGGCGGCGACCTCGAGCTGTTTGCACGGCTGATCCGCGAGCGCGATCGTGCTTCCCTGCTGGCCTATGCGCGGATGTGCGTCGAAGGCGTCTACCACCTGCACACCCAGCTGGGCGGGCGGGTAAACACCATTGCCCTGGTCCAGGGCGACGCCTTGGGCGGCGGACTCGAACTGGCGCTTTCCTGCCAGACGCTGGTCGCCGAGGAGGGGGCCGCTCTCGGCTTCCCCGAGGTGCTGTTCGACCTGTTCCCCGGCATGGGCGCGTACACCTTCCTTTGCCGACGGGTCAGTCCGGTGCAGGCGGAGAAGCTCATGCTGGACGGAAACGTGTATACCGCTGAGCAGATGTACGCCATGGGTATCGTGGACCTGGTCGTTCCCAGGGGCCAGGGCGTGCAGGCGGTCCAGGACCTGCTCCGGCAGCACCGGCGCTCGCCGCATGCCAGGCTGGCGCTGCAGCAGGTCCGCGACTACGCCCGTCCGGCTTCGCTGGAAGAACTCATGCGGATCACCGAGATCTGGGTGGACACCGCCATGCAGTTGGGCGAGCGTTCGCTGCGCACCATGGAAAGGCTGGTCAGGGCCCAGGAGCGCCGCGCCGGCGAGGCCGCGGCCGCCACCAGCCTGGCCGCATCGCTCTGACCTGGCCTTGGCCTGGGCGCTCAGCCCGAGGCATCGTCCGAGCACTGCCCTCCCGACCGGGAGGGCAGTCGGGCCAGGGCCTCGCGCGCGAGCTCGAACTGTTCCCGCAACGCGCGCTCCCGGGCGCGCCACTCCTTGGCCAGCTGCCAGTTCGGCAGCCGCATGACTTCGCCGCCCATGGCGGCGACCCGAGACATGCCCAGATTGCCCGCCACGCCCTTGAGGGCATGACACTGGTCGCGGAATCCGTCCCAGTCGGACATCGCCGCGCACTGCTCCAGCGAGTTCAGGCAGCGTAGCCCGTCGCGCAGGCACTGCTGCACGAAGTTCCTGACAAAATCCTTGCCCAGGTTCAACTCCGCGAGTTCGCCGAGCACACTGTCGTCCAGCACCACGGCCGTCGCGCCGCCGACCTGCGACGCACCCGCCGAGGACGCGTCGTCACTGCTCCCCAGCGCCATCTCCGCCAGCGACTCGAGCAACCGCGCCGCCACCACCGGCTTGGGCAGAAATGCCCTTGCCCCGGCCTGTTCGCATGCCTGGATGGCCTCCGGCGTGACATCGGCGGTGAGCACCATGAACGGCGTGCGGTGACCGCTGCCCGCTTCCATCACCCGGACTTCCCGCAGGATGTCCAGGCCGCTGATGCCGGGCATGTGCAGATCAATGATGACCGCATCGAAATCACGCTCCGCCATCAGGTTCAGCACCGCGTCTCCGGTATCCACTTCCTCGACCGCATGCCCGGCCTTCTCCAGCAGACGACGCAACACCATCCGGTTGGCCTGATGATCGTCGGCAATGAGAAGCCGCAGCGGTTTGACCCGGGCCCGATGCCTGACGAACGGGTCGTCGAAGGCAATGACGTTGGCGCCCTCGGCCTCCGCCGGCAAGGTGCTGCCTTCCGCCAACCGGTAGGGAAGCTCCACCCAGAAATGCGAGCCTGCCCCCTCTTCGCTCTCGAAGCCCAGACGCCCCCCCATGGTTTCCGCCAGACCCTTGGCGATAGTGGTGCCAAGGCCGGTGCCGCCGTAGCGGCGGGTTCTGCCCGAGTCCACCTGTTCGAAGGCCTCGAACAATCGCTTCTGCGCCTCCTGCGGGATACCGATGCCGGTATCCCGCACCGAAAACCTGAGCATGATCTCTGGCGCCGACTCGGCAGCCCGCTCCGACACCTCCCGCTTGCGCGGCGGCGCAATCGCCACTTCGAGTGCCACCTTGCCGACGTCGGTGAACTTGATCGCGTTGTTGAGCAGGTTGACCAGGATCTGACGCAGATGCCCGGCATCCCCGTGCAAGGCATCCGGAACGCGGTCGGACACGGTGACCACGAAAGCGAGCCCCTTCTCGGCCGCGGAAGGCTGGAGCATCACCTGGACTCCCCGGATCAACTCGCGCAGGCGGAAGTCTTCCACCATCAACTTGAGTTTTCCGGCCTCGATCGCCGAGATGTCCAGCACATCCTCGACCAGGGCCAGCAGGGCCCGGGCCGAGGTCTGGATGACTTCCGTGCACTCGCGCTGCTCCTGGCTGAGGTGGGTCGTGCTCAGGAGTTGCGACATGCCGACTATGCCGTTGAGCGGCGTGCGGAACTCATGACTCATGTTGGCCAGGAACCGGGTCTTGGCCTCGCTGGCGCGCTTGGCTTCGGCGGTTGCCCTGGTCAGCGCGCGCAGCAGCGAAGTGAGATACGCCGGAATCGCGCTGAGCCCCAAGAGAAGGCCCCAGGCCAGCATCTGGTTCTGCTGCCAGTAAGGCGTAGTGAGGATGACAGCCAGAAAACTGGCGCTGGCCATCAGGATTGCCGCGATCAGATAACGTTCACCGAAGCGCAGGCCGTTTCCGATGGTTACCCACATCAGCACGACATACACCGGGGCGAGCGATTCGCCCAGCACGTGCATGGCGGCACCCATCATCGCGTAATCCGACAACATGCCGATGACCCGGCGCACGTGCGACACGCCCGGATTGAGCACAATGGCGATCAGGATGCCGAGACCCACTACCCCTTCGATGGCGAAGAAGAGGAAAACCAGCCTCAACGGCTCGTTGTCGACCTCCGAACCGTAAGTCACCCCCAACAGGTAGACCAGGATGACCATGGTCACGGCGAAACGCGTCAGCGCCTGGCCGTGCTCGCTGTCAGGGCGATTGGCGAATGCGCGAATCATGCAGGCGCCAGCGGATGCAGGCCCGTCCCGACTCAGCCGCGCGGACGACTCGGGGAGAAGTAACGGAAGACTTCCTCCATCCGTTCCCTTCTGGACAGGGCAGCCGCCACCACCGCCGGATCGAACTGTTTGCCTGACTGTTCGCGGAGATGGTCGAAGGCGGCCTGAAGCGTCCAGGACGGCCGGTAGGGCCGGTCCGTCGTCAGCGCCTCGAACACCTGGGAGACGGCGACGATTCGTGCGGGCAGCGGAATGTCCTCGCCGGCCAGGCCGTCGGGATAGCCGGTCCCATCCCAGCGTTCGTGGTGACGGAGCGCTATCGTGGCGCCGACCTGGACGAACTTGCTGCTACTGTCGCTCAGTATCTCGTAGCCAAGACGGGGATACCGACGTACTTCCTTCAGCTCCCGCTCGTCCAACGGCCCGGGTTTCAGCAGAATGGCATCCGAGATGCCGATCTTGCCGATGTCGTGCAGCGGCGCCGCCAGCTCGATCATCTTCACCTCGTCCTCACCCAGGCCAAGCGCCTCGGCGATCAGGGCAGAGTAACGCCCTATCCGTTCCAGATGGCCCGGCGCATTGCCATCCCGGTGGCCCGTGGCCCTGGCAAGGCGATTCAGGATCTCCCGCTCGCGCTCGTCCAACTCGTGCATGCGGGCCAGCAGCTGCCGTTCCAACTCGTGCGCCCGCGACTTCAGGTTCTGCTGCTGCTGGCGCAATGCCAGCAGATTCCGGCAGCGCGAGCGCAGTTCCCGGGGCCGCACGGGCTTGACCAGAAAATCGATGACCCCGGCCTCGAGGGCGGCGTTGCGGATCGGCTCGTCGCCGACGACGGTAATCAGCACGATCGGAACGTCCCGGTGCGACAGCGGCCGGCGGAAGCGGCGGGCGAACTCCAGCCCGTCCAGCTTGGGCATGCGGTAGTCCAGCAGCAGCAGATCGGGCTGGTTGCGCTGCGACCACAACAGGGCCTCGACCGGATCGCCGAAGTCGGTCACCTTCACCTCCGGGCTGATGTCCTCCAGCAGGTGGCGGAACATGGTCCGCTGCGAGGGCTGATCGTCGACGATGAGGACATTCATGCGGTTCTCCGGCGCGTATGCGCGCAGCCCCGGGGGGCGGGCTCTGACCCGGAGCCTACCCCTGCTCCGCCTTTACCGGCAAGCGGTTAGCGATGCTTCCTGCCCAAGGCCTGAAGAGGGCGGTTCAGGTTTCCGGCCGCATGTACGGAAACAGCAACACGTCCCGGATCGAGGCCGAGCCGGTCAGCAGCATGACCAGCCTGTCAATGCCGACACCGAGCCCGCCGGTCGGCGGCAGGCCGTACTCGAGCGCACGGATGTAGTCGGCGTCGTAGTGCATGGCCTCGTCGTCGCCGCCTTCCTTGGCCGCCACCTGGTCCAGGAACCGCCGCTTCTGGTCCTCGGGATCGTTGAGCTCGGAAAAGCCATTGGCCATCTCCTTGCCACCGATGAACAGCTCGAAACGATCGGTGATGCCGGGCTCGCTGTCGGACTCTCGGGCCAGCGGCGAGACTTCCACCGGGTAATGGGTAATGAAGGTCGGCTGCAGCAGCCCGGCCTCGACGGTCTTCTCGAAGATCTCCAGCAGCAGTTTGCCCCAACCGTAAGCCGGCTTGACGTGGATACCCAGGCTGACGCAATGCCGGGCCAGGGCCTCGCGGTCGCGGCAGTCGGCCTCGCTGATCTGTGGGTTGTGCTCGCGCACCGCCTCCTCCAGGCGCCAGCGCCGGAAGGCCGGGCCCAGGTCTATGTCACGGCCCTCCCAGTGCATCCGCGTGCCTCCGCAGACCGTCGCCGCCACGTCGCGGATCATGGCCTCGGTCAGGTCCATCACGTCCGTGTAGGTGGCGTAGGCCTCGTACAGCTCCAGCATCGTGAACTCGGGGTTGTGCCGGGTGGACACACCCTCGTTGCGGAAGTTGCGGTTGATCTCGTACACCCGCTCCAGGCCGCCGACCACCAGGCGCTTGAGGTAGAGCTCGGGCGCCACACGCAGGTACAGGTCGATGTCCAGCGCATTGTGGTGGGTGACGAAGGGCCGCGCCGTGGCACCGCCCGGGATGTAATGCATCATCGGCGTCTCCACTTCGAGGAAACGCCGGGCATCCAGCCAGCGGCGGATCTCGGCGACGATGCGGGAGCGCTTGACGAACACCTCACGCGCCTCCGGATTCATCACCAGGTCCACGTAGCGCATGCGGTAGCGCTGCTCGACGTCAGCCAGGCCGTGGAACTTGTCCGGCAGCGGCCGCAGCGACTTGGTCAGCAGGCGCAGGCGCTCGGCGCGGACCGACAGCTCGCCGGTCTTCGTCCGGGTCATGCCGCCCACGACCCCGACGATGTCGCCGATGTCCCAGCCCTTGAAGGCCTCGTAGGCCTCGCCCAGCACGTTGGCCTGCAGGAACACCTGGATGCGCCCGCTCATGTCCTGGAGATGGGCGAAGGCAGCCTTGCCCATCACCCGCTTGGCCATCAGCCGTCCGGCCACGGCCACCCGGCGCCCCGACGCCTCCAGCGCCGGCGCGTCCCAGCGTTCGGCATCGGCGTACTCGGCCTGCAGGTCGCCGGCATAGTCGCAGCGGCGGAAATCGTTCGGGAAGGCGACGCCCTTGCCGCGCAGCGCCGCCAGTTTCGACCGGCGCTCGGCGATCAGCATGTTCTCGTCGGCGGCAGGCGGGGAAGCGGGCGTATCGGTCATGGCGGACTCGCTGGCGGTGCGGCGTGGTCGGGGGATGGCTCAGGCGTCGGCGCGCTTGGCGCCGGCATCCAGGCCGGCCTTCAGGCTGGCCTCGATGAACTCGTCCAGGTCGCCATCGAGCACCTTCTGGGTGTCGCTGCGCTCGACGCCGGTGCGCAGGTCCTTGATCCGGCTCTGGTCGAGCACGTAGTTGCGGATCTGGCTGCCCCAGCCGATGTCGGACTTGCTGGCTTCCAAGGCATCGCGCTCGGCATTGCGCTTCTGCATTTCCAGCTCGTACAGCTTGGCCGCCAGCATCTTCATGGCGCGGTCGCGGTTGGCATGCTGACTACGTTCGGTCTGGCAGGCCACCACGATGCCGCTGGGCACGTGGGTGATGCGTACCGCCGACTCGGTCTTGTTGACGTGCTGGCCGCCGGCGCCGGAGGAACGGTAGACGTCGGTCTTCAGGTCGGCCGGGTTGATCTCGATGTCTATGTCGTCGTCCACCTCGGGACTGACGAAAACCGAGGTGAAGCTGGTATGCCGGCGGTTGTCCGAATCGAAAGGAGACTTGCGCACCAGGCGGTGCACGCCCGTTTCGGTCTTGAGCCAGCCGTAGGCGTATTCGCCCTCGACCCGGAAGGTGGCCGACTTGATGCCGGCGACTTCGCCGCCGCTCACTTCCAGCAGCTCGGTCTTCCAGCCGCGCGATTCGCACCAGCGCAGGTACATGCGCAGCAGCATCTCGGCCCAGTCCTGGGCCTCGGTGCCGCCGGCGCCGGCCTGGATGTCCACGAAGGCATTGGCCGAGTCCATCTTGCCGGAGAACATCCGGCGGAACTCCAGCTGGGCGACATCGCGCTCGTAACGGTTGACGTCGGCAGCCACCGCGGCGACGGTGTCCTCGTCGTTCTCCATTTCCGCCAGCTCGAGCAGCTCACCGGCGCCAGCCAGGTTCTCGGTCAGGCTGCGGATGCCGACCACCACCTTTTCCAGCGCGGAACGCTCACGACCCAGTGCCTGGGCCCGTTCGGGGTCGTTCCAGACATCAGGGCTCTCCAGCTCCCGGTTCACTTCCTCGAGACGTTCGACCTTGCGGTCGAAGTCAAAGATACCCCCTGAGCGAATCCAGCCGTTCCCGGAGGTCGGCGATCCGCTGGCGGATGGGATTGAGTTCCATGCTGATCCGCGGTGACGAGTGGCTCGAAAGGCCGCGAATCATACCATCGGCGCAGGCTCCAGGTGACGCACCCGCAGCTGTACGCCGCGGCGGCCGCCCCAGTCGTCCAGGTCCAGCTCGTAGGCCAGGCGCAGGCGCCCGGGCGGCCTTTCGCCGGTCCAGCCGCCGAACTGGATGCCGCCCAGCACCGGCCCGCCGTCGGCATGACGCAGGCGCATGCGCAGGTGGCCGCGACCGACCTCGCGTGCCTCCAGCAGCTCGAACTCGCCCTCGAACACCGGCTCGGGGAAGCCTTGGCCCCAGGGCCCGGCCAGGCGTAAACGCTCGGCCAGGCCGCGCTCGATCTCCTCCGGCGCCAGCTCGCCGTCGGTCCAGAGCTCGCACAGCCGCTGTTCCTCGCTCAGGCGCCGGCCGACCTCGACACGCATGGCCTCGGCGAAGGCCGCCAGCTGCTCCGGCGCCAGGCTCAGGCCCGCGGCCATGGCGTGTCCGCCGAAACGGCCGATCAGGCCGGGATGGCGCGCATCCACCGCCGCCAGGGCGTCCCGGATGTGCAGACCGGGAATCGAGCGCGCCGAACCCTTCAGCATTCCTTCGCCTTCTTCCTCGCCGGCGAAGGCGATCACCGGCCGATGCCAGCGATCCTTGAGTTTCGAAGCGACCAGGCCGACCACCCCGGCATGCCAGGCCGGGTCGTGCACGCAGACCAGGTCGGGCAGCCCGCCCTGCCCCTCCACCGTCGCTGCGGCCAGCCGCTCGGCCTGCTCGAGCATCTGCGCCTGCAGTTCGCGTCGCTCGGCGTTGATGCCGTCGAGCATCAGGGCCAGCTCACGGGCCCGCTCCGGCTCGTCGCACAGCAGGCATTCGATGCCCAGGCTCATGTCGTCCAGCCGGCCGGCGGCGTTCAGGCGTGGCGCCAGGCCGAAACCGATGTCGCCGGCGGACAACAGGGCCGGTTCCCGGCCCGCCAGCTCGACCAGGGCCCGCAGGCCGGGCCGGCACCGGCCTTCGCGCAGGCGGCGCAGGCCCGCCGCCACCAGCAGGCGGTTGTTGTAGTCCAGCGGCACCAGGTCCGCCACCGTACCCACGGCCACCAGGTCCAGCAGTTCTCCCAGGTCCGGTTCCGGCAGCCGCCGGGCGAAGGCACCGTCCGCGCGCAGCCGCTGACGCAGGGCCAGCAGCAGATAGAACACGACACCCACACCGGCCAGTGCCTTGCTGGGGAAGGCATCCCCGGGCAGGTTGGGATTGACGATTGCGTCCGCCTCGGGCAGCGAGGAAGCGGGTAAATGATGGTCGCTCACCAGCACCCGCCAGCCTTCGGCCCGAGCCGCCGCGATGCCGGCGTGGCAGGCGATGCCGCTGTCCACGGTCAGCACCAGATCGGGTCGCAAACGCCGCAGGTCGTCCACCAGTGCCAGCGACAGGCCGTAGCCGTGCATCAGCCGATGCGGCACGCGGTAGGACACCCGCCGCGCGCCAAGCATACGCAGCCCGCGCACCGCGACAGCGGTGCCAGTGGCGCCGTCGCAATCGAAATCTCCGACCACGACGATATGCCGGTCCTCGGCAATGGCCGCCCGCAACAGCTCCACCGCCGAAGCCATGCCGCTCAGGCCCTCCGGCGGCGCCAGGCGCGCCAGCCTCAGTTCGGCGTCCTCGGGCCCAAGGACGCCGCGGGCAGCGCAAACCCGGCGCAGTGCAGGCGGCACCGACGCCGGCCATGGGCCGGATGCCGGCACCGGCCTGCGACGCAGGCGTAGCCTGTTCATGCCAGAGCGGCCTGTCGCCGGCGCCACCAGCGCCAGCCCTGGCCCGGGCGGATCCGCCAGGCCGCCCCATCGGCGAAGTCCAGGCAGACCTCCGGACTCCGGCCGAGCGCGTCTTCCATCGCCACCGACAGCGCCGCCAGCTCCCGCAGGCCGCGCAGGTCGATCAGGCTGGCTTGCGGGCCGGCACCGACCGGCAGTTCCGCCAGAGCTGCCAGGGACAGGAGCTCGGACTCGCGGCTCGCCACTCCGGTGTGCGGGCTACGCACGCGGTCGGGCAGCCGGCCGCCGCCCCAGAACCACAGGCTGTTGGCGACCGGCCGGCCGGCCTCGGCGCGGGCCAGGTTCACCGGGTGGTTGTGCAGAATCACCTGGGCCTCGTTGAGCAGGGCCCGCCAGCGCCTGCCCTCGGGGCCGTCCGGCAGGTACTCGAACAGGTCGCCGCCGAGCCCGTCCTCGGGATGAGAGAAGGCCGGAAGGCGCGCTTCGAGCGGAAGCGACAGGTACCAGCGTGAGGGCACGGGCGCGGATATCCGGAAGCCGGCGTCGCCGAACAGCGGCCGCAAGGGCTGCAGCAAGGCTTCCGCCTCGTCCGCGGAAAGTCCCAGTTCGCCGATCGCCAAGACACGGACACCGGTCATGTCGGGACGCGCACAGGCCGGATCGGCGCGCAGCCAGGCATGCAGATGGGCATCGTCGGCATCGCGGGCGCGGGTAATGGCAGCCATCGGCCAGCAGCCGCGCGGCAGAAGTTCGAAGTGGCGTTGCAACTGCGCCACGCCTCCGCTCTGGCGGTCGTCCAGGCGATCACCCCTCCCAAGTCTGCGTGCCAGCGCCGGAGGCAGGGCCTGCCCGGCGAAACGGGACCGGGGCGGCAGCAGCAGCGTGGTCAGCGCGGGCGCGCCGGACATGTCGGCCTCAGGCCACGTAGCGGACGGCGACGATTTCGTAATCGCGCGGACCAGCGGGTGCCTGGATGGTGACCGTGTCGCCCTCGTGCTTGCCGATCAGCGCCCGCGCCACCGGCGAGGACACCGAGATCAGTCCTTGCTTGATGTCGGCTTCCAGGTCACCAACGATCTGGTAGGTCACCTCCTCCCCGGTATCGCAGTCCACCAGATCCACGGTCGCCCCGAACACCACCCGGCTGCCGGCGTTGAGGTGGGCGACGTCGATCAGCTGGGCGTGCGAAAGCACGTATTCCAGCTCCTTGATTCTGCCCTCGACGAATCCCTGCTGCTCGCGGGCGGCATGGTACTCGGCATTCTCCTTGAGATCGCCGTGCGCCCTGGCCTCGGCAATGGCATTGATGATCGCCGGCCGCTCGACCGATTTCAGCCGCTCCAGTTCCTCGCGCAGACGGGCGGCGCCCTTGGTGGTCAGCGGCACCCTCATCCGTGAAGCTCCTTGTGCATCTCCTGCAGCGACCACACCCGCGGATCGTCCCGGCAATCCAGTCCGCGGATCAGGGCACGGGCGCCGGGGATCGTCGTGGAATAGGTGACCCGGTGCTGCAGCGCTTCGCGGCGGATCGAGAACGAGTCGGCGATGGCCTGCTTGCCTTCGGTGGTGTTGACGATGTAGCTGATCTCGCCGTTCTTGATCAGGTCGACGATGTGCGGGCGACCCTCGATCACCTTGTTGATGCGCTCGCACTCGACGCCATGCTCGCGCAGAAACCGGGCGGTGCCGTCGGTCGCCACCAGGCTGAAGCCGCGCGCCAGCAGGTCACGGGCGACCGGCAGCAGCCGCTTCTTGTCCGGATCACGCACCGACAGGAAGGCCTTGCCCGGTACCGGCGCCTTGATGTTCGCCGCCTCCTCGGCCCGCCCGAAAGCCTCGGTGAAACTGCGGCCGACGCCCATCACCTCGCCGGTCGAGCGCATTTCCGGACCGAGGATGGGGTCCACGTTCTGGAACTTGGCAAACGGGAACACCGCCTCCTTGACCGAGTAATAGCCCGGGACGATTTCCCGCGTGGCGCCCTGCTCGGCCAGGGTGCGACCGGCCATGCAGCGGGCGGCGATCTTGGCCAGCGGCAGGCCGATCGCCTTGGAGACGAAGGGCACCGTCCGCGAGGCGCGCGGGTTCACTTCCAGCAAGTAGATGGTGTCCCTGCCCTGCTCGTCGAAGACGATGGCGAACTGGGTGTTCATCAGGCCGACCACGTTCAGGGCCTGGGCCAGGCGCGTCACCTGTTCGCGCAAGCGATCCTGCACCTCTGCCGGCAGCGAATAGGGCGGCAGCGAACAGGAGGAATCGCCGGAATGTACGCCGGCCTCCTCGATGTGTTCCATGATGCCGCCGATCAGTACCCGGCCTTCCCTGTCGGCGATGACGTCCACATCCACTTCGACGGCATTGTCGAGGAACCGGTCCAGCAGCACCGGCGAATCGTTGGACACCTGCACCGCCTCACGGATGTAGCGGGCCAGGTCGGCATCGGAATAGACGATTTCCATCGCCCTGCCGCCCAGCACGTAGCTCGGCCTCACCACCAGCGGGTAGCCGATTTCGTTGGCCAGGGCCACGGCCTGGTCGGCGTTGCGGGCGGTACGGTTGGGTGGCTGGGTCAGGCCCAGCTGCTCGACCAGCTTCTGGAACCGTTCGCGGTCCTCGGCCAGGTCGATGCTGTCCGGGCTGGTCCCGATGATCGGCACGCCGGCCGCCTCGAGCGCGCGCGCCAACTTCAGCGGGGTCTGGCCGCCGTACTGGACGATCACCCCTTCCGGCTTCTCCAGTTCGACGATCTCGAGCACGTCCTCCAGGGTCAGCGGCTCGAAGTACAGCCGGTCCGAGGTGTCGTAGTCGGTGGACACCGTTTCCGGGTTGCAGTTGACCATGATGGTCTCGAAGCCGTCCTCGCGCAGGGCCAAGGCAGCATGCACGCAGCAGTAGTCGAACTCTATGCCCTGGCCGATGCGGTTGGGGCCGCCGCCCAGCACCATGATCTTGCGCCGGTCGCTCGGCGCCGCCTCGCACTCGTCCTCGTAGGTGGAGTACATGTAGGCGGTGGTGGTGGCGAACTCGGCGGCGCAGCTGTCTACCCGCTTGTAGACGGGACGCACGCCGAAGGCGCGCCGCAGGGCACGGATAGCGGATTCGTCGGTACCGGTCAAGCGAGCCAGGCGGGCATCGGAGAAGCCCATGCGCTTGAGCCTGCGCAGCCGGCCGCCGTCCAGCGCTGCCAGACCGGCGGCGGCCACCTCCTTCTCCACCGCCACCAGTTCCTCGATCTGATCGAGGAACCAGGGGTCGATCCAGCTCAGCCCGTGCACGTCGTCAACGCTCATGCCGGCTCGGAAAGCCTCGGCAACCTGGAACAGACGCTCCGGCCCGGGCTCCTTGAGCTCGCGGCGGATGCGCAGCATGCCTTCCTCGCCCTGCTCCGCGCAGCCGGTGGGATCCAGGCCGGCCTTGCCGGTCTCCAGACCGCGCAGGGCCTTCTGCAGCGATTCCTGGAAGCAACGGCCGATCGCCATCACCTCGCCCACCGATTTCATCTGCGTGGTCAGGCGCGGGTCGGTGGCCGGGAACTTCTCGAAGGCGAAACGCGGAATCTTGGTGACGACGTAGTCGATGGCCGGTTCGAACGAAGCCGGGGTCAGACCGCCGGTGATCTCGTTGCGCAGCTCGTCCAGGGTATAACCCACCGCCAGCTTGGCCGCCACCTTGGCGATCGGGAAGCCGGTGGCCTTGGATGCCAAGGCCGACGACCGCGACACGCGCGGGTTCATCTCGATCACCACGACCCGGCCGGTGCGGCTGTTGACACCGAACTGCACGTTGGAACCGCCGGTGTCCACACCGATCTTGCGCAGCACGGCGATCGAGGCATCACGCAGGCGCTGGTACTCCTTGTCGGTCAAGGTCTGGGCCGGGGCCACCGTGATCGAATCGCCGGTGTGCACGCCCATCGGATCCAGGTTCTCGATAGAGCAGACGATGATGCAGTTGTCCGCCCGGTCGCGGACCACTTCCATCTCGAACTCCTTCCAGCCCAGCACCGACTCCTCGACCAGCACTTCGTGCACGGGGGACAGATCGAGGCCGCGCTTGACGATTTCCTCGAACTCCTCGCGGTTGTAGGCGATGCCCCCGCCGCTGCCGCCGAGGGTGAAGCTGGGCCGGATGATGGTCGGGAAGCCGACCCGCGCCTGGATCTCCACCGCCTGCTCGAAACTGCGGGCGATCTCGGCACGGGGGCACTCGAGGCCGATCTCGGCCATGGCCCGACGGAACAGCTCCCGGTCTTCGGCCATGCGGATGGCCTCGCGCGAGGCGCCGATCAGTTCGACGCCATGCTTCTCGAGCACACCCTTGTCGGCCAGCTCCAAGGCGCAGTTGAGCGCGGTCTGGCCGCCCATGGTCGGCAACAGCGCATCCGGCTTCTCCCTGGCGATGATCCGCTCCACCGTGGCCGCGTTGATCGGCTCGATGTAGACCGCATCCGCCATTTCCGGGTCGGTCATGATCGTCGCCGGGTTGGAGTTCACCAGGATGACCCGGTAGCCCTCCTCGCGCAGGGCCTTGCAGGCCTGCGCGCCCGAATAATCGAACTCGCAGGCCTGGCCGATGACGATCGGGCCGGCGCCGATGATGAGGATGGACTTGAGGTCGGTGCGCTTGGGCATGTGCTGCTCGTCAGTTGGATTTGCCGCCGATGTGCTTGTCCAGGAAGGCCTCCATGGCGGTATAGAGCTCGACCTGGTTGTCGTAGTCGTAGAAGCCGTGGCCTTCCTTGTCTTCCACGACGGTGACCTCAGGCGGACGCCCGGCCTGTTCGAGGTTCTTCTTCAGCAGCCGGTACTGCGACATCGGCACGCGCTCGTCCTTGCCGCCATGCACCAGCATCACCGGGATGCGGATCCTGTCCACGTTGAAGGCCGGCGACTGGCGCTGCTGTTCGGCCAGGTCGACCGGCAGCACGCGCTCGAGATAGTTGCGGCCGCTCTCGCTATCCGGAATGTCACCGTCCTTGAACATCAGCGGCAGACTGTAGACGCCGACGTAACCGATCGTGCAGCGGTACTTGTCCGGATTGCGAACCACCGACTGCAGGGCGGCATAACCGCCGTAGGAGGCGCCGTAGGTGCAGATGCGGTCCTTGTCGGCGATGCCCCGGGCGATGGCCCAATCCACGGCATCGGTCATGTCGTCGATCATGGCCGTGCCCCAGTTGCGGTAGCCAGCGCGTTCGAACTCGGAACCGTAGCCGCCGGAGCCGCGGAAGTTGACCTGCAGCACCGCGTAGCCGCGGTTGGCCAGGAACTGCACCTCCGGATTGAACCCCCACATGTCGCGGGGCCCATGCGGGCCTCCATGCGGGTGCAGGATCATCGGCAGGGGCCCGCCGTCGCTGTCCGGCGGCAAGGTGATGTACCCGTGAATCGTGCGGCCATCCCGAGCCTTGAACGAGAACGGCTGCATGCTGGCCATCTTCTCCGGGTCGATCCAGCTCATGGCGGACAACAGGTACTTCGCCTGATTGGTCTTCCGGTCGAACAGGAAGTAGCTGCCGGGATCACGGTCGCTGAAGGTACGCAGCAACACCAGACGCCCGTCCTTGCTGATGCCGGCAAAGCTGACCGAGCGATCCGGGAAGGCGTTGATGAGACCGGCGTACACCTTGGACTCGGGGTGATCCTTCTTGACGAAGTCGTAGGAAGGCAGACCGTCGAAATAGCGGATGGCCAGCAGTTCGGGATTGTCCCCGCTGGACTGCAGGAAGCCCCCGGGCTCCACGTTGGGATTCCGGCTGAGCGGGGTCTCTTCGCCGGTTTCCGGGTTCACCAGCACCACCGTGGCGGGCTTGCCGCCGCGACTGACCTCGAACACCACCTTGCTCTCGTCGCCGCCGTCGAAACCGAGCGGGACGCGACGGTCGCCGCCCATCTCATCCCTGTGCACCTGGATCCAGGCATCACCGTCGCGGCGCATGGTGATCAGGTTGTTCTTCTCATCCTGGCCGACGACGTAACGTGGCTCGCCCTTGGCGTTGACGATGAAGTTGCCAAAGCGTAGCGGCGCCGTGGCCACCGTGGTGACGCGGCCGTCGTAGACGTCGTACTTGGAAAGGAAGGCCGAATCGATCGACCGCTGCACGAGAATCGTGCGCGGATCGTCCCAGGTCACGTCCACGATCTGGTAGAAGCCCAGGTTCGGCATGTCGGCGCGCTGGGTGCCGTCCACGTTACTGGCGTACACGTCCGGCGTGCCGACCCTGAAGTCGAATCGACCGAGCTTGCGCGATACGAACATGAGGAAGCGCTCGTCGTTCACCCAGAACACGCGTTCGATATGGCGCTTGGCGCCGTAGTCCCACTTCCCCACCAACTTCATGCCGTCAACCTTGAAGGCCGCCAGGACGGTACGGTCGCCCTGCGGTACCGACACGGTGATGTACTCGCCGGTCGGCGACAGCGACACCGAGGTGAACTCGGGGTCCTTGAAGAAATCCCCCACCGGCAAACGTTCCGGTCCGGCCAGGGCCATCTGGGCGGCAAGCGCCGCAAGCAGGAACAGGCTTTGCAACAGTCGCTTCATTACGCTCTCCCCATCTTTCCCCATTGGTGAAAGGCATCCCTCAGGCCGTTCGCGCGGCCGACATCATGTCCACGAATCGGTCGAACAGCCCGGCCACGTCATGCGGACCTGGGCTGGCTTCCGGGTGTCCCTGGAAGCCGAAGGCCGGGGCATCGGTGAGCTCGATGCCCTGGTTGGAACCGTCGAACAGCGAACGGTGGGTAACCCGCACGTTCGCCGGCAAGGTCGCCTCGTCCACCGCGAAGCCATGATTCTGGCTGGTGATCATCACCCGCTTGCTGTCCAGATCCTGGACCGGGTGGTTGGCGCCGTGGTGACCGAACTTCATCTTCACGGTGCGGGCGCCGGCGGCCAGACCCAGCAGCTGGTGCCCCAGGCAGATGCCGAATATGGGCAGCTTCGCCGCCAGGAATTCCCGGATGGCGGCGATGGCATAGCCGCAGGGCTCAGGATCACCCGGACCGTTGGACAGGAACACCCCATCCGGCTTCTCGGCCAGAACCTGCGCAGCCGGGGTCTGCGCCGGCACCACGGTGACGCGGCAGCCGCGCTCGGCCAGCATGCGCAGGATGTTGCGCTTGACGCCGAAGTCGTAGGCCACCACATGGAGGCGCGGCTCGACGCGGACGAACTCGCCGCTGTCCAGGTCCAGCCGGCCCTCGCTCCAGACATAGCGCTCGCGGGTACTGACTTCCCTGGCCAGGTCCATGCCCTTGAGCCCCGGGAACTTGCGCGCCGCTTCGATGGCCTGGTCGCGGTCGATGCCGTCGCCGGCCGCCAGGCAGCCGTTCTGGGCACCACGGTCGCGCAGCAGCCGGGTCAGACGCCTGGTATCCAGGCCGGCGATCGCCACCACCCCGCGTGCGGTCAGCCACTCTGGCAGGCTGGCCTGGCTGCGCCAGTTGCTGGGCCGGCGCGGCACGTCGCGAACGATCAGGCCCGATGCCCATACCTGGGTCGCCTCGTCGTCTTCGGACGTGCAACCGGTATTGCCGATGTGCGGATACGTCAGGGTGACCAGCTGCCGCGCATACGACGGGTCGGTGAGGATTTCCTGGTAACCGGTCATGGCGGTGTTGAACACCACCTCGCCGACGCGGAAACCGGGCGCGCCGACGGAAACGCCCTCGAACACGGTGCCGTCTTCGAGCGCAAGGATTGCGGGTTGGGTCACGGGCGGTCGCCTTGGGCTGGGGGAACCCGGTTCGCCGGGTGTGCGGCCGCCCGCGGGCCTGCCGTGAGGCGGTCCGTGCGGGCGGGGTTCAGGCGAGCGGGAAGTCTAGCGGCAATCGCCGCCAATGGGAAACCTTGACCAGGCCCTCACCGGCGGCAAGCTCAGCGGGCCAGGCCCAGCAGCAGCTCGGCGAAGCGGTAGCTCCCTGGCGGACGGCCGGCCAGCCGGCGGGCGGCCTCGAGCGCGCCACGGGCGAAGATGTCGCGGCTGCCGGCCCTGTGCGTCAGCTCCAGGCGCTCACCGGGACCGGTGAACTGCACCAGGTGCTCGCCGACGATGTCGCCGGCGCGCAGGCTGGAATAGGCCGGTGGCCGGCCCCCGCCCCGCTCCACCGCCGCGCCCAAGGCAAGGGCCGTGCCAGAGGGCGCGTCCTTCTTGTGCACGTGATGGGACTCGACAATGTCCACATCCCACTCCGGCAGCGCCGCCGCCGCCTGCCGTACCAGCTCCGAGAGCACAGCCACGCCGGCGCTGAAGTTGGCCGACCACAACACCGGCACCTGCTGTGCCAGCGTGTCCAGGGCCTGCTTCTGCGTCGCGGAAAGGCCGGTAGTGCCGCTGACCAGGCCGGCGCTGCGGCTGCGGCACAGCGCCACGGCCGAATCGAAGGCCTCCGCCAGGCTGAAATCCAGCATCAGGTCGAAAGCCGGTGCCTCGCCCATGTGCGCGGCCGGGAGCATGGGCAAGCCGGAAAGTTCGGGCGGCGTCCGGCCGGAGCGGCTGATGCCGGCGACGACGCGCAGATCGCCGTGCTCCGCCGCCAGCCGCAGCAGGGCCCGGCCCATGCGCCCGCTGGCGCCGTGGATCAGGAGTCGGACGGGTGAGTTCGGCATGCCGGCAAGCTATCGGAATCCGCCGGCCGCTGGCAAACGCTACACTGCCGGCAGGCCGCCACTCCGCACCGCTGCATGCCCCGAGCCAAGCACGCGCCGATCCGCCTGCCCCTGCTGGTCCTGGCCCTGGTCGCGCTGGCCCTGCAGCTCAGCGGTTGGCTGGACAGGCTCGACCATCGCCTGGGCGATCTGCAGCTGCGCTGGCACGCCGCAGGCCGGGAGCCGCCCGCCGACATCGTGGTGGTGGCGATCGACCAGAAGAGCCTCGAGGATCTGAACGACATCGCCGGCACCTGGCCGTGGCCCCGGGCCATCCACGGCGAGTTGCTCGACGGCCTGGCACGCTGGCGTCCGAAGGCGGTGGTGTTCGACATCCTGTTCAACGAGGCCGACGCCTTCCGGCCGGACAGCGATGCCGTGCTGCGCGAGATCGCCGCCAGCATGGACAACCTCTACTTCGCCTCGATGCGCCTTTCCGCCGGCCGGACGGCGCCGCTGGCGGCCCTGCCGCCTTCCTTCGGCGCCGAAGCCGGGCCGGACGCCGACCCCGAAGCCGGCGCCACCCTGCTGATGCCCCTGGTGCTGGAGCCGAAGAACTGGCAGGGCGGACTGATCAACTTCGAGGCCGACAGCGACGGCATCGGCCGGCATGCCCGCCTGTTCCAGCCGGTGGCCGGCTGGCGCCTGCCCGGCCTGGCCGCCGCGGTAGCCCGCGGCAGCGGCACCCCTCTGCCCGAGCTCGAGCGGGTGCGGATGAACTGGTACGGCCGCCCGCCGCGGACGATCTCCTATGCCGACCTGCTGCACGACCTGGGCACGGACGCGCCCGTGCTGGCGCCGACGCTGCGCGACAACATCATCCTCGTCGGCGCCACCGCATCCGGCCTGCACGACATGCGGCCCACCCCGCTGGCCGGATTGACCCCGGGCGTCTACGTACTCACCACCGCCATCGCCAATCTGCGCGGCGGGGACTGGCTGCGCGACCTGCCGGTGCGCTGGCCCCTGCTTCTGGCCCTGCTGGCCGGCCTGGGGATGGCCTTCCATCGCCGAGTAAGCCCGGTGCGCTGCGGCCTGACCCTGACGGCGGCCAGCCTGGCGGCGCTGGCAGCCTCGCAACTGGCACTGGACCAACACCTGTATGCGCCGGTCGGGGCCGCCCTGTCGCTGGCCTGGCTGGGTTTCGGCCTGCTGACGGTGGAATCGCAATGGCTGGAGCGGCGGGAGCGCGAGGCCACGGTCGGCCTGTTCGGCCGCTTCCTCGACCCGCGGGTGGTGGACAGCCTGGTGCGCAGCGGCGAACTCGACCGCGAGCGCAAGCCCGAGACGCGCGAGATCTCGGTGCTGTTCTCCGACATCCGCGGTTTCACCACCCTGTCCGAGAACCGCAGCCCCGAAGCGGTGGTGGACCTGCTGAACCGCTACTTCAGCCGCCAGGTGGAAGTCATCTTCCGGCACGGCGGCACCCTGGACAAGTTCATCGGCGACGCCATCATGGCCTTCTGGAACGCCCCCACCGAGGCGCCCGGCCATGCCCGGCAAGCGGTGGCGGCGGCGCTGGAGATGACCCAGGTCCTGGACGGGTTCCGGCGCGAGTTGCAGGCCCTGGACCCGGGCCTGGGCGAGTTCGACATCGGCATAGGCATCCACAGCGGCCCGGCCGTGGTCGGCTTCCTTGGCAGCGAGGCCCGAATGGAGTACACCGCCATCGGCGATACCGTGAATCTGGCCAGCCGGATCGAGGGCAGCACCAAGGGGGTGGCCCGGGTACTGGTGTCGGCAGCCACCAAGCTGGCCTGCGAGGCCGCCGGAGGACGTTTCGTCTTCGTCCACCGCGGACAGTTCCGGGTCAAGGGCAGGGAACGGCCCGTGGACCTGTATGAACCGCAGCGCGAGCCCGCGGCATACTGAGCGCGGTGGCCGACAAACAGGGAGGACACCATCATGGCGATGCGTAAACGAACATTCCGCCCGGGAACGCTGCCGCTGGCCCTGGGCGTGGTCCTGGCCCTGGCCGTCGCGGCGGCCGGCGCCGAGACAGGCACCGTGCTCAAGGCCACCGAATTGCGCGCCGAACCCCAGGCCGGCGCCGACATCCTGGCCAAACTGGCGGCCAAGGACAGCGTCGAGATCACTGCCCGCCAGGGCGCCTGGGCCGGCGTCACCACCACGGCCGGCCAGTCCGGCTGGGTGCGTATCCTGAACCTGCGCACCGGATCGGGCGAGACCAGCCGTGGCGGCGGCCAGGCCCTGGCCTCGGTTTTCCGCACCGGCTCCACCAGCGCCGATGCCAGCACCGGCGTGAAGGGGCTGGGTGCCGAGGATCTGCGCCGGGCCAATCCGAATGCCGGCGAAGCGGCCCGGCTGGCGCAGTTCGCCGCCGCCCCGGACGAGGCCCGGACGCATGCCGCCGAAGCCGGCCTGGAAGCGCGGCAGGTGGCTTACCTCGAGTCGCGCAAGCCGCGCGGGAGGAACCGATGAACGCCATGAAAACGCTGACGACCGCCCTGCTGGCCCTGGCCCTGGCCGGCCCGGCCGGCGCTTTCGGCCGGCTCGGCGAGGCCGGCAAGCTGCTGGACTTCGGCAAGCGTGCCGCCGAGGCCAGCGAGGAGATCTCCGAGCAGGAGGAGATCGAACTGGGCGAGGGCATTGCCGCGCAACTGCTCGGTGCCGCGCCGCTGGTGGACGACCCTGCCCTGCAGCGTTACGTCAACCGGGTCGGCCTGTGGCTGGCCCTGCAGTCTGAGCGCCCCAACCTGCCCTGGCGCTTCGGCGTGATGGACAGCGACGACGTCAATGCCTTCGCCCTGCCCGGCGGCATCGTCCTGGTCACCCGTGGTCTGTACGAGCGCCTGCGCGACGAATCGGAGCTGGCCGGCGTGCTCGGCCACGAGATTTCGCACGTAGTCGAGAAGGACCAAGTCAAGGCGATCCGGAAGGCCATGGGCCGCGAATGGACCGTGGCCCTGGCCGGAGAACTGAGCCAGCGCAGCGACAACGAGCTGACCCGCCGCTTCGGCGAACGCGCCTTCAAGGCCGGCACCGAAGTGCTGGTCAAGGGCCTGGACAGGCAGGACGAATACGACGCCGATCTTGCCGGCATGGTCCTGGCCGCGCGTGGCGGCTACAACCCCTTCGGCCTGGTCGGCGTGCTGCACACACTGGACGCCGCCAAGCCGGAAGACCGCAACCTCGCCCTGCTGTTCTCCACCCACCCCAACGCCGCCAGCCGCCTGGAGCGGCTGGAAGCCAGCGTGGGCACGCTGCTGGACGGCTACGCCGAAAGCGGCGCCACCGGCAGGCTGTACGGGCGGCCCTAGTGGCCCGGACCCGGCGCGATCCGTGCCGGGCGCTCAGGAGGTCATCCGCTCCCAGAATGCCTTCACCCCGTCCAGGAAGCTGCTGGACCGGGGTGAATGCCGGGCGGCCTTGTCGCCCTCGAAGGTGGCCTCGAACTCCTCCAGCAACTGCCGTTGCCGGGCGGTCAGGTTCACCGGCGTCTCCACCACGACCCGGCACAGCAGGTCGCCGGGGGAATGGCTGCGCACCGAGCGCACCCCCTTGCCGCGCAGGCGGAACAGTTTGCCGGTCTGGGTTTCCTTGGGGATCTTGATCAACACCTCGCCGTCCAGGGTCGGCACCACGATGTCCGCGCCCAGCGCCACCTGGGAGAAGCGGACCGGCACCTCGCAGTACAGGTCGTCGCCGTCACGCTGGAAGATCGGGTGCTCGCGCACCGAAACCTCGACGTACAGGTCACCGGGCGGCGCGCCGGCCAGGCCGGCCTCGCCCTCGCCTGCCAGGCGGATCCGGTCGCCGGTATCCACGCCTGCCGGAATCTTCACTTGCAACACCTTGTCCTCGCGGACCCGGCCGTTGCCGTTGCACTGGCCGCAGGGCTTGCTGACCGTCTGGCCGCGGCCGCCGCAGGCCGGGCAGGTCTGCTGCACGGCGAAGATGCCGCGCTGCATGCGCACCTGGCCGCGCCCGCCACAGGTGCGGCAAGGGTGCAGCCTGCCATCCTCGGAACCGGTTCCACCGCAGGGCCCGCAAGCGGCCAGGGTCGGCACTTCGATGCGCTTCTCGGCCCCGAACACGGCCTCCTCGAGGTCGAGTTCGACCACGTAGCGCAGGTCGGCGCCACGGCGCGGTCCACCGCGCTGGCGGCCGCCGCCGAAGATGTCGCCGAAAATGTCGCCGAAAATGTCGTTGACGTCGGCAAAGCCGGGACCGGGGCCGTGCCCGCCCATGCCGTGCTCGAAGGCGGCGTGGCCGTGCTGGTCGTAGATCCGCCGCTTTCCGCCATCGGACAGCACTTCGTAGGCCTCCTTGGCCTCCTTGAAGCGCCGTTCCGCGTCGGCATCGCCCGGGTTTCGGTCGGGATGGTATTTCTGCGCGGCGCGCCGGTAGGCCTTCTTGATCTCCTCTTCGGAGGCGTTGCGGGCCACGCCCAGCACTTCGTAGTAGTCGCGCTTGCTCATCGAGTCTTCCCGGGCTCGTTCACGCCACTGCCCGCGCCAGGCGACACCTCCGTGCCGCCGGGACGCGGGCAGTCACCGCCGCGCGCATCCGGCGCGCGGCCAAGCCTTTACTTGTCCTTGTCCTTGACCTCGGTGAACTCGGCGTCCACCACGTCCTCGGCCTTGCCGCCGGCCTCGCCTGCGGCTTCGTCAGCCGGCCCCCGTTCGGCGGCCGCGGCGGCCGCGTACAGCGACTGGGCGGCCTGCTGCAGGGCCTGGGTCTTGGCCTCGATCTGGGTCTTGTCGTCGCCCTTCATCGCCGTCTCGAGCTCGGACAGGGCCGACTCGATGGCGGCCAGCTGCTCGCCCGGCACCTTGCTGCCATGTTCCTTGACGGCGGTGCGGGTGGCATGGATCAGGCCGTCGGCAGCGTTACGGGCGGCGACCAGCTCGTGGAACTTCCGGTCTTCCTCGCGGTGCGCCTCGGCATCGGCGACCATGCGCTGGATCTCCTCCTCGCTCAGGCCCGAGCCGGCCTTGATCTCGACCTTCTGCTCCTTCCCGGTCTTCTTGTCCTTGGCCGAGACATGCAGGATGCCGTTGGCGTCGATGTCGAAGCTGACCTCGATCTGCGGCATGCCGCGCGGCGCCGGCTCGATGCCGGTCAGGTCGAATTTGGCCAGCGACTTGTTGAAACGGGCCTGTTCGCGTTCGCCCTGCAGCACGTGCACCGTCACCGCCGACTGGTTGTCCTCGGCAGTGGAGAACACCTGCGAGGCCTTGGTCGGGATCGTGGTGTTCTTCTCGATGATCTTGGTCATCACGCCACCCAAGGTTTCGATACCCAGGCTCAGCGGGGTGACATCCAGCAGCAGCACGTCCTTGACATCGCCGGCCAGTACACCGCCCTGGATAGCGGCGCCGATGGCGACGGCCTCGTCCGGGTTGACGTCCTTGCGCGGCTCCTTGCCGAAGAACTCGGCCACCGCCTGCTGCACCTTCGGCATGCGGGTCTGACCACCGACCAGGATCACCTCGGAGATCTCCGAGGCGCGCAGGCCGGCGTCATTGAGCGCGGTGCGGCAGGGCTCGATGGTGCGCTTGATCAGGTCGTCCACCAGCGCCTCCAGCTTGGCCCGGGTCAGCTTGATGTTCAGGTGCTTGGGACCGGACGCGTCAGCCGTGATGTACGGCAGATTGACCTCGGTCTGCTGCGAACTCGACAGCTCGATCTTTGCACGCTCGGCGGCGTCCTTCAGGCGCTGCAGGGCCAGCGGATCCTTGCGCAGGTCGATGCCCTGCTCCTTCTGGAACTCCTCGACCAGATAGTCGATGACCCGCTTGTCGAAGTCCTCGCCGCCCAGGAAGGTGTCGCCGTTGGTGGCCAGCACCTCGAACTGCTTCTCGCCGTCCACTTCGGCGATTTCGATGATAGATACGTCGAAGGTGCCGCCACCCAGGTCGTACACGGCCACCTTGCGGTCGCCTCCCTTCTTGTCCAGGCCGTAGGCCAGCGCGGCCGCGGTCGGCTCGTTGATGATGCGCTTGACCTCCAGGCCGGCAATGCGGCCAGCGTCCTTGGTGGCCTGACGCTGGCTGTCGTTGAAGTAGGCCGGTACGGTGATGACGGCAGCGGTAACCGGCTCGCCCAGGTAGGCCTCGGCGGTCTTCTTCATCTTCTCCAGCACTCGGGCCGAGATCTCCGGCGGCGCCATGCGCTTGCCGTCGGCGGTCTGCACCCAGGCGTCGCCGTTGTCATGCTCGACGATGGCATAGGGCACCAGATCGAGATCCTTCTTGACCTCGGCGTCGCTGAACTTGCGGCCGATCAGCCGCTTGACCGCGAAGAAAGTGTTTTTGGGATTGGTGACCGCCTGGCGCTTGGCCGAGGCGCCAACGATCACTTCGCCATCCTTGGTGAAGGCGACGATCGAAGGCGTGGTGCGATCACCCTCGGAGTTCTCGATGACCTTGACATTGCCGCCCTCCATGATGGCGACACAGCTGTTGGTCGTACCGAGGTCGATGCCGATGATCTTGCCCATTGCTTGGCTCCGTGATGTCTCGTTTCTGTTGGCGGCCATCGGCCGCGGCTGGTCCTGATGTAAGGGCGCCGGACCGGGCTTCAAGTCCGGCCGCTCATTCCGCAGCCACGACTACCATGGCCGGGCGCAGCAAGCGCTCGTTGAGCACGTAGCCCTTCTGGAACACCTGCACCACGGTGCCCGGGACCGTGCCGGCGGCGGCGGGCACCTGGCTCACGGCCTGATGCCAGGCCGGATCGAAGGCTTCTCCCGCCGGGTCGATCACGCCCAGGCCATGGTCGGCGCCGACCTTCAGCAACTGCCGCCGGGTGGCCTCGAGGCCGTCCCGCACCGGACCGGTCTGCTCGCCCAGGGCGGCGAGGCCGGCATCCAGGCTGTCGAACACGGGCAGCAGGTCGGCCAGCAGGCGTTCATTGGCGAAGCGCCGCGCCTGTTCGATCTCGCGGCTCAGACGCTTGCGCTGGTTTTCCAGCTCGGCGCGCTCGCGCAGGCTTTCCTCGCGCACGGCGGCCAGGGCAGCGCGCAGTCTTTCCAACTCCCCGGCCAGTCCGGCTTCGGACGTGTCCAGGGCCTCGACGGCAGTGCCGCCGTCGGCATCGGCCTGACGGGCCGTCCCTGCCACGTTGGTGCCGACGGCGCCGGTCGGCTCGGCGGTTTCAGGGTTCGCAGGAGTCTGATCGGGCGCGGGTCCGGCGCCCGGTGCCTTGGTGTCGTTGTGCATGATTTTCCGTGCTGGGGCCCGCCGGCGGCGGGTTCACCCGGCTTATGGGGCCTTGGACCCGGGATTCAAGGCGGCGCCGAGCAGATCGGCCGTGGCCTTGACCATGGGGATGACCCGCTCGTAGGCCATGCGGGTGGGTCCGATCACCCCCAGCACGCCCAGCACCTTGCCCTCGCTGCCATAGGGCGCGGTGACCACTGTGCAACCATCGAGCGGCGCCAGGCCGGTCTCCTCGCCGATGAACACCCGCACGCCTGGCGCCTGCAGGGTCCGGTCCAGCAATTGCAAAATCTCGCGCTTGCGGGCGAAGACCTCGAACAGCTCGCGCAGACGGTCCAGGTCGGACAGGTCCTGCACACCCATCAGCCGGGTCTGGCCGGCCAGCAGCATGTCCTCGGCACTGGCCTGGGCCGAGCCCAGGGCCTGCTCTGACAGTTCCACCGCCACCGACAGCAGTCGCTCCATCTCGCTGCGGGTTTCGCGCAGCTCCCGCAGCAACTGCGGCCGGACATCGGCCAGGGGTCGGCCGGCGAAGTGGGCATTGAGGTAGTTGGCGGTGCGTTCCAGTTCCTCGGCGGTGAAGGGCCGGCGCGGCTGGATCACCCGGTTCTGCACCTCGTTGTCGGCGAACACCAGCACCACCAGCACCCGGCTGTCCTCCAGCGGCAGGAATTCGATGCGCCGGAACGCGAAACGGTCGCGCGAGGGCACGGTGACCACGCCCACGAACTGGCTCATGGCCGAAAGCAGTTCGGATGTGTTGGCCAGCAGGGCCTGTGTACCTGCCCCGGCCGGCAGGCTGGCGCGCAGCCGGCTCAGCTCCTCGTCTTGCAGCGGCTGCACCTGCAGCAGGCTGTCCACGAACACCCGATAGCCCTGGACGGTGGGTACGCGGCCGGCCGAGGTGTGCGGCGCCGCCACCAGGCCGATCTCCTCTAGGTCGGCCATGATGTTGCGGATGGTGGCCGGGCTGACGTCCAGGCCCGAACGCTTGGCCAGGGTGCGCGAACCCACCGGCTCCCCGTCCCGGATGTGCTGGGAAATCAGGGTGCGCAGCAGACGACGGGCGCGCGGGTCGAGGCTGGGGCTCATGACGCCATAGATAAGGCCGGGAGGGCCCCGGTGCAAGCCGGTTTTCCCCTACCCGCAGGCCCGCCGGCGACCGACGGCGCCGCCGACGGGGGCAGCCAAGGCTGGCGCCTTTCAGGCACAATCGCCCGCCCATGCTCGTCCATCTTTCCCTGCGCGATTTCGCCGTCGTCAGCCGGGCCGAACTGGCCTTCGGGCCGGGCATGACCGTGGTCTCGGGCGAAACCGGCGCCGGCAAGTCGCTGCTGGTGGATGCCCTGATGTGGCTGACCGGCGCCCGCGCCGATGCAGGCATCGTCCGCCACGGCGCCGAACGTGCCGAGCTGACCGCCGAATTCCGCCTGGACGACGCCCCCGAGGCCCTGTCCTGGCTGCGCGAGAACGAACTGGACGACGGCGAAGGCTGCCAACTGCGCCGGGTGATCCGTGCCGACGGCGGTTCGCGCGCCTGGATCAATGGCCGGCCGGCCACCCTGGGCCAGTTGGCGGAGCTTGGCGGCCGCCTGGTCGAGATCCACGGGCAGCACGAGCACCAGGCCCTGCTCGACCGCGGCCAGCAACTGGCCCTGCTGGACGCCTTCGGCCGGCACGAGGCACTGCTGGCAACCGTACAGGAGGCCGCCCGGCGCTGGAGCGCGCTGGAACGCGAACGTCAGCAACTGGACCAGGCCGGCGACGTCGCCGATCGGCTGGCCTGGCTGGAGCACCAGTTGGCCGAACTGGACGCCGAACGGCTCGAAGCCGAGGCCCTGGAGGAACTGGGCGCCGCCCACCGCCGCCAGGCCAATGCCGCCGGCCTGCTGGAAGGCTGCGGCCATGCCCTGGCCAGGCTGGCCGGGGACGAGGGGCCTTCGGTGGCCCGGCTGCTGCACCAGGTCGCCGCCGACCTGGGCCGGCTGGCCGGCGACGAGCCGCGCCTGGCCGAGGTGCTGGCGCTGGTGGAATCGGCAGGCATCCAGGTGGCCGAGGCCGCGAGCGGCCTGGAACGCGTGCGCGACGGACTGGACCTGGACCCCGAGCGGCTGCGCGCACTCGAGGACCGCCTGGCCCGCCTGCACGACCTGGCCCGCAAGCACCGGGTACCCCTGGCTGGCCTGGCGGCCCGCCGCGAGGCGCTGCGGGCCGAACACCAGGGCCTGGCCGGTGCCGGCGAACGCGCGGAACACCTGGCCCGGGAGGCGACCGCGGCCATGGCCGACTGGCGCCGGGCCGCCGCTGAACTCGGCAAGGCCCGACACAAGGCGGCCGAGGCCCTGGGCGCGGCAGTGGCCTCGCTCATGGCCGAACTCGGCATGGCCGGCGGCCGTTTCGAGGTCGCCCTGGAGCCGCTCGAGGACGGCCGGCCCTCACCCCAGGGCGGCGAGCGCTGCGAGTTCCTGGTCTCGGCCAACCCGGGTCAGCCGCCACGTCCCATGCGCAAGGTCGCTTCCGGCGGCGAACTGGCCCGGATCAGCCTGGCCATCGAGGTCGCCGCCCTCGGCCTGGACTCGGTGCCGACCATGGTCTTCGACGAGGTGGACACCGGCATCGGCGGCGCCGTCGCCGAGGTGGTGGGCCAGAAGTTGCGGACACTGGGTGCCGAACGCCAGGTGCTGTGCGTGACCCACCTGCCCCAGGTCGCTGCCCAGGGCCATCACCACTTCCAGGTCAGCAAGTCGGTGGCCGGCGACAGCACCCACAGCCAGGTCGCGGCCCTGGACGAGGCCGGCCGGATCGAGGAACTGGCGCGCATGCTCGGCGGCGTGGAGATCACCCGTGAGGTGCGGGCCAATGCGAAACAACTGCTGAGCCGGGCCCGGCGCGGCTGAACGCCCTACTTGCGCCTCTTGCGTACGTACAGGACCAGGGAATGGTCCTCGATCTCGTAGCCGTGGCGGGCGGCGATTTCCTGCTGCAGCCGTTCGATCTCGGGACTGGTGAACTCGACCACCTTGCCGGTGTCCACGTCCACCATGTGGTCATGGTGCTGGCCGCGGTCGAGCTCGTAGACGGCCTGGCCGCTCTCGAAATGGTGCTTGAGCACCAGACCGGCAGCCTCGAACTGGGTGAGCACCCGGTAGACGGTGGCCAGGCCGATGTCATCGCCGGCCTCCATCAGCAGGCGGTAGATGTCCTCGGCGGTGAGGTGCTTGGGGCTGGCGGTTTCCAGCAGCTCGAGGATCCGCATCCGGGGGTGGGTGACCTTGAGGCCGGCCTTGCGCAGGTCCTGGGATTCCATGTCGCCTCCTGAATGCGCTCCCTGATTCACGTCCCCTCGCCGCCGCCGGCGACGGCGGCCCGTAGTGTATCATCGGGCCGATCGCACCCCGCCCGTTACGACCCGGACCTTTGCCGATGCGTCTTGCCCTGCCCGTGATCCTCACCGCCGCGCTGGTTTCCGGCTGCGGCCTGGTCTACCGCCAGCCCGTGTTCCAGGGCAACCTGCTGGAAACGCGCAACGTCGAGCAATTGCAGGTCGGACTGAGCAAGGTGCAGGTGTTCAGCCTGCTGGGATCGCCGCCGCTGGCCGACCCCTTCCACCAATCGCGCTGGGACTACATCGCCACCGCCCGCCGCGGCCACGGCGACACCGAAATCAAGAACCTCACCCTCTGGTTCGAGGGCGACAGCTTGGTGCGCTGGGAGGGCGAGTACTTTCCGGAGGCCGACAAGGAACTGGCCGCCGAGATGCGTCGCTTCGGCAACCTGCCGCGCGACAAGGGCAAGCAGCGGCGCTGAACGGCGACCGCCGCCGAACCGGCACGGGAAGGCGCGCCGCCGCGGCAACGCACCTCGCCGGCTCAGGCCTGGCCGGCCCGGCGCCGCCGGGCAAGCTTCGGATCGGCCAGCAGCGGCCGCAGGATCTCGACCCGGTCGCCCGGGTGCAACACCGTGTCCGGCGCGGCCGGACGGCCGAATACAGCCAGCCGCGCGGGGTCCGGGACCAGACCGGGAATGTGCCGGCCCGGGTCGGCGGCGGCCAGGGCGTCGGCCACGGTGGCGCCAGTCGGCAAGGCCAACGGGAACCGCCAGCAGCGCGAAGGCAGCGCGTACACCACTTCCACGCGCATCAGGCCCTCGCTCATGCGCGGTCGGCCTCGCGGCGGAAGTCGTCCACCATCCGGTCGGCCAGGCCCTGAAAGCCCAGGGCCAGGGCCGAGCCGAGCATCTTGCCGGCCACCTCGAAGTCCAGCTGCAGGCTGACCTTGCAGGCGTCCTCGGCCAGGCTGTGGAAACTCCAGGCGCCGGTGAACCGCCGGAACGGGCCCTCGACCAGCTCCATGCCGATCCGGATCGGCGCCTCGAGGGTGTTGCGGGTGGTGAAGCTGGTGCGCAGGCCACCCATGCGCAGGTCCAGCCGCGCCAGCATGTGCGCCTCGCCCTGCTCGAGCACCTGCGAGCCTTCGCACCAGCCGAACCGGACCGGGTAGGACGCCACGTCGTTGACCAGGTCGTACATGCGCCGGGCCGAATGCCGGACCAGCGCGTGGCGGTGAATGCTCGTCATGGGGCCGAATCCAACCCTCGCCCGGCCGGCCCGCGATGGGCGACAATGCCCGCCAAGGAAAGGGACATGTCCAAGAAGAAAAACAGCGCCAAGGATACCGCAGCCGGCCAGGGCCAGGCCCGCAAGACCATCGCCCTGAACCGGCAAGCGCGGCATGAGTACCATCTCGAGTCGCGCCACGAGGCCGGCATCGCCCTGCAGGGCTGGGAGCTCAAGGCCATCCGGGCAGGCCGCATGAACCTGAGCGATGCCTACGCCCTGGTCAAGGACGGCGAAATCTTCCTGCTGGGCGCGCAGATCACCCCGCTGATCCAGGCCTCCACCCACGTGATCGCCGACGATCGCCGCACCCGCAAGCTGCTGCTGCACCGGCACGAGATAGACAAGCTGATGGGAAAGGTGCAGCGCGACGGCTACACCCTGATCCCCACCGCCGCCTACTGGAGCGGCAACAAGGTGAAGCTGGAGTTGGCCCTGGCCAAGGGCAAGCAGGCGCACGACAAGCGCCAGGCCGCCAGGGACCGCGACTGGGAGCGCGACAGGCAGCGGGTCATGCGCCGGCACAACAGGGACGCCTGAGCCGGGCAAGGGACTCAAGGCCGCCACGCCTCCCTGAACGGCGCCGGCGGCCGCGCTTGAGCCCGCCCCGCCCCGCCCCCATAATCGCTGCGTCGGTCCAACCGAACGATCTTCACGAACCGGGGGTGTCCTGGCTTCGACGGGGGTTGCGAAGTCGGCCGGTGCATGCCGAGGGGGCAGCTTTCCTCGTTAATCCAGCGGCAAACTCATAGTTGCCAACGACGACAACTACGCTCTGGCCGCCTAAGGCCTAGCCCCGAACCCACTTGTGCCCGTGCTCGTGGATGTAGGGTCATCATCACGGGATGGCCGGCGGCGGCGACCCGTCAACCGCCGGCGAGATGAAGCGGGTGTGTCTGCCGGTGCGCTTCGCGCGATGTGTTGCCGGCACGACGAGACAGAACATCGCGCTAAGCATGTAGTACCGGAGACGGAGTGCTCTCGGACGCGGGTTCGACTCCCGCCACCTCCACCAACCGCAAGCCCCGGCCCGTCATGGCCGGGGCTTTTTCGTTACGTCGGGGTCGCCAGCGGATCGTCTGCCCCAAGGATAGTGGCCGATCGGACCGCGCAAGGGCGGTCCGGCTACACGAGTCGGCCGGTACCCGGATGCGGCGGCGAGAGTGCCGCCGCCCCATGGGCGGCCGCGCCAGCCTCGCCCGCGGGCTCACACCCGCACCTTCTTCCAGCCGCCGCGGCTGAACAGCCACAGGGTGAACAGGCCGACGGCGGTCTCGGACACGAACACGCCCCAGAACACGCCGCTGTGCGCCCAGCCCAGCGGCAGGGCCAGGAACCAGCACAGCGGGATCTGGATCAGCCAGAAGAAGACCAGGTTGATCCAGGTAGGCGTCATGGTGTCGCCGGCGCCGTTGAAAGCCTGCACCGAAACCATCCACCAGCCGTAGACGAACAGCGAGTAGGACAGGATGCGCAACCACTCGCCGCCGATGCCGATCACCTGCGCCTCGTCGGTGAACAGCCCGATGATCGGGTCGTGCCAGAGGAAGAAACCCAAGGCGATGAGCAGCAGATAGGCCATGTTCATCCAGCCGATCCGCCAGACCGAGGCCTCGGCGCGACCGGGTTCGTCGGCACCGAGGTTCTGGCCCACCAGGGTGGCGGCGGCATTGGACATGCCCCAGGTCGGCATCATGGTGAACATCATCACCCGGATGGCGATGGTGGCGCCGGCCACCGCCTCGGTGGAGACGCTGGCCAGGATCCGCATCAGGAACACCCAGGCCATCATGGCCACGATCATCTGGCCGATGCCGCCCAGCGAGGTGCGGGCGATATTCAGCAGGGTGGCGCCGTGAAGGCGCAGGCTGGAACGCAGCACCCGCAGGTGCTCGCTGCCGCGCACCAGAATCCACAGTTGCATCAGCACGCCGGCGCCGCGGCCGAGATTGGTGGCGATGGCCGCGCCCTCGATGCCCATGGCCGGAATCGGGCCGAGGCCGAAGATCAGGATGGGGTCGAGGATGATGTTCAGGGCGTTGGCCAGCCACAGCACCCGCATCGCCACGGCGGCGTCGCCGGCGCCACGGAAAACGGCATTGATCACGAACAGCAGCATGATCACGGCATTGCCGCCGAGCATCCACTGCATGTAGCGGTAGCCCTGCTCGATAACCCAGGCATCGCCGCCCATCAACCGCAGCAGGTCCTTGGCCCAGACGATACCCACCAGCGTCACCGGCAGCGAGATCAGCACCGCCAGCACGATGGCCTGCACAGCCGACAGCGCCGCCTCTTGGCCATGCTTTTCACCGACACGGCGGGCGACGATGGCGGTGACCGCCATGGACAGGCCCATGGCCACCGAATACAGCAGGAAAAGGTAGGTCTCGGTCAGGCCGACCGTGGCCACGGCCGAAGCGCCGAGTTTGGCCACGAAGAAGATGTCCACCACCGCAAAGGTGGACTCCAGCACCAGCTCCAGCACCATGGGCACGGCCAGCAGGAAAACGGCCCGACGCAGCGGGATCCTGGTGTAGTCGGCGGCCGTGCCGCGCAAGGCCTGGCGCAGGTCGCTCCAGATCGTATGCCGGGTGGTTTCCGCGGCGAGCTCGGTCGGTTCCACCGGCTTGGCGGCTTCTTCGGTAACGGACATTTGCGCTTCCTTCCGGTCAGGCCAGCGCTACTTCCGGCTGGCCATCCATGTTGGAGGGCGGCTGGACCACCGCCATCAATGCTTCTCCCCGGCTTCGTCGAGGAACTGCAGGACCAGGGGCAGGGTCCGCTGCGGGTAACACGAGCCCGGCAGCGTGGTCAGCTGCTCGCCCAGGTATTCGCCGTGGCCGCCCGGCAGGATCATCAGCCGGCCGCGGGGAAACAGCCGCGCCAGCTCGGCCGCGTGTTCCGGCGTGACGATGTCGCGATCACCGGCCAGCACCAGCACCGGGGCCTGCACCGCCCGCACCTGCTCGTCGGGCACGTCGCGGAAATGCCGCATGCGCTCCGCATCGCGGTCGTGCATGCGCCGCAACGCCTCCGGGTCCGGATTGTGCGCCAAGAAGGCCTGCTTCAGGGGGTCGGGCATGTTATCGAGGCTGGCACCATCCATGAACGCCCAGAATGCCGCCGGGGCGCCGTCGCGCCGGGTCATGGACGAGGCGAAGACCAGCCGCCGCACCCGCCGCGGATGCCGGATGGCGACCTGCAGGGCGATGCTGGCGCCATTGCTGAAGCCCATCAGGTCGGCCCGCTCCACCTGCAGGTGCTCCAGCAGCGCCGCCACATCATCCGCCGAAGCCTCGAAACTGGACGGCCCGTCCCGGAAGGAACTGCGCCCATGCCCTTCCTCGTCCAGGGCGATCACCCGGCGCGTACGCGCCAGCAGCGGCAGCGCCCGTCCCCAGGTGGTCTCGATGGTCGAGCCGCCGCCGTTGAGCAGAACCAGCGGCATGCCCTCCCGCGGGCCATGGTCCTCGTAGTACAGGTTGACGCCGTTGATCGCCGCATGACCGGCGTGGACGCGTGTCTCCGCCATTCCTTCCGCTCCAATGCATCGCTCGCCGTCATCGGCCCGGGCGCAGGCGGCCCAGGCCAGCATCGCCAGCAGGCATACGCCCAGTTCAGGCCGCGCCATCGAAGGCCCGTTGCAGCGCCGCCAGGTCGAACTTCCTCATCTCCAGGAACGCACGGGTGATGCGATCGACGCGTTCGCGCTCGCCGCTGCGCATCATCCGGTCGAGCACGGCCGGCACGACCTGCCAGGAGATCCCGAAGCGGTCCTTGCACCAGCCGCACTGCTCGGCTTCGGGTACGGCCGAAAGCCGGGACCAGTAGCGATCGATTTCCGCCTGATTTTCGCAGCGGACCATGAAGGAAACCGCTTCGTTGAAGCCGAAGCGATGCTCGCGGCCGCTGTCCATGGCCGCGAACCAGGTATCGCCGAGACGGAAATCGCTGAACATCACCGTGCCCTCGCGCTCAGGCGCCATGCCGGCCGGCCAACGCAGCAACTGGCCTTCGCGCGAGCCATCGAACACCGACCGGTAGAAGGCTCCCGCCTCCTCGGCCCTGCCGCAGACCTCGCCGGTGAACAGTAGCGCCGGCGTCATGAACGGCCTCGGCTCACCCTCCGGGTCGGAAAGGATCAGCTGCCAGGACAGGCCATGGCGGTCCTGTACCCAGCCATAGCGCTTGCTGAACGGATAGGCGTCCAAGGGCATCAGCACCTCGCCGCCCTCGCTCAACGCCGCCCAGGCGGCGTCCAGCGAGGCCCGCGCCTGCGGGTCGCGGCCGGGATCGTAGTTGACGATGAAGGAGATCGCCGGACTGAAGCGGAACAGCGGGCCGGCGGAGATGGCCATGAACGGCTGCCCGCCGAGGCGGAAGCTCACCACCTCGCAATCGCCCGAGGGCGTGTCGCGGACCTGGCCGATGTGGTCCAGCCCCGATCCGGGAAAGACGGAGCAATAGAACTCCGCCGCTTCCCTCGCCTGGCGGTCGAACCACAGGTGCGGGACGATGGTCTTGATCCGGCTCATGTTCACAGCCCGACGAAGGGAACGAATCCGCCCCAGATCATGCGCTTCGGATCGAAGGGCATGTCGTTCTCCCATTCCTTGAAGCGCGGGTCGTTCATCACCTTCCGGTTGGCCTCGTCGCGCTTCTCACGCGAGGGGTAGACCACCCAGGAGAACACCACCAGCTCGTCCTCCTGCAGCTGCACCGCCCGCGGAAACGAGGTCAGCTCGCCGTAGGGCACGTCGTCGGGCAGGCACTCGACGTAGCCGATGGCGCCGTACTCGCGCCAGACCTGCTCGGCCAGGCGCGCCATCCTCTTGTAATCCTCCACCCTGTCCTTCTTCACCGGCATCAGGAAACCGTCGACGTAGGCCATGCCGCATCCCTCCCGTTGTCTTTGCTGTGGACCCTGCCGGTCGGACCGGCTGGACTTTTTAAGTTGATATCAACATAATAAGCCCCATGTCAACACCCGCCTTCCCGCGCGACAAGACGCTCGAGGTCGCCCAGGCCTGCGTCTGTCTGCACGTGCAACGGGCGGCACGGGCCTTGGCCCGGCATTTCGACGAGGTGTTCCGGCCACTGGGCCTGACCAACGGCCAGTTCTCCCTGCTGATGTCGCTGAACAGGCCCGAGCCGCCCACCATCGGCCAGTTGGCCCCGTTCCTGGCCATGGATCGCACCACCCTGACGGCCCTGGTCAAGCCGCTGGAGCGTCGCGGCCTGATCGAAGTCCTGGCCGATGCCGGCGACCGCCGCAAACGCCGCCTGCGCCTGAGCGGCGAGGGCCATGCCCTGCTCAGCCGCGCCTACCCGCTCTGGTGCGAGGCCCACGCCGCCCTGGACAGGGCCCTCGGCGACCCCGCCACCCTGCGCTCGCTGCTCATGCGCATCGCGCCCATGCCCCTCGCCGACCGACCGCCGCCGGCCGGGCCGGCAGCAAAGGATCAGGCCACGTAGAGCGTCTTGATGTTGGTGAACTCGTGGATACCGTGGCCGGCGAGTTCGCGGCCGAAGCCCGAGTTCCGGGTGCCGCCGAACGGCAGGCGGACGTCGCTGCGCACCTGCGCGTTGACGAAACAGGCGCCGGCCGCGAAGCGCCGGGCAAACGCCTCGCCACGGGCCGGGTCGGCGGTCCAGACGCTGGCGCCGAGGCCGAAGCTGGTGGCGTTGGCGACCTCCATGGCCTCGTCTTCGTCGCGCACCCGGATCAGGCTTGCCACCGGGCCGAATAGTTCTTCTTCCCAGGCCGGCATGCCCGGAGCCACACCCGCCAACACCGTCGCCGGGTAGACGGTGTCCTTTTCGCCGGGCTTGCCGCCCAGCAGCAGGCGAGCGCCCCTAGCCAGGCTTTCGCTCACCTGCCGATGCAGGCCATCGCGCAGGTCGGCCCGAGCCATCGGCGCCAGATTGCTGCCGCGGGCTTCCGGGTCGCCCGGCAGCAGTTTGCCGGCCTCGGCCAGGAACCGCTCGGTGAAGCGCTCGACGATGCCCGCCACCAGGATGAAGCGCTTGGCGGCGATGCAGGTCTGGCCGGCGTTGCCGTAACGCGAAGCCACCGCCGCCTTCACCGTCTCGTCCAGGTCGGCGTCCTCGAGCACGACGAAAGGATCCGAGCCGCCCAGCTCGAGCACGCATTTTTTCAGATGCCGGCCCGCGGTCGCCGCCACCGAACGTCCCGCCCGCTCGCTGCCGGTCAGGGTGACCGCCTTGATCCGCGGGTCGCCGATCACCGCCGCGGCTTGTTCGTTGTCCATGTGCAACACGCCGAAAACGCCATCCGGCAGGTCGGCTTCGCGCAGTACCGCGGCGATGGCGTCAGCGCAGCGCGGCACGTTGGTGGCGTGTTTCAGGACGGCGACGTTGCCAGCCATCAAGGTCGGGGCCAGGAAGCGGAACACCTGCCAGATCGGGAAGTTCCAGGGCATGATCGCCAACACGCAGCCGATCGGCTCGTAGGCGACGTAGCTGCGCCGTGCCTCGGTGGCGATGTCCTCTTCCCGCAGGTAGCGGGCGGCATTGTCCGCGTAGTAGTCGCAGGCCGCGGCGCACTTCTCCACCTCGGCCAGCGCTTCCTTGTGCAGTTTGCCCATCTCGGCCGTGACCACGTGCGCCAGCTCGGACTTGCGCTGGCGCAGCCCGGCCGCAACCTTGCGAAGACATGCGCCCCTGGCCTCCAGGCTCAGGCCCGACCAGACGGGAAAGGCGCGCTCGGCAGCCGCCAGCCTTTCCTCGATCGCTGCCGGGGACATCATCGAGTAGCGATACACCTCTCCGGTCCAGGGGTTCCGGTTTTCGACGGTCATGCCTCAACCCTCCTGCAGCGCCAGCTGCATGTCGCGCTGGCGGCGTTTCTCCTCCCGGCTCATCAGCCACCAGCCGATCAGGGCCGCCAGCATCACCACCAGGATCATCAGGGTCGCCAGGGCGTTGATCTTGGGGCTGACACCCAGGCGCACCGAACTGAACACCTTCATCGGCAATGTGGTCGAGGCGGGACCGGAAGCAAAACTGGCGATCACCAGGTCGTCAAGGCTGAGGGTGAAGGCCAGCAGCCATCCCGCCACCAGGGCCGGAGCGATGATCGGCAAGGTGATGACGAAGAACACCTTGAGCCGGTTCGCGCCAAGATCCATGGCCGCTTCCTCCAGCGAGCGGTCCAGCTCGCCGAGGCGGGAGCTGATCACCACCGTCACGTAGGCCATGGTGAAGGTGACGTGGGCGATCCAGATGGTCAGCATCCCGCGCTGCTCGCCGATGCCGATCACCGGCCCCATGGACACGAACAGCAGCAGGATGGACAAGCCGGTGATCACCTCCGGCATCACCAGCGGCGCGGTGATCAGGCCGCCGAACAGGGTCTTGCCAGGGAAGTTCCGCATCCTGGTCATGGCCATGGCCGCCAGCGTGGCCAACACCACCGCGGCGCAGGCGGTCCAGAACGCCACCTGGACACTGACCCACGCCGCCGAGACCAACTGCTTGTCCTGGAACAACTCGTAGTACCACTTCACGGAAAAGCCCGACCAGACCGTGACCAGGCGCGACTCGTTGAACGAGTAGATCATCAGGCTGAGGATGGGGGCGTACAGGAAAACGAAGCCCGCGGCCAGCAGCAGTTTGGTCAGGCGTGATGTGCGCGCGCCGCTCATGTCAGCCTCGACTCCAGTTCCTTGCTCTGGTAGCGGTGGAAGATCATGATCGGCACCAGCAGCAGCACCAGCATCACCGTCGCCACCGCCGACGCCACCGGCCAGTCGCGGTTGTTGAAGAACTCCTGCCACAGCACCCGGCCGATCATCAGCGTGTCCGGTCCGCCGAGCAGTTCGGGGATGACGAACTCGCCCACCACCGGGATCAGCACCAGCATCGAACCGGCGATGATGCCGGCCTTGGAAAGCGGCAGGGTGATGGTCAGGAAGGCCTTCCACGGCGGTGCGCCCAGGTCGCTGGCCGCCTCGATCAGCCGATGATCGTGCTTGACCAGGTTGGCATACAGGGGCAACACCATGAACGGCAGGTAGGCATAGACGATGCCGATGTAGACTGCCACCGGGGTATGCAGGATCGGCAGTGGCTGCTCGATCAGGCCCAAGCCCATCAGCGCGTTGTTGATCAAACCATTGTTCTTGAGGATGCCGATCCAGGCGTAGATGCGGATCAGGAACGAGGTCCAGGACGGCAGGATCACCAGCATCAGGGCGACGTTGCGGCTGGCCGGATCCATCCTGGCGATGCCGTAGGCCAGCGGGTAGCCAACCAGCAGGCACAACACCGTCGAGATCACCGCTATCTTGAGCGAGCTCAGATAGGCGTTCAGGTACAGGCTGTCGCGCACCAGGTACAGGTAGTTGCCCAGGTTCAGGCGCAGCTCCAGCAGGTCGCCCTCCCAGGCCAGCAGCGGCGTGTACGGCGGCTGGGCGATGGCGGCGCTGGCGAAGCTGATCTTCAGGGCGATCAGGAACGGAATGGCGAAGAACAACAGCATCCACAGGTAGGGCACCGCGATCACCAGCCAGCGCGGTCCAGGCAGACGCTTGCGGATCGAGCGAAGCAGCCTCATGAGGTCAGCACCACGCCTGCCTCGTCGTCCCAGCTCAGCCAGACCTGGTCGTTCCAGGTGAACTGCTCGCTGGCCCAGCGCCGGCTGTTGATCATGTTAGCCATCAGGCGAATGCCGCTCGGCAGGCGGACATGGAAGACCGAATGACTGCCGAAATAGGCGATCTCCTCGATCGAACCGCGGGCCTTGTTGTGCGGTTGCGCAGGTTCCTCCTTCGAGACGTGGATCTTTTCCGGACGCAGCGCCAGCGCCACTTCCTGGCCCTCGAAGCCGGTGACGCCGTGGCCGATGTAGGCCAGGTGCTCCAGCGCCGGCACCCGAATGGTGATGAAGTCCTTCTCGTCGTCCTCGATCCGGCCTTCCAGCAGGTTCACCGAGCCGATGAACTCGGCGGTGAAACGGCAGTTGGGTTGCTCGTAAATCTCGTCCGGCGTGCCGACCTGGCGGATCCAGCCGGCATCCATGATGGCGATCCGGTGCGCCATGGTCATGGCCTCTTCCTGGTCGTGGGTGACCATCACGCAGGTCACGCCCAGGCGCTCGATGATGTTGACCAACTCGAGCTGCATCTGCGAGCGCAGCTTCTTGTCCAGGGCACCCATGGGTTCGTCAAGCAACAACAGCTTCGGCCCCTTGGCCAAGGAGCGGGCAAGGGCCACGCGCTGCTGCTGACCGCCGCTGAGCTGATGCGGCTTGCGCCGGGCGTACTTGCCCATCTGCACCAGGGCGAGCATCTCCTCGACTTTCCTGGCCACGTCGGCCTTGGCCATGCCGTCCTGCTTCAGACCGAAGGCGATGTTCTGCTCCACGGTCATGTGCGGGAACAGGGCATAGGACTGGAACATCATGTTGATCGGCCGCTGGTAGGGCGGCAGACCATCCATTTCCTGGCCATCCAGGACGATCCGCCCCCGGGTCGGCTTCTCGAAACCGGCCAGACAGCGCAACAGGGTGGACTTGCCGCAGCCGGAGGCGCCCAGCAATGCGAATATCTCGCCCTGCCGAATCTTCAGGCTGACGTCGTCCACGGCCACGAAGCCGTCGAATTCCTTGCGTACCGCCTCGATGCGCAGGTAATCCTCCGCTCCGAGCCGTTCGTTCTTCGATGCGCCGGCGGCGCCGTTACCGTTCGATGCCATCTGCTGTCCTGGACGAGGCGGGGCGGGCCGCAGCCCGCCCGGCGCCATGGGTCGGTCACTTTCCGGTCTTGATCGCCGTCCAGTGCCGGTTGAACAGCCGATCGACCTCGGGCGGCAGCACCGCCAGGGTGAACAGCTTGGCCTGCGTCTCCGGATCCGGATAGATGCCCGGGTCGTTCAGCACCTCCTCGTCCACCAGCGGCAGCGCCGCGCTGTTGGCGCTGGCGTACATCACGTAGTTCTGGATCCCCGCCATCACGTCCGGGCGCATCAGGTAGTCGAGGAACAGATAGGCGTTGTCGACGTTCCTGGCGTCCTTGGGGATCGCCAGCATGTCGAACCACATCGGCGCGCCCTCCTTGGGGATGGAGTAGGCCACCTCGACCGCCGGCTTGTCCGGGTTGGCCTCAGCCGCCTCGGCGGCGCGGGACTGCGCCTGGATGATGTCGCCGGACCAGCCCACCGCCACGCAGATGTCGCCGTTGGCCAGGTCGTTGATGAACTGTGAACTGTGGAAATAGGTGATGTGCGGGCGCAGCTCCATGAGCCTGTCGGCGGCCTTCTGTATCACCGCCTCGTCGAAGCTGTTGGGCTCCTCGCCCAGGTACTGCAGCACCGGCGGGATGATCTCCGACGGCGTGTCGAGGAAGGCAACGCCGCAGGCCTTGAGCTTGGCCAGATTGGCCGGCTCGAACACCAGCGCCCAGCTGTCAACCGGGGCGTCCTCTCCCAGGATCTCGCGCACCTTCTGCACGTTGTAGCCGATGCCGGTGGTGCCCCAGAGGTAGGGAATGGAATGGGCGTTGCCGGGGTCGTTGCGGGCCAGCTGGGCAAGCATGGCCGGGTCGAGATTGCCGTAGTTGCTCAGGCGTGACTTGTCCAGCTCCATGAAGACCCCGGCCTGCACCTGGCGGGCCAGGAAGGTCAGCGACGGCACGACTATGTCGTAGCCGGTGTTGCCGGCCATCAGCTTCGCCTCCAGCACTTCGTTGGAGTCGAACACGTCGTAGGTGACCTTGATGCCGGTTTCCTTCTCGAAATTGGCGATGGTGTCCTCGCCGATGTAGTCGGACCAGTTGTAGACGTTGAGCACCCTGGACGGTGCGGCCTGGGCACCGGCATCGGCGGCCTGGTCGGCGGGTTCTTCCCGGGCGCATCCGGCGGCGGCCAGGGCAAGCAGCAAAGCGGACATCCTGAGTTTCATCGGTGTTCCCCCCAAGCGATTGACGTTGAGACGGCTTGCTTCCCGAACTGCATAGTACATACAGGCGCCCACCCCGGCAGCCGGGGCCGGAGCCGGTCAACCCACGGCCATGCCCAGCTCCCTCGCCGTCATGTCCAGGGACTTCCAGGCCTTTTCGGCCAGCTCGTCCACCTGCTCCCGTTCGAGCACCAGCGGCGGCGAAAGCAGCATGGTGTCGTTGGTGGCACGCAGGATCAGGCCGTTGCGCAGGGCGATGTCCCGGCACAGCTGGCCCACCCTGCCCCGGTCCGGGAAAAACTCCCTTTTCGGCTTGGCCGGCACCAGCTCCAGGGCACCGACCATGCCGGCGATGCGGGCCTCGCCAACAAGCGGGTGTTCGCCCAGGGCGCGCCAGCGTTCGGCCAGGTAGGGGGCGATCTCCTCGCCGGCGCGGTCGACGATCCGCTCCTGCTCCAGGATACGGATGTTCTCCAGCGCCACCGCCGCGCAGACCGGATGCCCCGAATAGGTATAGCCGTGGGCCAACTCGCCGCCCTTGGTGGCCAGCACCTCGGCGACCCGGTCGTTGAACATCACCGCGCCCAGCGGGATGTAGCCGGAGGTGATGCCCTTGGCCAGGGTCATCACGTCGGGCTGGAAACCGTAGTACTCACTGGCGAACCAGCGGCCGGTGCGGCCGAAGCCGCAGATCACTTCGTCGGCGACCAGCAGGACGTCGTAACGCCGGCAGATCCGCTCGACCTCCTGCCAGTAGTTGCGCGGCGGAATGTACACGCCGATCGCGCCCATGATCGGTTCACCGATGAAGGCGGCCACCCTGTCGGGACCCAGCTCGAGAATCTTGTCCTCCAGGCGCTTGGCGCAGACCCGGCCGTACTCCTCCTCGGACAGGTCGCCGCCGTCGCCGAACCAGTACGGCGGGTCGATGTGCACGATGCCCGGTATGGGCAGCCCGCCCTGCTTGTGCATGCCCTTCATGCCGCCCAGGCTGGCGCCGGCGACGGTGGAACCGTGATAGCCGTTGTGCCGGCCGATGAAGATGCTCTTTTCCGGTTTGTCCTGCACCGCCCAGAAGTGCCGGACCAGACGCAGGATCGTGTCGTTGGCCTCGGAGCCGGAGTTGGTGAAGAAGGCGTGGTCGAGGTCTCCCGGACACAGTTCCGCCAACTTGGTCGCCAGGTGTACCGTCGGCTCAGTGGTGCAGTGGAAAAAGGTGTTGTAGTAGGCAAGCCGGTCCATCTGCCGCCTTGCCGCCTCGCCCAGCTCCCGGCGGCCGTAGCCGATGTTCACGCACCACAGGCCGGCAAAGGCATCCAGCAGCTTGTTGCCTTCGGCGTCCCAGACGTAACAGCCCTCGCCGCGCACCAGGATGCGGGTGCCGCGCCTGGCCAGGGCTGCATTGTCGTTGAACGGATGCAGGTGGTGGGCGGCATCCAGCTGCTGCAGGGTACGGGTGTCTATCGAATCCATGGCCTCTCCGGTTCTCAGACGTTGAGCAGCAGGAACTCGCGCTCCCAGCTGCTGATCACGCGCAGGTAAGTCTCGTGCTCCTTGGTCTTGACCGCCGTGTAGGCGCGCACGAAGCGCTCGCCGAGCAGGTCGCGCAGGGGCTTGCAGGCGCGCAGCTCCTCCAGGGCCTGTTCGAGCGAGCGCGGCAGGCCATAGCCCTTGTCGTGGGCGCTGCCGACCAGGGGCTCGGTCGGCTCGATACGCTCCCTGATGCCCAGGTAGCCGCAGGCAAGGGTTGCCGCCAGGGCCAGGTAGGGGTTGACGTCCGAGCCGGCGAATCGGCTTTCCACCCGGGTGTTCTCGGCGTCGTCCAGCGGCACCCGCAAGCCACAGGTACGATTGTCGAACCCCCAGTGCACGTTCTTCGGCGAGACCTCCCCGAAGGCCAGGCGCCGGTAGGAGTTCACGTTCGGCCCGAAAAAGGCCATGGCCGCCGGCACGTATTTCTGCAGGCCGCCGATGTAGTGCAGGAAGATTTCGCTGTAGCGGCGGTTCTTGCCGCCGGCGAAGACGTTGCGGCCGCTGCCGGCGTCCACCAGGCTCTGGTGGATGTGCATCGAGCTGCCCGGCTCGTTCTCCATCGGTTTGGCCAGAAAGGTGGCGTAGATGCCGTGCCGCATCGCCGCCTCGCGCATGGTCCGCTTGAACAGGAACACCTGGTCGGCGCGCGACAGCGGGTCGGCATGGATGAAATTGACCTCCAGCTGGGCGGCACCGGACTCGTGAACCAGGGTGTCCACGTCCAGCTCCATGGCCTCGCAGTAGTCGTACATCAGGTCCAGGATCGGGTCGAATTCGTTGACCGCGTCTATGGAATAGGACTGACGGGCGGTTTCCGGCCTGCCGTTGCGCCCGGCTGGCGGCTGCAGGGGAAAATCCGGGTCGGTGTTGCGCTGGACGAGGAAGAACTCCAGCTCGGGCGCCATCACCGGCCGCAGGCCGAGGTCCTCGTACAGGCGCAGCACCCGGCGCAACACATTGCGCGGGGCCAGCTCGTGCGGCCGGCCATCCTTGGTGTAGCAGTCGTGGATGATCTGGGCGGTGGGGTCGGTGGCCCAGGGCACCATCCGCACCGTCTCCGGATCCGGGCGCAGGGCCATGTCGGAATCGGAGGGGCTGACCAGGTCGTCGTATTCGTCCGGATAGTCGCCGGTGACGGTGGTGGCGAAGATGCCTTCCGGAAGGCGGGTGCCGAAGTCGTGGCTGAACTTGGCGGCCGGGATGATCTTGCCGCGGGCGTTGCCGGTGAAGTCCGGCACCAGGCACTCGACCTCGGTGATGCGGCGCTCCTTCAACCATCGGAGCAGTGTGCTTTCCTTCTGTTCGGCGCTTGCCGGCGCCGCTCGTTTCCTGCTGGCCATGACTAGGGGTTCCGTTGCTGGGCGCGTTCGCGACAGGCGACCGCGAAGGCCTGGAAGATGCCGAAGTAGAAGGGATTCTCGGTGACCCGCCACTCCGGATGCCATTGCACCGCCAGCAGGAATGGCCCGGGATCCTCGAGCCGCACCGCCTCGATCAGCCCGTCGGGCGCCGTGGCCTCCACCACCAGGCCCTTGCCCAGGTCGCGGATGCCCTGCCCATGCAGGGAGTTGACCATCACCTCGCGCTGCCCGGCGATGCGCGCCAGCAGCCCGCCCTCGGCCAGCCGCACCGGATGCGAGGGCGCGTACTGCACGCCCAGCGGCTCGCGCTTGTCCTCGCGGTGCTCGTCAAAGCCGGAGATCTCGTGGAGCTTCTGGTGCAGGCTGCCGCCCAGGGCCACGTTCACCTCCTGCAGGCCGCGGCACAGGGCCAGCACCGGCACCTGCTTGCGGATGGCCAGCTTCACCAGGGACAGGGCGTTGGCGTCGCGGGCGGGGTCGTGCTCGTTGCCTTCCCAGCTCGGCTCGTCGCTGTAGTGGTGCGGCTCGATATTGCTGTAGGCGCCGGTCAGCAGCAGGCCGTCCAGCTCATCCAGCAACTGTTCCAGGTCCAGGGGCGGATTCAGCGAGGGCAACAACACCGGCAGGCAGCCGGCGCCGTCCACGACGGCGCGTACATACTTCTCGCCCACCGCCTGGAAGGGGTGGGGTCCGATCTGCTTTCGGTCCGAAGGCAGGCCGACTACCGGGGTCCGACGCATAAAGGCCTCGCGGGGAGTCGCCCGACCTTACTCCCGGCGTTTGATTTTATCAACGCACGTTTGACGTCCCTGAACACCCCGCCGCCCCTCCCTGCCCCTTCGGGCCTGAAAAATGGCCGATTTCGCCAGTTCCGGGCCGCCTGCCCTGCCCCCGCGCCCGACCCGATGATGAGTATTTTTTACAGCCGCAAGGCCAGTGCTAGACTCCGGCCAGCCCCGAGGGACCCGCCACCATGACCCAGCTCGCCCTGCCCGCCGAAGACGCGGCCCTGCTCGACCGCCTGCAGCCCCTGGAGCACGTCGACCTGCTGCTGCCCGACATGAACGGCCTGCTGCGCGGCAAGCGCGTCACCGGCGACACGCTGGCCAAGGTCTACCGTGACGGCGTCTGCCTGCCGATGTCGCTGATCGCCACCGACATCACCGGCAATACGGTCGAGGAAACCGGCCTGGGCTACGACATCGGCGACGAGGACCGGATCTGCCGGCCGGTGCCCGGCAGCCTGCGTCCCGTCCCCTGGCAGGAACGGCCCATGGCCCAGCTGCTGCTGCAGATGGAAGACGGCAAGGGCGGCCTGTTCGCCGCCAACCCGCGCGAAGTGCTCAAGCGCGTGCTGGCCCGCTTCGCCGAACGCGGCCTGACCCCGGTGGTGGCGGTCGAGCTGGAGTTCTACCTGCTGGACGCCCGGCTCGGTCCCGACGGCCGGCCGCAGACCTCGATCAACCCGCGCACCGGCCAGCGCAACCGCACCACGCAGGTCTACTACATGGAGGACCTGAACGACTATCAGGCCTTCACCGATGCCGTTTCCGAGGCCTGCCGGCTGCAGGACATTCCGGCCGACACCGCCGTGGCCGAATACGCGCCCGGCCAGTTCGAGATCAACCTGCGCCACCGCAAGGACGCCCTGCGCGCCTGCGACGACGCCATCATGCTCAAGCGGGTCATCAAGGCCGTGGCCGAGCGCCAGGGCATGCTGGCCAGCTTCATGGCCAAGCCCTTCGTGGACCAGGCCGGCAGCGGCGCCCACATCCATGTCAGCCTGCTGGACGAGGCCGGCAACAATGTCTTCGCCTGCAGCCCGGACGCGCCGGCCGAGACCCTGCGCCGCGCCATCGCCGGCCTGCAGCGCTCCAGCAAGGACTGCATGCTGATGTTCGCCCCGCACGCGAACAGCTACCGGCGCTTCGTGCTCAACGCCTTCGTGCCGCTGAACGATGCCTGGGGCTTCAACAACCGCACCGTGGCCGTGCGCATCCCGCATTCGGACCCGGCCAACCTGCGCATCGAGCACCGCATCGCCGGCGCCGATGCCAACCCCTACCTGGTCACGGCGGCGGTGCTGGCCGGCATCCTGGACGGCCTGGAGCACCCGGGCGATCCGGGCGCGCCGACGGTCGGCAACGCCTACGAGCAGAGCGAACACCGCGAGCTGTACTGGCGCGACACCATCCGCGACTTCATGGCCAGCGACTTCGTCGCCCGCCACTTCGGCAGCGAGTTCCGCCACATCTACGGCCAGCAGAAGCTGAAGGAAATGCGCAGCTTCAACACCGAGGTCACCACCCTCGAGATCGACTGGTACCTGCGGCAGGTCTGAGGCATGGCGCTGCGCAGGCCGGACGAACACGTCGATTCCTGGTATGCCCGCAGCGCCGTCCCGGCGCCGGAGCGGCCGCGGCTGGAAGGCCGGGTCACGGCCGACGTCGCCATCCTTGGCGGTGGCCTGACCGGCCTGAGCGCCGCCCTGGAGCTGGCCGAGGCCGGCCTCAGGGTGGTGCTGCTGGAAGCGCGGCGGATCGGCTGGGGCGCCAGCGGCCGCAACGGCGGCCAGGTGATCTTCGGCTACAGCTGCGACCAGGCGAAGATCGAGGCCCTGGTGGGGCGCGAGGACGCCAGGCGCATGTTCGACTGGTCCATCGAGGCCGTCGACCTGGTGCGCCAGCGCATCGCCCGCCATGGCATCGCCGCCGACTGGCGTGACGGCCACGCCCACGTCGCCATCAAGCCGCGGCACATCACCGAGCTCAAGGCCTGGCAGCGCGACCTGGAGGAGAACTACGGCTACCCGCTGCAGTGGTGGGACCGCGAGCAGCTGCGCGAGGTGCTGGACAGCCCGCGCTACCTGGGCGGCCTCTACGACCCGCGCTCGGGCCACCTGCATCCGCTCAACTACACCCTCGGCATTGCCGCCGCCGCCGAGCGTGCCGGCGCCCTGCTCTTCGAGCGGACCGAGGTGACGAAGCTGGAACGCGGGGCCAAGCCGGTGCTGCGCACCGCCCACGGCGAGGTGCAGGCCGATTTCGTGGTGCTGGCCGGCAATGCCATCGTCCATGGCATCGCGCCGGAGCTGGACGACAAGATCATGCCGGTGGGCACCTATGTCGGGGCGACGCCGCCGCTGGGCGAGGAACTGGCGCGCCAGCTCATCCGCAACGACATGGCGGTGGCCGACATCAACTGGGCGCTGGACTATTTCCGCTTCAGCGCCGACCACCGGCTGCTGTTCGGCGGCCGCGCCAGCTATTCCACGCTGCCGCCGCCGAACCTGCCGGGGGTGATGATGCGGCGGATGGCGCGGGTGTTCCCGCAGCTCAAGGGGGTGCGTTTCGAGCACATCTGGGGTGGCCTGATCGACATCAGCCGGAACCGGGCGCCGCATTGGGGGCGGCTCGGGAACAACATCTATTTCGCCCAGGGGTTCAGCGGGCACGGCGTCGCCACCACCGGCCTGGCGGGGCGGGTCATCGCCGAGGCCATCCGCGGGCAGGCCGGCCGCCTGGACGCCTTCGCGCGCATCCGCCACCACGACTTCCCCGGCGGCCGCACCTTCCGCACGCCCCTGCTCGTCGCTGCCATGGCCTGGTACAAGCTGCGCGACGCGCTCTGGTGAGTGCCTGCGCTGCAGGCACTCCGCCTCCACCGAGGCTGTCGCCCGCAGCGATCAGCCCAGGTTGATCCAGGTGGCCTTGATTTCGGTGTATTTGTCGAAGGCGTGCAGCGACTTGTCGCGGCCGTTGCCGCTTTGCTTGTAGCCGCCGAAGGGCGCGGTCATGTCGCCGCCGTCCCAGTAGTTGACCCAGACGCTGCCGGCCCGCAGCTTCCTCGCCACCCGGTGCGCCCGGGAAATGTCCCGCGTGAACAGGCCGGCGGCCAGGCCGTAGTCGGTGTCGTTGGCGATGCGCAGCGCCTCCTCCTCGGTATCGAAGGCGATCACGCTCAGCACCGGTCCGAAGATCTCCTCGCGGGCGATCGTGCTGCCGTGCGCCACCTCGTCGAAGATGGTCGGCGCCACGTAGCAGCCGCCGGCCACCGTCTGCAGCCGCTCGCCGCCGATGACCAGGCGCGCGCCCTCGGCCCGGCCCTTGCCGATGTAGTCGAGCACGCGCGCGGTCTGCGCCTCGTCGACCAGGGCGCCCATCGGCGCCTCCGGGTCGAGCGGATGCCGCGGCTGCATGCGCTCGCCGAACCTGGCCACCAGCGCCACGAACTCGTCCTTGATCGAACGCTCGACCAGCAGGCGCGAGGCGGCCGTACAGACCTCGCCCTGGTTGTAGAAGATGCCGCTGGCCGCCGCCTGGGCGGCGCGCTCCAGGTCGGGCGCGTCGGCGAAGACGATGTTCGGGCTCTTGCCGCCGCACTCCAGGTAGGTGCGCTTCATGTTGGAGCGGCCGGCGCAGGCCAGCAGGTGCTTGCCGACCGCGGTGGAACCGGTGAAGACCAGGCCATCGACGTCCATGTGCAGGGCCAGCGGCTCGCCGGCCGTCTTGCCAAAGCCCGGCAGCACGTTCAGCACGCCTTCGGGAATGCCAGCCTCGATGGCCAGCGCGGCCAGGCGCAGCGCCGTCAGCGGCGACTTCTCCGAAGGCTTCAGCACCACCGAATTGCCCATGGCCAGGGCCGGGGCGAGTTTCCACACCGCCATCAGCAGCGGAAAGTTCCAGGGCACGATGGCGGCAACCACGCCCAGAGGCTCGCGCGTCACCAGGCCCAGTTCGTCCTGGCCGGTCGGCGCGACCTCGCCGTAAACCTTGTCGATCGCCTCCCCGGTCCAGGCCAGGCAGCGCACGCTGGCGGCCATGTCCACCTCGAGCGCATCGCCGATCGGCTTGCCCATGTCCAGGGTTTCGAGCAGGGCCAGTTCCTCGGCGTGGTCCTGCACCAGCCGGGCCAGTTTCACCAGTACCCGCTTGCGGTGTGCCGGCCGGGTGCCCGACCAGCGGCCGTCCTCGAACGCGCGCCGGGCAGCCGCGACGGCGCGGTCCACGTCCTCGGTGCCGCACTCGGCCACCCGGGTCAGCAGGCGGCCGTCAATCGGGCTGCGGCATTCGAAACTGGCGCCGGAAGCGGCGTCCACGTAGCGGCCGTCGATGAAGGCCTGGTGCGGGAACTGCAGCCGGCTGGCGAGCTGCTCCCAGTCCTGGCGGGTCCTGGTCATGGTCATGGCGCGATACTCGTTCGGGGCGGCCGATGGCCGCCGTTGGCATCAGAAGGTGGGCGGGGTGTTGGCGCTGACGATCACCGCCTCGTCGGCACCGACGTTGCGGAAGCGATGCGGGATCCGGCTCTCGAAGTAATAGGCCTCGCCCGGACCCAGCACACGTACCTGGTCGCCCACCGTCACTTCCACCTGGCCCTTGACGATCACCCCGCCCTCCTCGCCGTCGTGGCTGAGCATGGTCTCGCCGGTATCGCTGCCCGGCGGCATCACCTCGCGCAGGATGCACATCTGCCGGTTGCGGCGATGCTGGCCGACGAGGAAATAGTGGATCTCCTCGTTGCCCAGGTCCGGCTGCTCCTCCTTGGGGTAGAAGGGGCTGTCGCCAGTGTCGGCCAGGTCCAGGGTGAAGAAATCGGCCAGGGAGATCGGAATGCCATCCAGCACCTTCTTCAGGGAGCTGATCGAGGGGCTGACCTTGTTCTGCTCGATCAGCGAGATGGTGCTGTTGGTCACCCCGACCCGCTTGGCCAGTTCCCGCTGGCTGAGCCCCTTGCGCTTGCGGACGGCCTGCAACCGACCTCCGATGTCCACGGCATGCTCCTGGTCACAGTGTTGCCGGATATTTAACACCCGCCCCCAAGGTGGTCAATGAAACCGGACGATGGGCGACCGTTGTCAAATATTCTCATCGGTGCTAGCGTGCCGCCGTTCCCCAGGAGACCCGCCATGACCGCCTCCGACCCCGGCTACCCCGCCACCCGGGCGCCCGAGCGTACCGACGCCTACTGGATGCCGTTCACGGCCAACCGCCAGTTCAAGAAGGCCCCGCGCCTGCTGGCCAGCGCCGAGGGCATGTACTACCGGGACACCGACGGCCGCGAGGTGCTGGACGGCACCGCCGGCCTGTGGTGCGTGAACGCCGGCCATGCCCGGCCGCGCATCGTCGAGGCGATCAAGCGCCAGGCCGAGACCCTGGACTACGCGCCCAGTTTCCAGATGGGGCACCCCCTGCCCTTCCTGCTGGCCGAACGCCTGGCGGACATCGCGCCGGCGCCCCTCAAGCACGTGTTTTTTACCAATTCCGGCTCGGAGTCGGTGGACACCGCCCTGAAGATCGCCCTTGCCTACCACCGCGCCCGTGGCGAGGGCCAGCGCACCCGGCTGATCGGCCGCGAGAAGGGCTATCACGGCGTCGGCTTCGGCGGCATTTCCGTGGGCGGCCTGGCCAACAACCGCAAGTTCTTCGGCGCCCAGCTGCCCGGCGTGGACCATTTGCGCCATACCCTCGACCTGGAACGCAACCGCTTCAGCCGCGGCCTCCCCAAACACGGCGCAGAGCTGGCCGAGGACCTGGAGCGGCTGGTGCAACTGCACGACGCCAGCACCATCGCCGCGGTCATCGTCGAGCCGGTGGCCGGCAGCGCGGGCGTGATCCTGCCGCCGGAAGGCTACCTGCAGCGCCTGCGCGAGATCTGCGACCGGCACGGCATCCTGCTGATCTTCGACGAAGTGATCACCGGTTTCGGCCGGGTCGGCGAGGCCTTCGCCGCCCAGCGCTTCGGCGTCACCCCGGACATCATCACCACCGCCAAGGGGCTGAGCAACGGCGCCGCGCCGATGGGCGCGGTACTGGTCTCCGATGCCATCCACGCCGCCTTCATGCAGGGGCCGGAAGAGGTGATCGAGCTGTTCCACGGCTACACCTATTCCGGCCATCCCCTGGCCTGCGCGGCCGCCCTCGCCACCCTGGACACCTACCGGGAAGAAGGGCTGTTCAGGAAGGCGATCACCCTGGAACGCTACTGGGAGGACGCCATCCACTCCCTGCGCGGCCTGCCGCACGTGGCCGACATCCGCAACATCGGCCTGGTCGGCGCCGTCGAACTGGAGTCCCGGCCCGGCGTCCCGGGCGCCCGCGGCTACGAGGCCTTCGCCCGGGCCTTCCACGAGCACGCCCTGATGGTCCGCTGCACCGGCGACGTGCTGGCGCTGTCGCCGCCCCTGATCCTGGACGAGAGCCACATCGACCGGATTTTCGAGCGGCTGGCCGCTACCATACGCGCCACCGCCTGACCGGGCGGTTCCCTGCAGAACCAACGACTTTGCCCCGGGAGGGCAGCTCCATGCTTATCGGCGTACCCAAGGAAATAAAGAACCACGAATACCGCATCGGCCTCACCCCGGCCGGCGCCCGCGAGCTGGTCGGCCACGGCCACCAGGTGATCGTGCAGCGCGACGGCGGCAGGGCCATCGGCCTGACCGACGAGCTTTACGAAAAGGCCGGCGCGAGCATCGTGGACACGGCCGAGGAGATCTTTGCCCGCGCCGACATGATCATCAAGGTCAAGGAGCCGCAGCCGGTCGAATGCGCCATGCTCCGTCCCGGCCAGCTGCTGTTCACCTACCTGCATCTGGCGCCGGATCCGGAACAGACCGCCGGCCTGGTCAAGTCCGGCTGCACCGCCATCGCCTACGAAACGGTCACCGACAAGCGTGGCGGCCTGCCGCTGCTGGCGCCGATGTCCGAGGTCGCCGGCCGCATGTCCATCCAGGCCGGCGCACACGCCCTGGAAAAGGCCCAGGGCGGCGCCGGCATCCTGCTCGGCGGCGTACCGGGGGTGAAGCCGGCCAACGTGCTGGTGATCGGCGGCGGCGTGGTCGGCATCAACGCCGCCCGCATGGCCATGGGCATGAATGCCCGCGTCACCATCCTCGACCGTTCGCTGGAACGCCTGAAGTACCTCGACGAGCTTTACGGCGACCGCGTCACCACCCTCTATTCCACCGCAGACGCCATCGAGGACTGCCTGCGTTACGCCGACCTGGTGATCGGCGCGGTGCTGATCCCCGGCGCCGCCGCACCCAAGCTGGTCAGCCGCACGCAACTGGCGCTGATGAAGCCTGGCTCGGTGCTGGTGGACGTGGCCATCGACCAGGGCGGCTGCTTCGAAACCTCCAGGGCCACCACCCACCAGAACCCGACCTACGAAGTGGACGGCATCATCCATTACTGCGTGGCCAACATGCCCGGCGGCGTCGCCCGAACCTCCACCTTCGCGCTGACCAACGCCACCCTGCCCTTCGCGGTTCAGCTGGCCAACAAGGGCACGCAGGCGCTGCTGGATGACCCGCACCTGCTCAACGGCCTGAACGTGCATGCCGGCAAGGTCACCTACGAGGCGGTGGCCCGTGACCTTGGCTACGACTACGTGCCGGCCGCGACCGCGCTCGAGGGCTGAGCCCTACCAGCCCCGGCGCCGGATCGGGGCCGCGAACCTGGAACCGCCATGACCGACATCCGCCGCATCCCGCATTTCATCCAGGGCCGTGAACAGGCGGCGGAAGACGGGCGCTGGGGCGAGGTGTTCGATCCCGCCAGCGGCCGGGTGGCCGGCCGCGTGGCCCTGGCCTCGGCCGACGAGGTCTCGGCGGCGGTGGCTGCCGCCGAGGCGGCCTTTCCGGCTTGGGCCGAAACCACGCCGCTGAGCCGCGCCCGTGTCCTGTTCCGGTTCAAGGAGCTGCTGGAACGGCACGCCGACGAGATCGCCGCCGCCATCACCGCCGAGCACGGCAAGGTGCTGGCCGATGCCCGCGGCGAGCTGACCCGCGGCATCGAGGTGGTCGAATTCGCCTGCGGCGCGCCGCACCTGCTCAAGGGCGAGCACTCGATGAACGTCGGCCGCGAGGTCGATTCCTGGACCGAATACGCGCCGCTGGGCGTGGTCGCCGGCATCACGCCGTTCAACTTCCCCTGCATGGTGCCGATGTGGATGTTCCCGGTGGCGCTGGCCTGCGGCAACACCTTCGTGCTCAAGCCCAGCGAACGCGACCCCGGCCCGACCCTGATCCTGGCCCGGCTGCTGAAGGAGGCCGGCCTGCCCGACGGCGTGTTCAACGTGGTGCACGGCGACAAGGTGGCAGTGGACGCGCTGCTGGACGACCCGCGGGTGCGGGCGGTCAGCTTCGTCGGCTCGACCCCGATCGCCGAATACATCTATGCCCGCGGCAGTGCCAACGGAAAGCGCGTACAGGCCCTGGGCGGGGCCAAGAACCACATGGTGATCCTGCCGGACGCCGACCTGGACCAGGCTGCCGGCGCGCTGCTGGGCGCCGGCTACGGTTCCGCCGGCGAGCGCTGCATGGCGATCTCGGTGGCCGTCTGCGTCGGCGACAAGCTGGCCGATGCGATGGTGGCTCGTCTCAAACCCATGGTCGAGGGCCTGCGGATCGGCCCCGGCTGCCAGGGCGATCCGGACATGGGCCCGCTGGTCACCGCCGCCCACCGCGACAAGGTGCGCGCCTACGTGGACAGCGGTGTGGCCGAGGGCGCGCGCCTGGTCGTGGACGGCCGCGGCCTGAAGGTTCCAGGTGCGCCCGACGGCTTTTTCCTCGGCGGCTGCCTGTTCGACCACGTGCAGCCGCACATGCGCATCTATCGCGAGGAGATCTTCGGGCCGGTGCTGTGCGTGTTGCGCGTCCCCGATTTCGAGACGGCGCTCAAGCTGGTCAACGAACACGAGTACGGCAACGGCGCCGCGGTGTTCACCCGTGACGGCGATGCCGCCCGCCAGTTCGCCCACCGGGTCCAGGCCGGCATGGTCGGCATCAACGTGCCGATCCCGGTACCGATGGCCTTCCACAGTTTCGGCGGCTGGAAGCGCAGCCTGTTCGGCCCGCTGCACATGCACGGCCCGGACGGCGTGCGCTTCTACACCCGCCTCAAGACGATCACCGCGCGCTGGCCGACCGGCCTGCGCGACCCCGAGTTCGTGATGCCGACGATGAAATAGGCGACGGCGCCACGTCCGGTGACCCTCGTCCCGGCGATGCCGCAAGGCAGGAACGACGAGCGGACCTTGCGAGGACGCCTGCCATGCCCGAACCGAAGTCGCCCGCCATCCCCGCCACCATCGACCTGGCCTTCGCCGCCACCCCGCCTTATGGCACGGTGGCCGAGCCCACCTATTCCGGTGCGCTCAGCTTCCTGCGCCGCCCCTACGGCAAGGACCTTTCCGTCGCCGACGTCGCCGTGCTGGGCGTGCCCTTCGACCTGGCCACCACCAACCGGCCCGGCGCGCGTCTGGGCCCGCGGGCCATCCGCGCCGCCTCGGCCTCGCTGGCCTGGTGCCCGCCCTATGCCTGGGATTTCGACCCGCTGCAGCGGCTGCGGGTACTGGACGCCGGCGACGTGTACTTCGACCCGGGCCGGCCGGCGGAGGCACCGGAGGCCATCCGCGGCGCCTTCGCCGCGGTGGCGGCGCAGGGTGTGATACCGCTGGCCCTGGGTGGCGACCATTTCATCAGCTTCCCGATCCTGCAGGCGCTGCAGCCGGTCCATGGGCCGCTGGCCCTGGTGCATTTCGACGCCCATAGCGACACCTGGCGCGACGCAGACGGGCGCGTCGACCACGGCACCATGTTCTTCCACGCTGCCCGCCTGGGCCTGGTGGATCCTGCCCGCTCGATCCAGCTGGGCATGCGCACGCACAACGCCGAGACGCATGGCTTCCGGGTCGTGGATGCCCGGGAACTGCACGCCATTGGCGTGGAGGAAGCCGTCGCCGCCATCCGCGCGCGCGTCGGTGGCAGCAAGTGCTACGTCAGCTTCGACGTGGACTTCCTGGATCCGGCCTACGCGCCCGGCACCGGCACCCCGGTAGTCGGCGGCTTCAGCACGCACGATGCCCTGCGCCTGGTGCGCGGCCTCGCCGGCCTGGACATCGTCGGCATGGACGTGGTCGAGGTCAGTCCGCCCTATGATCACGCCGAGATCACCGCCCTGGCTGCCGCGAGTGTCGCCCAGGAGCTGCTGGCGGCGCTGGCGGCCGGCCGCGGCTGAGGCCAGACCGGGCGCCGACCGGACCGGGCCGGAACCGGGGACGGGCCTCTCAGGCCAGGCCTTCGGCCGCCAGCGCGGCACGAACCGCCGGGCGCTCCGCCACCCGCGCCGAATGCGCGGCCAGTGAGGGCCACTCGCGCAGGTCCATGCCGAAGTGGGCCAGCCAGCGCAGTACGACGAACTGGTAGATGTCCGCCACACCGTATCGCTGCCCGTGCAGCCAGGTCCTGCCGTTCCAGCTGCGCTCCAGCGTGTCCAGACGAGCCCGGGCCCGCTCGCCGACCAGTTTGCGCCCCGCCTCGTCCAGGGCTGGGTTGAATAGCAGGCCCAGGCTCTTGTGCAGTTCGGTGCTGACGAAGGCCAGGGCCGATTGCAGGCGGTAACGCTCGAAGCCGTCACGTGCCGGGGCAAGGCCGGCCGCGGGCTCGAGATCGGCGATGTACTGCAGGATGGCGATGTTCTCGGTCAGCACACGGCCGTCGTCCAGCTGCAAGGCCGGTACATAACCGAAAGGATTGATGGCCAGGTAGTCCTCGCCCTGCTCGGTTTTCCGGTCGCGTCCGACCCGGACCAGGTCGAAGGCCAGGCCAGCCTCCCGAAGGGCGATGTGCGGCGCCAGCGAACAGGCGCCAGGCAGATAGTACAGCTTCATGTCGCGCTCCATGCCGGGGAAAGCGACAGCCTGCTTGCCCGGTCACGCCGTGCCAAGCCGTGCCGCCGCAACGAAACGTTACGCCAGCTTGTCCGGGAAGGTCCTGGCCAGCTTGTCCAGCTTGGGCCCAGCCACGAACACGATGTAGGGCTGGCCCGGATTCCGCGCCGCGTAATCGTGGTGGTAGGCCTCGGCGACGAAGAAAGCCTGCAGCGGCTCCAGGGCGGTGACGATGGGCGCGGCGAACACGCCAGCCCGCTCCAGCTGCTCCAGGTAGGCCCGCGCCACCTGCCGCTGCCCCTCGTCGAGGGGAAAGATCGCCGAGCGGTACTGGGGGCCGACGTCGTTGCCCTGGCGGTCCTTCTGGGTCGGATCGTGCGCCACCGCCAGGAACACCTTCAGCAACTGGCCGTAGCTGATCCGCTCCGGCCGGTAACGGATGCGGATGGCTTCGGCATGGCCGGTCCGGCCGGAGCAGACCGCCTCGTAGTTGGCGGTGTCGGCGCTGCCGCCGGCATAACCCGGCAGCACCTCGGTCACGCCCGCCAAGCGGCGGAACACCGCCTCCGTGCACCAGAAACAGCCGCCCGCCAGCACGGCCTCGCCACGGTCGTCGCCCGGCAGCAGGTCGAAGACCGGGTCGGGCACCTCCGCCGGCGGCACCTTCAGGCCCTGGCCGGGCAGCTCGCAGGAAGGATCGGCCATCATTCCTGCTCCCTCGCCGCGTCGGTCCGGGCGCCGGCGGCTTCGGCCGCGGCGGCCATGACGTCGGCGGCCATGACGTCGGCGATTAGGCCCTCGGCGTCCTCGGGACGCAGCTCCCCTTCCCAGCGCGCCATCAGCGCCAGGTAGAGCAGCTTTTCGAACTCCGGTGCGAAGCGGCGGATGACCGCGCCGGGATCCGGCATCAGCCGGGCGTCGGCGATCAGGCCAAAGTGCACACGGCCGTTGTAGCTGAGGATGGAAATGCCCAGGCCGATGCTGCCGGTCTGCGGCACCCAGAACATCAGGTCGGAGATCTTCGCGCCGCCCAGGTAGAGCGGCATCTGCGGACCAGGCACGTTGGTGGCCACCGCCGAGGCCTTGCGGCTGAACATCTCCAGGGCAAAGGCCTGCAGGGCCGGCGGCGCCATGCCCACTGCCGCCAGGGCGCCGAAGGTGGCCACGGCCTGTCGCGACTTGCGCAACACCCGCATGCAGGCGGCGACGCGCTCCAGCCGCGCCACCGGGTTGGCCTCGCCCACCGGCAAGTCCAGGAACACCAGGCCGAAGTGATTGCCGAGCTGGCGGGCGTGTTCCAGCGGCCGCAGGTTCACCGGCACGGTGGCGCGCACGGTGACGCCGTCCAGGCATTCGCCGCGCTCGAGCATGTAGCTGCGCAGGGCACCGCTGACCGAGGCCAGCAGCACGTCGTTGACCGTGCAGTGCAAGGCCTTGGCCACCGCCTTCACCTCGGCCAGGTCCAGCGGCTCGGCCCAGGCCACCCGCTTGCTGACGCCCAGCCTTCCCTTGAGCACGGTTTCAGGATCGTCGGGCAGGGCCAGGGCCAGGCCGATCTCGCGGGCGATGTCGGCGCCCTCCCGCGCCAGCACTGCCGCCAGACCGGGGTCCTGGTACATCTCCATGCCCTTGGCCAGCACCTTGTTGCCCAGCGCCATGTAACGACCGATCAGGCCGACGCGCCGCGCGACCGGCGTATGTTCCTTTTTCAGCCAGCGCCTGGCCAGGCCGGCACGACGCCCCTTTTCCTCCACTTCCGTCAGCGACAACAGCACCTGCACCAGGGCGATGCCGTCGGCATAACAGTGATGGATGCGGGCGATCAGGGCGGAGCCGCCGTCATAGCGCTCGACCAGGTGGAACTGCCAGAGCGGCTTGGTGGTGTCCAGGGGCGTGGATGCCAGCTGGCTGGTCAGTCGCTCCAGTTCGCGCTTGCCGCCCCGGCCGGGCAAGGCGGTCAGCCGGATGTGCCAGTCGAGATCGAAATGCTCGTCGTCCTGCCAGTAGGCTCCGGTCGGGGTGTCCACTGCATTTTGCCGGAAGCGCGGGTAGGCCAGGAACCTGGTTTCGATGAGCTTGCGCAGCGTACGGATGTCCAGCGGCGTTTCGAACATCATCACGCCTGTGATCATCATCAGGTTGGTCGGCCGCTCCATGCGCAGCCAGGCCGTGTCCACCCTTGACATCGGCTCCCTGCGAACCCTGCTGCGCGCGTCGGCCATGTCTGCCCTCCTGCTGCCGGCAGGATGCCGGCGGCGCAGCGCGGGCGTCAACGGCGAGACGCCGCCGCGCCGGCACCCGAGTATGCGGCCAGGGCGGCCTCCCGGCTGGCCTTGAGATCCACGATCGGGCGCAGCGGATAGTCCGGTGCCAGCCGTCGGCACAGCTCGGCATGTTCCCACGGTGCGGCCAAGGCCTCGTCGGGCAGGCCTGCCAGCTCCGGCAGCCATCGGCGGATGTAGGCACCGCGGGGATCGAATTTGCGCGCCTGCGCCGGCGGGCTGAAGATGCGGAAGTAGGGCGCAGCGTCGGCGCCCGTACCGGCACTCCACTGCCAACCCTGGCTGTTGTTGGCCAGGTCGGCGTCCACCAGCGTGTTCCAGAACCACTCGGCGCCATGCCGCCAGTGGTAGCGCAGGTTCTTGGTCAGAAAGCTGGCCGTCACCATGCGTACGCGGTTGTGCATCCAGCCGGTGGCCCAGAGCTCGCGCATGCCAGCGTCCACCAGGGGTACGCCGGTGCGGCCACGCCGCCAGGCCGCCAGCAATGCCGGATCGGGCTCGGCCCAGGCAAAACGCCGGAAGCGCGGATCCAGGTTCTCCTGCGCCATGTGCGGGAAATGGAACAGCAGATGGTGGCCGAACTCCCGCCAGCCCAGTTCGCCAAGGAAGTGCTCGACGTCCTGACGAAGCTCTGCGGGCCATTCGCCGCCGCGCAGGCGCGCCACCACCTGGCGAGGCGAGATCTCGCCGAAATGCAGATGCGGCGACAGCCGCGAGGTGCCGACCCGGTCCGGCAGGTTGCGCTGCTCCCTATAACCATGCACGGCGCCGTCCAGAAAGGCCTCCAGCAGGTCCTGGGCGCCCGCCTCCCCCGGCGTCCAGAACGACCAGAAGCCGCGGTCCCAGCGCGGCTGGCCCGGCGGCGGGCGCAGGCCGAGCCCGTCCGCCTCCAGCGAAGCCAGGCCCTCGGGTGGCGCGGGCAGGCGGACCGGCGCATCTGCCGGCCTCACGTCCACCAAGGTTTGCCTGGCCTTCCTCCAGAAGGGCGTGAACACCCGATAGGGCTCGCCCTGCCCCGTCTTCACCGCCCAGGGTTCGATCAGCAGCGCGGCGTTGTGGCTCTCCGCGCCCAGGCCGAGCGCCCGCAATGCCCGCTCGACCCGCCGGTCGCGGGCGATGCAGGCCGGCTCGTACAGGCGGTTCCAGTAGACGGACACTGCGCCGGTTTCCGCGACCAGCCGTTCCAGCTCGGCCAGGCTGTCGCCGCGGCGCAGGATCAGGCGAGATCCACGGGCACGCAGATCGGCATCCAGGGCCCGCAAGGAGCGATCGAGCCAGACGCGGCTGGCAGCCCCGGGCTCCCAGGGGGATTCCTCCTCCGGCGCGTGGATGTAGACCGGCACCGGCGCCAGACCGGCGTCCAATGCGGCCAGGAGCGCCGGGTTGTCGGCCAGGCGCAGGTCGCGCCGGAACCAGACCAAGGCATGTGCCATCGAACGGAGTCCCCGCGACAAAGCCGCAGCCTAGCCCGGCTCACCGTCGCGGAGACGTGAAGTCCGGTGGCGTGCCCGTGCGGATGGCCGCTGGGCGGTTTTCGTCTGCCGAAGGGACGGCCAAACCGGATGCGCAGGGCACGACACCGGAGCATCCGGGCCGGGGAGTGGCCTCAGCCGCCGACGTAGTCGCGCGGGATGCGGCCATTGAGCCCGACCAGGATCTCGTAGGGGATGGTGCCGGCGGCCTCGGCCACGTCCTCGCAACGGATCTCCTGATCGCCCTGGCGGCCGATCAACACCACCTCGTCCTCGTTGTAGGCCGTGCCGTCCGGGCCGATGTCCACCATGAACTGGTCCATGCAGATGCGGCCGATGATCGGACGGCGACGACCGCGGATCAGCACCTCGCCGCGCGAGGACAGCGACCTTGGGTAACCGTCGCCGTAGCCGATGGGCACGGTCACCACCCGGGTATCGGTCGCCGGCGCCCAGGTCGCCCCGTAACTGACCGGGTGCCCCGCCGGCACGACCTTGAAGTAGACCACCTGGGAGACCAGCGACATCGCCGGACGCAGCCGCACCGGCGGACGGGCCGCGGCGTCGGGCAGCACGCCGTAGAGGGCGATGCCCGGCCGGACCATGTCCAGATGGGTGCCCGGGAAATGCAATACGCCGCCGGAGTTGGCCAGGTGCCGCACCGGCATGGGTGCGCCGACACGCTCGAAGTGGGCGCAGGCCTCGAGGAAACGCTCCAGTTGCCACGCCGTCATCGGCGAATCCGGGTCGTCAGCACAGGCCAGGTGCGAGTAGATGCCCTTGAGCCGGCACCAGCGCGAGGCCAGGGCGGCCTCGATGAAGGGGCCGGCGTTGTAGCTGTGCACGCCGATCCGCTCCATGCCGGTATCCACCTTCAGGTGGATGGTCGCCGGCCGGCCCAGGGCTTCCGCCGCCGCCTCGACCTGGCGCAGCTTGTCCAGGGAAGAAACGGTGATCTCCAGCCCGTGCCGGATCAGGTCTGCGGCCTGCGGCCCGAAGATGCCGCCCATCACCAGGATCGGCAGGGTGATGCCGGCCTGGCGCAGGGCCACGCCCTCCTCCAGGAAGGCCACGCCCAGCTGTTCGACGCCCTGGGCCTGCAGGTGCCTCGCCACCGGCACCAGGCCGTGGCCGTAGGCATTGGCCTTGACGATGCCCATCACCGGCACGCCGACGTGACCGCGCAGGACCCGCAGGTTGTGGCTCAGCGCGTCGAGGTCGACGCGGATTCGGGTCGGTCGGGCGGTGTCGGCCATGGCCAGAATTGTAGCCGTTCGGTCGTAGCGGAGCCCGGACGAGATGTGGATCCGCGCAGGCGGCCGGCCGCCGTTACTCGAAACTGCCGACGCTGTCGCGGGCCAGGTTGTCGAAGCGGGTGTACTCGCCGAAGAACTTCAGCTTCACGGTGCCCGTCGGACCGTTACGCTGCTTGCCGATGATGACCTCGGCCAGGCCCTTGTCCGCCGAGTCCTTGTGGTAGTACTCGTCGCGGTAGATGAACATGATGATGTCGGCGTCCTGCTCGATGGCGCCGGATTCGCGCAAGTCGGCCATCACCGGGCGCTTGTCGGTGCGCGATTCCAGCGAGCGGTTGAGCTGCGACAGGGCGATCACCGGCACGTTCAGCTCCTTGGCCAGGGCCTTGAGTGAACGCGATATCTCCGAGATCTCGGTGGCGCGGTTTTCCTGGCTGCCAGGCACCTGCATCAGCTGCAGGTAGTCGATGACGATCAGGCCCAGGTCGTGCTCGCGCTTGATGCGCCGGGCCTTGGCGCGCAGCACTTCGGGCGAGAGGGCGGGCGTATCGTCGATGAATATCCTCACTTCCGACAGCATCTTGATCGCCATGTTCACCCGCGACCAGTCCTCGTCCTCGAGCTGCCCGGTGCGCAGACGGGTGGCGTTGACCCGGCCGATCGAACTGATCAGGCGGAAGGCCAGCTGCGAAGCCGACATCTCCATCGAGTACACGGCCACCGCCTTCCTGGTCTTGAGCGCACCGTACTCGGCGATGTTGAGGGCCAGGGTGGTCTTGCCCATCGCCGGCCGTGCCGCGAGGATGATCAGGTCGGAAGGCTGCAGGCCGGCAGTCATTTCGTCGAGTTCGCCGAACCCGGTCGGCAGGCCGGTAACCGCACCTTGGTTCTCGTAGCGCTCCTGCAGGATCTGGAAGGCCTCCTTCATCGCCTCGCGCAGCGGCACGAAATCGGCCCGCCCGCGCCGGCCCAGCTCGGCGATCTGGAACACCTTCTGCTCGGCGGCCGCGAGAATCTCCTGGCTATCGCGTCCGTCGGGCCGGTAGCCGTCGTTGACGATTTCGGTACCGGCCTCGATCAGCTGCCGCAGCACGGCCTTCTCGCGCACGATCTCGGCGTAGGCCTTGATGTTGGCCGCAGAAGGCGTGGTGCTGGCCAGCTCGACCAGGTAGCCGGTGCCGCCGATCTGTTCGGAAAGCCCGTTCGCCTCGAACCACTCGCCAAGGGTGACCGCGTCGAAGGGCCTGTTCTTCTCGGCCAGTTCGCGGATCGCCCGGTAGATCAGCCGGTGGTCGCGCCGGTAGAAATCGTTCTCGGTCAGCAGGTCGCCGACCCGGTCCAGCGAGTCCGGCGACAGCATCAGGCCGCCGATCACGGCCTGCTCGGCCTCGACCGACTGGGGCGGTACGCGCAGGGCTTCCAGCTTGGCGTCGGTGCGCAGGGCTTCGGAGCGTGAAGGCATGGTCGCCGGGGTCCGTGGCGTGCTGGTCAGGGGAATCGGGTCGGTCATCCTAGCGGTCCTCGTCCGGGAGCGTTAGGCACAAGCCTGTGCATAACCGGTGCACATCTCCGATACCCCACCCCCGTCTCATGGACTGAGACGGAGCCGGAACGCAGACGGGCGCCCGAAGGCGCCCGTCCGGAAGGCTTGCCCGACGATGGTGTTCAGGCCGCTTCGGCCTCGACCACCACCTTGACCGTGGCTTCCACGTCGGCATGCAGACGCAGCTCGACCTCGAACTCGCCGGTGCGGCGCAGCGGGCCCTCGCCCAGCACCACCTCGTTCTTCTCCAGCGGCAGTCCCGCTTCGGTGAACGCCTCGGCGATGTCGCGCGGGCCCACTGAACCGAACAGCTTGCCCTCGGTGGAGGCCAGCGCCCTGATGGTCACGCTGGCCCCGTCGAGCTTGGCCTTGCGGGCCTCGGCCTCGGCCAGCAGGGCATTGGCCTTGGCCTCGTACTCGGCGCGCCTGGCCTCGAAGGCGGCCACGTTTTCAGGGGTCGCCGGCACGGCCTTGCCGTAGGGGATCAGGTAGTTGCGGCCGTAGCCGGGCTTGACCTTGACCTTGTCGCCCAGGCCGCCCAGGTTGACCACCTTCTGCAGGAGGATCAGTTCCATTTCTCAAACTCCGTAACGTTAGCGAGGCGCGCGGCCCCGCAACTTGTGGCTGTCCGTCAGGATCAGTTCTGGTGGTTGTCCGTGTACGGGATCAGGGCCAGTTCGCGCGCCCGCTTGATGGCGGTGGCCAGCTGGCGCTGGTACTTGGACTTGGTGCCGGTGATGCGGCTCGGCACGATCTTGCCGTTCTCGGTCAGGTACTGGCGCAGGGTGTTGAGATCCTTGTAGTCGATCTCCTTGACGCCCTCGGCGGTGAACTTGCAGAACTTGCGGCGGCGAAAGAACTTGCTCATGGTCGTCTCCGGTCTCGGGCTCAGGCGACGTCGGCGCTGTCGCCGGCGCCTTCCTCGTCTTCACGGCGGGGGCGGCGCTCGCCCTTCTCGTCCTTGCTCTTCATGATCGGCGACTGCTCGGTCACGGCCTCCTTGCGAGCGATGACCATGTGGCGCAGCACCGCGTCGTTGAAGCGGAAGCCGTCGACCAGCTCGTTGAGGACCTTCTGGCCGCACTCTATGTTCATGAGCACGTAGTGGGCCTTGACCAGGTTGTCGATGGCGTAGGCCAGCTGGCGCCGGCCCCAGTCCTCGAGGCGGTGGATCCTGCCGCCGTCGGCCTCGATCAGCGCCTTGTAGCGCTCGATCATGGCCGGAACCTGCTCGCTCTGGTCCGGGTGGACCATGAAAACGATTTCGTAGTGACGCATGGTTTTTCCTTGTGGATGCGGCCGCGAAACGGCCGGGACAGCCCCCGGCGCGCGGCCGTGGAGCAAGGCTCTCCCCGAGGGGAGCCGCGCATTCTCGCTGAAATCAGGGGTTTGCGCAAGGCGGCGGTCGGTGCCCGCCCCCGGACACGGGACCGCCCGCCGGCCCGGCTGGCATCGGCCGCCGGCGCCGTCCCGCTTCCCGCCGGACGGGCGGGACCGTCCTTAGACCGCCGACGGGTCCGTGGTGAAGGACTCCCCGCAGCCGCACTCGGCGGCCACCCGCGGATTGCGGAAGACGAACTGCTGGTTCAGCCCCTGGCTGACGAAGTCGATCACCGTGCCGTCCACCTGGGGCAGGCTGGCGGCATCCACCCGCACCGCGACCCCGTCGGTCTCGAACACGCTGTCGTCCGGGCCGGCCGCCGTCGCGATGTCCACCACGTAGGCGAAACCCGAGCACCCGGACTTGCGCACCCCGAAGCGCAGGCCGATGCCGCCCGGCGTCTCGGCCAGGTAGCGGCGGACGCGCTCGGCGGCGGCAGGAGTCAGGGTGACGGCCATGGGGAACCTCCGGAATGCTGCCCGGCAAGTATAGCCACGCTGCCTGAACCGGCGGCTTGCGGGTATCCTTGCGCTCTTCCTTCGCCAGATGGGCCCGCGGGGCCGGGGATTCAAGAAGATGGCAGTGGTCAGCGTCCAGCAGGCTCTGTCCGGGGCGATCGCTCCGGGCGAGAAGGTCACGGTGCGCGGCTGGGTCCGGACCCGACGCGATTCCAAGGCCGGCCTGAGCTTCGTCAACCTCAGCGACGGTTCCTGCTTCGCCCCCATCCAGGTGGTGGCGCCGGCCAGCCTGCACAACTATGAATCCGAGATCCGGCATCTGGGCTCCGGCTGTGCCGTCATCGCCACCGGCATGCTGGTGCCCTCGCAGGGGCAGGGCCAGTCCTTCGAGCTGCAGGCCGAGGCAATCGAGGTGGTCGGCTGGGTGGACGACCCGGAAACCTACCCCATCCAGCCGAAACCGCATTCCCTGGAGTTCCTGCGCGAGGTCGCCCACCTGCGCCCACGCACCAACCTGTTCGGCGCCATCACCCGGATCCGCCACTGCCTGGCCCAGGCGGTGCACCGCTTCTTCCACGAGCGCGGCTTCTACTGGATCAATACCCCCATCATCACCACGTCCGACGCCGAAGGCGCCGGCCAGATGTTCCGGGTCTCCACCCTGGACCTGGCCAACCTGCCGCGGAGAAAGGATGGCTCGGTGGATTTCAGCCGCGATTTCTTCGGCAAGGAGGCCTTCCTGACCGTTTCCGGCCAGCTCAACGTCGAGGCCTACTGCCTGGCGCTGAGCAAGGTCTACACCTTTGGCCCGACCTTCCGGGCCGAGAACAGCCATACCACCCGGCATCTTGCCGAGTTCTGGATGATCGAACCCGAGATCGCCTTCGCCGACCTCGACGAGGACGCCCGGCTGGCCGAGGACTTCCTGAAGTACCTGTTCAGGGCGGTGCTGGAAGAGCGCGGCGACGACATGGCCTTCATCGCCGAGCGGGTGCAGAAGGACGCCATCAGCCGCCTGCAGGCCTTCGTGGACGCCCCCTTCGAACGCCTGGATTACGGCGAGGCGGTCGAGCTGCTGCAGAAATCCGGCGAGAAGTTCGAGTTTCCGGTCGAGTGGGGCCTGGACCTGCAGACCGAACACGAGCGCTGGCTGACCGAGAAACACGTCGGCCGGCCGGTGGTGGTGACCAACTACCCGGAGCAGATCAAGGCCTTCTACATGCGCCTGAACGACGACGGCAGGACCGTCGCCGCCATGGACGTGCTGGCGCCCGGCATCGGCGAGATCATCGGCGGCAGTCAGCGCGAGGAGCGCCTGGAGGTGCTGGACCGGCGAATGGCGCAGTTCGGCCTGGATCCGGTGCAGTACGACTGGTACCGCGATTTCCGCCGCTACGGCACCGTGCCGCATGCCGGCTTCGGCCTGGGCTTCGAACGCCTGGTGGTCTACGTCTGCGGCCTGACCAACATCCGCGACGCCATCCCCTACCCGCGCGCGCCCGGGTTGGCCACCTTCTGAACCATGCAGACCGGTCCGGGTTCGCTGCTGATCTTTCTGATGCTGGGCCTGACGGGTTCGGCCGGACCGGCGCATTTCGGCTTCCGGGTGCTGGCCCACCGCCTGCAGCTGGACCGCCGTCTGCCCTTCGCGCCCGGCACCGAAGACGGCGGCCTGGCCTATTCCTGGTGGCTGATGCGCTGGGGCCACGCCGGAGTGGCCGACGCCGGCCTGCGCTCGCTGGGCAATATCGTCGCGGTCAGCGGCTGGCTGTGTCTGGCCGGCGCGCTGGGCGTGCTGGTACTGATACTCCTGCAGTGAGGACTTCGGAATGAGCGGCGCCGACGACAGGGTCCAATGGTGGCTGGCCTCGCTGCCGCGCATGCTGGTCTGGGCCCGGCTGCGGGTGCTCGACAGCGGCGTGGCCGAAGTGCTGGACTGCGACGGTCGCACCAGCGTCTACGAAAGCGAGGACATCGCCCGGGCCGCGCTGATGGACGCGGAGTTCCGCGCCCTGGACGGCATGGACGAAGAGGACGCCGCCGCCTGGGGCCTGGACCTGGACGAGCTGGAGCCTCCGCGGGGCGAGGACGAGGAGGCCCTGCGCGAGCAGATGACCCGGCCGGTGAAGAACCCGCTGACCGGGCGCGACTGAATGTTCACGCCGCGCCACTTCGCCGAAACCGATCTGACCGGGCTCGACGCGCTGATCGCGCGCGACGCTTTCGTGACCCTGGTGACGGTGGCCGACGGCAGCCCCGCTGTCAGCCACCTGCCGGTGCTGTACCGGCGCGAGGGCGAATCGGTGAGCCTGCGCGGCCACTGGTCGCGGGCCAACCCGCAGTCGCGCCACGCCGGGCCGGCCCTGGCCATCGTGCACGGCCCGCACGCCTATGTCTCTCCGGGCTGGTATCCGGACAAGGCCGAACGGGCACGGGTGCCGACCTGGAACTACGCCGTGGCGCACCTGCATGGCGAGCTGGAACCCAGCACCGACCCCACCTTCCTGGCGGCGGTGGTCGCCGGGCTGGGCGAATGCCACGAGGAGGCGGTCGGCGGCGACTGGCGCTTCAATCCGGACGACCAGCGCGAAACGGCGCAGCTCAGGGGCATCGTCGGCTTCGTCCTGCACGTTCGCCGGGTGGAACTGAGCTTCAAGCTCAACCAGAATCACCCGGATGCCAACATGCGCAGTGTCGCCGACGCGCTGGCCGGCAGCAGCCGGGAGGCCGACCGGGAGATAGCCGCACTGATGCGGGAGCGGCTGGCACGGCGCGAACGGGGAGACTGAGTCCATGGAGCTGAACCTCAAGGGCCGCCACGCCCTGGTCTGCGGTGCCTCCGAAGGCATCGGCCGCGCCGCCGCCGAAGCCCTGGCCGGGCTGGGCGCCGACGTCACCGTGCTGGCGCGCCGGGCCGAGGTACTGGCCGAAGTGGCAGCCGCCCTGCCGCGCGTGCATGCCGGCCAGCGGCACGGCCACGTCGCCGCCGACAGCAGCGACGGCGATGGCCTGCGCGCCGCGGTTTCGGCCCTGGTGGTCGGGCGGCCGGTGCAGATCCTGGTCAACAACACCGCCGGCCCGCCCGGCGGCAGTGCGCACGAGGCCGAGCCCGAGCGCTACGTCGAGGTGTTCCGCCAGCACCTGGTGGCCAACCAGATCCTGGTGCAGGCGGTATTGGCCGGCATGAAGGCGGCCGGCTGGGGTCGCATCGTCAACGTGATCTCGACCTCGGTGAAGGAACCGATCGCCAACCTGGGCGTGTCCAACACCGTTCGCGGTGCCGTCGCCGCCTGGGCCAAGACCCTGGCCAGCGAGCTGGGGCCGCACGGCATCACCGTCAACAACGTGCTGCCCGGCTACACCCGTACCCGCCGGCTCGAGCAGATCCTGGCCGAACGCGCCGCCGCCACCGGCCGGTCGCCCGAGGCGATCGCCCAGGCCATGCTGGCGACGGTGCCGGCCGGACGTTTCGCCGAAGCCGCCGAGGTGGCCGCCGCCATCGCCTTCCTGGCCTCGCCCGCCGCCGCCTACGTCAACGGCATCAACCTGCCGGTGGACGGCGGCCGGACCCGTTCGCTCTGAGTCTCCGGGGATGGAAGACCAGCGTTTCTCCACCCGTGTCCCCTATGCCGCCCGGGTCGTCGTCGTGCGTGGCGGTGACGCCTGGCTGGGCGAGGTCGTGGACCTGTCCGAGGGCGGCTGCGGCCTGTTCCGGCCGGAGGCATGCACGCTCGATGTCGCGGACATCGTCCAGCTGATCTTCTTCGATGAGCCTGGCCGGGCCGTCCTGGTGCCGGCCCGGGTCGCGCGCGTCCAGGACGGCCTGCTCGGCTTCGAATACCACGAGCCCCAGCAGGTGCCGCCGGTCCTCAAGGGCTGACGCGTAGCGTTTCCACGCCAGCCACGGATCGCCGCGGAACCGGCACCGGCACGGCAGACCGCGAACCCGACCTGTCCGTACGGGCGGCGCGACGGGTAAGCTTGGCGGCATGTTCCTGCGGCTCTCCCAGCTGATCGGCGGCCAGGCCCGCCCGCCTGCCGGCGGCGTCTGGCTCGAGGTGTTCGAGCCTGCCACCGGCCAGGCCTTTGCCTGCTGCCCGGACGGTGACGCCGCCGACGTGGACGCCGCCGTCGCCGCCGCCCGCGCGGCCTTCCCGGCCTGGTCCGGCCTGGCCGCCGGCGAGCGCGCGGCCTGGCTGGAAAAACTGGCCGCGGCGCTGGAGTCACGCCTGGACGAATTCGCGGCCGCCGAATCGCGCGATTCCGGCAAGCCGCTGTCCCTGGCCAGGACCCTGGACATCCCGCGCGCCGTGGCCAACCTGCGTTTCTTCGCCCACGCGGCCACCCAGTTCGCCAGCGAATCGCACACGGCGCCGGGCGCCCTGCATTACACGCTGCGCCAGCCGCTGGGCGTGGCCGGCGTGATCAGTCCCTGGAACCTGCCGCTGTACCTGTTCACCTGGAAGCTGGCGCCGGCCCTGGCGGCCGGCAACTGCGTGGTCGGCAAGCCCAGCGAGGTGACCCCGGTGACCGCCTGGATGCTGGGCGAACTGGCGCGGGAGATCGGTTTCCCGGCTGGCGTCCTCAACATCGTGCACGGACGCGGCCCCGGCGCTGGCCAGGCCCTGGTCGAACATCCGGACGTGGCGGCGATCAGTTTCACCGGCAGCACTGCGGTGGGCACGGCGATCGCCCGGGCCTGCGCGCAGCGGCTGCGCAAGGTTTCGCTCGAGCTCGGCGGCAAGAACCCGACCCTGGTATTCGCCGATGCGCCGCGCGGGAAACTGCTGGACACCGTGCTCCGCTCGGCTTTCCTCAACAGCGGACAGATATGTCTCTGCGGCTCGCGGATCCTGGTCGAGCGGCGCTGCTACGACGAGTTCCGCGACGCCATGCTGGAGCAGGTGCGCGCCCTGGTCACGGGCGATCCGCAGGAACCGGCAACGCAGCTGGGCCCGCTGGTGTCGCGGGCGCATTACGACAAGGTGCTCGCTTGCCTGGACGTCGCGCGCGCCGAAGGCGGCCGCGTCCTCTGCGGCGGCGAACCGGTGCAGGTGCCGGGCCGCTGCGCCGGCGGCTGGTTCGTCGCCCCCACCGTGATCGAGGGCCTTGGCCAGGACTGCCGGACCAATACCGAGGAGATTTTCGGCCCCGTGGTCAGCCTGCAGGCTTTCGACGAAGAGGAGGAAGCCCTGGCCCTGGCCAATGCCGTGCCCTACGGCCTGGCCGCCAGCCTGTGGACCAGCGACCTGGGCCGCGCCCACCGGCTGGCGGCGCGCCTGCAGGCCGGCATCGTCTGGATCAACACCTGGCTGAACCGGGACCTGCGCACGCCTTTCGGCGGCGTCAAGCAATCCGGCCTGGGTCGCGAAGGCGGTTGGGAGGCCATGCGCTTCTTCACCGAGCCGAAAAACGTCACCGTCAGCCTGGAATGAATCCATGCCCCTGAAGGAACTGCTGGACAGGAACAAGGCCTGGGCCGAGGCGATGAATGCCGAAGACCCGACCTTCTTCGAGCGCCTGTCCAGGCTGCAGGCGCCCAGGTATCTGTGGATCGGCTGTTCCGATTCGCGCGTGCCGGCGAACCAGATCACCGGCCTCATGCCCGGCGAGGTGTTCGTGCACCGTAACATCGCCAACGTGGTGGTGCACACCGACCTCAATTGCCTGAGCACCATCCAGTTTGCGGTGGACATGCTGAAGGTCGAGTACATCCTGGTGGTGGGCCACTACGGTTGCGGTGGCGTCCACACCACGCTGACCGGTACCCGGGTCGGGCTGGCCGACAACTGGCTGCGTCATGTGGGCGATGTCGCCCACAAGCACGCTGCCTTTCTCTCGGAAACCGCCTCCGATCGGGCCCGCCATGCCCGGTTGTGCGAACTGAACGTGGCCGAACAGGTGGTGAACGTTTGCCAGACCACCATCGTCCAGGACGCCTGGTCACGCGGCCAGAAGCTGAGCGTGCATGGCTGGGTGTACTCCTTGCGCGACGGCCTGGTCCGGGAGCTCGGCATGGGAGTCGATTCCGCCGAGGGGCTTTCCGCCGCATACGAACTGGCCATCCGTCACATCCGGGAGCGGCGGGAGGAGGAGGCATGATCGAGGGCATTCACGCCGATGGCGCGCCGGTGCCCGTCGGCCGCTATCCGCACGCGCGCAGGGTCGGCCAACTGCTGTTCCTGTCGGGTATCGGCCCGCGCACCCCGGGAAACAACGTCATTCCGGGCAACGTCTATGACCCGGCGGGAAAGCTGGTGGACTACGACATCGTCACCCAGTGCCACTCGGTCTTCGCCAACGTCCGGGCGGTGCTGGAGGCCAGCCACTGCCGCTGGGACTGGCTGGTGGACGTGACCGTCTACCTGACCGACATGCACCGCGACTTCCAGGCCTTCAACGCGGTCTGGGCCGAATACTTCCCCGACATCAACAAGGCGCCCTGCCGCACGACGCTGGGCATCAGCGCCCTGCCCACGCCGATCGCCATCGAGCTCAAGTGCGTGGCGGCGTTCCCCGAGCCGCGTTGAGCGGCGCGCCAAGGAGGTCCGAGATGAACCTGGGTTCCGCCTTCAGCCTGCAGCAGTGGATCGACGAGCACCGGCATCTGCTCAAGCCGCCGGTGGGCAACAAGTGCATCGTCGACGGCGACTTCATCATCATGGTGGTCGGCGGTCCCAACCAGCGCACCGACTACCACTGGGACGAGGGCCCGGAGTTCTTCTACCAACTCGAGGGCGAGATGACCCTGCGCATCCAGGAAGATGGCAAGGTGCGCGACATCCCCATCCGCGCCGGCGAGATCTTCTACCTGCCGCCGCGGGTACCGCACTCGCCGCAGCGCGGTCCGGGCGGTGTCGGCCTGGTGATCGAACGCAGGCGCCTGCCGCACGAGAAGGATGGCCTGCTGTGGTATTGCGAGCGCTGCAACCACAAGCTCTACGAGGAGTTCTTCGTCCTGGAGAACATCGAGACGCAGTTCGGCGCCGTCTTCGAGCGCTTCTACCGCTCCCGCGAGCACCGCACCTGCAAGGCCTGCGGCCACCTGAACCCGGCGCCGGCGAAATACGATGCTGAAGATTGACACCCACGCCCACTACCTGCCGAAACACTGGCCGAACCTGGCCGAGAAGTACGGCGACCAGCGCTTCCCGGTGATCCACCACGGCGAGGACGGCCGGGCGCGCATCTACAAGGACGGCAAGTTCTTCCGCGAGATCTGGCCCAAGACCTGGGATCCGGAGCTGCGCATCGCCGAGTACGCCGCCTTCGGCGTGCAGGTGCAGGTGCTGAGCACGGTGCCGGTGATGTTCAGCTACTGGGCCAAGCCCCAGCACGCCCTGGAACTGCATCAGGCGCTCAACGACCACCTCGCCGCCACCTGCCGGGAACACCGGCGGCACTACGCCGGCATCGGCACCGTGCCGCTGCAGTCGCCGCGCCTTGCCGTCCAGGAACTGGAACGCTGCATGGACCAGCTTGACCTGCAGGGCGTGCAGATCGGCTCGCATGTCAACGACTGGAACCTGGACGCACCCGAGCTGCAGCCATTCTTCGAGGCGGCACAGGACCTGGGCGCAGCCATCCTGGTGCATCCCTGGGACATGATGGGCGCCGAGTCCATGCCCAAGTACTGGCTGCCCTGGCTGGTCGGTATGCCGGCCGAGCAAAGCCGGGCCGCCTGCTGCCTGATCTTCGGCGGCGTGCTGGAGCGCTTCCCGCGCCTGAAGGTCTGCCTGGCGCACGGCGGCGGCAGCTTCCCCTACACCATCGGCCGCATCGAGCACGGCTTCCGCATGCGACCGGACCTGGTGGCGACCGACAATCCGCACAACCCGCGCGACTACCTGCCGCGCCTGTACTTCGACAGCTGGGTGGCCGACCAGCGCGCCCTGCGCTACCTGCTCGACACCGTCGGCAGCGAACGGGTGATGCTGGGCACCGACTATCCCTTCCCGCTGGGCGAGCAGGAACCGGGCGCCGGCATCGCCGCACTGGAACTCTCCGAGGCCGAACAGGCCCGGCTCTACCACGGCACTGCCCTCGAGTGGCTGGGCCTGCCGCGAACCAGGTTCGAATGAACGGCGATTGGCTGCAGGCCGACCCGGCCGCCCTGGACGCCGCCGACCCGCTGTCGGCCCTGCGCCAGGAGTTCCTGGTGCCGCCGCACGGCGACGGCGAGCAGGCCTATTTCTGCGGCAACTCGCTCGGCCTGCAGCCGCGCGGCGTCCGCGAGGCGCTGCTGCAGGAGCTGGACGACTGGGCACGGCTGGCGGTGGAGGCGCATTTCCGCGGCCGCCACCCGTGGATGCCCTACCATGCCGAGGTCCGCGACGGCCTGGCCGCCATCGCCGGCGCCGGGCCGGGTGAAGTGGTGGCCATGAACACGCTGACGGTGAACCTGCACCTGCTCATGGTCAGCTTCTACCGGCCGACGCCGGAGCGCCCGGCAATCCTGATCGAGGCCGGCGCCTTTCCTTCCGACCGACATGCGGTGACCTCGCAACTGCGCTTCCACGGCTACGACCCGGAGCGCGACCTGATCGAGCTGGAGCCGGACGAGCCCGGCGGCATCATCTCCATGGCCTCGCTGGAGCGCTGCCTGGCCGAACACGGCCGGCGTATCGCCCTGGTGCTGTGGCCCGGGGTGCAGTACCGCACCGGCCAGGCCTTCGACCTGAAGGAAGTGGTGCGGCTGGCACATGCGCAGGGCTGCCTGGTCGGCTTCGACCTGGCCCACGGCGCCGGCAACCTGCCCCTGGCCCTGCACGACAGCGGCGCCGACTTTGCCGCCTGGTGCAGCTACAAGTACCTCAACAGCGGCCCCGGCGCGGTCGCCGGCGCCTTCGTGCACGCCCGCCACGCCCGCAGCGAGCGGCCGCGTTTCGCCGGCTGGTGGGGCCATGACCAGGCCACCCGCTTCCGCATGGGCCCGGAGTTCGTGCCCACGCCAGGTGCCGAGGGCTGGCAGCTGAGCAATCCGCCGATCCTGGCCCTGGCGCCGCTGCGGGTCTCGCTGGAGATCTTCCAGAAGGTCGGCATGCCGGCCCTGCGCGAGCGTTCGCGGCGCCTGACCGGCTATCTGGAAGCGCAAGTGCGCGCGCGCCTGGACCGGGTGCTGGAGATCCTTACCCCGGCCGATCCGGCCCGGCGCGGTTGCCAGCTCTCCATCCGGGTGCGCGGCGGCCGCGGCCGCAGCCGCGAGCTGTTCGAGCACCTGATGGCACGTGGTGTGATCGGCGACTGGCGCGAGCCGGACGTCATCCGCATTTCGCCGGTGCCGTTGTACAACCGTTTCACCGACATCGCCCGATTCGTCGCCGAGGTCGAGGCCTGGGCCGGCATCGGAGGAACACAGGCATGAAGCCCAAGAATCCTTTGCTCATCGTCGGCGCCGGCCTGGCCGGCGCCCTGCTGGCCACCCTGCTGGCCCGGCGCGGCTGGGCCGTGGACGTCTACGAGAAGCGACCCGACCCACGCCGGCGCGGCTACGAGGGTGGCCGCTCGATCAATCTGGCCCTGGCCGAACGTGGCCTGCACGCCCTGCGCCAGGCCGGCCTGGCCGAAACCGTGCTGGCCCAGGCCATCATGATGCGCGGGCGGATGGTCCACCCGCTGGGCGGCGAAACCATGCTGCAGCGCTACGGCCGCGACGACAGCGAGGTGATCTGGTCGGTACACCGGGGCCGCCTCAACCTGGCCATGCTCGACGCCGCCGAAGCCGCCGGAGCCTGCCTCCATTTCAACCGGCGCCTGCTGGACGTGGATTTCGACGCCGGCCTTGCCCGCTTCGTCGACGACCACGACCGTTGCGCCCATGAGGTCGGCTTCGAGGCCCTGCTCGGCTGCGACGGCGCCGGCTCCGGCCTGCGCGCCGCCATGGCCAAGCGCCTGGACCTGGGCGAGCGCTTCGAGCCGCTGGGCCACGGCTACAAGGAACTGGAGATCCCGCCCGGCGAGGACGGCGGCTTCCGCATCGAGCCCAATGCCCTGCACATCTGGCCGCGCGGCGGCTACATGTGCATCGCCCTGCCGAATACCGAGCGCACCTTCACCGTCACCCTGTTCCTGCCCAACGAGGGCGAACATCCCTCCTTCGCCACCCTGCCCGACCTGGCGGCGGCCCGCGCCTTCTTCGAGCGCGATTTCGCCGACGCCCTGCCGCTCATCCCGGAGTTCGACCGCGACTGGACCGGCAATCCGATCGGCGTGCTCGGTACGCTCTACCTGGACCGCTGGCACCTGGGCGGCCAGGCGGTGCTGCTGGGCGACGCCGCCCACGCCATGGTGCCCTTCCACGGCCAGGGCATGAACTGCGCCTTCGAGGATTGCGTGGCGCTTGACCGGCACCTGGGCGAGGCGCCGGACTTTGCCAGCGCCTTCGCCGCCTTCGAGGCCGAGCGCCGGCCCAATGCCGAGGCCATCCAGCACATGGCGCTGGAGAACTACATCGAGATGCGCGACCGGGTGGACGACCCGGATTTCCTGCTGCAACGGGAACTGGAACGCACCCTGGCCGAACGCCATCCCGGCGTGTTCGTGCCGCGCTACTCGATGGTCAGCTTCACCCGCGTGCCCTACGCCACCGCGCTGGAACGCGGGCGGGTGCAACGGGAGATCCTGGTCGAATCCACCCGCGGGCTGGACAGGCTGGAGCAGGTGAACCTCGTTGCTGCCGATGCCGAGGTTCGACGGCGCCTGACGGCCCTGGGCCTGAATTGACGACCCGCCCCGATGGCCGCCAGCTTCCTCTGGTACGACCTGGAAACCTTCGGCAGGGATCCGCGCCGCAGCCGTATCGCCCAGTTCGCCGGCATCCGCACCGATACCGAGCTCAACGAGATCGGCGAGCCGATCAGCCTGTACTGCCAGCCGGCCCGCGACCTGCTGCCCTCGCCCGAGTCCTCCCTGATCACCGGCATTAGCCCGCAACAGGCGCTGGCCGAGGGCCTGCGCGAGGCGGAGTTCTTCGCCCGCCTGGCCGAGGAACTGGGCCAGCCCGGCACCTGCACGGTCGGCTACAACTCTATCCGCTTCGACGACGAGTTCGTCCGCTTCGGCCTGTACCGCAACTTCCACGACCCTTACGAGCGCGAGTACCGCAACGGCAACTCGCGCTGGGACCTGCTGGACGTGCTGCGCATGGCCGAGGCCCTGCGTCCGGAAGGCATGGAATGGCCGCTGCGCGAGGATGGCGCACCCAGTTTCAGGCTGGAGGACCTGGCCCGTGCCAACGGCGTGCGCGAAGGCGAGGCACACGAAGCCCTGAGTGACGTCCGCGCCCTGCTCGGCCTGGCGCGCAGGTTCCGGGCGGCGCAGCCGAGACTGTGGGAGTACGCGCTTGGCTTCCGTGACAAGCGCAAGGTCGCCGGCCTGCTCGACGTGGCAGGCATGACGCCGGTGCTGCACGTCTCCTCGCGTTATCCCGCCAGCCGGCACTGCTCGGCCCTGGTGGCGCCGGTGGCGCGGCATCCACGCATCGATTCGCGGGTGCTGGTCTGCAGCCTGGACAGCGACGAGGCCCTGGACGCGTTGCTGTCGCTTTCCCCGGAGGACATCGCCGACCGCCTCTACACGCCGGCCGCCGACCTGCCCGAGGGCGAGCAGCGGGTGCCGCTCAAGGAAGTGCACACCAACAGATGCCCGGTGCTGGTGCCGCTGGCGCACCTGCGCGAGCAGGATTTCCGGCGCCTGGGCCTTGACCGCGACCTTGCGCTGGCCCGCGCCGAGCGCCTGCGCAAGGCACCCGGCCTGGCCGAGAAGGTCCGCCAGGTCTTCACCGAAGAAGCCCGCCGCGACCCGGCCGATGCCGACGCCGCCCTCTACGAGGGTTTCCCCAGCGAACACGACCGCCGCCTGTTCCCGCAGGTGCGCAGCGCGCCGCTGGCCGAGCTGCCCGCCTACGGATCGCGCTTCGACGACCCGCGCTATTCCGAGCTGCTGTTCCGCTACCGCGCCCGCAACTGGCCAGAATCCCTGGACGCGAAGGAACGCGAGCGCTGGGACAGCTACCGCCGGCATCGCCTGTCGGCGGGCAGCGAGCTTTCCGAATACGATTTCGACAGCTACCGGGCCGAGATCGCTCGCCTGCGCGCCATCACCCCGACCGGCCCGGGCCAGGCCCTGCTGGATGCGTTGGAGGCCTGGGGCCTTGACCTGGAGCGGGAGCTGGCATGAGCCGCTATTTCACCGACAAGACCTTCCTCTTCCTGCGCAAGCTGGCCAGGAACAACAACAAGGCCTGGTTCGAACGGCACCGCCGGGACTACGACGAACACCTGAAGCAGCCCTTCCTGCGCCTGATCGCCGACCTGCAACCGGACCTCGCCGCGATCAGCCCGCATTACCGGGCCGATCCGCGCGGCAATGGCGGTTCGCTGTTCCGCATCCACCGCGATACCCGCTGGTCGGCCGACAAGACACCGTACAAGACCTGGGGCGGCGCGCGCTTCTTCCACGAGCGCCGGCGCGAGGTGGCCTCGCCGTCCTTCTATCTGCACATCCAGCCGGGCAACAGTTTTCTCGGCGCCGGCATCTGGCATCCGGAGCCGGAGGTGCAGCGGCGCCTGCGCGTCTTCATCGCCGACAACCCGGCCGGGTGGCGGGCGGCGGTGCATTCGCCTTCGTTCCGGCGACGGTACGAAATGTGGGGCGATTCGCTGCTGCGTCCGCCGCGGGGTTTTCCGGCCGATCACCCGCTGATCGAGGACATCAAGCGCAAGGATTTCACCGCCGGCATGGCGCTCGACGACGGGACCGTGCTGGGGCCGCGCTTGCGGCAAGCGGTGGCTCGCGGATTCTCCGGCCTGGCGCCGCTGGTCGATTACCTCTGCGCGGCGCTCGACCTCGAGTTCTGAGCGGGCTTGCGCTGCCGGCGAGGTCGTCGGTGGGGGAGACAGGTCTTTCGACGCAGGTTCACGCGGATGGGCGCGGATCGTTCTGGGTTCGCGGGTCAGGGCCTCGGCCTTCCTCGCGGCTCGCCGGTACATGTAGTGGCGCATGGCCTGGCGGCCTGTTGGCTTGGAGGCAGGCACCGGCGAAGGTTCGCGGAGGTGGCGCACCATACGCTGCCGCATTGCAGCACGAAAAGTTGTTGACTATCAGCAAGTTGGGTGTTCACTCTGCGGACCGTACGCCGGCGCAGGGGAGCGCCGGTTCCATCCGGGCGCGATGAACGCAAGGACGGGGACGGCGCGTTCCGCATCGAAACCTGGGGAGGGAAGATGCGCTGGATCCTGCTGGCCGCCCTGGCGGCCTTTTCCGGCCTGTGCCAGGCCAACACCGGCGTCGCCTTCGTGCACGGCACCGGCAAACAGACCGACGCCTACAACGACTACTGGAAGCCGCCCTTCGTCAACAACATCCGCGGCGGACTGGCCGATCCGGGCAATTACGTCGTCATCAACTGCGACTTCACCCAGTACATGTGGCACGACGCTGCCGCCGGCTGCCTGGCCGAGCAGCTGACCCGCTTCATCAACCAACGCGGCATCACCCGCCTGATCGTGATCACCCACAGCAATGGCGGCAATGTCGTGCGCTGGATCATGAGCAACCCGACCTGGGACAGCCGTTATCCGAACATCATCAACCGCATCGTCCGCGTCAATGCGCTGGCGCCGTCCTCGGCCGGCACGCCGCTGGCGGATGCCGTCATCGCCGGAAACGTGTTCGAGAGCTCGGTCGGCTGGTTGCTGGGTTACAAGAACGACGCCGTGCGCATGCAACAGACCGGCTGGATGGCCAGCTACAACGCCAACTGGCTGTACGGCACATCCGGCCGCCCTGCCCTGCCCAAGCCCTTCCGCAGCGTCGTCGGCACCGACGTGGACTCGGCGATCTGGGATGCGGACAGCTATTGCGGCGGCTACTTCGAGAACGTCGGCCTGGAGACCACGCAGCTGTGGCTCAGCAGTTGTTCCGACGGTTTCCTTGAGTGCTCCAGCCAATCGGCCGCCGGTTACGTCTGGTTTCAGGACAAGGCGCGCATGGCCGGTCGCGAACCGCTGTCGCACAACCAGAGCCGCCGGGCCTGCTTCGGCCTGGATTCCATCTTGCGCGCCGACATGAGGAACTGAGCCATGAGGACGTACCGAATCCTGAGCTGCCTCTCCCTGTTGCTCGCCGCCGGCGTGCAGGCGGGCGAACTGCTGCCCGCTGGTGCCGGCGATCTTCGCCCCGCCAGCCTGGTGTCGGCACCTCTGCCGGAACGTGCGGTGGAACGCGCGCCGGTGCAGTTCGCCTGGGCGCTGGACCCGGCGGAGGAGATCACCGCGGCGGTGGCGCACCGGGCCGAGAGCCGGGAGTACTGGCTCGTGGCCGAGGCGGGACAACTGCGTCGCGGCCTGGACATCGACACGACCGCGCCGGGCGCGGTGATCCGCATCAGCCCGGAAACCGGCGCCCGGCCGGTGCCGGCGGGTGGCGTGCGGGTGGGCAGGGGCGGGCGCTGGCTGGCCGAGGCCGAGAGCTTCCAGCGCCGGGCAGCGGCCGCCGAGCTGCGGGCCGCCGGCATGGCGGTGCCAGAGGGCTCGGTGGTACTGCAACTGGCGGCTTCGCATGGTCGCGGCCGATTCCAACTGCAGGTGCCGGAGGCCAGGGGCCGCTACCTGGTGCACGTGTTCGAGCCGGACAGCCCTTACGTGCTCAGCATCCAGGCCGAGCGGCCGCGTGCGCTCGCGGGCGAGTCGCTGGAAGTCGCCGTGGCGCTGTCGCGGGGCAGACAACGGCTTGGCGCCTCCCGGCTGGAGGCCGAACTGGTCTCGCCCGATGGCCAACGGTTTCCCCTGCAGCTGCGCAAGGGTGTTGCCCACCTGTCGGCGCCGATACAGGGGAGCGCAGTGCCGGGGTTGTGGGAGGTGCACGTGTTCGCCGGCGCGGTGGACGGCGGCCAGGTCGTGCAGCGTGAGGCCCGTACTGCCATCGAGATCAGCCGGCCGACCGCCCGGCTGGCTGGCGGCTACCGCCTCGATGCCCGGACCCTGCACGTGGAACTGCCGGTACAGGTGGCGGCAGCCGGGCGCTACGAGCTGCGGGGCACGCTCTACGCCACCGGGCCGGACGGCGTGGCGCGGCCGGTGGCGCAGGCGCACACGGCACGCTGGTTGCAGCCGGGGTCGCGCAAGCTGTCCCTGCCCTTCGGCGTCCGCCTGCTGCCGCCGGGCTACGGCGCGCCCTTCGAAGTCCGGCACCTGGAGCTGAAGGACCAGTCGCGCATGGGCACCCTCGAGACCCGGGAGCTGGCCCTGCGCCAATAGACACGACGAGGCGATAATGGCGACGGCCGGGCCCGCAGGGGTCCGGCCGTTTCCTTTGCCGGAGCCGACATGGACCCGCGGCTGCATCGCTTCTCGGCCTTCTACTTCTGCTACTACGCGGCGCTGGGCGCCTACACGCCCTACATCGGCCGCTGGGTGGACGGTCTGGGCCACGGCGGCTACGTGGTCGGCGGCATGCTGGGGCTGTGGTACGGCACGCGCATCTTCGCGCCTCCGGTCTGGGCCGCCCTCACCGGCCGCAGTGCCCGCCCCGGTCGCTGGTTCCTGGCCGGCTGCCTGCTAACCCTGCTCAGCTTTGCCGGCTTCCTGTTCACCCGCGAGGCCTGGGCGGTGCTGGCGGTGATGGCGGTGTTCGGTTTGTTCTACAACGCGGTGATGCCGCAGTTCGAGGCGATGACGCTGACGGCACTGGGGCCACGTCCCGACCTGTACGGCCGGCTGCGGGTCTGGGGTTCGATCGGGTTCCTGCTGGTGGCCGGCAGCTATGGCGCGCTGATGGACCGCTTCGGCGCCACCAGCTTCCCGCTGCTGAGCCTGCCGCTGTTCCTGGCCATGCTGGTCGCGGCCTGGTGGCACCGGGACGACACGCCGCCAGCGCCTGCGGCGGCGGCCGATGCGGGCGGGCACCTGTGGAGGCGTCCCGGCGTTCGCCGCTTCCTGCTGGTGGCGCTGCTGATGCAGGCGGGCTTTGGGCCCTTCTACGTGTTCTACACCCTGCACATGCAGGCGCATGGACATTCGGGCGCGGCCATCGGTGGGCTCTGGGCCCTGGGCGTGCTGATCGAGATCCTGATGTTCTGGCAGGCGCCGCGCCTGATTGCCCGCTTCGGCGCTGGCGCGCTGCTTGGCGCCTGCCTGGCGGTGACGGTGCTGCGCTGGCTGCTGACGGCATTCTTTGCCGACTCCCTGGCCTTGATGGCCCTGGCCCAGGCCAGCCACGCGCTGAGTTTCGCCACCTTCTACGCCTGCTGCATGCAACTGATGGCCGGCTTCTTCCCGGGGCGGCGCGCCGGCGCCGGCCAAAGCCTGTTCTTCGGCTTCAGCCAGGGCTTCGGTGGCGTGCTGGGCGCGGCGATGGCGGCGCTGGCCTGGGAAAGCGCCGGCGGCGGCGCGCTGGCCTTCACCCTGGGGGCGGCGGCAACGGCCCTGGCCTGGGCGATCTGGCTGGCACGGCGCCAGTTCCGGACCTAGTGCCGGTGCCGGGCACTAGTCCTCGTTGGTGACGCCGAAGGGCACATGGCCGGTGGCGACGTGGCGACGGGCGTTCTCGACGTTATGGCGGCTGTCGTCGAAGAAGATATCGGCGCCGAAGGCTTCCAGGAACGGCCCCTTGTCGCGGCCGCCGAGGAACATGGCCTCGTCCAGGCGCACGCCCCATTCGCGCAAGGTCAGAATGACCCGCTCGTGCGCCGGCGCCGAACGGGCGGTGACCAGGGCGGTTCGAATTGGCGAGTCCTCGCCGGCCGGGAACGCCGCCTGCAGGTCGTGCAGCGCCGCCAGGAAGGCGCGGAACGGGCCGCCCGAAAGCGGTTCCCGCGCCCGACTCGTTTCGTTGTCGTGAAAAGCCGCCAGTCCCGAAGTCTTGGAGATGCGCTCGGCTTCGTCATCGAAGATCACCGAGTCGCCGTCGAAGGCAATGCGCAGCTGGGGATGCGAACGCTCGGGAGCCTTGGACGGCAGGATGGTTGCGGCGGCGACACCGTTCTCCAGTGCCGCGCGCACCGAAGCCGGATTGGCCGAGAGGAAGAGCTGCGCACCGAACGGCTTGATGTATGGCCACACCTCGTTGCCGCTGGTGAAAACCGCCCGGATGATGCCCAGGCCGTAGTGCCTGATCGAGTTGAAGATGCGCAGGCCGGTATCGGAGGAGTTGCGCGACAGCAGCGCCACCTCGACCCGCGGGCTATCCGGCGGCGCGCCCTCATTCAGGGCAAGCAACTTGCGCACCAGCGGGAAGGCGATGCCGGGGGCCAGCACCTCGTGCTCGCGCTGGCGCTGGTAATCGGCATAGGCCTCCAGGCCCGCCTTCTGGAAGACGGCATGACTCTCCTCCAGATCGAACAGGGCCCGGGCGGTGATGGCCACCACCAGTCGTCCAGGAGGCTGCGATGGATGGGACGTGACCATGTGGGCGGGCTTCAGGCGGAGGGCCCCAGGCGATGAAACGGTCTCAGGCCTGGAACTGCTCGTTGAGGATACGCTCTTCGAGGTTGTGTTCGCGGTCGAACAGCAGGGTCACGGTACGCTCGAGCGACTCCCGCACACGAACTTCCGCCACATCGCGTACTTCGTGGGAGTCGGCCGTGGCGCTGACCGGACGCTTGTAACGGTCCAGCACCTCAAGACGCACCTCGGTGTCCGCCCGCAGGATGGCGCCGCGCCAGCGTCGCGGCCGGAACGCTGCGATCGGCGTCAAGGCGATCACCTGGGAACCGAGCGGCAGGATCGGCCCGTGCGCGGAAAAGTTGTAGGCGGTGCTACCGGCCGGGGTGGAAACGATGATGCCGTCGCAAACCAGCTCCTCCAGGCGTTGCTGGCCATTCAGGTAGATGCGCAGGTGCGCGGCCTGGCGGGTCTGCCGCAGCAGGGACACCTCGTTGTAGGCCAGGGCATGCGTGGTGGCGCCGGAATCGGAACTGGCCACCATTTCCAGCGGCCTCAGCACGGTCGGTTCGGCCGCGTGCAGGCGCTCGACCAGATCGTCGGGCCGATGCTGGTTCATCAGGAACCCGACCGAGCCCAGCTTCATGCCGTACACCGGCCGGCCGAGCCCACCGTAGCGATGCAGGGTATGCAGCATGAAGCCATCGCCGCCGAGCGCGCAGATGACATCGGCATCGGCCGGCTCGCACGCGCCATGCCTGGCGGCCAGTTTCGCCCTGGCCGCCTCGGCCTCGGGAGTCGGACTGGCAAGGAAAGCGATGCGCGGGACCGGTGGCAGGCTCATGCACGCAGGGTACTTCAGGTCCGGCCGGGGGCGCGACCGGCGGTAGCGCCCCGGGGCTGCCCGGCCTCAGGCCTGGGCCAGCTGGGCCAGCCGGCGAACCGCCACCGACAGGGTCGGATAGTCCATGCCGCGCAGGTTGCGCATGTCGGCGAACATGCCCAGGGTGTAACGGAGGTTGGCATCGTCGCGGGAAAGCCAGGCCTGCACCCGCTCCAGCGGTTCACCCTGCCCCGCCGCCAGCACCTGCCCGACCAGGGCCCGCTGCTGCGCCTGCAGTTCATCGCGCAAGACGCCGCGCGCCTGGGCATGCCAGCGACCCTCGACCGGCAGCCCTTCCACCGCCTCCAGCAGCCAGGCAGTGTGCAGGGCGTCGCCCAGGGCGAAGTAGGCAGCGGCGACCTTGTCCACCGGCATGTGGCGCTCGATGGAGATCTCGACGATGTCCAGGGCGTAGGCCAGATAGGGCAGGCCGGCAAAAGCGCCAGCCAATCCGCTCGGGAAGCCCAGTTCCTGCCAGCGGGCCCGCGACCCGGCCAGGGATCGCGCCGATTCCTCCGGCAGTACCCGGTCCAGCGCTGCCCGCAGCGCTGCCACGCCGCCGGCGTAGCGATCCACCTTCTCGGCGATCTCCAGTCGGCCGCCGCCCGGGCGGTTGAGCAGCCAGCGGGTCATGCTCCGCTGCAGATGCCAGATTTCCAGCAGGGCGTCGAGCTGGGCCGACTCCGGCACTTGCAGGTCCAGCGCGTCTATCGCCGCCCACAGCTCGCGCGCCTGCAGCACTTCGCGGCTGATGGTGAAGGCCTTGGCGATCTGGCCGGCGGACTGACCGGTATCTTCCTGCATGCGCAGCAGGAACGTCGCGCCCATGCGGTTGATCGTCGAGTTGGTGACAGCAGTGGCGATGATTTCGCGGCGCAGCCGATGGTTTTCCATGTCGGCGGCGAAGCGGTCCTGCAGAGCCCTGGGGAAATAGCGGACCAGTTCCTTTCCGAGGTACGGATCTTCCGGCACGTCCGAGTCCAGCATCTGGTTGAATACGACGATCTTGTCGTAACTCAACAGCACGCTCAGCTCCGGCCGGGTCAGGCCAAGTCCACGGGCCTTGCGCTCGGCCAACTCGGCATCGCTGGGCAGGAACTCGATGCCGCGGTCGAGCAGACCCTGCGATTCCAGCGTCCGCATGAAGTGGCCGAAGGAACCCAGTCGGGCGGCGCTCATCCGCTCCATCAGGCTTATCGCCTGGTTCTGTCGGTAGTTGTCGTTGAGCACCAACTCGGCGACCTCGTCGGTCATGTCGGCCAGCAGCCGGTTGCGCTGCTCCTGGCTGAGTTCGCCCCTGGCCACCGGCGCCGACAGCAGGATCTTGATGTTCACCTCGTGATCGGAAGTGTCCACACCGGCCGAGTTGTCGATGAAATCGGTGTTGAGCAGCACGCCGTTCATCGCTGCCTCGATGCGGCCGCGCTGGGTCAGGCCAAGGTTGCCGCCTTCGCCGACCACCCGGCAGCGCAGCTCATTGCCGTTGACGCGCAGGCCGTTGTTGGCACGGTCGCCCACCTCATCGTGGCTTTCGCTGCTGGCCTTCACATAGGTGCCGATCCCGCCGTTCCATAGCAGGTCCACCGGCGCCTTGAGGATGGCATTCATGAGCTCGGTCGGGCTCATCTGCTCGACCGAGGGGTCGATGCCCAGGGCTTCCCGCACCTGCGGACTGACGGCGATGGCCTTGAGCGAGCGCGGGTAGACGCCGCCGCCCTCGGAGATCAGCGCCCGGTCGTAGTCATCCCAGCTCGAGCGCGGCAGACGGAACATGCGTTCGCGCTCGGCATAGCTGCGCGCCGCGTCCGGGTTCGGGTCCAGGAAGATATGCCGGTGGTCGAAGGCGGCCACCAGGCGGATGTGGCGACTGAGCAGCATGCCGTTCCCGAACACGTCGCCGGACATGTCACCGATGCCCACGCAGGTGAAATCCTGGCTCTGGCTGTCAATGCCGAGCGCGCGGAAATGGCGCTTCACCGACTCCCAGGCGCCCCTGGCGGTAATGCCCATACCCTTGTGGTCATAGCCGACCGAGCCACCGGAAGCGAAAGCATCGCCCAGCCAGAAGCCATACTCGGCCGAGATCGAGTTGGCGATATCGGAAAAGCTGGCAGTGCCCTTGTCGGCCGCGACCACGAGGTAGGGATCGTCGCCGTCGTGCCGGACCACGTCCTGCGGATGCACCACCTGCCCGTCCACCAGATTGTCGGTGATGTCGAGCATCCCGCTTATGAAACGCTTGTAGCAGGCGATGCCCTCGGCCAGCACGGCATCACGGTCGCCGCCTGCCGGCGGCCGCTTGACGACGAAGCCACCCTTGGAGCCGACCGGAACGATCACCGTGTTTTTCACCATCTGCGCCTTGACCAGGCCCAGCACCTCGGTACGGAAATCCTCGCGCCGGTCGGACCAGCGCAATCCGCCGCGGGCAACTGGGCCGAAGCGCAGGTGCACGCCTTCCACATACGGCGAGTAGACGAAGATCTCGCGGTAAGGAACCGGCTTGGGCAGCTCCGGAACCCTGGCCGGGTCGAACTTGAAGGAAATGTAGTCGCGATGGCGCCCGTCCCGTTTCTGGAAGAAGTTGGTGCGCAGGGTGGCGTTGATGAGCGCCATATACCGACGCAGGATGCGATCGTCGTCTATGCTGCCGACCAGACGGTCGAGCAGGATCTCCAGGGCATCGGTGATGGCGTCCACCTGGGCCTGACGATCGAGCGTGCGGGCGGCGGCGATTTCCTGGGGGATGGTGTCCAGCGCCTGACGCTGCTCGCACGGCAGCACCCAGGCGATCTGGTCGTGCAGCGCCTTCTGACCGGCGGCGTCGAGGGGCACCTCGCGACCCGGCTCGAAGCGGGCCTCGAACAGCTCGTACAGCAAGCGCGCGATCACCGGATAACGCTGCAGCGCTTCTTCCATGTACTGCTGCGAGAACGGCACGCCGGTCTGCTGGGCGTAGCGGGTGTAGCCACGCAGCATGGCAATGTCGCGCCACTCCAGCCTGGCGCTCAGCAGCAGGCGGTTGAAGCCGTCGTTCTCGGCCTCGCCGCGCCAGACTGCCTCGAAGGCCTGCTCGAACGGCCGGTGTGCGGCCTCGACATCCACATCGCCCGCCAGCGGCTGCACCTCGAAATCCTGGATGTGCACGCTGCCCTCGGCCAACGCCAGCTCGTAGGGATGTTCGGTCAGGACGCGCAGGCCCAGGTTCTCGAGCACGGGCAGCACGTCGGACAGGGCCAGGTCGCCGGAGCGGCGGAACAGCTTCAGCCGCAGCTGATCGCCATGCCGGAAGAAGGACACCCGCTGGTCCTCGGCACCGCTCAGCCGCGACAGCTGGATGACATCGGCGGCGGCCGACTCCGGCGATACCGACTCGATGTAACCGGCCGGCAGGGCCTTGCCGAAGTGCTGGGCCAGGCGCAGGCCTTCGACTTCGCCCAGTTCGCGCACCAGCACCTCACGCAGCTCGTCGTGCCAGTCGCGCACGATCCGGGCGACCTCGGCTTCCAGCCGGGCATGGTCGGGCTCGACCCGGGCGCCGGCGGCCGGGCGGATCACCAGATGCAGCTGCGCCAGCGGCGACTCGCCGATCTGCACGGCGTGGTCGAGCCGCTCGCCCTGCAATTCGCGCATCAGCACGGCTTCGATGCGATTGCGGACGCTGGTGTTGAAGCGGTCGCGCGGAATGTAGACCAGGGCGGAGAAGAAGCGCCCATGACGGTCGCGGCGCAGGAACAGGCGGGTGCGGGCCCGCTCCTGCAGGCCGAGGATACCCATGGCGGTGGCCTTGAGCTCCTCGGCCCCGGACTGGAACAGCTCGTCCCGCGGCAGCGTTTCCAGGATATGGCGCAAGGCCTTGCCGCTGTGGCTGTTCAGCGGCAGGCCCGACTGTGACATCACGTACTCGTAACGCTGCCGCACCACCGGGATGTCCCAGGGCCTGCGGTTGTAGGCGCTGGAGGTGTACAGACCCAGGAAGCGGCACTCGCGCACCGCCCTGCCTTCGGCATCGAACTCCAGTACGCCGATGTAATCCATGTAACCCGGCCGGTGTACGGTGGCGCGGGCATTGGTCTTGGTCAGGATCAGCACTTCCTTGCGGGTGCCGGGCGGCAGGTCGGCGGCCGCCAGGCCGGCCACCGGTCGCGACTTGGCCTTGTCGTCCTTGCCGCGCAGCAGGCCCAGGCCGGTGCCCGGCACCGGGCAGAGCTGGCGATCGCGCACCTCGTACTCGCGGTAACCCAGGAAGGTGAAATGGTTGTCGGCGGCCCAGCGGAGGAAATCCCGGGCCTCGGCGCGCGCCGCCGGTTCCACCGGCATGTCCCTGTTTTCCAGGCGCTCGGCAATGGCCAACATCCGTTCCCGCATCGGCTGCCAGTCGGCGACGGCGGCACGGACGTCGGCGAGTACCGCCAGGATGGCGTCGGCCAGGGCCTGCATGCGCTCCGGATCGGCAAGGCGATCGACTTCCAGGTGCATGTACGATTCGGCATTGCCCTCGCCCACCGCCAGCAGCTCGCCGGCTTCGCCGCGCCGCACCTCTATCACCGGATGCACGATCTGGTGCAGGCCCAGACCGAACTGGGCCAGGGCCATGCGAACCGAGTCCACCAGAAAGGGCATGTCGTCGTTGGCGATACGCACCACCGTGTGGGTGCTTTCGAAGCCGTCCACCGCCAGGCTCGGATTCAGTACCGCGATGCTGGGCCGGCCCGGTTCGCGCCGGCCGGCAAAGGCGAAGAACGAAGCCGCTGCCGCCGCCCACTCCGCCGCTGGCCGGGCCGCCATCTCGTCCTGGGGCAAGCGTCGGTAGAACGCCCTGACGAAGCTCTCCAGCCGGGCCAGCTCGGAGGCGGGCAGCCGTTTCGGCAGGGCGGAGACTACGGCATCTATGGAGTCGTCGGAGGCCAGGGCGGTGGCGTTCATGGACTGCTTGCTCGCGGGGCGTGGATAAAGTCGCGAATTGTAGCCCTGCCCCCTCGCCCCGGCCAGCCATGACGCAAGGCTCGAAGCCCCGGTTCAGCGGGGCTTCCGGGTACGCCCGGGTACGGAAACCGGGCGGGCGGTGGAGCTCAGCGCAGCCCGGTTTCGTTGCGGGCGATCACCAGGCGCTGGATCTCGCTGGTGCCCTCGTAGATCTCGGTGATCTTGGCGTCGCGGAAATAGCGCTCGATGGGCATTTCCTTGGAATACCCCATGCCCGCGTGGATCTGCACAGCCTGATGGGCGATCCACATCGCCGCCTCGGAAGCGGTCAGCTTGGCCACCGATGCCTCGGTGGTGAAGCGCTGGCCCTGCCCCTTGAGCCAGGCGGCGCGCAGGGTCAGCAGCAGGGCCGCGTCCAGCTTGCACTTCATGTCGGCGATCTTGGCCTGGGTCATCTGGAAGGCCCCGATCGGCTGGCCGAAGGCCTTGCGCTCCTTCACGTAGGCGAGGGTGGCCTCGTAGGCGGCGCGGGCGATGCCGATGGCCTGGCTGGCGATGCCGATACGGCCGGCGTCGAGCACGCTCATGGCGATCCTGAAGCCCTGACCCTCCTCGCCCAGCACCTCTTCCGGGGCGACCACGTAGTCCTGGAACTCGATCTCGCAGGTAGCAGAGGCGCGGATGCCGAGCTTGGGTTCGGTCTTGCCGCGATGAAAGCCCGGCTTGGCGGTATCCACCAGGAAGGCGGTGATACCACGGCTACCCTTGTCCGGATCGGTTTGTGCGAACAGCACGATGTACTTGGCCACCGGGCCGGACGTGATCCAGCTCTTCTTGCCATTGACCACGTAGCTGCCGTCGGCCTGCCTGACCGCGCGGCAACGCATGGCGGTGGCGTCGGAACCGGACTGCGGCTCGGTCAGGGCGAAGGCACCGATCTCGCGCCCCTCGGCGATAGCCCGCACGTATTTCTGCTTCTGCTCCTCGTTGCCGTTGGTGAGGATGCCGTTGCAGAACAGCGAGTTGTTCACCGACATGATGGTCGAATGGGCAGCGTCGGCCGTAGCCACCTCGATCATCGCCAGCACGTAGCTGATCGGGTCCATGCCGGCGCCGCCGTACTCGGCCGGCACCTCGATGCCCATCAGACCGCTCTCGCCGAGCGTCCGGATGTTCTCCAGCGGGAACTCGCCGCTACGATCGAAGTGCTCGGCACTGGGGGCGATTTTCTCCTGGGCGATCCGGCGCGCCACGTCCTGGATCATCAGCTGCTCTTCGGTGAATCGGAAATCCACGTCACGTCCTCGCTGCTCGGGGGCAAGGGCGGCATTGTACCGGCTGTGACCGTCGAGACGCCGTACGCAAGCCCGCGACACGGTACGGCGCACGCCTTGACGCAAGGCCGGGCTCGGGCCTAGGCTTCACATATCTCTGAATCCGGATGAAAGGATAGATCATGGACCTGGACGCCTGGTCGGCCTGCCTGAAGGTGCTGGCCGATCCTACCCGGGTGCGCCTGCTGGCCCTGCTGGAACGGGAAGAGCTCACCGTCGCCGAACTCTCGGCCATCACCCGCCTGGCGCAGCCGCGTGTCTCCACCCATCTGGCCCGGCTCAAGGAAGCCGATCTGGTCCGCGATCGCCGCGCCGGCGTCTCGGCCTATTACCGGTTCAATGCCGAGTACCTGGACCCGGCCGAAGCGCGCCTGTGGGAAGCACTGCGCGACAGCACCGACGACCCGCTGCTGCGCCAGGACGCCGAGCGGCTGCCGGCGGTGCTGGCCATGCGCGCCGCCGACCAGAACTGGGCCGACTCGGTGGCCGGCGACATGGAACGGCACTACTCGCCGGGCCGCACCTGGGAAGCCCTGGCCCGCTGCGTGCTGCCGCTGCTGGAACCGGGCGACGTGCTGGACATCGCCTCCGGCGACGGCGTCCTGGCCGAACTGCTGGCGCCGCACTCGCGCCGCTACGTCTGCGTGGACGCCAGCGCCCGGGTCGTCTCCGCCGCCCGCGAACGGCTCCGCCGCCTGCCCCAGGTCGAGGTGCTGGAGGGCGACATGCACGCGCTCGACCACGCCGACGGCAGCTTCGATCTGGTCCTGCTGATGCACGCCCTCACCTACGCACAGCGGCCGGCGGCAGCGGTTTCGGAAGCGGCACGGGTACTGCGCCGGGGCGGCCGCCTCGTCGCAGCCTGCCTGAACAAGCACGAACACCGCGGCGCCGTCACCCCTTACGGGCACGTCAATCTCGGCTTCACGCCGCGCGAGCTGCGCCGTTTCGCCGAGAAGGCGGGACTGGAGGTGCTGGTCTGCGAACCGGTGACCCGGGAGAAGCGCCCGCCCCATTTCGAACTGGTCAGCCTGCTGGCGCGCAAGCCGTGAGCCGCCTGCCCTGGAAGGAGCCGGCCCGGGCCGAGGCCCTGCTTCTGGCCCTGTCCGAACGCATCCTGGTGCTGGACGGCGCCATGGGCACCATGATCCAGCGCCAGGGCCTGGACGAAGCCGACTACCGCGGTCAGCGCTTCGCCGCCGGCTACGACGGCCTGCGCTTCTCCGAGGGGCACGCGCATGGCCCCGGCTGCGGCTGTGAGGCCCGCGACCTCAAGGGCAACAACGACCTGCTCAGCCTCACCCGTCCCGAGCTGATCGCCGCCATCCACCGCGCCTACCTCGAGGCCGGAGCCGACATCGTCGAGACCAATACCTTCAACAGTACGGCGGTGTCCCAGGCCGACTACCGGCTCGAACACCTGGTGCCGGAGCTCAACCGCGAGGCGGCCCGGCTGGCGCGCGCTGCCTGCGCCGCCGCCGAGGCCGCCGATCCCTCGCGGCCGCGCTTCGTCGCCGGCGTCCTGGGGCCGACCAGCCGCACTGCCTCGATCAGCCCGAAGGTCGAGGATCCGGCCTACCGCGACATCCGCTTCGACGAGCTGGCCGCCGACTACGGCGTCGCCGCCGAGGCCCTGGTGGAGGGCGGCGCCGACATCCTTCTGGTCGAAACCGTATTCGACACGCTGAACGCCAAGGCGGCGCTGTACGCCCTCGACCGCCTGTTCGAACGCCTGGGCGCGCGCCTGCCGGTCATGGTCTCCGGCACCATCACCAACCGCAGCGGCCGTACGCTCAGCGGCCAGACCGCCGAGGCCTTCTGGTACTCGGTGCGGCATGCGCGGCCGGTGGCGATCGGTCTGAACTGCGCGCTCGGCGCCCGCGACCTGCGCGCGCACGTGGACGTGCTGGCGCGTGTGGCCGACACCCACGTCAGCTGCCATCCCAACGCCGGCCTGCCCAACGCCTTCGGCGGCTACGACGAGGGGCCGGAGGAGATGGCCACCGTGCTGGGCGGGTTCGCCCGCGCCGGCCTGCTCAACATCGTCGGCGGCTGCTGCGGCACCACCCCCGAACACATCGCCGCCATCGCCGCAGCCATACGCGGGCTGCCACCTCGGGCGGTGCCTGAACTGCCACGGCGTACCCGCCTGGCCGGACTGGAGCCCTTCGTCATCACTCCGGAGAGCAACTTCGTCAACGTCGGCGAACGCACCAACGTCACCGGCTCGGCGAAGTTCAAGAAGCTGATCCTGGAGGGCCGTTACGACGAGGCTCTGGCCGTGGCCCGGCAACAGGTCGAAAACGGCGCCCAGGTGCTGGACGTGAACATGGACGAGGGCCTGCTCGACGCCGAAGCGGCCATGGTCCGGTTCCTGGATCTGATGGCGGCCGAGCCTGACATCGCCCGGGTGCCGGTGATGATAGACAGCTCGAAGTGGGACGTGATCCTGGCCGGCCTGAAGTGCGTGCAGGGCAAGGCCGTCGTCAACTCCATTTCGCTCAAGGAAGGCGAGCAGGCCTTCCTGGACCAGGCCGCCGAGCTACGCCGCTTCGGCGCCGCGGTGGTGGTGATGGCCTTCGACGAACAGGGCCAGGCCGATACCCTCGAGCGCAAGGTGGAGATCTGCGCCCGCGCCCACCGCCTGCTGCGGGAGAGGCTGGACTTCCCTCCCGAAGACATCATCTTCGACCCGAACGTCTTTGCCATCGCCACCGGCATCGCCGAGCACGACGGCTACGGCCTGGCGTTCATCGAGGCGGCACGCGAGCTACGCCGGCGCTTCCCGGACAGCCACGTCTCCGGCGGCGTGTCCAACGTCTCCTTTGCCTTCCGCGGCAACACCCCGGTGCGCGAAGCCATCCATGCCGTGTTCCTGTACCACGCCATCGCCGCCGGCATGGACATGGGCATCGTCAACGCCGGCGCCCTGGCCCTGTACGACGATCTCGACCCGGCCCTGCGCGACGCGGTCGAGGACGTGGTGCTGAACCGTCGCCCCGACGCCGGCGAGCGCCTGCTGGCCGAGGCCGCCCGGCACCAGCCGCGCAAGGGTCAGGCCAAGGCCGAGGAAGAACTGGCCTGGCGCGCCTTGCCGGTCGCCGAACGGATCCGTCACGCCCTGGTGCACGGCATAGACCAGTACATCGTCGAGGACACCGAGGAAGCCCGCAGGGCGGCGCCGCGGCCGCTGGCGGTGATCGAGGGGCCGCTGATGGCCGGCATGGACGTGGTCGGCGACCTGTTCGGCGCCGGCAAGATGTTCCTGCCGCAGGTGGTGAAGTCGGCGCGGGTGATGAAGAAAGCGGTCGCGCACCTGATCCCCCACATCGAGGCCGAAAGGGCCGCCGGCGGCGAGGCCGGCAGGCCGCGCGGCAAGGTGCTGCTGGCCACGGTCAAGGGCGACGTGCACGACATCGGCAAGAACATCGTCGGCGTGGTGCTGGGCTGCAACAACTTCGAGGTGCTCGATCTAGGCGTGATGGTGCCGGCGCAGCAGATCCTCGACCGGGCGCGCGAGGAGGCGGTGGACGTGATCGGGCTGTCCGGCCTGATCACGCCCTCGCTGGAGGAGATGGCGCACGTGGCCCGGGAGATGCAGCGCCAGGGCTTCACCCAGCCGCTACTGATCGGCGGCGCCACCACCTCCAGGGCGCACACCGCCCTGAAGATAGACCCGCATTACCAGGCGCCGGTGGTCTGGGTCAAGGATGCCTCGCGCGCGGTCGGCGTCACCCAGTCCCTCCTCAGCGCCGAGCTGCGCGAAAGCTTCGTCGCCGCCAATGCCGCCGACTACGCCGAGGTTCGCAGACGCCACGCCAACCGTGGCGATGCCAAGCCGCTGCTGCCGCTCGAACGGGCCCGGGCCAAGCGCTTCGACGGCGGCTGGGCGCATTACCTGCCGCCGCCGCCGCGCCGACCCGGCCTGACGGTATTCGACGACTACCCGCTGGCCGAGCTGGTGGACTGCATCGACTGGACGCCGTTTTTCCAGGCCTGGGAGCTGGCCGGCCGGTTCCCGGCGATCCTGGACGATCCGCTGGTCGGGGCGCAGGCGCGCGAGCTGTACCGAGACGCACGGGAGATGCTCGAACGCCTCGTCGCGGAGCGCTGGCTGCAGGCCAGGGCCGTCTGCGGCCTCTGGCCCGCCCGCGCGGTGGGCGACGACATCGAGCTGGACAGCGGCCGCGGCATCGAGGTGCTGCACTGTCTGCGCCAGCAGGCCGACAAGCCGGAGGACCGCCCCAACCTCTGCCTGGCCGATTTCGTCGCTCCGCGCGACAGCGGTCGCGAGGACTGGCTGGGCGCCTTCGCGGTCACCGCCGGCCTGGGTATCGAGCCGCATCTCGAACGCTTCCATGCCGATCACGACGACTACCGCGCCATCCTGCTCAAGGCCCTGGCGGACCGCCTGGCCGAGGCCCTGGCCGAGCGCCTGCACCAGCGCGTACGCACGGAGATCTGGGGCTATGCCGCCGACGAGCGTCTGGACAATGAAGCGCTGATCCGGGAGCAATACCGGGGCATCCGCCCCGCCCCTGGCTATCCGGCCTGCCCCGACCACAGCGAGAAACTCACCCTGTTTCGCCTTCTCGATGCCGAACGCCATGCCGGCATGCGCCTGACCGAAAACTTCGCCATGCAGCCGGCCGCCGCCGTCTGCGGCCTGTACTTCTCGCATCCCGACAGCCAGTACTTCGTCGTCGGCCGGCTATCGCGCGAACAGCTGGCCGACTACGCCCGCCGCAAGGGCGTGCCGTTGGCGCAGGCGGAGCGCTGGCTGGCCAGCAACCTGGACTACGATCCGGAGTGACTCACCAGACCAGGTCGTCGGGGACCTGGTACTTCGGGTCGGCGTAGGGATCGTCCCCGGCCGGCGCCTCCGGGTCCACCTTCAGGGCAACGGCCTGCGGGAAGATCGCCTCGGCTTCTGCCAAATGCGCCGCCGTCACCAGCAGGTAGCGGCCGTCCAGCTGCACCACACCCAGCTCGCCGGCATTGAGCGCCTTGAGCTGCCCGGGCGTGACGTAGATGCGCTTGATCTTGCCGCCGTAGGGGAAGTGCCGGGCAATCTCCGCCTCCGGCACGTTCAGCGCCTTGTCCTTGAGGAACTCGGCCAGCCTGGCCTTGGCCTCGCGCCGACGTCGCGCTTCCTCCTGGCGGGCCTGCTCGGCAGCGATGCGCTCCTGCTTCTCCTGTTGCGCGCGCAGGGCATAGGCCTTGGCCAGATCGATCTCCTCCTGGCTGCGCAGCCGTTCCTTGCCGGCGGGAGGCCGGGACTTGCCGGCGCCGCCCCCAGCCGTCCTGCCCGGACCGGCTTTTTCGCCCTTGCCTTCCGGAGCAGGCCTTCCGCCCTTGCCGAGCCTGCGCTGCCCGGACTCACGCTCCGGCTTGCTTGCCTTGAAGCCCAGGTCCAGCAACTGGTCTCGAAGGGAATTGCTCATGACGGGTTCGAAGCGGTACGTCGTGTCAGTAATGCGGCGGCGGCGGCTCCGCCCCGGGATCGGCGTACAACAGCGTACGCAACTGCCTGAGGTCGGCCAACGCCCGTTCCAGGCGTTCGGCCATGCGCGCCGTTTCCAGCCTCGATTCGGCCAGGGCTTCGCTCAGCTCGGCCAATGCCTGCTCCTGAAAAGCAAAGCGGGTTTCCAGTTCCTCAAGCCGCGCTTGCAGCGACCCGAACGGAAGCTCAGGCATCGGTGACCCCCCGGCGCAGGCTGCGGCCGCGGCCGATGCCGTAGTAGGCCAGTCCGGCCGCCTCGACTTCGTCCGGCGGGTAGAGATTGCGGCCGTCGACGATCACCTTGTCGCCCAGCGCGCGGGCCAGCAGGGCGAAATCCGGGCTCCAGAACGCTTTCCATTCGGTCACCAGGGCCAGGGCGTCGGCACCGGCCAGCGCCGCCTCGGGACTGTCGCACAGCACCAGGTCCTCGCGCCCGCCGAACAGGCGCCGCGCTTCGGTCATCGCCTCGGGATCGTAGGCCCGCACCCTCGCCCCGGCCGCCCACAACTGCGCCAGCAGGGTCCGGCTGGGCGCCTCGCGCATGTCGTCGGTATTGGGCTTGAAGGCCAGACCCCAGACCGCGACCACCTTCCCGCGCAACCCCGCCTCGCCGCCATAGTGGCGCGCCAGCAGCTCGAACATCTTGGACTTCTGCTCGGCGTTGACCGCCTCCACCGCATCCAGGATACGGGCCCGGTAACCGTGCTGGCGCGCCGTGCGCTCCAGCGCCTGCACGTCCTTGGGAAAACAGCTGCCGCCGTAACCGGCGCCCGGGTAGATGAAGTGGTAGCCGATGCGCGGATCCGAGCCGATCCCCAGCCGCACCATCTCGATGTCGGCCCCCACCCGCTCGGCGATGTTGGCCATTTCGTTCATGAAGCTGATCTTGGTCGCCAGCATGGCGTTGGCGGCGTACTTGGTCAGCTCGGCCGAACGCTCGTCCATCACCACCACCCGCTCGTGGCTGCGGTTGAACGGCGCGTACAGCCGTTTCATCGTCTCCACCGCCCGCGGATTGCGCGAGCCGACGATGATCCGGTCCGGGCGCATGCAATCGTTGACCGCCGCGCCCTCCTTCAGGAACTCGGGGTTGGACACCACCTCGAACTCCACCGCCACCCCGCGCGCCGCCAGCTCGGCGGCGATGGCCGCGCGCACCCGGTCGGCCGTACCGACCGGCACCGTGGACTTGTTCGCCACCACCGCCGGGCGCGACAGGCTCCGGCCGATCGTGCGCGCCACCGCCAGCACATGACTGAGGTCGGCACTACCGTCCTCGTCCGGCGGCGTACCCACCGCGATCATCAGCACGTCGGCCCGGGCCACCACCGCCTCGGCATCGGTATCGAAATCCAGGCGGCCGGCGGCGTGGTTGGCCAGCACCATCGGCTCCAGGCCCGGCTCGTAGATCGGAATGCGGCCCTGCTTCAGACCCTCGATCTTGTCCCGGTCGATGTCCACGCAGGTCACCCGATGACCAACCTCGGCCAGGCAGGTGCCGGTGACCAGGCCGACGTAACCGGTACCGAAGACGGCGACGCGCATGGCCGGCCTACTTGACGATGTCCAGCAGTTCGACCTCGAAACTCAGCGTCGCGTTCGGCGGAATCGGGCCGGTGCCGGTCTCGCCGTAGGCCAGCGAGGCCGGAATCCAGAACGTGTACTTGCTGCCTACCGGCATCAGCGCCACTCCCTCTGCCCAGCCCGGGATCACCTGCCCCAGGCCAAACTCGGCTGGCTCGCCGCGCTCGTAGGAGCTATCGAACTGCGTGCCGTCGAGCAGCGTGCCCCGGTAATGGACGCGCACCACATCCTCCGGGGACGGACGCGGACCGCTGCCGGCGCGTTCGACCCGGTATTGCAGGCCGCTTTCGGTGACGCGCACGCCCCTGCGATCCTTGTTCGCCTCCAGGAAGGACTTGCCTTCCTCCAGGTTCCTGGCCGCCTTGGCCTCGAACTCGGCAGCCTGCCGCGCCTGCAGTTTGGCGGTATAGGCTTCCTGGACGATCCGCACCTGTTCTTCGCTCAGCCTGGGCGGCTCACCGGCAAAACGGGAGGACATCGCCTGGGCGAGTACGTCCACGTCGAGGTCGTCCTTGATCGGCATCAGCGAGTTGGCCAGGTCCAGGCCGATCATGTAGCTGACCTGTTTGCGCTCGGTGTCCAGGCCCTCGATGCCGGCCACGGCCGGCGCGCCCGGCTCGGCCGATTGGGCGCCGGCAGCGGTGGTTCCGTCGGCGACGGGTTCGTGCTCGGCCTCGTCGGCCTGCTTCCCGCCGCAGGCGGACAGCGCGAACACCAAGCCGGCCAGCGCCATCGGCGCGGCGAAACGCAGGGGGGACTTCATGGGTGCTTGACTCCGTCGATCCGCGCCGGGATGGCGCGTCGCCGGCTATTGTCGCGGCCCGCCGCCGTCACGGCAACGACGGCGGCGGCCGAGCGTTTGCCGCGTTCAGGATCACGGCGCCGGCAGGGCCAGTTGCCGCTCGATGGCTGCCACCAGTTCCGGATCGTCCGGCTGCACACGGTGGCCGAAACTGGCGACCACACGGCCGTTGCGATCGATCAGGTACTTGTGGAAGTTCCAGCCCGGCGTCTCGCCGGTGGCTGTGGCAAGGTCGCGATAGAGAGGCGTGGCGCCGGCACCCCGCACCTGGACCTTCTCGAACATCGGGAACTTGACCCCGTAGGTAAGGGTGCAGAACTCGCGGATCTCCTCTTCCGTGCCCGGCTCCTGCTCCATGAAATCATTGGACGGAAACCCGAGCACGGCGAAACCGCGATCGCGGTACTTCTCGTACATCGCCTCCAGGCCTTCGTACTGCGGCGTGTTGCCGCATTTGCTGGCGGTGTTCACCACCAGCAGCACCTGGCCGGCATAGGCCCGGCCCAGGTGCACCGTCTCCTCCGAGGCCAGCCGCCGGTACTCGTGATCCAGCACGCCGCCGGCCGCGGCCGGCCGGCCCCAGGCCAGCGCCGCCAACACCCCGGCAAAGATAATCAACTTGCTGATTTTCATCGTCTTTTCCTTACGCGACCGGGCCCGCCCCGCTTCCTGTGCCATCAGTTTGGACCCAAACCGATGAAAAAGGTGTTGACGCCGCAGAATCTAGTGTTATAGTTTCCTACAACACCTAACCCCTACCTCACCACGGGAGGCGGAGATGAACCCGAAGTTCAAGACAAACCTGGTCAGCCTGGCCGTCGCGCTTGGCGCCGTCACCGCCGGCTACGCCCTGGGCCAGCCGCCCAGCCTGCCGACTGCGGCGCACGACTCCGCCTACATCCTGGTGCTGGAGAAGGACGCCGAGGCCGCCCTGGAGGGGGAGGAGGCCTCCCGGAGCCATGCCTCCCGGGGCGCCATGCGCCGGCATCTGGCCATGCCCTTCGTATCCATCGCGGCGCTGAAGCCGCGCCGGGAGTCCTGACATGAATGTCGCCTGGAACGACAGCGCGCCGATCTACCGGCAGCTCAAGGAAAAGGTGGTGGCGATGATGCTCGACGGCCTGCTCAAGCCGGGCGATGCCCTGCCCTCCGTCCGGCAGATCGCCGCCGAATACCAGCTCAACCCGATCACCGTCTCCCGCGCCTACCAGGAGCTGGCGGACGAGGAACTCGTCGAGAAACGAAGGGGACTTGGCATGTACGTGACCGAAGGAGCGCGCGAGAAGCTGCTGGCTTCCGAGCGCGAGCGTTTCCTGAAAGAGGAATGGCCGCAGGTGGTCGAACGGATCCACCGCCTCGGCCTCGACGTCGAGCGGCTCATGAATGCCGCCAGGGAGTCGCAGCGATGAGCGCCGTGATCTCCGCCCGCAATCTCAGCAAGCGCTACAACGGCACCATTGCCGTCAACGGCATCAGCTTCGACATTCCCGCCGGGCGCATCGTCGGCCTGATCGGCCCCAACGGCTCCGGCAAGACCACCACCCTGAAGGCCGCCCTCGGCCTGATTCCCTACGAAGGCGAACTGAAGGTGCTGGGCCGCGATCCGCGCACCGAGCGCGATGCGCTGATGCAGGACGTCTGCTTCATCGCCGACGTGGCGGTGCTGCCGCGCTGGCTGAAGGTGAAGGATGCGCTGGATTTCGTCGAAGGCGTGCACCCCCGCTTCGACCGCAAGCGCGCCGAGTCCTACCTGGCCAAGACCAAGCTGCAGCCCAACCAGCGGGTCAAGCAGATGTCCAAGGGCATGATCGTGCAACTGCACCTGGCCCTGGTGATGGCCATTGACGCCAGGCTGCTGGTGCTGGACGAACCGACGCTGGGCCTGGACATCCTCTACCGCAAGCAGTTCTACCAGAACCTGCTGGAGGACTATTTCGACGAACAGAAGACCATCGTCGTGACCACGCACCAGGTCGAGGAGATCGAGCACATCCTCACCGACCTGATGTTCATCCGCGAGGGCCGGATCGTGCTGTCGGCCTCCATGGACGAGGTCGGCGAACGCTTCCACGAAGTGATGGTGGCCGCCGACCGGACCGAGGCAGCCCGGGCCCTGGGCCCGATCGACGAGCGCCAGGTGTTCGGAAAGGCCGTGATGCTGTTCGACGGCCAGCCGCGGCAGAAGCTGGCCGAGTTCGGCGAAGTCCGCAACCCCGGCGTCGCCGACCTGTTCGTCGCCACCATGAAGGGAACCTACGCATGAACACGATGAAGTGGCTGATCAAGCGCGAGTTTTGGGAACACCGGGGCGGCTTCTTCTGGGCCCCTCTGATCGCCGGCTCCATTGCCATCCTGTTCTCCCTGGTAGCGGCGGTCGCCGGCACCATGCTGAGCAAGCACAATGGCGTAATCATTGACGACGGCGATGCCTCCGAGATTGCCGAGGCCATGGGCGCAGTGGGCGACGTGGCCCTGTTGTCGGGCATCTCCATCGCCCTGGCCATCCTCGCTTTCGTGGTCTTCTTCTACTGCCTGGCCTCGCTTTACGACGACCGGCGCGACCGCAGCATCCTGTTCTGGAAATCGCTGCCGCTGTCCGACGGCCAGATGGTGCTGTCCAAGCTGGCCTGGGCCCTGTTCCTCGCGCCGCTGATCGCCTTGGGCGTGGGCATGGTGATCGGGCTGGCCTTCTGGGTCATCAGCATGCTGACCACGACCATCAACGGCGTGCCCGGAGCCGGCAGCATACTGGTGCATTCGCATCCGTTCCGGATCATGGGCTCGATGCTGCTGATGCTGCCGGTGCAGGCCTTGTGGTCGCTGCCGACCGTCGGCTGGCTGATGTTCTGCTCGGCCTGGTCGCGCCGCATCCCCTTCCTGTGGGCGACCATGCTGCCGATCCTGGGCTGCGCCCTGATCAGCTTCACCGACATCTTCCAGGGCGTGGAGATCCCGCATGACACGCTCTGGTACACCGTCGCCTACCGCGGCCTGCTGAGCGCGGTGCCGGGCAGCTGGGCTCCGACCCTGCAGGGACCTGCCATCGAGGTGCATGGGCCCGAGCAGATCCCGGATATCTTCTCGGCGGCCCATACCCTGGAGCTGCTGGGCAAGGCCGATATCTGGATAGGCGCGGCGGTCGGCGTCGCCCTGCTGCTGGCCGCCACCCGCATGCGCCGCTGGCGCGACGAAGGTTGAGGACTGGAACCATGAAACATGCCGCTCGAGGATTTGCCCTGCTGATGCTGCTGCCGCTTGCCGGCTGCGGACTGGAAGGCGCCCAGGACCGGGCTGAAGACGTGGCCCGGCGGCTGGAATCGGCAGCTGAGAGGGTCGAGGCCCGAACCAGCGAGATCGCCGAACGGGTGCGCAGGGATGTGGCCGGGAGCAACCTCCGCCTGGGCGGTGGTGCGGATGCGCTGCCCAGGGCGGAGATCACGCCGGAGGGCGAGCTGCTGATCGACGGCAAGCCGCTGGGACTGGGTCCGGAACAGCGCGGCCTGGCGCTGGCCTACCGCAACGAAGTGATCGGGGTCGCCTCGGCGGGTGCCGAGATCGGAGTGGAGGGGGCGGCCCTGGCCACCCGCGCCCTGGGCGAGGCCGCCAGCGCCCTGCTGTCGGGCGACACTGCCGGCATCGACGCCCGCATCGAGGCCGAGGCCGAGCGGATCCGCGCGTCGGCGAGCGCCCTTTGCGACCGCCTGCCGGCCCTGCGTCAGGCCCGGGACGCCCTGGCCTCGGCGGTCCCGGAGTTCGCACCCTACGCCGAGATGGAGCTCACCGACATCAACAATTGCAACAAGGAGATCTGAGATGCTGCGTGTGCCGCCAGCCCGTGTTTTCGCGCCGGTTCTGCTCAGCCTGGCCGCCCTCCCCGCCCTGGCCGACGACGATCGTTGCGAACACAGCCGACCGATTCCGCTCGAGCCCGACCTCAAGGGCGTGGCGAGCATCCGTTTCGAGATCGGCGCCAGCGAACTCGATCTGCGCGGCAGCGATGGCCAAGCCTCGCTGTCGGCCCTGGCCTGCGTTTCCGATCCCGACTATTTCGACCAGCTCCGCTTCACCCAGGAGCGGCGCGGCGACACCCTGGTCATCACCGCCCGCCGCGACGGACAGTCGGTGGGCCTGTTCTTCCGCCCCACCTATGCCTACCTGAAGGTCACCGCCACACTGCCGCGGGGATTGGCCTACGAGGTGGACGTCGGTTCGGGCGAGGCAGCCGTGCGCGACGTCGCCAGTCTGGATTCGCAAGTCGGCTCGGGCGAGCTCGAGGTCTTCGGCGTGGCCGGCCGGGTAGCCACCGGCATCGGTTCCGGCGATTTCCTCGCCGAGGACATCGGCTCGCTGATGGTCCGCTCGATCGGTTCCGGCGATGCCGAGGTGCGCGGCGTGAAAGGCGACGCCCGGGTCGGCAGCATCGGCTCCGGCGACCTCGAGCTGCATCGGGTCGGCGGCAGCGTCGAGATCGGCTCGATCGGCTCCGGCGATGCCAGCCTTCGCGGCGTCCGGGGCGACGTCACCATCGGGTCCATCGGCTCGGGAGATGCCGATATCGTCGACGTGACCGGCGACGTCACCGTGCGCTCGATCGGCAGCGGCGACGCCTACGTGCGCGAGGTTCGCGGCAAGGTCTCGCTGCCCGAAGGTCGTTGACGGACCGGCCGGCCTGCTGCCCGGCGGGGGCAAGCAGGCCGCTCAGCCCGCCCCACCGTGCTGCTTTCCGCGGATGCCGCCGCGGGTCAGTACCGCCGGATCCAGCAGTCTGCGTAGCCGCGCTTCGGGCAGGCCGGTGACCTCCCGGGCCACGTCCAGGATCGGCCGTCCTTCCCGGTAGGCCTGCTTGGCGATGGCGGCGGCCTTCTCATAGCCGATCACCGGATTGAGCGCCGTCACCAGGATCGGGTTGCGGTCCAGGGCCGCCTGCAGCCGGTCGCGGCGCACCGTGAAGCCGGCGATGGCGGCATCGGCCAGCCGAAGCGAGGCATTGGCCAGCAGTTCGATGGACTGCAGCAGGTTGTGGGCGATCACCGGCAGCATCACGTTGAGCTGGAAATTGCCGCTGGCCCCGGCAACGGTCACCGTCGTGTGGTTGCCCATCACCTGGGCGCAGACCATGCACACCGCTTCCGGAATCACCGGGTTGACCTTGCCAGGCATGATCGAACTGCCCGGCTGCAGCGCCGGCAGCTCGATCTCGCCCAAACCGGCCAGCGGCCCCGAATTCATCCAGCGCAGGTCGTTGCCGATCTTCATCAGCGCCGCCGCCAGCACGTTGAGCTGACCGGAAAGTTCCACCGCCCCGTCCTGGGCGGCCATTCCCTCGAACAGGTTTTCCGCCTGGACGAAGCGCTCGCCGGTGAGCTTTCCGACCCCGATCGCCACTCGCCTGCCGAAACGCGGGTCGGCATTGATGCCGGTGCCCACGGCCGTGCCACCGATCGGCAGCCGGCGAAGCCGGACCAGGCTGTCGCCGACACGCTCGACCGCGGAAGCCAGCTGCGCCGACCAGGCACTCAGCTCCTGACCGAGCGTCAGCGGCATGGCATCCATCAGATGGGTGCGCCCGGTCTTGACCACGCGCTGCAGGCCGCGGGCCCGGCGATCAATGGTCCTGCGCAGGTGCCGCAATGCCGGCAGCAGCCGCTCGCGACACGCCAGTACGGCGGCCGCCTGCAGGCTGGTCGGGATCACGTCGTTGGAGCTTTGGCCCATGTTGACCTGGTCGTTGGCATGCACGCGGCGGCCAAGGCGCCGGCTGGCCAGCCTGGCGATCACCTCATTGGCATTCATGTTGGTGGATGTGCCGGAGCCGGTCTGGAACACGTCCACGGGGAACTGGTCGTCCAGATCGCCGGCGGCGACCTGCAAGGCGGCCTCGCGGATCGCCGCGGCCACGGTCTTGGGCAGGTGTCCCAGCGAGGCGTTGGCCTCGGCGGCCGCGGCCTTGACCAGGCCAAGGGCGCGGATGAAGTCGCGCGGCATGCGCAAGCCGGAGATGGGAAAATTCTGTACCGCCCGCTGGGTCTGGGCGCCGTAGAGGGCTTCGGCGGGCACCTGCAGTTCGCCCAGGCTGTCGCGCTCGGTACGGGTTCTGGCGGCCATGTTGGCGGTCTCCTCGACTTTCCCTGGCCGGGTCAGCATAGCGCCGGGCGCGGACAGGCGCCGGTGTAGAATCTGCGCCCCGCCACGCCGCCGCGAGCCCGCCGATGTCCGAGTTCACCCTGACCGCCCTTTCGCCGCTGGATGGGCGCTATGCCGCCAAGGCCGAGGCTCTGCGGCCGATCTTCTCCGAGTTCGGCCTGATCCGGGCCCGCGTCCGGATCGAGGTGGAATGGTTGCTGGCCCTGGCCGCCGAACCCGGCATCGTGGAGCTCCAGCCCTTTTCCGGGGCCGCCACCGGCCGCCTGCGGGCCCTGGCCGACGGCTTCTCGGTGGCCGACGCCGCCCGGGTCAAGGAGATCGAGCGCAGCACCAACCACGATGTCAAGGCGGTCGAGTACTTCATCAAGGAGCGCCTGCGCGACGACGCCGAACTGGGTCCGGCGCTGGAGTTCGTGCACTTCGCCTGCACCAGCGAGGACATCAACAACCTCAGCTATGCGCTGATGCTGCAACAGGCCTACACCGGCGTGCTGGCGCCGAAACACGCCGAGCTGGTGAGCAGACTGCGCGCCATGGCGCATGAACTGGCCGACCTGCCCATGCTCTCGCGCACCCACGGCCAGACCGCCTCGCCGACCACGCTGGGCAAGGAGCTGGCGAACGTGGTGGCGCGACTTGAACGGCAGATCGCCGTCATGCACGGCATCGAGTTCCCCGGAAAGATCAACGGCGCAGTCGGCAACTACAACGCCCACGTGGTGGCCTACCCGGAGGTGGACTGGCCGGCGCTGGCGCAACGTTTCGTCGAGTCCCTGGGCCTGGACTTCAATCCCTATACCACCCAGATCGAGCCGCATGACGGCATCGCCGAGATCTGCGACGCCCAGCGCCGTATCAACACCATCCTGATCGATCTTTGCCGGGACATCTGGGGCTACATCTCCCTGGGCTATTTCCGCCAGGCGGTGAAGGCCGGCGAGGTGGGCAGTTCGACCATGCCGCACAAGGTGAACCCGATCGATTTCGAGAACGCCGAAGGCAACTTCGGCCTGGCCAATGCGCTGCTCTCGCACCTGTCCGAGAAGCTGCCGATCAGCCGCTGGCAGCGCGACCTGACCGATTCCACCGTGTTGCGCGCCCTCGGCACCGGCTTCGGCCATGCCCTGGTGGCCCTGGACGCCCTGCTACGCGGCCTGGACAAGCTGAGCGCCAACAGCGAGCGCCTGGCTGCCGATCTCGACGCCGCCTGGGAGGTACTGGCCGAGCCCGTGCAGACGGTGATGCGCCGATACGGCCTGCCCAATCCCTACGAGCAGCTCAAGACGCTGACCCGCGGCCAGGGCATCGGTGCCGAGTCCATGCGCGCCTTCATCCAGGGCCTGGACCTGCCGGCCGACGCCAAGGCCCGCCTGCTGGCGCTGACGCCTGCCACCTACACCGGCCTGGCCGCCTCGCTGGCGAAGAAAGTCTGATTCTTTGACGCGGATGGCCGCAGGCAAGGCTCTTGTACCGGCCGCGGCCAAAACACCCGACTCGAATGCTTTGTCCGCATCCATCAGCGTCAATCCGCGCCGGATACCCAGAATGAAGAAACTCCCGGTCGAGGTGGAAGGCAGCGCGCGGCGGCCATTGGGCATGCCGGCGGCAAGGTTCCTGCGCGATTACTGGCAGAAGCGGCCCCTGCTGATCCGCAACGCCTTCCCCGGCTTCGTCTCGCCGATCACACCGGAGGATCTGGCCGGCCTGGCCTGCGAGCAAGCGGTGCTGTCGCGCATCGTCGTGCATCATCGGCGCGGCGACCGCTGGGAGTTGCGCAACGGTCCTTTCGACGAGGCGGTGTTCCCGGCCATGCCGCAGCGGGACTGGACCCTGCTGGTCCAGGACGTGGACAAGTGGGACCTGGACGTTCGCGCCCTGCTGGCGTACTTCCGTTTCCTGCCGGCCTGGCGCCTGGACGACATCATGGTCAGCTTCGCCGCCCCGGGCGGCTCGGTCGGCGCGCACGTGGACCAGTACGACGTGTTCCTGCTGCAGGCGCAGGGCCGCCGCCGCTGGCAGATCGACACCCGTCCGGATGCCCCGCGCGGCTTCCGCCCGGACGCGGAACTGAAACTGCTGCGGCACTTCGAGCCAGACCACGACTGGGTGCTCGCCCCGGGCGACATGCTCTACCTGCCGCCGAACCTGCCCCATCACGGCGTGGCGGTGGACGCCTGCCTGACCTTCTCCGTGGGCATGCGGGCGCCCTCGCGGGCGGAGTTGCTGCTCGACCTGGCCGAAGCGCTGGCAGCCGCCCTGCCCGAGGAAGACCGCTATGCCGACCCCGACCTCGAACCGCCGGCCGATCCTTTCGAGATAGACGCGGCAGCCCTGGCCCGGGTACGCGCTGCCCTGTCGGGCATGGCGGCGCCGGACGGGGCGACGCTGGCCGACTGGTTCGGCCGCTTCATCACCCGCTACCGCAGTGGCGGCGAGATACCGCCGTCGCGCCGGGCGCCCACCTTCGATCGAGTGCTGGCCAGCCTGGAGCGCGGCGGCAGGCTGCTGCGCCACCCCCAGGCCCGGTACGCCTGGGCAAGGACCGGCCGACGGGCCCGATTGTTCGCCAACGGCCTGGGCTTCGACATGGGCCTGCGCTCGGCCCGGAGCCTGGCCGCGGCGGACGAGCTGGAAGCCGCCACCGTGGCCGCCCTGGACGCCGCCGCGCAGAAGGCGCTGGCAAGCCTGGTCGCGCGGGGCCACTATGTACTGCGTCCGCCTCCGCGCCGCCGGTGAGCCCATGATCAACGCCGACTTCCGGGTCGAACCCGCCGACTACCGGACCGATTTCCAGGACCTGCGCCGGGTCCGTGAAACCGTCTTCGTGCTCGAACAGAAGGTGCCGGAAGAGGAAGAGTGGGACGAACTGGATCCGCGCTGCCACCATGTGATCGCCCGCGATGCCGACAATCGCCCGATCGGCACGGGCCGCCTGACGCCCGAACGGAAGATCGGCCGCATGGCCGTGCTTCCGGAATGGCGGGGACGTGGCGTCGGTGACGCCCTGCTGCGCGCCCTGCTCGAACAGGCGCGCGCCCTCGGCTGGCCGGAAGTCGGCCTCAACGCCCAGGTCCAGGCCATCGACTTCTATGCCCGGCACGGTTTCCAGCCATACGGCGAACGTTTCATGGAGGCCGGCATCGAACACCAGGCCATGCGCCGGCGGCTGGAGCCGCTGGCGACACCGGAGCGGCCACCGGCGAAGCCGCGCGGGCCCTCGGTGCCGGTCCGTGACACCGAAGGCCCCGGCGACGTGGCCGACGCCTGCCTGGCCCTGGTCCGGGCGGCGCGACGCGAGATCGTCCTGCTCAGCCGCGACCTGGAGCCGACCGTCTTCGGCCAGCCGGCGCTGGTGGAGGCGTTCAAGCAGTTCGCCATCGCCGGTCGCGGCGGTACGGTGCGGGTGCTGTTGCTGGAGCCGGGCGCCGTACAGGGACAGGGACATCCGCTCCTGTTGCTCGCCCAGCGCATGAGCTCGGTGTTCCAGTTCCGTGCGCCCACCGACGACGTGGATCTGCAGTATCCCTCCGCCTACCTGGCCAACGATGCCGACGGCTTCCTGTTCCGAAGCCTGGGAAGCCGCTGGGAGGGTGACTGGAGCCCGGCCCATCCGGCCCGTTGCCGGCAACTGCTGGAACACTTCGGCCGCGTCTGGGAACGCTCGCGGCCCTGCACCGAGTTCCGCGCCCTCGGCATCTGAGCGGACCTGCGACGCGCCGGGCCGGCAGCGGGCCGCGGGCCGGGCGCCGAGGTCCGGCCACGGGTCCGGCCGGCAGGTTTTCGGGTTCCCCCGCCTGCGGCCGCGGGCTATAATCCCGGGCCTTGTCGCGGCCGCCTGCGGCCCTCCGACTTCCCCTTTCCGTCAATCACTTACCCGCCACGCGAGCGGGTCCAGGCCAGGGTCGTGGACAGTCTGATCAAGCAGTTCAAGCAGACCTCGCAACTTGCCGGCGGCAATGCCGCCTTCATCGAAGAACTGTACGAACGCTACCTGGTCGACCCCGACGGCGTTCCCGCCGCCTGGAGGGGCTACTTCGACACCCTGGACGGTCGCGCCGCCGGCGACGTACCGCATTCGGCGGTCATGGCCCGCATCCAGGCCGCGGCCCGCGCCGCCCGGCACGGCGGCGGCCTGGACGCCGAAGCCGCCCGCAAGCAGACGGCAGTCGGCAAGCTGGTCACCGCCTACCGCTCGCGCGGGCATCTGGCCGCCCGGCTCGACCCGCTCGGCATGTGGCAGCGTCCCGAGGCCCCCGACCTCGACCTGCCCTTCCACGGCCTGACCGACGCCGACCTGGACCAGGAATTCGCCGCCAGCACCTTCTTCGGCGCCGACCGCTTCAGGCTGCGCGATCTGCTGTCGCGCCTGCGCGCCACCTACTGCGGCAGTATCGGCGCCGAGTACATGCATATCACCGACGCCCAGCAGCGCCGCTGGATGCAGCAGCGGCTCGAGGGCGCCGCCGGCCAGTACGGTCTGGCGCCGGTGGAACGCAAGCGCCTGCTGGAGCGGTTGACCGCGGCCGAGGGCCTGGAGCGTTACCTGCACACCAAGTACGTCGGCCAGAAGCGATTCTCGCTGGAGGGCGGCGACTCGCTGATTCCGCTGATGGACGTGCTGGTGCGGCGCGGCGGCAGCGCCGGCGTCAAGGACGTGGTGATCGGCATGGCCCACCGCGGCCGCCTGAACGTGCTGGTGAACACCCTGGGCAAACCGCCGCAGAAGCTGTTCGCCGAGTTCGAGGGCAAGTTCGAACACGACCACGATCCGGCCCACAGCGGCGACGTGAAGTACCACATGGGCTTTTCCGCCGACGTCGCCACCCCCGGCGGCCCGGTCCACCTCGCCCTGGCCTTCAACCCCTCGCACCTGGAGATCGTGGACCCGGTGGTCGCCGGCTCGGTGCGGGCGCGGCAGATGCGCCGCGAGGACGCGAAGCGGCGCCAGGTGCTGCCGATCCTGGTGCACGGCGACGCCGCCTTTGCCGGCCAGGGGGTTGTGATGGAACTGTTCCAGATGTCGCAGGCGCGCGGCTTCGCCGTCGGCGGCACGGTGCACGTCGTGATCAACAACCAGGTGGGTTTCACCACCTCGCGACCGGACGACGCCCGTTCGACGCTCTATTGCACCGATCCGGCCAAGATCATCGGCGCGCCGGTGCTGCACGTGAACGGTGACGACCCTGAGGCAGTGGCGTTCTGCGCCCAGCTGGCCTTCGACTTCCGCCACGAGTTCGGCCGCGACGTGGTCATCGACCTGGTCTGCTATCGCAAGCACGGCCACAACGAGGCCGACGAGCCGGCCGCGACGCAGCCGCTGATGTACCGCGCCATTCGCGCCCGCAAGTCCACCCGGGAGCTGTACGCCGAGGCGCTGGAGGCTGCCGGGGTGATCGCCGCCGGCGAAGCCAAGGCCATGGTGGACGCCTATCGTGACAAGCTCGACCGCGGCGAAGTAACCGCCGACGTCGCCGGCGAAAACGGCGGCGACAACGGTGGCGACCCGTATTCGGTGGATTGGAGCCGCTGGCTGCACGGCAAGCTGTCCGACCCGGTGGACACCACCGTCGGGATGCCGGCGCTGGTCTCGCTGGCCGACCGCATCAACCAGCTGCCGGAACACCTCAAACTGCACCCGCGTGTGGCCAGGATCTACGAAGACCGGCGCGCCATGGCCGCCGGCAAGATCCCGATGGACTGGGGCTTCGCCGAGAACCTGGCCTACGCCAGCCTGCTCAGCGAGGGCTACAAGCTGCGCCTGGTCGGCCAGGATGCCGGGCGCGGCACCTTCTTCCACCGCCACGCCGTGCTGCACGACCAGGAGAGCGGCGAAACCTTCATGCCGCTGCGCGCCCTGGTGGCGAATCCGGAGCACGCCATGGTCGTCGATTCGCTGCTCAGCGAAGAGGCGGTGATGGCCTTCGAATACGGCTATTCCACCGCCGAGCCGACCACGCTGAACATCTGGGAAGGCCAGTTCGGCGACTTCGCCAACGGCGCCCAGGTGGTGATCGACCAGTTCATCACCTCCGGTGAGGCCAAGTGGGACCGGCTGTGCGGCCTGGTGCTGTTCCTGCCGCACGGTTACGAGGGCCAGGGCCCCGAGCACAGCTCGGCACGCCTGGAGCGCTTCCTGCAGCTGTGCGCGCTGGAGAACATCCAGGTCTGCACGCCGACCACGCCGGCGCAGATGTTCCATATGCTGCGCCGGCAGATGCTGCGCGCCACCCGCAAGCCGTTGGTGGTGATGACGCCCAAGTCCATGCTGCGGCACAAGCTGTCGGTGTCGACGCTGGAAGAGCTGGCCGAGGGCGGTTTCCAGGAGCTGATCCCGGACAGCCGCTGCAAGGATCCGAAGAAGGCCCGCCGGGTCGTGGTCTGCGGCGGCAAGGTCTACTGGGACCTGGTCGAGGCCGCCGATGCGAAGAAGATCAGGGATGTCGCCATCGTCCGCATCGAGCAGCTTTACCCCTTCCCGCGCCCGGCACTTGCGGCCGAACTCAAGCGCTTCGGCGCCGCGAAGGAAGTGGTGTGGTGCCAGGAGGAGCCGATGAACCAGGGCGCCTGGTACCAGATTCGCCATCATCTGGATTTCTGCCTGGCCAAGGGCCAGTCGCTGAGCTATGCCGGCCGCGCCCGCTCGGCCGCGCCGGCCTGCGGCCACCTGGCCACCCACAATGCCGAGCAGGCGGCGCTGATCGAGGACGCTCTCGTCAACGCACCCAACGGCCATACCGCCGAATGACCCTTTCAACGCAGCCAGGACCTCGTCCATGAGCATCGAAGTCAAAGTCCCGGTCCTTCCGGAATCCGTGTCCGACGCCACCATCGCCAGCTGGCACAAGAAGGCCGGCGACACCGTCCGTCGCGACGAGAACCTGCTCGACCTCGAGACCGACAAGGTGGTGCTGGAAGTGCCCTCGCCGGTGGACGGCGTGCTCAAGGAAATCAAGTTCCAGGCCGGCGACACCGTGACCAGCCAGCAGGTCGTGGCCATCATCGAGGAAGGCGCGGCAGCCGGGCAGAAGGCGCCCGAAACCAAGGCGGACGCGCCTAAGAAAGACGAGGCAGGCAAGGAGGCCGCCAGGCCGGCCGAAGCCGGGCCTCCGAAGAAGGACAAGGAAACCGGCAAGGTCGAGCTGCCACCCGGCGCCGCCGCCTACGCGGCCCGCGAGGGCGTGGACGCCTCGCAGGTCGAGGGCACCGGTCGCGGCGGCCGCGTCACCAAGGAGGACCTGGTCAGGCACGTCACCAGTGGCGGCGGCGCCCGCCCGGAGCAGCGGGTGCCCATGACCCGCATCCGCCAGCGCATCGCCGAGCGCATGATGCAATCCAAGAACTCCATCGCCATGCTGACCTCGTTCAACGAGGTCAACCTGGGCAAGGTCATGGCCATGCGCAAGGAGTTGGGCGAGCCGTTCGAGAAGAGCCACGGCGTGCGCCTGGGCTTCATGAGCTTTTTCGCCAAGGCCGCCGCCAACGCGCTGCAGCGACACCCGATCGTCAATGCCTCGGTGGACGGCAACGACATCATCTACCACGGTTATGCCGACATCTCGATCGCCGTGGCCACCGACAAGGGCCTGGTGACCCCGGTCCTGCGCAACGTCGAGAACATGTCCTTTGCCGAGGTCGAGGCGGCCATCGCCGGCTATGCCAAGGCGGCCCGCGAGGGCGGCCTGAAGCTGGAGGACCTGCAGGGCGGCACCTTCACCATCACCAACGGCGGCACCTTCGGCTCGCTGATGTCCACGCCGATCGTCAACCCGCCGCAGTCGGCCATTCTCGGCATGCATGCGATCAAGGAGCGGCCGATCGCCGAGAACGGCCAGGTGGTGGTGGCGCCGATGATGTACATCGCGCTCAGTTACGACCATCGCATCATCGACGGCAAGGACGCGGTGCTGTTCCTGGTGGACATCAAGAACCAGCTCGAGAATCCGCACCGGATGCTGCTGGGACTCTGAGCCCGGCCTTGCCCCACCCAGCCCTCCCGCACCCGGCGGGAGGGAAACCGGAAGAGGTTCCTTCATGAGCGAACAGTTCGACGTCGTCGTCATCGGTGCCGGCCCGGCCGGCTACCACGCGGCCATCCGCGCGGCCCAGCTGGGCCTGAAAACCGCCTGCATCGACGCCGCCCTGGGCAAGGACGGCAAGCCTGCCCTCGGCGGTACCTGCCTGCGGGTGGGCTGCATCCCGTCCAAGGCCCTGCTCGACAGCTCGCGCCAATGGCACAACCTGCAGCACCTGTTCGGCGAGCACGGCATCAGCGCCAAGGACGCGAAGATCGACGTCAAGACGATGATCGGCCGCAAGGACAAGATCGTGAAACAGTTTACCGGCGGCATCGCCCAGCTGTTCAAGGCCAACAAGGTCACGCCGTATTACGGTTTCGCCACCTTGCACAAGGACAGGCTGGTCAAGGTCAGGCAGCACGAGGGCGGCGAGGTCGAGCTGCGGGGCAAGCACGTCGTTCTGGCCGCCGGCTCGGACTCGATCGAACTGCCCTTCGCCAGGTTCGACGGCAAGCACATCGTCGACAACGTCGGTGCCCTGGACTTCACCGAAGTGCCAAAGCGCCTGGGCGTGATCGGCGCCGGCGTGATCGGCCTGGAGCTGGGCAGCGTCTGGAAGCGCCTGGGCGCCGAGGTCACCATCCTCGAGGCCCTGCCGGATTTCCTGGCCGCCGCCGATGCCGACGTCGCCAAGGCTGCCCTGCGCGAGTTCAGGAAGCAGGGCCTGGACATCCGACTGGGCGCCAAGGTCAGCAAGGCCGAGGTCAGGAAGGGTGAGGTCCACCTGAGCTACGACGACGGTAAGCAAGAGCAGAGCCTGGTCGTGGACAAACTGCTGGTGGCCGTCGGTCGTCGTGCCGCCACCAAGGGCCTGCTGGCCGAGGACAGCGGCGTCAAGCTGAATCAGCGCGGCCAGATCGAAGTCGACCGACACTGCCGCACCGGCGTCGAGGGCGTCTGGGCCATCGGCGACTGCGTGCGCGGCCCGATGCTGGCACACAAGGGCTTCGAGGAAGGCATCGCCGTGGCCGAGCTGATCGCCGGCCTGCCTGGCCACGTCAATCTCGACACCATCCCCTGGGTCATCTACACCGAGCCGGAAATCGCCTGGGTCGGCAAGAGCGAAAAACAGCTCAAGGACGAGGGTATCCCGTACAAGACCGGCAGTTTCCCCTTCGCTGCCGTCGGCCGTGCCGTCGCGATGGCCGAGCCGGCCGGCTTCGTGAAGGTGATCGCGCATGCGGAGACCGACCGCATCCTGGGCATGCACCTGGTCGGCGCCAACGTCTCCGAACTGGTGCACGAGGGCGTGCTGGCCATGGAGTTCCACGGCTCGGCCGAGGACCTGGCGCGCATCTGCCACGCCCACCCGACCCTGTCGGAGGCCATCCACGACGCCGCCATGGCCGTGGACAAGCGCGCCATCCACAAGGCGAACTGAGCGCTTCGGCGGCATGGCCATCCCTGCCCGCTTCCGCGCCTTCCGCATCCACCGGGACGATGCCGGCCACCGCGCCGGCATCGAGGAACTGTCACTGGACGACCTGGCCCCCGGCGAGATCGTCGTCCGCGCCGCCTGGTCCAGCGTGAACTACAAGGACGCCCTGGCCGGCACCGGCAAGGGCAGGATCCTGCGCCGCTTTCCACTGGTCGGCGGCATCGACGTCGCCGGCCACGTGCTGGCGTCCGGCGATTCGCGTTTCCGCGAAGGCGACGCCGTGCTCTGCACTGGCTGCGGCCTGTCCGAGACCCGCGACGGCGGCTATGCCGAGATCGTCCGCCTGGAAGCCGACTGGGCCATTCCCCTGCCTGCCGGCCTGGACCTGCGCGAGGCCATGGTGCTGGGCACCGCCGGCTTCACCGCCGCTCTTGGCCTGTTGCGCATGGAGGAGAACCGGCAGAAACCCGGGCTGGGCCCCTTGGTGGTCACCGGCGCCACCGGCGGCGTCGGCATGCTGGCGGTGGACATCTACACACGTGCCGGCTACGAGGTGCACGCCGTCAGCGGCAAGGCCGACCGCGCCGCATTCCTGCGCCAGCTCGGTGCCCGCGAGGTGCTGGGCCGCGAAGCCCTGGCCATGTCCCGGCCGCTGGAATCGGCCCGCTTCGGCGGCGGCCTGGACAACGTCGGCGGCCCGATGCTGGCCAGCCTGCTGGCCCAGACCGTGCCCTACGGCAACGTCGCCAGTTGCGGTCTGGCCGGCAGCAGCGAGCTGTCCACCACCGTGATGCCCTTCATCATCCGCGGCGTCAGCCTGCTTGGCGTGGCTTCGGCCGGCACCGCCCGCGACATCCGCGAACAGATCTGGGACCGTTTGGCGGGCCCCTGGAAGCCGGCGCATCTGGACCGTATCTGCACCCGGGAGGTCACGCTGGACGAACTTCCCGGCATTTTCGCGACGATGCTGGCCGGCGAGTCCTTCGGACGGACGGTCGTGCGGCTCTGAGCCGCGGCCCCGTTCCGGCTTGCACCATTACCGCCCCCCCGGCATACAATCGCCCAACCATTGGAGGCCCAACATGGCACGCATCCTGATCGTTGACGATTCCCCGTCCCAGCTGATGGGCATGAAGCGCATTGTCGAGAAGCTGGGGCACGAGGCCATCACCGCCGAGGATGGCGCCGCCGGCGTCGAGGCCGCCAAGGCCCAGATGCCCGACCTGATCCTGATGGACGTGGTCATGCCCAACCTCAACGGCTTCCAGGCCACCCGCGCCATCTCCAAGGAAGCCAGCACCGCCCACATCCCGATCGTCCTGGTGACCACCAAGGACCAGGAGACCGACAAGGTCTGGGGCATGCGCCAGGGCGCCAAGGCCTACATCACCAAGCCCTTCAACGAAAACCAGTTGATCGAGGTCATCAACAGCCTGCTGGCCGGCGGTTGATGCGGACGTGCGGCGCGCATGCGCGCCGGCCGCACACTTGCCCGCTCCTGACGGCGGCGGACACTGATCGGGGCGGCCCGTGCGGACCGCCCCGATGTTTTTGCCGGGCCGGCCCGCCGGACACTTCCCGTGCCGGGTTCAGCCCTTGCGCGGGTCGAAGGAAAAGGCCTCGGCCATGCGCCGGTACAGGGCCTTCTGCTCTTCGCTGCGGGCGGAAGGAACGTGGACTTCGAGTTCGACGATCTGGTCACCGGCCGGCTGACCGGCCCGGCCCGGCAGGCCGCGGCCGCGCAGGCGGAGCTTGCGGCCGGTATCGGAGCCCGGTGGCACCTTGAGATCCACCGGTCCGCCCAGGGTCGGTACGCTGACGGTCGCACCCAAGGCCGCCTCCCACGGCGCCAGCGGCAGGGTGTACAGGATGTTGCGTCCGTCCACCTCGAAGTCGGCATGTGGCCGGTAATGCACCTCGAGCAGCAGCGAGCCTCCGCCGCGGCCCTGCCCGGCCAGGCGGATCACCTGCCCCTGGCCGATGCCGGCCGGCACGGTCACGTCGAGCGTGCGCCCATCCACCTCGATGCGCTGGCGGCCGCCGGCATGGGCCAACTCCAGCGGAATGGCCAGTTTGGCGCGGGTATCGCCCGGCGGCGCCGGCCCACGCCCGCGGAAGCCGCGACCGCCGAACAGGGACTCGAAGAAGTCGCTGAAGCCGCTGCCGAAATCCCCCTCGAAACGGAAGCCCTGGCCATCGAAGCCGCCAAAGTCCGGCGGCGGCCGGAACTCCTCGCCCGGCCGGTAGCCGCGCGCGCGCAGCTGGTCATAAGCCGCCCGCTTCTCCGGGTCGCGCAGCACCTCGTAGGCCTCGCTGATGGCCTTGAAGCGCTCTTCCGCGCCCGGCTCCTTGCTTACGTCCGGGTGGTACTTGCGGGCCAGCCGGCGATACGCGGTCTTGAGTTCGGCCTCGCCGGCCGTGGGCTCCACCCCCAGCGTCTGGTAGTAGTCCTTGAACTCCATGCCTCAGGCACCTGAAAAAGGAAGGCCCGCGGGGAAGGCCCGCGGGCCGAGTCTACGCGGACCGCGACGGCGGCACCGCGGCGGATCCTGGCCTTCGCCGCCTCACTGCACCTGGATGCGGCGCGGCGTGGTTTCCGGGCGCTTGGGGATCACCACTTCCAGCACGCCGTGCTTGCCGCTGGCAGTGATGCCGTCGGGGTTGGCGCTGTCGGGCAAGGCGAAGCGGCGATAGAACACGCCGTGGGCGCGCTCGACCCGGGAGAAGCGCTCGTTTTCTGTCACCGACTCGGTCTTGCGCTCGCCCTTGATGGAAAGGATGCCCTTGTCCATCTGCACCTCGATCTGGGCCGGATCCACGCCCGGCAGGTCGGCGTAGATGACGAAGCGTTCGGGCTCTTCCTTGATGTCCACCCGGGGCACCCATTGGCTGGTCACCACCGACGAGGCATCGCCGTCGTCGCTGTTGAAGAACTTGTCGAACACCTGCTTGATTTCGTCCTCCAGCAGGCGGGGAGCAGTTGCGCTGTAGCGAATCAGGCTCATGGCTGGTCTCCGTGCATTGGGCGGTCTCGCCGCCATGCCCGCCAGATGGGGGCCGGGGTCCGTGCGTTCAAGACCCCCTGCCCGGCCCGGGCGGGCGCCGCTACACTCGGCGACCCCAACCCACGGAGACGAAGATGGCCATCCAGGTAGGAGACAGAATTCCCGAGGCGGTCCTGAACGTCCTGCGCGACGGCGTCCAGACGGTGAGCACCGGCGAGCTGTTCGGCGGCAGGAAAGTGCTGTTGTTCGCCGTCCCCGGCGCCTTCACCCCGACCTGCTCGGCCAGGCACCTTCCCGGTTACGTGCAGCACCTGGAGGCCTTCCGCGCCCGCGGCATCGAGGTTGCCTGCATGGCCGTCAACGATGCCTTCGTCATGGGCGCCTGGGCGCGCGACCAGAATGTGCCGGCGGCCATCCACATGCTGGCCGACGGCAACGGCGAGTTCACCCGCGCCCTGGGCCTGGAACTGGATGCCAGCGGCTTCGGCATGGGGCTGCGCGCCAAGCGTTTCGCCCTGTACGCGGAGGATGGCGTGGTAAAGCAGCTGTATGTCGAGGCACCGGGCGAGTTCAGGGTATCGGCGGCGGAATACGTGCTGGAGCATCTGCCGGCCTGAGCGGCGGCAGGCTAGCGCCATCGGCGCAGCGTCGGCATGGACCGGTGGCCCGCGCCATGTCCCGCCGTTCGGGCCCCGCGTCAGCGCAGGACCCGCAACTCCAGCTCGTCCCAGGCGCCCGATTCGGCCAGGGCGGTGATGCGCTGAATGCCCGGCGCGTCGAAGCGGTGCCGCCAGTAGCGGCTGCCCAAGGTTTCGCCGGCCAGGCGGCCGTTCACCAGCCAGCGCACCCTGCCCTGCGCGCCCAGCGCCCGCAAGCGCAGCACCGGTGCCCGATCGCTGCCCGGTGGCGGCGCCAGGACGGCGCCGGGTGCCACGCCCTCGATGCGCAGGTTCTCCATCGCCGCCAGCGCGTCGGGCACGCAGTCGCCGGCCAGCGGCGGGATGGCGCTGGCGCGGCGCGTCTCCGCCGGCAGCCAGGGATAGGCCAGGCCCGGCCAGCGGGCGATCTCGCGGCGCTGGCGCCGGTGCGACTGCGCGCACTCGGCCGACAGGCGCCGGCCGGTGTCGGCATCCACCTCCAGCACCAGCCGGCCCGGTCCCCAGAGCCGGGCCCCGCGCTCGGGCAGGGTCGGCGGCAGGCTGCCGGCCAGCAACCAGGCCTCGCGGCGCCGATGGCACAGCGAAGACGGCGTCTGTTCGGCCGGCAAGCCCAGCGGCCAGCAGATCTCGCGCCGCTGCACCGATGCCGGCGGTGGCGGCAGCTCGTGGCCGGCAACCTTCGGCAGGCTGTCCACCACCTCCAGCAACAGCGGCAAGGCGGTGATGGCGCCGTACTGGCCCGGCAGCGGCGTGCCATCCGGCCGCCCCACCCAGACCCCGACCGTATAGGCCGGCGTGCCGCCCAGGGCCCAGGCGTCGCGGAAGCCGTAGCTGGTGCCCGTCTTCCAGGCCACCGGTTGCCGGCCGCGGCGCTCGAACAGGGCCTCGCGCTCTTCCGGCCGACCGCCCGCGGCCAGGATCTCGCGGACGATCCAGGCCGCGCCCGGCGACAGCAGGCGACGCTCCTGCAGCGGCTGCTCCGGCCGGTAGCGCACCACGCCGGCCAGGCCCTTGCGGTGCAAGGCGGCGTAGCCTCCGACCAGTTGCTCCAGGGAAATGCCGGTGCCGCCCAGGATCAGGCTCAGATTGGGCGGTGCGCCGCGCGGGAAACGCAGGCCCAGACCGGCATGGGCCAGCCGGGCAGCGAAACGTTCGGGCCCGACCCGGTCCAGCAGGTCCACTGCCGGCACGTTCAGCGACAGCCGCAAGGCCTCGGCCACCGAGACCGGGCCATTGAAAGCCGGGTCGAAATTGCCAGGCCGGTAATCGCCGAAACTCTGCGGCGCATCCACCAGCAGACTCTCGGAATGCACCAGGCCATCGTCCATGGCCAGGCCGTACAGGAAGGGCTTGAGCGTGGAACCGGGCGAACGGGTGGCCCGAACCATGTCCACGTGACCCAGGCGCTCCGGATCGGCGAAGGCCAGCGAGCCGACGTAGGCGCGCGCCTGCAGGCCGTCGTTCTCCACCACCAGCACCGCCGCCGAAGTGCGAGGCGGCAGGCGCGCCGCCCAAACCTGCATGCGTTCTTCCAGGCTGCGCTGCAGCACCGCATCCACGGTGCTGGCGATGCGCGCCCTGTCCGGCTCCGCCGCCTGCAGGCGCCGGGCCAGCAAGGGTGCGGACATCGGCGGCCGCAGCCGGCGCGCCAGCACCGGCTCCAGGCGGGCGTCGGCGATCTCGGCGGGACTCCAGTCACCATGCGCTGCCAGGCGCGCCAGCACCTTGTCGCGGGCGGCGCGGGCCGCCTCCGGGTGCCGGTCCGGCCGCAGGCGGCTGGGCGCCTGCGGCAACACCGCCAGCAACGCCGCCTCCGCCCGCGACAGCCGCGAAGCCGGTTTGCCCAGGTAGGCCCAGCTGGCGGCCTCGACACCCTCGATGGTGCCGCCATAGGGCGCGTGGTTGAGATGGATCTCGAGGATCTCCCGCTTGCTCAGCCGTGCCTCCAGCTGCAGGGCGCGCAGCGACTGCCGCAGCTTGCCGCCCAGGCTGCGCGGCTGCGGTTCCAGGATGCGCGCCACCTGCATGCTCAGGGTGGAGCCGCCGGAAACGATGCGGCCGTGCCTGGCCCACTGCCAGGCCGCGCGCAGCATCGCCAGCGGATTCACGCCCAGGTGCCAATGGAACCAGCGGTCCTCGTAGCCGAGCAGAGCCTCGACGTAATGTGGCGACACGTCTTCCAGCGTCACTGGATAACGCCACACGCCGTCCGGCCCGGCGAAGGCGCGCAAGGGCGTACCGTCCGCGGCCAGCACCACCGTGGCGCCGCGGTCATCGGGCAGCGGCGGCGGAAACGACCGGTCCAGGACCAGCAGGGCCAGCAGCAGCCCGGCCAGCGCTGTTGCCGGCCGCCGCCACCGCCTGGCCGCTGCCGCCGACATGGCGTCAGGGCGGCGTGACGGTGATCGTCCCGGGCACGGCCCGGCCGACCCCGCGCAGCTCCGGCCGGTACATGTCCTCGACCCGCGGTGGTGGCACCTGGTAGCTGCCGGGCGTCACCGCCCGCACCAGGTAGAACAGATGCGCCGGCTGGCCCGCGTACAGGCGCAGCGCGGCCACGTAGCGGTCGTCGCGGTATTCCTCATGCTGAAGTTCGGCGGCATTGCCGCGCTCGGCCAGCCTGACGCCGTCAATGCTGACCTCGGCCCACTGGGCCGGATCGGCCAGATTGAGATTCTCCAGCTCCAGGCCCGCCGGCAGCAGGTCCTCGACCAGGGCATCGGGCATGTTCTCGCGCGCCTCCACCCGCAAGGCGACCACCAGCACTTCGCCCTCGCGCAGCGGCCCGGGCTGCCAGGGCTTGCCGTCGGGACGGTACCAGCGACGGACCACACTGACCTTGCTGTCGTCGGCCGGCGGCGCCGCGCGCGGCACGCCGGCCAGGTCCAGTACCGCGAACACCGGCACCTCGGCCCGGGCCAGGAAACGCACGCCGGCGGCGAGTTGCTCCGATGAGAAATCGCGACCGAAGATCCGGTCGGGCGGCAGCTCCAGGGTCTCGCCGCCCACGGTCAGGGTGCCGGAGAAGCTGCGTTCGCCGTCCAGGACCAGACTCCGTCCGAGCCGGGCAAGGGCGAGGCGCTCCTGGGTACTGAACCAGTAGGGCCGGTCGGTGCGGGCCTGCAACTCGCGCGAAAGCGCCAGCAGGCGCTGCTCCTGCTCCGGCGTGCCGCGGCCGTGCTCGCGCAGCAGGGCCAGCATCATCGCCTCGTCGCGCAGCTCGCTGCCGTAGTCGCCCAGCCAACGCGGGCGCTCGGACACCTTGGCCAGTCCCTCACGGATTGCCACCGCCGCCCGGGCTTCGTCGCCCTGCAGGGCCAGGGCCAGGCCCAGGTGCACCAGTGGCAGCCCGGTCAGGGCCTTGCCGCGCTCATTGTCGTGCAGGGCGCGCAGGGTGCCCAGCGGGGCCCGGTTCAGGCGCGCCAGCACGTAACCGGCATGGGCCTGGTAGGCCAGGCGCAGGTGTTCGGGGTGGTCGTAGGCGTAGAACGGCAAGCCACCGGTGAGCAGATCCTCGCCCAGCCGCTCCAGGCTCTTCTGCAACAGGCCCTCGGGCACGGCGAAACCGGCCTCGCGCGCCGACAGCAGGAACTCGGCGACATGGGGCGTCAGCACCGGCACCGTCTCGCTGCCGCCCCAGAAGCTGAAGTGGCCGTTGCCGACCTGCAGCGCCTGCAGGCGGCTGAAGGCCGCCTCCAGACGGCGCCTGCGCTCGCCTTCGTCCAGGCCAGGGAAACCCAGGCGGCGGGCATTGGCCTCGTCCAGCAGCAGGGCGGCGTAGCCGCGGGTGGTGGTCTGTTCGACGCAGCCGTAGGGGTAGTCCAGCAGGTCCTGCAGTGCGCGCGCCAAGGGCAAGGGCGGATCGGCGGTCACGCTCAGGCGCGCCGACACCGTTCCCGGCAGCAATCCCGCGGCGGCCTCGCTGCCAAAGACCAGGGGTTCGCCCGGCGCCAGCGAACGCGCCTGCGAACGGGCGACCGCGCCCCAGGCGGGCCGCACCGGCACCTCGAACTTGCGGCGCACGGCATGTCCGCCGCCTTCCGCGCTCAGCACCAGGGTGCCGATGCCGGCGCCCTCGCCGGCTCCCAGGGCGAACTGCAGGGTCTGCCTGCCCTCGGGTTCCAGGTGCAGGCGGCGCCGACCCTCGGCGACGCTCAGCGGGCCGCCCGCCTCCAGGCGCACGGTGAATTCGCCGGCGGCACCGGTGAAATTCTGCAGGTCCACCGTCACCGTGCTGCGGTCGCCGGGGGCCAGCGCTCGCGGCGCGCTCAGCTCGGCCAACAGCGGGGCCCGCAGCACGCTCTCGCGACTGGCCTGGCCGTAGCTGTCCTCGCCGAACACCAGGGCCGAGACCCGCAGGGTGCCGTTGAAATCCGGCACCGGCACCTCGACCGTGGCCCGGCCCCCTGCGTCCAGGCGTACCGGACCGGTGAACAGGTCCACCGTCTGCACGCGCGCGGTGGGCCGGCGTGCCTGCGGCAGGGGCGGCAGCGCCATGTCGCCGCCGAAACGCAGGCGTGCGCTTTCGCCCTCGTAACTTTCGATCACCCGTCCATAGAGGTCGCGCGCTTCCACGCCCAGGCGGCGCTGGGCGAAGAAATGCCCGGCCGCGTCCGGCACCGGGAAGCGGGTGATGTTGACGATGCCCAGGTCCACCGCCGACACCGTGGCCCATGCGGTTCTGCCGGCCAGGGCCGGCGCCGACACGGTCACCGGCAGGGTCTGCTCGGGCCTGGCCTGGGCCGGCGCCTCGATCTCGACCGCGATACGTCGGTCAGTGCGGTCCATGGGCACGTGCGCGACGCCGACGGCGCGGGCGGGCGTGGTCTTCTCCAAGGCCGAGCCGCCACGCAAGACCACGGCGGTGACGTAAACGTCGTGCCGCTCCCACTCGGCCGTGACCGGGATTTCGTAAGTCTCGCCGGACTTGGCCAGCAACGGCTGCAGGTGCAGCGGCCGGTCGCTTTCCACCACCAGGAAGCCCGGCCCGGGCTGCGGCGGCGTCACCGTCACCTTCAGGGTGTCGCCGGCGCGGTAGGCGGTCTTGTCCAGGGCCAGTTTCACCTTGTCCGGACGCGCGTCCAGACCGCGGTTCTGGTTGTCCCAGCTCCAGCCGGCGACGAAGGGCAGCCGGGTCACCAGGCCGGTCGCCGGATCGGTCACTTCCAGCCGGTACTCACCCCACTCCACCCGGAAATCCACCCGCTCGCCGCCATCGCTGCGCAAGCGCAAGGGCCGTGTGTCCACCGTCTGGTAACGGGCGGTGTAGTCGAAGCTCCAGCCGGCGTCGGTGCGCAACCAGTGGTAGTCGCGCAGTTCGCGCACCAGCCGTACCTCCACCTCGGCGGCCGAAAGCGCGCCGGCGGCATCGCTGCGCACCAGTTCGAAGCCGGCCACGCCGTTGGCCGGCGCACCTTCCTTCAGGTCGAACAGCGGACGCACGCCCACCAGATGCGCGGCCGGCCACACCACCCGCTTCAGGCTGCGGCTGACCGGGCGTCCTCCGCTTTCGTAGACGCTGCCCGTGAGCACGGCGGCCAGGGGCGCGCCCGATGCGGCCGCTTCTTCGGGCAGGGCAAGGTCGCGGGCCAGCTCGCCCCGTTCGTCCAGAGCCTCGTCCAGGACATCCCTGGCATCCCGGGGCAAGGCCAGGGTCGGGTCGCCGAAATGGTGGTCAGGCAGGGCCTGCACCGGATGCGCTTCGTGCAGGACCGCAAGCTTGGCGCTGAAACGGTTGCCGGCCGCGGGCGCACCGTACAGGTAGGCGGCCCGCACGCGCAGCTCCAGGGCCTGGCCCGGCATCAGGCCCGGCTGCGGGCTGTCCAGCTCCAGCTTCATGCGCTCGGGCAGGAACTCCTCGACCCTCAGGCTCATGCCCTGCACCACCTCGCCGGCGCCCGGCGCGGTCCGGAACTCCACCCGCCAGCGGCCGGTGGGCACCTCCGGAGGCAGGGCGTGACTCCACTCCAGGTAGCCGCCCTCGCCCGGATCCAGCCGCGTTTCCAGGTATACCTTGCCGTCGGGTTGGCGCAGGCTGAGGTAGAGCGGCTGCGGCGGCACGGCGCGGCCGTCGTGGTCACGCATCAGGGCGGCAAGCCGCAGGGTCTCGCCCGGCCGGTACAGGTCGCGGCCGGACCAGGCGAACACATCGAACCAGGCCTGTGGCCGGCCGGCCACGGCGAACTCGGACAGGTCCAGGGCCGGCTGGTTGAAGGGCAGTACCGAAACGTCGTTGCCGCTGCGCGCCACCAGGGCATGGCTGGCGTCCAGGGTGTAGGCGATCAGGGCATTGCCGGCGCCGTCGGTGCTGGCCTTGAGCACGGTTTCGCCCTTGCGGCCGAGTATCTCCAGGGCCACGTCGCCGATCGGCTCGCCGGAGCGCAAGGAAGCGGTATGCACCAGCACCCTGTCGCCGTAGGCGCGCAGATGCAGGCCCAGGTCCGAGACGAAGAATATCGCCGTCTCGAAGGTCCCCTCGTAATCTCCCACCCGCCGCATCAGCGCGAAGTACACGCCCGGTTCCTGCAGCTCCGGTATGTTCTGCACCGGCAGGAAGCTGAGCCGGCGCTCGTTCTCGCCGCCGCCCAGCACGAAGCGGTTGAGGTAGACCGAATCGGCCAGGCGGTTGATCGCCGCCCGGTCCATCCAGCGCGCCTCGCTCAGATCCCAGCCGCTGCGGGCGCCGCCGCGCTGGTAGGAACCGAAGAAGTTGGCCAGCTCGCGCTCGCGCACCCGCAGGAACTCGACGTCCACCTCCGGCACGTTCACCGACACCACCGGCAAGCCGCGGGTGTCGCGTGCCGGCAGCACGCTGCCCTGGGAGGCGAAGGCCACGGCCGGCTCGACCGGACCGGTGTTGACGCTGCGTTCGAGGTCGGCGCCCAGGGTGCTGCCGTCGGCCGCGGCCAGACCGGCGCGCAGCTTCACTCGGTAATCTCGGCCTGGTTCGACGAAAGGAAAGCGCAGGATCTTCGCCCCCTCGTCGAGCACCCAGCTGCCCCTGACCGCTTCGCCACCGGGTCCCTGCACGGACAACAGTGCGTCGAAGTCCTGACCGGCCGCCAGCGCTCGCGAAAACTCCAGCTGGATCGCCGGCTGCCCGTCCTGGCGACCGTGCCCGGCCGATATCAGGGCGAAACCCTCGACCTGCGGCCGGGCATCCACCGCAGTTCGCTGCAGTTCCGGCACTTGTGCCTCGTCACGGCGGCAGGCCGTCAGCGCCAGCAGCAGGACGAGCGCGAAGGCGGCACCGCCGCGCAGGATTCCCCGGGAGGATTTCGCTTCCATGGCCGACTCCGCGATGGCTGCGGCCAGTATAGGCCGGCCGCCTGGCCGGCATGTGGCGACGGAATGGCAGGATGCGGGCGGGCGTCGCTCAGTCGGCGCGCACCACGGGCAGGCGGGCCGCCTGGGCGGTGGCAGCGGCGACGCGCTCGACTGGCGTCATGCGCAGCACCAGGTCGGCCATGTCCAGACCGATGCCGGTATTGCCCTGACGGGCCAGCGACGCCAGGTCCACGTCCACGAAGCCCATCGGCCGGCCGTCGTGCGAGAAGGCCATGCCGGGCACCCCGTCCACCAGCAGGCGGAAGGTCGGCGTGCGCGTTTCGCCCAGCACCAGGCCGGGCCGGAACACCGGCACGCCACCCCACTCGTCCGAGGTTCGCAGCAACGAGAAGAACACCATGCCGGGCTCGGCCCTGGCGCCCTGGCTGAGATCCACGAACGGCAGCTTGCCGGGCGTTTCGCGCAAGCGCAGCCAGGCCAGGCCGAGCTCGCCGTCGCGGGTCACCAGGTCGGCGTCCAGCCATTCCTCGCTGCCGGGCAGGCGTACCCGGAACTCGCTGGACGTCGCCATCGGCGCGGCCTGCCCGGGACCGCCACCGCCGAAGATGCCGAGGTCCACGCTGACCGCACGGGCCGGCACCAGCACCAGGCCGTCGGTGCTGACCAGGAGTCCCTGGGTGCGGTCCTCGATCCGCTGCTGGTTGGCGCCGTCAGGCACGCTGATCACGAACTTCACCGGTACCACCGCGTCACCGTGCCGGCGGGCCAGGTCCCGGTATATCTCCCGGTAGTCCTCGAACTCTTCCGCGGCAACCCCCGGCACGGGGGCGGCGAGCAGGGCCAGGGGCAACAACAGGGCGGCGAGTTTCATCGGGTCTCCGTGAGCCAGTAGCGTTCGAGGTAGAGAATGCGCGTTTCCGCGCCGCGAATCACCTGCAGCGGGATCACCCGGCCATTGCCCTCGCCCAGGGCCGCATCCAGCGCGGCCGCCAGGCCGTCCAGGTCGCGGACGGGCTGGTCGCCGAGATGGACGATCAGATCGCCGGTCTTGAGATGGGCCAGGCCGGCCGGACCGCCGGACTCCACGCCATCCACCAACACCCCGGCCTGTGTGGCCGGCAACTGGCGCGCCACGCGGTCGTAGAAACCAAGTTCCCGCAGTTGCGCGCGCAGCAGGCTTTGCGACAGCGTGCGCAGGGCCGAGGCGTCGGCCGGCGCCGCGGCCAGATCGGCTTCCAGGTGCCGCTCCCGCCCCTCGCGCAAGGCCAGGAAGCGGGCCCGGTGCCCGATCGGCAGCTCCCGCACCCGCTGGTGAAAGCCGTCGGCGTTGTTGTCGTTGGCCGGCAGCAACGGCTGCCCTTCGAGCGCGTTCAGAAGGTCGCCCACTCGGGCGCCGGCCTGGCCGAGCGGGCTGCCGGGATAGATGCGGGTGACCCGGTAGCCAGGGCCGGGCAGGCCGAGTTCGCGGGCCAGGGACCCCGTCACCGCCTGAACCTCGACGCCGGCCCAGGCCTTGGGCAGCTCCGGCAGCGGCGTCCGCACCCGGTCCCCGTACACCGGAACCAGCGCCGTCAGCCGGCGTTCGGCGCCACGATGGAATTCAACCACCAGGCTGCGGCCGGGCCCGGGCACGGCGAATGCCTCCAGGTCGGCATGGCTGGCGACCGGCCGGCCGTCGACGGCACGGATCACGTCACCCGACTGCAGCGCCGGTCGGGCGATCGCCGCCGGACCGCCAGGCCGGACACCGGTGACCAGCAAGCCGGACTCGGTGTCGAGCTGCCGGCGCCGGCTCATGGCCGGCGTCAACTCCACCAACGAAGCGCCGAAGGGGAGGAAGGCGCGTTCCTCGCCGCGGTCGGGCGGTTGCGCAAGGGCGGTCAGCAGCAGCCGTTCGCGCCTGCCCTTGCGCTCGATGTCCAGCCTCACCCGGTGCCCGATCGGCAGTTCGGCGATGCGCCGCTGCAGGGCCGGCACGTCCACCGGCTGCGGGGCGTCCACCCTGTCGCCGTCCAGGCCGAGGATGCGATCGCCGGGTCGCAGCCCGGCCTGTTCCGCTTCCGAACCGCGCTCGACCGCGTTCACCAGCACGCCGCGCTCGAACCCCGTCCCCTTGAGCGAGCGCAGCCGGAAACCGAGATGCGCCCGCTCGATCCGCCCCTTGCCGATCAGCTCGCGAACGACCACGGCGGCGTCGGGCCCGGGAATGGCGAAGGCCAGGTCGCCGCCGAAGATCATGCCGCGGGTATTGACGCCGACGATGCGGCCGTGCAGGTCCACCAGCGGACCGCCGGAGTTGCCGGGCGCGATGGCGGCATCGTGCTGGATCCAGGCGTAGTATCGGCCGGTCGGCTGGTCGGCACCGAGACGATCCTCGTAGTCGGCCTCGTCGTCGAACAGCGAAACCAGCAGGCGGCGCGGATTGTTCACCACGCCGGCGCTGAGTGAGTTGGACAGGCCCCAGGGCGCGCCCATGGCCAGCACGGTGTCGCCCGGGCGCAGATCCAGGCGCTCGGCGAACTCGGCGTGGGCAAAGGTTTCCGGCGCCGGTGGCTGCACTTTCAGCACGGCCAGGTCGGACAAGCTGTCCTCGCCGACCAGTTGCGCAGGCAACTCGCGGCCGTCCGCGAATACCACCCGGAAGCTGCGCCCGTTCTGGGTGACATGGGCATTGGTGGCGACGTGGCCCTCGGCCGTTACGACGGTGCCGCTGCCGCTGGAGACGGTCAGCACTGGCTCGCCCTGCTGGAAGTCCTCGCGCACGGTGAGGATGCTGACGACCACCGGCAGGACCCGGTCGCGGGCGGCGGCCATGCGTTCGGCGTCGCCGGTCGCGGCCGGCGCCGACTCGTCTTGCGCCGGCAGCGCCGCCCCGGGCGCCATCCCCAACAGGAGCGCGACCAGTCCGGCCGCAACGGTTCGATGCACGCGCATGACCTCCTCCAGGAAAGACGGGATTTAGGGTACAGGCGGCGCGGCGAGTTCCGCGCGGCCTTGCACGAGGCCCGGCCTCAGGGCTCGGGCTGCGGCTGGGCGGCCCCTGCGGTGCCGCCGTCGCCTTCGCTGGCGCCCTCGACGCCCTCGTCCCCGCCCAGCTCGTCCACACGCTCCACGGCGATCAGCTGCTCGCCCTCGGACAGCCGCATCAGGGTCACGCCCTGGGTATTGCGGCCGACCTGGCTGACCTCGGCGGCGCGGGTGCGCACCAGGGTGCCCTGGTCGGAGATCAACAGGATCTCGTGCCGCTCGGTCAGCTGGATGGCGCCGACCAGCTCGCCGTTGCGCTCGCTGGTCTGGATGGCGATCACGCCCTGGGTGCCGCGACCCTTGCGCGGGAACTCGGCCACCGGCGTGCGCTTGCCGTAGCCATTGGCGCAGGCGGTCAGGATGTCGCCCTCGCCGTCCAGCACGATCAGGCTGACCACCCGGGCCGGCCGACCCTGCTCATCCGCCGTCAGACGGATGCCGCGGACGCCGGTGGCGGTGCGGCCCATCGGCCGGACCTCGGCCTCATCGAAGCGCACTGCCTTGCCATTGCTGGCGAACAGCATGACGTTGCAGCCGCCGTCGGTCAGCTGGACGTCCACCAGGCCGTCGCCCTCGTCCAGGTTGATGGCCCAGATGCCGGTGGCGCGCGGCCGCGAGTAGTCGCTGAGCGGCGTCTTCTTGACCGTGCCGTTGCGGGTGGCGAAGAACACGTAGTGCTGGTCGTCGAACTCGCGCACCGGCAGCACCGCCTGCACCTTTTCGCCTTCCTGCAACGGGATCCAGTTGACGATCGGCCTGCCGCGGGAATTCGGCCCCGCCTCGGGCAGCTGGTACACCTTCAGCCAGAACACCCGGCCGGTGCTGGTGAAGGCAAGCAGGGTGTCGTGGGTGTTCACCACCCACAGCCGCTCGACGAAATCCTCCTCCTTGACCGCGGTGGCCGAACGGCCCTTGCCGCCGCGCCGCTGCGCCCGGTAGGCGCTCAGCGGCTGGCGCTTGGCGTAGCCGGCGTGCGACAGCGTGACCACCACGTCCTCCGGGGCGATCAGGTCGAGGATGTCCAGGTCTTCCTCGGAAGCGCGTATCTCGGTGCGGCGCGGATCGGCGTACTCGGCGCGCAGGGCCAGCAGTTCGTCGCGGATCACCCGCAGCAGGCGCTCCGGGCTCTCGAGGATGCCGATCAGCTCGCCGATGGCGTCCAGCAGCTGCCGGTACTCCTCGGTCAGCTTCTCCTGTTCCAGGCCGGTCAGGCGGTGCAGGCGCATTTCCAGGATCTGCTGGGCCTGGGTGTCGGTGAGCTGGTAGTGGCCCTCGAGCAGGCCGACGCCCGGCGGCAGGTCCTCCGGGCGGGACGCTTCGGCACCGGCGGCGGCCAGCAGGCTGCCGACCAGGCCCGGCTGCCACCGGCGCGCCAGCATGCGCTCCTTGGCCACCGCGGGGCTCTCCGAGGTCTTGATCAGTTCGATCATCTCGTCGATGTTGGCCAGGGCGACGGTCAGGCCCTCGAGGATGTGGGCGCGCGCCCTGGCCTTGCGCAGCTCGAAGATGGTGCGGCGGGTGACCACCTCGCGGCGGTGCCTGACGAAGGCCTCCAGCATCTGCTTGAGGTCGAGCGTCTGCGGCCGGCCGTCCACCAGGGCAACCATGTTGATGCCGAATACCGACTCCATCGGCGTCTGCGCGTACAGGTTGTTGAGCACCACCTCGGCGCTCTCGCCACGCTTGACCTCGATGTAGACGCGCATGCCGTCCTTGTCGGATTCGTCGCGCAGCTCGCTGATGCCCTCGATCTTCCTTTCCTTCACCAGCTCGGCGATCTTTTCGATCAGCCGCGCCTTGTTCACCTGGTAGGGCAGCTCGGTGACGATGATGGCTTCGCGGCCGCTGTCCTCGTTGACTTCGATCTCGGCGCGGGCGCGAATGCGCACCCGGCCGCGGCCGCTGTGGTAGGCGGCATGGATGCCGGCCGAGCCATTGATGATTCCGGCGGTGGGAAAATCCGGACCGGGAATGTGCTGCATCAGGTCGCCGATGCTGGCGTCGGGGTCGTCGATCAGGGCGATGGTGGCGTCGATCACCTCGCCGAGGTTGTGCGGCGGGATGTTGGTGGCCATGCCCACGGCGATGCCGGCCGAACCGTTGACCAGCAGGTTGGGCACCCTGGTCGGCAGGACCGTCGGCTCCAGTTCCTTCTCGTCGTAGTTGGGCTGGAAGTCGACCGTTTCCTTGTCGATGTCGGCCAGCAGCTCGTGGCTGAGCCGGGACATCCTCGCCTCGGTGTAACGCATGGCCGCCGGGGCGTCGCCGTCGATGGAGCCGAAGTTGCCCTGGCCGTCCACCAGCAGGTAGCGCAGCGAGAACGGCTGGGCCATGCGCACCAGGGTGTCGTAAACGGCGGTATCGCCGTGCGGGTGGTATTTGCCGATGACGTCGCCGACGATGCGCGCCGACTTGTAATAGGGCTTGCCAGCGTGCGCCCCCAGCTCGTTCATGGCGAACAGGACACGGCGGTGCACCGGCTTGAGACCATCGCGGACATCCGGAAGGGCGCGGCCGACGATCACGCTCATGGCGTAATCGAGGTAGCTCCTGCGCATCTCGTCTTCGAGGTTTACCGGGATGATTTCCTTCGCGAGGTCTGCCATTTATCGTCCGTAATCCGGGTTTCTGGGGCCCGCGTCGGGGGCGGCGCGGACTCCGGCGCGGGACGCGCCGCGGGCCTGCCGCGGCACCGGGCCGGAAGTGCCCGATTCTAGCAGAAACGCCCGCTGAACCGCTGCCCCAAGCCCTTGATTCCAAACCCTTGCAGCGGCCTTCGGCAGCCGCCGCGACAGGGCTGCGGCCGCTGCCGGGGTCCCTGCCCGGGTAGCCGGGCGCGCCGGCGCGATCTCAACCGAACAGCCGGGCCATCGCGGCCGGATCGGGCCGTTCGACGACACCCCGCTCGGTGACGATGACGTCGATCAGGCCGGCCGGGGTGATGTCGAAGACCGGGTTCCAGGCCTGCACGCCCTCGGCCACGGTGCGGAGGCCGGAGACCGACAGCAGTTCGGCCTGGTCGCGCAGTTCGATCTCGATGTCCTCGCCGCGGGCAGTGGCCATGTCCACGGTCGAGGACGGTGCCACCACCATCACCCGGACGCCGTGATGGCGGGCGGCGATGGCGTGGGCATAGGTGCCGATCTTGTTGGCGGTATCGCCGTTGGCGCAGATGCGATCGGCACCGACCACTAGCCATTGCACGGCCCCGGTGTTCATCAGGTGCGCGCCGGCGCCATCGGCGATCAGGGTGGCGGCGATGCCGTCCTGCAGCAGTTCCCATACCGTCAGGCGCGCACCCTGCAGCCAAGGCCGGGTTTCCGAAGCGAACACCCGGGCGATGCGGCCTTCGGCGACGCCGGCGCGGATGACGCCCAGGGCGGTACCGAAGCCGGCGGTGGCCAGAGAGCCGGTGTTGCAGTGGGTCAGCACGCCGCTGCCGGGCGCGATCAGCGCCGCGCCGAGCGCGCCCATGCGCCGGTTGGCGGCCAGATCCTCGTCGGCGATCGCCTGCGCTTCCCGCTCCAGGCGTTCCCGCCAGTCGGCGCCGGCGCCGGCCAGCACGCGCGCCATGCGGTCCAGCGCCCACATCAGGTTGACGGCGGTCGGGCGGGCGGCGCGCAGGCGGGCCAGATCCGGGCCCAGCCGCGCCAGGGCCTCGCGACCGTCGGCCGCCTCGGTGCTCTGCCCCGCCAGGACCAGGCCCCATGCGGCAGCGATGCCGATGGCGGGTGCGCCGCGCACCACCAGGTCGCGGATGGCCTGGGCCACGGCGTCGCTGTCCCGGCATTCCAACACGACCGTCTCGAAGGGAAGACGGCGCTGGTCCAGCAGGTTCAGGCGGTCGCCCTGCCAGCGGATCGGGCGAATGCGGTCGTAGCGGTCGAAATCCATGCCTGGCCTGCGCTGCGGAAGGGGGGCGCGAGTCTAACAAGCCGGGGCGGCCGGGACCCGCGTGTATGCTGCCGCCATGGCCAGTCGTCCCGCCTCCCCAAGTCGTGCCGCCGGTCCGCGCCGGGCCGGCGCCGCTTCCGGACGCGGCCCGGGCGAGGCCGGCACCGAAGCGCTGCTGCACACCGCCTGCGTCAAGGCCGGCGCCGGCGCAGCCCTGCAGATCGGTCTGGAGCGGGCGCCGCTGCTGCGGCCGCTGCTGCCGGCAGGCCTGCGCCGGGCCGCCCGCAGTGAATCGGTGGAATCCATCCAGCGCCGATTGATCAAGGCGATATACCGGCGTCATGGCCTCAAGCCGGCGGCCTGGGAGCTGGAGGCTGTGCTGGCGGTGGCCCAGACCCAGGCGGTGATGGCGCCGCTGGCCAGCCAGGAAGGCTTGCGCGCCCTGCTCTCACGCTGGCTGCCGGATGCGCTCAGCGGCCCCCTGGTGCGCTACACGCCGCTGGAACCGCTGGTGACCGCCACCGCCCGGGCGGTGGCCGCGACCTGGGCGGCCGGCCGCTATGCGGACAGCGTCTGCCGCATTCGCCAGGCAGGCGTCGACTGGCTGCCGGCGCCGCTCGCCGATGCCCTGCGCCTGGCTCCGTCCACACTACGCGACTGGAGTGCCGAGGCGCTGTCGCTTGCCCTGCCACCGGTGCGCTTGGCCGGTGCCCTGGGCCGACGGCTGGCGGGACTGATCGAGCCGGCGCCGGCCACGCCACCGAAAACCGGAGCCCGCCCACGCACGGCTCAGAAGACCAGGAAATCGGCCCGGCAGCCGCGCTCGACCCAGATGCCGTCGCGAAGGAAACCCCAGCTGTAGCCGTAGTCGCAGCCGGCCTTGCTCAGACGACGCTCGACGCGCACGCCGCGCACGCCGCCGGGCACGCGACAGAAGCGCGGGCGGTGCTCCACCGACTCGCAGCGCACGACGCGCGGACCGTAGTGACCGTAACCCTGGCCGCCGTAACCGTCATCGTAGCCGCCATGGCCACGGCCGTACCCGCCGCCGCGGTAGCCGCCGCCGACCTCGAACCGGGCCCGGCAGCCGCCGGTCACCCAAATACCGCCGCGGTCGTAACCCCAGGTGTGTCCGGGCACGCAGGCCGCCTTCGAATCGCGCTTCAGCAGACGTACGCCGCCGCGGGTGTCCGCGGGGCAATAACGGTCGCGATGGTCGATCGAGGCGCAGTCGACGATGTAGCGGCCGGACGGCGGCCCGTCGCCATGGCGGTCCCCATGCCAGGCGCCGGCGATGCCGGGGATGGCGGCAAGGGCAAACAGGGCGGGACGAAAGGAGATCGACTTCATCGCAGGACTCCGTGGCAGCGGTCCTCCACGGACCGTCGCCGCGAGTCTGGGCAGCCGGGGATGAATCGCCGGGCAATCCGCCACCCGGCGCCGGCAAGCGCTCAGGGGCGATTCACGCCCGTTCGAACGGGAAGGCCAGCACGTCGGACACCTTGTCGGTGCCGAGCAGTGCCATCAGCAGCCGATCCACGCCGAGGGCGACGCCGGCGCAATCGGGCAGCTTGCCCAGACTCGCCAGCAAGCGTTCGTCCATCGGCGGCAATGTCGCCTCCCTGGCCTGGCGCCGGCGCAGGTCGGTTTCGAAGCGTGCCCGCTGTTCCACCGGATCCCGGAGTTCGTGGTAGCCGTTGGCGACCTCCAGCGGGCCGACATAGGCCTCGAAACGCTCGGCCACCGGCGGATCGCCCGGGCGGATCCGCGCCAGCGCGCACTGGCTGGCCGGCCAGTCGTAGACCAGCAGGATGCGGTTGGCCGGGATGCCGGGCTGGACGAGGTGGGTCATCAACAGATCCAGCCAGTCGTCCCGCGACAGACCGCGCGGATCTATGTCGTAGACCGACAGCGGCGCGCGCAGCTCGGCCTCGCTGGCGGTCATCGGATCCAAGCCGAAGTGGTCGAGGTAGAGCTGCCGGAAGCTGGTCTCGCGCACGCTGGCCCGGCGACCGGCCAGGGCCAGGGCAGCCTTGAGCAACTCGGCGGTTTCGTCCATCAGCCGGTGATGGTCCCAGCCGACCCGGTACCATTCCAGCATGGTGAACTCGGGATTGTGCCGCTTGCCCACCTCGCCGTTGCGGAACACCCGGCCCAGCTCGTAACAGTCACCGACGCCGGCGGCCAGCAGGCGCTTCAGCGGGAATTCCGGCGAGGTGCGCAACCAGCGCTCCGGGGCCCCGGCGCCTTTCGGACCCTCGAAACGCAGGCGGAAACTCTCGATGTTCGGCTCGGTATTGCCGGCGGCCGACAGGATCGGCGTTTCCACCTCGAGCACTCCGCGCTCGGCGAAGAAGCGGCGGATCATCGCGTACAGCTCGGCGCGCAGGCGCAGGGCCTCCGGCTTGGCGGTGGGTTTCCAGTCCTTCATGACGCAATAGGCTACGCCGGCATCCGGGCCGCCGGCGTGACGGCCGTCAAGCGGCTCCGTGTCCGTTCAGGAAGGCCAGCAGGCGGTCCTCGTCCCAGACCTCGATGCCCAGCTCGCGGGCCTTGTCCAGCTTGGAACCCGCGGCCTCGCCGGCGACCACGAAACTGGTCTTCCTGCTGACGCTGCCGGCCACCTTGGCCCCGAGCGCCTGCAGGCGTGCCCCGGCCTCGTCGCGGGACATCGAGGACAGCGCCCCGGTCAGCACCACGGTACGGCCGGCCAGCGGCCCCTCGGCCGCCCGTTGCGGCCCGCCTTCCGCCCAGTGCACGCCGGCCCGGCGCAGCGCGGCGATGACCTCGCGGTTGTGCGGCTCGGCGAAAAAGCCGGCGATGCGCGCCGCCACCACCGGGCCGACGTCGGGTATCTCCACCAGCTCGGCCTCGCTGGCCGCCATGATCGGTTCCAGGGCGCCGAACCAGCGCGCCAGGGTGCGCGCCGTGGACTCGCCGACGTCGCGGATGCCCAGGGCGAACAGCAGCCGCTCCAGGGTCGTTGCCTTGCTGGCGGCGATGGCCTCCACCAGGTTCTCGGCCCAGCGGGTGGCGATCTTGCCGGCTCTGACCGTCTCCGGCACGGTACCGTCGCGCTCGTCGGCGCGGCGCTTCATCTCCAGGAAATCGTCCAGGGTGAGGGCGTACAGGTCGGCTACCGTTTTCACGTAGCCGAAATCCACCAAGGCCTCGATGTAACGTTCTCCCAGGCCGTCTATGTCCATGGCCCGGCGCGAGGCGAAATGCACCAGGGCCTGCTTGCGCTGGGCCGGGCAGTACAGGCCGCCGGTGCAGACGATGGTGGCGCCCTCGGCGTACTCGACGCCGGCCCTGGTCTGGCGCAGCACCTTGCGCACCGCCTCGGTGTGCGAGCCGCAGGCCGGGCAGCGGTCCGGGAACTCGTAGGGCGGGTGCAGGGGACGGCCGCGGCGGTCGCGCGGCCGGCGCTCCTCGACCACCCGCACCACTTCGGGAATCACGTCGCCGGCGCGGCGTACGATCACCGTGTCGCCCACCCGCACGTCCAGGCGGGCGATCTGGTCGGCGTTGTGCAGGGTGGCGTTGGTGACGGTGACCCCGCCCACCTGCACCGGCGCCAGCCGGGCCACCGGCGTCAGCGCGCCGGTACGGCCGACCTGAACTTCGATCGCCTCGACCGTGGTCAGCTGCTCCTGGGCCGGAAACTTGTGCGCGATCGCCCAACGCGGCGCCCGCGAGACGAAGCCCATGGCCTTCTGCTGGTCGTAGCGGTCCAGCTTGTAGACCACGCCGTCGATGTCATAGGGCAGCGAATCGCGCCGCTCGCCGACGGCGCGGAAATAGGCCAGCAGGCCGCCGAGGCCGCGGGCGGTGCCGGCTTCCGGCGAAACCGGGAAGCCGAGTTCGCGCAGCGCCCGCAGGGTCTGCGAATGCCTGGCCGGCAGCGTCCAGCCTTCCACCACGCCCAGGCCATAGGCGAAGAAGGCCAGCGGCCGGCTGGCGGTTATCTTCGGATCGAGCTGGCGCAGGGAACCGGCAGCGCCATTGCGCGGGTTGGCCAGCACCTTGCCGCCGGTCTCGCGCATGCGGGCGTTCCAGGCCTCGAAGCCGGCCCGCGGCATGTAGACCTCACCGCGCACCTCCAGCACCGCCGGAACCTGTCCTCCGCGCAGGCGCAGCGGGATGGCCTTGACCGTGCGCAGGTTGGCGGTGACGTCCTCGCCGGTGGCGCCGTCGCCGCGAGTGGCGCCGCGCACGAACAGGCCCTGCTCGTAGCGCAGGCTGATCGCCAGGCCGTCCAGCTTGGGCTCGACCGAGAATTCCGGCTCCGGCTCGCCCAGCTCGCGGGCGATGCGCTGGACGAAGTCGGCCACCTCCTCGTCGGAGAAGGCATTGCCCAGGGACAGCATCGGCACTTCGTGCCGAACCGGCGCGAAGGCCGAGGACGGGGCCGCGCCGACCCGCCGGGTAGGCGAATCTTCCGCGGCCAGCTCCGGATGCTCGCGCTCCAGCGCCTCCAGCTCTCGCATCAGGGCGTCGTACTCGGCGTCCGGGATTGCCGGATCGTCGAGCACGTGATAGCGGTAGTTGGCGTCCTCGATCAGCCGCCGAAGCTCGGCGACGCGCGCGGCAGGTTCGCTCATGGCTGCGTCAGCGGGTGGTGCGCAGGTCCCACTTCTGCTGCTTGCGGTCGTAGCCGCGCAGGTCCTCGCGGATGTGGGCGATGCGCTGGCGGCCGAGCGCGTTGCGCTCCTCGTCCAGCAACACGCCATCGAGCAGCTCGGCCATGCGCTGGGCGGTGGGCAGCATGGCGTCCCAGGCATCCAGGGCCGGCAGCGGCCCCGGCAGGGCCATGAAAAAGCTGATGCCCGGCGTGCGCAAGTCCTGGATTCGGGCCATGTCGAAGGATCCCGGCTTGACCAGGTTGGCCACGCTGAACACCGGCCCCTGCTCCGGGTGGTTGTCAACCAGCCGGTGAAAGACGTTCATGTGGCCGAACACCAGCCCGGCCTTCTCCGCCGCCACCACCAGGTCTGGGCCATGGAAGGCCTGGCCGGCGCGCGCCGCCAGGTAGAGGGTCACGATCTTGTCGAAGTTCCCGCCAGGCCGGGCCCCGGGCGCCGCCACCGCAGGACGGCGGTCCGGCACAGGCTCGCCGGCCAGGGTCTTCTCCAGCAGGTCCAGCTCTCCCTGCTCCACGGCTGGTTCCTGCCCGCCGGCGCCGGCGTCGGCCTCGAGGATCTCGCGCAGGGTTGGCTCCTGCCGGTCGCGGCTGCCGCGGGTGCCGGCGGCACGCTGACCCTGGCCGGGGCGGCGGCGACTGGTCAGGATGATGACCGCGAACAGGACGACGGCGGCCGCGCCGATGGCGATGCGCAGCAACGCGGTCTCGCTGAGTCCGTCGAACATGGCTCCCTCCCTGCCGCCATCCGGCCGCGCGGGCGCGGCCAACCCGCGAAATGATGCCCGAATTCGCGGCTGCGGTCAGGCCGCGCCGGCCAGGCGCGTGGCCTCAGCCAGGTCCACCGACACCAGGCGGCTGACGCCGGGTTCGCGCATGGTCACGCCCGAAAGCTGCCTGGCGGCCTCCATGGTCGCCTTGTTGTGGGTAACGAACAGGAACTGCACCTTTTCGCTCATCTCCGTGACCATGCTGCTGAAGCGGCCGACGTTGGCCTCGTCCAGCGGCGCGTCCACCTCGTCCAGCAGACAGAACGGCGCCGGGTTGAGCCGGAAGATGGCGAACACCAGCGCTACCGCGGTCAGCGCCTTCTCGCCGCCGGAAAGCAGCGAGATGTTGCTGACCCGCTTGCCCGGCGGCCTGGCCATGATCGCCACGCCGGTGTCCAGCAGGTCCTCGCCAGTCAGCTCCAGGTAGGCATGGCCGCCGCCGAACAGGCGCGGATACAGTTCCTGGATGCCAGCGTTGACCCGGTCGAAGGTTTCCTTGAAGCGGCCGCGGGTCTCGCGGTCGATCTTGCGGATCGCCTCCTCCAGGGTTTCCAGGGCCTGGGTCAGGTCGGCGTGCTGGGAATCCAGGTACTGCTTGCGCTGGGACTGCTCGCCGTACTCCTGGATGGCGGCCAGGTTGACCGGTTCCAGCCGGCGCATGCGCGCCTCGATGTCGGCCAGGGCTTTCTGCCAGGGCTCGACCGCGGCATCCTCGGGCAAGCCGGCCAGCACCTCCTCCAGCGACTGGCCGGCCCCGGCGATCGCCTCGGCCAGCTGGCTGGCTCGCAGTGCCACCGCCTGCTCCTGCAGCCGGCGGCTGGTGATGGCCTCGCGCTGGGCCAGGGCTTCCTGGTCGCGCTGCTGCCGGCTCTGTTCCAGCTCGCGCATCTCGCCCTCGATGCCGTCCAGATGCGAGCGGGCGGCGGCCAACGCCTTTTCGGCGCTGACGCGCTGCTCCAGCGTGGCCTGGTGCTGGGCTTCCAGCGCCTTCACCGGCGCGTCGCCCTCGGCCAGCTGGGCCTTCAGTTCGTTCAGGCGCACTTCCAGCTGCGCCTTCTGGTTGCCCATGCGGGCCAGTGACTGGCTGAGCGCGACCACGCGGGCGCGCTGCGATTCCAGGGTGAGGGCCAGCTGGTGGGCGGCCTCACGGGTTTCACGCGCGGCCTGACGGGCGGCGTCGCGCTGCTCGCTCAGCTCGCGGCGCTGGGCGTCCAGCCGCTGACGCTCGTTTTCCAGCTCGCCCATCTTCGCCACCGCCTGCTCCAGGCGGGCACGGGCCTCGCGGGCATTGGCCTGCGACTCCTCCAGCGTCGCCGCCAGGGCTTCCAGTTCGCCGTCAATGCGGGCGGCCCGGGCCTGGGCCGATTCCAGCCTGCCCTGCTGGCCCTGCAGCTGGCCAGCCAGCTCGGAGACACTGCGGTGGGCCAGGTAGAGGCTGCGCTGGGCGTCCTCGCGATGCTGCTCGGCCTCAAGCAGGCGGTCGCGCAGGCCGGCGAGGGACTCGTTGAGTTCCTGTTCGCGCCTGGCCAGCGCTTCGATCTCGGCACGCAGGCCCTGGATGTCGCGCTCGCGCGCCAGGGCGCCCTGCTGCGCCTCGCCGCTGCGGATGGCGCGCAGCCAGCCCTGGCCCAGCCATTCGCCGGCGCGGGTGACGGCGGCCTCGCCCTCGCCCAGGCTGAGCGAACGGACGGCGGCCATGTCCTCGACGGCGCGCACGCGCGCCAGCAGGCGGCGCACGGCGTCCGGTCCCTGCACTTTCGCGGCCAGGGAACCGGCCGGCGCCTCGAAACCGCCGCGGGCGGCGCCGACCAGGGCGACGCGGCCCTGGCCCAGGCCGGCCAGGGCCTCGAGATAGTCCAACGGCGCATCCACCGCCACCGCTTCCAGCAGGCTGCCGAGCACGGTCTCGACGGCGGTCTCCCAGCCCGGCTCCACCTCCAGGGCCTCGCCCAGGCGGGTCTGGCCGTCCAGGCCCTGGGCCTTGAGCCAGTCCAGGGCGGCGTTCTTTTCCTGACCCAGGGCGGCGTGCTGCAGGGCTTCCAGCGACGCCAGGCGGCCACGGGCGGCCTGGCTGTGCTTGCGCACCTCGGCAAGCTCGGCCTGCTGCTGCCGCTGCCTATCCTGCAGCGCCGTCAGGGCGGCCTTGCGTTGCTCCAGTTGGCTGGCCAGGCCATCCAGGCCGGCCTTCTGACGGTCGTGCTGGCTGCGCATCTCTTCCAGCGCCGACACGATGGCGGCGGTGTCCAGACCGCTGCGCTCGACGGCCAGCGCCTCGCGGCGGCGGCCGGCTTCCAGCGCCTGCTTCTCCAGGTATTCGATCTTGGTGCGCTCGACCTCGGCCCAGCGCGCGGCTTCGGACTGGGCACGGGCATAGGTGTCCCAGCGCTGCTGCCAGTCCTGCAGCGCCGCCTCGGCGACGCGCAGGGCCTCCTGGCGGCTGGCGTCCTGGGCCTGCAGCTGCGCCAGGCGCGGCTCGTCGGCGGCGATGGCGTTGTGCAGCTCGGCCAGCTGGCGCTCGTCGCCGCTGATGTGCTCGCCGACTTCGGCGAAGGCGGCGTCGGCCTCGGCGCGGGCCTTCTCCAGGCGCTGGCGCAGTTCCTTCTGGTGCTGGATCTGTTGTTCGATGCGGGCCAGCTCGCCACCGACCCGGTAGACCTCTGCCTGGGCCTTGCCCAGGGCCTCGGAGGCAGTGACGTGGCGGGCACGGCATTCCTCGATCTGCGCCTCGGCCCTGCGCTGGTCGGCCAGCACGGCCTGCAACCGTATCTCGTCCTGGGTCAGCGCCTCGCGCAGACCCTTGAGCTCGGCGTCGTGGCGCCGGTATTCCAGCGCCTTGAGCTGCGCGTCCCTGACCACGCGTTCGGCCTGCAGGGCCTGATACTGCTCGGCGGCGCGGGCCTGGCGTTTGAGGTGCTCGAGTTGCTTGTCCACCTCTTCGCGCAGGTCGTTGAGGCGATCCAGGTTCTCGCGGGTGTGGCGGATGCGGGTTTCGGTTTCCTTGCGCCGCTCCTTGTATTTGGAGATGCCGGCGGCCTCCTCCAGGTACACGCGCAGGTCCTCGGGCCGGGCTTCGATGATCTGGCTGATCATGCCCTGTTCGATGATCGAGTAGCTGCGCGGCCCCAGGCCGGTGCCGAGGAACAGGTCGGTGATGTCGCGGCGACGGCAACGGGCGCCATTGAGGTAGTAGTTGCTCTGGCCGTCGCGGCTGACGGTGCGCTTGACCGAGATCTCGTTGAAACGGGCATATTCGCCGCCGATGGCACCGTCGCTGTTGTCGAAGATCAACTCGACCGTGGCCTGGCTGACCGGCTTGCGCGCCGAGCTGCCGGAGAAGATCACGTCGGTCAGCGAATCGCCGCGCAGGCGGCTGGCCGAACTCTCGCCCATGACCCAGCGCACCGCGTCGATGATGTTGGACTTGCCGCAGCCGTTGGGACCGACGATGCCGGTCATGTTGGTGGGCAGATGCAGGACCGTCGGGTCCACGAAGGACTTGAAGCCGGCGAGCTTGATGGTGGACAGGCGCATGCGTCGGGTTTCCGGGCGGCCGGGGCGAGGGCACCGGCCACGGGGCGCAGGTCACGCCCCGCTGCTGGGTTCATGGGGTGTCTCCGGACCGGCCGCGTGTCACTACAAGTTATTGATTTTACTTGGAGTGCGCGGCGCCCCAGCCGGAGCTTCGCGGCAGTATAGCAGCGCCCCGGCAAGGCCCAGACCCCTTGCCACCGACACCGTCCGGCGAGCCTAGCCCAGCCCCACCTCCTCCGGGGTCCGGGCGTCTATGGACAGCGCGTGGATGTCGGTCTGCATCAGCTCCCCCAGGGCGGCGTAGACCCGCCGGTGGCGGGCCAGCGGAGCGAGGCCGGCAAAGGCCCGACTGACCACGCGCACGTGGAAATGTCCACGGCCGTCGCGGGCACCGGCGTGGCCGGCATGCTTGTGGCTGTCGTCGCGAACCTCCAGAACCAGCGGCGCCAGCGCCGCCTCGAGGGCGGCCCGGATCGCGACCGGACGCTGCTCGCGCGGCAGGCTCACGGCAATACCGGCCGGAACGGCCGGACCTCGACCCGGGCATACACCCCGGCGGCGACGTAGGGATCCGCTTCGGCCCAGGCCTTCGCCTCTTCCAGGCTGGCGAACTCCGCCACGATCAGGCTGCCGGTGAAACCGGCCGGCCCGGGGTCCTCGGCATCCAGGGCCGGCAAGGGTCCGGCCAGCTTCAGCCGGCCGGCTTCGCGCAGGGCCTCGAGCCGCGCCAGATGGGCAGGCCGGCTGGCCTGGCGTGCGGCCAGGGAATGCTCGTGATCGTGTCCGAGGATGAAATACCACACGACATCTGCTCCAGCCGGGAGGCAGCAGTATCGACCAAGCCACCGGACCTCGGGAAGCCGGGGCTGTGCGCACCGCGTTGTGCACGGCATGATGCCGCATGGCCGAACGCTGGCAGATCCATCCTGTCACACCCCAGGCACGCCTGATTGAAAAGGCGGCCGAGCGCATCCGCGACGGCGCCCTCGCCCTGGCCCCCACCGATGCCGGCTACTGCCTGGCCTGGGGCCTGAACGCCAGGGAAGCGGAAGAACGGGTGCTGCGCCTGCGCGAACTGGACAGCCGGCATCCTTTCACCTTACTCTGTCGCCAACTGAGTGAGGCCGGCCGCCTGGCCCGGCTCGACGATCGGGCCTTCCGGCTGATGCGATCGCTGACCCCGGGGCCTTGCACGTTCATCCTTCCGGCCTCCGCGGATCTGCCCAAGCGCATCAGGAACAGCGGCCGCAGCAAGCGGCGCGACATCGGCATACGCCTGCCCGCCCATCGCGTGAGCCAGGCCCTGCTGGAAGCCGTCGGCGAACCGCTGCTGTCTACCAGCCTGGTGCTGCCCGGCGACGAGGCCCCGGCCAGCCACGGGGCCGAGGATGTCGCCGGACGCTGGCTGCGCTGGGCGGACCTGATGCTGGACGCCGGGGATTGCGAGCCGGGGCCGACCAGCATCGTGGATTGCACGGGCGAGGAGCCCGTCCTCGTGCGCCAGGGTTTCCATCCCGTGGCGCTTTGAAACAGCCAGGCGCCCGCTCCCGCGGGCGCCTCCCGGGCGGGGACCCCGAGAACCACATCCGATGACCGAACCGAACGCCGCCGACGCCGAGCAGTCGCGCCCGGGTATCCCGCCCAGGCCCCAGCAGCAGGAGATGCCGCTGGCCATCGTCATGGGCCAGCCGGTGCTGCAGATGCCGCAGGACCTGTACATCCCCCCGGACGCACTGGAAGTCATCCTGGAAGCCTTCGAGGGCCCGCTGGACCTGCTTCTGTACCTGATCCGCCGGCAGAACCTGGACATCCTCGACATCCCGGTCGCCGAGATCACCCGCCAGTACGTGGACTACATCGAGGTGATGCGCGAGCTGCGCTTCGAACTGGCGGCCGAATACCTGGTGATGGCCGCCATCCTGGCCGAGATCAAGTCGCGGATGTTGCTGCCGCGCCCGCCCAGCGAGGAAGGCCTCGAGGAAGACCCGCGCGCCGAACTGGTGCGCCGGCTGCAGGAGTACGAGCGCTACAAGAAGGCGGCCGAGGATCTGGACCTGCTGCAGCGCCTGGACCGCGATACCAGCGTCGCCGGCGCCCATGTGCCGGATCGGGCCACGCTGAAGGTGCCGCCGCCGGTGGAGCTGCGCGAGATGCTGCTGGCCCTGCGCGACGTGCTCAAGCGGGCCGAGCTGTACAGCCATCATGCGGTCCGGCGAGAGGCCCTGAGCGTGCGCCAGCGCATGGGCGAGGTGCTGGCGCGCCTGGGCGACGGCCAGTTCCACCTGTTCCAGACCCTGTTCAGTGCCGAAGAAGGCCGGCTGGGCGTGGTGGTCACCTTCCTGTCCATCCTCGAGCTGGCCAAGGAGCAGTTGATCGAGGTGGTACAGGAGGCGCCGCTGGCGCCGATCTACCTCAAGTCGCTGGCCGTGGCCGGCGAGGCGGCCAACGAACCCGAACTCCCAGAACCGACCTCGGACGGCGGCGAGACCGTCGCCGAGTGAACCCTCCCAGATCCGCGAGACCATGGACCCGACCCTGATCCGACAGATCGTCGAGGCCGCCCTGCTGGCGTCCCCGCAGCCCCTGACCCTGGCCCAGTTGGCCGAGCTCTTCCCGGAGGAGGAAGCGGCCCCGCCGGGCAGCCTCCAGCAGGCCCTGGACGAACTGCGCGAGGCCTGTGCCGACCGCGGCGTCGAGCTGGTCGAGGTCGCCTCGGGTTTCCGCTTCCAGGTCAAGACCTCGGTGCACGCCTGGGTGGCCCGGCTCTGGACCGAACGCCAGACCCGCTACACCCGCGCCACCCTGGAGACCCTGGCCCTGATCGCCTACCGGCAGCCGATCACCCGCGGCGAGATCGAACAGATCCGCGGCGTCGCCGTCAGCTCCAACATCATCAAGGCCCTGGAGGAGCGCGAGTGGATCCGCGTGGTCGGCCACCGCGACGTGCCCGGCAGGCCGGCCCTGTTCGGCACCACCAAGACTTTCCTCGACTACTTCGGCCTCAGAAGCCTGGACGAACTGCCGCCGCTGGCCGAGCTGAAGGAAATCCCGGAGCTGGAACCGGAGCTGCCCTTCGAGCGCATCCCGCCGGGCGTGGCCAGTGCCGCCATGGGCGAGGACGGCGGCGGCGACAACGGCGAGGCCGGCGGCGAAACCGCGCCGGTTGCGACCGGTGTACACGGCGGGACCGGCGCGCAAGCACCGGTCGCCCACGACGACCACGACGCCGGCGAGCCCGGCCACGGCGAGGCTGGCGACCAGGCCGCCTCCGACATCCACGAAGAGGCCGGCGAAAACGCCGAGCCGGAGCAGACACGATGAGCGCCCCACGCAAGGTCCTTTCGCTCAAGGCCAAGGACACCGGAAACACCACCGCCCCGCGCGCCGAGGAACGCCTGCACAAGGTGCTGGCCCAGGCCGGGCTGGGCTCACGCCGCGCGCTCGAGGAGCGCATCGCCCAGGGCCTGGTCCGGGTCAACGGCGAGGTCGCCCGCACCGGCCAGTCGGTGCGCAGCGGCGACCGGGTCGAACTGGACGGCAAGACTTTCGTCGCCACCGCCCTGAGCGAACCGCCGGCGGTGCTGCTTTACAACAAGCCCGAGGGCGAGCTCACCACCCGCGAGGATCCCGAGGGCCGGCCGACCGTGTTCGAGTCGCTGCCACGGCTGAAGGGCTCGCGCTGGGTCGCGGTCGGCCGCCTGGACATCAACACCACGGGCCTGCTGCTGCTGACCACCGACGGCGAGCTGGCCAATGCCCTGATGCATCCCTCCAGCGGCATCCAGCGCGAGTACGTCTGCCGCATCCACGGCGAGGTGCCGGACGAGGTGGCGCAGCGCCTGGCCCGGGGTGTCGAGCTGGACGACGGCCCGGCCAGCTTCGACGAGATCGAGCGCATCGGCAGCTCCGACTCGCATGCCTGGTTCCGCGTGGTGCTGCACGAGGGCCGCAACCGCGAAGTGCGCCGGATGTGGGAGTCGCAGGGCTTCCAGGTCAGCCGGCTCAAGCGCGTGCGCTACGGCGACATCGTCCTGCCGCGCACGCTGAAGCGTGGCCACAGCCAGGAGCTCCCCGAGGCCGAAGTGCGGCGCCTGCGGGCGAAGCTGGGCCTGGAGGACGGCATACCCGCGCTCACCCTGCAGCCGGTGATCGGCCAGCGCCGCTCCCGCCCCACCGAAATCCGGGTCGGCAAGGACCGCAAGCAGGCGTCCTACGTCAACGGCGCCATGCTCGAAGAGGAGGCGCGCGAACTGCGCCGCTTCGACCACGTGCGTGAAGAACCGCGCCGCGGCCGGCGCGGCGCACCCGGCAAAGGCAAGAAGCGCGGCAGCAAACCCGGCCGCGGTCCGCGCAACGACGACTTCGGCAACCGCGCCACCGCACCGGGCGGCCAGGTGCCGGGCGGCAAGCGGCGTCGGCCCGGCAGCCGCGGCGACCCCCAGCCGGCGCATGTGCACCACGAGGCCAACCCGGCCGCCTTCCGAAGCTGGTACGTGCCAGAGGGCGTGGATACCGTGTCGCGGGTGGCGCCCCCGCGCGGCGCCCGCCCAGCCAAGGGGCGCGGAGGTCAGGGCAAGCCGGGAACGGGTGGCCGTCCCGACGCGCGCCCGGGCAACCGCGGCGGCGGCAAGCCGGGCGGCGGCGGCAAGCCGGGCGGCGCCGCCCGCCCGGGTGGCGGCAAGCGGCATGGTCGTGGCCGTCAGGGCGGCGGCCAACGCCGTCCGGAAGGACTGCCCGGCGACGACTGAGTCAGCAACCACTTCGCGATCTCAGCGCAGCTCGAAGGCGTCGGCGTCCAGGTGCGCGGGGAAACGCTCCCGATGCGCCGACAGCGCTGCCGCCGACAGCGTGACCGTGGCCACCTGCTCGCGCGCGTCCAGTTCCAGCAGCGGCTGGCCCAGGAAATCGTTGACGGCGCTGCCGCCGAGGTAATCGATGCCGTTGCCGTCGCGCCCGGTCCGGTTCACGCCGGCGCAGTAGGCCAGGTTTTCGATGGCGCGGGCCCGCAGCAGCGTCGTCCAGGCATGCTGGCGTGGCGCCGGCCAGTTGGCCACGAACAGCAGCAGGTCGTAGTCGAAACGGCCCGGCGCTTCGTGATCGAAGCGGTTGCGGATGAACACCGGGAATCGCAGGTCGTAGCAGACCAGCGGCCGGATCCGCCAACCCTTGAGCTCGACGGCAAGCGGATCGCGGCCTGCCGCGTAGCGCTCGTGCTCGCGTGCCATGCGGAACAGGTGCCGCTTGTCGTAGTGGCACAGCCCGCCGTCCGGCGTGGCCCATAGCAGGCGGTTGTACACGCCAGCGCCTTCCCGGATCTGCACACTGCCGGCGACCACGGCGCCCAGGCGAGCGGCCTGTTCGCGCAGCCAGGCCACGGTCGGGCCGTCCATGCCTTCGGCCCCGGCCAGGGCCTCGTTGCTGAATCCGGAGGTGAAGGTCTCCGGCAGCAGCACCAGGTCGGTGGCGCCGGCCAGCGGCGCGATCAGCCGTGCATAGCGCTCGCGGTTGCCGGCCGGGTCGTGCCAGCGCGTGTCGCCCTGCACCAGAGATACCCGCAGGTCCTGCATCACAACCGCTCCAGGCGCTCGATGGCGGCGTCCAGGGTGCTTTCGAGCTTGGCAAAACACAGCCGGGCCAGGCGCTGGCCGGCGGGCGGCGATTGGTAAAAGGGCGAAAGCGGGATCGCCGCCACGCCCTTCTCGACAGTCAGCCAGCGGCAGAACTCGACGTCGGACAGGTCGCTTGCGGCCGAATAGTCCACCAGCTGGAAATAACCGCCCGGCACTGGCAACGGCCGCAGCCTCGTGCCCTCCAGCTGGCGGCGGAAACGGTCACGCTTGGCCTGGTAGAAGGCGCCCAAGCCTTCGTGGTGCCCGGGCTCGTCGCGGATCATCTCGGCCAGGGCCCACTGGGCCGGAGTGAAGCTGCAGAAGGTGTTGTACTGGTGCACCTTGCGCAGCTCGGCCGAGAGCGCCGGCGGCGCGATCGCGTAGCCGATCTTCCAGCCGGTGCAGTGGTAGGTCTTGCCGAAGCTGGAAACCACCACCGCCCGCGCGGCCAGTTCCGGGTCGCGCAGCACGCTCTCGTGCCGGCGGCCGTCGAAGACGATGTGTTCGTAGACTTCGTCGGACAACAGCACGATGTCGGTACCGGCAAGGATTCCGCGCAGCGCCGCCAGGTCGGCAGCACCGAACATCGCTCCCGACGGGTTATGCGGGCTGTTCACCATCAGCATGCGGGTGCGCGGGCTGATGGCGTCGCGCACCCGCTGCCAGTCCACCGAAAAATCGGCCGGGTCCAGCGGCACGTGCACGGCGCGGGCGCCGGCCAGTTCGATGGCCGGTTCGTAGCAGTCGTAGCAGGGATCGAGCACGATCACCTCCTCGCCCGGATGCACCAGGGCCAGCACCGCGTCGAAGATCGCCTCGCTGGCGCCGCCGGTCACCGTCACCTCGGCATCGGCGTCCACGCGGCGGCCGTAGCAGGCCAGGGTCTTGTCGGCGATGGCCTGGCGCAGGGCCGGGATGCCGGTCGAGGGGGCGTACTGGTTGCGGCCCTCGCTCACGGCCCGGGCCAGGGCGTCCACCAGCCGCTGCGGCGGCGGAAAATCGGGGAAGCCCTGGCCGAGGTTGACCGCGCCGTGCTCGGCGGCCAGTTGGCTCATCACGGTGAAGATGGTGGTGCCCACCCGGGGCAGGCGCGTGCGTGGGGTCATCGGCGTGGTCGGCATGGTTTCCGGCGATTATGCCGGCCAGGCCGGCCGGGTGAAGCATTCGCGCCGGGATTGACCCTCGTCATGGACCGGTGACGCGCCCAGTCGGTAGCATCCGCGCCGATGGATCACTCCGCCGCCGCCGCCGTGCCCCTGCTGCAAGCCCGCGGCCTGGCGTTCGCCCGCAACGACGAGCCGGTGTTCGGCCCGCTGGATTTCCGGCTCGGGGCCGGCGAAGCGCTGCTTGTCCAGGGCGGCAATGGCGCCGGCAAGACCACCCTGCTGCGCGTGCTGGCCGGCCTGCTGCCCGCCGCCGCCGGCGAAGTGCGCCTGCAGGGCCGCCCGGTGGACCGTGAACACCTGGCCCGCGGCAGCGCCTACCTGGGCCACCAGCCCGGGCACAAGGCCGAACTGGGTGCAGCCGAGAACCTGGCCTACAGCCGAGCCCTGCACGGGGGCGGTGGCCCGGACATCGCCGAGGCCCTGGCCGAGGTCGGCCTGGCCGGCTACGAGGACGTCCCGGCCCGGCGCATGTCCGCCGGCCAGAACAAGCGCCTGGCCCTGGCCCGGCTGCGCCTGCAGTCGGCGCCGCTGTGGCTGCTGGACGAGCCCTACGCCAACCTCGACCTGGACGGCATCGCCCTGGTGAATCGCCTGGTGCAGGCGCATCTGGGCGAAGGCGGTGCGGTGCTGCTGACCACCCATGGCGCCTACGCGGCGCCGCCGGTGCCGGTGCGCACCCTGCACCTGGGCCCGGCCCGGGGCGAGCCGTGAGCGTGGCCTCGGCCTGGGACGCGGCGCGGGCCCAGGCCCGGCGCGACCTGCAACTGGTGTGGCGCCGGCGCGGCGATGCCGCCCAGCCCTTGCTGTTCACCGTGATGGTGGTGGCCCTGTTCCCGCTGGCCTTGGGAGCGGAACCGGAGCAACTGGCCAGGATCGCCCCGGCCGTGCTGTGGGTGGCGGTGCTGCTGGCCGGCCTGCTGACCCTCGATTCGCTGTACCGCAGCGACGTCGAGGACGGCAGCCTGGAGCAGATGCTGCTGGCGCCGGTGCCGCTGGCCTGGCTGCTGACGGTACGGGTGGCGGTGCACTGGGCCACCACCGCCCTGCCCCTGGTCCTGCTGGCGCCGGTACTGGCCGAACTGATGTACCTGCCGCGGGAACTTCTGCCGGTGCTGCTGGTCTCGCTGGCGCTGGGTACGCCGCTGCTGAGCCTGCTGGGGGCGGTGGTGGCGGCGCTGACGGTCGGGATACGGCGCTCTGGTATGCTTCTGGCCCTGCTGGCGCTGCCGCTTTTCCTGCCCGTGCTGGTGTTCGGTGCCGGCAGCGTGATGGCCGCCGCCCAGGGCCTGCCCTGGGCCGGTGCGCTGCTGCTGCTGGCGGCCGGACTGGCCCTGGCCCTCGTGCTCGCGCCGCTGGCCGCCGCCGCGGCCATCCGTATTGCCCTGACCTGACCGCTGCCGTGAATCGCCTCCTGCTCTGGTTCCACCAACTCGGCTCGCCGCCGGTGTTCGACCGCTTCGCCGCGCGCTGGGCGCCCTGGGGTTTCGGCCTGGGCCTGCTGGGCATGGCCATCGGCCTGTACGGCGCGCTGTTCGTGGTGCCGCCCGACTACCAGCAGGGCGACAGCTTCCGCATCCTCTACATCCACGTGCCGGCGGCCTGGATGAGCCTGATGGTGTACGCGCTGATGGCCGTCTACGCGGCGATCGCCCTGGTCTGGCACATCAAGCTGTGCGAAGTGCTGGCCATGGCCTGCGCGCCGATCGGCGCCTGGTTCACCGCCGTCACCCTGGCCACCGGATCGATCTGGGGCAAGCCGATGTGGGGCACCTGGTGGGACTGGGATCCGCGCCTGACCTCGGAACTGGTGCTGCTGTTCCTGTATCTGGGCGTGATCGGCCTGAACGCCGCCATCGAGGACCGGCGCGCCGCCGCCCGCGCCGCCGGCTTCCTGGCCATCGTCGGCGTGGTGCTGCTGCCGATCATCCGCTACTCGGTGGAGTGGTGGAACTCGCTGCATCAGGGCGCCACCATCCGGGTGTTCGGCGAATCCACCATGGATTCGTCCATGGCCTGGCCACTGTGGGTGATGGTGCTGGCCACCAAGTTCTGGTTCGTCGGTTCGCTGCTGCAGCGGGCCAGGGCCGACAACCTGGCCCGCGAGGCCGGCAAGGACTGGGCGCGCGCCGCGGCGGGGGTGGACCGGTGAGTTACCTCGGATACGTGCTCGGCGCCTACGCCGTGTTCGCCGTCTTCCTGGCCTGGGACTTCTGGGCGCCGCGCCTGCGCCTGACCCGCACCCGCCGCGAGATCGCCGCCCGGGCCCGACGCCAGGCCGCCCGGGCCGACGGGGAACCGAGCGCATGAATCCGGTCCGCAAGCGACGGCTGCTGCTGGTGCTGGCCCTGGTAGCCGCTTCGGCGGTGGCCGCCACCCTGGTGGCCCTGGCCCTGCGCGAGAACATCACCTACCTGTACACGCCCAGCCAGGTCTACGCCGGCGAGGCCGCCGACCAGGCCGTGTTCCGGCTCGGCGGCATGGTCGCCAAGCAGTCGCTGCGGCGCGAGCCCGGCAGCCTGAAGCTCAGCTTCGGCGTCACCGACGGCGACGCGGTGATGACCGTGCGCTACGAAGGCATCCTGCCCGACCTGTTCCGCGAGGGCCAGGCGGTGATCGCCACCGGCAGGCGGGTCGGCGACGAATTCCACGCCACCCAGGTGCTGGCCAAGCACGACGAGCAATACATGCCGCGCGAAGTCGCCGAGGCCATGGGCAAGGCCCACCGCAAGCACAAGGTGCAGACCGATGACCCGCCCGCCGGCGGTGACGGAGGCTACTGAGTGCTGCCCGAACTCGGCCTGGCCAGCCTGGCGCTGGCCCTGATGCTGGCCCTGGCCCTGTCGGGCCTGCCGCTGGCCGGCGCCCAGCGGGGCCGGGCCGCCTGGATGGCGACGGCGCGACCGCTGGCCTACGCCCTGCTCGCGGCGGTGACGCTGTCCTACGCGCTGCTCACCTGGGCCTTCCTGGACCAGGACTTCTCGGTGGCCTACGTGGCCCAGAACAGCAACTCCCTGCTGCCCCTGCACTACCGGATCACCGCGGTCTGGAGCGCGCACGAGGGTTCGCTGCTGCTGTGGATCCTGATCCTGGCCTTCTGGACGGCGCTGGTGGCGCGCTTCTCGCGCAGCCTGCCGGCGCCGGTGCTGGCGCGGGTGCTGGCGGTGCTGGGCATGGTGGCGGTGGGTTTCCTGGCCTTCATCCTGTTCACCTCCAATCCCTTCACCCGCCTGCTGCCGGAGGCCGCCGAAGGCCACGACATGAATCCGCTGCTGCAGGATCCGGGCATGATCTTCCACCCGCCCCTGCTGTACACGGGCTACGTCGGCTTCGCCGTCGCCTTCGCCTTCGCGGTGGCGGCGCTGATCGACGGCCGCATGGACGCGCAGTGGGTGCGCTGGTCGCGACCCTGGACCAATGTCGCCTGGGCCTTCCTCACCCTTGGCATCGCCCTGGGCAGCTTCTGGGCCTACTACGAACTGGGCTGGGGCGGCTGGTGGTTCTGGGATCCGGTCGAGAACGCGAGCTTCATGCCCTGGCTGGCCGGCGCCGCCCTGCTGCACTCGCAGGCGGTGACGGAAAAGCGCGGCAGCTTCCGCGGCTGGACCCTGCTGCTGGCCATCGCCGCCTTCTCGCTGTCGCTGCTGGGCACCTTCCTGGTGCGTTCGGGCGTGATCACCTCGGTGCACGCTTTCGCCTCCGACCCGGGGCGCGGCCTGTTCATCCTGGCGTTCCTGGGCCTGGTGATCGGTGGCTCGCTGCTGCTGTACGCGCTTCGGGCGCCGCGCGACGAGGCCGGCAAACCGTTCGCGCCGGTCTCGCGCGAGACCTTCCTGCTGCTCAACAACCTGCTGCTGAGCGCGGCCACGGCCATGATCCTGCTGGGCACCCTGTACCCCTTGCTGGCCGAGGCCCTGGACCTGGGCAAGATCTCGGTCGGCCCGCCCTATTTCGGCCTGATGTTCACCCTCCTGATGGTGCCGCTGGTGGCGCTGGTGCCGTTCGGCCCGCTCAGCCGCTGGCAACGCGAGCAGGTCGGCCAGCCGCTGCGCTGGCTGGTGCCCTGGGCGGGGCTGGCCGTGCTGGCGGCGCTGCTGACCTGGTTCGCCTGGCCCGACGGCACCGCCAGGACCGCCTTCGGCATCCTCGGCGCCGCCTGGGTGGCCGGCGGCACCCTGCGCTTCGTCTGGAACCGGCTGCGCTCGGGCAGCCGCGGCCACCGTTTCACCGCCGAGATGGCGGGCATGGTGCTGGCGCACGCCGGCATCGCCGTGTTCGTGGCCGGCGTACTGCTGACCGAAAGCACCAGCATCGAACGTGACGTCGCGGCCGCCCCCGGTTCCCGCTTCGAGCTGCGCGGCTATACCTTCGAGTTCCAGGGCGCCAAACACCATCAGGGCCCGAACTACGAATCCGACCGCGGCACCGTCGTGGTCAGCCGCGAAGGGCGGCGGATCGCGGTGATGCACCCGGAGAAGCGCGCCTACGCCAGCGGCGGTCAGGTGATGACCGAAGCCGCCTTGCATGGTGGCCTGCACCGCGACCTCTACGTCGCCATGGGCGAGCCCCTGGGCGAGGCCGGTGGCTGGGCCTTGCGCCTGTACGTGAAGCCCTGGATCCGCCTGATCTGGCTGGGCGCCCTGCTGATGGCCCTGGGTGGCTTCGTGGCGGCGTTCGACCGCCGTTTCCGCCGCCCGTCCGCGGGTGCCGCCGCCCCCGCCACCAGACCCGGAACCGACGCATGATCAAGCGCCTGTTGCCCCTGCTGGTCTTCCTCGGCCTGGGCCTGCTCCTGGGCGTGGGCGTGCTGATGAATGCCGGCCGCGACACCAGGGCCATCCCCTCGCCGCTGATCGGCAAACCCGCGCCCGAATTCGCCCTGCCCGTGCTGGACGCGCCGGAGCGGATCGTCCGCAAGGCCGACCTGCTGGGCCAGCCCTACCTGCTGAACGTCTGGGGCAGCTGGTGCCCGGCCTGCCGCGACGAGCATCCGGTGATCACCGAGCTGGCGCAAAGCGGCCGCATCCGGGTGATCGGCTACGACTACAAGGACGAGCCGGAGGAGGCCAGGCGCTGGCTGGCGCAGTTCGGCAACCCGTATTCGCTGATCCTGGTGGACGCCGATGGGCGCGCCGCCCTGGACTGGGGCATCTACGGCGCGCCGGAAACCTTCCTGGTGGATGCCGAGGGCGTGATCCGCTGGAAGTTCGTCGGTCCGCTCACACCCGAAGTGGTGCGTGAGCAACTGGACCCGCAGTTGGAGGCGCTGCGATGAGGGCCTGGCTGGCCGCCCTGCTGCTTTGCCTGGCCGGCGCCGTTTCGGCGGCGATCCAGCCGCTGGAGTTCCGCGACGCCGAGGAAGAGGCGCGCTTTCGCGCCCTCACCGCCGAGCTGCGCTGCGTGATGTGCCAGAACCAGAGCCTGGCCGACTCCGACGCCCAGATCGCCCGCGACCTGCGCCTGCAGGTGCTGGAGCTGATGCGCGAAGGCCGCAGCGACGAGGAGATCAAGGCCTACCTGGTGGCCCGCTACAGCGACTTCGTGCTGTACCGGCCGCCGGTGCAACCGCGCACCTGGCTGCTGTGGTTCGGCCCCGCCCTGGTGCTGCTGGCCGGCCTGGTGGTGGTGACCGTGGTGGTGCGCCGCCGCGCCGCCGCCGCGCCGGCGACGCCGCCGGCCGAAGACGAGCAGGAGTGGTGATGGGCGCATTCGCGGCAAGCCTGGCCGTCCTGCTGCTGGCGATGCTGGCCCTGGCGCTGGCGCCCTTGTGGCGGGCGCAGCGCGGCCTGAGCCTTGGCCTGGCCGGCGTGCTGGCCGCCGGCACCGTGCTGGTCTACGCCCTGGTCGGCACCCCGGCGGCGCTGGACCCGGCCAACCTCAGGCAACCCGAAACCCTCGACGAGGCCATCGCCCAGCTGCAGCGCCGTCTGGCCGACGAGCCCGGCAGCGTCGAAGGCTGGGTGCTGCTGGCCCGCGCACAGATGTCGCAGCAGCGTTGGGCCGAGGGCCGCGATGCCCTGGCCCGGGCGCATGCCCTGGCCCCGGACAACCCCGACCTGGCGGTGGAGTACGCCGACGCGCTGATGCGCGCCGCCGCCGACGGCCGCTTCCCGGCCGAGGCGGTGACCTTGCTGGAGCAGGTGGTCGACGAACACCCGGGGCACCAGCGCGGCCTGTTCTACCTGGGCGCCCAGCGCCTGCAGGCCGGCCAGCCCGCCGAGGCGGCGGCACTCTGGGAGCGGCTGCTGCCGCTGCTGCGGGGCGACACCGCCGCTGCCCTGCGCGAGCAGATCGCCCTGGCCCGCGACCAGGCCGGGCTGCCGCCCCTGCCCGCGCAGGCGCCCGGCACCGCCTCGGGGCCGGCCATCACCGTGACCGTGGAGCTGGATCCCGGGCTGGCGGATCGCCTGCGCGAAGGCGACGTGCTGTTCGTGTTCGCACGCACGCCGGACGGCGTCGGCCTGCCGGTGGCGGTGAAACGGCTGCCCGCCGCCGGTTTCCCGCTCACCCTGACGCTGTCGGACGCCGACGGGCTGATGCCGGCGCAGAAACTCTCGCAACAGGCGCGGGTACACCTGCTGGCGCGCGTCTCCCGCAGCGGCGATGCCGCCGCCGCGCCCGGCGACCTGGAAGCCGCGCCGGTGGAGCTGACCGTGGCCGACGGCGCCCGCGCCACCCTGCGCATCGCCACGGAGGTCGAATGACGGAGTTCATCCCGGCCGGCACCCGTTACGTCGAGCTGCCCTCGCCCTTCGTGTTCAAGCGCGGCGGCGAGCTGCGCGGTGGCCGCATGGCCTACGAGACCTGGGGCCGGCTCAACGCCGCCGGCGACAACGCCATCCTGATCCTCACCGGCCTGTCCCCCAACGCCCACGCCGCCAGTCATGCCGACAATCCCGAGGCCGGCTGGTGGGAAGCCATGCTGGGCCCGGGCAAGCCGATCGACACCGCGCGCTGGTTCGTCATTTGCGTGAATTCACTGGGCAGCTGCAAGGGCAGCAGCGGCCCGGCCTCGATCAACCCCGGCACCGGCCAGCCCTGGCGCCTGGACTTTCCCGAGCTGAGCATCGAGGACGGCGCCCGCGCCGCCCACGCGGTGGTGCGCGCCCTGGGAATCGAGCGCCTGGCCTGCGTGATCGGCTGCTCCATGGGCGGCATGGCGGCCCTGGCCTACCTGCTGCTGCATCCGGGCAGCGCCCGCAGCCACATCAACGTTTCCGGCAGCGCCCGCGCCCTGCCCTTTTCCATCGCCATCCGCTCGCTGCAGCGCGAGGCCATCCGTCTGGATCCGAACTGGAACGGCGGCCACTACGACGAGCAGCGTTATCCCGAGACCGGCATGCGCATCGCCCGCAAGCTGGGCGTGGTGACCTACCGCTCGGCCATGGAGTGGGACGGCCGCTTCGGCCGGGTCAAGCTGGACAGTGAATGCCGCGAGGACGATCCCTTCGGCCTGGAGTTCGAGGTCGAACGTTACCTGGAAGGCCATGCCCGCCGCTTCGCCCGCTACTTCGACCCGAACTGCTACCTCTACCTCAGCCGTTCCATGGACTGGTTCGACGTGGCCGAGTACGGCGAGGGCGACGTGATGAAGGGACTGGCGAAGATCCGTGTCGAGCGCGCCCTGAGCATCGGCGTGGAAACCGACATCCTGTTCCCGCTGCAGCAGCAGGAGCAGGTCGCCGAGGGGCTGCGCGCCGGCGGCGCCGACAGCGAATTCCTGCCCCTGCCCTCGCCGCAGGGCCATGATGCCTTCCTGGTGGACATCGCCCGCTTCGGGCCGGCGATAGAGCGGTTTTTGACGCGGATTTACGCGGAGCAACGCGGATAAGGCGTTCCGGAAGGGTTCGCCGACACGGGATGCGTGCCGAACGAGCTGGAGGCGGTGCCGGCGCGCGACGTTCCCGGTTGAAGGTACTGGCCGCGGATCAACGCGGATGAACGCGGATATGGAAAAGCGGATCAAACGCTTTATCCGTGTTCATCCGTGCAGATCCGCGTCAACGAAGAAGAAAAAGAAAAACCCGCCGAAGCGGGTCTGTCTGGTACCGGTGATAGGACTCGAACCTACACGCCATCGCTGGCAGCGGATTTTGAGTCCGCCGCGTCTACCATTCCGCCACACCGGCACGGAGGCGCGGCAAGTATAGCCCAGGCGGGCCGGTTCAGGCCGCCTCGTCCAGGCCCAGCTGGCGGGCGCAGCGGGTATGCCAGCCGTCGTCCTGGGGCTGGAAGGTCGCACAGCAGGTCAGCGCCTGCTTGTAGATGTGCAGGGACACGGCGATGGCGGCATCGCTGGGATTGCGGATGGCGTGGTACTCGTGCGGCGGGATCAGGCTGCCGGCCGAGCCCACCCCGGCCAGGGTGGTGCCCACGGCCTCGAAGCGGAAGCGCTCGCCGTCCCGCTCGCGCACTTCGTACTGGGTGATCTCCAGCTGGCCTGTCCATACGCCCTCCACGCACCACAGGCCGGCGTGGTCGTGGATGGGGGTCCCCTGGCCCGGACCCCAGGTCATCGCCACCACGCTGTAACCGGCCCGCTCGCAGCGGTAAAGCTCGCGCCGGGCGTAGTGGTCGGCGACCGGCTCGAACACGCAGTCGGGCAATCGCACCTCCTGCGATCGGATCAGGGCGGAAAGGCCGTTGCGCAGGCAGTCGGTGGTGCGGCGTTCACAGTCGCCGCTGACCGCAGCGTCGATCATGGCCAGCAGGCGGTCGCAGCCGGGAAATTCCAGGGCCAGCATGGCGTCACCGTGGTGGGTTCCGGGTGGCGGCAGTCTACCAAGGCCGGCAACCGGCCGTTTGCGCCCGGTCAAACCGGAAGCGCCCGGGCGGCGGCCGCGGCGGACGGTTGCCGATCCGCTCGGGCCGGCTCACCGGGGCACCTGATCACCGCTCGCCTTGCCGGTCTCGGTCGCGTCTGGGAACCTGCGCCCTTCGACTGCCTGCCAGGAGACCCGCGTGCTCCCGCCATCCCGTTCCGAGGCCGACCCGCCGTCGGCCGCGCCCGTGCCCAGCCTGCCCGGCCGCACCACGCCCACCTGGGAGATGGAGCTGCTGCTCTCCGGCGCCACCGTGTTCGCCCTGTGGCAGCTGGCCGGCTGGATGGCGCCGTTCACCGCCGGGCTGTTGCCGCGGCTGGATCCGCGCCTGTCCACCATTGGCGCCATGCTCTACCTCTACCTGGCCACCGGCGTGATCACGCTGGGCATGGCTTTCGTCCTGCACCTGGCGCTGCGCGCCTACTGGGTGGCCCTGGTGGGCATGCATTCGGTCTTCCCCGGCGGCCTGCGCCTGGACCGCCTGCGGGCCGGCCCGGTGGCCCGTGAAGCGCTGCGGCGGCGCTGGCAGGACATGGACCAGGCGATGGAACGGGCCGACAACCGCGCCACCCTGGTATTCGGCCTGGGCATCGGCGTGGCGGCGGTGCTGGTGCCGATCACCCTGATGGTGGCGGCCCTGTATGGCCTGGTGCTGGGCCTGTGCTGGGCCTTGGACCGGCTGGACCTGGTGCCGCGCCTCTTCATTGCCGTCACCGGTCTGGTCCTGCTGCCCTATTTCCTGTGCATGGCCCTGGACCGCTGGCTGGGCGAGCGCCTGACTCCGGAGGGCTGGCCGCGCCGAGCGTTGGCGGCCTGCTTCGGCCTGTATGCGCGGCTGGGCATGAGCCGCGAATCGAATCCGCTGGTGACGCTGTACTCCAGCCATGTCGGCGAACGACGCAGCGGCGTCGTGGTCACTGCCATCATCCTGGTGTCCATCTTCCTGGCCTCGACCAGTCTGGATTGGCAACAGGCCGACCTGGGCCCGGGCCAGTACGGCCGCTTCCCGGAGTCGGGGCGCGGCCTGCCCGGCACGGTGGACGGCGCCCACTACGCCAGCCTGCAGGAGCCCGGCGAAAGCCCTGAGCGCCCCTTCCTGCCGGCGCCGGTGCTGCGCGGCCGCCATGCCGCCCTGGTGCTGCCGTTCGTACCGGCCCGACATGCCCGGCACTTGGCCGCCTGTGAACGGGCCTCGCCGGGCGGGGCCGACGCAGCCGCCACCCGTCTGGCCCTGCTGGACTGTTACGCCGGCCTGCACGAGGTGAAGCTGGACGGCAGACCGCTGCCTGTGCGTCCCGAATTCTACCTGGACCCGTCGCGCGATCTGCGTGGGCTGATCTACATGATTCCGCTCGCGGAACTGGCGCCGGGCCGGCACGAGCTGGAAATCACCCTGCCCGATCCGCGCCGGCCCGGCTCGGCATCGCCCCTGCCGCGGCCCGAGCGCATTCCGTTCTGGCGCTAGCCCGGTTCCCGGCCCGGTTCCTGCAACGAAAGCGAGCCCAGCAACACGCCGGCCTGGGTGCGGTTGCGCACGCCCAGCTTCTCGAAGATGGCGCTCATGTGCGCCTTGACCGTGCGTTCCTGGATGCCCAACTCGTCGGCGATCTGCTTGTTCAGGCGGCCTTCGGCCACCCGGCTCAGCACCTTGAACTGCTGCGGGCTGAGCGAGGCCAGGCGCGCGGCCACCTCGCCCTCGTCCGCCGCCGCCGGCGTCCGCGCCACCGCCTCGCGCAGCGAAGGCGGCAGCCACTGCTGGCAGTCCAGCACCGCACGGATGCCGGCCTGCAGTTCGTCCAGACCGGCGCGCTTGGTCAGGTAGCCGGCGGCGCCGTGCGCGAGCGCGCGGCGGATGGTGGCCGGCTCCTCGTGTGCCGAAATGATGGCCACGGCCACGCCCGGGTATTCCGCCCGCAGCGCCGCCAGGCCGACCAGGCCGTGGCTGCCGGGCATGTGCAGGTCGAGCAGCACCAGGTCGATGTCCGGATGCGCGGCCAGCGCCGCCTGCACCCCGGCCATGTCCTCGGCCTCGTCCAGCACCGCCTCCGGCAACAGTCCGCGCACCGCCTGCACCAGGGCCAGGCAGTAGAGCGGATGGTCGTCGGCGATCAGGATGCGCGGCATGACCCGATTCTAGCCTTCCGCGACGGTTGGCTACTGGGCGGTCCACCCGCCATCCACCGGAATCGCCGCGCCGGTGAGGTTGTGCGCCTCCGGCCGGCAGAGGAAGACGACGGTGGCGGCGATGTCGGCCGGCAGCGACATGCGCAGGCTGGGCTGCTTCTCGCGCAGCAGCTCGCGCACCCCGGCCTCGCGGTCGCCGCCGGCGGCCCGGGCGCGGGCGGAGATCTGCGGCTCGATCAGGGGCGTCTCCACCCAGCCCGGGCAGACGCAGTTGACGGTGACGCCGCCACTTTGGCGCGAACCGGCGGCCGCCGCTTCCAACGCCGCCACCTTGCTCAGGCCGACCAGGCCGAACTTGCTGGCCACGTACGGCGATTTCTGCACCGAAGCCACCAGACCGTGCACCGAGGCGATGTTCACCACCCGGCCGAAGCCGCGTTCGACCATGCCCGGCAGCGCCAGGCGCATGGTGTGGAAAGCGGCGGAAAGATTGATGGCGACGATCCGGTCCCAGGTGGCGGCCGGCATCTCGCCGATCGGCGCGGTGTGCTGCACGCCGGCACAGTTCACCAGCACGTCCGGCGGCGACCAGGCCTGCACCTTCGCCATCATGCTTTCCACCGCGGCCGGGTCGGACAGGTCGGCGTCGAAGTAGGGCACCTCGGCGGCACCGGCGGCGCCCACCCGCTGCTTCGCGGCCTCGATCTGTTCGGCGCTGCCCAGGCCGTTGATCGCCACCCGGGCGCCGGCGGCGCCCAGGGCCTCGGCAATGGCCAGGCCGATACCGGAGGTGGCGCCGGTGACCAGGGCCGTGCGGCCGGAAAGGAAACGCTCGCTCATGGGGCAACCGCCAGAATTCCGGGAGTCCCCACCCTAGCAACGGCGACCCGGCCGCCGCGTCGTACCAAGGTACGATGGCCGCTCCCTGCCGCCTTGCTAAGGTCGGACGATGAACGCCCGTACCCTGCCCCGCCCGACCCTGCTGGCCGGCGCGATCCTGCTGGCCGGCGCCTGCGCCGGCCCCTTGCCCCGCGCCGGCGTGGATGTCGAGGCAGGCCTGAGGCTCAGCACGCATCGCGACGGCGACGACCTGCTGACCGCCGGCCTCGGCGCCGACGGCCTGCGCAGCCCGATACCGCCCGCCTTCGCCAACCCCGAAGCCCCCACGGCCGGGGAACTGCGCCGGCGGGCGATCTGGAGCAACTGGCGCGGCATCGCCGACCTGGCGCCGGATGGCGGTTACGGCGAGCGCTATGGCTCGCTGCAGCCGGTGCCGGGCCGTGAGTTCCATGCGCTGATGCGTCTGCCGGGCGCGAAGCAGCCGCACCGGGTGCTGCTGCAGTTGCCCGACGACTATGACGCGCAGGCGCGCTGCCTGGTGGTGGCGGTGTCCTCGGGTTCGCGCGGCATCTACGGCGCCATCGCCCTGGCCGGCGCCTGGGGCCTGCCGCGCGGCTGTGCCGTCGCCTATACCGACAAGGGCGCCGGTACCGGTTACGTGGATACCAGCGACGGCCGCGGCATAGGCCTGGACGGCCGCATTGCGGAAGACGGCCAGCCGGTGGAATTCACCGTGGCGGCGGCATCCGAAGGCGCGCCGCCCGCCATCGCCGTCAAGCACGCCCACTCCGGCGACAAGCCCGAAGCCGACTGGGGCCGACATGCGCAGCAGGCGACGCAGTTCGCCCTGCAGGTGCTCAACCGCGAACGGCCGCAGGATGGCGCCTACACCTGGGACAACACCCGCGTGCTGCTGACCGGCCTCTCCAACGGCGGTGGCGCCGTGCTGCGCGCGGCCGAGCTGCCGGGTCCGGAGTTCGACGCGGTGGTGGCGATCTCGCCCAACGTCTGGCCGGCCGGGAGCGGCCGCGCCCTGTTCGACTACGCCAGCGAAGCGGCGATCTGGATGCCCTGTGCCCTCGCCGCGCCGGCGTTCGACGCGGTGGTGCTGGCCCGCCCGGGCGGCCAGCCGGCGCCGGCGGCGCTGCAGCGCTGCGCCTCGCTGCGCGCCGCCGGTGAGCTGCAGGCCGAGACGCCACGCGAGCAGGCCGCCGCAGCGCTCGCCTTCCTGCGCGCGCAAGGCTGGACCGACGAGGCCCTCGCCGCCGGCGCGCTCAGCACCGCCTTCGATCTTTGGCGCTCGGTACTGGTCACCTATGCCTCGTCCTACGCCGGCACCGGTCCCTTCGACATGCCCTGCGGCTACCGCCTGGCCGCCATGGGCGCCGATGGCGTGGCGCGCGCCCCGACCGCAGCCGAACGCGCGGTCTGGTGGAGCGATGCCAGCGGCATTCCCCCGGGTGCCGGCGTCGGCATCGTGGACACGATGGCCGATGGCGAGGATCCGCACCTGCCCGGCCTGCGCTGCCTGCGCGCGCTCTGGGAGGACGAGGGCTCGGCCGCGCGCGCCGGCGTCGCCGCCACCCGCGCCGGCCTGCCACGCGAGGGCCTGCCGGTGATCGTCCTGCACGGCAGCGACGACGGCCTGATCCCCGAAGCCTTCAGCGCCAGGCCCTACGTCGCCGGCGCCCGGACGGCCGGCCGCGACGTCGAATACCGCCCCGTCGCCGACGCCCAGCACTTCGACGCCTTCCTCGGCCTGCCCTTCCTGCGACCGGTGTACGTGCCGATGCTCGAACCCGGCTACCGGGCCCTCGACGACGCCTGGTCCCGCGTCGCCGCCGGTAATCCCGCGTCCGACGCGCTGCCGTGAAAGGAATATTGGCCGCGGATTTGCGCGGCTAATAACCCCTATTTCCGCCTCGGCTGCAGTCGGGACATGGCGGACTTCAGGGCCAGGGGCTTCAGTGGCTTGTGCAGGAGGAGGCAGCCGGCGGCGGTGACGGCGTCGCGGACGGCGGCGCTGTGGTCGGCGGTGATGATCGCGCAGGGAATGCCGGCGCAGGCCGGGCCCAGCTCCTCGCGCAACTGCAGGCCGGTGCGGTCGCCGTCGAGGTGGAAGTCCAGCAGCAGCAGGTCAGGTGGTGGATGGCCGGCCAGGCGCGCCTGCGCCTCGCGGCCGTCGTGGGCGGCCAGCACCTCGCAGCCCCAGCCGCCGAGCAGGGCCTGCATGCCGCGAAGCACGTCGGCATCGTTGTCCACCACCAGCACCCGGCTGCGCGGCGCTTCCACGGGCGCCGGCGGCTCCGGCGCGGGCACCGCGGCCACCGGCTCGGCCAGCGGCACCCCGATGGCGAAGACCGTGCCCCTGCCCGGCCAGGACCGCAGGCTCAGCGGATGCCCCAGCAGCCGCGCCACGCGCTCGGCGATGGCCAGGCCCAGGCCCAGGCCCTGGCCGCCGCGGTCGAGCCGACGGAATTCCTCGAAGATCAGCCCCTGGTCGGCCTCGGCGATGCCCGGGCCGGTGTCCCAGACCTCGATCGCCAGCGCATTGCCGCGGCGCCGGCAACCCACCAGCACCCGGCCCCCGCGGGTGTAGCGCACAGCGTTGGCCAGGAAGTTCTGCAGCACCCGGCGCAGCAGTTGCGGATCCGAGCGCACCCAGGCCCGGGTCGGCACCAGGTCCAGGTCCAGGCCCTTTTGCGCCGCCAGCACGCGGAACTCGGCGGCCAGCGGCTGCAGCAGCTCCTCCAGGCGGAAGGGCTGCGGCGAGGCGTTCATGCCGCCGGCGTCCAGGCGGGAAATGTCCAGCAACCCGGCCAGCAGCGCCTCGGCCGAACCGAGCGCGCCGTCGATGTTGGACAGGGCTTCGCGGTGCGCCGGTTCCTTCAGCTCCGGCGACAGCGCATGCACGAACAGGTGCGCCGCGTTCAGTGGCTGCGCCAGGTCGTGGCTGACGGCGGCCAGGAAACGCGTCTTGGCGCGGTTGGCACGCTCGGCCTCGGCCTTGGCCCGGGCCAGTTCGGCGGTGCGTTCGGCCACGCGCTGCTCGAGGGTTTCGGCCACCGACTTGAGCTCGGCCTCGCTGCGGCGGAAGGCAGTGACGTCGGTGAAGGTGGCGACGAAACCGCCGCCTGGCATCGGGTTGCCACGGATCTCCACCACCTGCTCGCCGACGCGGCGCTCGGTCACGTAGGGCGTGCCGGCGCGCATGTGGGCGATGCGCTTGGCCACCTCCTCGTCTGCCGCGCCCTCGCCGGCCAGGCCGCGGCGGATGTTGTATTCGACCAGGTCGGCCACCGGCACGCCGACCTGCAGCAGCGAATCCGGATAACCGAACAGTTCGGCGTAGCGGCGGTTCCAGGCAACCAGGCGCAGCTCGGCGTCCACCACGCTGATGCCCTGACTCATGTTCTCCAGGGCCGCCTCCAGCACGCGCTGGTTGAAGCGCAGCGCCTGCGATGCCTCGTCCACGATGCTGGCAACGGTGTCCAGCTCGCTTTCCTGGGCCCGGCGCGCCGCGTCCAGCAGCAGCCGCGCCGAGGCGGCGCCCAGCACCGCCGAGAGTTCGCGCTCGACCTGCCGCTCCACTTCCCGCGGTACGTCCTCGCCGCTCACCGGCGCCAGCAGCGCGTCCACACGCGGCGCCGGCAGGAACCGCAGGGCCAGGGCACGCAGGCTGGCGCGCGGCAAGGTGCCGCCGCTGCCACGCTCCGGCGTCTGCGTCTGGCCCAGGCCTGCGGCCAGCAGCCAGGGCAGCAGAGCGCCGGCGCCCAGGCTCAGCAGGGTGGCCCGGCCCAGCCGGCTCCAATCGTCCAGACCGAGGAAACCGTCGGGCGACAGCCAGGCCAGGCCGAAGGGGCCGTGCGTGAGCCAGCTCCAGCGCCAGTCGAAGGCCTCGGCCAGGGCCGGTGCCAGCAGCACCCAGCTCCACACCGCCACCGCCGCCACCAGGCCGACGAGCACCGCCCGCGGCGGCATCTGCGGCCGCCAGACCGCGAAGGCCACCGCCGGCGCCAGCGAGGCCAGGCCGGAGAAAGACACCGCGCCGATGTCGGCCAGGGCCTCGCTGCCGGCGATGGCACGGCTGTAGACCCAGGCCAGCAGCACCACTGCCAGGATGCCGACGCGGCGCTGGAACAGCACGGCGCCGCGCAGGTCGGCCTCGCCGGCGTCGGCATGCGCCGCCCAGGGACCACGCACCAGCAGCGGCGCCAGCCAGTGGTTGCCGATCATCAGGCTCAGCGCCAGCGTCGCCAGGATCACCATGCCGGTGGCGGCGCTGAGGCCGCCAAGAAAGGCCAGCAGGGCCAGTCCCTCCCGCCCTTCCGACAGCGGCAAGGCCAGCACGTACAGGTCGGAGGGCACACCCAGCGGCGCCAGCAGCGCATGGCCGGCCCTGGCCAGCGGCAGGATCGGCAGGGCGATCAGCAGCATGTACAGCGGAAACAGCCAGCGCGCGGTGCGCAGCTGCGCCTCGTCCCTGCACTCGACCACGCCGACGTGGAATTGGTGCGGCAGGGTGAACATGGCCAGCGCGCCCAGCAGTACCAGCGCCGGGAAGCCGCTGGCGCCGTCGGCCGGTGGCGCGGGCGCCGGTGCGTCGGGCAGGTCCAGCCCGAACCAGACGAAGGCGCCCAGGGCCAGCATCGCTCCCAGCTTCAGCAGCGATTCCACTGCCATCGCCAGCACCAGGCCGCGGTTGTGCTCGATCGCCGAGGCGCGGCGGGTACCAAACAGCATGGCGAACACCGCCATGGCCAGGGCCACGTACAGGGCGCTGTCCTGCCAGGCCGGCGGCGACAGCTCCGAGGCCCGGGTCAGCAGGCCGAAGCTCATCGCCACCGCCTTCAGCTGCAGGGCGATATAGGGAATGATGCCCAGCACCGCCACGAAGGTGACCGCTGCCGCCAGCCAGGAGTCACGGCCCAGGCGCGTGGCCACCAGGTCGGCCAGCGAGGTCGAGTTGTGCTCGCGGGCGATGCGCAGCAGCTTGAGCAGGAAGCCGAAGCCGAGCAGGTACAGCAGGATGGTGCCGAGGAAGGTCGGCGGAATGGCCCAGCCCGAACGCTGGGCCTGGGTGACCGTGCCGTAGAAGGTCCAGGACGTGCAGTACACCGCCAGCGACAGGCTGTAGACCACCGGCCAGCGCCGGGCGAGAAGTCCCGGGTGCCGTTCCGCCCACAAGGCCGTGCCGAACAACAGGCCCAGCCAGACCAGGCCCGCGCCCACCACCAGGCCGGCGCTCAGCACGACCCGTGCTTCCTCAGGGCGCGCCCAGCGCGTCCAGGACGGCGGCCAGCCAGCGCAGCTGGGCACCCGTGCGGGTGTCGTAGTCCTCGCCCGTGTATCCCCACCAGTCCCAGCATGCCTTCGGATTCAGCGGCAGGTAGCTCGATCGCGCCTGAGGATACAGCACGGCCACGCGATGCAGGTCGGCCCAGGCATTGAGGCCACTGCCACGGGCGAAGGTGTCGCCGACGCTGCCGATGTCCTGCTGGCAGCCGTGGAAGGCGACCAGCAGGCCGCAGGCTTCGCCGGCCGCGCACTCGGGCGGCAGGTAGAGAAAACCTTCGTCGGCCAGCAACGGATCGCCGCCATCGGCGGCCAGCCCGGCCTGGCCGAAGCGGCGCAGTTCGCCGCGCGGTTCGCCCGGTGCACCTTCCACCGGCCCGAACAGGTGATGCATGACCTCGCCGGCGGCATCGAAGCCGCAGGCGCCCAGCCAGGGGCTGCCGCCGTCCAGGCAGTCGCCGCCCTCGGCGACTGTCGGCCAGACATGGCCGAAACGACGTTCGCCGTCCCAGGTGAGCTCGAAGGCGATGCCCTCTTCCACCAGTGCGGTGTAGAAGTCGCGGGCGGCAGCGCCGACCGCCGGGTTCACCGTCGCGTCCTCGGTGCCGTGCATGACCAGCACGCGGTCACCGGCCAGGGCCGACAGCGGTGCCGCGCGGCCATCGGCGGCGCGCTCACGGGCGCGGGCCAGCAAGGCCGGGACATCCGGTCCGTGAGGCCGGGCAACCATGCAGGGGCCCAGCGCCACCTGCAACTGTCCCTGCGCGCAACCCGGTGGGCCGCCGGCAATCAGGGCCACCCCATCCAGCCGCTCCGCCAGCGCCAGATGCGCCTGCGCTGCCATGTAGGCGCCCGACGAGAGTCCCGCCACGGCGACCCGCCCGCGCTCGATGTCCAGTCGCGGCAGCGGCTCGCCGCGACTGCCGCCGCAGGCGGCGACCAGCACCATCGCCGACAGCAAAAAGAGCCGGGCCGCATGCGCGGCCCGTTGGGACATTCCCCGGGGAAACCGTTCCATCAGAAGCTGTAGCGCGCGCTCAGGCTGTACTGGCGGGGCGGGCCGTAGAAGCCGGTCACCACGCCGAAAGCACCGATGTTGTAGCCGGTGGTCCGGTATTCCTCGTCGGTCAGGTTGCTGCCCTGCAGCGACAGCATCCAGGCATCGTTGATCTGCCAGATGACGCCGGCATTGACCAGGCCATAGCCGTCCTGGCGAATCAGTGGGCTGAGATCGGTGGTCGGCCAGACCTCCGACTGGTAGCTGTAGCCGACCCGTGCCGACAGGTTGCCGCCGTTGGCCAGGCCGGTGCGGTACTCGACGTTGATGGCCCCGGAAAACTCTGGCGCATTGGTGAAGCGCTGGCTGTCGGCGATGTTGACGCCAGCGCTGATGAACTCGTCGTACTCGGCATCCAGCCAGGCCAGGTTGCCGCTGATCAGCCAGTTCTCGGTCGGCAGGAACTGGTACTCGACTTCGATACCCTGCACCGTGCCCCTGCCGGCGTTGGTGAAGTCGCCGAAGAAGCTCTGGCTGCCATCCGGCAGCGTGTAGGAGGTGAAGACCGAAAGCTGGATGTCCTTGTACTTGTTGTGGAAGTAGGCGAGGTTCAGGAACAGCCGCTGGTCCAGCAGCGACATCTTGCTGCCGATCTCGTAGCTGTCCACCACCTCGTCGTCGAAGGGCTCGCCTGAAGCCGGTACCGCCGTGGTGTTGGCACGGATGTTGAAGCCGCCCGACTTGAAGCCACGCGATGCCAGGCCATAGATCATCACTTCGTCGCTCAGCTGGTAGTCCAGCGATATCTTCGGCGAGACGTTCTTGAAGTTGACCGTCTTGTCGAAGTTGGCGGCAGTGGCCCAGGGCGTGGTGTAACTGAGGTCGGTGTAGAACCGGTTTAGCGCCACCGCGTGCTTGTCCTCGTCGGTGTAGCGGGCGCCGACGTCGAGCCTGAGCCGGTCGCTCAGGTCGAAGCTCCAGTCAGCGTAGACAGCCATGCTGTCCGTGTTGACGTAACCCTGGGTATCGCCGAACAGCGGGTTGGTCAGGCTGGGCGGGATCAACGGGTTGTTGAAGTGGTTGAGCACCTGACCACCAGCGTCGCCGTTGAACAGGTACAGGCCCATCACGCCGCGGGCACGACCACCGGCATCGTAGTTGGCCTGCAGTTCGTGGCTGACCTGCTCATCGAAGTAGAAGGCACGCACGTCCACCAGCGGCATCGGCAGGGTATCGAAGTCAATGTTGGTTTCGGTGTCTGATTCGCGCTTGGCGATCACGTACTTCAGCGCCCAATCGTCGTTGACCCGCCAGTTGAGGGTCGCCGAAGCACCCTTCATGGTGGTGTCGTTGATGTTTTTCATGCCGCTGCGGATGTCATAGCGGTCGTCCAGCGGCAGGAAGCCCGGTGCCAGCGGGTTGGCCACCAGCATCTGCGCCCCACGCACGCCGGACTGGTCGTCCAGCCAGTCCATGCTGAACTGGACGTCGAAGTCCTCGGTGACGAAGGCGCCCAGCTGCACGCGGGCGACATTGATCTCCTTGTCGCTGACGTCCTGGCCGGTGTACAGGTTTTCGCCATAGCCATCATGGTTGAGGCTGGCCAGCGAGACGCGGGCGCGCAGGCCGCTGTCCTCGCCGCCGATCGGGCCGCCTACGGCGGCCTTGGCGTCGAGCCGGCCGTGGCTGCCCACCGTCAGTTCGGCCATGCCGCCGAACTCGGTCGGCAGCCCGCGGGAAATGTACTTGATGGCGCCGCCGATGGTGTTCTTGCCATACAGCGTTCCCTGCGGGCCGCGCAGCACCTCGATCCGCTCGACGTCGAACACGTCCAGCAGCGCGCCCTGCGGGCGGGCGATGTAGACGTCGTCCAGGTAGATGCCGACACCGGGGTCCACGCCCCAGAGCGGATCGGCCTGGCCGACGCCGCGGATATAGGCGGTGACCGTGCTTGTGGAGCCGCGGGCAGCGTAGATGGTGAGGTTGGGCACCTGCGCGTCCAGGTCACCCAGGTCACGGATGTTGAGCTTGTCCAGGGACTCCGGAGTGAAGGCGGTGACCGCCACCGGCACATCCTGCAGGGTTTCCTCGCGCTTGCGGGCGGTGACCTGGATGGCGTCCAGGGTGACGGCGGAACGTTCGGCAGCCGCGTCGTCGGCCTCTGTGGCCGCGTCCTGGGCCGACGCCAGCGGTGCGGCGAGCGACAGGGACAGGCCGATGGCCAGGCTGAGATGGTTGCGCTTCATGGTCTCCCCTTGCAGAGCGGTTGGGCGGCCGGATGGCCGGACGTTGCGCAGGGTATGCCGCGCCGGCCGGCCACGGACTTGTACCTTGGTACAGGTGCCCCGCCGGCAGCACGGCAGGGACACTGCGAACCGGTCCAGTTGCCCGGGGGACTCTCCCGCATGTCCCTGCTGATCGTGCTCGCCGCCCTGTGCTTCCTGATGCTGGTGGCCTATCGTGGCTACAGCGTGATCCTGTTCGCGCCGGTGGCGGCCATGGGCGCGGTGCTGCTGACCGACCCGCACCTGGTCGCACCGATGTTCACCGGCCTGTTCATGGAGCGCATGGTCGGCTTCCTCAAGCTCTACTTTCCGGTATTCCTGCTCGGGGCGGTGTTCGGCAAGCTGGTGGAGATCTCCGGATTCTCGCGCTCGATCGTCGCCGCGGTGATCCGGCTGTTCGGCGCCGACCGGGCCATGCTGTCCATCGTGGTCGTCTGCGCCCTGCTCACCTATGGCGGGGTGTCGCTGTTCGTGGTTGTGTTCGCGGTCTATCCCTTCGCGGCCGAACTGTTCCGCCAGGCCGACATCCCCAAGCGGCTGATCCCCGGCACCATCGCCCTGGGGGCATTCACCTTCACCATGGATGCGCTGCCCGGAACGCCGCAGATCCAGAACATCATCCCGACCGGCTTCTTCGGCACCGATGCCTGGGCGGCGCCGGTACTGGGCACGCTAGGTGGCCTGTTCATCCTCGGCGTCGGCCTGGCCTACCTCGAATGGCGCCGCCGGATCGCCCGCGCCAGTGGCGAAGGTTATGGCCGCGACCTGAAGAACGAACCGGCGCCGTTCGCCGGCGAACGCCTGGCCAATCCCTGGATCGCCCTGCTGCCGCTGCTGCTGGTGGGAGTGTCCAACAAAGCCTACACGCTGCTGATCCCACGCCTGTATGGCGACAGCCACAGCTTTCTGCCCTCGGTGGTGGGCGAGCCGGCCCCGGTGGTGCAGGAGGTATCGAAGGTCGCAGCGATCTGGGCGGTCGAGGCTGCCCTCCTCACCGGTATCCTGGCGGTTCTGCTGTTGGCCTGGGGAGACGTGCGCCGCCACTTCGCCGAAAGCACCCAGCCTGCGATCGGCGGCGCCCTGCTGGCCTCGATGAACACCGCCTCCGAGTATGGCTTCGGCGCAGTCATCGCCGCCCTGCCCGGTTTCCTGGTGGTGGCCAATGCCCTCGCGGGCATTCCCGACCCGCTGGTCAACCAGGCGATCACCGTCACCGCGCTGGCCGGCATCACCGGCTCGGCCAGCGGCGGCATGAGCATCGCCCTGGCGGCCATGGGCGACACTTTCATCGCCAACGCAGGCGCCGCCGGCATCCCGATGGACGTGCTGCACCGGGTCGCCTCCATGGCCAGCGGCGGCATGGACACCCTGCCGCACAACGGCGCGGTCATCACCCTGCTGGCGGTGACCGGGCTCAGCCACCGCCAGGCCTATCGGGACATCTTCGCTATCACCCTCATCAAGACCGCCGCCGTGTTCGTGGTGATCGGCCTGTTCTACCTGACCGGCTGGGTCTGAGCGCCGTCGTCACGCCGCCGACACGTGGCCCGGACCAAGCTGTCCGGGCCACGACGAGGTCGCCATGCCGCTCCCTGACCGACCGCACCGGCTGTCGTCCCTGACCTGGCTGCTGCTGGCGCTGGCCGGCGCGGCCTCGGCCGTGTCCTCCCCGCGACCGGGCCTCGCCCTGCACTACGAAGGTGAGGCCCGCGCCCTGGACGACGGCTCCCTGCTCTACCGGGAAAGCCACTGGCTGTTCGAACTCGGCGGCACCCCGCAGCGTTTGGTGCTGTACCTGTGCCCAGACGGTCGCCCCTTCGCCCGCAAGCGCCTGCGCTTGGGGGTGGATCCGGAGCGGCCGGAGTTCGACCTGGTGGATGGCCGCGACGGCTACCGCGAGCGGGTCCGGCTGCGCGACGGCGCGGTCCATGTCCTCATCCAGGAACCGGAGGCAGAGGCGCCGCGACAGCAACGCCTTGCCCTGGCCGATGGCAGCGTCATCGACGCCGGTTTCGACGCCCGGGTGCGGCGGCAGTGGGAACGCCTGGCGGCAGGGCACGCGCAGACCCTGTCCTTCCTCGTGCCCAGCCGCGGCCGTTACCTCGATTTCCGGCTGGCCGGCGCCCGCGAGCTGGAGTTCGAAGGCGAGCCGGCCCTGCGCCTGCGCATGTCGCCGCCGATCCTCTACCGGCCCTTCGTGCCGGTGTTCGAGCTCACCTACGGGCGCCAGCACCGCTGGCTGCGCCGCTTCGAGGGCCTGGGCACGATCCGCGGCGATGATGGCCGGCCGCTGCCGGTACGGATCGACTTCCCGCCGCGTTCGGCGCTGCGGGAAGTGCCGCTGAGCGAAGCGCTGGCCGCGCTGGAACGGCCGCTGGCGATGCGTTGCCCGGATTGAGCGGCGCGGTTCACGCCTCCGTCACCGGCGCGCGTGTCAAGCTGGCGCCATGTCGAAACCCATTGTCAAGGCACGCAGCGCCCTGCGCTCCGTGCGTCTCTGGCTGGATGCCTCCGCCGCGCCGGACAGCGACGACGACCGCATAGACTGGCTGCGCGCGCTGCCCTTCGTGCTCATGCATCTGGCTTGCCTGGCGGTGTTCTGGGTGGGCGTGTCGCCGGTGGCCGTACTGGCGGCGGTCGCGCTGTACGCAATCCGGATGTTCGCCCTCACCGGCTTCTACCACCGCTACTTCTCCCACCGCAGCTTCCGCACCTCGCGGGCGGTGCAGTTCCTGTTCGCGGTGATCGGCGCCGCCTGCGTACAGCGCGGGCCGCTGTGGTGGGCCGCCCACCACCGGAATCACCATCGCCATGCCGACACCCCGCGGGATCCGCACTCGCCGCGCCAGCACGGCTTCCTGTGGAGCCACATGGGCTGGTTCCTGACCCCACGCGCCTTCCGCACCGACCTGGCGCGGGTGCCGGACTGGGCGGCCTTCCCGGAACTGCGCTGGCTGGACCGCTTCGACACTGTCGTCCCGGTGCTGCTGGCCGCCGGCCTGTACGGGCTGGGCGCCTGGCTGCAACGGGTTGCGCCCGGCCTGGGCACCGACGGGCCGCAGATGCTGGTCTGGGGCTTCTTCATCTCGACGGTGGCGCTGTTTCACGCCACCGTGACCATCAACTCGCTGGCACACCGGTTCGGCAGTCGCCGCTTCGACACCCGCGACGACAGCCGCAACAACCTCTGGCTGGCCCTGCTGACCTTCGGCGAGGGCTGGCACAACAATCACCACTTCTTCCCGGGCAGCGCCCGCCAGGGCTTCCGCTGGTGGGAACCGGACCTGACCTGGTACCTGCTGCGGGCGATGGCGGCCCTGGGCCTGGTGCGCGACCTCAAGCCGGTGCCGGCCTGGGTGCTGGACCGGGCGAAGGATTGAGCATGCGCATCGCCGTCGTCGGTTCCGGCATCGCTGGCCTGGCTTCGGCCTGGCTGCTGTCCCGCCAACACGAAGTGAGCCTGTTCGAAGCCGAGTTCCGTCTTGGCGGCCATACCCATACCCACCAGGTCGAAGTGGACGGACAGTCCCTGGCGGTGGACACCGGTTTCATCGTGCACAACCCGGTGCACTATCCGCTGCTGACCCGCCTGTTCGAGACCCTGGGCGTGGAAAGCCAGGCCACGACCATGAGTTTCTCGGTGCACGACGAGGCCAGCGGGCTGGAGTACAACGCCACCTCCCTGGATACCCTGTTCTGCCAGCGTCGCAACCTGGTCTCTCCGCGATTCCTGGGCATGCTCGCCGACCTGGTCCGCTTCTACCGGACGGCCCCCGAGCTGTTGGCGTCCGACGGGCCGGGCCCCAGCCTGGGCGAATACCTCGAAGCCGGCGGCTACGGCCGCATGTTCCGCGAACTTCACCTGGTGCCGATGGCCTCGGCCTTATGGTCCTCGCCACCGGAAAGGATTCTCGCCTTCCCCGTCAGGTACCTCGTGCAGTTCATGGCCAACCATCACATGCTGAAGCTGAGCGGCCGGCCCGCCTGGCGGGTCGTGCGCTGCGGCTCATCGCGATACGTGGCGGCGCTGCGTGCCCGTTGGCAGGTGCGCGAACGCAGCGGTTGCCCGGTGCTGGCAGTGCGCCGCGACGCCGAAGGCGTGGAGCTGTCCACTGCCCAGGGCAGCGAGCGCTTCGATCGGGTGGTGCTGGCCTGCCACAGCGACCAGGCCCTGGCCCTGCTGGCGGACGCCGACGATCGCGAGCGCGACATCCTGGGCGCCATTCCCTACCAGGACAACGAAGTGGTGCTGCACACCGACCCTCGCCTGCTGCCGCACCGACGCAAGGCCTGGGCCGCCTGGAATGCCTGGGTGCCGCGCCAGCCGGGCGCGCCCTGCACCGTCAGCTACTGCATGAACCTGCTGCAGGGCCTGCCGGTGCGCACGCCGGTGGTGGTGACGCTGAACCGCGGCGAGGCGGTGGATCCGGCCAGGGTGCTGCGCCGGCTTCGCTACAGCCACCCGGTCTATACGCATGCTTCGGTGGCGGCGCGGGCACGCAAGCCCGAGATCCAGGGCAGGCGCCACACCTGGTTCGCCGGCGCCTACTGGGGCTGGGGCTTCCACGAGGACGGCATGCGCAGCGCGGTCGAGGTCGCCGAAGGCCTGGGCCTGCGCTGGCCGGAGCGGGCATGAAGGCGGCAGTCCGTCATTCCGCCATCTACGAGGGCAGGTTGCGGCACCGCCGGCACCTGCCGCGGGCACATGCCTTCGAGTACCGGGTCGCCCAGCTCTACCTGGACCTGGATGAGCTTGGGCATGTATTCGACCGGCGCTGGCTGTGGTCGCTCGAGCGGCCCAACCTGGCGCAGTTCCGCCGCCGCGACTATCTGGCGCCGCACGATCTGCCCCTGGCCGAAGCCGTGCGCCGGCGCGTGCACGCCGCCACCGGTGAACGGTCGGCCGGGCCGATTCGCTTGCTCACCCATCTGCGCTACTTCGGCTACGTGTTCAACCCGGTCTCCTTCTACTACTGCTTCGACGAGTCCGGCACCCAGCTCAGGCACTTGCTGGCCGAGATCACCAACACGCCGTGGAAGGAACGCCACGCCTATGTGCTGCCGGTGGCGGCGGCGGAGGCAGACCGCAGCGGCGGTTACCGCTGGCGCTTCGACAAGGATTTCCACGTCTCGCCCTTCGTGGCCATGCAGCGGCGTTACGCCTGGCGCTTTGGCTTCCCCGGCGAGCGGCTGGGCGTACACATGGAGGTGTTCGACGGCGAACGATGCGAATTCGACGCCAGTCTGGCGCTGGCGCGACGACCGCTGGATGGCCCCGGCCTGGCCAGGGTGCTGGTCCGCTACCCGCTCATGACGACCCGGATCATCGCCGCCATCCACTGGCAGGCCCTGCGGCTCTGGCTCAAGGGCGTGCCCGTTTACGACCACCCTTCGCGACTGGAAACCCGTCCATGAATGCTGCGACCGATTCCGTCAGCCGCACCGGCGAACCCTACGGCAAGCTCGACCGGTTGCTGCGCGCGCGCCTGCTCGACCACCTGCGTTACCTGCGTCACGGTTGCCTGGAGCTGAGTGACGCCCTGGGCACCAGCATGCTGGGTGACCGGCAAGACGCAAGCCCGCCGATTCAGGTATGCGTGCACGACCCGGGCTTTTACCGCGCCGTCGCCAGTCAGGGCAGTGTGGGCGCCGGCGAGGCTTACATGGACGGGTTGTGGCAGTGCGACGACCTGGTTGGCCTGGTGCGGCTGCTGCTGCGCAACCGCGCCCTGCTGGACGACATGGAGGGCGGCCTGGCCCGGCTCGGCGGCCTCGTCCTGCGCGGCTGGCACGCGCTCCGCCGCAACACGATGGCGGGAAGCCGCCGCAACATCGCCGCTCACTACGATCTGGGCAACGACTTCTTCTCCCTGTTCCTGTCGCCGGACATGATGTATTCCTCGGCCCTGTGGGCCGGTGCCGACGACACGCTGGAAGTGGCCTCCCGCCGCAAGCTGGATGTCGTCTGCAGGCGCCTGGCGCTCAAGCCAGGCGACCGGGTCCTGGAGATCGGTACCGGCTGGGGCGGTTTCGCCATCCATGCCGCCCGCCACTACGGCTGCCAGGTCACCAGTACCACGATCTCCCGCGAGCAGCATGCGCTGGCGGCGCAAAGGGTGCGGGAGGCCGGCCTGCAGGACCGGGTGACCCTGCTGCTGCAGGATTACCGCGAACTGGCGGGCCGTTACGACAAGCTGGTTTCGATCGAGATGATCGAGGCGGTCGGCGCCGACTACCTGGATACGTACTTCCACAAGCTGGGCGAGCTGCTGGCGCCGGACGGCCTGGCGCTGCTGCAGGCCATCACCATCGAAGACCATCGCTACCAACAGGCGCTGCGCACGGTGGACTTCATCAAGCGGCATGTGTTCCCGGGCAGCTTCATCCCCTCGATAGAGGCGATGCTGGCGGCCAAGACCCGGGCCAGCGACCTGCAACTGGTACAGCTGCAGGACTTCGGCCTCTCCTATGCCCGCACGCTGAATGCCTGGCGCAAGCGCTTCCTCGCCAACGCCAGTCGGGTCCGCGAGCTGGGCTACGAGGAACGTTTCCTGCGCATGTGGGAGTTCTACCTGGCCTACTGCGAGGGCGGTTTCCTGGAACGCTCGATCGGGGTGGCGCACCTGTTGCTGGCCAAGCCTGGCCACCGCGACCACGTCTGGCACCCGGTGTGACATGAGCAGACAGGCCCGCGCCCATCCGCTGCCCAACCTGCTGGGCAACCAGCTGGTCTGGCTGGCCGCCGTCATCGGTGCCGGCGAGGGCCTGGCATGGGCAGGACCGGCCGCGGCGGCCCTGTTCGCCACCTGGCATCTGGCCACGGTCCGTCCGCTGTGGCCGGACCTGCGCCTGGTCGCCCTGGCCCTGGCCTGCGGCCTGGCCCTGGACGCGCTGCTGGTCGCCGGCGGCTGGCTGCGGTATGCGACGCCGGCGCCGGCCCTGGCCGCCTCGCCGCTGTGGATACTGGCCCTGTGGCTGGCGTTCGCGCTGACCCTGCGGCACGGCCTGGCCTTCCTGGTGAACCGTCAATGCCTGGCCTTGTGCCTGGGCGCGGTGGGCGGCCCGCTGGCCTATCTGGCCGCCGCCCGTGGCTGGAACGCGGTCCAGCTGCTGCCGCCGGGCTGGCTCCTGCTGGCGATCGGCTGGGCGCTGGCGATGTGGTTGCTGGTCCGCGCTGCCACGCCGGCGCCGCCGCCAGGCAGGGAGGCGACGGCATGAGCCCCTGGCTGGCCGCCGCGCAGATCTGGGCTGCCGCCGCCCTGGTGATGCTGCTGGGCTGGTGGCGGCAAACCCGCAGCCGTAATGCCGGCCCGGTGGACGTGCTGTGGGCCGGCAGCCTCGGCGCCGCGGCGATCTTCCTGGGCGCCACTGGCACCGGCAGCGCGCTTTCGCGGCTGAGCATCGGCGTCCTGGGCGGGCTCTGGGGCTTGCGCCTGGCCTGGCACCTGTGGCGACGCGTCAGCCGCGAACCCGAAGATGGTCGCTACCGCTACCTGCGCCAACACTGGCGGGACGACCAGGTCAGGTTCTTTCTTTTCTATCAGGGCCAGGCGCTGGCGGTGCTGTTGTTCTCGCTGCCGTTCCTGGCCGTGGCGGCCAATCCGCTGGCACGGCCCGGGCCCTGGTGGCTGGCCGGCATCGCGATCTGGTGCGCGGGCATGCTGGGCGAGGCGGTCGCCGACCGCCAGCTGACCCGTTTCCGCGAGCAGCCGGAGAACCGCGGTCGCAGCTGCCGGCTGGGGCTGTGGCGCTACTCCCGCCACCCGAACTACTTCTTCGAATGGACGCTGTGGCTGGGCTACGCCTGCCTGGCGGTCGGCTCACCACTGGCATGGCTGGCCTGGACGGGGCCCGTCCTGATGTACGTCTTTCTGCGCTGGCTCAGCGGCATCCCCTGGGCCGAGGCCCAGGCCCTGCGCAGTCGCGGCGAGGACTATCGCGACTATCAGCGGCGCACGCCGGCGTTTTTCCCCTGGTTTCCCAAGCCCGATACGGGCAGGAGTGAATGATGAGCACGCCTACCGTCGACACCGCCACCATGCCGATCGAACGTCCCGATGCCGGCCTGATCGGCCTGGCAGAACGCGGCTGGATTCCCGATCCGCTGCTGCGCCTGGGCATCCGCCGGCTCTGCGCCCGGCGCCTGCGCGAGGAATCCGCCGGCGGCCCGGAACTGCAGTCGGCGCGCGCGCGCCTGCGCCTGCAGGAACTGGCCGACAGCCCGGTGGCCCTGCACGCGGACGCGGCAAACGCCCAGCACTACGAGCTGCCTCCGGAGTTCTTCCGGCTTTGCCTCGGGCCGCGCCTGAAGTATTCCTGCTGCTATTACCCTCGCGGCGACGAGACATTGGCCGAGGCCGAAGAGGCCATGCTGGCGCTCTACGCGGAGCGCGCCGAGCTGGCAGACGGCCAGGAAATCCTCGAGCTCGGTTGCGGCTGGGGATCGCTGACGCTGTGGATGGCCGAGCGCTTCCGCAATGCCCGCATCACCGCCGTGTCCAACTCCGCCCTGCAGCGCCGGCACATCGAAGCCCGGTGCCGTCAGCTCGGTCTGGCCAACGTCCGGGTGCTGACCCGGGACGTCAACACCCTGGAGCTGGAAACCGGCCGCTGGGACCGCTGCGTCTCGGTGGAGATGTTCGAGCACATGCGCAACTACCGCGTGCTGATGGCCCGCATCGCCTCGTGGCTGCGTCCCGGCGGCAAGCTGTTCGTGCACATCTTCGCCCACCGGCACCTGCTGTACCCGTTCGAGACCGAAGGCGGCGACAACTGGATGGGTCGGCGATTCTTCACCGGTGGCCTGATGCCGGCCGCCGACACTCTGCTGCACTTTCAGCGCGACCTGCGCATCGACAGGCAATGGCTGGTGGATGGCCGGCATTATCGGCGCACGGCCAACCATTGGCTGCGGAACCAGGACGACAACCGGGAGCGGGTGCTGACCGTGCTGGCCGGACATTACGGCGCCGCCAGCGCCGCGCTCTGGTTCCAGCGCTGGCGCATGTTCTGGATGGCCTGCGCGGAGCTGTTCGGCTACCGGAACGGCCAGGAATGGCTGGTGGCGCACTACCGCTTCACCCGGCCAGACCCGGCAGGCGATTGAGCATGCGCGGCCCGTTTTCCCTGCTGGCGCTGCTGCTGGCGGCCTGCGCCGGCCAGACCCGACCATCGGTGCCGCCGGTCGAACAGGTGGACCTGCAACGATTCATGGGCGACTGGTATGTGATCGCCCATATCCCTTCCTGGCCGGAGCGCGAGGCCTACGACGCCGTCGAGTCCTACCGCCTGGCCGCGGATGGACGCGTACTGACGACGTTCCGCTTCCGCGACGGCGGCTTCGATGCGCCGGTCGAGACCATGCGGCCGGTCGGTCACGTGCGCCCGGGCACCGGCAACGCGGTATGGGACATGCAGTTCGTCTGGCCGATCAAGGCCGAGTACGTGATCGTCCGCCTCGACCGGGACTACACCCAGACCGTGATCGCCCGCAGCAAGCGCGACTACGCCTGGATCATGGCGCGCACGCCGAGCATCCCCGAGGCCGATTACCTGGCGCACGTGGATTTCCTGCGCGAGCTCGGCTATCCGATGGAACGCCTGCGCATGGTTCCACAGTCGGATCGGCCCTTGTCCGGGGAGTGAGCGCGTCAAAAGGAAAGGCGGGCCCCAGGCCCGCCTTTGCCGCTTGGCACGATGCGAGGGCCGCTTACGCGGTCTCGCCTTCCTCGACGGCCTTCATGGACAGGCGGATACGACCCTGCTTGTCCACTTCCAGCACCTTGACTTTCACCGTATCGCCTTCCCTGAGCTTGTCGGAAACCTTCTCGACGCGCTCGTTGGAAATCTGCGAGACGTGCACCAGGCCGTCCTTGCCCGGCGCGATGGTCACGAAGGCGCCGAAGTCCATGATCTTGGCGACCTTGCCCTCGTAGACCCGACCCGGCTCGACGTCGGAAGTGATCTGCTCGATGCGGGCCTTGGCAGCCTGGGCGGCCGCGGCATTCACCGAAGCGATGACGATGGTGCCGTCGTCCTGGATGTCGATCTGGGTGCCGGTTTCCTTGGTGATGGCCTGGATGGTCGCACCGCCCTTGCCGATCACCTCGCGGATCTTGTCCGGGTGGATCTTGATGGTCAGCAGCCGCGGTGCGTACTCGCTGAGCTCGGCGCGCGGCGCGGTGATCGCCTTGGCCATCTCGCCGAGGATGTGCAGGCGACCCTGCCGGGCCTGGGCCAGCGCCACCTTCATGATCTCCTCGGTGATGCCGTCGATCTTGATGTCCATCTGCAGCGCCGACACGCCGGTTTCGGTGCCCGCCACCTTGAAGTCCATGTCGCCCAGATGGTCCTCGTCACCGAGGATGTCCGACAGCACCACGAACTCGTCGCCTTCCTTGATCAGGCCCATGGCGATACCCGCCACCGGCGCCTTGACCGGCACGCCGGCGTCCATCAGGGCCAGCGAGGAACCGCAGACCGAGGCCATGGACGAAGAGCCGTTGGATTCGGTGATCTCCGAAACCACGCGGATCGTGTACGGGAACTCTTCCATGGTCGGCATCACCGCCTGCACGCCGCGGCGGGCCAGGCGGCCGTGACCGATCTCGCGGCGCTTCGGACCCATCATCCGGCCGGCCTCACCGACCGAGTAAGGCGGGAAGTTGTAGTGGAACAGGAAATGGTCCTTGCTCTCGCCCTCGATGGCATCGATGATCTGGCCGTCGCGGGCGGTGCCCAGGGTGGCGATCACCACGGCCTGGGTCTCGCCGCGTGTGAACAGCGCCGAGCCGTGGGTGCGCGGCAGGACGCCGGTCTTGGCGACGATGGGGCGCACCGTCACCAGATCGCGGCCGTCGATGCGGGTCTTGGTCCTGAGTACGGCGTCGCGCATGGTGCGGTACTCGAGCTCGCCGAACTCCTTGGCGAGGAAGCCCATGTCCCAGCCCTCGGCCTCGGCCCGGGCCTTGAGTGACTCCAGCACCTCCTTCTTCAGGGTGGCGATGGCATCGCGGCGCTCCAGCTTGTCGCGGATCCGGAAGGCCTCGGCCAGGCGGTCGCCGACCGCGGCCCTGAGCGCGTCGACGGCGGCCTGCGGCTTGGCCGGCGGCTGCCAGTCCCAGCGCTTGACACCGACCTCGGCCGCCAGCTCGTTGATGGCCTTGATCACCGCCTGCATTTCGCGATGACCGTACATCACCGCGCCCAGCATGACGTCCTCGGGCAGCAGGTTGGCCTCGGACTCGACCATCAACACCGCCTTGGCGGTGCCAGCCACCACCAGCTCCAGGTCAGAGCCCTTGAGCTCGGTGCTGGTCGGGTTGAGCAGGTACTTGCCGTTGGCGTAGCCGATCTTGGCGGCACCGATGGGACCGTTGAACGGGATGCCGGACAGGGCCAGGGCGGCGGAAGCACCGATCATGGCGGGAATGTCGCCCGGAACCTCCGGATTCAGCGACATCACCGTGGCAATCACCTGCACCTCGTTGCGGAACTCCTCGGGGAACAGCGGCCGGATCGGCCGGTCGATGAGGCGCGAGATCAGCGTTTCGCGCTCGGTCTGACGGCCTTCACGCTTGAAGAAGCCGCCCGGGATGCGACCGCCGGCGTAGAACTTCTCGAAGTAGTCGACGGTGAGCGGAAAGAAGTCCATGCCCTCCTTCGCATGCCTGTTGCCGACCGCCGTCACCAGCACGACGGTGTCGGACATCTTCACGACGACCGAACCACTGGCCTGACGGGCTATCTCGCCCGTCTCCAGCGTCACCTGATGCTGCCCGTACTGGAACGTCTTGGTTACCTTCGCCACGTTTGTCGCTTCCTGTTCTCTCGGTTCAAGCTGCCACCCGCCGGGCCCCGCCCGGTGGGGATGATTTCCTGCCTCCAAAAGGCACGCGGCGCGTTGCCGCGCCGCGTGGGAGTGTTCGTTTGTCAGCGGCGCAGCCCCAAGCGCTCGATCAGCGCCTGATAACGGGCCGCGTCCTTCCGCTTGAGATAGGCCAGCAGGGAGCGACGCTGGTTCACCAGCTTCAGCAGGCCACGGCGGGAATGGTGGTCCTGCTTGTGCACCTTGAAGTGCTCGGTCAGCTGCTCGATGCGGGCGGAGAGCAGCGCCACCTGGACTTCCGGCGAGCCGGTGTCGTTGGGCACGCGCTTGAACTCTTCGATGATCTTGGCGGTATCGATGGACATTGGATTTTCCTTTGTGATGCGCAGCCTGCAGGAACGCCGCCGCCGGTCCGTGGCGACGCACCGCATGGCCCGCCGGTTGGGGGATGCTTCGGAAAAAGCCGCAAAATTCTATCGGTATCGGCTAGTCCGGACAAGGCGTTACGCCTCACGAAGCTGAACCGGCGGACCGGATCATGCCCGCACGGCCCAGCGGAACAGCCGGCGCGGATGCAGACGGCCGGCCTCGTCCACTTCGCCCAGGCCCAGGGACGCACCGTCGGGTCCGACCATGTGGACCCGGCCAGGCACCCGTCCGGTCAGCGACACGGCCTGGCCCCGGCCTACCCTGGCGGCCCGCTCAGCGTCCAGTGCGACGGTCGGCCAATGCGCCAGGCCGGCCCCGACCGGAAGCAGCAGGGCTTCCAGCGCGGCCGGGCCATCCTGAGCGGCCAGGGCTTCCAGCTCCGGCATGGTGTACATCCGGGGCCGGAGGAAGGGTTCCACCCAGGTCCGGCGCAGGGCGGTGACGTGGCCGCCGCAGCCCAGGGCCTCCCCCAGGTCACGCGCCAGGCTGCGAATGTAGGTGCCGGCGCCGCAGGTCACGGCCAGCCGCAGCCGGGAGCCTTCCAGCGCGAGCAGTTCGACGCGTTCGACCTCCACCTCGCGCTCCGGCACCTCGATGGCCTCGCCGCGGCGTGCCCTGGCGTACAGGGGTTCGCCGCCCTGCTTGAGAGCCGAGTAGACTGGCGGGCGCTGGCGGATCCGGCCGATGAAGGGCCGGATGGCCGCCTCGACCATGGCCCGATCCAGGGGCGGCACCGGCCGGGTCCGCAGCACCTGGCCATCGGCATCGTCGGTATCGGTGCAGGTGCCCAGTGCGATCCCTGCCTCGTAGGCCTTGCGCCCACCCAGCAGCAAACCGGCGATCTTGGTGGCCTCACCGAAGCACAGGGGCAGCAGACCGGTCGCCAGAGGGTCCAGGGCGCCGGTGTGGCCACCCTTCTCCGCCGCCAGTAGCCGGCGTACCCGTTGCAGGGCCTGGTTGGAGCTCATGCCGGCGGGCTTGTCGAGCAAGAGGATGCCGTCGACCGCCCGGAACGCGCCGCGGGCCACCGGCGATCAGTCTCCGTCGGCGGCAGGCGGATTCTCGCGCAGCAACTGCTCGATCCGCTCGCCGCGATCCACGGAATCGTCGTAATGGAAATGCAGTTCGGGCACGTGCCGCATGCGCACGATCCTGGCCAACTGCCGCCGCAGCTCCGGCGCCAGCTCCTGCAGCGCCGCTACCGCGGCCGGGCCCTGCTCGGCCAGCAGGGCGGTCACGAACACCTTGGCGTGGGCCAGATCGCGGGTTACCTCGACGTCGGAGACGCTTACCGAAGGCAGACGGTGCTCGCGCACCGCCTCGTGCACCAGGGTCCCCAGGTCGCGGCGAAGTTGTGCCGATACCCGATCGGTGCGGTGGAAGCTGCGGGTCGCCATGCCTGCGCCCTCCTCAGAGCGTGCGCTCGACCTCGATGCGCTCGAAGCATTCGATCTGGTCGCCCGGGCGCACGTCGTTGTAAGCCTTCACGCCGATACCGCACTCGGTGCCGCTCTTGACCTCCTCGACGTTTTCCTTGAAGCGGCGCAGCGATTCCAGCTCGCCCTCGAAGATGACCGTGTTGTCGCGCAGGACCCGGATCGGCTTGTTCTTCCTGACCGTGCCCTCGACCACCAGGCAGCCGGCGACGGCACCGAACTTGGAACTGCGGAAGACCTCGCGTACCTCGGCAATGCCGATGATCTCCTCGCGCACCTCCTTGCCCAGCAGGCCGGACGCCACCTGCTTCACCTGGTCGATCACGTCATAGATGATCGAGAAGTAACGCAGGTCCAGGCCGTTGGCCTCGATGACCTTGCGGGCGGCGGCGTCGGCACGAACGTTGAAGCCGATGATGACCGCCTTGGACGTGGCCGCCAGGGTGGCGTCGGACTCGGTGATGCCGCCGACACCGGAAGCGATCACGTTGATCTTGATCATGTCGTTGGACAGCCCGACCAGGGCCTGACGCAGTGCCTCCACCGAACCCTGCACGTCGGCCTTGACCAGCAGGTTCAGGGTGACCTGGCCGCTGTCCTGGCCCATCTGGGCCATGATGTCTTCCATGCGGCTGCCGGCGGCGGCAACCAGTCGCGATTCGCGCTTCTTGGCGTCACGTTGTTGGGCGACGTCCTTGGCCAGACGCTCGTCCTCAACCACCACGAAGTCGTCGCCGGCCTCGGGCACGCCCGACAGGCCGAGCACCTGTACCGGGATCGAGGGCTCGGCCTCGCCAACCTGCCGGCCGTTCTCGTCGAACAGGGCGCGTACGCGGCCGTAGTGCGTGCCGCAGACAAGGTAGTCGCCCTTGCGCAGGGTCCCCTGCTGCACCAGCACCGTCGCAACCGGGCCGCGGCCCTTGTCCAGGGCGGCTTCGATCACGGTGCCGGTGGCGCGGCCGTCGTATACGGCCTTCAACTCCATCACTTCGGCCTGGACAAGGATCGCCTCGAGCAGCGCGTCCACTCCCTGGCCGGTCTTGGCCGACACCGGCACGAACTGGGTATCACCGCCCCATTCCTCGGGCACGACCTCGATGTTGACCAACCCCTGCTTGACGTTGTCCGGGTTGGCGTCCGACTTGTCGATCTTGTTGATGGCTACGATCAAGGGCACCTTGGCGGCACGGGCGTGGTTCACCGCCTCGATGGTCTGCGGCATGACGCCGTCGTCGGCTGCGACTACCAGCACCACGATATCCGTGAGCTTGGCGCCGCGGGCGCGCATGGCCGTAAAGGCGCTATGGCCAGGCGTATCCAGGAAACTGATCACGCCCTTGTCGGTCTCGACGTGGTAGGCGCCGATATGCTGGGTGATGCCGCCGGCTTCGCCAGAAGCGACCTTGGTGCGACGGATGTAGTCCAGCAGCGAAGTCTTGCCATGGTCGACGTGGCCCATGATGGTGACCACCGGTGGCCGGTTGCGCTTCTCGCCCTTGACTTCCTCGATATGGGCGACCAGGGCCTGTTCGGCGTCGTCCTCGGCGGCGCGGGTGGCCTTGTGACCAAGCTCCTCGACCACCAGCACCGCCGTATCGTGGTCGATGACCTGGTTGATGGTGGCCATCACGCCCATCTTGAACAGCGCCTTGACCACCTCGCCGCCCTTCATCGCCAACTTCTGGGCCAGGTCGGCCACGGAGATGGAGTCGCCGATGGCGACCTCGCGGACGATAGGCGCGGTCGGCCGGGAAAAACCGTGCTGGCCGCCGCCGGTGCGGGAAGGCTCGGCAACCCTCGCCTTTGGCTTCTTGCGGACGCCAGCGGCGCCACGACGGGCCCGCTCCGAGTCGGTCAGGTGCAACTGTCCGGCGACGTAGCGGCCGGTACCCTCGTCACCCTCGTTGTCCACCATGGCATGCGAGCCGCGCACCTTGTGCCGGGCCGGCTTGCCCGCTTCCCGGGCGGCGGCGCGCGGAGCCGCTGCCTTCTCCTTTTCCTTGTGGGCGCGAACCGGGCGCTCTGCGCCCTCCTCGTCCGGCAGATCCACAGTGGCGCGAGCGGCTTCCTCGGCGGCAGCGCGGGCCGCCTCCTCCTCGGCGCGCCTGCGGGCCTCCTCGGCCTCGCGCTCCTCGCGGCGCTTGCGGTCGGCTTCTGCCAGGGCGGCCAGCTCCGCCTCGTTGCGGGCTTTGCTCTCCTCGAGCTTGCGCAGTGCCTCGGCGCGCTCCTCGTCCAGCGCGGCGCCGACGTCATCGCGCTTGACGTAAGTGCGCTTCTGCCGCACTTCGACGGTGACCGTGGCCTTGCTCTTGCCGGCGCTGACGGTCAGCTCCTCCTGCTTGCGGCGCTGCAGGGTGATCTTCTTCGGAACCGCGGCCTCGCCCGGCTTCTCGTCCTTGCCGTGGGTACGGCGCAGGAAGCCCAGCAGCTTCATCTTCTCGGTGCTGCTGACCACCTGGTCCGGGCCGCTGAAGGACATGCCGGCGTCGGCCAGCTGCTCCAGCAGCTTCTCGACAGGCATTCCCAGTACCTTGGCCAGCGAACGAACGGTGACTTCAGACATGTGATCGCGATTCCTTGCTTCTTCGCGCCGTGGCGCGGGTGTGGTTCCAGGGTTCAGCGGCGCATGGCGGTCACTCGAACCAGTGTTTGCGCGCGGCCATGATCAGCTCTGCGGCACGTTCTTCATCCATGCCCTCGACGTCCAGGATCTCGTCGGTGGCCATTTCGGCAAGATCGTCGCGGGTGACGATGCCACGGGCGGCCAGGGCGTAGGCAGTGGCCTCGTCCATGCCCTCCAGGGAGAGCAGGTCGTCGGCCGGTTTGTGTTCCTCGATTTCCTCCTCGACCTGCAGGGCCTCGGTGAGCAACGCATCGCGGGCGCGGGCGCGCAGTTCCTCGACGATGTCCTCGTCGAATCCCTCGATGGCCAGCAGCTCGGCGACCGGCACGTAGGCGATCTCCTCGACCGTGCTGAACCCCTCGGAAACCAGGATGCCGGCGATCTCCTCATCCACCTCCAGTTTGTCCATGAACAGCTGGCGGGCGGCGGCCTGTTCGGCTTCGGACTTGGCCGCAACCTGGTCCTGGGTCATGACATTGAGCTGCCAGCCGGTAAGACGGCTGGCCAGGCGGACGTTCTGCCCGCCCTTGCCTATCGCCTGGGCCAGCTTGTCTTCGGCCACGGCGATATCCATGGAGTGTTTCTCTTCGTCCACGATGATGGACTGGACCTCGGCCGGCGCCATCGCGTTGATGACGAACTGGGCAGGGTTGTCCGACCACAGCACGATGTCGATGCGTTCGCCGTTGAGCTCGTTGCTGACCGCCTGCACGCGCGAACCGCGCATGCCGATGCAGGCGCCGATGGGGTCGGTGCGATGGTCATGGGCGATGACGGCGATCTTGGCACGGTCGCCCGGGTCGCGGGCGGCGGCCTTGATCTCGACCAGCCCCTGGCCGACCTCGGGCACCTCGAGCTTGAACAGCTCGATCATGAACTCGGGAGCGGTGCGGCTGATGAAAAGCTGCGGGCCACGCGGTTCGGAACGAACGTCCAGCAGGTAGCCGCGCACCCGGTCGCCCGGACGCAGCACATCGCGCGGAATGGCCTTGTCCTTCGGGATCAGCGCCTCGGCGTTTCCGCCCAGGTCCACGTAGACGTTGCCGCGTTCGACCCGCTTGACGATGCCGTTGACCAGCTCGCCGACCCGGTCTTTCCAGGCGTCCACCACCTGGGCGCGCTCGGCCTCGCGCACCCGCTGCACGATCACCTGCTTGGCGGCCTGGGCGGCGATGCGGCCGAACTCGGCGTTCTCCACCTGCTGTTCGATGTAGTCGCCGACCTGGGCGTCCGCCTTTTCTTCGACGGCATCCATCAGCCGGATCTGCCGGTCCGGCGACTCCATCACCGCGTCGTCCGCCACCACCTCCCAGCGCCGGAAGGTCTGGTAACTGCCGTCCTTGGGATTGATGGACACACGCATGGCCACGTCCTGGTCGGGATAACGCTTCCGGGCCGCCGACGCCAGCGCGGCTTCCATGGCCTCGATGATCACGGAGCGCGGCACGCCCTTCTCGTTGGCTACCGCCTCCATCACCAGCAACAGTTCCTTGCTCATCTCAACAGCTCCGTGGAAGGCGGCAGGCCGCCTCGGGGTTTGCTCAGGATTCCTGGTCGACCTTGCCCTTGCCGCGCTTCGGGCCCGAAGGCTTGGGCGCGGCGGCCAGGCCGAGCGCCACCAGGTCGGGGACCAGGCGCGCTTTCTCGATGTTCTCGTGCGCGACCACCAGCTCGCGCCCCTCCTCCGGGGCCAGCACGATGCTGTCTCCCTCGACCCGGACGATCCGTGCCTGCAAGCGGCGCCGGCCGTCCACCGGCAGACGCAGGTTCACCTTGGCCTGCTCGCCGGCGAAACGGGCGAACTGGGCAGGAGTGAAAAGCGGCCGGTCGATGCCCGGCGACGACACTTCCAGGGTGTAGGCCGAATCTATCGGATCCTCCACGTCGAGCACCGCCGACACCTCGCGGCTGGCGGCCTCGCAGTCCTCGATGCCGACGTGGCGGCCGGGCGCGTCGATGTACAGGCGCAGCACGCCGCCGGAGCGGTGCGGAGCGTACTCCACGCCCAGCAGCTCCAGGCCCAGCGCCTCGACCGTCGGCGCCAGCAGCTCGCTGATTTCCGTCGCCTTGCCGCTCATCCTCGTCACTCCGGTTCGACGGCAGGAGGGATTCCGGCCGCCGGAAAACGGAAACAAAAAAGGGCCTTGAAGGCCCTTTCCGGTACATCCAGGTTCCGGCTTCCCTCGGGCTGGCCAGGGGGCCATCCCGGGGAAGAGCCTGGGCAGGTGGCCCGGTTCGGGCCGCCTCGCCAGAAACTGGTAGCGGGGGCAGGATTTGAACCTGCGACCTTCGGGTTATGAGCCCGACGAGCTGCCAGACTGCTCCACCCCGCAGCAGCGGACGCGCATTATAGGCGGGCGGGCTTCGAAGGCGCAAGCCCGAAGCCGCCGGACGGGATTCAGACCGGGAAGGCCAGGCGGCACCAGTGCAGGATGGTGTCGGCGAATACGCCCAGCACCAGCAACAGCACGGCGTTGACCGCGAAGACCAGGCGCAGGTGACCGTCGCCATGCACGCGAACGGCCTCGCCTTCGGGCTCCTCGAAAAACATCGCCTTGACCACGCGCAGGTAGTAGTAGGCACCAACCACCGCGCAGACCACACCGACGATCGCCAACCAGATCAGTCCGGCCTCGACCGCAGCGCGCAGCACCTCCAGCTTTGCCCAGAAGCCCAGGAATGGCGGCACGCCGGCCAGCGAAGCCATGATGAACAGCACCAGCATCGCCTGGAAGGGACTGCGGGCCCACAGGCCGCGGAAATCGGCGACTTCCTCGGCCTCGAATCCCTTGCGCGAGAGCAGCACGATGGCACCGAAGGCCGCTGCCGACATCAGGGCATAGGCGATCGCGTAGAACATCGCTGCCGAGTAGCCGACCGTGCCGCCCTGGGACAGGCCCATGAACAGGAAGCCGACGTGCGAGATCGTCGAATACGCCAGCATGCGCTTGAGGTTGGACTGGACCAGGGCAATAAGGTTGCCCAGCACCAGCGAGATCGCCGCCAGCCAGGCCACCATGTCCTGCCAATACGGGTCGAGCGGACCGACGCCGACCTCGAGCAGCCGATAGGCCATGCCGAAGGTCGCCACCTTGGGCGCGGAGCCGATGAACAGCGTAATCGCGGTCGGGGCGCCGTGGTAGACGTCCGGCAGCCACATGTGGAAGGGCGCCGCGCCGAACTTGAAGGCGATGCCGCCGAGCATGAAGACCACGCCAAACAGCAGCAGCGTGCTGTCCCCGGTCGCAGCCGCGGCAGCGTGAATCTCGCCCAGCTGCAGGGTACCGGTGGCGCCGTAGACCATGGACATGCCGTACAGCAGGATGCCTGAGGCCATCGAGCCGAGCACGAAGTACTTCATCGCCGCCTCGGTCGAACGCGGGTTGTCCCGGTCCATGCCGACCAGGCCATAGGAGCTCAGCGCCAGCAACTCCAGACCGAGATAGACCACCAGCAGGCTGCCCGCCGACACCATCAGCATCATGCCCAGCACCGCGAACAACCCGAGCACGTAGAACTCGCCCTTGAACAGGCCCCGATCCTGAAGATAGGGCTTGGCATACACGAAGGCAGCGGCGGTGACCGCGTAGATCGCCAGCTTCAGCACGTCCGAGACGGTGTCGCGGACGAACAGGTCGGCAAACCCCCAGGCCGGCTCCGCCCCCAGGTTGCGTGCCGTCATCACCGCCGCCGCGGCGAGGATGAACAGGGCCAGGAAGTGGGTAAGGCCGCGCCGGGCGTCGGACAGGAACAGGTCGACCATCAGCAGTGCGAAGGCCGCGCCGCAGACGAATATCTCCGGTCCCAGCGGCAGCAGGTCAGCGGTGGTGGGCATCGGCAAGGCCATCGGGGCTTCCTTACAGCAGCTTGGTGGCGGTGAGCTGGGCGATCAACTGCGCGATCGGGGCTTCCATCAGGTCGGTCAGCGGCTTGGGATAGACGCCGATCAGCAGGGTGCCCAGGGCGAACACGCCCAGTACCAGGGCCTCGCGGCCGTTGATGTCCTCGAGCTCGGCGACGTGGTGGTTGCCGACATCGCCGAACACCACCCGCTTGATCATCCACAGGGTGTAGGCCGCGCCCAGGATCAGGGTGACCGCGGCGCCGATCGCGACCCAGACGTTGTACTGGAACGAGGACAGCACGACCATGAATTCGCCGACGAAGCCGGAGGTGCCCGGCAGGCCGGCATTGGCCATGGCGAAGAAGACGAAGAAGGCGGCGAACCAGGGCATGGTGTTCACCACGCCGCCGTAGTCGCGGATCATGCGGCTGTGCATGCGGTCGTACAGCACGCCGACGCAGGAGAACATCGCGCCGGAGACGAAGCCGTGCGAGATCATCTGCACCATGGCGCCCTGCAGGCCGAGCTGGGCGGCGTCCAGCTTGCCCAGCTCGCGCACCAGCGCGAAGACGATGAAGCTGCCCAGGGTGACGAAGCCCATGTGGGCGATCGACGAATAGGCGATCAGCTTCTTCATGTCCTCCTGCACCAGCGCCACCAGGCCGATGTAGATGACCGCGATCAGCGACAGCGCCACCACCAGCCAGGCCCACTCCTGGCCGGCGTCGGGGACGATCGGCAGGGTGAAGCGCAGGAAGCCGTAGCCACCGATCTTCAGCATGATCGCCGCCAGCACCACCGAGCCGCCGGTCGGCGCCTCGACGTGGGCGTCCGGAAGCCAGGTATGCACCGGGAACATCGGCACCTTGACCGCGAAGGCGGCCAGGAAGGCGACGAACAGCCACTTCTGCTCGGTGATCGTCAGCTTGAGCTGGTACAGGTCGGCCAGCTGGAAGCTGGCGCCGCCGTCCAGGCGCTCGCCGCTGACCAGGTACAGGTAGACCAGGCCAATCAGCATGAACACCGAGCCGAGGAAGGTGTACAGGAAGAACTTGATGGACGCGTACACGCGGTTCGGGCCGCCCCACACGCCGATGATGATGAACATCGGGATGAGCATGCCCTCGAAGAACACATAGAACAGGATCGCGTCCATGGCGGCGAAGACGCCGACCATGAAGCCTTCCAGCAGCAGGAAGGAGGCGAAGTACTGGTGCGCGCGCCGCTCCACCGAGCCCCAGGCGCCGACCAGCACCAGCACCGAGGTCAGGGTGGTCAGCAGGATCAGGGCGATGGACAGGCCATCGACGCCGAGGTGGTAGCGGATGTCGAAGCTCGGGATCCACTCCTTGTCCTCGACAAAGCGCATCGCCGCCGAGGCATTGTCGTGGCCGCCGAGCAGCAGCAGGCTGAGCGCGAGGGTGACCAGGGCGACCAGCAGCGCGAACCACTTCGCCTGGCGGGCGCGGGCATCGCCGAAGGCCAGCGTGACCAGGCCGCCGAAGATCGGCAGCCAGATCAACGCACTGAGCAGGGGCCAATTGGCTTCCATCATGGCTTCCTTGTCGTTCTCAGGCGCCGGCCATCCGGACCAGCACCGCCAGCAGGACGATGAGGCCAAGGATCATGGCGAAGGCGTAGTTGTAGAGGCGTCCGGTCTGCACGTAGCGGATGATGCCGGCGATGCGGTCGACCACCGCCGCCGAGCCGTTCACCAGCAGGCCATCGATCAGGCCGGCATCGCCGCGCTTCCACGACAGGCGGCCGAGCTTGACGCCGCCGCCGGCGAAGCCCTTGATCCACAGGTCGTCGAAACCGTACTTGTTCTCGAGGATGCGGGTGAGCAAGCCACCGACCGCGCTCTTGCGCGCCCGCTCCGCCAGCTCCGGCCGGAACAGGTAGATGAAGGTGGCGCTGGCGAAGCCGGCGAAGGCCAGCCAGAACACCGGCGAGGTGACGAAGTGCAGGCCGAAGCCGACCGCGGCCTGGAACCAGCCGTGGTGGTCGTGCCAGAGCACCTCGGCGGCGCGGGCGACGTTGTCGTGCTCCGGCAGCACGGTGATCGCGCCGCGGAAGAAATCGCCGAACAGGGCCGGACCGACGGTGAAGAAGCCGATCAGCACCGAGGGGATGGCCAGCAGCACCAGCGGCACGGTCACCACCCAGGGCGATTCGTGCGGTTCGACCGGACCGTGGTGGCCGTGGTCGTCGTGGTGGGCATCGGCATGGGCGTCCGCATGGCCGTCGCCGTGGCCGTCATGGCCGTGTGCGGCCGCCTCACGGAAGCGTTCCTTGCCGTGGAAGGTCATGTACAGCAGGCGGAAGCTGTAGAAGGCGGTGACGAACACGCCCAGCATGACCGCCCAGTAGGCGTACTGCTGCACCCAGCCGCCAATGCCGGCCGCCTGCTGGGCGGCGACGATGATGGTGTCCTTGGAGTAGTAGCCGGAGAAGAACGGCGTACCGACCAGGGCCAGGGTACCGATCACGCTGGTCCAGTAGGTGATCGGCATGTACTTGCGCAGGCCGCCCATCTTGCGCATGTCCTGCTCGTGGTGCATGCCGATGATCACCGAGCCGGCGGCCAGGAACAGCAGCGCCTTGAAGAAGGCGTGCGTCATCAGGTGGAACACCGCCGCCGAGTAGGCCGACACACCCAGGGCCACGGTCATGTAGCCCAGCTGCGACAGGGTCGAATAGGCGACCACGCGCTTGATGTCGTTCTGGACGATGCCGATCAGGCCGGTGAACAGCGCCGTGGTGGCACCGATGAACAGCACGAACGCCAGCGCCGTTTCGCTCTGCTCGAACAGCGGCGACATGCGGGCGACCATGAAGATGCCGGCGGTCACCATGGTGGCGGCGTGGATCAGGGCCGAGATCGGCGTCGGGCCTTCCATCGAGTCCGGCAGCCAGACGTGCAGCGGCACCTGTGCCGACTTGCCCATGGCGCCGATGAACAGGCAGATGCAGATGAAGCTGATCGCCTGCACCTCGACCGGGCCGGACAGGATGTCCATGCTCCAGCCGCCCATGCCGATCTTGCCCGACCACAGGGTGAAGCTGGCCTGCAGGCTGGAGTTGGCCGCGTTCGAGAACGCGGTCGCATAGTCCAGGGTGTCGATCCAGAACAGCACGCCGGCGATGCCCAGCAGGAAGCCGAAGTCACCGACGCGGTTGACCAGGAAGGCCTTGAGGTTGGCGAAGATCGCCGTCGGCCGCTTGTACCAGAAGCCGATCAGCAGGTACGAGACCAGACCCACCGCCTCCCAGCCGAAGAACAGCTGCAGGAAGTTGTTGCTCATGACCAGCATGAGCATCGAGAAGGTGAACAGCGAGATGTAGCTGAAGAAGCGCTGGTAACCCGGGTCGTCGGCCATGTAACCGATGGTGTAGACGTGCACCAGCAGCGACACGAAGGTCACCACCACCATCATCATGGCAGTCAGGTTGTCGACCATGAAGCCGACGTGTGCAGAGTAGCCGCCCACCTGGAAGAAGGTGTAGACGTTCTGGTTGAACGGGTCGGCGCCCTGCAGCAACTGCCACAGCACGTGCGCCGAGAGCGCGAAGCTCACCGCCACGCCGAGGATGGTGACCCAATGGGCGCCGGCGCGGCCGACCTTACGGCCGAACAGACCGGCGACGATGGCGCCGAACAGGGGCGCCAGGGCGATCACCAGCAGGGTATTCATCTGGATCATCGCGTCAGCCCTTCAGCGAATCGAGTTCGGCGACGTTGATGGTCCGCCGGCTGCGGAACAGGGTCACCAGGATGGCCAGGCCGATCGCCGCCTCGGCGGCGGCCACGGTCAGGATGAAGAACACGAATACCTGGCCGGAGGGGTCGCCCAGGAAGCGCGAGAACGCCACGAAGTTGATGTTCACCGACAGCAGCATCAGCTCGATGCACATCAGCAGCACGATGACGTTCTTGCGGTTGATGAAGATGCCGGCAACGGCGATGCAGAACAGCACCGCGGCCAGCGCGAGGTAATGTCCGAGCGTGATCACTGCTTGCCCTCCTGGCCACCCTCGGCCGGCATCTTGACCAGACGGATGCGGTCTTCGCGGCGCACCGCCGCCTGCCGGGCCGGATCCTGGTGCTTGGTGCCCGGGCGCCGGCGCAGGGTCAGCATCACCGCCACCACCAGCGCCACCGTCAGGATCACCGCCGCGGTCTCGAACGGCAGGATGTACTGGCTGAACAGGGTCTCGCCCAGCCACTGGATGTTGGTCTTGCCGACGGCGGCGGCCGGATCGCTGCCGGACAGGCCGGCCTCGAAGCGCTTGCCGCTCAGCAGCATGATCATCTCGGCGGCCATTACCACCGCCACCACCAGCGCCAGCGGCACGTGCCGGATGAAGCCCTCGCGCAGCGGCGCGATGTTGATGTCCAGCATCATCACCACGAACAGGAACAGCACCATCACGGCGCCGACGTAGACCAGGATCAGCACCACCCCGAGGAACTCGGCTTGCAGCAACAGCCACAGGCATGCGGCCGAGAAGAAGGCAAGCACCAGACTCAGCACCGCGTGCACCGGATTGCGCAGGCTGATGACACCCAGGGCCGCCAGCACGGTGACGGCGGCGAAGGTCCAGAAGGAGGCCAGTTCGTACGTCATGTCCGTTTGCTCTCCCCTGCCTTCAGCGATAGGCCGCGTCGGCGGCGCGGCGTTCGGCGATCTCTTCCTCGAAACGGTCGCCGATGGCCAACAGTTGCGACTTGGTGACGACGTTCTCGCCGCGCTTCTCGAAATGGTATTCGTGGATGTGCGTCTCGACGATCGAGTCCACCGGGCAGCTTTCCTCGCAGAAGCCGCAGTAGATGCACTTGAACAGGTCAATGTCGTAGCGGGTGGTGCGGCGCGAACCGTCGGCGCGCGGCTCCGACTCGATGGTGATGGCCAGGGCCGGACATACCGCCTCGCACAGTTTGCAGGCGATGCAGCGCTCTTCCCCGTTCGGATAGCGACGCAACGCGTGCAGGCCACGGAACCGCGGCGACTGCGGAATCTTCTCGAACGGGTAATGCACCGTGTACTTGGGCTTGAACATGTAACCCAGAGTCAGCCGCAAGCCTGCCAGGAGCTCCAGCAGCATCAGGCTCTTGAGGTAGTTCTTGATGCGTTCCATGGCTCTGCTCAGGCGCCCAGGGCGAACCATTCGTTGTAGGCCATGATGGCCGTCACGAAGATCCAGACGATGGTGATCGGGATGAACACCTTCCAGCCCAGGCGCATGATCTGGTCATAGCGGTAGCGCGGGAAGGTGGCGCGCAACCACAGGAAGGTGAAGGCGAAAAACAGGAACTTGACCGCCAGCCACCACCAGCCCGGCTCGCCCAGCACGCCCCAGGACGGCGGAAACGGCGAAAGCCAGCCGCCAAAGAACAACAGCGAGGTCAGCAGACTGACCAGCATCATGTTGGCGTACTCGGCCAGGAAGAAGATAGCGAAGGCCGAGCCGGAATACTCGACGTGGAAGCCGGCAACGATCTCCGACTCGCCTTCGGCGACGTCGAAAGGCGCCCGGTTGGTTTCCGCCACGCCAGAGATGTAATAGATCAGGAACAGCGGCAGCAGCGGAATGAAGAACCATTCGCCGATGCCGAGATTGCCCGCCTGTGCTTCGACGATGCCGCTGAGATTCATGGTGCCGGCGGCCACCAGCACGCCGACCAGGGCGAAACCCATGGCGATTTCGTAGCTGACCACCTGCGCGGCCGAGCGCAATGCGCCCAGCACGGCGTACTTGGAGTTGGAGGCCCAGCCGCCGACGATGATGCCGTACACGCCCATCGAAGTCAGGGCCAGCAGCACCAGCAGGCCGGCATTGACGTCGGCCAGCACCACGCCGTCGTCGAAGGGAATGACCGCCCAGGCCGCCAGCGCCGGCGCAAGCGCCAGCAGCGGCGCCAGCCGGTACAGGAAACCGCTGGCGTTGCTCGGCACCACCAGCTCCTTGAACAGCATCTTGAACACGTCGGCGAAGGCCTGGACGACCGCCAGGCCGGGAATCAACTGGCCGATGTACACCGGTCCGTGCCGCACGTGCATCCAGCCGATCACCTTGCGCTCGGCCAGGGTGTAGAAGGCCACGCCCACCACCACCGGCAGGGTGATGCAGAGGATCTTGACCAGGGTCCAAAGAACCAGGCCGATGTCGCCCATCGCCAGGAAGGACTCGCGGATCGCTGCGATCATCTCAGGCTCCCACCACTGCCAGGCGGGCCACCGGCGACATCGGCGCCGTGGCCTCGTAGCACGACTCGATCCAGGCGGCGCCGCGGGCCACGCGCGCGTCCACGCTCACCGGCAGGGTGGCGCTGCCGGTGCCGTCACCGATCTTGGCCATGGCGCCCTCGGAAAGGCCACGCGCCAAAGCCTCTTCCGGATGCAGGACGATGCGGGCGCCGCGGGTCAGCGGGTGTGCGTTCAGGGCCGTTGCCCGGCGCAGGACCGCGTCGCCGCGGTAGATCGGCGTGGTGACGATGCGCTCCAGGCCCGGCTCGGCTTTGCCGGGCGCGGCCAGGCCCTGTCCGGACGCCGGCGCTTCCGGCCTCAGGCCGGCACGCAGACCGGCCAGGTCGGTGAACTCGAAACCGGCCAGGCCGAGCTGACCGCCCAGGGCGCGCAGTACGCGCCAGCCTGCGCGGGATTCGCCCGGCAGCCTGCCGCCGGCGCGGGTGGACTGGTCGTTGCCGTCCAGGTTGGTGAGGGTGGCCTCGATCTCGGGCAGCAGGCCGATCGGCAGGATCACCCGGGCCAGCTTCCTGAGATCCTCGGACGCGTAAGCCGAAAAGGCCACGACCTTGGCGCCGGCCAAGGCCTTCATGGCCTGGGCGCCGTGGGCGAAGTCGTACTGCGGCTCGATGCCGTACAGCAGGTAGGCCGGCAGCGGCCGCGCCAGCATGGCACCGGCGTCCCTGCCCTGCCCGGCCGGGCGCACGCCGTGACGGGCCAGACCCAGGGCATTGGCGCCCTGCGGAACGCGATCCAGACGCGCGCCGGTAGCCTGGGCCAAGGCGCGGGCGACGGCCCGCAGCCAGGAGGCCTGGGCGTGGTTCTCGGCGATCTCGCCGAGCACGATCGCCGCATGGCCAGCCCTGGCCAGAGCCTCGGCCATGATTCGGGCGGAGTCGTCGCCGTCGCTGGAGACGCCGGCCGGCAGGGTCGCGCCGGCCGCCTCGGCCACCGCCGCCAGTGCGCCCGGCAACCGCGAGGGCGCGACGATGCGCTTGCCGGCCAGGCCGAAGGTGAACTCGAAGTCAACCGGATTGAGGGCGAAGATGCGGGCGCCGCGCTTGCCGGCCTTGTGCAGGCGCTGGTGCAGCAAGGGCACCTCGTGGCGCAGGTTGCAACCGACCAGCAGCACCGCATCGGCGTTCTCCAGCTCGGCGGCCGGCATCTGGAAGGGTTCGGCAAAAGCCTGGTCTGCGAAGTCCAGGGCGCGCAGGCGATGGTCGAGATGACCGGTGCCCAGGCCGGCGGCCAGGCGCGCCAGCAGGGCACCCTCCTCGTTGGAGGTGGCCGGATGGACCAGCATGCCGAGATCGGCGCCGGCCTCCTTCAGCAGCCCGGCCGCAAAGGCCAGGGCCTCGTCCCAGCCGGCCTCGCGCCAGGTATCGCCCTCGCGGAGCAGCGGGCGGGTGGCGCGGTCGGCTGCGGCCAGGCCCTGGTGGGAATAACGGTCGCGGTCGGACAGCCAGCACTCGTTCACTGCCTCGTTGTCCCGCGGCACGGTGCGCAGCACCTCGCCGCGCCGGCTGTGCAGGAACAGGTTGGAGCCGAGCGCGTCGTGGTAGCCGATGGACTCATGCGCCAGCATCTCCCAGGCGCGGGCCCGGAACCGGAACACCTTGTTGGTGAGCGCGCCGACCGGGCAGACGTCGATGACATTGCCGGAAAGCTCGGTCATCAGCGGTTTGCCGTCGTAGGTACCGATCTGCAGGAACTCGCCGCGGTACATGCCGCCCAGTTCGTGGGTACCGGCGATCTCTGAGGTGACCCGGATGCAACGGGTGCACTGGATGCAGCGGGTCATCTCGGTCGCCACCAGCGGCCCCAGATCCTCGTCGGGCACCACCCGCTTGCGGTCCGCGTAGCGGCTGACCGAGCGGCCGTAGCCCATGGACAGGTCCTGCAACTCGCACTCGCCGCCCTGGTCGCAGATCGGGCAGTCCAGCGGATGGTTGATCAGCAGGAACTCCATCACGTTGCGCTGGGAATCCAGGGCGCGGCGCGACTGGGTGTAGACCTTCATGCCCTCCATCACCGGCGTGGCGCAGGCCGGCGCCGGCTTGGGCATCTTCTCCACGTCCACCAGGCACATGCGGCAGTTGGCGGCGATCGGTAGCTTCTCGTGGTAGCAGAAGCGCGGGATCGGGATGCCGGCCTTGTCGGCAGCCTGGATGATCATCGAGCCCTTCGGCGCCTGCATCGGCACGCCGTTGATCTCGATGTTCACCATGTCAGGGGCGGTGTTGTTGCTCGGCTGGGCGCTCATGCGGCCTGCTCCGTGCTGGCGAGCCGGCCGGCGGCCAGATCGTCCACGTAGAAACGCTTGTGGGTGACGGCGTATTCGAACTCGTGCCAGAAGTGCCGCAGGAAGCCCTGCACGGGCCAGGCCGCGGCCTCGCCGAAGGCACAGATGGTGTGGCCTTCGATCTGGCCGGCGGCGGCCCTGAGCATCTTCAGGTCTTCCAGGGTGGCCTGGAAGCCAGCGATGCGGCTCAGCACCCGGTGCATCCAGCCGGTGCCCTCGCGGCAGGGTGTGCACTGGCCGCAGCTCTCCTTGTAGTAGAAGCGGGAAATACGCAGGCAGGCGCGCACCATGCAGGTGGTCTCGTCCATCACGATGACCGCGCCCGAGCCGAGGCCGGAGCCGGCCTTCTGGATCGAGTCGTAGTCCATGGTGCAGGCCATCATCACGTCTCCGGGCAGCACCGGCATCGAGGAGCCGCCGGGGATGACGCCCTTGAGCTTGCGGCCACCGCGCACGCCGCCGGCCATGGCCAGCAGCTCGCTGAACGGCGTACCCAGGCGGATCTCGAAGTTGCCCGGATTGTTGACGTGCCCGGACACCGAGAACACCTTGGGTCCGCCGTTGTTGGGCTTGCCGAGGTTCAGGAACCACTCCGGGCCGTTGCGCACGATCGCCGGCACCGAGGCGTAGGTCTCGGTGTTGTTGATGGTGGTCGGCCGGCCGTACAGGCCGTAGTTGGCCGGGAACGGCGGCTTGTAGCGCGGCTGGCCCTTCTTGCCTTCCAGCGACTCCATCAGTGCGGTCTCCTCGCCGCAGATGTAGGCGCCGGCACCGAGGGCCGAGTGGATGTCCACGTCCACGCCGCTACCCTGGATGTCCTTGCCCAGCCAACCATTGGCGTAGGCTTCCTTCAGCGCCTGCTCGAAGCGCTCGTAGGGCTCGTGGTGGAACTCGCCGCGCATGTAGTTGTACGCCACGGTGGCGCCGGTGGCGTAGCAGGCGATAGCCATGCCCTCGATCACCGAGTGCGGGTTGTAACGCAGGATGTCGCGGTCCTTGCAGGTGCCGGGCTCGGATTCGTCCGAATTGCACAGGATGTACTTTTGCCCGGGCGCGTTGCGCGGCATGAAACTCCACTTCAGGCCGGTCGGGAAACCGGCGCCGCCACGGCCGCGCAGGCCGGACTGCTTGACCATCTCGATGACCTGCTCGGGCGGGATCTTCTCGGCGAGGATCTTGCGCCAGGCGGCATAACCGCCGGTCTTGAGGTAGTTCTCGTAGGACCAGGGCCTGTCGAAGTGCAGCGTCGTGTAGACGACGTTGTGCTCCTGCGGCGCCGGACCGACCGGGCCGGTCGGCGCGGAATAGTCGTGGTGCTTGCCCATCGCCTGCCTCACTCCAGTCCGTCGAGCAGCTCGTCCACCTTCGCGGCAGTGAGCTTCTCGTGGTAATGGCCGTCCACCACCATCATCGGCGCGCCGGCGCAAGCGGCCAGGCACTCCTCCTCGACCTTGAGGAAGATGCGGCCGTCGGGCGTGCTTTCGCCGTGGCGGATGCCGAGCTTGCGCTCGCAATGGCGGACGATGTCCTCGGCGCCGTTGAGCCAGCAGCTGATGTTGGTGCAGATGGCGACCTTGTGCCGGCCGACCGGCTGCAGGTCGAACATCGAATAGAAGGATGCAACCTCATAGGCCCAGACCGGCGGAATGCCCAGGTACTTGGCCACGGCGGCGATGATCTCGTCGCTGAGCCAGCCGCCGTTCTGCTCCTGCGCGGCCATCAGGCCCTGGATCACCGCCGAACGCTTGCGGTCGGGCGGGAACTTGGCGACCCAGTGGTCGATGTGGGCGCGGGTGGCCTCGCTCAACGCGACCATCGGGTCGACATGCTGGCAGGCGGCGAAGTTTCCGGTGGCTTTCATCGGTCGCGAGTCCTTAGCGGTCGATCTCGCCGAAGACGATGTCGTAGGTGCCGATCATTGCGACCACGTCAGGCAGCATGTGGCCGCGCACGATCGCGTCCATGGACGACAGGTGGGCGAAACCCGGGGCGCGCAGTTTCAGGCGGAATGGCTTGTTGGCGCCGTCCGACACCAGATAGGCGCCGAACTCGCCCTTGGGCGCTTCGACCGCGGAGTAGACTTCGCCGGCCGGCACGCTGTAGCCCTCGGTGAACAGCTTGAAGTGGTGGATCAGCGCCTCCATGTCGTCCTTCATCTCGGTGCGCCGGGGCGGCGCGACCTTGAAGTTGCGGACCATCACCGGCCCCGGATTGGCACGCAACCACTGCACGCACTGCTTGATGATGCGGTTGGACTGGCGCATCTCCTCGACCCGCACCAGGTAACGGTCGTAGCAGTCGCCCTGCACGCCGACCGGCACGTCGAAATCGACCTTGTCGTAGGCGGCGTAGGGCTGCTTCTTGCGCAGGTCCCACGCAACCCCTGAGCCGCGCAGCATCGGCCCGGTCATGCCCCAGGCCAAAGCCATCTCCGGCGGCACCACGCCGATGCCGACCGTGCGCTGCTTCCAGATGCGGTTGTCGGTAAGCAGGTTCTCGTACTCGTCCACCCGCTTCGGGAAGTCGTCGGTGAAGGCGTCGAGGAAGTCGAGCAGCGAACCCTCGCGCCACTGATTGAGACGCTTGATCTCGGACGCCTTGCGCCAGGGCGACTCGCGGTATCTGGGCATGCTGTCGGGCAAGTCGCGGGCGACACCGCCCGGGCGGTAGTAGGTGGCGTGCATGCGCGCGCCGCTGACCGCCTCGTAGCAGTCCATCAGCTCTTCGCGCTCGCGGAACGCGTACAGGAACACCGCCATCGCGCCGAGGTCGAGCGCGTTCGAGCCGATCCACATCAGGTGGTTCAGGATGCGGGTGATCTCGTCGAACATCGTGCGGATGTATTCCGCCCGTTCCGGCACCTGGATGCCCATCAGTTTCTCGATCGCGCGCACGTAGGCATGCTCGTTGCACATCATCGAGACGTAATCCAGGCGGTCCATGTAGCCGATCGACTGGTTGTACGGCTTGGACTCGGCCAGCTTCTCGGTGGCGCGATGCAGCAGACCGACGTGCGGGTCGGCGCGCTGCACCACCTCGCCGTCCATCTCCAGCACCAGGCGCAACACGCCGTGCGCAGCCGGGTGCTGCGGACCGAAGTTGAGGGTGTAGTTGCGGATTTCCTGGGTCATGACGGGCTCAGTCCTTGCTGCCGGCCTCGGACGCCGCCTGCAGCCAGCGCGAGTCCTCGCGCACCACGCGCGGCACGCCCACCCGCGGTTCGATGGAGACAGGCTCGTACACCACGCGCTTGCGCTCGGGGTCGTAGCGCACCTCGACGTTGCCGATCAACGGGAAATCCTTGCGGAACGGGTGGCCGACGAAACCGTAGTCGGTCAGTATCCGGCGCAGGTCCGGGTGGCCCTCGAAAACGATTCCGAACAGGTCGAAGGCCTCGCGCTCGAACCAGTTCGCCACCGGCCAGATCTCGACCAGCGATGGCACGACCGGCAGATCGTTGTCGGCGGCGAAACAACGGATGCGCAGGCGCCGGTTGTGGCGGACCGACTGCAGGTGCACGACCACAGCGAAACGCTGCTCCGGCCCCTGCCCGCGCGGCCGATCCTCCCAGCGGAAGCGCCCCGGGCCGGCGCCCTCGACGCCACGCGAGAAACCCTCGGAGGACACGTCCACGGTCTCCCATTCGCCCTGGCCCCAGCCCAGGTAATCGACCCCGCACAGGTCGATCAGCTGCTCGAAGGAGAGCTCTTCGCTGTCGCGCAGGATGCGCGCGGCCTCCAGCCAGTGCTGCACGGGAATCTCGACCGTGACCTCGCCCAGGGCCTCACGCACGGAACTGGCGCGGTCCTGCAAGGCGGCCTTGAGGCGCTCGGGAAAACTTGCGACGGGTTCGACCATGGCGGCGGCTCGGTCCTCAGCGGGCGATGGTGTTGGTTCGGCGTATCTTCTTCTGCAGTTGCAGGATGCCGTACACGAGCGCCTCGGCCGTAGGCGGGCAACCCGGCACGTAGACGTCCACCGGCACCACGCGGTCGCAGCCGCGCACCACCGAGTAGGAGTAATGGTAGTAGCCGCCACCGTTGGCGCAGCTGCCCATCGAGATCACCCATTTGGGTTCGGGCATCTGGTCGTAGACCTTGCGCAGGGCAGGCGCCATCTTGTTGACCAGGGTGCCGGCCACGATCATCACGTCGGACTGGCGCGGCGACGGACGGAAGATCACTCCATAGCGGTCCAGGTCCAGGCGCGAAGCGCCGGCGTGCATCATCTCGACCGCGCAGCAGGCCAGGCCGAAAGTCATCGGCCACATCGAGCCGGTGCGGGCCCAGTTGACCAGCGCATCCACCGAAGTGGTGACGAAGCCGCGCTCTAGCAGCGGATTGTCGCCCTCGGGGCGCAGGATGTCGTCCACCGAGCCGACCGGCTCGGGGTTGTTCATCACGCGCGCGATCGCAGAGGTCACTCCCATTCGAGCGCTCCCTTCTTCCAGACGTAGACGAAACCGAGCACCAGCAGGCCGATGAAGATGCCCATCTCGGTGAGGCCGACGATGCCGAGGTTGCGGAAGTTCACCGCCCACGGAAACACGAAGGCGATTTCCAGATCGAAGATGATGAACTGGATGGCGATGAGGTAATAGCGCACGTCGAACTGCATGCGTGCGTCCTCGAAGGCCTCGAAACCGCACTCGTACGGGGACAGCTTCTCGGCTTCCGGGCGTTTCGGGCCCAACAGCCAGCCCAGCGCCAGCAGGGCGATGCCCAGGCCGGTGGAAACCACAAGGAACAGCAGGATCGGCAGATATTCGCCCAGCACGCGCGCTTCCTCACCTTGCGCCACAGGGGCGCGTCCGGGCCGCCGTCCGGGAGATCGGGCGGCGACCCGATTGATCTGGTGCCCAAGGGGGGACTCGAACCCCCACGACTTTCGTCGCTACCACCTCAAGGTAGTGCGTCTACCAATTCCGCCACCTGGGCTCTGGCCGCGTTCCGGCCAGACCGGAACGGAGCCGTGAAATTGTACCAGCGGATCAACCGCCCTTGTTGCCGTCGGCGGCCGGATCTTCGGCCTTTTCCTTCCCGGCCTGGTCTCCGGCGCTCGCCGGCGCTTGTCCGGCGGCCGGAACGTCGCCGCCGGAGGCGGCCGGAATCGCCGGCACCTCGGCGGCGGCGGGGATCTCGCCGGCAGGCGGCTCGGACGGGGATGCCGCGCCAGCAGGCGTCGCCGGCACTTCCGCCATAGCGCCGATGTCCTCCTGGGCCGGCGCGGCCGGACGCCCGCCATGGCCGGCGTACCAGGCCATGCCCAGGCTCATCGCCATGAACACGATGGCCAGCCACTTGGTGGCGCTGGAGAGGAAGTTTGCCGAACCGCGGGCGCCGAATACCGTGGCCGAAGCGCCGGCGCCGAAGCCGGAGCCAGCCGCGGCGCCGGCGCCGCGCTGCATGAGGATGAACACGATCATCGCGACCGCGACGAGCACGTAAACGACACTGACGATGGTGAGCAGCATGGTCTTCTCTACCTCGCCGCCGCGGCGGCGATGGCCAGGAAATCCTGGGCGACGAGGGACGCGCCCCCGATCAGGCCGCCATCCACGTCCGGCTGGGCGAACAGCTCGGCGGCGTTGGCGGGCTTGACGCTGCCGCCGTAAAGGATCGGCAGCGAGCCAGCGATTGTAGCATCGTGGGCGGCCAGCTCGCCACGGATGAAGGCATGCACCTCCTGCGCCTGGGCCGGGCTGGCGGTGCGGCCGGTGCCGATCGCCCAGACCGGCTCGTAGGCCACCAGGGCATCCCGGAAACCGGCGATGCCGGCCAGCTCCAGTACCGGAGCCAGTTGCTTCTCTATCGCCCACTCGGTCTGGCCGGCCTCGCGCTGGTGCAGCGTCTCACCCACGCACAGGATCGGCACCAGGCCGGCCTTCCGGGCCGCCACGAACTTTTCGGCCACCAGCCGGCTGTCCTCCTCGTGGTACTCGCGCCGCTCGGAGTGGCCTACCAACACGTAGCGGGCGCCGACGTCCCGGAGCATTGCCCCGGACACCTCGCCGGTGTAGGCGCCCTGCTCGTGCAGGTCCAGATCCTGGGCGCCGAAGGCCAGGCCCCGGCCGGCATAGTTTCCGGCCAACTCTGCCAGGTAGGGTACCGGCGGCAAAATCACCAGTTCGACCCCGGCCGGCCTATCAGCGGCCGCCAGCGCGTCCAGGAGTTCGCGGGCGAAGACGCGGTTGCCGTTGAGCTTCCAGTTTCCGGCGACGATCCTCGGACGCATCGTTTTCTCCCTGCAGACCAGGCCGGCAAGGATACCCGTTTGCTCAGGGCCTGACGATCTCCCGTCGCATCGGCGCCAGCCTCGCCAGCAACCGGTTCCGGGCTGTCCTGGGCACACCTCTGGCTTCCATGACGGCGACCAGGTGCTCCACCAGCGCGTTGAAGTCGGCTTCGGAGATTCCCAGCGTGGCATGGGATTCACGCATCGTGCGTCCGCGGTAGACACAGGGGCCACCGAGCTCCGCGCAGAACTGCTCGACCAGGCGCGCGTGCAGGTTGTCCAGGTCGACATCGAGGAAGTAATGGCCGATCCCGGGGTCTTCGAGGACACGGACGAGCAGGTCTTCGACCAGCACCTCAAGGCCTTGCCGGCCTCCGAACTGCCTGTAGGGGGTGTCTCCGGCCAGACTTGCGCACCCGGAGAGCAGCAGCACCATCAGCAGCAAACTCCGGATCATGCGCTCTCCTCAATGGCTTACCTGGATGGAAAGGTAGGGCCCCTGCTGCTGCCCGAGCGTGGCGACATCTCCCAGATCCACCCAGCCCGCGACGACGGCCACGCGCTTGTTCGGAAACCAGGCCAGGAACAGGTCACGGGCACCCTCCTCTGCCGCGAACGCCAGATTGTCCGGTTTCTGCCGGTACTCGGCCCCCACGACCCAGGACGGGTCGAGCAGCAGCGCGGCAACCCCCTCCCAGACCAGGTCGCGACCGCGCCCGAGGTCTCCTCCGTGCCCCAACAATCCGAACTGGTTCGCCCGGGTCGAACGCAGGGTCAGGCCGAACAACACCTGCTGCCCCGCCATGTCCAGAAACAGCTTGCTTGCCGAGAGATAAACATCCCAGCCGTCTCCGGAACGCGCTCCGATCGCCAAGGGCAAGGCATCGTCATGCGACCGCTTGTACTGCACTCCCAGGCTGAACTGGGGCCAGGGGGTGTACAGCAGATCGCCGCCAAGCCGAAGCTTGGCACCAATGACGTCCTGACCCAGGGCCGCCCAGGGCAAATCCAGCTGCCGCTGCAGCACCCCGATGTCCAGACGCTGGCGCGCCAGGGAAAGTTCGAGGCGATTCCGGAAGGTCCAGGCCAGCCCGAAAGCCTCGAGGCGATAGTCATCGGTGTGCAGGCGGCTGGCAAACGCGGTTCCGCCATTCTCGTCCCGGGTTCCGTAGCCCGCCAACACCGCCCAGGGAACCAGACCGCCTCCGGCGGCTCCCTCCACCTGACTGGCTCCGCCGCTGGCGAGCAGACGCCCCCCGGCCGCGAACGTCGGCCCGGCCAGGCAGGCCAGGCAGGCCAGCAAGACTGCGCGCGCGAGAATCTTCGCCCTCGAGGAACGGCGGTTCATGCCTCCACTCCTTCGAACTTCCGGCACCATTCCAGCAAGGCGCCTCCATCCAGCGGAGGACTGAAGAGATACCCCTGGGCCATGTCGCAGCGATATCGCCGCAACAGGGCGAGACCGGAAGGATGCTCGACGCCCTCGGCGATCACCGACAGCCCCATGTTGTGCCCAAGATCTATCGTCGAACGCACGATGACGGCGTCATCGCTGTCCTCGCGCAGCTGAACGACAAAACTCTTGTCTATCTTCAGCTCGTCCACCGGCATTCTCTTGAGTTGCGCCAGCGAGGAATAGCCGGTACCGAAATCGTCGATGGAAAGCCGAACGCCGATCGCCCGCAACCTGTGCAGCATGCGCACCGCGTAGTCAACGTCCCGCATCAGTGCGCTCTCGGTAATCTCCAGAATCAACCTGGTGGCGGGAACACGATGACGGCGCAGGCACCCGACCACCATGTCGGGCAGGCCATCGTCCATCAGGTCCATCGCCGACAGGTTCACCGCCAGCCCAATCTCCAGTCCATCGGCACTCCAGCGGGCGTTCTGTGCCACAGCACCGTCCAGAACATACCGGGTCAGATCGCGGATGACGCCGGACCGCTCGGCCAACGGGATGAACTCATCGGGAGGAACGGCACCGAGCCGTGGATGCTGCCAGCGAAGCAGCGCCTCGACGTGTCCCACGCGATTCCTGCCGAGGTCGATCTTTGGCTGATAACGGATGGAAAGCTGTCCTTCCGCGATGGCTCCGCGCAGATCCCCCATGAGGGTAAGCTGACGCAGGTGCAGTTCGTCCCTTCCCTCGGTATAGAGGGCGACACCCGCCTTGGCTTCCTTGGCGTCGTACAGCGCTATGTCGGCGCGTCTCAGCAGGGTCTGCGCATCCCGGCCGTGCAGCGGATACACGGCCACCCCCAGGCTCGCATCCAGGGACATGCGGGCATCCGGAAGCTCCAGCGGCCGGCGCAGTTCTTCAAGCAACTGCCGGGCCCGGCGCCTGGCCTGATCCGGATCGGCATCCCGGAGCAGCACCATGAACTCGTCGCCACCCAGCCTCGCGACCAGGTCATCGCCGCGCACGGCATCGCTGAGCCTGCGCCCCACCTCATGAAGCACCTTGTCCCCGAAGCCATGCCCCAGCGTATCGTTGATCTCCTTGAAGCGATCGAGGTCGAGCATGAGCACCGCCGCCTGGCCGCCTTGCGTCCGCACCAGCGCATCCAGCTCGGCACGCGCGCAAGCCCGGTTCGGCAGGCCGGTCAATCCATCATGATTGGCCTGATACACGATCCTGGCCTCACGGGCGGCGATACCGGCCTGCATCTGTTCCAGCGCGTGACCAAGGCCCGCCAGCTCATCCCTGCCCTCGACCACCACCGGCTGGGTGTAGTCTCCTGCCGCAATGCGCTGGGCAGCCTCGGCCAGCTTCGCCACCGGCCGAACGATGCCACGACCCAAGAGTACCGCGACCGCAATCGCAAGCCCCGTCGCCAGGGCGGACAGCAGCAGGATCCGTCGCTCGAGCGCGTCGAACGGTGCCATCGCCCGCTCCAGGGAGCCCTGCAGGACGACCAGCATGTCCGACCCCGATTCCGCCATGGGCTCGGCCAGCAGAAAGGTTTCCTCCCGGCCTACTTCCAGACGTCGCACGCCGCCGTCCGCCACCACGGCCGGTGCAAGCAGGCTACCGAGGTCGGCACGGGCCGCTCCGGCCAGGCTGGAGCCATAAAGACGCAACTTCCCGCCTTCAACGCGGGCGAAACTGGCATCCAGCCCGGTCAGGGCGCGAAACTCGCCGGCGTAGGCGTCGCCGAAACTGACGGCTATCGCTACCCAGGCAATCTGTTCGGGAGCCATCACCGGCAGCACCACCGTCAGGTGGGCATGCCCGCCGAGGATGAGGACTCCGCTGGCATAACCCAGCTCTTCGGCCCGATTCAGGAGCGGTGCGAGCGCCTCGGCTTGCGCCGACTCGCTTTCCGGGGCGAATCCTGCCTGCCACGCGCCGTCGGGGCGGAACAGCATCGCCGCATCCGCGCCCAGGCGCCCGGCGTGATTCCTCAGTGCCGAGATCTGGGTCGCCGCATCGTTGCTGGCGACCGCGGCACGGAAACCGAAGTCGTCGGCGAGCACCATCGCCGACGAGAGCAGTTGGTCCTCGCGCGCGGCGTGGAAGCGGCGCCAGACCCGTTCGCCGACCTGAAGTTCCGCCTGCAGCTGCGCAGCCACGCTCCGCTCCGTGGCAATGCGCACCATGGCAAGGGTCGCCACCTGCGCTGCGACCACTACCAGCACCAGCAGCACGATGAGGCGAAACCGGAGACTGGAACGTATCATCGCCCGGTCCCGGCTTTGCGGAGCCGATCCTGGAGCATCCGCAACCGCTCGCTACCCCGGCGCGTCGGCGCCTCCGGCCGCAGCTCCAGCCTGAGCACGAGCTCGGTCTCATGCCCTTCATCGAGCGCCAAGCCGAGCTCCGGTTGTTCGGCGGACAATCGGGCGTGCCAGGCGCGAAGCCCGTATTCCCCGGCCGGTGCCTCGAGGCGAACCAGGCCATCGGCGTCGGTTTTGCCGAAGTACGGCGTATCGAGCACCACGATGTGGCCCACCATCCAGTCATGGATGTTGCAGCCGACCACCACGACGCCGGGACGATCGAACAGGATCGGATCCGGCGGTGTACCGGAGTAGAGAGGCAGCTCGAACGGCCGCGCTTCGGAAAACGAATACACCTGGTGCTGGACGCTGTCGCTGTTGGGGAACTCGACTTCGGTGCCGACGCGGATGGCAAACACTCCCGGTTCGAAGGCGGAGTTCCGCTGGTCCAGGATGGCCCGGCCCGGCGCTTCCGGCGGCGACCGGGGTGGTCCGTGCAGGCTTACGACCGCGTCGGCGACCGGCTGGCCTTCCGCCAGCACCCTGACCAGCAACTCGGCCGCATGGGCCGGCCCCGCCAGGCCCAGCAGCACGGGAAGCAGCAAGCCGCCAATGCCGTCATCCCTCCGCACACCCGCCCCCTGCAGTCGGTCGCTGGCGCGGATGGTCGCTGCGACGCGGTGATGATCGTGCGAAGACCGCGGGCGGTCGCGCGGCGGCAGACACTAGGGCAGGAACACCTGACGCCACCATCCTGCCCGGACGCGGCGTCAGGCCACCATGTCGGCCCCGGGTCCGCCGGCGCGGGCAGGCCTCAGACCAGTTTGATCTCCCGCAGGCGCTCGAGCAGGTAGTCCTGGGCGGTGATCGGCTCGGGGTACCGATCCGGATTGTCGGCGCTCACGCATTGCGGCAGCGTGCGGATCAGGAAGTCCGGATTCGGATGCAGGAAAAACGGCGTGGAATAACGCGGCTGTCGCGCCTTGTCGCCAGGCGGATTGACCACCCTGTGGGTGGTCGAGGGGTACACGTGGTTGGTCAGGCGCTGCAGCATGTCGCCGATGTTGACCACGATGGTGTCGGCATCGGCGGTGAACGGCACCCATTCGCCCTTGCGCGACAGCACTTCCAGGCCCTCGGCGCTGGCGCCGACCAGAAGGGTGATCAGGTTGATGTCCTCGTGCGCGCCGGCCCGCACGTTCGGAATGTCGGTAGCGGTGATCGGCGGGTAGTGGATCGGCCGCAGGATGGAGTTGCCGACATCGGTCTTGTCGGCGAACCAGTCCTCCGGCAGGCCGATGTGCAGGGCCAGCGCCGACAGAACCCGCGAGCCCAGGGCGTCCAGCGCCTCGTACAGCGCATAGGCCACTTCCCGGAACTCCGGCACTTCCTCGGGCCACAGGTTCGGCGGCATCACGTCCGCGTATTTGCCGTCGCGGGGAATCTCCCGGCCGACGTGCCAGAACTCCTTGAGGTCGTAATGCTCGGCGCCCTTGGCAGTTTCTATGCCGAAAGGCGTGTAACCGCGGGCGCCGCCGCCACCAGGCACGTGGTACTTGCGCTTGACCTGTTCTGGCAGGGCGAAAAACCGGCGGAACACCTCGTAGGCGCGATCGATCAACGACTGCGGGATGCCGTGATTGCGGATGCCGGCAAAGCCCCATTCCCGGTAGGCGGCGCCGAGATCGGCCACGAAGGCGGTGCGGTCGGTGTCGAAACGCTGGATGTCCAGGGTAGGGATGCTGGCGCTCACGGCAGGTCCTCGGTCGGCGTTGGGCGGAAGTCTAGGCGCCCGGACGGGGCATGCAAGACCGCGACGGCTCAGGCCGCGGCCGCGGCGCGGACCGCGCCGGCGAGCCGCTCCAGCACGTCTTGCATCAGGGTCTCGTCCGCCGCCTCGACCGTGACCCGCACCACCGGCTCGGTGCCGGAGGCCCGCAGCACCAGTCGGCCGCGCCCGGCCAGGGCCGCTTCGGCCTCGGCACGTGCGGCCAGAACCTGCCCGTCCTCGAGCGGCCGCGCGCCAGGCCCGATCCGCACGTTGACCGTCCGCTGCGGCAGGGGCCGGTAACCTGCCAGGGCCTGTTCCAGACTCTGACCGCGCCGGCGCAGCACCTCCAGCACCTGCAAGGCCGCCACGATGGCGTCACCGGTGCTGGCCCGGTCCATGCACAGCAGGTGACCCGAGGCCTCGCCGCCCAACACACCGCCGCGGGCCACCAGCGCCTGATGCACGTAGCGGTCGCCGACCTGGGTGCGGAGGAAGGGAATGCCGCGCTCGGCCAGGGCCGCCTCGAGCGCATAGTTGCTCATCAGCGTGCCGACCACCGGTCCCTCCAGTCGGCCGGTCGCCTGCCAGTCGCGGGCCAGCAGCCAGATCAGGCCGTCGCCGTCCACCAGCCGCCCCTGCCCGTCCACCATCTGCACGCGGTCGCCGTCGCCGTCGAAGGCGATGCCGAGGTCGGCACCGGTTTCGCGCACCCTGGCGATCAGCGCCTCCGGATGGGTGGAGCCGACGCCGAGGTTGATGTTCAGCCCGTCCGGATCGACGCCGATGGCGTCCACCCGCGCGCCCAGCTCGGAGAAGACCCGCGGCGCCACCTGATAGGTGGCGCCATGGGCGCAATCCAGCACGATGCGCATGCCTCCCAGCATCAAGTCCTCGGGCACGGTGGACTTGCAGAATTCGGCGTAACGCGCCATCGCGTCGGTGACCCGCGAGGCCTTGCCCAGGCGTTCTGACGGCACGGTTCGCAGGGGTTGCTCCAGTTCGGCCTCGATCGCTTCCTCGACCGCATCGGCCAGCTTCTCGCCCTGGGCGGAGAAGAACTTGACCCCGTTGTCCTCATGCGGGTTGTGCGAGGCGGAGATGACGATGCCGGCGTCGGCGCGCAGGGAACGGGTCAGATAGGCCACGGCCGGGGTCGGCATCGGTCCGAGTAGGCGCACATTGGCGCCGGCCGCCACCAGGCCGGCCTCCAGGGCCGACTCGAACATGTAGCCGGAGATGCGGGTGTCCTTGCCGATGACCACGGTGGCGTGGCCAGCGTCGCCGTTGGCCAGCACCCGGCCGGCAGCCGCGCCCAGGCGCAGCATGAAATCGGCCGAGACCGGGAACTGCCCCACCCGGCCGCGGATGCCGTCGGTACCGAAATACCTGCGCGTCATGGGCTCAGGCAGCGGCCGGCGCCGGATCGGCCTCGGGGGCCGGCTGGCGCATCATCAGGGCCAGCAGCGCAGCCAGCTTGTCGCGCATCTGCCGGCGATCGACGATCAGGTCGATGGCGCCGTGCTCGAGCAGGAACTCCGAACGCTGGAAGCCTTCCGGCAGCGTTTCCCGCACGGTCTGTTCGATCACGCGCGGGCCGGCGAAACCGATCAGCGCCTGCGGCTCGCCGACGTTGATGTCGCCAAGCATGCCCAGCGAGGCGGACACGCCGCCGGTGGTCGGATGGGTCAGCACCGAAATGAACGGCAGGCCGGCGGCGCGCATGCGGCCCAGCGCAGCCGACGTCTTGGCCATCTGCATCAGCGAGAACAGGCCTTCCTGCATGCGGGCGCCGCCAGTGGCGGAGAAGCAGACCAGCGGGCAGGCCCGTTCGACGGCGCGTTCGGCAGCCAGGGCAAAGCGCTCGCCCACCACCGACCCCATGGAGCCGCCCATGAACCGGAACTCGAAAGCGGCCGCGCAGATCGGCCGGCCTTTCAGCCGGCCCTGCACGGCGACCAGGGCATCGCGCTCGCCGGTGGCCTTCTGCGCGGCCTTGATGCGGTCGGCGTACTTCTTCTGGTCCTTGAAATGCAGCGCGTCCACCGGGCCCAGGCGGGCACCGATCTCCTCGACGCCGTCCTCGTCCAGGAAGGCGGCGAGGCGCTCGCGGGCGCCGATCGCCATGTGGTGTCCGCACTTGGGACAGACCCGCAGGTTCCGCTCCAGCTCGGGGCCGTACAGGGCGGCGCCGCAGCTGTCGCACTTCTCCCACAGGCCTTCGGGAACGCCGCGCTTGCCGGTCCCCTGGGTGCGGATGCGCGAGGGCATCAGTTTGCTCAGCCAGCTCATTCGGTATCCGGTCTGGTCTTGCGAGGGCGGGCAGTTTATCCCGAACGGGGCCCGGCAGGCGTCGCCCGGGCCGCCCCGTCCAGGGCCGCCCGCAGCGGTGCCAGGAACTCGCCGGCCCGGCGCGCGGCCTCGACGGCGCCGCCGGCGCCGGCCATGGCCTGGACCAGGGCGCTGCCCACTACCACGCCGTCGGCCGCCACGGCCAGGGCCGCTGCCGTTGCCGCGTCACGGATACCGAAGCCCACCAGCACCGGAACGACCGCCCGTTGTGCCAGCTCGCCGGCACGCCGGCGGACCTCGCCCGGATCGAGATGGCCGGCGCCGGTTACTCCTGCCAGGGAGACGTAGTACAGATAGCCCTGCGCTTCCCGGGCCAGGCGCTGCAGACGCGCAGGCGCCGTGGTCGGGGCGGCCAGCGCCACCAGGGCCAGGCCCTCGGCGTTCAGCGCCGCCCGTGTCGGGCCGGCCTCCTCGGGCGGCAGGTCCACCAGCAGCGCCCCGTCCACGCCGGCCTCGGCGGCGGCGCGGGCGAAAGCCCCGGCGCCGAGGATTTCGACCGGGTTGAGATAACCCATCAGTACCACCGGCGTCGTCGCGTCGCGTTCGCGGAAGGCCTGTACCTGCGCCAGCACCCAGCGCAGGCCGGCGCCGCGGGCGATGGCCCGTTCCGAGCTGCGCTGGATCACCGGCCCGTCGGCCATGGGATCGGAAAACGGTACGCCCAGCTCGATGGCATCGGCCCCGGCGGCCACCAGCGCATGCATCACCGGCACCGTCGCCTCCAGCGACGGATCCCCGGCGGTGATGAACGGCACCAGCGCCTTCCGGCCGGATTTCGCCAGGACTTCGAACTTTCGCTGCAGTCTGTTCATGGGCATCCGGCCGCCGCCAATTCCACTCAAAGTTCGATACCTTCGCGGCGGGCGATGGTGAAGATGTCCTTGTCGCCGCGGCCCGAGAGGTTGCACAGGACCAGGCCGTCGCGGGGAAGTTCGCGGGCCAGCCTGATGGCCTGCGCCACCGCGTGGCTGGATTCCAGTGCCGCCAGGATGCCCTCGCTGCGCGCCAGCAGGTGGAAGGCTTCCAGGGCCTCGTCGTCGCTGATGCCGACGTATTCGGCCCGGCCGATGTCCTTGAGGAAAGCGTGCTCGGGACCGACGCCGGGGTAGTCCAGGCCGGCCGAGACCGAGTGCGTTTCGACGATCTGGCCGTCGTCGTCGCACAGCACGTAGGTGCGGTTGCCGTGCAGCACGCCCGGCCGCCCGGCGGCCAGCGATGCCGCATGCCGGCCGCTGGCCAGCCCCTCGCCGGCCGCCTCGGCGCCGACCAGGCGCACGCCGGCATCGTCCAGGAAGGCATGGAAGATGCCGATGGCATTGCTGCCGCCGCCGACGCAGGCAGTCACCACGTCCGGCAGCCGGCCGTACTCGGCCAGCATCTGTGCCCTCGCCTCGCGGCCGACCACGGCGTTGAAGTCGCGCACCAGCATCGGATAGGGATGCGGACCGGCCACGGTACCGATGATGTAGAAGGTGTCGCGGACGTTCGTGACCCAGTCGCGCATGGCTTCGTTCAGCGCGTCCTTCAGCGTCTTGCTGCCGGACTGCACCGGCACCACGGTGGCGCCCAGCAGTTTCATCCGGAACACGTTCGGCGCCTGCCGCTCGACGTCGGTGGCGCCCATGTAGACCACGCACTCCAGGCCCAGACGCGCCGCCACCGTGGCACTGGCGACGCCATGCTGGCCGGCGCCCGTCTCGGCGATGATGCGGGTCTTGCCCATGCGCCGGGCCAGCATGGCCTGGCCGATGGTGTTGTTGATCTTGTGCGCGCCGGTGTGGTTCAGGTCCTCGCGCTTGAGCAGGATGCGGGCGCCGCCGACCTCCTCCGACAGCCGCCGGGCCTCATAGACCGGACTGGGCCGGCCGACGTAGTGCCGGTACTCGTGCTCCAGCTCGGCCCGGAAGGCCGGGTCCACCCTGGCGGCCGCGTAGGCCGCCGCCAGCTCGCGCAGCGGCTCGACCAGGGTTTCCGGCACGAACACGCCGCCGTAAGGACCAAAGTGGCCGTGCTCGTCCGGCCAGGTCCCGACCCCCCGCGCCGGTGGCCCGCCGGGGGACTCATTCGGATCCGGACCGGTCTGCACGTCTCACCTCCTCCACGAATGCCTGCATCTTCGCGCCGTCCTTGATGCCCGGCGCGCGCTCGATTCCGCTGGATACGTCCACTGCGTACGGCCGGACGGCGCGGATGGCCCGGCCGACGTTGTCGGGGCCGAGCCCGCCGGCCAGCCAGACCGGCCGACCCGGCGCCGGCGCCCGCGACCAGTCGAAGGCCTGGCCGCTGCCGCCGCGCTGCCCGGGCGCGTGGCCGTCGAGCAGGAAGCCGCTTGCCGAAGGGTAACGCGCCAGCGCCTGCCTCGCCTCCGTTCCACCCTGCCCCATGGCAAGCACCTTGAGGTAAGGCCGGTCGAAGCCGCGACAAAAGGTCTCATCCTCGCCGCCATGGAACTGCAGCAAGTCCGGCCGCAGTGCCCGCACGATCCGGCGCACCTCCTCAGCCGGGTTGTCCATGAACAGGGCCACCGCCGCCACCGGCGGCGGCACCGCCTCGCGCAGCGCCAGTGCCTGGCCAGGCTCGAGCCGGCGTGGGCTGCCCGCGGCGAACACGAAGCCGATCGCGTCCACGCCCAGCTCCACCGCAAGGCGCACGTCGCCCGGCCGGGTCAGGCCGCAGAACTTGATGCGGGTGCGGCTCACAGGCAGACCTCCTCGGGAAGGCCCCAGCGGCGCGGATAACGCGGCCCCAGGAAAACCAGGCCGCCACCCGGCGCGGTCGGCCCGGCCAGGGTCCGGTCGCGCCCTGCCAGCAGTTCGGCCAGCCAGGCCTCCGTCCGCTCGCCGCGGCCGATCGGCAAGAGGCTGCCGACGATGTTGCGCACCATGTGGTGCAGGAAGGCATTGGCCTGCACTTCCACCACCACCCTGTCGCCGGGCTCGCGGCGCACCTCGATTTCCTGCAGCTCGCGCACCGGGTGCGGTGCCTGGCAGTGTACGGTGCGGAAGGCGCTGAAGTCGTGCTCGCCGAGCAGGGCCTGGGCGGCGCGATGCATGGCCTCCACGTCCAGCGGCGCCCGCTCCCAGGCGAGGAAATGCCGGTACAGGGCCGGCCGCGTCGGCCGGTTCAGCAGCGTGTAGCGGTAGCGGCGGGCGCGGGCCGAGTAGCGGGCGTGGAAATCGTCGGGCACGCGCTGCGCCCAGAGCACGGTGACTCCGTGCGGCAGGCGGCTGTTGCAACCCTGGCGCAGGCCGTAGTCGCCGCGTTCGACCTCGGTGTCGAAATGCACCACCTGGCAGGCGGCGTGCACGCCGGCGTCGGTGCGGCCGCCGCAGGTCACCTGCACCTCGTGGTCGAGCACGAAGCCCAGCGCCGACTCCACCGCCGCCTGCAGGGTGGCGCCGTGCGCCAGCCGCTGCCAGCCGAGGAAGCCGGTGCCGTCGTATTCGATGCCCAGTGCGTAGCGCATGCCCTGAATGCCGAGGGCCGGGTCGCCCCGGCCCTCGTCGTATTGCCCGTCGAGTGGGCTCAGCTTAGCCGATTTCCCGGAGCAGCTTCTCGGCCTCGGCGCGGCCGGCCGGCCCGGCTTCGGCGATCACTTCCTCCAGCATGGCCTTGGCGCCCTCGACATCGCCGATGTCCAGGTAGGCCCGGGCCAGCTCGATCTTGGTGGCGCTGGCGTCATCGTCGAGCGCGGGCGCCTCGCCTTCGCCGGCCTCGTCTTCGCCGGCCTCGCCCGCCATGCCGGCGTCGCCGGCCAGGTCGGCCGGGAACGCCTCTTCCAGATCGACGGCGGCATCGAAGTCGGCAACGAGCTCAGCCCCGGACGTCGGAACCGGCGCCGGCGCCCCGGACCGGTCCGAGGTCTCCGCGGCCGGCACCGCCCGGTCGCCGTCTTCCGCGTCCGCCGGCTCCGGTGCGGCAGCGGCCTCGGGCGTCGCCGTCGCCGACATCACGCCGGTGTCGCCGAAGCGCGGGGCATTCCAGCCGGACTGCTGGAACAGCGGATGGCCGGGCAGCAGGGACAGGCCCATCACCGCCGCCTCGCGCCAGCGCGGGTCCAGGGTGCTGCGCACCTGCGCGCGCATGGCCTGGGCGGCGCGCTCGTACTCCGCGGCCTCGCCGCGCGAGTGCAGCAGCCGCAGCAGGCAGATGTGCGCCTCGAGGTCGGAAGGATTGGCGGCGATGCGCTCGCGCAGGGCCTCGGCCTGGTCGTCGACGGCGGCCTCGACTTCCTCCTCGTCGATCTCCTCCTCCGCCACGGCCGCGGCGGCGGCGCCAGGCAGGCTGCGCTTGAGCGCCTCGTCGTCGGAGATGCGCCGCGGCGGCGGGCTCGGCAGCACCTCGCGCTTGCGCCGGCCACGCAGGGCCAGCACCAGGCCACCCAGCACCACCACGCCGGCACCGCCCAGCACGTAGGGATCGAGGTACCAGGGGGCGGGCGCCGGTGGCTGGCCTGCCGCGGACTCCGCCGCCGCCGGCTCCTCTGCCTGCGCCTGCTGCTGCCCCAGGCGGTCCTGCAGGGCCTTGAGCTGGGCTTCCTGCATCTCGATGAGACGCTCGCTGTCGGCCTGCTGCTGCTCGATCTCGGCGATCTGCGAGCGCAGCTCGGCCACCTCGGCTTCGCGTGCAGCCAGATCCTCCTGGTCCTGACCGGGTTCGGCCCGAAGCTCCTCGCCTGCACCGTCGGCGCTGGCGCCGGAACGGGCACCGCGGGCTGCGGTTTCGCCCTCGGCGGGCGGCACGATTTCCAGGCGTCCCTCCGCCGCCGGTCGTGTCGGGGCCGGGCGCGCAGGCGCGGGACGCGGCGCCTCGGCGACCGCCTCGGCCGGCTGCGGCACCGGCACGCGCCGGGCCTGCCAGGCCTCGGCCTGCTGGCGGACCAGGGCCGCGGCCTCCGCCGCTCCCAACTGCAACATCTGCTCGCGGCCGGGAATGCGCAACACGGCGCCGCGCCTGAGCAGATTGATGTTGTCGTCGATGAAGGCTTCGGGGTTGGCCCGCTGGATGGCCAGCATCACCTGGTTCATGGTGACCGCCGGATCCGGGCGGACCTGCTGGGCGATGCTCCAGAGCGTCTGGCCGTCGGCCACCGGGCCGACATCGCCGGGGGCCGGGGCTGGGGGCGGCAGGGGTCGGCTGGGTGGTGGCGGGGTCGGCTCCGGCGCCGGCGTTGGGGCCGGCTCGGGCACCGGCATCGGGGCCGGACCGGGTTCCGGCAGCGGAGCCGGCTCGGGCACGGGCTCCGCCGCCGCGGCCGGACCCGGTTCGGCAATCGCCACCGGCGCCGCCGGTTCCGTCTCCGGTGGCAGGGCTTCCACCGGCGCCGGGCCGGGCTCCGGCAACGGCTCAGGCGGAATGTCGCGGTAAGTGAAGACCGGCTCGGGATCGGGTACCGGTTCGGGCTCGGCCGGCGCCGGCACGGGTGCCGGAGCCGGCGTGGCGGGCACCGAAACCACCGGCGTTTCCAGTGGTTTGACCACCGCCGGCGCGATGTAGGGCGGGTCCACCAGGGCGCTGAACTCGCGCACGACCTTGCCGCGGCCCCAGTCGGCCTCCAGCAGGAAGGTCAGGAAAGGTTCGTTGAACCGGCTCGTGGTGGTCACCCTGATCACCGGCTGGCCCTGGGCGTTGCGGCCCACCTCCATCTGCAGGTTCGCGGTCAGGCCGACCGGACGCTCCAGCCCTACCCGGGCAAAGGCCTCGGGCGAAGCCAGGCGTACCTCCAGATCCTCCAGCTCGCCGGGGGCGGCCGAGACGATGGGGATCTCCGCCACCAGCGGCTCGTTGAGCCGGGACTTGACCTCGATCTGGCCCAGGCCCAGGGCATGGGCGCTGCCCGCGCCCAGGGCGAGGGCCAGGGCCAGCGACAGCTGCAATTGCCGGTTGTTCACGCTCGGATGTCTCCCCGTTCCTTGGACGGCAGAACCTGATGGGCCCGACGCCTTCCCCCGCGGCAGCCGGGCCGGCTGGCGGCCCGAATATACCCGTCAGCCGCCGGCCTTGACCACGAGTTCGGCCAGCTGCACGGCGTTCAGGGCCGCGCCCTTGCGGATGTTGTCGGCGACGATCCAGAGATTCAGGCCGCGCGGGTGCGAAAGGTCCTCGCGGATGCGTCCGACGTAGACTGGATCCCGACCGGCCGCATGCGTCACTGGGGTCGGATAGCCGCCGGCCTCCGGCTCGTCCACCACCTCGACGCCCGGCGCCGACATCAGCAGCTCGCGCGCCCGCTCGGCCGTGATCTTCTCCCGGGTCTCCAGGTGCACCGCCTCGGAATGGCCGTAGAACACGGGCACCCGCACGGCGGTGGGGTTCACCAGGATGTCCGGGTCGCCGAGGATCTTGCGGGTTTCCCAGACCATCTTCATCTCCTCGCGGGTGAAGCCGTTGTCCAGGAACTCGTCGATGTGCGGGATCAGGTTGAAGGCGATCTGAACCGGGAACTTCGCCGGCTCCTGCGGCTGGAAGTTCAGCAGGGCGGCGGTCTGCCGGCCCAGCTCCTCCATGGCGCTGCGGCCTGCGCCCGACACCGACTGGTAGGTGGCGACGTTGATGCGTTCGATGCCGACGGCGCGGTGGATCGGCGCCAGCGCCACCATCATCTGCATGGTCGAGCAGTTCGGGTTGGCGACGATGCCGCGCGGGCGCTCCGCCAGCGCTTCCGGGTTCACTTCCGCCACCACCAGCGGCACGTCCTCGTCGTAGCGGAAGGCCGAGCTATTGTCTATGACCACGGCGCCGGCAGCGGCGAACTTCGGCGCGTAGGCCCTGGAGACGCTGCCGCCGGCGGAAAACAGCGCCACGTCGACGCCGGCCGGATCGAAGCCGGCCAGATCCCGCACCGGCAGCTTGCGGCCGCCGAAATCCACCTCGCGGCCGGCCGACCGCTCGCTGGCCAGCACATGCAACTCGCCAACCGGAAAATTCCGCTCCGCCAGAATCTCCAGCATCGCCTCGCCGACGGCGCCGGTGGCACCGACGACCGCCACATTGAACGTCCTGCTCATGATCGTTCCTTGATGATTATTGGCCGCGACTACGACCCTTCCCCCGGCACCCGAGGGACAACCGGCCCGACGTCGCCGCACTGGGCGCGGTGGCGGAGGGCCTGGTCCATCAGTACCAGGGCCAGCATGGCCTCGCAGATCGGCGGCGCCCGCAGACCGACGCAGGGGTCGTGCCGGCCGGTGGTCACCACCTCCACCGGCGCGCCGCTCACGTCCACGGTGGCGCCGGGCAGGCGCAGGCTGGAGGTCGGCTTGAAGGCCACCGACACCTCGATGGCCTGGCCGGTACTGATGCCGCCCAGGATGCCGCCGGCGTGGTTGCTGGCGAAGCCCTGTGGCGACATCAGGTCCCGGTGCTCGCTGCCCTTTTGCCTGACCGCGGCGAAACCGGCGCCGATCTCCACGCCCTTGACCGCATTGATGGACATCATGGCGGCGGCGATCTCGGCGTCGAGCTTGCCGTAGACCGGCTCGCCCCAGCCCGGCGGCACGCCCAGAGCCTGCACCCGCACCCGCGCCCCGACCGAATCGCCGGACTTGCGCAGCGCGTCCATGAAGGCCTCGAGTTCCGGCACCTGCTCCGCGCAGGGCCAGAAGAAGGGACTGTCCTCGACCACACCCCAGTCGAAACCGCGCGGCAGCACCTCGCCGATCTGGCTGACGCAGGCCCGCACGGACACGCCCTTCGCCGCCAGCCACTTCTTGGCGATCACGCCGGCGGCCACGCGCATCGTCGTTTCCCGGGCCGAGCTGCGGCCGCCCCCGCGCGGGTCGCGGATACCGTATTTCTGCCAGTAGGTGTAGTCGGCGTGGCCTGGCCGGAACTGCCCCGCGATGGCGGCGTAGTCCTTGCTGCGGGCGTCGGTGTTGCGTACCAGCAGGGCGATCGGCGTGCCGGTGGTACGGCCCTCGTAGACACCGCTGAGGATCTCCACCTCGTCGGCCTCGCGCCGCTGCGAGGTGTGCCGGCTGCGGCCCGTGGCGCGCCGGGCCAGGTCATGGGCGAAGTCTTCCGGCGCCAGCCCGATGCCGGGAGGGCAGCCGTCCACCACGCAGCCGATGGCCGGCCCGTGGCTCTCGCCGAAGGTGGTGACGCGCAACAGGCGGCCGAAGCTGTTGTCGCTCATGCGCTCGCGCTCAGCGCCCCCGTGCGTCGGCCAGGACGCGGATGCGGTCGTGGTGGGCCAGCAGGTCGGCACGCTCGACCACGAACACGCCCATCTGCCCGACCTTGAACTCGACCCAGGCGAAGGGAATCCCGGGCAGCAGCATCGCCAGCGCCCGCTCGCTCTCGCCGACCTCGCAGACCAACAGGCCGTGTTCGGACAAGTGCGCCGGCGCGTCGCGCAGGATCGCCAGGACGAGGTCCAGGCCGTCCTCGCCGGCGCGCAGGCCCAGCTCGGGCTCGTGCCGATACTCGGGCGGCAAGGCATCGGTCTGCTCGTGGGTAACATAGGGCGGGTTGCTGACGATCAGGTCGTAGACCTCGCCGCGCAGGCCGGAAAACAGGTCGGACTTCAGCAGCCGCACGTTGTCGGCATGCAGGCGCTCGACGTTCTCGGCGGCCAGGGCCAGGGCGTCGTCGCTGATGTCCACCGCATCCACCTGCCAGTGCGGGTGGTAGTGGGCCATGGCGATGCCGATGCAGCCCGAGCCGGTGCACAGGTCGAGCGCGCGCCGGACCTCCCGTCCCCCAAGCCAGGGCTCGAAGCCGGCCTCGATCAGCTCGGCGATCGGCGAGCGCGGCACCAGCGCACGCGGATCGGACTTGAAGCTCAGGCCGGCGAACCAGGCCTCGCCGGTCAGGTAACAGGCCGGGATGCGCTCGTTGATGCGCCGGGCGAACAGGGCCATCACCTCCTGCTTCTCCTCGCCGGTGAGCGCGGCCTGGCCATAGGCCGGCGGCAGGTCGTGCGGCAGGTGCAGGGCATGCAGGACCAGTTGAGTCGCCTCGTCCAGGGCGTTGTCCATGCTGTGGCCGAAACTGAGGCCGGCGGCATTGAAACGGCTGGCGCCGTAACGGATGAAGTCGACGATGGTACGCAGTTCCGCCGGCATTGCCCTGCAACCCTTTGAATGGACCGCGAGTATAGCGGCCGGCCGGCTATAATTGCCGACCCCGCGCCGACCGGAACCGCATCGTGTTCAACCGCCAGACCCTGCTGATCCTGCTGGCCGCCCTGGCCGCCGGCCTGGGCCTCTGGGCCGCCCAGATCGCCTTCGCCCCCTCGCTGCCGCGCGACGACGGCCCTGCGCTCGACCCGGCCACCCTGAGCGCGGTGCGCCTTTTCCCGCAGCCGCGACCGTTGCCGCCCTTCGAGCTGCAGCAGTCCGACGGCACGCCGCTGACCGGCAGCGAGCTGGCCGGTCGCTGGACCCTGGTCTTCCTGGGCTTCACCCACTGCCCGGACGTCTGCCCCACCACCCTGACCGAGCTGGCCGGCGCCCAGCGGGCCTGGATGGGGATTCCGGAACCGCGCCGGCCGCGGGTGCTGTTCGTCTCGGTGGACCCCGACCGCGACAGCCCGGAGCGCGCCGGCGAGTACGCCCGCTACTTCCACCCCGACACCCTGGCCGCGACCGCGCAGGAGCCGGCCCTGCAGCAGTTCGCCACCGCCCTGGGCCTGGTCTACATGAAGGTGCCGCTGGAAGGCGGCGACTACAGCATGGACCACAGCACCGCCGTGGTGGTGCTGGATCCGCGGGGCCGGCAGGCCGGGCTGATCCGGCCGCCGCTGGTGCCGGCCGACATCGCCGCCGACCTGCGCCTGCTGGCGGAAACGATCCCGTGAGCCCGAAGGTCGCGCTGCAGTACCTGCTGCCACACCGGCTGCTTACGCGCCTGGCCTACGGCGTGGCGCGGGTGCGGGTGGGCTGGTTCAAGGACTGGCTGATCCGGCTGGTGATCCGCCGCTTCGGTGTGGACATGACCGAGGCCGCCAACCCCGACCCGCGCAGTTACCTGCACTTCAACGCCTTCTTCACCCGCGAACTGAAACCCGGTGCGCGCCGGCCGGACCCGGACCCGTCCACCCTGCTGATGCCGGCCGACGGCAAGGTCAGCCAGGTCGGGCGGATCGCCGGAGGTCGCATCTTCCAGGCCAAGGGCCGGGACTACAGCGCCGCCGAACTGCTGGGCAGCGAGGCCATGGCCGCGCCCTATGCCGACGGCTGGTTCGCCAACGTCTACCTGTCGCCGCGCGACTACCACCGCGTGCACATGCCCTGGGACGGCGAGCTGCAGGAAACCCTGCACGTGCCGGGCCGGCTGTTCACGGTGGCGCCGTGGGGCGTACGCGCCATTCCGCGACTGTTCGCCCGCAACGAACGTCTGGTCTGCCACTTCGGGACGGAGTTCGGGCCGATGTGCGTGGTGATGGTGGGCGCCCTGCTGGTTTCCGGCGTGGAGACGGTGTGGAACGGCGAGGAGATACCACCCTACGCGCACCGGCCCGTGCGGCGCGATTGGCGCGGCCAGGGCATCCGCCTGGCCCGCTTCGCCGAGATGGCCCGCTTCAACTACGGCTCCACGGTCATCCTGCTTTTCCCGCGCGGAGCGGTGGAGCTGGACGGCTTCGACAGCGAGGCGCCGACCCGGGTCGGGCAGCGCCTGGGCCAGGTCCTGCCGCGCGGCTGATCCGGCGCTAGACTGGCCGGCATGGGTCAGCAGCAGCACGCCATCCGTCTTTTCCAGACCATCGAGCATCCCTGCGGCTACTGGCCGGAGCGGCTCTCGCGCGACCTGGTGATAGATCCGGCGGATCCGCACCTGCCCTCGGTCTACGCCCAGGCCCTGGCCATGGGCTTCCGCCGCTCCGGCGGCCATGTGTACCGGCCCTACTGCAAGGGCTGCCGCGACTGCATCTCGGTGCGCATCCCGGTGCGCCGGTTCCGGCCCAACCGGGCGCAGCGCCGCTGCATGGCCCGCAATGCCGATCTCGAGCTGGCGATCGTGCCGGCCCGGCGCAATCGCGAGAACTTCGCCCTGTACCGGCGCTACCTGGACAGCCGGCATCGCGGCGGCGGCATGGACGACCCCAGCCCGGAGAACTTCGACAACTTCCTGGCCTGCCGCTGGAGCCCGACCCAGTTCATGGAACTGCGCCTGGCCGGCAGGCTGGTGGCGGTGGCAGTGACCGATGTCGTGCCGGACGCGCTCTCGGCCGTGTACACCTTCTTCGAACCGGAACTGGGCCATCGCAGCCTGGGCGCCTATGCCATCCTGCGCCAGGTGCAGCGGGCCGTCGAGGACGGCCGCGACTACCTGTACCTGGGCTTCTGGCTGCGCGGACACCCGAAGATGGAATACAAGCGCGCCTTCCGCCCGCTGGAATACCTGGACGGCGCCCAGTGGCGACCCATGCCGGATTGATGTCGGCCGTCGCGGGGACTGCCGCGGGACTGCCGGCTGTCATGTCCATGCGGCACAATGCCGGCCCATGCACCTGCCGCATCGCCCGACGCCGTCTCGCGTCCCCTTTCTCGCCCTGCTCCTGCTGCTGGCCGCCTGCGCCGCCGTGCCCGTCGCGCCAAGTGACCGGGATCAGGCCATGAGCGAGCCACTCCGCCTGCGCGTCGCCACCTTCAATGCCTCCTTGTACGATCAGGCGCCCGGCGGCCTGGTCGCGCGCCTGCGTGCCGGCGACGAGAACGCGCGCAGGATTGCCGCCATCGTCCAGCGCGTCCGCCCGGACATCCTGCTGCTCAACGAATTCGACTACGACGCCGGCGGCGAGGCCGCCGACCTGTTCCGGACCCGCTACCTGGAGGTCGGCCAGCACGGCCAGCAGGCGATCCATTACCCCTGGCGCTACCTGGCGCCGGTGAACACCGGCGTGCCCAGCGGCCTGGACCTGGACGGCGATGGCCAGGTGGGCGGCGAAGGCCGGCAGCGCGGCAACGATGCCTGGGGCTACGGTCTGCATCCGGGCCAGTACGGCATGCTGGTGCTGTCGCGCCATCCGCTGGACGCCGGCGCCGCCCGCAGCTTCCGCCTGCTGAAGTGGAGCGCACTGCCGCGGGCCAGCCGGCCGCGGCATCCCGATGGCCGCCCCTTCCATCCACCCGAGGTCTGGCAGGCCTTGCGGCTGAGCTCGAAATCGCACTGGGACCTGCCGGCGGACACGCCGCTGGGCCGCATCCACTTGCTTGCAGCGCACCCGACTCCGCCGGTGTTCGACGGGCCGGAGCGGCGCAACGCCCACCGCAACCACGACGAGATCCGGCTCTGGGCCGAATACCTGAACCCGGGCAACGGCGACTGGCTCTGTGACGACGACGGCCGCTGCGGCGGCCTGGCCGAGGGCGAGCGCTTCGTCATCCTCGGCGACTACAACGCCGACCCGGCCGACGGCGCCAGCCTGCCCGGCGCCATCCACCAGTTGCTGGAACACCCGCGGGTGCTGCGCATGGCCACGCCGCGCAGCGAGGGCGGGCCGGAAACCCAAGCCGCGATCGCCACCGCGCAGGCCGCAGCCGGGGAAACGCCGCCGGAGAAACGCGGGGCGCCTGCCCACGCCACCGCGGTGTTCGGCCGCGCCGGCGTGTTCCGGGTGGACTACGTGCTGCCGTCGGTGGGCTTCCGGGTCGTGGACAGCGGCGTGTTCTGGCCGCGCGAAGGCGAACCTGGCGCCGAATGGCTGGATGCAAGCGACCACCGCCTGGTCTGGGTGGACCTGGAGGCGGCGGACGCCGAGTAGGCGTCGCCGAGCGGACTCAGGCCTTCAGCTCGACCTTCAGGGCGGCGGCAGCGCGCCGCGCCTTCGCCCGCGCTTCGTCGACGCTGGCGCCGCGTGCCAGCGTCACCGCCACGCGGCGATGACCCTCGACCACCGGCTTGCCGAACAGGCGCAAGGCGGTGTCGGGTTCGGCCAGGGCCGCGTCCACACCGGAGAACACCGGCACGCCATGGCCGTGCGCCAGCACGGCACAGCTGGCCGAGGGCCCATACGTACGCAGGGAGGGAATCGGCAGGCCGAGGATGGCGCGGGCATGCAGGGCGAACTCGCTGTGTTCCTGCGAGACCAGGGTCACCAGGCCGGTGTCGTGCGGCCGCGGCGAGACCTCGCTGAACCAGACCTTGTCGCCCTTCACGAACAGCTCGACGCCGAACACGCCCCAGCCGCCGAGATCGTCGGTGATGGCGCGGGCGATGCGCTGCGATTCGGCCAGCGCCGCCGGCGACATCGGCTGCGGCATCCAGCTTTCGCGGTAGTCGCCATCCTGCTGCAGATGGCCGATCGGGTCGCAGAACAGGGTGCTGTCGCGGTGGCGCACGGTCAGCAGGGTGATCTCGTAGTCGAAGTCCACGAAGCCCTCGACGATGCAACGGCCGCCGCCGGCACGGCCGCCGGTCTGGGCGTAGTCCCAGGCGCGTTCGATGTCGGCTTCGCGGCGCACCGTGCTCTGGCCCTTGCCGGAGGAGGACATCACCGGCTTGACCACGCAGGGCAGGCCGATCCCGCGCACCGCCTGCAGGTACTCCTCGCGACTGTCCACGAAGCGGTAGGGCGAGGTCGGCAAACCCAGGGTCTCGGCGGCCAGGCGGCGGATGCCCTCCCGGTCCATGGTCAGGCGGGCGGCACGGGCGGTCGGAACCACCCGCTGACCGTGCTCGCGTTCCAGCTCGACCAGGGTCGGGGTGTGGATGGCCTCGATCTCCGGCACCACCAGGTGCGGCTTCTCGTGTGCGATCAGGTCGCGCAGGGCGGCCGGGTCCAGCATGTTCAGCGTGTGGCAGCGGTGCGCCACCTGCATGGCCGGCGCATGGTCGTAGCGGTCGGCGGCGATCACCTCGACGCCGAAGCGCTGCAGTTCCATCACCACTTCCTTGCCCAGCTCGCCCGAACCGAGCAGCAGCACCCGCAGGGCCGAGGCGCTGAGCGGAGTTCCGAGGGTGACGGGGGCATCGGTCATGGGCGCGACTCCGGTGGCGAGGCGGCAATTGTAGCGGCGCGACCGCCGCGGTTCCGACCGTCATGGTTTTCTGGGATGCTTCCGCTTCCGTGAAGCCGATCGCCCCCTGCCTGCTGTCCTTGCTGTTGCTGCTGCCCGCCGCCGTGCCGGCGGCCCGCTGGAGCGAACCCGAGATCGCCGGCCTGGTCACCCGCGCGGAAGTGGACGAAATCAGCGGCCTGGCCGCCTCGCGCACCCGGCCGGGCCACTACTGGGCGATCAACGACAGCGGCAATGCCGCCGTGCTGGCCCTGCTGGACGGCCGCGGCCGGTTCATGGGCAGTGTGCCGGCGCCGGTGCCGAACGTGGACTGGGAAGACCTGGCCTCGTTCGAGTTGGACGGCCGCCGCTACCTGCTGATCGCCGATACCGGCGACAACGGCGGCCTGCGCCGGGAACTGGCCCTGCAGGTGCTGGAAGAGCCGCGCTCGCTGGAACAGGCCCCGACCCTGGCCTGGACGGTGCGTTTCCGCTGGCCGGACGGCCCGCGCGACTGCGAGGCGGTCGCCGTGGACCCGGCCCGTGGCGAGATCCTGCTGGTGTCCAAGAAGCGGGTACCGCCGGAACTGTTCCGCCTGCCGCTGCGCGCCGAGGGCCTGCAGGTGGCCGAACTGCTGGGCACCCTGCAGGGCATCCCCCAGCCCAGCGCCGAGGACCTGGCGCGCAATCCGGTCTACGGCCGCTACCGCTCGCAGGTCACCGCCGCCGATCTCGGCCCGGACGGACGGATCCTGGCGGTGCTCACCTACCGCGCCGTCCATTACCTGGAACGCGAGGCCGGCACCGGCTGGGCCGAGGCGCTGGCGCGGCCGGTCCAGTCCCTGCCCATGCCCTGGATGCCCCAGGCCGAAGCCATCGCCTTCTCGGTGGATGGCCGGGAACTGCGGGTGGCCAGCGAGCAGCTACCCTCGCCGATCCTGCGTTACCGCTTGAAAGCCTCAGGCAAGTAGCTGTTTTTTAAGAGATTCTCCGTCATGCCGGCGGCGCACGTCCAACTCCTTGCAAGTTGATATCGTTGTGATATCGTTCTCCCGAACCTCGGGAGACCCGCCATGAAAGAACAACCGCTGCGCTCCATCCCCGGCATTCCGCTGCTGATCGTCCTGCTGCTGGCCGTGGCGGCAGGCGGCTGGTCCTTCTTCTCCGGTCTCGGTGCCGACCCTGACGCGATGCGGATCACCGCCGGCGTCGTCATCGTGGCCTCGTCCTTCTTCCTGATGTTCGGCCTGTACATGGTCGAGCCCAACCAGGCCGCGGTGCTGAGCCTGTTCGGCAAGTACGTCGGCACGGTCAAGGACCAGGGCCTGCGCTGGAACAATCCCTTCTACGCCGCCCGCAAGATCAGCCTGCGTGTACGCAACTTCGAGTCCGGCAAGCTCAAGGTCAACGAGCTCGACGGCAGCCCCATCGAGATTGCCGCCGTGGTGGTCTGGCAGGTGGTGGATTCGGCCGAAGCCGTCTACAACGTGGACGACTACGAGAGTTTCGTGCACATCCAGTCAGAGGCGGCGCTGCGCGGCATGGCCAGCAGCTATCCCTACGACCAGCACGAGGACGGCGGCATCGCCCTGCGCAGCCACGCCGCCGAGATCTCCCGGCACCTCACCGAAGAGATCCAGGAGCGGCTGACCCAGGCCGGCGTGAACGTGATCGAGGCGCGCATCAGCCATCTGGCCTACGCCCCCGAGATCGCCCAGGCCATGCTGCAGCGGCAGCAGGCCAGCGCCATCATCGCCGCCCGCACCCGCATCGTCGAAGGCGCGGTCAGCATGGTCGAGATGGCCCTGTCGCAGCTTTCCGAGCGCAACGTGGTCGACCTGGACCCGGAGCGGCGGGCGCACATGGTCAGCAACCTGCTGGTGGTGCTGTGCGGCGAGCGCGGCACCCAGCCGGTGCTGAACACCGGCAGCCTGTACTGAGGCCGGCATCTTGGCGGAGAAAAAGGCCTATCCGCTGCGGATCAACGCCCGGGTGCTGGACGCCGTCCAGCGCTGGGCCGATGACGAGCTGCGCTCGGTGAACGCGCAGATCGAGTACGTATTGCGCGAGGCCTTGCGCAAGGCCGGCCGTCTGCCGCGGGAATCGCAGGCCGGCGCTGACGTCCACGACGGAGAATGAGGAGACAAGCCATGCTGCACATCGTGAAACTGATCGAACGCCGCCGCGCCGGCAAGCCGCTCGCCGCCGCCCTGCCCTGGCTGATCGGCTCGGCCCTGGCATTGCTGACCGGACTGGCTTTGCTGTTCCTGCCGTGAGCGGCGCTTTCCGCCGCTTCCGCCTGCCGCCACTGGGCAAGGCCCCGGTCCTGTTCGCCCTGCTGCTGGGCGTGCTGATGCCGGTCGGCGTGGCGGTGGGCCTGATGCTGCAGGTGCAGACGGGGGGCGCCCGGCTGCCGGTGGTGCTGGGCGTGCAGGCCCTCGTGGCCCTGATCGTGCTGGCGGTGCTGCTGCCCATGTTCCGGCGCGAAGTGGCCTTCGACGACCGCAGGCTCCGGGTCAAGGCCACCTGGTACACCCGCGAGGCCGACGTGCGGCAGTTCGATCTCGACCAGGCCCGGGTGCTGGACCTGCGTGAGCATACCGAGTTCAAGCCCGCTCTCAAGACCAACGGCTTCGCCATCCCGGGCCTGCAGGCCGGACACTTCCGCTTGCGCAACAAGGCCAGGGCCCTCTGCCTGGTCAACGACCCGACCCGGGTGCTGATGCTGCCGCATGCCGACGGCAGCACCTGGCTGCTCAGCGTCGAGAGCCCGCGGGCGGTGCTGTCGGTACTGCGCGAGGCCCGCGACCGCCTGCGCGCCGGCTGAGCCGGCTTTGTTAAGCTGCCGGGCATGCGCGCCCTGCCCTGGCATCTGGTCAACAGCGAACACGTAGAGGCCTGGCCGGCGCATCTGCTGCGCGCGCGCGGCAATGCCGACGCCCGCGCCCTGGCGCAAACACGCTGGTGCCTGCGGCGCAAGCATGACGGTCGTTACCTGGCCACCTTCGACGGCCTGCGCCTGCGCGCCCTGGTGCCGCGGCTGGATCGCGAGCCGGGCATCACCGACATCCTGAGCTCGCTGGACGGTCCCCTCGAACGCGCCGGCTGCGACCTCGACCTGCCCCTGGCCGGCCTGCGGGAACGCCTGCAGCGCTTGGGCATCGACGAGGACTACGGCCGGCGCAGCGGCCTGGCCCTGGTCGCCGAGCCGGTTCGGCTGGAGTTCGCCGGCCACGACCGCTTCCGCCGGCCGCTGTGGCTGCGCGCGCCGGCCGCGCGCGCCTGGCTGGCCATGCGCAGCGCCGCCCGCGAGGACGGCGTGGTGCTGCAGGCCATCTCCGGCTACCGCAGCCACGACTACCAGTTGGGCATCTTCGCCCGGAAACTCGCCCGCGGCCTGAGCGTCGAGCGGATCCTGGCAGTGAACGCCGCCCCGGGCTACAGCGAGCACCACGGCGGCCGGGCCTTGGACATCGGCACGCCGGGCGAACCGCCGGCCGAGGAGAGTTTCGAAACGACCCCGGCCTTTGCCTGGCTGCGCCGCCGTGCCGGCGAGTTCGGTTTCCGGCTCAGCTATCCGCGCGGCAATCCGCACGGCATCGTCTACGAGCCCTGGCACTGGTGCTGGCATCCGGCCGGCGCGCGGGACGGCGCCTGAGCCCGCCGATCACGGCGGCACGAGGGACGGCGCCAGCGTTCGCCCATCACGGCCGCGGGCTGCGGCACGGGCTCCCCCCGACCGATTCAGTCCTGCGAACGCTTGATCGGTTCCTTCGCCGGGCCGGCGCCGTCCACGATCCGCCACAGATACAAGCCGGCCAGCGTGCGCCAGGGCCGCCAACGCTCACCGCGCTCGGCCAGCTCGCGCGGCGTCGGCATGTCCTTCAGGCGATCCAGCAATTGCGCGCCCTTGCGCACGCCCAGGTCGTCCACCGGCAGCACGTCGGGCCGGCCGAGCTGGAACATCAGCATCATCTGCACCGTCCAGCGGCCGATGCCGCGGATGGCGGTGAGGCGTTCGACGATGGCCTCGTCGGCCATGTACGCCAGTTCGCGCAGCGAGGGAATCTCGCCGCGCAGGTCGCGGGCGGCGAGGTCGCGCAGAGCCAGGGTCTTGTTGCCGGAGACGCCGCAGGCGCGCAGGGTAGCGTCGTCCACCCGGGCCAGGGTGTCGCCGTGCAGCTTCCTGGCGCCGATGGCGGCCTCGACCCGACCGACGATGGTGGCGGCGGCCTTGCCCGACAGCTGCTGGTAGAGGATGGCGCGGGCCAGGGCATCGGTGGGATCGAAGGGACGGCGCCAGCGCGCCGCCACGTCCAGCGGACCCATGCGGCGAATCCAGCGGCCCAGCTTGCGGTCGCGCCTGGCCAGTTGGTCGGCGGCAGCGGCAAGGTCGAAGCCGCGACGGTATCTGGGCATGTCAGTCCCGGCGGCGGAAAACGCCGAAAGCGATGACGAGCCACCCGGCCATCAGCAGCACACCACCCGCCGGCGCCAGCGTGCCCGGCCAGCCGGCCAGGGCCTTGCCCAACAGCGAGCCGGCGAACAGCAGCAGGCCCGCCGCCAACATCCACGGTCCGATCAGGCGTTCGCGCGGCGCCAGCAGTGCCAGCGCCAGGCCATGCGCGAAGGCGAAGGCCGCCGCCAGGCCGACCAGGCGGGCGGCATCGCCGCTCAGGCCGTGGCTGGCCCAGGCGGACAGACCGACGGCGACCGCGCAGGCGACGGCGCCGCCGGCGGCGAGGACGCGGCGGGCCATGCTCACCGGCGCGCCTCGAGGTAGTCGGCGCGGCCCTTGAGCAGGTTGGCCGCCTTGTAGGGCGGAATCAGGAAGCGCTTGCCGGCGAAGCGGGCCTGCCAGGCCTCGATCTCGGCGCGACGGGCGGCAACACGTTCGGCGGCTGCACGGGCCACATCCGTGTCGGTGTCATCGGCGGCAGCCTCGGTTTCTTCCACCACGCCCGCCTCGTCGGCGGCCTCCTCGGCGCCGGTGCCGGCGCCACCCTCGCCTCCCCCGGACTCGGCGGCGCGGGCTTTCACTTCCGCACGGACGGCGCGCTCGTACCAGGCCAAGGCCTTGTCTTCGTCCAGGCGCGCGGACAGGCGGGCCCAGGTCTGCTGCCCTTCCGGCTGCCACAGGGCGATGCTCAGCTGGACGCCGTCGTCGGCAAACCAGGTCAGGGTCTGGCCGGGCTCGCTTCCATCGTCGGCGGCGACGTCGTCCAGCACCAACTGGTCGGGCACGCCGGCGGTGGCGCTGGCCTCGTCCATCCGCACCGTCGCAGTGCGCGGCGCCGCGGGCAGGACGAAACGGCCGTCGCGGTCGCGCACCAGGCGGAAGGCCTGGCCCTCGGCCGGCTTCACTTCCACTTCCGCGACCAGAGCCATGGGCAGATCCACCAGGCGGCGGTCCAGCCAGTCGGCCGGCCGGCGTGCCGGCGACAAGTCCTCGTCCACCAGCCAGCTGCGGGCCTGGTCGGCCAGGCGCACGTAGCTGCCACCCAGGCCGGGATGATTGCGGCCGATCACCAGACGGACCGGATCGCCACCGCCCTCGAGGCGCAGCTCGACACCGGTGGCGTCCTCGCCGGTCACGTCCTCCACGCCCAGGCGGTCGTAAAGCCCGGGATTGGCGGTCTTGGCTTCCAGCTTCCTCGCGCCGGCCAGACGGAACAGCGCCCGGCTGATCTCGCGCTGATTGCCCGGCCAGTCCAGCCGGTCGGGCATGCGCCACGAGCCGTCCACACGGACCACGGCCACCAGGGTCTTGCCGCCGGCGCCGACCACTTCGATGCGGTCCACCGCTTCGATCCGGTCCTCGAAGCCGGGCAGCAGCAGGCCTTCGTCGCCGGCGCCCTCGGGGGCGCGTTCCGACAGCGCCCACCAGGCGGCACCGGCCAGCACACCGGCCGCCAGGGCCAGCAGGCCGAGATTGCGTGCGCGCAGCATGGCTCAGCCCTCCGCCGCCGCCCGCCTGCGCGTCCAGCGCCGCCAGGCCAGCGCCAGGGCCGCCAGCACCACCAGGGCCGGCATGCCCAGGATGTTGATCAGCTTGAGCCGGTTGCCCAAGGCCTCGATGTCGGCATTGAGCCGGTGCTGCACCTCGCGAAGCTCCCTGCGGGTACGCAGGCGCTCGTCCTGGAAGCGCAGTATCTCCGCCTGCTGCTCCGCCGTCACCGCCACGGCCTGGCCGTCGGCTCCGGCCTGCTGCAGGGCTTCGAGCTTTCGCTCCAGCTCGTCCAGCTGCTGCTGCAGTTGCTGCTCCTTGGCACGGTAACGCTGCTCGGCGGCGCGTCGCAGTGCCTCCACCTTCTCGAACGGCCGCTGGGCGCTGGCACGGGTGCGCACGGCGATCAGGTCGGCATTGCCGACCAGGTTGTCCACCGCGTTGTAGACGAAATCGCCGTTGTTGGCGAAGGCGTTGTAGACCGGCTGGCCAAGGAAGTCCCGTACCTGTACCCAGAGCCGATCGCTCAGCACGTCGGTGTCGGCGACCACGATCATGTTCACCGGCTCCACGCTGCGGGCGAGATGACCCTCGCGATCGGCGCGCTCCGGGAACGCGCTCGACAGTTCGCCGCTGAAGCGCGCCGCCAGCACCAGTGCATTGCCGCCGGGCCGGAAGTCCTCGCGCAGGCGGTCGGGATTGGCGGCGGCATCACGCACGGCCCTTGCATCGGCCAGCGCCGAGGCAGCCGAACTCTGCGCCAGCGGCTCCATCTGCAGGGTGGACTCCTTGCCCAGCCCAAGCGCGCCGGCGGTGGAAAAGTGCAGACGCTCCAGGTCGCCGCTGACCACGTCGTCCTGGTTGAGCGCGGCGGCATCCAGGCCGATCACCGCCAGGTGCCGTACCGGCGCCCCGCCGGGATCGGGCTGCACCTGCAGGGCGTGTTTCTCGTCCAGCACCACCCGGGCAGGATCGAACTGGATGCCCCAGCCATCGAACAGGCGCGACAGGTCGGAGGGCCGCGGCTCGGCACCGGATAGCGGATCCAGCGGGTCCACGCCGCCGACATCGGCCTCGGCGTCGGGGTCCACGAACGCCAGAAGGCGCCCACCGCGCAGCAGGAACTGGTCTATCGCGTACAGCGTGTCTTCGGGCAGCTCGCGCGGATGCACCAGCATCAGCAGGTCCACGTCCTCGGCGATCGAGGTCGGGTAGTCCTGCAAGCGCCTAAGCTCGAACAGCTCGGCGATCTGCCGGTCCACCACCCAGCCCGGGCTGGCGCGGCCGGTGACGGGATCCAGGCGCGGCCCGGTGGGCAAGCCGCTGATCAGGCCGACCACCGGCAATCGGTCGGCGCTCAGGGTCGAGAGCAGCTTGGCCACGTCGTATTCGAGGAAGGCCTCCTTGTCCGGCTGGATGAACGGCATCAGGCTCTCGCCGTCGGTGCTGTTGCTGCCGACCAGTCCGAAGTAGAGCTTCTGTCCGGCACTGTCCAGCGGCACCGCCTGCAGACCGTAGGCCGCGGCCTGGTCCTCGGCCTCGGAGAAGGGCAGCGGGTCGATCACCTCCAGTTTCACCTTGCCACCGGAACGGGCGGCGATCTCCTCCAGCAGCTCGCGCACGCGCGCGGCGAACACCCGGAACTGCTGGAAATCGCGGCTGGCGTGCTCGGAGTAGTACAGCTTCAAGGTTACCGGCTCCTCGATCTTGTCGAGGATGCGCAGCGTGCCCTCGGACAGCGTGTACAGGCCCTTGTCGGTCAGGTCCAGACGGGCGCCGCGCAGCAGTACCGAGCTCAGTGCCACCGCGGCGACGAAGGCCAGGGCCAGCAGGACCAGGGCCAACAGCGGAAGGGAACGTCTGTGCAGCTTCTTCATGGCGTTCAGTCGGCCTTCTTCATGTCGATCACCAGCACGGTGGCGGCCAGCCAGGCGACGATGCAGAGCAGGAAGAAGGCCACGTCGCGCAGGTCCAGCACACCACGGCTGATGGCCTGGAAGTGGGTCAGGAAGCTGAGTCCGGCGACCGCATCCACCACCGCCTGCGGCGCCCAGCCGCGCACCAGGTCCAGGGCCAGCGGATAGCCGGCCAACAGCAGCAGCAGGCAGGTCACCACGGTCAGGATGAAGGCGACCACCTGGCTGCGGGTGGCGGCGGAAAGGGCGCTGCCGACCGCCAGGAAGGCACCGGCCATCAGCCAGCTGCCCAGGTAGCCGGCCAGGATGACGCCGTGGTCGGGCTCGCCCAGCCAGGCCACGGTCAGCCACATCGGGAACGTCAGGGCCAGGGCCAGACCGAGGAAGGCCCAGGCCGCAAGGAACTTGCCCAGCACCGCCTGCCACAGGGTCAGTGGCAGGGTCAGCAGCAACTCCAGGGTGCCGGACTTGCGCTCCTCGGCCCACAGGCGCATGGCCACCGCCGGCGCCAGCAGCAGGTACAGCCAGGGGTGGAAGCGGAAGAAGGCCTGCAGGTCGGCCTGGCCGGCCTCGTAGAAACCTCCCAGGTAGAAGGTGAAGGCACCGGCCAGGGCCAGGAAGATCACCAGGAACACCGCCGCCAGCGGCGTGGCGAAGTAGCCGGCGAACTCGCGCCGGAACACCGACAGCACCGGGCTCATGCCGCGCCCTCCCCGGTAGTGATGCGACGGAACACTTCGTCCAGGCGGCCGCGCTCGGTCTGCAGGCCGCTGAAGGCGACACCGCGCTGGCGCAGGCGTTCGGCCACTGCCTCGGCGGACACCGGCTTGCCACCCTGCGGGAACACGTACAGCCGACCGTCCCCGCCATCGTGATGCAGGCCGCTGCTGCCCGGCATGCCCTCCAGGGCGGCACGGGCGGCGATGCTGTCCTCGACCTGCAGGGAGACCGCGCCCTGGTAGCGCGAACGCGCCAGCAGCTCGGCCGGCGCGGCATCGGCCAGCACCTTGCCGCGGGCCACGATCATGGCGCGGGTGCATACCGCCTCCACCTCTTCAAGGATGTGGGTGGACAGCAAGACGGTGCGCTCGCGCGCCAGCTCGCGGATCAGCGTGCGCACTTCGTGCTTCTGGTTCGGGTCCAGGCCGTCGGTCGGCTCGTCCAGGATCAGGGCGGGCGGGTCGTGCAGGATCGCCGCCGCCAGCCCGACCCGGCGCTTGAAGCCCTTGGACAGGGTGTCGACAGGCTGACGCAGCACGCCGCCCAGGGCCAGGCGCGAGATCACCGCGTCCAGGCGCGACTTCAGCACCTCGCCGCGCAAGCCGCGCACCTGGCCGACGAAACGCAGGAAGGCCGCCGGTTCCATTTCGCCGTAGGCGGGCGCGCCTTCGGGCAGATAGCCCAAGGCGCGGCGCGCCGCCAGCGGTTCGCGCTGGACATCATGGCCACAGACCCGGGCAGTGCCGGCGCTGGGGGCCAGGAAGCCGGCGATCATCTTCATCGTGGTGGATTTTCCGGCCCCGTTCGGGCCGAGGAAGCCGAGCACCTCGCCTGGCTCGACCTTGAAGCTGATGTCGTCCACGGCCAGTAGGCGGCCGTAGCGCTTGTGCAGGGCGTTTGCCTCGATCATCGCGTTGCGTCTGCCTCGTCGGTGATGCGGGGAAGGCGCGGCGGGCGCCAGCCCGCTGGACAATGCGAGGGCCGGGAAGTTCCGCGGCGGATTTCCGGCCCCGGAAACGACAGGGCGGGCACTGGGCCCGCCCTGCGCCGGAATCAGGCGGCCTCGTCCGCCTGTGCCGGCCCGGCCTCGGCCTCGCCCTCGCCGGCCGCCGGCGCCTCGTCTTCCTCGGGCTCCGGCAGGATCTGCACCGGCTCCGGAGGATTCTTGCCGTCCACGCGCAGTGGCCAGTAGACGGTGAATTCCGCGTCCTCGGCCAGCATGTTCTTGATCTCGACGCGGTATTCCTCGAACGGCCGGCCGCCGGTCTCGTGGCCGCGCACCATCGCCCAGGCGCGCAGCTGGTCGCGCACCAGGGCCAGGCCCGGCGACGGCCCGACATAGGTGGTGGTGGCCGCCTTCATGGCCGGAATCTGCACGTAGAAGACCGGATTGTTGTCGCCGTCCAGCACCACCTCCAGACGCTCCGGCGGCAGGGTGTCGGCGACGGCATCGGCACCGGCGTCCGCGCCGTCCCCGGCGCCGTTGCCGTCCGCTTCCCCGGCGGCGTCCTCGCCCTCGGCCGGGCCGCTGCCCTTGCGGCGGACCGGCTGGACCACGTCGAAGGCGTAGGACTCGGGACCGAAGTCGTTGGTGACGATGCGCATCGGCCCGGCCGGCTCGAGCCCGCTCTTTTCCATGACCTGCTCGATCCACTTCATCTGGTTGGTCATGGCCAGGGCGATTTCGTCGTTGGCACGCTTGGCGTTGGTCCTGGCCAGCAGCGCGTTGACGGCCGGCAGCTCGACGACCGCATACTCGCCGTCGTGGCGGCTGTAGTCGAAGCGCGGGATGGTGGCCAACAGGTTGGAGAACTTGGCCAGGCCGCGCTTGATGTCATCGCCGATGTCGCGGGTGACGTACAGGCCGGCGTAGCGGCCGAGCAGGTTCCAGCCGTAGTCCACGCTGTAGGTCTGGGTAATCTTGACGTTCTGCCGGCGCTGGCCGGTGCGCTCGAACTCGAAGGTCATGCGCTTGTCCTTGCCGCGCCCCGGGGTGTTCAGCGCGAACACGATGCGCTGGCCCGGCACCGACTCGACGATCTCCCAGCTGCCCTCGCCGATCTGATGGTCGGCGGAGACGTAGGCGAGCCGGGCGCCGACGCCGGCCTCCGGGCCGGAGACGTCCAGGCGGACGTTCGGGTCATGGTTGACCAGGGCGTTCCAGTCCTTGAAGCGGACGAAGCCGTTGAGCGTGTCGTAGACCGTCGTCATCGGCCGGTTCGTCTCGACGGAGTGCGAGACGACACGCTTCGCCGGCAGGAACAGGCCGATCACCACGAACAGCGCCACGACGATCAGCAGGGAAATCAGCCACTCGATAATTCGCGTCATTCGGAATCTCTCCAGGGGCGGCCGCGCGCGGGGTCGGTGGGTGCCCGGCCGCATGAACCCGGGAGGATATCAGGTCGGACCGGGGCCCGGCAGGGGGCCGTCCGGCCATCGCGGACGCGCAGCGCCCGTCCATGAAGCCGCAACCCGGCCGGCTCAGACCAGTTTGAGTTCGAAGGCCTTGAGTACGGCCCGGGTGCGGTCGCGCACGCCGAGCTTGGACAGGATGTTGGAGACGTGATTCTTGACCGTGCCTTCGGCCACGCCCAGGGAGTTGGCGATTTCCTTGTTGGAGAAGCCGCCGGCCATCAGGCGCAGGATCTCGGTCTCGCGGTCGGTCAGCGGGTCGGGCTGGTCCAGGCTGACGAACTCGTTCTGCAGCCCCTCCAGGCCCGAGAGCAGGCGCTGGGTGACGGCCGGCTGCACCAGCGAACCGCCGGCGGCCACGGTCTGGATGGCGCTGACCAGCTGGTCCAGGGACACGTCCTTGAGCAGGTAGCCCTTGGCACCGGCGCGGATGCCGGCCAACACCAGCTGATCGTCGTCGAAGGTGGTCAGGATGATGGTGGGCGGCAGCTGCCCCTTGGCACCCAGCGCCTGCAGCGCCTCCAGGCCGGACATCACCGGCATGCGCATGTCCATCAGGACCACGTCGGGCCCGATCTCCGGGATGATATCCACGGCCTGGCGGCCGTCGGCGGCCTCGGCCACCACCTCGATGCCGTCGGCCAGCTCGAGCAGGGACTTGACGCCCTGGCGCACCAGGGTCTGATCGTCAACCAGGCAGACGCGGATCATGCGGGGTTCTCCAGCGGTAGTCGAATGTCGAGCGCGAAGCCCTGGCCGCGCCCGGTGATGATATCCACCCGACCGCCGAAGGCGGCCAGGCGCTCGCGCATGCCGCGCAGGCCATTGCCCTGGAGCAAGGCCGGCTCGGCGCCGCGGCCGTCGTCCCGGGCCTGCACGCGGGCCTCGCGACCGTCCCGACTGACGCTCAGCCATAGGGTGCGGGCGCCCGAATGGCGGACGGTGTTGGTGATGATCTCCTGGGCACAGCGCAGCAGCACGTGGGCACGCTCCGGATCTTCTATGTTGAGCGGCTCGGGCAGGTCCAGGCGGATGTCCAGAGCCGGCACGCCCTCGGCCAGGGTGCGGATGGCGCCGCTGAGGTCCACCGCGCCGTCCTCGCGCATCTCGCTGACCGCTTCGCGTACGTCGGTCAACAGCAGCCTGGCCAGGGTCAGGCTTTGCCGCACATGTTCCTGGGCACGGCCTTCGGTGAGGTGGGCGGCCACCTCCAGGTTCAGGCTCAGGGCGGTCAGGTGGTGGCCGAGCAGATCGTGCAGCTCGCGCGAGATGCGCACCCGCTCGCTCATCCGCGAGCTTTCCGCCAGCAGGGCCCGGGTCGCGCGCAGCTCGGCGTTCAGGCGCCGCTGCTCCTCCCTGGCCTGGGCCTGCTGTCGGGCCACCAGGCCGATCACCAGGGCGAAACTGGAATAGCCGACGTAGGTCAGGGCCTGCATCACCGCCAGACCGGGAGTGAAGCCTTCGACCCGGTTGAACACCGGAATCAGGGCCGCGTGCTGCAGTACCAGCCAGACCACGCCGACCCGGATGTTCACCAGCCAGGGAATGACCCCCGCGATGATCATCATCAGGATCGCCGCCAGGCCGGTGCCGGTCTCGGCGCTTACCAGGATGGCCGAGAGCGTCAGCGCCGCCAGCAGCAGCAGGTCGCCCAGGCGCTGCTGGCGGAAGCCCAGCGAGTGGGTCACCTTCCAGTAGATCAGGCCGAAGGCCAGGTAGGCCGAAATCGCCACCACCGCCCGCGGCGCGGCGCCGTGCGCACCGACCGTGCCATCCGGCCCCAGGTAAAGCACCACGAACACCGGAACGCCGAGCACCGCCCAGGTGAACAGACCGGCGTAGCGCAGCAACTGGGTATGGCTGAGACGGTTGAGCATGGCGCCATCATAGGCGCAGCCGGGCGCGCCGCGCCGCCCCGGAAGTCATGACCCGGGGCCGCCCACCCTGCCCCCCGGACCATGCGATAATCCCGGCCCGATCGCGCCGCCCGCGCCCCTCGCGGCGGCGTTCCCCGACATCGGAGCGACGGAGCACATGCCGATCACCCTCCGCGACGTGCGCGAGCACGAGCTGGATTCAGTAATGGCGCTTAACAACGCCGCCGGCCCGGCCATCCTGCCGATGGACACGGCCCGGGCCCGTTTCTTCTGGGACCACGCCGAATATTTCCGGGTCGCCGAACAGGACGGCCATATCACCGGCTTCCTGGCCGCCTTCAGCCAGGACGCCCCGCACGACAGCCCCAATTTCCTCTGGTTCCGGGAGCGTTACGAACGCTTCCTGTACATCGACCGCATCGTCATTGCCCGGCCCCGCCGCGGTGGCGGTCGCGGCCGGGCCTTCTACGCCGACGTGCAAAGCTTCGCCGAGGTGCGCTGGCCGCTGCTGTGCTGCGAGGTGTTCCTGCAGAGCGGCAACGACCCCGCCCTGCTCTTCCACGGCGGCTTCGGTTTCCGCGAGGTCGGCCAGCAGGTGATGGCCGGCACCGGCATCCGCGCCGCCATGCTCATGAAGGAGTTGTGCAGCCACGCCTGGGTCGCCCAGACCTATGGCGGGCGCCTGCCCGACCAGCCCTGGCTGCGGGCCCGCGAACTGAGCGGCCGGCGCCCGGCCCTCGCCACGGGAACCTGAGCCCGATGGCGGCGAACATGGATTACGAACAGGCCGGCGAGCTGAAGTTCGGCCAGGTCGGCATCGCCAATCTCCGGATCCGCCGGCTCGATCTCGACAAGCTCGAAGCCGAGATGGCCGAGCGGGTACGGCGCGCGCCCAGGCTGTTCGCCCGGGCGGCCGTGATCCTGGATTTTGGCGGGCTGAGCCCCTGCCCGGACACGGCCACCACCCGCGAGCTGATCCAGGCCCTGCGCCGGGCCGGGGTGCTGCCGGTGGCCCTGGCCTACGGCACCCGCGAGGTCGAGGCCCTGGCGGAGGCGGTGGAGCTGCCGCTGCTGGCCAAATTCCGGGCCCAGTACGAACGGAGCGACCAGGCCGGTGGCGAAACGCCGGCGACCGTGTCGCCGCCCGCGGGCGCCGCCGCGGCGGCGTCCGCGCCGCCCCCCGAGGCCCGGGCGGCGCCGGCGCCGCGGGCGCAGGCCGGCCTTCTGCACCTGCAGCCGGTCCGCTCCGGACAGCAGGTTTATGCCCAGGACCGCGATCTGACCGTCTGCGCCACCGTCGGCGCCGGCGCCGAGGTCATCGCCGACGGGTCCATCCATGTATACGGCGCCCTGCGCGGCCGGGCCCTGGCCGGCGCCTCCGGCCTGGCCTCGGCACGCATCTTCTGCCGTGAGTTCCATGCCGAGCTGGTGGCGGTGGCCGGGCACTACAAGGTGCTGGAGGAAATCCCCCGGGAACTGGTCGGCAAGGCCGTGCAGATCCGGCTCGAGAATGAGAAGCTGCTGATCGAGCAGCTCGACTGAAAGGACGTCAGGAGAACGACATTGGCTGAAATCATCGTGGTGACCTCGGGCAAGGGCGGCGTCGGCAAGACCACCACCAGCGCCTCGCTCGCCTGCGGCCTGGCCAGGGCGGGCAAGAAGACTGCCGTCATCGATTTCGACGTCGGCCTGCGCAACCTCGACCTGATCATGGGCTGCGAACGGCGGGTCGTGTACGACTTCGTCAACGTGGTCAACGGCGAGGCCAGCCTCAGGCAGGCCCTGATCAAGGACAAACGCTTCGACAACCTGTTCGTGCTGGCCGCATCGCAGACCCGCGACAAGGACGCGCTCACCAGGGAAGGCGTGGAGAAGGTGCTCAGGGACCTGGGCGAGGACGGCTTCGACTTCATCGTCTGCGACAGCCCGGCCGGCATCGAGAAGGGGGCTTTCCTGGCCATGTACTTCGCCGACCGGGCCGTGGTCGTGGTCAATCCCGAGGTCAGCTCGGTGCGTGATTCCGACCGCATCCTCGGCCTGCTTGCCAGCAAGACCCGCAAGGCCGAGGCCGGCGAGCGCGTGCGCGAGCACCTGCTGCTGACCCGCTACAGCCCCAGGCGGGTCGAGGCCGGCGACATGCTGTCGATCAAGGACGTGCAGGAAATCCTCGGCCTGGACGTGGTCGGCGTGATCCCGGAGGCGCCGGAAGTGCTGCAAAGCTCCAACGCCGGCGTACCGGTGATCCTGGACGAGGCCTCGCCAGCCGGCCAGGCCTACCAGGATGCGGTCGCCCGCATCCTCGGCGAGGACCGGCCGATGCGCTTCACCACCGTCGAGAAGAAGGGCTTCTTCTCCAAGATGTTCGGGGGCTGAGCCATGGGCCTGTTCGATTTCCTGACCCAGCGCAACCGCAACACCGCCAGTGTCGCCAAGAACCGTCTGCAGATCCTGATCCAGCAGGAGCGGCGCATGCGCAACGCACCGGACTATCTGCCGGTGCTGCAGCGCGAGCTGCTCGAGGTGATCCGCAAGTACATCAACGTGGAAGCCGAGGCGGTGAAGGTGGACCTGCACCGCGACGGCGACGCCGAGCTGCTGGACATCTCCGTCACGCTGCCGGACAAGCCGGCGGCCGCCAACGGCTGAGACATGGCGGGCGACCCCGCCCCGGCCGCGGTCGCCGCCGCTTCACCGTCGCCAGGCCGCGCAGAAACGCCGGCGGGGGACGGGCATTCCCCGGGCGGTGCGGTGTCGGCCGGTAGCCCGCCAGGCTCCCCGGCGGTGCTGCGCCTGGCCGACGTCGGTTTCGAGGCGGCCACCGCCCTGCTGGCCGGTTACGGCCTGCGGCTGGAGCGCGTGCCCGAAGGCCGGCCGATCCCCGGCAGCTACTGGGGCGAGTGCGAAGCCGGCCTGATCGGCAACACCGTCTACGCCCGCGCCGACACCCCGGTGCATTCCCTGCTGCACGAGGCCTGCCACCTGATCGTGATGCCGGCGGAGCGACGCGCTGCCGTGCATACCGACGCCACCGATTCGGTGGCGGAGGAGGACGCCGCCTGCTACCTGCAGATCCTGCTGGCGGATCGTTTGCCCGGCGTCGGCCGCGAGCGGCTGATGGCCGACATGGATGCCTGGGGCTACAGCTTCCGGCTGGGCAGCGCCCGCGCCTGGTTCGAAGGCGATGCCGAGGATGCCCGCGCCTTCCTGGCCGGGCGCGGGCTGCCGTCCTGAGGCGGCGCCGGCCCCGCATGCGCCCTGTCGGTGGGGCGGGCGGCGCGGTTCTCGCTTGCGCCGGGCCCGGCGGGGGGACTAGCCTGCGGACCGCATTCCCGCACCATCAGCCTGGAGTGAACCCGTGAAATACCACCGCGCCCTGCTGGCGCTCGCCGTTTCCGCCGGCTTGTCCGGCCTGGCCGCCTGCACCCCCGCCGACGACAAGTCCGCCGATGCCCGGCCGGCCGAGAGCGCCGACGAATTCATCGCCCGCGTCAACAAGACCCAGAAGGAGATGACCCCTGAGATCACCTCCGCGTTCTGGCTGTCCTCCACCTACATCAATGCCGACAGCCAGCGGGTCGCCGCCGCCGCCAACGAGCGCGCCCTGGCGACGACCAACGGCTTCATCGAGCAGGCCAAGTTGTACGACGTGAGCGCGCAGAAGCCGGAAACCGCCCGCGCCCTCACCCTGATCAAGGTCGGCGCCTCGATGCCGGCTCCGCGCGATCCGGCAAAGCTCAAGGAACTGACCACGATCGCCTCGGGCATGGAGGCCGCCTACGGCGCCGGCAAATGGTGCGTGGACGGCGATTGCAAGGACATCGGCCAGATCACCGACATCCTGGCCGACATCGAAGGCCACAGTTACGACCAGCTCAAGGCCGCCTGGGAGGGCTGGCACACCATCTCGATCCCGATGCGCAAGGACTACCAGCGCTTCGTCGAGCTGACCAACGAGGGCGCCAGGGAAATGGGTTACGCCAACACCGGCGAAGTCTGGCGCGCCGGCTACGACATGCCCGCCGAGGACTTCCAGGCCGAGGCCGACCGGCTGTGGGGCCAGGTCGAGCCCCTGTACGAGCAGTTGCACTGCTACGTGCGCGGCAAGCTCGAGGACAGGTACGGCGAGCGCGGCCAGGTGGACGGGATGATCCCGGCCCACCTCACCGGCAACCTCTGGCAGCAGGACTGGTCGAACCTCTGGCCTCTGGTGCAGCCCTATCCGGACGCCGGCAGCCTGGACATCAGCGCCGCGCTCAAGAAGCAGCGCGACGCCCTATTGGCCGAAATGGTCGCCGAGGCCGGCGGCATGTCGAAGCTGACCGCCGCCGAGCAGGTCGAGCTCGAGCGCAAGGCCGACCGCGAGATGGCCGTGCGCATGACCAAGCTGGCCGAGAGCTTCTACACCGGCCTGGGCATGCCGGCCCTGCCCGAGAGCTTCTACACCGACTCGATGCTGATCCAGCCGCGTGACCGTGACGTGGTCTGCCACGCCAGCGCCTGGCCCATGAACACCGAGGGCGAGGTGCGCATCAAGATGTGCATCAAGCCGACCGAGGAGGAGCTGACCACCATCTACCACGAACTCGGTCACATCTATTACTACCTGGCCTACAAGTCGCAGCCGCCGGTGTTCCAGAACGGCGCCCATGACGGCTTCCACGAAGCCATCGGCGACACCATCGTGCTGTCCATGACCCCGGAATACCTGGCCTCGATCGGCCTGGTGGACAAGCCGCTGCTCAGCCAGGAAGCGGTGATCAACGCGCAGATGCGCATGGCCCTGTCCAAGGTGGCCTTCATGCCCTTCGGCCTGCTTATCGACCGCTGGCGCTGGGGAGTGTTCGACGGCTCGATCAGCCCCGAGAACTACAACCGCGCCTGGTGGGAGCTGAAGGCGAAGTACCAGGGCGTGGCCCCGGTCGAGCCGCGTGGCGAAGAGTTCTTCGACCCCGGTGCCAAGTACCACGTGCCGGGCAACACGCCCTACACCCGCTACTTCCTCTCGCACGTGCTGCAGTTCCAGTTCTACAAGGCGCTGTGCGACGCCGCTGGCCACGAGGGCCCGCTGTACACCTGCAACTTCGCCAACAGTTCCGAGGCCGGCAAGCGCTACTGGGCGATGATGGAGCGGGGTGCCAGCCAGCCCTGGCAGCAGACCCTCCGCGAGCTGACCGGCGGCGAGCAGATGGACGCCTCGGCGGTGCTGGAGTACTTCCAGCCGCTGCAGACCTGGCTGCAGGAGCAGAACCAGGGCAAGGACTGCGGCTGGATGCCGGCCGGTTCCTGATCCCGCGAGCGTCACCGTGCGGCCGGCGGTACCATCCGCTGGCCGCCCGACCGGAACCCGCATGAACTCCGCCCTGCCCGACCCGCTGGCCCCGCAGGACCTGGCCCAGGCGACCGCCCTGGAAGCGGCCTTTTACCTGGGCGAGGAGATGCTGGCCCGCGACCGGCGGGCGGTGTTCGCCCGCAGCTGGCAGCTGGTGGGCCACGAGAACAGCCTGGCCGGCGTCGGCGACCACCTGGTCACCGACCTGGCCGGCCTGCCGGTGCTGGTGGTGCGCGACAGCCAAGGCGTGCTGCGGGCCTTCCACAATGTCTGCCGGCATCGCGCCGGCCCCTTGGCCACCTGCAACGGCAAGGGCGCCAAGGCCCTGCGTTGCCAGTACCACGGCTGGACCTACAGCCTCGAAGGCGTGCTGCGCAGCGCCCCGGAGATGAAGGGCACCCCCGACTTCGAGCCCTCCTCGGTCCGCCTGCCCGAGCTCCGCGTCGGCCTGTGGCAGGGCCTGGTCTTCGTCGGCAGCGAGGGCGCGCCCGATTTCGCCGACTTCAGCCGCGGACTGGACGAACCCCTGCGTTCACTGTCACCGCGCGGCTACCACTTCCATTCGCGGGTGCGCTACGAAGTGGCCTGCAACTGGAAGGTCTACTGCGACAACTACCTCGAGGGCTATCACGTCCCGCACATCCATCCGGGCCTGAACCGGCTGCTGGACTACCGGCAATACCTGACCGAATGCGGCGACTGGTTCAGCTACCAGTACAGCCCGCTGGAGAGCGAGGCCGGCCTGTATGGCGACGGCGACGCGCTGTACTACTTCATCTATCCCAATACCATGCTCAACCTGCTGCCGGGACGGCTGCAGAGCAACCGGGTATTGCCCCTGGGCCCAGACCGCTGCCTGGTAGAGTTCGACTACTACTACGCCGAGGCCGAGACCGGCGCCCGCGAAGCCCGCTTCCACGCCGACCATGCCTTTGCCCACCAGGTGCAGGACGAGGACATCGCCATCTGCGAACACGTGCAGCGCGGACTGGCCTCCGGCTCCTACCGCAGCGGCCGGCTGAACCCGCACCGCGAGAACGCCCTGCACCACTTCCACGAACTGCTGCGCGCCGCCTATCGGGCCACGCCCTGAACCGCCCGGACGGCCGCGACGCATTCACTCCGCGGGGCCGAACGTGCCCCGGCGCGCTCAGGCGTGGGCGATCCGCGCCCGGTACAGCCGCCACAGGCTCCAGGCCGTGAGGGTGAAGCAGGCGGCACCCAGCGCCATCGCCAGGCCGTCATGGCTGAGCAGCGGCGAGAGCACGCCGGCGATCAGGGCATTCGACAGCAGGCCCATGAACGCCTGCATGGACGAGGCGCCGCCGCGCTGGCGCGGATACATGTCCAGCAGGGCCAGGGTGACGATCGGGAACACCAGGGCGATGCCGAAGGCGCCCACTGCCGTAGGCAGGACGGCCCAGGGCAGGCTGGGGGCCTCCGCCAGCAGGTTGTAGACGATGTTGTAAAGCGCAGCCGCCCCGCAAAAACCGAACCCCCATTCGACCAGACGGGTGCCGGGGATGCGGCCGGCCGCCTTTCCGCTGACCCAGGCACCAAGCATCATGCCGCCGATGGTCGGCACGAAGAACCAGCCGAAATCCTGTTCTCCAAGCCCAAGAAGATCCATCACGAAGGCCGGGGCCGAGGCGATGTACAGGAACAGCGCGCCGAAGTTGGCGATGCCGGTCAGGGCCAGCAGCTGGAAGCGGCCGTTGCCCAGCATTTCCCGGTAGCCGGCCAGGATCGGCCCCAGCCGCAGCGGCAGGCGCTGCTCGGGCGGGTGCGTCTCGGGCAGGCCCCAGGCCGTGACCGCCGCCAGCGCCGCGCCGAACAGGGCCAGGAACCAGAAGATGGCGTGCCAGTCCGCAACGCCCAGGATCCAGCCGCCGATGATCGGCGCGATCGCCGGCGCCACGCCGAAGATCATCGACACCTGGCTCATCAGGCGCTGGGCGTCGTCGCCCTGCAGGCAGTCGCGGATCACCGCCCGGCCGACGATCAGGCCGACGCCGGCGCACAGGCCCTGTAGCACGCGAAAGGCCAGCATCGTGGGCAGGTCCTGCGCAAGCGCCGCGCCCACCGAGGCCAGGGCGAACATCAGGGTGCCGGCCAGCAGCACCTTCCTGCGGCCGATCGCATCGGAGATGGGACCGTGGAACAGCGACATCGCCGCATAACCGATCAGGTAGGCGCTGATGGTCTGCTGCATGGCCAGCTTGCCGGCGCCCAGGTCGGCCGCCATCACCGGAAAGGCCGGAAACACGGTGTCGATCGAGAACGGCCCGAACATGGCCAGGCCCGCCAGGATCAGGGCCAGGCGGGCACGGGGAATGGCGAGCGGGCTGTTCATCGGCAAGATCGCGACGCGGGAAGCCCGGCAGCGTACCCCCAGGCGTGCTCCGGCCCTTGAACACCGCCCCAACGGGGCGCACGGCGAGGCGGCGCCGATCCGGCGCCGATCCGGCGCCGGCCTGGCGCCGAAGCTCGCGGCCGACGCGGCGCCGGCACCGGCGGCGATAGAATGTCGAACCCGCTTCCCGCACGACCTTGCTCCACATGACCGAACCCGCCCGCCCCGCCTTCCACGGCTTCGAGCAGATCCCGCTGCGCGAATACGCCGAACGCGCCTACCTGGACTACTCGATGTACGTGGTGCTGGACCGCGCCCTGCCCTTCCTGGGCGATGGCCTGAAGCCGGTGCAGCGGCGCATCGTCTACGCGATGAGCGAGCTGGGCCTGGGCGCCGCCGCCAAGCCCAAGAAGAGCGCCCGCACCGTCGGCGACGTGATAGGCAAGTTCCATCCGCACGGCGACAGCGCCTGCTACGAGGCCCTGGTGCTGATGGCCCAGCCGTTCTCGTACCGCTACCCGCTGATCGAGGGCCAGGGCAACTTCGGTTCGCCGGACGATCCCAAGAGTTTCGCCGCCATGCGCTACACCGAGGCCAAGCTCACGCCCATCGCGGAGGTGCTGCTGGGCGAGCTGGGCCACGGCACCGTGGACTGGAATCCGAACTTCGACGGCACCCTGCAGGAGCCCGGCTGGCTGCCGGCGCGGCTGCCGCACCTGCTGCTCAACGGCACCACCGGCATCGCCGTCGGCATGGCCACCGACATCCCGCCGCACAATCTCAACGAGGTGGTCAGCGCCTGCGTGCGCCTGCTCGAGGATCCCGACGCCAGCGTCGCCGACCTCTGCGAGCACGTGCGCGGCCCCGACTACCCGACCGGCGCCGAGATCATCACCCCGGCCGCCGAGCTGCGCGCCATCTACGAAACCGGCGGCGGCAGCCTGCGCGCCCGCGCCAGTTGGGTGCGCGAGCACGGCAACATCGTCGTCACCCAGCTGCCCTACCAGGTCTCGCCCTCGAAGGTGATCGAGCAGATCGCCCAGCAGATGCGCGCCAGGAAGCTGCCCTGGCTGGAGGACGTCCGCGACGAATCCGACCACGAGAACCCCGTGCGGGTGGTGCTGGTCCCGCGCAGCAACCGGGTGGACGTCGAGGCCCTGATGGGCCATTTGTTCGCCACCACCGACCTGGAGAAGAGCTTCCGGGTCAACTTCAACGTGATCGGCCTGGATGGCCGCCCGCAGGTGAAGAACCTGCGCGACTTCCTCTCCGAGTGGCTGCAGTTCCGCACCGACACTGTCATCCGCCGTCTGCGCCACCGCCTGGAGCGCGTCGAGCGCCGCCTGCACCTGCTGGAAGGCCTGCTGGTGGCCTTCCTGAACCTAGACGAGGTGATCCGCATCATCCGCAGCGAGGACGAGCCCAGGCCGGTGCTGATGCGGCGCTTCGGCCTCAGCGAGGAGCAGGCCGAGTACATCCTGGAGACCAAGCTCAGGCAGCTGGCCCGCCTGGAGGAAATGAAGATCCGCGGCGAGCAGGATGAGCTGGGCAAGGAACGCGAGCAGATCACCGCCACCCTCGGCAGCAAGGCCAGGCTGCGCAAGCTGGTCAAGGACGAGCTGCTGGCGGACGCCAAGAAGTTCGGCGACGCCCGCCGCTCGCCCCTGGTCGAGCGCGAGGCCGCCCAGGCAATGAGCGAGACCGAACTGGTGCCCAGCGAGCCGGTCACCGTGGTGCTGTCGAGGAAGGGCTGGGTGCGTGCCGCCAAGGGCCATGACGTGGACGCCGCCGGCCTGAGCTACCGCGAGGGCGACGGCCTGCTGCAGGCCGCCCGCGGCCGCAGCACGCAGCAGGTGGCCTTCCTGGATTCCACCGGCCGCAGCTATTCCACCCTCGCCCACAGCCTGCCCAGCGCCCGCGGCAATGGCGAGCCGCTGAGCGGCCGCTTCAGCCCGCCGGCCGGCGCCGGCTTCGTCGGCCTGGCCGTGGCGGACAGCGACCAGCGCTACCTGCTGGCCTCCAGCCATGGCTATGGCTTCGTCACCCGCTTCGAGAACTTCACCGGCCGCAACAAGGCCGGCAAGCAGCTGCTCAACGTCGGCGAGGCCGAGGTGCTGGCGCCGGTGCCCGTCACCGACCCGGCCGGCGACCGGGTGGTGGCCATCACCAGCACCGGCCACCTGCTGGCCTTCCCGGTGACCGAGCTGCCCGAGCTGGACAAGGGCAAGGGCAACAAGCTGATCCAGATTCCGCCGGCGAAGCTGAAGGCCGGCCAGGAGAAGGTGGTGGCCGTCGCCAGCGTCCGCGAGGGCGGCGAGCTGACCATCTACAGCGGCCGGCAGAAGCTGGTGCTGTCCTGGCGCGACCTGCAGGCCTACGAGGGCGCCCGTGCCAGCCGCGGCCACATGCTGCCGCGAGGATTCACCAAGGTGGATCGGGTGGACAGCACTTGAGGAACGACATTCGCGGGTGGATCGGCGCCTCCGGCCGGAGCTGTCCCGCCACGGCTTTGGGCTGGCAGTGGCTCTTTGCCAGACCAATCATGGCCGTCGTAGCATCGACCGGCCTCCACCCCTTGATCATGATCGGTAGCTGAGGGCTCATGCGGGCGATCCCGGAAAGCAGGCAGTCATCCTCTGGCTCACCGGCCCCCGCGCCATCCATTGCCCGCTTTGCCCTGCGCTTGCTGGCCGTCCTCGTCATCCTCGCCGCACTGGCGGTGCTGACGGCCCTCTGGCTGGCGCGGGGCAGCCTTGCACAGCTTGACGGCGAACGTGCCCTGTCCGGCCTGTCGGCGGCGGTGAGCATCGAACGCGACGCCCTGGGCGTGGCGACGATAGATGCCGCCAACGAGGCGGACGCCGCCCGCGCCCTGGGCTTCCTGCACGCGCAGGAACGCTACTTCGAGATGGACCTGATGCGGCGCGCCGCCGCTGGCGAGCTGTCCGAACTTTTCGGCCCGCTGGCCCTGGAGCGCGACCGGGAGGTCCGCCTGCACCGCCTGCGCGCCCGCGTCGGCCAGTACCTGCCGGAGGTGGCCGGCGACCGCCTACCGCTGCTGCAGGCCTATGCCGAGGGCGCCAACGCCGGCCTGGCGGCACTGGACAGCAAGCCCTGGGCCTACTGGCTGCTGGGCGCGGAACCGGCGCCGTGGACGCCGGAAGACACCGCCCTGGTCGGCTACGCCATGTTCTTCGACCTGCAGGACGAGATGAACTCGCGCGAGCTGGCCCTGTGGCGCATCCGCCAGGTGCTGCCGGCGCCGCTGTACGCGCTGTTGGCGGTGGACGGAAGCGAGTGGGACGCGCCCATGCTCGGTGGGCCGCGCGGCAATGCCGTGCTGCCCGGCGCGGACGAAGTGGACTTGCGCGCCCTGCCCGCCCCCGATGACGGCGGCGACTATCCGGAAGCCGAACCGGCGGCACCAGGTAGCAACAACTTCGCCGTCGCCGGCGCGCTGAGCGCGCACGGCCATGCCATCGTCGCCAACGACATGCACCTGGGCCTGCAGGTGCCGGCCCTGTGGTTCCGGGCCCGCCTGCGTTACGCCGATCCGGCCGCCCCCGACGGCCGGGTGGACGTCACCGGCTTCACCCTGCCGGGCATCCCGGCGGTGATCGTCGGCAGCAACGGCCACATCGCCTGGGGCTTCACCAACAGCTACGGCGACTGGGCCGATTTCTACCGCGTGCGCTGGCTGGACCAGGACCGGCTGCGTTACCGCGTGCCCGGGGGCGAGGCGGTGGCGCGCACCGAATCGGAATGGATCGAGGTCAAGGGCGAAGGTCCCGTCGAACTCAAGGTCACCGAAACCCGCTGGGGACCGGTGACGGTGGAGCTGGACGACGGCAGCTCGCTGGCCTTGCGCTGGGCGGCGCAATTGCCGGGCGCGCTCAATTTCGGCCTGGCCGGCATGGCCCGTGCCGGCAGCCTGGACGAAGGCCTGGCGGTGGCCGACCTCGCCGGCATTCCCGGCCAGAACCTGGTGATCGGCGACCGGGAGGGCCGCATCGCCTGGCGCCTGACCGCGCAGATACCCGAGCGCGCCGGCGACTGCGACCCGCGGACGCCGCTGGAACCGGAGCAGGCCTGCCGCTGGGCCGGCTGGCTGGCGCCGACGGAAAACCCCAGCCTGGTGGACCCGGAAAGCGGCCGCGTCTGGACCGCCAATGCCCGCGTGGTGGACGGCGCGGCCCTGGCCCTGGTCGGCGACGCCGGCTACGCCAACGGCGCCCGCGCCAGACAGATCCGCGACGGCCTGTTCGCCCGCGACCGCTTCAGCGAGGCCGACCTGCTGGCCATCCAGCTCGACGACCGTGCCCTGTTCCTGCAGCGCTGGCATGGGCTGCTGCAGGAAGCGGCGCGGGCATCCCCGAATGCCGACCTGCGCGCCCTCGCCGAGGCGGCGCGCGACTGGGAAGGGCGCGCCATGCCCGAGGCGGTGAGTTACCGGCTGGTACGGGCCTGGCGCCTGAGGCTGATCGAGCGCCTGCGCGAAGGGCTGCTGGCGCCGGCGATGGTGGCCCTGGGCGAGGACTTCGTCATGCCCGACCTGCCGCAGTTCGAGGCGGTGGCCTGGCCGCTGCTGCAGGAACGGCCCATGCATCTGCTGCCGCGCCGCTACGACAGCTGGGAGGCGCTGCTGGCCGAGGCCGCCGGCGACGTGCGCAGCGAACTGGAGGCCCTGGGCCCGCTGCACGAGCGCACCTGGGGCGAACGCAACACCGCCCGCGTCTGCCACCCCCTGGCCAATGGCCTGCCGGGCTTCCTGCGCGGTCCGCTGTGCATGCCGGCCGACCCGCTGCCCGGCGACGGCAACATGCCGCGGGTGCAGGCCCCGGCCTTCGGCGCCAGCCAGCGCATGGTGGTGGCGCCGGGCCGCGAGGCCGAAGGCCTGGCGCACATGCCCGGTGGCCAGAGCGGCCATCCACTGTCACCGTTCTGGGGCGCCGGACATGCCGACTGGGTGGCCGGCCGGCCCTCGCCCTTCCTGCCTGGCCCGGCGGTCCACACCCTGAGACTCCGCCCGGAAATGTGAACTGGTTCACAGTTTCGGCATGAATGGATGACAACCGTCACGATTTCGGCCATAAACGGCCCACGCCCGACTGCTCCGTCGGGCGGCGGACCGGCAGGTCGCGTGCAGGGGGAGCGACCTATCGCAGCCTTCAAACCGCTGAGGTAGGTGATGGACACGATGATTACGATGCTGACGCTCTGGCGCCGGTGGATGCTGGCCCGCCAGGCCGAGGTGGTGCGCAGGGCCGTTTCCGGCCTCACTCCCGAACAACGCCGGCAGACGGCCGATCAGACCCTGGCCGAGATCCAGGCGGCCGCCTGCCTGCCCATACCGCATCTGCACGGTGACACCCAGCAATCGCTGTACCAGCCCTGGTCGCCGGTGGCGAGCCGGGCGGCGCAGCGCGCCACCGACCGCTCCGTGCAACTGCGCCAGCGCGGCATCGCCCTGTGGCTGGCGGTGGTCTACCACGAAACCCGCCAGGCCCGGGACCCGGGCCTGCAGGCGGTGCACCGCAGCGTGCTGGGCATCCTGCGTGAGCTGCGGGAGACGGTGAAGGCGCAAGCCCCGGCCGAGCAGGCCTGGTTCAACGCCGCGGCCTGAACCGCGGCGACCGGAAGAAGCGGAGGGTCAGGCGAGCAGCAGGCGCTCGGCGAGTTCCCGGTACAGCATGGGGAGATGCTCGAGTTCCGCCACCGCTATGCGCTCGTTGGCCTTGTGGATGCTGGCATTCACGGGACCCAGCTCCACCACCTCGGCGCCCAGGGGCGCGATGAAACGGGCGTCCGAGGTGCCGCCACCGGTGTTTTCCTCCGGCACGATGCCGCCACAGGTGGCGGCGATGGCGGCCCGCGCCGCCGCCCGCAGCCGGCCTTCCGGCGTGAGGAAAGGCTCACCGCCGCGATGCCAGCGCAACTCGAAGTCCACGCCGTGCCGGCGCAGCGTCTCCTCGACCTCCCTCTGCAGCGCCTCCGCCTGCCAGCCGGGGTTGTAGCGGAAGTTGAACAGCAGCTCGCAGTGCCCCGGGATGACGTTGTTGGCGCCGGTGCCGGCGTGGATGTTGGAGATCTGGAAGCTGGTAGGCGGGAACTCCGGGTAACCCGGGTCCCAGCGCCGGGCACACAGCTCGGCCAGGGCCGGCATCAGGTCGTGGATGGGATTGCGCGCCTTGTCCGGATAGGCGACATGGCCCTGGATGCCCTTGGCCAGCAGGGTACCCGAGAGCGTGCCGCGGCGGCCGACGCGCAACAGGTCGCCCAGGTGCTCCTTCGACGAGGGCTCGCCGGTGACACAGTAGTGCACAGGCTGGCCGGTTTCGCGCAGATGCTGGGCGACACGGCGCACGCCGTCGATGGCATCGCCCTCCTCGTCCGAGGTCAGCAGCAGGGCGACGGTGCCCGGGTGGCCGGGATGGGCGGCGACGAACCGCTCCAGCGCCACCAGCATGGCGGCGACGCTGCCCTTCATGTCGGCGGCGCCACGTCCGTACAGCCAGCCATCGCGCTCGACCGGTTCGAACGGGTCGCTGTCCCAGGCTTCGCGCGGGCCGGGCGGCACCACATCGGTATGGCCGAGGAACAACAGCACCGGGCCGCCCTCGCCGTGACTGGCCCAGAGGTTCTTCACCGCACCGAAGTCCAGCTGCCGGCACCTGAAGCCGGCCGCCTGCAGGCGCGCCGACAACAGGGCCTGGCAGCCGGCATCCTCGGGCGTCACCGAGGGCCGGGCGATCAGTTCCTTCGTCAGCCGCAGAACATCGCTCACTTGCGGACCCCGAAGCGGGCCTTCCAGGCATTGTCGGTGAAACCGACGCTGACGGTGCCGTCATCGGTGACCAGCACCGGTCGCTTCACCAGTTGCGGGTACTCCTTCAGCAGCAAGGTCCATTCCGGATCGCTGCCGGGAGACTTTCTCGCTTCGGGCAACTGCCGCCAGGTGGTTGAGGCCTTGTTGACCAGCTTCTCCCAGCCGCCCAGTTGGGTGGCCCAGGACCTGAGCGTCTCCGGCGGCACCCGGTTCTCGCGATAGTCCACGAAACCGAACTCGACGCCGAAGCGCTGCAGCCAGTTGCGCGCCTTCCGGCACGTATCGCAGGTGGCCAAGCCGTACACCGTTACCATTGCTGGGTTCCTGTCGGTATTGTTCTGACGCGGATGAACGCGAATAAAGCCTCATGGTCTGTGCTCGTCCGCGTTCGTCCGCGGCGAGAAACTACTCCACGGCACCACGCAGCAGCTCGTTGACCGAAGTCTTGGCCCGCGTCTTCGCGTCCACCTGCTTGACGATGACGGCGCAGTAAAGCGAGTAGCGGCCATCGGCGGACGGCAGCGAGCCGGACACCACCACGCTGCCGGCCGGCACCCGGCCGTAGCCGATCTCGCCGGTCAGGCGATTGTAGATGCGGGTGGACTGGCCGATGAACACGCCCATGCCGATCACGCTGCCCTTCTCCACCACCACGCCCTCGACGATCTCGGAGCGGGCACCGATGAAACAATCGTCCTCGATGATGGTCGGGCTGGCCTGTAGCGGCTCGAGCACCCCGCCGATGCCGGCGCCGCCGCTGATGTGGCAGTTCTTGCCTACCTGGGCGCAACTGCCGATGGTGGCCCATGTGTCCACCATGGTGCCGGCGCCGACATAGGCGCCGATGTTGACGAAGCTCGGCATCAGCACCACGTCCTTGCCGATGTGGGCGCCGGCACGGACGACCGCACCGGGCACGACGCGGGCGCCGAGCTTGTGGAATTCGGCCTCGTCGAAGCCTTCGAAGCGCAACGGCACCTTGTCCCAGTACGGCGCCGGCTCGGCCTCGACCAGATGCATGTCGTTCACCCGGAAGTACAGCAGCACTGCCTTTTTCAGCCAGGCATTCACTTCCCAGCCCTTGGCGCCGGGTACCGCCACCCGCCCCTTGCCCGATTCCAGCAGGGCGATGGCCTCTTCCACCGCCGGCCGGGTCGAGCCCTCGATCTCCGCCGCGGTCAGGGTGGCGCGACGCTCGAAGGCATCCTCGATGATCGCCTGAAGTTGTTCAGTGCTGGGCTTTTTCCTTGCCATGTCCGCCGTCTCCATCCACGCAGGCGACGATCGCCTCGCGCAAGCTTTCCAGTCTGGCCTGCTCGCCGATGGCACGATCGCGCTCGTCGGTCAGCAGGAAGAAGTCTTCGACCCGCTCGCCGAAGGTGGCGATGCGGGCATCGTGCACGCGCAGCCGATGCTGGCGCAGCACCTGCGCCACCTGTGCCAGCAGACCGGGCTGGTCGGTACAGACCAGGCTCATCCGGGTACCGCTGCCGTCGGCCAGATGGTCGAAGCCTACCTGTACCGGCACCCGGAAGTGGCGCAGTTGACGCGGGGCCGCCCGCCGCGACGGCCGCACCCGGGCCGGATCGCGCAAGGCGGCGCGCAGGGCTGCCGCCACCTGCGCAGGCTCCGGCGGTGTGCCCTGCGGCGACATCAGCTGGAAGCTGTCCAGCGCGTGGCCGTCGCTGGAGCCCAGCACCCGCGCCTCCAGCACGTTCAGCCCCAAACGGTCGAAGGTGGCGACGATGGCCGCGAACAGGCCGTCCCGGTCCGGCGTGCGCAGGAAGGCTTCCAGACCGCCGCCGGCGGCATGCGGGCGTACCAGCACGATGGTTTCCTCACCGCCGGCACCGGCGATGCCGAGCGTTTGCCAGGCTATCTGCTCGGGCCGGTAGCGCAGGAAACCGACGTCCGGGTAGGCCGCCCAGATCCGCTCCACCTCCTGCCTGGACAGGCCCTCGGCCAGCAGCCGCTCCATTGCTGCCGCCCGGGTCTCGGCAACGATCTCGTTGGCATGCACCGGGTTCTCCAGGCCACGCCGCAGGGCGAAGCGGGTGGCCGCGTACAGGTCGGCCAGCAGCCGGTCCTTCCAGGCGTTCCACAGCTTGGGACTGGTGCCGGCGATGTCGGCACAGGTCAGCAGGTAGAGGTAGTCGAGATGCTCGCGGTCGGCCACCTCGCGGGCGAAACGCGCCACCACGTCCGGGTCGGAGATGTCCTGGCGCTGGGCGGTCACCGACATCAGCAGGTGCTTCTCCACCAGCCAGGCCACCAGGTCGGTGTCGGCCTGCGGCAGCGCGTGCGCCTCGGCGAAGGCACGCGCGTCCACCGCACCCAGTTCGCTGTGGTCGCCGCCGCGGCCCTTGGCGATGTCGTGGAACAGGCCGGCCAGCAGCAGCAGGTGCGGCTTGCGCAGCCGCGGCAGCACCTCGTGGGCCAGGGCGAAACGCGGATCCGGGCCGCGGGCGAAGCCGTCCATGTGCGCCAGCACGGTCAGCGTGTGCTGATCCACGGTGTAGACATGAAACAGGTCGTACTGCATGCGCCCGGCCACCTGGCCGAAGGCCGGCAGGTAGCGGCCCAGCACACCCAGCCTGGCCATGCGGGTCAGGGTCGTCACCGCCGCCGGGCCCTGCAGCAGGGCCATGAAGGCCTGACGGGTGGCCGCGGGCTGTTCGCCATAGGGGCGGATCGCACCCAGCGATTCGCCCAGGGCGCGGGCGGTTTCCGAGTGCAGGCCGCGCGCCAGCGGCGCGCCGGCCCAGGCGGCGAACAACTCGATCATCGGCGCCATGCCGGCGCGCAGGCGTTCGGGTTCGCGCATGGCGAGATAGCCATGGCGCAATTCGTAGCGTTCGCCGACCGGTTCGGGCAGTTCCTCGCCAGCCAGTTGTTCCTCGAAGCGCTGCAGCAGGCGGTCATTGATGCGGATGACGGTGGCGGCAGCGCGGAAGAAACCTTGCATCATCTGTTCGACCGCCAGGTTGTCGCGGCGTTCGTCGCGCAGGCCCAACAGGGCCGCCAGGGCCTTCTGGTGGTCGAAGCCCAGGCGCTCCTGGCGCCGCCCGGCCAGCAGGTGCAAACCGAAGCGCAGCCGGGCCAGCACCCGCCATTCGCGCTCCAGGCTGGCGCACTCGTCCTCGCCCAGCAGGCCCAGCGGCACCAGGGCGCGCAGGCCGGGCACGCCGTACAGCCGCATGCCCATCCATGTGACCGTCTGCAGGTCGCGCAGCCCGCCCGGGCCTTCCTTGATGTTGGGCTCGAGGTTGTAGGCGGTATCGTTGAAGCGGGCATGCCGCTGCATCTGTTCGGCACGCTTGGCACGGAAATAGTCCGCGGGCGGCCACAGCCCCGGCGGCGCCAGGGCCGCGGCCAGGGCAGCGGGCATGGCCGTATCGCCTGCCAGCAGGCGGCTCTCCATCATCGCCGTCAGCACAGTGATGTCGGTGCCGGCCGCTTCCGCGCACTGGGCCAGCGAGCGTACGGCGTGGCTGGTGGCCAGGCCGGCATCCCACAGAAGGGAGAGAAAACGGCCGATGGCGGCCTCGTGGGCCTGCTGGGCCTCGGGCTCTCCCAGCACCAGCAGGTCTATGTCCGACTGCGGATACAGCTCACGCCGACCGTAGCCGCCGGTAGCCAGCAAGTGCAGCGGCGCGTCCTCCGGCAGGCACAGCCGCCAGGCCGACAGCACCAGGGCATCGGCATCGGCGCAGCAGGCCGGCACCAGCCGGTCCACGGCCTCTCCGGCTTCGAACCGGCGACGCAGCGCTTCCCGGCCGGCCGCCAGGCCGGTCCGGGCCTTCTCACGCCAGGCGTCCGGCGTGGCCGCGCCGGCCAGCAGGCCGGCCAGGCCGGTCTCGTGTACGGGCTGCACGGCGCTCACCGGCCGTCCCCGCTCAGAGCTCGTTGTCGTCGCCGGGCAGCCGGGTCAGGATCTCGACCCCATCGGCCGTCACCGCCACGGTGTGCTCCCACTGCGCCGACAGCGACTTGTCACGGGTCACCACGGTCCAGCCGTCGGGCAGCAGGCGGGTATGCCTTGCGCCCTCGTTGATCATCGGTTCGATGGTGAAGGTCATGCCTTCGCGCAGTTGCAGGCCGGTACCGGGCTGCCCGTAGTGCAGCACCTGCGGGTCCTCGTGGTAAACCCGGCCGATGCCGTGGCCGCAGTACTCGCGCACCACCGAGAAACGCTGGGCCTCGGCATAGCTCTGGATGGCATGTCCGATGTCGCCCAGGGTGGCGCCCGGACGCACCGCCCGGATGCCGCGGAACATGGCCTCGCGGGTCGCCTCGACCAGGCGTCGGGCCTTCACGCTCGGCTCGCCGACGAAGTACATGCGGCTGGTGTCGCCATGCCAGCCATCCTTGATGACGGTGACGTCGATGTTGATGATGTCGCCGTCCTTGAGCACCTTGGCGTCGCTCGGGATACCGTGGCAGATCACATTGTTGACCGAGGTGCAGACCGTGGCGGGGAAGCCCTTGTAACCCAGGTTGGCCGGAATCGCCTTCTGGACCTCTACGATGTGCCGGTGGCAGATCCGGTCCAGTTCGGCCGTGCTGACCCCGGGCTTCACGTGCGGAGCCACCACCTGCAGCACCTCGGCGGCCAGGCGGCCGGCCTCGCGCATGGCGGCGATCTCCCGGGGGCTCTTGAGGCTGATCTTCATGGGCCCGGATTATCCAATACTTGCAGGCACTTGGGCCAGCCGGATATACTCCCGCAGCTTTGCCGGGCCCTGACCGGGCTCCAGGCCGCCCACGCCGGGCGTCACCGGCGAATCCACACCCGCCGCCATTCCCCGTGCCGGGGTGCCCAGGAGTCGTCTCCGGGGTTCGGACACGGAGGCGACGGGGAGGCCCAACCCCGGAACCCTGCCCGCCCGTCCGGGCGGCGCACCGCCCAACCCTTGTCCGGCGGCCGGTTCCCCTGTCAGGAGCAATACCCGATGTCCCAGGTCACCATGCGCCAGATGCTGGAAGCCGGCGTCCACTTCGGCCACCAGACCCGCTACTGGAACCCGAAGATGGCGCCGTACATTTTCGGCGCCCGCGGCAAGATCCACATCATCAACCTGGAAAAGACCCTGCCGCTGTTCCAGGACGCGATGAACTTCATCTCCGGCATCGCCCAGAAGCGTGGCACCGTGCTGTTCGTCGGCACCAAGCGCTCGGCACGCGAGGCCATCAAGGAGGAGGCCGAACGCTGCGGCATGCCGTACATGGCCCAGCGCTGGCTCGGCGGCACACTGACCAACTTCGCCACCGTGAAGAAGTCGGTCGCCCGCCTGAAGGAGCTCGAGGCGGCCGAGACCGACGGCACCTTCGAGAAGCTGGTCAAGCACGAAGTGCTGGGCCTGCGCCGCGAGCGCGACAAGCTCGAGGCTTCCCTGGGCGGCATCAAGGACATGAACCGCCTGCCCGATGCCCTGTTCGTGATCGACATCGGCCACGAGAACATCGCCGTGCAGGAAGCCAAGAAGCTCGGCATCCCGGTGGTGGCCGTGGTGGACACCAACTACGACCCGAACCTGGTGGACTACGCCATCCCGGGCAACGACGACGCCATCCGCGCCGTGCAGCTGTACGTGCGCGCCGCCGCCGATGCCGTGCTCGAAGGCAAGGCCGCCTCGCCGCAGGCCGCCGTCGCCGCCGCCGACGACTTCGTCGAGCTGGACGCCGAGGGCAACCCGGTGGCGAAAGAAAAGGAAGAGAAGAAGTCCGCCCCGCGCCGCGCCCCGCGCCGCAGCCGCGAGGCCAAGTAAGGCCCGCCCTGCCGTGGCGCCGGACGGCGCCGCGGCCTTCGTCGAATCCGCGCGACGGCGCCTTGCCGTCGCGACCCGTTTCTAGCTGGAGACCCCCATGGAAATCACTGCGAGCCTCGTCAAGGAACTGCGTGAGCGCACCGGCGCCGGCATGATGGAATGCAAGAAGGCCCTGACCGAGAACAAGGGCGACATCGACGCCGCCGCCGAGTGGCTGCGCAAGCAGGGCCTGGCCAAGGCCGACAAGAAGGCCGGCCGCGTCGCCGCCGAGGGACGCATCGTCGCCGCCCAGGACGGCGGCAAGGCGGTGCTGGTCGAGATCAATTCCGAGACCGACTTCGTGGCCAAGGACGGAAACTTCGGCGCATTCGCCGAGGCCGTGGCCCAGGCCGCGCTGAAGTCCGGCGCCGCCGACGCGGAATCGCTGAAGGCGGCCAGGGTCGCTTCCGGCGAGACCGTCGAGGAGGCCCGTGCCGCCGTCGTCGCCAAGGTCGGCGAAAACGTGCAGGTCCGCCGCCTGGTCCGTATCGACAGCGGCAACACCGTCGCCGCCTACATCCACGGCGGCCGCATCGGCGTGCTGGTCGAGCTCAAGGGCGGCGACGCCGAGCTTGCGCGCGGCATCGCCATGCACGTGGCGGCGATGAACCCACCCTACAACAAGGCCTCCGACGTTCCGGCCGACTTCCTCGCCAAGGAGAAGGAGATCGAGCTGGCCAAGATGCCGGAGAAGGACCGCAACAAGCCGGCCGAGATCCTCGAGAAGATCATCTCGGGCAAGGTGCAGAAGATCGTCAACGAAGTCACCCTGTACGGCCAGCCCTACGTGATCGACACCAACCAGACGGTCGAGCAGGTGCTCAAGGCCGCTGGTGCCGAGGTCGTGCAGTTCCAGCGCCTGGCCGTCGGCGAGGGCATCGAGAAGGTGGTCGAGGATTACGCCGCCGAGGTGATGAAGCAGGCCGGCCTGGCCTGATCGTCCGGCCGCACGCCGTCCCGGAAGGGCCGCGGGGCAACTCGCGGCCCTTTCTCTTCTCGCCCGCGGCGCCCCGAATCCCTTCGCGCGGCGGCGCGGATCATCGGATAGAATCCGGTCGTTTGTCTGCCCCGCCCGGAGAACCCCATGAGCGCCAGCCCGCTGAAGTACCGCCGCATCCTGCTCAAGCTCTCCGGCGAGGCCCTGATGGGCGACGAGGACTACGGCATCGACCCGAAGGTCCTGAAGACCCTGGCGCGGGACATCGTCGAAGCGCAGCGTGCCGGCGCCGAAATCGGCCTGGTGATCGGCGGCGGCAACATCTTCCGCGGCGCCGGCCTCGCTGCCGCCGGCATGGACCGGGTCACCGGCGACCACATGGGCATGCTGGCCACCGTCATCAACGCCCTGGCCATGGCCGATGCCCTGGAAAAGGAAGGCGGCTACGCCCGGGTGATGAGCGCGATCAAGATCAACGAGGTCTGCGAAGACTACATCCGCCGGCGCGCCATCCGGCACATGGAGAAGGGTCGTATCTGCCTGTTCGCCGCCGGTACCGGCAACCCCTTCTTCACCACCGACTCGGCCGCCGCCCTGCGCGCCAGCGAGATCGGCGCCGATCTCCTGCTCAAGGCCACCAAGGTGGACGGCATCTACGATAGCGACCCGAAGAAGAACCCCAAGGCCAGGCGCTTCGAGCGGCTGGGCTACGACGAGGTGATCGCCCGCAACCTGCAGGTGATGGACACCGCCGCCTTCGCCCTGTGCCGCGAGAACCGGGTGCCGGTGCGGGTCTACGACATGATGCAGCCGGGCGCGCTGATGCGGATCCTTCGCGGCGAGCCTTTGGGCACCCTGGTAGCCGAAGGCGATCACCACTGAGGCGGACGCCGGCGCAAGGCCTATAATCCCCGCCTTCCCTGCCGATAGCCCAGAACGACGCGGAGCCCGCGATGCTCAACGAGATCAAGAAGGACGCCCAGACCCGGATGGCCAAGTCGGTCGAGGCCTTGCGCCAGGAACTGACCAAGCTGCGCACCGGCCGCGCCAGCACTGCCCTGGTGGACCACCTGAAGGTGAACTACTACGGCTCGGACATGCCGCTCAGCCAGGTGGCCACGGTGGCCGTCTCCGATGCCCGCTCGATCACCATCACGCCCTGGGAGAAGGGCATGGTGTCGGCGGTGGAAAAGGCCATCCTGGCCTCCGACCTTGGCCTGACGCCCAACACCGCCGGCCAGGTGATCCGCATCAACCTGCCGCCGCTGACCGAAGAGCGGCGCAAGGAGCTCAGCAAGCACGTGCACCACGAGGGCGAGAACGCCAAGGTGGCCGTCCGCAACGTCCGCCGCGACGCCATCCAGCACGTCAAGGAGCTGCTGAAGGACAAGCAGATCACCGAGGACGAGGCCCGGCGCGCCGAGGACGACATCCAGAAGCTGACCGACAAGCACGTCAAGGACGTGGACGACGTGGTCAAGGCCAAGGAACAGGAGCTCATGGCGGTCTGAGCCGCGCCGGCCCATGCCTTCCTCGTCTGACGCCGGCCACCTGCCCCGCCACCTGGCCATCATCATGGACGGCAACGGCCGCTGGGCCGAGCGCCGCCATCGCCCGCGCACCTTCGGCCACCGTGCCGGCGCCCGGGCGGTGCGGATCTGCATCGATTTCTGCCTGGCCCGCGGCATCCCGGCCCTGACCCTGTTCGCCTTCAGCAGCGAGAACTGGAAGCGCCCGGCCGAGGAGGTCGGCGCCTTGATGAGGCTGTTCATGCGCACGCTGGACACGGAAGTGGACGAACTGGCCCGGCGCGGGGTCGGTCTGCGCTTCATCGGCGAACGCGCCGCCTTCCCCCAGGAGATCCGCGAACGCATGGCCCGGGCCGAGGCCGCGACCGCCGGCAACACCGGCCTCGTCCTCACCCTGGCGATCGGTTACGGCGGCCGCTGGGACATCGCCCGCGCCTGCCGGGAGTTGGCCGCGGAAGCCGCGGCCGGCCGGCTGGACCCGGCCTCCATAGACGAATCGCTGCTGGCCTCCCGGTTGGGACTGGCCGGCCTGCCCGAGCCCGACCTGTTCATCCGCACCGGCGGCGACATGCGGATCTCCAACTTCCTGCTCTGGCAACTGGCCTACACCGAGCTGTGGTTCACCCAGACGCTGTGGCCGGATCTGGACGAGGCCCTGCTGGAGCGCGCGCTGTCCGATTACGCTCGGCGCGAGCGGCGCTTCGGCCTGACCAGCGCCCAGCTGGCCGGAGGCGGCACATGAGCCGGCGCCAGCGGGTCACCACCGCCCTGCTGCTGGCGCCGTTGCCGGTCCTGGCGCTGCTGCTGCTGCCCACGCCCTGGCTGGCGGCCTTGGTCGCCGCCGTGCTGCTGGCCGGCCTGTGGGAGTGGACCGCCTTCGCCGGCCTGAGCGACACCCTGCCCCGGATCGCCTTCCTGGCCGCCAACGCGCTGCTGATTGCCGCCCTGGCCTGGGGCGCCGGGCCCAGCCTGTTCCCGCTCAAGCTGCTGGCCCTGCTGGGCGTGCTCTGGTGGCTGGCGGTGGTGCTCTGGGTGTTGCACCCGGGGTTTGCCGACGGCGAGGGCCAGGGCGCCGGAGCCTTGAAGTTGCTGGCCGGCAGCCTGGCGGTCGTACCGGCGTGGTGTGCCCTGGTCTGGCTGCATGCCGGCGAACTGGGCCCACGCTGGGCCCTGTTCGCGATCGCGCTGGTCTGGGCGGCCGACAGCGGCGCCTATTTCGCCGGCTCGAAGTTCGGCCGGCGCAAGCTGGCCCCGGCGGTCAGCCCGAACAAGAGCTGGGAGGGCGTCTGGGGCGGCCTGACGGCCTGCGCATTGCTGGCAGTGCTGGGTTTCGGCCTGCTGGGTCTGGGCTGGCGCCAGCTGCCTGCCCTGGTCCTGCTGGTGCTGCTGGCCGCGGTCGCCTCGGTGGTGGGCGATCTGCTGGAAAGCCTGATGAAGCGTCACTCCGGCCTGAAGGATTCGGGCCGGATCTTTCCGGGCCACGGCGGCGTCATGGACCGGCTGGACAGCCTGCTGGCGGCCCTGCCGGTGTTCGCGGTGGGCAAGGCATGGCTGGGCCTGTGAGAACGATCGCCCTGCTCGGGGCAACCGGCTCGATCGGCGGCTCGACCCTCGACGTGGTGGCCCGCCATCCCGACCGGTTCCGGGTCGGCGCTCTCAGCGCCCACTCCCGGGTGGAGGAGCTGTTGAGCCTGTGCGCGCGCTTCCGGCCCGAGGCCGCCGTCGTGACCGACCCGGCTGCCTGGCCGGCGCTGCGCGAGGGCCTGCGCGCGCTCGGGCTGGCCACCCGTGCCCTGGCCGGCCAGGAAGGCTTGCAGGAGGTAGCCGCCGACCCGTCCAACGACACCGTGGTGGCGGCCATCGTCGGCGCCGCCGGCGTCGCCTCCACCCTCGCCGCGGCCCGGGCCGGCAAGCGCCTGCTGCTGGCCAACAAGGAATCGGTGGTGCTGGCCGGCGAACTGCTGGTCCAGGCGGTACGCGAGGGCGATGCCACCTTGCTCCCGGTGGACAGCGAGCACAATGCCATTTTCCAGTGCCTGCCGGCCGACGGCAGTCGCCAGGGTGTGCGCCGCTTGCTGCTGACCGCCTCGGGCGGCCCCTTCCGCGGCCGCCGCCGCGAGCAGCTGGCCGACATCAGTCCGGACCAGGCCTGCGCCCACCCGAACTGGTCCATGGGGCGGAAGATCTCGGTGGACTCCGCCACGCTGATGAACAAGGGCCTGGAAGTGATCGAGGCCCGGCACCTGTTCGGACTTCCGCCCGAGGCCATCGAGGTGGTGGTGCACCCGCAGAGCGTCATCCATTCCCTGGTGGACTACGTGGACGGCTCGGTGCTGGCCCAACTCGGCAACCCGGACATGCGCACCGCCCTGGCCCACGGCCTGGCCTGGCCTGAACGCATCGAATCCGGGGTGGCACCGCTGGATCTGGCCGCCCTCGCCCGCTTCGACTTCGAGCGCCCGGACCACGAGGCCTTTCCCTGCCTGGGCCTGGCCTACCGTGCCCTGGCCGCCGGCCGCGGCGCCACTGCCGTGCTCAACGCCGCCAACGAAGTGGCGGTTTCAGCCTTTCTTCAGGGCCGGCTGGCTTTCCTTGGCATTCCCGACCTGATCCAGGCCAGCCTCGATGTCCTGCCCGGCGGTCTCACTGACAGCCTCGACGAACTGCTGGCGCTGGACGCGCAGGCGCGTCGCGTGGCGGAATCGCTGATCGACAGGGGGCGGCGATGAGCGAATTCTTCGGCTCGGTCTGGTGGCTGATCGTCAGCCTGGGGCTGCTGGTCACCTTCCATGAGTTCGGCCATTACTGGGTGGCGCGCCGTTGCGGGGTGCGGGTGCTGCGTTTTTCGGTCGGATTCGGCCGGCCGCTCTGGAAGCGTCTGGGCAGGGACGGTACCGAGTACGTGGTGGCGGCCCTGCCGCTGGGCGGCTACGTGAAGATGCTGGACGAACGCGAGGTCGAGGTGCCGCCGGACCAGCGCGGCGAGGCCTTCAACCGCAAGCCGGTCGGCCAGCGCATCGCCATCGTCGCCGCCGGACCGCTGGCGAACCTGCTGCTGTGTGTGGCCCTGCTGTGGGCCATGTTCCTGGTCGGCAAGCCCGACAGCCTGCCCGAGGTCGGCCGCGCCGAAGGCATCGCCGCCGAGGCCGGCTTCCAGCCCGGGGACCGCATCCTGGCAGTGGGAGAACGCCAGATCCGCACCCTCACCGAGGCCGGCATCGCCCTTGCCACCGCCGCCATCGACCGCGAGCCGACCCCGGTGCGGGTCCGCACGGTCGGCGGCGGCGAGCGAGTGCGCATCCTGCCCCTGGACCGCCCGGGTCTGGCGCTCGACGAGGAACGCCCCTTCTCCAGCCTCGGTCTGGTGCCTGCCTGGCCGCCGGTGGTGGCCGAGGTGGCGCCCGGCTCGGCCGCCGACGGACGGCTCCGGCCAGGCGACCGCATCCTCGCCCTGAACGGTCTGCCGGTACATACCTGGGACCAGCTGGCGCCGATGTTGCAGGCGCTGGCCGGCGCGGATCGTCCCCTGACGGTCCTGGTCGAACGCGATGGTCGGCGGGTATCGCTGCCGGTGAGCCCGCGCCGGGTCGAGACGGAGCGCGGTCCGGCCTGGCAACTGGGCGTGCTGGCGGCGGCCCCGGAGGCCAACGCGCTGCTGCGGCACGGGCCGCTGGCGGCGATCCCGGCGGCGCTGTCGGAAACCTGGCGCATGACCCGGGACGTGACCGGCATGCTCTGGCGCATGGTCACCGGTCAGGCGTCGCTCAAGAACATCTCTGGTCCGATCACCATCGCCCGGGTCGCCAATGGCAGCGCCAGCCTGGGGCCGGCCTGGTTCCTCAACTTCCTGGCGATCCTGTCGCTCAGCCTGTGCATCATGAACCTGCTGCCGATCCCCATACTGGATGGCGGGCACCTGCTGTATTACCTTATCGAGCTGGTCAAGGGCAGTCCGGTTGGCGAGCGTGTCTTGATGGCAGGGCAATACATCGGCCTGGTCCTGTTGGCCGGGCTGATGGGGTTGGCCTTCTACAACGACATCCTCCGGCTCGGATCCTGACCCCACCTCCATCGCGGGCAACGTTCCGCCCGCAAACACCCACGGATTGATGATGACGCGACCGATCGCCCGCCGCCGCCTCCTGAGCCTCGCGCTCGCCGCCGCCCTCGCCGCCCCGGTCCAGGCCCAGGAATTCGAGCCGTTCACCGTCTCGGACATTCGTGTGGAGGGCCTTCAGCGCATCTCCACCGGCACCGTCTTCACCTACCTGCCGGTGGAGCGGGGCGACCTGCTCGATCGCACCCGTTCCAGCGAGGCGATCAGGGCGCTGTTCCGTACCGGCTTCTTCGACGACGTGCGGCTCGAGCGCCAGGGCGACATCCTGGTGGTGGTGGTCGAGGAGCGCCCGGCCATCAACCGGATCACCCTGGTCGGCAACAAGGACGTCAAGACCGAGGATCTGACCAAGGGCCTGGCGAACATCGGCCTGGCCGAGGGCGAAACCTACGACCCGATGGCCCTGGACCGGGTGACCCAGGAGCTCCTGCGCCAGTACAACAATCGCGGCAAGTACGGCGTCACCATCCGGCCGACCGTGACCGAGCTCGACCGCAACCGGGTGGACATCACCATCACGATCGCCGAGGGAAAAGCCTCGAAGATCCGCGACATCAACATCGTCGGCAACGACCTGTTCACGGAAACCCAGCTGCGCCGCGGCTGGGAGTCCAACACCAGCAACTGGCTGTCCTGGTACCGGCGCGATGACCAGTACTCGCGGGAAAAGCTCTCCGGCGATCTCGAAAAGCTGACCAACTACTACCTCGACCGCGGCTACGTGGACTTCAACATCGAGTCCACCCAGGTGGCGATCAGTCCGGACAGGCGCGACATCTTCGTCACCGCCAACGTCGTCGAGGGCGAGGTCTACACGGTTTCCGACGTGCGCATCTCCGGCGACACCGTGCTTCCGCAGGAAGACGTCGAGAAGCTGCTGATGATCGCCGAGGGCGACACCTTCTCGCGGGCGCGGGTCGAGTTCACCACTGACGCGATCACGGCCACGCTCGGCAACATCGGCTACGCCTTCGCCCAGGTGACGCCAGTGCCGACCCTGGATCGCGATAACCGTACCGTTGCATTGAACTTCTACGTCGAACCCGGCCCGCGCGTTCAGGTTCGACGGATCGTCTTCAAGGGAAACACCAGCACCGCAGACGAGGTGCTGCGACGCGAGATGCGCCAGTTCGAAGGCGCATGGTACTCGCAGGCGGCGATAGATCGCTCCAAGGTCCGCCTTCAGAGGCTGGGATTCTTCGAGGAGGTCGACATCCAGACACCGGAAGTGGCCGGGCAACCCGACCAGGTGGATGTCGTGGTCAACGTCAAGGAGCGAAACTCCGGCCAGTTCACCTTTGGCCTGGGCTACCAGGAAACCTACGGCCTGATCACCAGCATTCAGTTGGTCCAGAACAACTTCCTCGGCACCGGCAACCGGTTCTCCCTGGAAGTGCAGAACAACAGCTACTCGCGCCAGTTCGGCTTCTCCTACACCGACCCGTATTTCACCGATGACGGCATAAGCCTCGGCTACAACCTTTCCTACCGGGACCTGCAGTACGCCAGTCGCGATTCCAACCTTGCCCGTTACGACAATACGGTGGCATCCGCCGACGTGCAGGTGGGCATTCCACTGACCGAGACCGATACGGTGCAGTTTGCCCTGGGCATCGATCGCAACGAAATCACCACATCCGACGGCTCGACGCCGCCGCCATTGATCGAATACCTCGTGGCCACCTTGGGCGATCGGGCTTACTTTCCCTGTTTCGATGTCGACGATGACGACGACGAAACGACACCCCCGGAAAACGACGACGACGATCCGGGCACCCCTGACCAGCAGGCTTGCGGCAACCTGCGCCAGTGGAACGTCAATGCCTGGCGGCTGCAGGCAGGCTGGCTGCGCGACTCGCGCAACGACTATCTGATGCCGACACGCGGCTCCTACCATCGCATAGGCGGAGAGGTGGTGTTGCCAGGAAGCGACTTGGAGTATTACCGGATCAACTACAGCTACGAGAAGTACCTGCCCCTGGCTTCGTGGCTGGTACTCAAGATTGGTGCCGACGTCGGCTTCGGCGACAGTTACGGCGACACCGCCAAGAGCAACTGCCCGACGTTCGACAACGAGGGTGATGTCATCACCGATACCGCCAAGTGCGGCCTGCCGTTCTTCCGCAACTACTACGTCGGCGGACCGGGCTCCATTCGCGGCTTCGAGACCAATACGGTCGGCCCAACCTACTCCTTTAGCGGCAGTGGGTTCCCGCAGCCGCTGGGAGGATCGCTGAAGACCCTGGGCAACCTCGAGTTCATTTTCCCGACGGCATTCGAGACGCGGGCTGCCAGGCTGTCCGCCTTCGTGGACGTCGGCAACGTCTATCTCGGCTACGATGATTGGGAAGCCAAGACCCTGCGCATTTCCACCGGCATTTCCCTGACCTGGCAATCGCCGATGGGTCCGATCGCGATCAGCTACGCGATCCCGCTCCAGTATGAGCGCAGCGACCGCATCGAACGCGTGCAGTTCACCTTCGGCGGCACATTCTGAGGAGTCTGCCTTGCCCGCGCGGGAACAGGACCATGCCCTGGCCGAACTGGCGGCGCGGTTCGACTTGGGACTGCGCGGAGACGGCACGGTTCGGATTCGCGGCGTCGGCACTCTGGCCGGCGCCGGCCCCGGCCAGCTGGCCTTCCTGGCCAATCCGAAGTACCGGCGCGGGCTGGCCGGAACCGGCGCCTCCGCCGTGGTGCTGCGCGAGGCCGATGCGGCCGACTGCCCGGTTCCCTGCCTGATCGCCCGCGATCCCTACGTGGCCTTTGCCCGCATCGCCGCGCTGTTCGAGCCGCCGGCCGCGACGCCGGCAGGCATTCATCCGAGTGCGGTGGTCGCCGACGACGCGGTGATCGCCCCGGACGCCCATGTCGGCCCGCACGCCAGCGTCGGCGCCCGCAGCCGCATCGGTGCCGGCGCGGTCGTCGGACCGGGCTGCGTCGTCGGCGAGGACTGCGAGGTCGGCCCGGGCAGCGTGCTGCTGGCCCGCGTCACCCTGGTGGCCCGGGTACGCCTGGGCGCCCGCGTACGCATCCATCCTGGCGCCGTGCTCGGCGCCGACGGTTTTGGCCTGGCTATGGACGAAGGCCGCTGGATCAAGGTGCCGCAACTGGGCGGCGTGCAAGTCGGCGACGACTGCGAGATCGGCGCCAATACCACCATCGACCGCGGCGCCATCGACGACACCGTGCTCGAGGAGGACGTTCGCCTGGACAACCAGGTGCAGATCGGCCACAACGTCCGCGTCGGCGCCCACACCGCCATGGCCGGCTGCGTGGCGGTGGCCGGTTCGGCCAGTATCGGCCGCTACTGCCTGATCGGCGGTGCCGCCGGCATCGCCGGGCATCTGCGGATCTGCGACGGGGTGACCATCACCGCCATGAGCTTCGTCACCGCGTCGATCAGCGAGCCCGGGGAGTACTCCTCCGGCATGCCGGTCCAGGAGGCCCGCGCCTGGCGCCGCAATGCCGCTCGCTTCCGGCAACTGGACGAACTGGCGCGTAAGATAGGCGCCCCAACCAAGGATCGAGCAAGGAAAGACCCCGGATGAGCGACGACGCCATCAAGCTGCCCGTGGATGTCTCGTGCATCCTGCACCTGCTGCCGCACCGATACCCGTTCCTGCTGGTGGACCGGGTGGTCGAGCTGGAACCGCATCGGCGCATCCGCGCGATCAAGAACGTCACCTACAACGAGCCCTACTTCCAGGGCCATTTCCCCGGCCGGCCGGTGATGCCGGGCGTGCTCGTGATCGAGGCGATGGCCCAGGTCGGCGGCCTGCTCACCCAGCTGTCGGCGCCGCCGGAAGCGCACAAGGAAGGGCAACTGTTTTATCTGGTCAAGGTGGACAACGCCCGCTTCAGCCGCATGGTCGGCCCGGGCGACCAGCTCGACATCGAAGTGCGGGTCAAGCGGGTGATCCGCAACATGGCGCTGTACGATTGCATCGGCCGCGTGGACGGCAGGGAAGTGGCCAGCGCCGAAATCCTCTGCGCCGAAGGCAGGGAATGAGCGGCGGCATCCATCCGACGGCGGTGGTGGATCCGGGCGCCCGCCTGGGCGACGGCGTCGTCATCGGGCCGTTTGCGGTCGTCGGCCCCGACGTGGAGATCGGTGCCGGCTCCCGCATCGGCGCCCATTGCGTCATCACCGGCCCGACCCGGATCGGCCGCGACAACGTCGTGCATTCGCACGCCACCCTCGGCAACGATCCGCAGGACAAGAAGTTCCGGGGCGAGCGCAGCCAGCTGCTGATCGGCGATCGTAATACCTTCTTCGAGTTCACCACCGTCAGTCGCGGCACCGGCGACGGCGGCGGCGCCACCCGGGTCGGCGACGACAACTGGATCATGGCCTACGTGCACATCGCCCACGATTGCGTGGTAGGCAACCACTGCGTACTGGCCAACAACGCCACCCTCGCCGGCCATGTCACGCTGGGCGACTGGGTGATCCTGGGCGGCTTTGCCGGCATTCACCAGTTCTGCACGATCGGCGCCCATGCCTTCATCGGCATGGGAAGCCTGGTGAATGCCGACGTACCGCCTTTCGTGATGGTGGCAGACCGATATGCCTCGCCGCGCGGCATCAACGCCGAGGGCCTGAAACGGCGCGGTTTCGACGCCGACCGTATCGCTGCGATCAAGCGCGCCTACCGCGCCCTGTACATGTCCGGCAAACCCCTGGCCGAGGCCCGTGCGCAACTGGCGGAAGGCGCCGGCGAATCGCAGGACGTGCGGCTGATGCTCGAGTTCATCGAGCGCAGCCAGCGCGGCCTGCTGCGCTGAGGCAAGGTGATGGCGGGCGCCGGCCGACCGCGGCGGTTCGCGCTGGTGGCCGGCGAGGCCTCGGGCGACCTGCTGGCCGCCGGCCTGGTCCGCGAGCTGAGGCACCGTTTCCCGGATGCGGAATTCGCCGGCGTCGGCGGTCCGATGCTGCGCGCCGAAGGTTTCGCCGCCTGGCACGACTGCTCCGAACTGGCGGTAATGGGCCTGGCGGAAGTGCTGAAGCATCTGCCGCGCCTGCTGCGCCTGCGCGCCGGCCTGCGTCGCCGGCTGCTGGAATGGCAGCCGGACGCCTTTATCGGCGTGGACGCCCCCGACTTCAACCTGGGCCTGGAGCGCAAGCTCAAGCAGGCCGGCATCCGCACCGTGCACTACGTCAGCCCCTCGATCTGGGCCTGGCGCCAGGGCCGAGCGGCGAAGATCGGCCGCAGCGCCGACCGGGTACTCTGCCTGTTCCCGATGGAGCCGCCGATCTACCAGCGCTACGGCGTGGACGCCCGCTTCGTAGGCCATCCGCTGGCCGATGCCTTCCCGATGACGCCCGACCGCGCCGCCGCCCGCGCCCGCCTGCGGCTGGATCCGCAGGCTCCGGTGCTGGCCGTGCTACCGGGCAGCCGGCTGGGCGAGATCGAGCGGTTGTGGCCGGCGTTCCTGGAAGCCGCCCGGGAAGTGACGGTGAGCCTGCCCGGATTGGTGGTGGTGGTGCCGGCGGCAAATCGCGCCTGTCGCGCGGCCATCGAACGCGAGCTGTCGCGGCGCTCGCTGGCCAACGTGCTGCTGCTCGACGGCGATGCCCATCAGGCCATGATCGCTGCCGATGTGGTCCTGCTGGCTTCGGGCACCGCCGCGCTGGAAGCCATGCTGGCAAAACGGGCCATGGTGGTGGGCTATCGCATCTCGCCGCTGACCTATCGGCTGGTCATGGGCCTGGGGCTGATGCGGGTCAGTCGCTATAGCCTGCCCAACATCCTGGCCAACGAGCCGGTGGTGCCGGAGCTGATGCAGCGCGACTGCACCCCGGGCAACCTGGCCGCGGCGGTGCTGCACTGGTTCCAGCGGCCCGAGGCCCGTGCGGCCCTGGTGTCACGTTTCGAACACATCCATGCCAAGCTGCGCGGCAAGGCCTCGGCCAACGCCGCCGATGCCGTGGCCGAACTGCTGCCGCCATGAGCGCAGCGGCACTGCTCGCTGGCGTGGATGAGGCCGGGCGCGGCCCCCTGGCCGGACCGGTCGCGGTGGCGGCCGTCATTCTCGACCCCAGCCGGCCGATCGAAGGACTCGCCGATTCGAAGGCGCTGTCGGAACCGCGTCGCGAGGCGGTGGCGCCGCTCATCCGCGGACATGCCCTGGCCTGGCACCTGGAGTGGGTGGACGTGGCCGAGATCGATCGCCTCAACATCCTGCACGCCACTCTCGCCGGCATGGCGCGTGCGGTGCGGGCCTTGCGCCCCGGTCCGGACCTGGTCCTGGTGGATGGTAACCGGCTGCCGCCCGGCCTGCCCTGCCCGGCCCGCGCCCTGGTTCGCGGCGACGCCCGTGAACCGGCGATCATGGCCGCCTCCATCCTGGCCAAGACCGCGCGGGACGCGCTGATGCGCGAACTCGACGCACGCTACCCGGGTTATGGCTTTGCCCGGCACATGGGCTATCCCACGCCCGAGCACCTGCAGGCCCTGCGCCGGCTTGGCCCCTGCGACGCGCACCGGCGCAGCTTCGCGCCGGTGCGGGCGGCGATGGCCACGCCCCTTCTCGATTGATGCCGGCAATTTGACTCCGTGGCGCCGCAGGCGTAGACCAATAAGCGCATCCCGCACGGATGCGGCCGCGGGCGGCTCAGCCGACCGGCCGCGCACGGCCCCGACTTCCTGGCCGGCAGCGAGGACTGCCATGCGTCACGACGCTCCCCTTCCGGCAGGCCAGGCCCTGCCCTTGCGCGGAGCGCCCGCGGGACCTGGCGCCACGCCGGTACCGCTCGCGCCTGCCGCGATCGCCGCGTTCAACGACCTTCTCCACGAACTGCACCCTGATGCGCCGCACGTCGACCAGGCCGCGCTCGCCAGCATGGCGCGCTGGCTGGACGGACTGCCCGTTCACGAGGCCGAAGCCCTGCTGCAGGCCAGGCTCGGTCGCCTGGAGGAACTGCGCCGGATGTGCGAGGACCCGGACTGGCAACTGGAGCCGGCCCTGGCCCGACGCATCCGCCGCCTGCTCGACTACGTCGAACAGACGCGCGACCTGATCCCCGACGACCTGCCCCGCCTGGGCCGCCTCGACGACGCCCTGTTGGTGGAGTTGGCCTGGCCGATGATCGCCGACGAGCTGGAGGACTTCCGCGACTTCTGCCGCTTCCGCGACGAGAACGGTGGTCACGCCGATCGCGAGCGCTGGCTGCGCACGCGCCTGGAGGAAGGCGCGCTGTGGGAACAGCTGCACCGCGTGCGCAATCAGCACTACGTGGATTACGGACCCCTCGAGGGCGGCCTGCGGGTGGTGTGATCCGGGACCTGTCCGGCGACTGAACCGGCCAAAGGTCACGCCGACCAACGGCCGGGGCGGAAACGACTGCAACGGTGCAGGCTGGTGGCGCATCCAGAGGATGGAGCGCCGGCCCCGGGTGGTCCGGGGCGGCCGGACAACGAGGCCCCGCATGAACACCGTCGCCGAACGAAACCGCCTGCCGCTCGAATCGCTGCACCCGGGCCCCGGGAAACGCCGCTCGCTCGACGGCCTGGTGTTGGCACCCGAAGCACTGGCGCGCTTCAACCGCCTGCTGGTCGAGCTGCGACCGGAGGCACCGGAGATCAGCGCCGACCAGGTCGCCACCCTCGGCCGCTGGTTGCTGTCGCTGCCGCCGGCCCGGGCCGAGGCGGTGCTGGCCGAACGCCTGTGCCGGGCAGAACCGCTGCGGCGCATGCTGACCGACGACGACTGGGAAGCGGAACCCGGCCTGCGCGAACGTTCGGCGCTGCTGCTGGGCTACCTGCAGGAAGTGCACGACCTGATTCCGGACCACCTGCCGCTGATCGGCCGGCTCGACGACGCCCTGCTGGTCGAGCTGGCCTGGGACAGCTTCGCCGCCGAGGCCGCCGATTACCAGGACTTCTGCCGCTTCCGCAGCGAACGGCGTCCGCGCGGCACGCCGGCCGAGCGCCGCCTGGCCTGGGAAAACGCCGTGCTGGCCGAAGCGGCGCTGCTTCAGCAGCGACGCGAGTTGCGCGCCCGCCCTTATGCCGCCGGCGAGCCGCTGCGGCCGATGATCCGCGTCAGCTGAGTATTTGCATCTCTCCGACGGGGCCGCGGCAAGGCCACTGGCAACCAGGGACTGTCAAGCCTTGCCCGACCCCACCCTCGGGGTAAACTGCCGGCCGGCCCCGGGCACCCGGCATGAGCACGCCCCGTTACGTCCACCTGCACCTGCACAGCGAGTACTCGCTCGCCGATTCCAGCATCCGCATCCCGGACCTGGTGTCGCGCTGCGCCGCGCTGGGCTTGCCGGCGGTGGCGATCACCGACCAGAGCAATCTGTTCGCCCTGGTGAAGTTCTACAAGACCGCCGAAGCGGCCGGGGTCAAGCCCATTGCAGGCGCCGACGTGTGGCTGGCGCAGGGCGAGCTGGCGCCGGCGCGACTGACGCTGCTGTGCCAGGATCGCGAAGGCTACCTGTCACTGTCCCGCCTGCTCAGCCGCGCCTATCTGGACGGCCATGCCGGCGACCATGTCGAGCTGCAGCCGGACTGGCTGTACGGGGCTTGCCGCGGACTGATCGCCCTGGCGGGGCGGGAAAGCCCGCTCGGGCGGCACCTGGCCGCCGGCCGCGACGAGGCCGCTGCCCTAGCCCTGGATGAGCTGATGCGGGCCTTCCCGGACCGTCTCTATCTGGAGCTGACCCGGACCGGCCGCGAGGGCGAGGAGGCCTTCAACGCCGCGGCGATCGAACTGGCCGGCCGGCACGGCCTGCCGCTGCTGGCCAGCAACGATGTGCGATTCCTTTCCCGCGACGATTTCGAGGCGCACGAGGCCCGGGTCTGCATCGCCGGCGGCCGCGTGCTCGACGATCCCAAGCGCCCGCGCGAGTATTCGCCCGAGCAGTACCTGAAGTCGGCCGAGGAAATGGCCGAATGCTTCGCCGATCTGCCCGAGGCGCTCGAGAACAGTGTCGAACTGGCCATGCGCTGCAATCTCGAGCTGAGCCTGGGCAAGTACTACCTGCCGATGTTCCCGGTGCCGGAAGGCCATACCCTGGACACCTGGATCCGCGAGGAAGCCCGACGCGGCCTCGAGGAACGCCTGCGCGGGATCGCGCCGGCCCCCGGTCATGACGCTGCCAGCTACCGTGCCCGCCTGGAAACCGAGCTCGACGTCATCTGCAAGATGGGCTTCCCGGGCTACTTCCTGATCGTCGCGGACTTCATCAACTGGTCCAAGCGCAACGACATCCCGGTCGGTCCCGGCCGCGGTTCCGGCGCCGGCTCGCTGGTGGCCTACGCGCTGAAGATCACCGATCTGGACCCGCTCCGCTACGACCTGCTGTTCGAGCGCTTCCTCAACCCGGAACGGGTGTCGATGCCGGACTTCGACATCGATTTCTGCATGGACCGGCGCGACGAGGTCATCGACTACGTCGCCCGCAAGTACGGCCGCGACCGGGTCAGCCAGATCATCACCTACGGCACCATGGCCGCCAAGGCGGTGGTACGCGACTGCGGTCGCGTGCTCGGCCATCCCTACGGTTTCGTGGACGGCATCGCCAAGCTGATCCCGAACACCCTGGGGATCTGCCTGGACGATGCCCTGGGCATGAGCGAGAAGGCGCGCAGGGATCCGGACCTGGCCTCGCAGGAGCTGATCGCCCGCTACCGGTCCGAAGACGAGGTACGCGATCTGATTGACCTGGCGCGCAGGCTCGAGGACCTGACCCGCAATGCCGGCAAGCACGCCGGCGGCGTGGTGATCGCGCCGGCGCCGCTGACCGATTTCTGCCCGCTGTACGCCGACCCGCCGGTGCGCGGCGAAGAAGGCGGCCCACGCCCGGTGGTGACGCAGTTCGACAAGGACGACGTCGAGGCGGTCGGCCTGGTCAAGTTCGACTTCCTCGGCCTGCGCACCCTGACCATCATCGACTGGGCGGTGAAGGCCATCAATGCCCGGCGCGCCGCCGCCGGCGAGTCGCCGCTGGACGTCGGCGCGCTGCCGCTGGACGACCCGGATACCTACGCCCTTCTTTCCAGGGGCCAGACCTCGGCGGTATTCCAGTTCGAATCCCGCGGGATGAAGGACTACATCCGCAAGCTGCAGCCGCAGGTGTTCGAGGACCTGATCGCGCTGGCGGCGCTGTATCGCCCGGGCCCGCTGGGCGCCGGCATGGTGGACGACTTCATCGAGCGCCGGCATGGCCGCGCCGAGGTGGACTACCCGCACCCGCTGCTGGAACCGATCCTGCGCCCCACCTACGGAGTGATCGTCTACCAGGAGCAGGTGATGCAGATCGCCCAGGTCATGGCCGGCTACACGCTGGGCGGCGCCGACTTGCTGCGCCGGGCCATGGGCAAGAAGAAGCCCGAAGAGATGGCCAAGGAACGGGTCAAGTTCGAAGCCGGCGCCGAACGGCGCGGCATCGACGCCGCCACCGCCAGCCGCGTCTTCGACCTGATGGAGAAGTTCGCCGACTACGGCTTCAACAAGTCGCACTCGGCCGCCTATGCCCTGGTCGCCTACCAGACCGCCTGGCTGAAGGCGCACTACCCGGCCGAGTTCATGGCCGCGACCCTGTCCTCGGACATGGACAACACCGACAAGGTGGTGGGTTTCCTGGACGAGGCGCGCGAGATCGGCCTGCAGGTGCTGCCGCCGGACGTGAACTCCTCCGACTACATGTTCGTGGCCCTGGACGCCCGGACCATCCGCTACGGCCTGGGTGCGGTGAAGGGCGTCGGCCGTGGCGCCTGCGAGGCCATCGTAGAGGCCCGCCGGGCCGGAGGCGACTATCGCGACCTGCTGGATTTCTGTCGGCGGGTGGACGGCACGAGGCTCAACCGGCGCGTGCTGGAGGCCCTGATCAACGCCGGCGCCCTGGATTCGCTCGGCGCCAACCGGCCCTCGCTGCTGCTGCAGCTGCCGGAGGTGCTCAAGGCCACCGAGCAACTGGCGCGCGAGCGCGCCGCCGGCCAGGCCTCGCTGTTCGGCGGCGGCGACAGCGAGGAGATCCGCATCGAACTGGCGGAAGTCCCGGACTGGCCGCTGCAAACCAAACTGCTGGGCGAACGTGAAACCCTGGGGCACTACCTCAGCGGCCATCCCGTGGATCCGTGGCGGGCCGAGCTGCAGGCCCTGGTCGGCGTCTCCCTGAACGAGCTGGACGCCTTGTGGAGCGCGAAGAAGGACCGCCGCGGCGAGGCCGCCGTGGTGCTGGCCGGTCTGGTCACCGGGGTGCGCCGGCGCGGCGACAGCATGGCCTTCGTGCGTATGGAAGACGGACGCGGCCAGCTGGAGGCGGCCTTCTTCCGCGACGCCTGCACCGAGTTCGGCCACCTGCTTACCCGCGACCGCATCCTGCTGGTCGAGGGCAGTCTGGGGGAGGACCAGTACTCAGGCGGCTTCGTGCTGCGGGCCCGCCAGTGCTGGGACTTCCGCCAGCTGTGCAGCGAGCACGCCCGTTGCCTGGCCCTGACCGTGGACCTGCGCGCCCAGGGTGCCTGGGAACGCCTGCAGAAGGCCCTGGCCGATTATCGCCCGGGTGCGACGCCGCTGCGCCTGGACCTGGTAACGCCCCGGGCCAGGGGCACCGTCAGCGTGAACGGCAACCAGGGGGTGCGCACCGACCCCGAACTGATCAGTCAGCTGCGCGCCTTGCCAGGGGTCAGCCGGGTCAGCCTGTCCCTGCACCGCCCCTGGGCCCAGGGCGGCTGAACCGTGGCCGCGCCCGGGCAAGCCCGATAGAATCCCCGGCCCGAGCAATTGCTCCACTCCGCGGCCGTCCCGGCGCCGCGGCCGGCAAACCAGGACGCCATGAACCCGAACTTCCTCGATTTCGAACAGCCCATCGCCGAACTGGACGCCAAGATCCAGGAATTGCGCCGGGCCAGCGCCGGGCCGGAAGTCAATATCGAGGCCGAGCTGCAGGGCCTGCAGGAAAAGCTGCGCGCCCGTACCGCCGAGATCTTCCGCTCGCTCAGCCCCTGGCAGATCTCGCAGCTGGCACGGCATCCGCAGCGGCCCTACACCAACGACTACATCCAGCTGATGTTCGAGGAGTTCCACGAGCTGGCCGGAGATCGTGCCTTCGCCGACGATGCCGCCATCGTCGGCGGCCTGGCCCGCATGGACGGTCGCGCAGTGATGGTGATCGGGCACCAGAAAGGCCGTGACACCAAGGCCAAGATCCGCCGCAACTTCGGCATGCCCCGCCCCGAGGGTTACCGCAAGGCCCTGCGCCTGATGAAGATGGCCGAGCGCTTCGGCCTGCCGCTGCTGACCTTCATCGACACTCCGGGCGCCTACCCCGGGATCGGCGCCGAGGAGCGCGGCCAGTCCGAGGCCATCGCCCGCAATCTGCTGGAGATGGCCGAGCTGCGCATCCCGGTGATCTGCTCGGTGATCGGCGAAGGCGGCTCCGGCGGCGCCCTGGCGATCGGCGTCGGCGACCGCACGCTGATGCTGGAATACAGCACCTATTCGGTGATCTCGCCGGAAGGCTGCGCCTCGATCCTGTGGAAGTCGGCCGACAAGGCCCGCGAGGCCGCCGAAGCCCTGGGCCTGACCGCCAAACGGCTGCTCGAACACAAGCTGATCGACCGCATCGTGCCCGAGCCGCTGGGCGGCGCCCATCGCGACCCGCAGGCCATGGCGGCGGCGCTCAAGGCTGCCATCCTGGAAGAGCTGGCGACGCTGGATCCCGTCCCCGTCGAGGAACTGCTGGAGCAGCGTTACGGCCGCCTGCGCAGCTACGGGGCCTACGAGGCGGCGTGAACGCCAAGGCGCCCGCGCGACTGGCGCCCGACCTGCTCGAGCCGCTGCCGGCCGCGCCCCTGCTGCTGGCCTTCAGCGGCGGCCTGGATTCCACGGTCCTGCTGCACCTGCTGGCCGCCCACCCCGAGGCCCGCGCCCGCGGCCTGCGCGTCCTGCACGTGGACCATGGGCTGCAGCCGGCCTCCGCCGCCTGGGCCGAACACTGCCGCCAGGCCTGCGCCGGTCTGGGTCTGAGCTTCGAACTGCGGCGGGCGCGGGTCGAGCCGGCCGGCGAGGGCCTGGAGGCGGCGGCGCGCCGGGTCCGCTACGCCATCCTGGCCGAGGTCCAGGCCGAGGGAGAAGTCGTCGCTCTGGCCCACCACCGGGACGACCAGGCGGAAACGGTCCTGCTGCGCCTGCTGCGCGGTTCGGCGGATGGCCTGGCGGGCATGCGCCGGCTGCGCCGCTTCGGCCGCGGCTGGCTGTGGCGGCCGCTGCTGGACCTGCCGCGCGAGCGGCTGCTGGCGCATGCCCGGGCCGAGGGCATGGCCTGGATCGAGGATCCGAGCAACCAGGATCCGGTGCACGACCGCAACTACCTGCGCCAGGAAGTGATGCCGCGCCTGCGCGCCCGCTGGCCCGGGGCCGGCGCCGCCCTTGCCCGCAGCGCCCGCCTGCTGGCCGAGCAGGCTGCCCTTCTGGCCGGCGAAGACCGGCGCCGACTGGCCCAGGTCCAGGGCGCCGATCCGGCCACGCTCTCGCTGTCGGCGCTGGCCGCCCAGCCGCCGGCCTGGCGGGCCCGGCTGTTGCGGGCCTGGCTGGCGGAACTGGAGCTGCCGCCGCTGCCGGGTCCGCAGCTGGACCGGCTGGCGCAGAACCTGCTGGCCGCGCGCGTGGACGCGGTGCCCGAACTGGCCTGGTCCGGCGCGGTGCTGCGGCGCTGGCGCGATACCCTTCACGCGGGCTACCCAAAGCCCCCCTTGCCGGCCGACTGGCAGGCGGTGTGGGACGGTCGGGCGCCCTTGCCGCTGCCCGGCGGCGGCGTGCTCGTGCTGGAGCCGCCCCGGCCTTTCGATTCCCCCGTGCGGGTGCGCGCCCGCCGCGGCGGCGAACGCCTGCGTTTGCCCGGCCGCGGGCACTCCAGCGAATTGCGCGACTTGCTGCAGGCACTGGGCGTGCCGCCTTGGCAGCGTTTCCGCCTGCCGCTGCTCGAGGCGGGCGACGGGGAGGTGCTGGCGGCAGGGGACCTGGCCGTTTCGGCGCGCCTGCAGGCCTGGCTGGACGCGCACGAGGCCCGGCTGCGCCTCCGCCATTGACCGGCCCGGCGGCGCCCGCGCACACTTCGCGCATGGCCGCCAAGTCCCCCGCACCGCCGCCGTCGCCGGTCGCCCGGTTCGAGCAATCGCTGGACGAACTGGAAAAGCTGGTCCAGAAGATGGAACAGGGCGAGATGTCCCTGGACGAATCCCTGGCCGCCTATGAACGCGGGGTCGGTCTGTACCGCCAGTGCCAGGCGGCGCTGGAGCAAGCCGAACTGCGGGTGAAACTTCTGACCGATCCGACCGACCCCGGGCAGGCCCGGCCGTTCGAACCCGATGCGGGCTGAGCCAGGCCCGACGCGCTGGCTGGCGCGCGTCGAGGCGAAGCTGGAAGCGGCGCTGCCGCCGGTCACCGCCGAACCCGCGCATCTGCACGCCGCCATGCGTCACGCCGTGCTCGGCGGCGGCAAGCGGTTGCGACCGATGCTGGTCTACGCCGCCGGCGTGGCGACCGGCGCCGACGAAACCACCCTGGACGCTCCCGCCGCCGCCGTGGAACTGCTGCACGCCTTCTCCCTGGTCCACGATGACCTGCCGGCGATGGACGACGACGCTATGCGCCGGGGCCGGCCGACCGTGCACGTGGCTTTCGGCGAGGCAACCGCCATCCTGGCCGGCGATGCCTTGCAAGCGCTGGCATTCGAGGTATTGGCCGATGCCGACGCGCCGCCGGACATGCGCCTGGACTGGCTGGCCACGCTGGCGTCCGCCGCCGGTGCCGCCGGCATGTGCGGCGGACAGGCCATGGACATGGCCGCCACCGGCGGCGAACTGGAACTGGACGGGCTGCAACGCCTGCATGCCTTGAAGACCGGCGCCCTGATCCGGGCCTCGGTCCGCATGGGTGCGATCGCCGGCGGTGCCGACGCCGGCCTGCTGGCCCGCCTCGACGACTACGCCGCCGCCGTGGGCCTGGCCTTCCAGATCCGCGACGACATCCTCGACATCGAGGCCAGCAGCGAGCAACTGGGCAAGACCGCCGGCAAGGATGCCGCCCAGGACAAGGTCACCTATGTCGGTCTGCTGGGCCTGGACGGCGCCCGCAGGCGGCTGTTGCGGGAAGCGGAAAAGGCGCGGGCAGCCCTGGGACCGCTCGGCGCGCGCGCCGAGGTCCTGCGCGGACTTGCCGATTTCACCGTGGCCAGGACGCACTGAGCCCGGCGGGCAGGCCATGTGGGTGCACGGACCCTGCCCAGCTCACCATGAATCCGCGGCCGGCCCGGTCCGGTTGTCAGGGCCGGAAAGCGCGAGAGGCGGCCGGAGCCGCCTCCGCACCGGATGCCGGGCGGTCGCCCGCCCGCTCAGGAGATCAGGCGGATCGCCACCGGGTAGCGGTATTCCTCGCCGTTATTGGCCTTGATGCCGGCGAGGATGCAGAACACGATGTTGCCGATCATGATGACCGGGTAGAGCAGGAAGCCGATCAGCAGGAAGCTGAGCACCATCGCCACGATCCAGGCCAGCAGCACGGTGATCTGGAAGTTCAGGGCTTCCTTGGACTGGTTGATGATGAAGGCCTTCTCCGGCTTGTCCTTGTTGATCAGCCAGATGATCAACGGGACGATGAAGCCGGCGATGATGCCCGAGAGATGCGTGATCAGGGCCAGGGTGCGCTCGTCCTGCGGGGCGCCCGCGTTCTGCACGTCGTTCATGGTTCTCCCCTTTCCGGTGGCGCGGCGCCGCCATGGCGCCGACAGCGGGCCTAACTGTCCGGGGTTTGCGCGGACACTGTCAAGGCAAGGCGCGGCTCCGGCAGGTGGCGGAAAACGGCCGGCCGGCGCAGCCGCGAACGGCCGCGTCGGCACGCAAGCACGTAAGCGGTTGATTCGCCGGGAGCGGGTCGGGACATGCGGCGGATTCGCGACTCGGAGAGCGCACCGGATGCGCGTTTCCCGGCGGCCTGCTAGCCCTGCCCCGCCACGGTCATGCGCCCGACCAGCACCGAGCCGATGCCGATGTGCGAGCGCCGGTCGACGTCGGCGCCGACCGCTTCGATGGCGGGGAAGATGTCCTGCAGGCGGCCGGCGATGGTGACCTCGTCCACCGGGTGGACGATGGCGCCGTTCTCGACCCAGAACCCGGCGGCGCCGCGCGAGTAGTCGCCGGTGACGGTGTTGGCGCCCTGCCCCATCAGTTCGGTCACGACCAGACCCCGGTCCAGGCCCGCCAGCAGCTCGGCGTACCCGGAAGCGTTGGCCGTCGCCACCAGGTTGGTGACGCCGCCGGCGTGACCGGTGCTCTGCATGCCCAGCTTGCGCGCCGAATAGCTGGACAACAGGTAACGCTCCAGCACCCCCTCGCGGACGATGTCCGCGTCCGCGGTGGCTACGCCCTCGGCATCGAAGCAGGACGAGCGCAGGCCGCGCATCAGGTGTGGCCGTTCGGCCAGCCCGAACCAGGGCGGCAGGATGCGCCTGCCCAAGGCGCCCAGCAGGAAACTGGCCTGCCGGTACAGGGCGCCGCCCGAGGCCGCCGCCAACAGGTGGCCGATCAGGCTGCGGGCGGTTTCCGGCACGAACAGCACCGGGTACTGGCCGGTCTTCACCGGCCGCGGCGACAGCCGCGCCACGACCCGCTCGGCAGCACGGCGACCGACCGCCGCCGGCGCTTCCAGGTCCTCGGGTGCCAGCGCACTGGTGTACCAGTAATCGCGCTGCATGCCCTCGCCCCGGCCTGCGATCAGGGACAGGCCGAGGTAGTGGCTGCTGCCGCGCTCCGGCCCCAGGAATCCGTGGCTGTTGGCATAGACCGACAGGCTTTCGCTGCTGCTGAGGTTGGCGCCCTCGGAGTTGCAAACGCGGGGATCGGCCTCGCGGCCGGCCGTTTCCGCCTCGACGGCCAGGGCGATCGCCGCCTCGACCTCGAGCGGCCATGGATGCCAGCCGTCGAACTCGCGCAGCTCGCCGGCCATGCGCTCGGCGTCGGCCAGGCCGTGGGCCGGGTCGGGTTCGGTGTGCCGGGCGATGGCGCAGGCCTGCTCCACCGTGGCCTGCAGCGAACCCGGCTGCAGGTCGGCCGTACTGGCATTGCCCTTGCGACGGCCGAAATAGACGGTGACCGCCAGGCTGCGGTCGCGGGTGCGTTCCACGGTTTCGACCTCGCCCAGGCGAACGCCGACCGACAGGCCCCGGTCCTCGTTCAGCAGCACTTCGGCCTGGCTGGCGCCGCGGGCGGCACACAGGCGCAACACGTCCCTCGCCAGTTCCGACAGTCGGTCGAGCCGCTGCCGGGAATCGTCCTGCGCTGGGGTCGGGAAGCTCATGGGCGTATCCTTGCGGCGTTCATGGGTGGCTGGCAATGCGCGAAGACGATTTCCGGGAAGAACACGAGTACGGCCCCAGCCGCAGCGCCCAGCGCCGCGAGGCCCTGGCGGTGCTGGACCTGGCCCGCCGGCTCGTGGAGCAGCCCGAGGCGGTGCTGGCGCGCATCTCCATGGACGAGGATCTGCGCGAGCTGGTGCGAAGCTCGCGCAAGGTCACCGCGCAGATCGCCCGCAAGCGGCAGGTGCAGTACCTCGCCAAGCACCTGCGCCGACTGGACGAGGAGGCGCTGGCGGCGATCCGCGGCGCGCTCGAGCACGACAAGGCCGAGCACCTGCGCGAGGCACGCGCGCTGCACGCAATCGAGCGCTGGCGCGACCGGCTGATGGAGGAAGGCGACGCCGCCCTGTCGGAGCTGCTGTCGCGGTTCCCGCAGGCCGACCGCCAGCACCTGCGCCAGCTGGCCCGCAATGCCCACCAGGAACGGCTGAAGAACAAGCCGCCCCACGCCTACCGGGAGCTCTTCCGCGAGCTGCGCGACCTGCTGGAATCCCCGTCGCCGGCCGAGTGACAGGTGCTGGACGCGGATGAACGCAGCTACGCGCGGACAAAGCGGCACGGGGCTCTCGCCGCGGATGAACCGGGTTGTCGCTGGCCGCGTTCATCCGCGCGCGAATCCGCCTGGAGACACTCAGGCCCGGGTCCCGCCGACCGTCAGGGCGTCGATCTTCAGCGTGGGCTGGCCGACGCCGACGGGGACACTCTGGCCGTCCTTGCCGCAAACGCCCACGCCCTCGTCCAGGGCAAGGTCGCGGCCGACCATGGAGACCCTGGTCATCACCTCGGGGCCGTTGCCGATCAGGGTGGCGCCCTTGACCGGGCGGGTGATCCGGCCGTCCTCGATCAGGTAGGCCTCGGAGGCGGAGAACACGAACTTGCCGCTGGTGATGTCCACCTGGCCGCCGCCGAAGTTGGGAGCGTACAGGCCCTTTTTCACCGAGGCGACGATCTCGGCCGGATCGTAGGGGCCGGCCAGCATGTAGGTATTGGTCATGCGCGGCATCGGCAGGTGGGCGAAGCTTTCGCGCCGGCCGTTGCCGGTCGGCGCCATGCCCATCAGCCTGGCGTTCAACCGGTCCTGCATGTAGCCGCGCAGCACACCGTCCTCGATCAACACGGTGCAGCCCGTCGGCGTCCCCTCATCGTCCACGTTGAGCGAGCCACGCCGGCCCGGCAGGGTGCCATCGTCCACGACGGTCACGCCCGGAGCCGCCACCCGCTCGCCGATCCGGCCGGCATACACCGAGCTGCCCTTGCGGTTGAAATCGCCTTCCAGCCCGTGGCCGACCGCCTCGTGCAGCAGCACGCCGGGCCAGCCGGGCCCCAGGACTACAGGCATCACCCCGGCCGGCGCCTCCTCCGCTTCGAGGTTCACCAGGGCCTGGCGCAGGGCCTCGCGCGCCACGGCCATCGGCCGCTCGCCCGACAGCAGCTCCTCGTAGCCGTAACGGCCGCCGGCGCCGGCATAGCCCTGCTCTCGCCGCTCGCCCTGCTCGACGATGACTTGGACGTTGAGACGCACCAGCGGCCGCACGTCGGCAGCCGTGGCACCGTCGCTGCGCGCCACCAACACGGTGTCCACGCCGCCAGACAGGCTGACCACGACCCGGCGCACACGCGGATCGGCCTGGCGCAGCCAGCATTCGAGCTCGCGCAGGACGGCCACCTTGACTTCGGCGTCCATGCCTGCGACCGGATCCAGCGGCGAATACAGGCCGTGCCCCTGCACCAGCACCCGCCGACCGGGCGCTTCGGCCTGGCCGGCCCGGGCGATCGCCCTGGCCGAGGCCGCCGATTCCAGCAGGGCCTCGGCGTGGATGTCGTCGGAATAGGCGAATCCGGTCTTCTCGCCGCTGATCGCCCGTACGCCCACGCCTTGTTCGATGGCGTGAGCGCCCTCCTTGACGATGCCGTCCTCCACCGTCCAGCTTTCGCGCCGGCTGTGCTGGAAGTACAGGTCGCCATGTTCGACACCGGGCCCCATCAGGCGGGCGAAAGCCTGGTCCAGCCCGGTCAGGTCCAGACCGGCCGGCGCCAGCAGGCGCCGTTCGGCGAGCGCAAGGGCATTGGTCGTGCGGTCGCTCATGCGAGGCCAGAGTGCGGGCGATGCTGGCACGAATCAAGCAAAGTGACGCCGCTCATTGCTTGTCGCCCTCCACCGGCGGCGGTCCCCGCTCCACCACCTCCACCACCGGCGCCTCCCAGGGGCCGGTGACGCGGTAGACGGTCCGGGCCGCCTGCTTGAGCGGCTGATGCAGCACCGCCTGGGCGACGGCGCCGACCGCTGCGCCGAGCGGGCCAGCGGCCAGGGCGCCGATCGCCGGCAGCACGCCGCCGGCCTTGGGCAGCACTTCGATGCGCTGGTCGTACTCGCGTCGGCGCAGGTCGGTGGAGCCGCTGACCCTGATCTCGGCGGCAGGGCCATTGATCCGCAACAGGTCGGTGCGGGCCATGCCATCGGCAAACACGAACTCGCCGCTCATCGTGTTGAAGCCGAAGCCCTTGGCGAAGAAATCGCTGAAATCCAGGCTCAGCCGGCGCGGGATCTCGGCCAGGGAGATCAGACCGAGTACCCGGCCGCCGCCGCCGGGCTCCACCTCCAGCAAGGCGCCCTCGCCCACCTCCACCTGCAAGCGGCCGCTGAAGCGCTCCAGGGAAAAGCCGCCCGGCGAACCCGGCCACCAGCCCTCCAGCCTGCCGGTGGTGGGGCCCTTGTCCACCATGCCGGCCAGGCCGAAGGCATCGAGCAGGGCGCCCAGGCTGTCGGCCTTGAAGTCCACGCTGAACTCGGACACCGCGCGCCCCTCGCCGGCACGCCGCCAGTCGCCGACGGCATCCAGGGAAAAGTCGTCGGAGCGGGTGCTGAACCGGTCTACCCGCAACCCATCGCCGGCAGGATGGGCCTGCAGCTCGGCCCGCCCTAGCACCAGCGCGCCGACCCGCAGATCCTCGACCCCGAAGCGCAGGGCCGGCAGCGTGGACGGATCCTGGTCGGGCTCGGGCAAGGGGACCGCCTCGGCGATCCGGGCCAGGTCCGGGTCCGCCGCGGCGTCGGCGACCGCCGCGTCCGCCGGCCTTTGCGCCGAGCCCGGCGCCGGCGCTGCCGCCGGCAGGCCTGGCGCCGGCCCGTCGGCCGGCTCGACCGGCCCGTTCCCGGCCTGCTCGCGCAGCGGCCAATACAGGCGCCGGAAGCGTCCCTCGATACCCAGCGACGGTTCTGCCGGCACCGATATTTCGCCGTCCACTGCCTCGCCCTCCAGGCGGACCAGGGTACGTTCGAGGTCGCGTTCCAGCCTTACGCGCGTATCGGCGAAGGGCGCGCCCAGCAGGTCCAGGGCCCGGACCTGCAGATCGAGCCGACGCAGCCGTGCCGTTCCCTCGCCGTCGCCGGCGAAGCGGACCCAGGCGGCGGCATCCAGGCTCGGTGCCGTGCCACTCACCACCAGCCCCTCGGCCGGCGGCGCCGGCACCTCGCCTGGACCGAACAACAGATGTGCCGCCATCGCCTGGCCGGCTTGCTGTCGGCTGCGCAGCGCGAGCAGATCGCCCAACTGCAGGCGCAGCTCGCCGCGTTCCAGCGGCACCGGGATCAGCAGGCGCAAGGGGAGCGCGGACGCCGCGGGCTTGGCCAGGGGGGCCGGCAGGTCCAGGGCCAGGCCGGTCAGGTCGGATTCGACGCCCAGCATGGCCGGACCCGGCTGCGCGTCTCCGGAAACGGCCGGCACTTCGAGCACCAGGTTCCAGGCGGTTTCGCCGCGCAGATGCGGCAGCAGCCAGGCCAGGGGCTCGTGCCGGCGCAGGAGCGGCTCGGCGGGAAACACACCCGTCAGGGCGGCGCGGGCGGCGAGGCCGGCATCGCCGGTCGCCGCGCCGACCAGGAGCGAAAAGCGGGCGGGATGGCCCTCGAAGCTGGCCTTCAGGCCATCGGCCGCGAACCCGGCGGCACTGAAGCGCACGACCCCGCCGAGCTCGTCCAGGCGCAGTTGCCAGCGCGGATCCTCGAACCGGGCGCCGGCCAGTTCCAGTTCGCCCTCGACGCGGGGCGGACCGAGGTCCCGGCGCAAGGGCAGCTCCAGGGTCAGGTCCACCGCAGCCGGCCCGCGCAGGCTGGCGTGGCGCAGATGCTCCTCATGGCGGGCCGCCAGCGGGCTGGCACGCATCAGGGCCTGCAAGGCTTCGCCGCGCGACGCCGATTCGATGTCCAGGGCAAGTACCGGATCGCGGAAATCGGTGATGCCGCCGGCCACCCGCTGGACGCCGTTGCCGGCGATCATGCCGCCGCCGACCAGGGCCATGCCGGGCCCGTCGAACACCAGGTCCAGCGCCAGGTCTTCGGCATCGGGCCAATCCTCGTGGAAGCGCACCGTGGCCCCGGAGACATGGGCGCGGGCGTCGAAGCGTCCACTGTTTGCACGGAACGGCCATTGATCGAGGTCGCCGGCCAAGACCGCGCGGCCGGCCGACACCCTCCCCTGCACCAGGGCCTCGTCCAGCCACTGGACAGTGCGTGGCGGCATGCGGTCGCGCACCCAGAAACGCTTGGCCGCCGCGAAGTCGGACGGCGCGACCGAAGCCGCCATGTCCATGCGGGGCCGGCCCTCGCCGTCGAATTCCAGCTCGGCGCGGACCTGCGCGCCAAAGTCCGCACCGGCCAGTTCCAGCCCGGCGGCGCCCAGATGCCAGCGTCCACCCTCGCGCCACCACGCCAGGGTGCCCGTCAGGTCCGCCTCCAGCGGTTCCCGGAACGCGACCCAATCGAAGCTCACCGGCCCCCGTGCGCGCATGACGCCGCCGTCCTGGTCGAAGGCGAGGCTGCCGCGCAGGCCGGCCATGCCGGGGCGTCGCGCCTGGGCTTGCCACTGCAGGCGTTCCACCGCGACCGAGCCGCTCCATTCGTCCTGACGACCGGCTACCCGCAGGTTCCGCAGTTCCCCGTCCGGCGCGGCTTCGTAAAGCCAACGGCGCAGCTCGTCCGGCAGGCGCGGGCTGAGCATGGCCAGGGCCCGCACCGGTCCCAGGTCCAGGCTAGGGGCCCGCACAGCGCTGACCTCGCCCGCCACCGCCAGCCACAGGCCATCGAGGGCGTGCGGTCGCTCGCGGCCGCGCTCGCGAAAGCGCAGCTCCGGGGCGTGTAGCTGCCAGCCGTCCGCATCGCTGCGCCAGCGTGCCAGCAGGTCCAGGCCTTCGTAGGCCACGGCCGGCGAACGCAGGCCGCCGGCCCCGTCCGGATACCAGGGCCTGCGGGCGCCGACGGCGAAGGGTTCCAGCCTGGCCCGGCTGCGCACCTCCGCCACCCGCTGCGCCCGGATGACGGCCCAAAGGTCCAGTTCTCCCCGGCCCGCCATCACTACGCCGGTATCCGCCAGCAGCGGCGACCACTGCGCCAGCTCCAGGTCGCGTCCGCCGACCCACAGCCGGCCCGACCAGTCGCCACGCCGGAGCTCGGCCACCGCCGTCAAGGGCATGCCCTCGTGGCTGGCCCACATGCGCAGGCCGGCCCGCAGGCTGTCTCCGCTCACACGCAGGCGCAAGTCCACCCTGGCCAGCCGGAGTTCGGACGCCAGCGCCGGCGAGCGCAGCGACAGCCGGGCCCGCTCCACCTGCAATTCGCCCAATGCCTCCAGCGTCTCCAGCGGATCCGCCGCCGGCACGCCCTCGCGCACCGGCAGGCCGGCCAACCGCCAGCGCCCGTCCTCGTCCTGCTCCAGCCTGAGATCGAGTTCGCGCACCTTGAGCTCGGTCAGGGGCGCGCCTGGCAGCACGCCCGAATACACGGCGACCAGCAGCTCGGCGCGCCCGATGTCCAACGTGTCGGCGCCGCTGCCGATGCGCAGCCCCTCCAGGCTCAGGCGCGGGCCGCGCCGTGTCCATCGCGCGCTGGCGCCGTCGAAGCTGACCGGCTGGCCGATACGATCGCTCAACCAGGCGGCGATCCGCTCGGGATGCCGTTCGACCAGGGGTAGCAGTTGGTTGAGCACGCCGACCGCGGTGGCCGCCAGTATCAGCAGCACCAGCGCGCCGTAGCCCAGCAGGCGGCGCAGGTGGCGCAGGCGGCGGCGCAGCGGCGTGCTCATGCCGGAACGGTCACAGCAGGACCACGTCGTACTGTTCCTGGGCGTACTGCTCGTCGGCCTGGAAACGGATCGACTTGCCCAGGAACTCCTCCAGCTCGGCCACGGATGCCGATTCCTCTTCGGTGATGCGGCCGACCACCCGGGGCGAGGCGATCACCAGCAACTGCGAGGCCTCGAACTGGCGCACGGCGCGGGTAATCTCGCGAAAGATCTCGTAGGTGAGAGTTTCCGGTGTCTTCAGGCTGCCACGGCCGCCGCATTCGTGGCAGGGCTCGCAGAGCTGGCGCTCCAGGCTCTCGGTGGTGCGCTTGCGGGTCATCTCGACCAGGCCCAGCGGCGAGAAGTCGTGCACCGAAGTGCGGGCGTGGTCGTTGGACAGCCCCTTTTCGAGCATCCGCAGCACCTGCCGCTTGTGCTCCTCGTCGGTCATGTCGATGAAATCGATGATGATGATGCCGCCGAGATTGCGCAGGCGCAGTTGCCGGGCCACCGCCTGCGCGGCCTCCAGGTTGGTGCGGTAGACGGTTTCCTCGAGGTTGCGCTGGCCGAGGAAGGAGCCGGTGTTGACGTCTATCGTGGTCATCGCCTCGGTCTGGTCTATGACCAGGTAACCACCGGACTTGAGCGGCACCTCCTTCTGCAGCGCGCGCTGGATCTCGTCCTCGACGCCGTACAGGTCGAAGATCGGACGCTCGCCGGCATAGTGCTCGATGCGGTCGGCCAGCGCCGGCATGAACTGCTGGGCGAACCCGCGGATGCGCTCGAGCGCTTCGCGCGAATCCACCCGTACCTTGTCCACGTTCTTCCGCATCAGATCGCGCACGGCTCGCAGCGGCAGCGGCAGGTCCTCGTAGATGCGTCCGCCCACCGGCGTGCGCTCGGCGGCATGGCGGACCACCTCCCAGGCCCGGCGCAGGTAGGCGACGTCCTCGGCCATGGCTTCGGCCGGCTGCCCCTCGGCATTGGTGCGCACGATGTAGCCCTGGCCACCGCCGTTGGCCAGGCCGGCGACGATGTCCTTCAGGCGGGCGCGCTCGGCCTCGTCCTCGATGCGGGCGGAAACCCCGAGGACGCGCGATTGCGGCAGGAAGACCAGGTAGCGGGACGGAATCGAGAGCTGGGTGGTCAGGCGCGCACCCTTGCTGCCGATCGGGTCCTTGACCACCTGCACGACGATCTCCTGGCCCTCGTGCACCAGCGAAGTGATCGGCGGGGTCGGCGCCGGCACGTCGCCCTCGGCCATCGGCTCGGCCGGCAGCCGATGGATATCCGAAGCGTGCAGGAACGCGGCGCGCTCCAGGCCGATCTCGACGAACGCGGCCTGCATGCCCGGCATCACCCGCTGCACCCGGCCCTTGTAGATGTTGCCGACCACGCCGCGGCGGGAGGCGCGCTCGATGTGCAGTTCCTGCAGCATTCCGCTCTCGACCACCGCCACGCGGGTCTCGCGCGGCGTCACGTTGACCAGGATCTCCTCGGACACCGCGCCCTCCCTCAGTCCAGCAGGCCGAACGCGCGCAACAGCGTGGCGGTTTCGTGCAGGGGCAGGCCCATCACCCCGGAGTGACTGCCCTCCAGGCGGGGCACGTGCGCGGCGAAGCGGCCCTGGATGGCGTAGGCACCGGCCTTGCCGAAGCACTCGCCGCTGGCCACGTAGGCGGCGATCTGCGCATCGGAGAGCCGCTCGACGGTGACCAAAGTACGGTTGCTGGCATGCAGCTCGCGACCGGCGCTGACCAGCCAGACGGTGGAAATGACCTCGTGCCGCCGGCCGGACAGGGCACGCAGCATCCCGGCGGCATCGGCGGCATCGGCCGGCTTGCCGAACACGCGATCATCCAGCACCACCTCGGTGTCGGCGCCCAGCACTACCGCACCGGGATTGGCCATCACCCGCAGCAGGCCGGCGCCGGCCTTTTCCCGGGCGACGCGACTGACATAGTCGGCAGGACTCTCGCCCGGCGCACGCCGTTCCGGGACGTCCACATCCAGCAAGCCGAAGTCCAGGCCGAGCTGGGCCAGCAATTCGCGGCGACGGGGAGATTGCGAGGCAAGATGCAGCATCGGCCAAGCATAGCCGCTGGCCCGGCCCCGGCACACCGGCGACAGAGTTCCGGTTCAGGCCCGGTGGTAGGGATGGTTGGCCAGCAGGCTGGCGGCACGGTACAGCTGCTCGGCCAGCAGCAGCCGTACCAGCATGTGCGGCAGGGTCAGCGGACCCAGCGACCAGCGCTCGTGCGCCGCCGCCAGCACCGCCGGCGCGTGCCCCTCGGGACCGCCGATCAGGAAGGCCAGATCCCGGCCCTGCTGCCGCCAATGCGCCAGGCGCGCCGCCAGATCCTCCGAACGCCAGGCCTTGCCGCTACCGTCCAGGGCCACCAGCCAAGCCTCGCGCGGCAGCGCCGCCAGCACCCGCTCGCCCTCGTCGGCCATGGCGCGGGCGGGATCACGACCCTTGCCGCGCAGCCCGGGCGTCACCTCGACCAGTTCCAGCGGCAACCAGCGCGACAGCCGCTTGCGGTACTCCGCAAACCCGTCGCTCACCCATCCGGGCGCCTTCTCCCCAACCGCAACGATCCTCGCTTTCATGGGGCTCGGGTGGAAAAAGGGTGTCGACGCGGATTTGCGCCGATGAACGCGGACAAGGCGTTCAGGAGGCGGCGGGTTCTTCGGGGGGCTGGTCGCCAACGGTCCAGAGGCGCTCGAGGGCATAGAACTCGCGCACGCGCGGCAGCATGACATGCACGATCACGTCGCCCAGGTCCACCAGCACCCATTCGGCCTCGCGCTCGCCCTCCACGCCCAGCGGCATCACGCCGCATTTCTTGGCGAACTTGACCACCTCGTCGGCAACGGCCTTCACATGCCGGGTCGAGGTGCCGGAGGCCACCACCAGGAAATCGGCAATGCTGGTCTTGCCGCGCACGTCGATCTCGACGACATCCCTGGCCTTGATCTCTCCAAGCGCCGCATGCACCTGCGCCAGCAGGCGCTGCGGCGAAGGCGCCGGGTCGGGCAACCGGGTCTTGATGACGTGGGCCTGGCTGGTCAAAGGACATACCCTGCGGATGGAAAGGGGCCGATTATACGCCGGCCCCGCCGGACCGGGTCCGATACAGGCCGTGCGCGGCGATGTAGGCGGACACCGGCGCGGGCAGCCAGTCGTCAGCCGGCTGGCCCTCCGCCAGGCGCCGCCGAAGTTCGCTGGCCGACGCCGGGTGTGGCGGTATCCGCAGGCAGTACCACAGGCCGGCGGGCCGGGTCTCCAGCGCCTCCGGCCGGTTGGCCCGACGCCCTGACAAGACGGTCGCCAGCGGCTCCGGCAGTCCGTCCAGGTCGTGGTCGGGGCGGCTCACCACCACCAGATGGGCCAGTTCGGGCAGGCGGGCCCACTGGTGCCAAGTCGGCAGGCCGCGGAAGGCATCGGCACCCAGGACCCAGGCCAGGGGTGCCTGCGGACCGAGCTCGGCCCGCAGTTCGGCCAGGCTGTCCACGGTCCAGGAGGGGCCGGCGCGGCGCAGCTCGCGCCGGTCCAGCCTGAGGCCCGGCTCGCCGGCGATCGCCAGGGCCAGCATCTCCGCCCGCGCCTCGGCACCGGCGCCGGGCGCCGGACGATGCGGCGGATCGGCCGCCGGCAACATGCGGACCTCGGCACCGAAGGCATCGCGCACCGCCCGCGCCACCGCCAGGTGCCCGACATGGACCGGGTCGAAGGTGCCGCCGAAGGCCAGGACCGGCTTCACGAGGCCAGCAGCCGGCGCGCCCGCGGCTCGGCGATGGCGACCAGCAGGCGCTCCAGCAGCAGCCAGGGGTCGCCCTGGCCGCGGCCCTTGGCGCTGCGGTCTATGCGGCCGCATTCGGCGACGAAACGCTCCCAGCGTTCGGCCGGATGCCGGTCCAGGGCCCGACGGTACGCCGCCTGCTTGCTGTCCCAGACCCTGGCCGCGCGCATGGCCGCCGCCGCCGGCATACCGCCGGCGATGTCCCGCGCCAGGCCGGCGCACAGCAGCACTTCCCTGGCGATCATCGGCATCAGTCCGGCCACCTGCTCGCCTTCGGCGCGCAGGGCGGCCAGCATGCGCACGACCCGCGCCGCATCGCCTGCCAGGGCGGCATCGGCAAGCTTGAAAACGTCGAAACGGGAAGAGTCCGCGACCAGCCGCTCCAGGGTGTCCGCGTCCATGGCCCGGGCCGACGGCCCGCGCCCGGACCCGGTCGCCAGCAGCGCCAGCTTGTCCACCTCCTGGGCGGCCGCCAGCAGATTGCCCTCGACCCGGTCGGCCAGGCGCTGCACCGCATCGGGCGTCACCAGCAGGCCACGGCTGCGCAGCCGGCGCTGCAGCCAGTCGCCCAGTTCGTGCGTCTTCAGCGGCCAGACCGGCACGAAGTGGCCGACCCTGGCGATCGCCTCGCTCCACTTGCCGGCATGGGCCTTGCTCCAGTCCTGGCAGGTGACCAGCAACACGGTGTCCGGCGGCGGCGCGTCGCAGTACTCGCGCAGGGCCTCGCTGCCGTCCTTGCCCGGTTTTCCGCTGGGCAGGCGCAAGTCGAACAAGCGGCGGCTGGCGAACAGGCTGAGCGAAGCCATGCCCTGGCCGAGCCGGTTCCAGTCGAAACCGCCCTCGGCGTCGAGGATCTCGCGCTCGCCATAGCCTTCCTCGCGGGCGCGGGCGCGCACGGCATCGGCCAGCTCCTGCACCAGCAGCGGCTCGCTGCCGGCGATCAGGTAGACCGGCCGCAGCGGCTCGCCGGCCAGCTGGCGTTCCAGGCGGTCGGGCTTCAGCTCCATCAGTCGGCGCGCAGAGCGGCGTCCAGACGGCGCAGGATCGCGGCCTGCATGTCGCGGCGCAGCTCGTCCTCGATCAGCTCCTGCTCGGCCGGGGTGCCGATGCTGGCGCCGGTGTCGTAGGTGAAGTCGCGGGAGATCTCGATGCGCTGGCGGGGAACGCGCACCGCGCCGGTCGCGTCCCGCAACTCCAGGTCCACTCGATAGATGGTTTCGTACTCCCGCACCTTGGCGCTGCGGTCCACGGTCAAGGGCCGGGTGCGCAGACTTTCGCCGCTCAGGCGCAACAGGGCGGTCGGCCCGGCACCGGGACCGGCCAGCTCGACGCCGGCGCGGCGCAGCGCATTGGCCACACCCTGGGCCAGCGGGCTGTAGGGATCGCCGGCCTGCACCCGCAGCGGACCCAGGTCGCTTCCGATCTCCAGGCTGCCGCGGGGTCGGAAGCCGCAGGCCGCCACCAGCAAGGCCAGGCAGAGCAGCAGCAGTATCCGGTGCATCGAACTCACCCCGCGACGATGTTGACGATTTTTCCCGGCACGACGATCACCTTGCGCACGGCCAGGCCGGCGACGAACTTTTGCACGTTCGGCTCGGCCAGGGCCAGCGCCTCGACGGTCTCGCGACTGGCGTTCACCGAGACTTCGATGGTGGCCCGCAGCTTGCCGTTGACCTGCACCGCCAGGGTGGCGGCATCGCGCACCAGGGCCTGCGGGTCGGGCTGAGGGAAGGGCAGGTCCTCCAGTGTGGTCTCCGGATGGCCCAGCACCTGCCACAGGGCGTGCGAGGCGTGCGGGGTGATCGGGTTGAGCAGCAACACCACCGCCTCGAAGGCTTCCTGGCGCAGCGCCCGGCCCTGCCCGCTGGCATCGTCAAACTTCGCCAGCGCGTTGAGCAGTTCCATCACCGCGGCGATGGCGGTGTTGAAGGTGTGCCGGCGGCCATAGTCGTCGCCGACCTTCTGTATGGTTTCGTGCAGCTGCCGGCGCAGGGCTTTCTGCTCCGCCGTCAGGGCGGCCGGGTCCAGGGCCGGCGGGCGGCCCTCGGCGGCATGCCGCTGCACCAGAGCCCAGAGCCGACGCAGGAAGCGGGCCATGCCCTCCACGCCGGCCTCGTTCCATTCCAGGCTCTGTTCGGGAGGCGCCGCGAACATCGAGAACAGACGCACGGTATCGGCGCCGTAGCGATCCACCATGGCCTGCGGGTCAACGCCGTTGTTCCTGGACTTCGACATCTTCTCGACCGGGCCGATCTGCACCGGCTTGCCGTCCGCGCGCAGGGTGGCGCCGGCGATGCGGCCGCGTTCGTCGCGGACGACGTCCACCTCGGCCGGATTGAACCAGGTCTTGGAGCCGTCGGCCTCGGTCCGGAAGAAGGTCTCGGCGATCACCATGCCCTGGCACAGCAACCGCTCGGCCGGCTCGTCGCTGTCCACCATGCCGGCATCGCGCATCAGCTTGTGGAAGAAACGGAAATACAGCAGGTGCAGGATGGCGTGCTCGATGCCGCCGATGTACTGGTCCACCGGCAGCCAGTAGTTGGCGCGCTGGTCCACCATGTCTGCGGCGCCCGGCGAGGTGTAGCGGGCGTAGTACCAGCTCGACTCCATGAAGGTGTCGAAGGTGTCGGTTTCGCGCTCGGCCGGGCCACCGCATTCAGGACAGACGGTTCGGCGCCACTCGGGGTCGGCCTTGAGCGGCGAGGCCACGCCCGAGAATTCCACGTCCTCGGGCAGCCGTACCGGCAACTGGTCCTCGGGCACCGGCACGGCCCCGCATTTTTCGCAGTGGATGACCGGGATCGGGCAGCCCCAGTAACGCTGCCTGCTGACGCCCCAGTCGCGCAGGCGGTAGTTGATGCGGCGCTTCGCCAGCCCCTTGCGCCCCAGCGACTCGGCCAGGGCATCGAAGGCACCGCGGTAGTCCATGCCGTCGATCGCGCCGGAGTTGACCACCCGCATGCCCGGCTCGGCCGTGTCGGCGTACCAGTCCTGCCAGCGGTCCGGGTCGTACTCGCGGCCCTCCACGGCGATCACCTGGCGGATCGGCAGGCCGTACTTGTGCGCGAAGGCGAAGTCGCGCTCATCGTGACCCGGCACTGCCATCACCGCGCCGGTGCCGTACCCCATCAGCACGAAGTTGGCGACCCAGACCGGCAGCCTTTCGCCACTGACCGGATGAATGGCGTACAGGCCGGTGAACACGCCCTTCTTTTCCTGCGCTCCCAGCTCGGCCTCGGAAACTCCGCCCTTGCGGCACTCCTCGACGAAGGCGCGCACCTCCGGGTTGCCCGAGGCAGCCCACAGCGCCACCGGGTGCTCCGCCGCCACCGCCAGGTAGGTCACGCCCATCAGGGTGTCGGGACGGGTGGTGAACACCACGACCGGCTCGGCCATCGCCTCCATGGCGAAACCGATCTCCAGCCCCTCGCTGCGGCCGATCCAGTTGCGCTGCATGGTCTTGACCGCTTCCGGCCAGCCATCCAGCCGGTCCAGGCCGTCCAGCAGTTCCTGCGCGTAGTCGGTGATCTTGAGGAACCATTGCGGGATCTCCCGCTTCTCCACCACCGCGCCGGAACGCCAGCCGCGACCGTCTATGACCTGCTCGTTGGCCAACACGGTCTGGTCCACCGGATCCCAGTTCACCAGCGAGTTCTTCCGGTAGACCAGCCCCTTTTTCATCAGCCGCACGAACATGCGCTGCTCATGCACGTAGTACTCTGGCCGGCAGGTGGCGAACTCGCGCGACCAGTCGATCGCGTAGCCCATCTGCTGCAGCTGCGCCTTCATGTGTTCGATGTTGGCGTAGGTCCACTTCGCCGGCGCGGTGCGGTTCCTGATCGCGGCGTTCTCGGCCGGCAGCCCGAACGCATCCCAGCCCATCGGCTGCAGTACGTTGTGGCCGGTCATGCGCTTGTAGCGGCTTATGACGTCGCCGATGGTGTAGTTGCGGACGTGGCCCATGTGCAGTGCGCCCGAGGGATAGGGCAGCATGCACAGGCAGAAATACTTGGGTTTGGCGGGATCCTCGGTGACGGTGAAGGCGCCGGTGGCCTGCCAATGGGCCTGCGCGGCGGCTTCCACCGCCTTCGGGTCGTAGGCGCTGGCGTCGTGGTGGTCGGACATGGGGGAGGACGACGGAAAAATCCGGCCGCCAGCGTAACAAATCCCGGCCCCGGCTGGCGCCGCCGGTCCAGCCGGGTATGCTCGCCGGACCGTTTCAGGAGGCCCGTTCAGGAGGCCCGACCATGCCCAAGCGTCCCGCCCGCACCCTCCCCTGCCTGGCGCTGAGCCTCGCGCTTCCAGGTCCGGCCCTGGCCGAGCGCCTGGCCCTGCATTGCGGTCAGCTGTTCGACGCCGCCTCCGGCCGGCTGCTGGCCGAACGCACCGTCCTGGTCGAGGACGGCCGGATCCGGGAGGTCCGGACCGGGCTGGCCGCGGTCGAGGGCGCGCGGGCGGTGGACCTTCGCGGCCACACCTGCAGCCCCGGCTGGATAGACCTGCACGTGCACCTGGACGGGCAGTCCAGCCCGGATTCCTACTCCGAAGGCTTCCGTCTGAACCCGGAATTCACCGTGCTGCGCTCGGTCGGCTACGCCCGCAAGACCCTGCATGCCGGCTTCACCACCGTGCGCGACCTCGGCGGCGAAACCGTGCTGGCGCTTCGCGACGCCATCGACCAGGGCCTGGTCGAGGGCCCGCGCATCCATGCCGCCGGCAAATCCATCGCCACTACCGGCGGCCATGCCGACCCCACCAACGGCATGAGCCGGGAACTGCGTCACGCGCTGGGCACCCCGGGGCCCGCCGAGGGCGTGATCGACAGTCCCGAGGAAGCAAGGCAGGCGGTCCGGCAGCGCTACAAGGAAGGCTCGGACTTGATCAAGATCACCGCCACCGGCGGCGTGCTCAGCTACGCCCGCAGCGGCGATGCGCCGCAGTTCACGGTGGACGAGGTGCGGGCGGTGGTCGAGACCGCGCGCGACTACGGTTTCCACGTCGCCGCCCATGCCCACGGCAAGGAAGGCATGCGCCGGGCCATCCTCGGCGGCGTGCGCACGATCGAGCACGGCACCTACATGGACGACGAAATCTTCGCCCTGATGAAGAAGCACGGCACCTGGTACGTGCCGACCATCAGCGCCGGCCGCTTCGTCGCCGAAAAGGCGAAAGAAGACGGCTACTACCCGGAGATCGTCCGGCCCAAGGCCGCCCGCATCGGTGCGCAGATCCAGGCCACCTTCGCCCGCGCGCACCGGGCCGGGGTGAAGATCGCCTTCGGCACCGACGCCGGCGTCAGCTACCACGGCGACAACGCCGACGAGTTCGTTTTCATGGTCGAGGCCGGCATGAGCCCGGCCGAGGCCCTGCGCACCGCCACCGTGCACGCCGCCGAGGTGCTGGGCGCCGGCGACCTGGGTCAGCTGGCGGCCGGCTTCCGGGCCGACGTGGTGGCCGTGCCGGGCAACCCGCTGGAGGACATCAGCCTCACGCGCAAGGTGGACTTCGTGATGAAGGACGGCCGCATCGTCCTGCAACCGGACTAGGCCGTCCGGCCATGGCTTGAGAACGGCCCCGGCCGGCACCATGTCGGGGCTTTCCCCACCCCTTTCGACCTGCCGATGAATTCCGCCAGCAACGCCTTCGTTTTCGATGCCAGCCTGCCCGGGTTCGAGCAGGAAGTCCTGACCAGGTCGCGCGAGGTGCCGGTGCTGGTGGACTTCTGGGCCACCTGGTGCGGCCCCTGCAAGACCCTGGGCCCCATCCTCGAGAAGCTTGCCGCCGAGTACAACGGCGCCTTCCTGCTGGCCAAGGTGGACGTGGACCGCGAGCAGCAGCTGGCCGGCTATTTCCAGATCCGCTCGGTGCCGACGGTGATGCTGGTCAAGGATGGCCAGATCGTGGACGGCTTTCCCGGCGCCGTGCCCGAGGGCCAGCTGCGCCAGTTCCTGGCCCACCACGGCATCCAGCCGAAGGCGGGCGGCGAACCGGAGGATGCGCCAGCCGAGGCGCCGCCGGCGGATCCGCACGCCGAGGTGTTGCGCCTGCGCGCCGCCGTCCAGGCCGAGCCGGACAAGGACGAACTCAAGCTGGACCTGGCCCTGGCCCTGCTACGCACCGGCGCCGCCGCGGAGGCCGAGCGCCTGATCGACGCCCTGCCCGCCAACCTGGCCCAGGATGACCGCAGCCTGCGCGCCCGCGCCCTGCTCGGCTTCCTGGCCCTGGCCAAGGACGCGCCGCCGCCGGAGGTGCTGCAGGCAGCCCTGGCCGCCAACGCCGACGACCACCGCGCCCGCCACCTGCTGGCCGTGCAGTGGCTGGTCGCCGGCCGCGAACAGGAGGCGCTGGAGCAGCTGATCGAACTGTTGCGCCGTGACCGCGACTTCCAGGACGGCCTGCCGCGCAGGGCCCTGATCGACGCCTTCAAGGTGGTGGCCGATGCGGACCTGGTCGGCACTTACCGGCGCAAGATGGCCTCGCTGCTGTTCTGAGGCGGGCGCCGCGATGAATGCCTCGCGCCTGCGCCTGCTGCTCAACGTCTGGCCGCCCTACCTCTTCTCGGGCGTGCGCGTCACCGAACTGACGCCCGACTTCCGCCGTGCCCGGGTCGAGCTGCGCCAGCGCTGGTACAACCGCAACTACGTCGGCACCCACTTCGGCGGCAGCCTGTTCGCCATGACCGACCCGTTCTGGATGCTGATGGCGATGCGCCGGCTGGGCCCCGACTACCTGGTCTGGGATCGCGAGGGCAGCATTTGCTTCGAGAAGCCGGGTCGCGGCACCGTCGTCGCCGAGTTCGAGCTGGACGACACCACGCTAGAGGAGCTGCGCGCGGCCGCCGCCGGTGGCGACAAGGTCCTGCGCTGGTTCGAAACCGTGATCCGTGACCAGGCCGGCGACGTGGTGGCCCGGGTCCGCAAGCAGCTCTACGTGCGCCTGAAGCCCTCCCGCCGCGAAGGCCGGGACGACGGCGGGACGGGCGCCGGAACCTGAGCCGAGCGGCGGCCGGGACGGCCATGGCTGGGCACGATTTCCCGACGGCACCAGCTGCCCGAGCCGGGGTCGGCCCGCACAGGCGCGAACCGGCATCGGCTTGCCAGAACGGCGCACTGCCGTATGCTGGGCAGCCCGGACCCCCCGTCGGCTTGCCGCCATGCAGCAGGAAGAAGAGCTCTCGCCCGAGGAACTGACCGCGCTGCTCTCCAGCTACATGCCGGAGATCCCCGGTTACCGGGTGCTACGCCGGATCGGCAAGGGCGGCATGTCCCAGGTCTACCTGGGCGTACAGGAGTCGCTGGACCGGCAGGTGGCGATCAAGGTCATGTCACCGTCGGCCCTGACCGACGAGATCTCCAAGCAGCGCTTTGAGCAGGAAGCGCGCACCATCGCCAAGCTCGAGCACCCCTGCATCGTCGGCATCCACGAGGTGGGCCGCACCCGTCAGGGCCTGCTGTATTACGTGCTGCCCTACCTGGCCAAGGGGCACCTGGGCCAACGCGACTTCACCCACGACGAGGACCGCGTGGTCGAGGTGCTGCGCTCCCTGCTCTCGGCGCTCGAGTACGCGCACGCGCGCGGCATCGTGCACCGCGACGTCAAGGCCGAAAACGTGCTGTTCGACAATGCCGACCGGCCGCTGCTCACCGATTTCGGCATCGCCCTGAGCAAGCGCGACTCCACCCGCATCACCACCGCCGGGCTGGCGGTTGGCAGCGGTGGCTACATGGCGCCCGAGCAGGCCCGCGGCGAAGTCGTGGACGGTCGCGCCGACCTGTATAGCGTCGGCGTCCTGGCCTTCGAGTTGCTGACGGGTCACCTGCCCTACCAGGCCGCCGATCCCCTGGCCCTGGCCCTGATGCACGCCCAGGACCCGATTCCGCGCCTGCCGGCGGAGAAGAGGCACTGGCAGCCGTTCATTGATCGGGCCATGGCCAAGTCCCCGGACAACCGCTACCGCAATGCCCAGCAGATGCTGGGCGCGCTCAACCAGATCGCCGGCGGTCGCCCGCCGGAACCGGCCTTCGACCTGTCCAGGCTCAAGGCCTTCGGCCGAACCTGGTGGAAGCCCGCCGCAGGCGTGGCCGGCGCCCTGCTGGTGGTGGCCCTGGCTGCGGCCTGGTGGGGCCGGGAAGGGCCGGAGACGGAAAACGACTTCTTCACGGTCGAGGCCGCCCCGCCCGAGCCGGTCGCCGTCCCCGGCCCGGCGGCGGAACCGGCTGCCGCCGAACCGGGGCCGGATGACCTTCCGGCACCGGCCGCCACCGCGTCACCCGGGCCGGCGCCGGCGCCCGACCCCTACGCGAACGTTTCGGCCGAACTCACCGTCACCAGCCTGGACTACGACCCGACCCGACCTGGCGCCCGTGAGCTGGCCGCCGCGCGCCGGCAGATGGAACGGCAGCGGCTGAGCCTGCCGCCGGGCGACAACGCCATGGAGTCGCTGCGCCGGGCCCGGGAGCTGGCCCCGAACGAGCCGGCGCTTTTCCGGCTCAGCGACCAGGTGATCGGCTTCTACGTACCGCGCATCCTGGACGCCGTGCGGGCCGGACGGGACCAGGAGGCCAGGGACAACTACGGACGCGTGGCCCCCTTCGTGGCGGAGATGCAGCGCGGGGAGGCCAGGGTCTGGACCGGGCTGCGCGAAGGCCTGGTGCCGCTGCTGGCCAGCAGGCTTCAGGCAGGCCTGGACGCGCTGGACGCCGAGGCGGTCGCCCGCACCAAGGCTCTGGCCACCGACCTGGGCGTTCCGTCCGAGGCGCTGGAGCCTGCCTGGTCGCGGGCCATCGAATTGCCCAAGGCCGGCGACGTGCTGGCCGACGGCGCCGTCTTGCTGGTGCTGCCGCGTGACGGTCGGCCCGGCCTGGCGGCGATGCGGCATGAAGTGACCCGTGCCGACTACGCCGCCTTTGCCTCGTCCACCCGCCGGGAAGCCGCCCGCTGCCGCAACCGGCTGGCACCGATCAGCCTCAAGCGACGGCGCTGGGACGATCCCGGTTTCGCCCAGGGCGGCAACCATCCGGTGGTCTGCGTCAGCTTCGACGATGCCAGGGCCTATGCCCAGTGGCTGGGCCAGCGCAGCGGACATAACTGGCGCGTCCCGACCCGCGCCGAATGGCGCCCGGTCGCCGATCATCGCGGCAGCGGCAACGCCTGCCGGGACGGCCGGATCGCCTGCGGCAGCGACGGAACCGCCGCGGCCGGCGCCGGCCCGACCAGCCCGCTCGGCCTGGCCGGCACCCGTGGAAACGTCCGCGAATGGCTGGCCGACTGCGAACGCGGCTGCGCCCGCCGGCTCGCCGGCGGGCTGGGCTGGCGCGATCCGCCCGACCGGGCCAACCCGCTCCAGACCAACGACTTCGATGCCGACGTCGGCTTCGACGACATCGGCTTCCGTCTGGTTCGCGACGTCGCCCAGGCCGAACTGGAGCGGCGCTGAATGCGGTTGCCCGTGGCCATGCGCCGGCTGCGGCGCTACTTCCTGACCGGGCTGCTGACCCTGCTGCCGATCTGGCTGGTCTGGATCGTGTTCAAGTTCGTGCTGGTGCTGCTGTCGGACCTCAGCCGGCCCTGGGTGCGGCCGCTGTCGGAGCGCATCGCCTACGCGTCTCCCGGAACCCTGGGCTGGGTGGACGATCCCTGGGCGCAAACGCTGTTCGCGGTGCTGGCGACCGTGGCCGCGATCGTCGCGGTCGGCGCGCTGGCGCGGCGCGTGGCCGGACAGCGGTTGCTGGCCTGGTTCGAGGACGTGATAACCCGCATCCCGCTGGCGAAGACCGTGTATGGCAGCGCCCGCAAGTTGCTCGACCTGCTGCAGACCAAGCCGGGCAGCACCCAGCGGGTGGTGCTGATCGACTTCCCGCATCGGGAGATGAAATGCGTCGGCCTGGTCACCCGGGTCATGCGCGAACGGGGCACGGGCCGCGAGCTGGCCGCCGTGTACGTGCCAACCACGCCCAACCCGACCTCGGGCTACCTGGAGATCGTGCCGGTCGAACGGCTGACGCCCACCGACTGGACCGTGGATGAGGCCATGACCTTCATCATCTCCGGTGGTGCGGTCAGCCCCGAGGAAATGCCCTTCACCCCGCCGCCGGGGCGGGCACCATGACCGGCCAGGAGCGCGCCCAGCGCATGCTGCTGGTGCTGGCGGCATTTTTCGTCACCAATGCCCTGCTGGCGGAATTCATCGGCGTGAAAATCTTCGCGCTCGAGGACACCCTGGGCATGCCGCCGCTGCAGTGGAACCTGTTCGGCCAGAGCGGTTCGCTGAACTTCACTGCCGGTACCCTGTTGTGGCCGGTCGTGTTCGTGATGACCGACGTCATCAACGAGTTCTACGGCAAGCGGGGTGTGCGACTGGTCAGCTGGCTGGCGGTGGCGCTGATCCTGTACGGCTTCGTGTTCGCCTACCTGGCCATCGGTCTGGCGCCGGCACCGTGGTGGGTGGGCATCGCCGCCGACCAGGGGGTGCCCGATTACCAGGCGGCCTACGCGGCGGTGTTCGGCCAGGGCCTGTGGACCATCGCCGGCTCGGTCACGGCCTTCCTGATCGGCCAGCTGGTGGACGTGTCGGTATTCCAGCGGATCCGCCGCGCCACCGGCGAGCGCATGGTCTGGCTGCGCGCCACCGGCTCGACCGCCGTCTCGCAGCTGGTGGACAGCTTCATCGTCCTGTACATCGCCTTCGTGCTCGGTCCGCAACAATGGCCGACGCCGCTCTGGCTGGCGGTGGGCACGATGAACTACGGCTACAAGATGGCCTGCGCCATCGCCCTGATTCCCTTGCTCTACCTGATGCGACGACTGATCACCGCCTGGCTGGGCCGCGACCAGGCCGCCCATTTGCGCGCCGCCGCGGCCCGCGGCTGAGGCTGCCCGGGCGGTGCCACCCTCAGCCGGGCTCGTCCGGGTTCAGCACCTGGCCTTCGCGCCTGGGCGGCACCAGCGGCGTCTGGCGCATGCGCGGCTCGCCGGTGTTGGTCAGCAGCAGGTCCCGGCCCGCGTCGGTGCGACCGGCGGCCAGCTCCAGGGCAAAGCGTTCGGCGTCGAGCTTGCGCACTTCGTCCGCTATGCCGGCGGCCTGTTCGGCGTCGGCACCCAGCAGGCGCAGCGCGGCCGCGCCGAACTCGACCGCCGATTCGAAGGTCTCGCGCACCTGGTAGTCCACGCCGGCCTGTACCAGCTTCAACGCATGCTGGCGGTCGTAGCTGCGCACCAGCAGCCGCGCCTGCGGGAACGCGGAGCGGCACAGCTCGACGATGCGATCGGCGGCGCGGCGGTCGTCCACGCAGACGGCGATGGCCAGCGCCTTGCCGGCCCCGCTGGCGTGCAGCACGTCCAGGCGGGTGCCGTCACCGAAATAGACCTTGAAGCCGAAATCGGCCGCGTCCCGGATCATCTCGATGTCGGTGTCTATGATCGTCACGTCCACCCCGCGCGCCAGCAAGGACTGGCTGGCCACCTGGCCGAAGCGACCGAAGCCGATCAGCAGCACGCTGCCGGCCAGGCCGCTGGCCGCTTCCACGCCATCCATGTCCGGCGCCGGCTTCGGCATGAACCGGCGGGCCGCCAGCACGACCAGCGGCGTGAGCACCATGGACAGGACCACGATGGCGCTCAGGCTGGCCGAGGCGCCTGGCGAAAGCAGGCCTCCGCCCTGGGCGGCGGCAAACAGCACGAAGGCGAACTCGCCGCCCTGGGCCATCAGCACGGCCCGGTCCAGTGCCTCTCCATGCCCGCTGCCGAGCCAGCGCGCGACCAGATAGATGCAAATGCCCTTGACCAGCATCAGGCTGGGCACGGCGACGACGATCAGGCGCCAGTCCCGCGCCACCACCGCCAGATCCAGCGACATGCCCACCGCCAGGAAGAACAGGCCGAGCAGCAAGCCGCGGAAGGGCTCGATGTCGGCCTCGAGCTGGTGGCGGAAGGCCGACTCCGACAGCAGCACGCCGGCGAGGAAAGCGCCCATGGCCATGGACAGGCCGCCCAGCTCCATCAGCAGGGCCGCGCCAAGCACCACCAGCAGCGCGGCGGCAGTCATCAGCTCACGGGCGCCGGCGCGTGCCAGGACGCGGAACAGCGGGTTGAGCAGCCACAGGCCCGCCACCACCAGCCCGACCAGGGAGCCGGTACCCAGCAGCACGGCCTGCCATCGCGACTCCCCGCCGTCCTGGCCGGTCGCCGGCGCCAGGAAGGCCACCAGGGCCAGCAGAGGCACGATCAACAGATCTTCGAAAAGCAGGATCGAAACCATCTTCTGCCCATGCGGCAGGGCGATGTCGCCGCGCTCGCCCAGCACCTGCATGACGATGGCGGTCGAGGTCAGCACGAAGCCGGCGGCGCCAAGGAAGGACACCATGGGGCTGAAGCCGAAGGCCAGACCGATGCCGGTCATCGCCGCCGCCGCCAATCCGACCTGGAGGCCGCCGAGCAGGAAGATCTGCCGACGCAGTTGCCATAGGTGCGTGGGACGCATCTCCAGGCCGACGACGAACAGGAACATCACCACACCCAGCTCGGCCACATGCAGGATGGCCGCCGGATCGGTGAACCAGGCCAGCCCGAACGGACCGATGGCCAGGCCGGCGGCAAGATAGCCCAGTACGCTACCCAGCCCCAGCCGGCGGAACAGCGGCACCGCCACCACAGCCGCCCCGAGCAGCGCCACCACCCTGACCAGTTCGCCCGCGCCGTGCTCGGCCGCCATCGTCCGCCCCCCACAACCAGGTTCCTTTGTACATGACCTTTGGCCTAGGCAGCCAGGTCGCGGCCGGCACATGCTGAGTGCCTTCCCGAAACGCCGACACCGGAGTCCGCCATGAAGCTGCGCCCGCTTGTGATCGCCCTGGCCCTCACCCTTGCCGCCTGCCAGCCGACCGGCGAGGCGCCGCCGCCGGATGCCGCCGCCCAGGTGCGGCCGGCCGAACGCGCGGCGCAGCTGCAGCAGCTTTACGCGGACTTCTGGGAGGCCAGCCTGGCGCTGAACCCGCTGCAGGCGACCTTCGTCGGCGACCATCGCTACGACGACCGGCTTCCCGACTTCTTCAGCGCCGAGTACCGCGCCCGCAGCGAGGCGTTCAACCGCGAGTGGCTGGAGAAGGCCAGGGCCATCGGCAGCGAGGGTTTGCAGGGTCAGGATCTGCTGAGTTACGAGATCTTCGTGGCCGAGCTGGAATCGGCCATCGAAGGCGAACGTTTTCCGGACTGGATGCAGCCGCTGCAGCAGTTCTACAACGTCGCCGGACTGGCCGCCCAGCTCGGCTCGGGCACCGGCGCGCAACCGTTCAAGACCGTCGCCGACTACGACAACTGGCTGGCCCGCGCCAGCCAGTTGCCGGCCCTGCTGGAAAGCATGCAGGCCAACATGCGCGAGGGCATGGCAAAGGGCGTGGTGCAGCCGCGGCCGCTGATCGAAAAGGTGCTGCCGCAACTCGACGCCTTGATCAAGGACCAGCCCGAGCAGACCCTGTTCTGGGGACCGATCGCCAACATGCCGGCCGATTTCGGCGAGGAGGACAAGGCGCGGCTGACCGCCGCCTACCGCGAGCTGATCGGGCAAAAGCTGATGCCGGCCTACCGCGACTTGCGTGCCTTCGTTGCCGACGAGTACCTGCCGGCCTGCCGCGAGACAGTCGCCCTGTCGGCGCTTCCGGATGGCGAGGCCTGGTATGCGTTCCTGGTTCGCGAGTACACCACTACGGACCTCAGCCCGGCGCAGATCCACCAGATCGGCCTGGACGAGGTGGCGCGCATCCAGGCGGAGATGGACCAGGTGATGCGCGAAGTCGGCTTCAAGGGCAGCCGCGCCGAGTTCTTCGAATTCCTGCGAACGGACAAGCAGTTCGAGTTCGCCAGCGAGGACGAGATGCTGGCCGCCTATCGCGCGCTGGAAGCCAGGATCAACCAAAGGGTCGGCGAGCTGTTTTCGCTGACTCCGAAGGCCGCCTTCGAAATCCGTCCGGTCGAACCCTTCCGCGCCCAGTCCGCCGCCGGCGGCAGCTACATGATTCCGAGCGAGGACGGCAGCCGGCCCGGCATCTTCTACGTCAACACCTACGACCTGCCGAGCCGGCGCAGCTGGGACGCCGAGAGCCTGTTCCTGCACGAGGCCATTCCCGGCCATCACTTCCAGTTGGCCTTGCAGCAGGAGCTGACCGACCTGCCGAAGTTCCGCCGTTTCGGCGGCGAGACCGCCTTCATCGAGGGCTGGGGCCTGTACGCGGAATCGCTGGGCAAGGAACTGGGCGTGTACACCGACCCCTATCAGTACTTCGGTCGCCTGCAGGCCGAACTGTGGCGCGCCATCCGCCTGGTCGTGGATACCGGCCTGCACAGCAAGGGCTGGACCCGCGAACAGGTGATCCGCTACATGCTGGAGAACTCCGCCACGAGCGAAACCGAAGCCGTGGCGGAAGCCGAACGCTACATCGCCATTCCCGGCCAGGCCCTGGCCTACAAGATCGGCGAACTGAAGATCAAGGAACTGCGCGCCCGCGCCGAAGCCGCCCTGGGCGACCGTTTCGATCCGCGCGCCTTCCACGCCGAGGTGCTGCGCGACGGCTCGGTGCCGCTGGCGGTGCTGGAAGCCAAGATCGACCGCTGGATCGCCGGCCAACAGACGTCGGTGCGGTGACCTGATCCGATGACATGATTCCGTTCGCCGTCCAGCGCCTCGACCATGTCGTGCTGCGGGTCGCCGACCTGGCCCGCAGCCGGCGCTTCTACGTCGAGGTACTGGGCTGTCGGGTCGAACGCGAGCGGCCTGAGCTGGGCCTGCTGCACCTGCGTGCCGGCGCCTCGATGATCGACCTGGTCAGCCTGGACGGCCCGATCGGCCGGCAGGGCGGCCCCGGACCCGGAGAGCAGGCCCGCAACGTGGACCATGTCTGCCTGCGCGTCGACCCCTTCGACGAGGCGGCGATCCTGGCGCACCTGGGCCGGTTCGGGCTCGAAGCCAAGGGGCCGGCCCGGATCAACTTCGGGGCCGAGGGCGAGGGCCCTTCACTGTATATCCGCGACCCGGACGGCAACACGCTCGAGCTCAAGGGCCCGTCACGGGACGGGGCATCGACCTGGGCCGACGGCTGAGGTAAACATGGGGGCCCGCACCTCCCTTCCCCCCAGGAGGACCACCGATGATGCGCCTGCCTTCCATCCTGCCGGGTCCTGCCCTGGCACTGGCCTTGATGCTGACTCCCGTCCTGTCCGCGATGGCGATGCCGGCGCTGGCAGCCTCGGACGCCGCCACCGCCGCGGAAGCGCTGCGTCCGGCCGAGGTCGCGGCCTTCGTCCGCGGCCTGGCCGCCGAGAATGCCCGGCTGGAATCGCTGACCGGCGAACCGGCCGAGGCTGAGGCCGATGCCGAGGCGCGTGCGGCCGAGGCTGCGCTGGCGATGCAGGAGGCCCTGCTGGCGGGCGCGGAGGCGGCCGGCATGCCACTGGCGCGCTACGGCGAGGTCAAGCGCAGGGTCTATGACGTCCTGCAGGCCATCGACACCAACCTCCTGGTGGACGAGACCCTGATGCATGTGGAGGTCTCCTCGCTGGATCCGGCCACCCGCGAGCAGCTGCGCGCCGAGGCGGAAGCGCTGCGCCGGAGCCCGGACCCCTACGCCGGGCTGGCGCCAGCCGTGGCCGCCGCCCTGCGGGCCCGCGAGGCCGAACTGATGGGGCTGCGCGCCAGCAACATCCGCGCCTTGGCCCGGGCGGCCGCCAGAGGCACATGAGCGCCCTGGTCCTGCTGCACACGACGGTCGCCGACGCTGCCGACGCCGAGCGGCTGGCGGACCGGCTGATCGAATCCCGCCTGGCCGCCTGCGTGCACGTCGAGACGATCAGCAGCACCTACCGCTGGCAGGGCCGGATCGAGCGAGCGCGGGAATGGCGCCTGTCGGCCAAGACCAGCGCAGCGCGCCTGGACGAGGCTGCCGACCTGCTCCGCCGTGAGCATCCCTACGAACTTCCCGCGATCTGGACCACGCCCGTCGTCTGGGCCGAACCGGCCTATGCCGACTGGGTGGCAGCAGAATCCCAGGCCCAAGCTTGAAGAGATGCCGCTCATGACCACCCATACCGGAAGCTGCCACTGCGGCCGCATCGCCTTCGAAGTGCACGGCGAGATCAGGGGAGCCATCGCCTGCAACTGCTCGATCTGCCGGCGCAAGGGCTCGCTGCTGTGGTTCGTCCCGCGCGAAGCGCTCAGGCTGCGCACGCCCGAACAGGACATCGCCACCTACACCTTCAACCGGCATGAGATCCGGCATCGGTTCTGCCCGGTCTGCGGCATGCATCCCTTCGGCGAGGGCAGCGACCCGGAGACGGGACGACCGATGGCGGCGATCAACCTGCGCTGCCTGGACGACCTGGACCTGGATGCGGTGACGGTGCAGCACTTCGACGGCCGCTCGCTGTGAGCGGCATCCGGCCCAAGCCCGCCCGGCCGGACGACCTGGCCCTGCTGCGGCCCGGCCTGGAGCACTGCCTGGTGATGCGGGAGGACGCCGTCTTCGTCAACGGCCGCAGTCCGCTGCGCGGTCGCGAGGCCATCACCGCCCACTGGAGGCGCTTCTACGAGGCGCCCGACGCGCCCTTCTCCTGGCGTCCGGAAACCGTGGTGGTGCTGTCCAGCGGCGAACTGGCCCAGACCAAGGGCCCGGTCTTCGACCCGGAAGGCAAGACGATCGGGGAGTTCCGCTCCACCTGGCGGCGCAATGCCGACGGCAGTTGGCAGGTCGTCTTCGACGACGGCGCCTGCCTGTGCGGGACGCGGCAGCAATGAGCGCGAACCGGCTCGGTCAGACCTCGCTCACCATGTCCGGGCGCGCCAGCGTCACCTGGGCGCCGTACTGCTTCTCCAGGGCCTTGGCCAGCGCCTGGCGGGCGTCGTCCTCGCCATGCACCAGGGCCACCGGCGGCCGGCCGGCGATGGCGCCGTACCAGTCCATCAGGCCCGACTGGCCGGCATGCGCCGACAGGCCACCCACGGTGTGGCGGGCGGCGTTAACCCGGATCTCCTCGCCGAAGATGTGCACGCTTTCGGCCCCGTCCACCAGGCGCCGGCCGAGGGTGCCACGGGCCTGGTAGCCCACGAACATGACGTGCGCCTGTCGCCGTCCCAGGTTCTGGCGCAGGTGATGCCGCACCCGGCCGCCGTTGCACATGCCGGAGCCGGCGATGATGATGGCGCCGCCGCGGATGTCGTTGATTGCCCGCGACTGCGCCACTTCCGGCGTCAGGTGCAGGTTCGGCAGGCGGAACGGATGCGGGCGGCCGTTCCAGACCCGCTGCGCGTCCTCGTCGAACAGGGACTCGTGGCGGCCGTATACCTCGACCACCTTCATGGCCATGGGACTGTCCAGGAAGATGCGCCAGCGAGACATCTTCCACTCGTCCCACTGCCTGGCGAACCAATACAGCAGTTCCTGGCTGCGGCCGACCGCGAAGGCCGGGATGATGACGTTGCCGCCGTCGGTCCAGGCGTGTTCCAGGACCTCGCCGATTTCCCGCAGGGTGGCGCCGCGCTCACGGTGCTCGCGGCCGCCATAGGTGGACTCCAGCAGCACCAGGTCCGCCTCGGGCACCGGCTGCGGGTCGCGCAGTATGGGCGTGCCGCGCGGGCCGATGTCGCCGGAGAAGGCCAGCACGCGACGTCCGCCCGGCTCCAGCGCCTCCAACTGCACCGAGGCCGAACCGAGGATGTGGCCGGCGTCGCGCAGGGTGATGAACACGCCGGCCAGGATCTGCTCGCGCTGCCCGTAATCCAGGCCGCGCACCTGCCTGAGAACCTGGCCGACGTCGCCGCGGGTGAACAGCGGCTGGTGATTGCCGCGCCCCCCTCGCCGGTGGCGGTTGTCGCGCTCGGCATCCATCTCGGCCAGGGCGGCGGCATCCTCCAGCATCACCCGCAGCAGGTCGGCGGTGGCCCACTGGGTCCAGATGGGCCCCTTGAAACCGCGTTTGACTAGCAGGGGCAACCGGCCGCAATGGTCGATGTGGGCGTGACTCAGCACCACCGCGTCCAGCTCGCGCGGATCGAAGGGAAACTCGTCGAAGTTCCGCCGCTCGTCCTCCTCGCTGCCCTGGATCATGCCGCAGTCCAGCAGCAGCCTGTGTCCGTTGGCCTCGACCTCGTGGCAGGAGCCGGTGACTTCGCCGGCCGCGCCATGGAACTTCACCCGCATGGACCGCCCTCCAGGATGCGGACCCACTGTAGCGCAGAAGTCGCGAAGGCCGGACAGGCCGGCCTTCGCGGCACGGTCGCGGGCCGGCTCATTGGTCCGCGCCCATCTCCTCCAGCAGGTGCGGCGCCGGGAACACCTCGCGCATCACCCAAAGCATGTAACGGTGGTCCACCGCGATCATGCGGGTCATGGCCGGATCGAACACCCAGTTGGAACTGACCGACTCCCAGTTGCCGTCGAAGGCCAGGCCGACCAGCTCGCCCCTGCCATTGAGCACCGGCGAGCCGGAGTTGCCGCCGGTGATGTCCAGGTCGGACAGGAAGTTGACCGGAATGGCGGCCTTCTGCGCCGGGTCCATCTTCGCGATCAGCGCCAGCTGGTTGGCGGGCGCATCGAAGGGCTCCTCGCCGGTGGCCTTGGCCGCCAACCCGTCCAGATGGGTGAACTCGGTATAGGCCACGCCGTCGCGCGGCGAGTAGCCGGCGACATTGCCGTAGGTGATGCGCAGGCTCAGGTTGGCATCGGGATAGATGGCCTGCCCGCGGCTGCGCTTGTAAGCCTGCACGGCCGCCAGGTAGACCGGCCGGTGCCGGTTGTCCTCGCCGGTGCGGGCGCGGCTGCGCCGTTCCATCTCGAGCAGGGCCGGCGCCAGCGACACCGCCAGCTTCAGCAGCGGGTCCTCACTGGCCTCGAAGGCCGCCAGGTCGGACTGCATGAGGGCCAGCCTGGCCTCGGTGCCGGCCAAGGAAGTGCCGCCATAGGTAGCGTCCAGGGCACGGGCGATGGCGGCCTCGTCGTTGCCGCCCAGCCAGGCGTCCAGGGCCGGCACGCGCTGGTCGGCCGGCAGGGCCAGGTAGTGCTTGAGCCAGTAGGCCAGCAGCTGCTTCTCCATGCGCGGGTCGTAGCGCCGCTCGAGCTGGCGCACGCCGGCCTCGATCTGCGGACGGTCGCGGTCCTGGTAGCCGGGCAGGCGCTCGGCATCCGGCTTGGCCGATTCCATGGCCAGGCGGTGCAGCTGGCGCAGGTTGCCCAGCAGGCCGGTGCCGGCGATCTGCCCCAGCACCAGGTCGCGTTGGCGGGTGGCGCGGGCCTCGGCGGCCAGCCGTACCAGTGCCGCGTGCGCGGCCAGGCCGGCACGACCTTCGCGGCCCTGGCGCCTGAGCCACTCCAGCACCGCCTGCTCCTCGGCCTGCTTGGCGGCAGCCGCACCGATACGCTCGAAGCCCTCCAGCTGGCCAGCCCAGTTCTTCATCGCGTTCTGCCAGCCGCGGATGGTGCTGGCGTACTTGACCTCGATCTCCTCGTCCTGCGCGCCGGCGGCCTCGACGATCGCCACCAGCTCGCGCAGGTACTGGCCTACCACCGGGTACTGCCAGGTGGCGACGTCCTGGAACTCGTCGTACAGGGCGTAGCGGTTGGTGCGGCCGGGATAACCGGCGACCATGACGAAATCGCCCGCTTGCAGCGGGGCGGTGGCAAGGCGCAGGTGGCGCTTCGGCCGGTAGGGCACGTTGTCGGGCGAATGCGCGGCCGGCTTGCCGTCGGGTCCGACATAGGCGCGGTAGAAGGCGAAATCGCCGGTGTGGCGCGGCCACATCCAGTTGTCCACTTCACCGCCGTAGTTGCCGACGCTGCGCGGCGGCGCGTACACCAGGCGCACGTCGCGGATCTCCAGCTGGCGGAACAGCCGGTAGGTCTGGCCGCCGAAGAAGCTGTAGACGGTGCAGCGATAGCCCGGTTCGGCCTCGCAAGCGGCCACCAGGCGTTTCTGCTCGGCTTCGATCGCCTTCAGGCGCTCCTCGCCGACCAGCTCGCCGGCCGCGGCCTCGATCCGGTCGGTCACCTCGCTGATGCCGTCCATCACGTAGACGCGCGCGCTCGGGCCGGCGGACAGTTCCTCGCTGCGGTCGGCGGCGATGAAACCGTTTTCCATGAGGTTCCGTTCGGGCGTTGAGTTGAGCTGGATGGCGCCGTAGGCGCAGTGGTGGTTGGTGGCCACCAGGCCCTCGGGGGACACGAAGCTGGCGGTGCAGAAGCCCAGCGCAACCACGGCGCCCATCGGGTCGCCGGTCAGGTCGGCCAGCTGTTCGGGCGGCAGTTCCAGCCCGGCTTCCCGGAGCGGACTGGCGATCTCGGGCAACTGCTGGGGCACCCACATGCCTTCGCGGGCCTGGGCGGCCAGCGGCAGGGACAGGGCGGCGACAAGGACGGCAAGGCGCATCGGACCTCCGGAACAAGGCTGTGGCGAAAGCCGAAGCCTAACAGCGCCGCCATTTGCGGGCATCCGCCGGAGGGATAGACTTCCGGCAGGGGACAAGGGAGGGGAATCCATGCGCGCGCTGCTCATCGCTTGCGGCCTGCTGGCCGCGTTCGCTCCGGCCGTCCGCGCCCAGTCGCCGGACGAAGCCCTGGCCGGCCTCTGGAACACCCTGTGCCTGGGCGCCGCGCCCGGCTCGGACCTGGCCGCGCGCTGCGAGGAGATCGCCACCGGCGGCCCCGGCAGTCGCGACGCCTCCGCCGCCGGCAACTTCCTGGGCGAGATCCCGGGCCAGGGGCGGGCAGCGACCCGCGACGGCGCTCCCGAGGAAGCGGAGCTGCGCACCGAGCTGGCGCCCGGCTGGTCCCTGTTCGCCAGCGCCGACCTGGGCCGGCTGAAGCGTCGCGACGGCATCAACGAGGCGCCCTTCGACGGCGACACCTGGGCGCTGTCGGCCGGCGTGGACTGGGCGCCGGGCCGGAACTGGCAAGTAGGGCTCCTGTTGCACCATGCCAGCGAAGATCTCGATTTCATCGGCTCGGCAGGCCGCACCGAGGCACGCTACACCGGCGCCATGCTGCTGGCCGGTTGGGCGGCCACCGACGCCCTGGCGGTGGATGCCTACGCCGGCCGCCTGGACGGCGACTACGAGTTGCGCCGGGCCATCGACTACACCCTGCTCAGCGGCGTGTCGGTGCAGGCCCTGGCCGAGGCCTCGACCGGCGCGGACCGGCGCCTGGCCGGCCTGGGCCTGACCTGGTCGCGCCCGGCCGCAGCCTGGGAGTGGCAACTGTCGGCGGGGCTGGACTGGCAGCGCACCGACATCGACGCCTACGCCGAAACCGGCGGCGCCGGCCTGGCCCTGGTCGTGCCCGGACGCAGCATCACCAGCCGCCGTGGCCGGCTGGACCTGGGCCTGGCCCGGAACGTGTCCACCGGCTGGGGAGTGTTCCGGCCGATCGCCAGGCTGGGCTGGCGGCACGAGTTCGCCAACCCGGCCCGGCCGCTGAGCGTGCGCTTCGCCGGCGATGCCACCGGCACGCCGGTGACGTTCGACACCGACGACGCCGACGACGACTGGGGCGAGGTCGGCCTGGCTGCGCTGTTCGTGCTCTCCGGCGGACACAGTGCCTTCGTGGAGTACCGCCAGCGCCTGGACCACGATTTCCTGCAGGAGCGCATGCTCGCCATGGGCTGGCGCGTCGAACTGCCCTGAACGGCGCATGTCCCGCGACCGGCGACCGGTCGGGGCGGAGCGTATAATCCGCTTCCTTCAGGTGGCCCGGAACGGGCCCGACGGATGCGGACATGGCCCAGCAGAAAATGAAGGCGCTGGTGAAGCGCCACCCCGAAAAAGGCATCTGGATGGAAGAAGTGCCGGTGCCCTCGCCGGGCGCCAACGAGGTGCTGATCAAGCTGGAAAAGACCGCTATCTGCGGCACCGACCTGCACATCTACAAATGGGACGAATGGAGCCGGCGCACCATCAGGCCGGGCCTGGTGATCGGCCATGAGTTCGTGGGCCGCATCGTCGGCATGGGTCCGGGCGTGACCGGTTACAAGGTCGGCGACCGGGTGTCGGCCGAAGGCCACATCGTCTGCGGGCACTGCCGCAACTGCCGGGCCGGCCGCCAGCACCTGTGCCCGAACACCGTCGGCATCGGCGTCAACCGCGACGGCGCCTTCGCCGAATACATCGTGATGCCGGCCAGCAACCTGTGGCCGATCCCGGATTCGATCCCGTCCGAACTGGCGGCCTTCTTCGACCCTTACGGCAATGCCGCACACTGCGCGCTGGAGTTCGACGTGGTGGGCGAGGACGTGCTGATCACTGGCGCCGGCCCGATCGGCATCATCGCCGCCGGCATCTGCAGGCATATCGGCGCCCGTAACGTGGTGGTGACCGACGTCAACGATTACCGGCTCAAGCTCGCCGCCGACATGGGCGCGACCCGCGTGGTCAACGTGTCCAGCCAGTCGCTCAAGGAGGTGATGAAGGACCTGCACATGGAGGGCTTCGACATCGGCCTGGAAATGAGCGGCAACCCGCGCGCCTTCAACGACATGCTCGATTGCATGTACCACGGAGGAAAGGTCGCCCTGCTCGGCATCCTGCCCAACGGCGCCGGCATCGACTGGGACAGGGTGATCTTCAAGGGCCTGGTGCTGCACGGCATCTACGGCCGCAAGATGTACGAGACCTGGTACAAGATGACCCAGCTGGTGCAGTCCGGCTTTCCGCTGCACAAGGTGCTGACCCACCAGGTGCACATCGACGACTTCCAGAAGGGCTTCGACCTGATGGACTCAGGCCAGTGCGGCAAGGTGGTGTGCAGCTGGACCTGAGCCGGGAGGAGATCCCACGCCGGGAACGGGACGGGGCGCCTCTCGGCGCCCCGTCGTCGTTTCCGGCCGATGGGCGGTTCAGCCGCCGATCGAGAAGGTCAGCACCAGGCGGTCGTCGGCCCAGTCGCCGAAGTTGTCGTCGCCGTTGCCGTCGGTACCGTGATAGCCCAGGGAGACGTTGACCGGACCGAAATCTCGGTTCACCGCGATGGACCAGTCGGTGTAGTCCTCGATTCCAGTGGAATCGCCGAAGGTGCTGTGGCCAACGCCGACGTCCAGGCCGAAGCGGTCGGCAATGGTCCAGCTGCCGGTGACACCGTAATACCAGCCGTCGTCGTCCAGGGCGAAGACGTCGTTGCTGTAGCCGAGGACGAAGCCGTAGGTCTCGTCCAGGGTCAAGGTGGTGATGAATTCGTTGTAATCGAGCGGGCCGTAGTCGTCGGCTTCGCCCAGGTAGGTGTAGCGGTTGAGCATCAGGTCGAGGTTCCAGCGCTCGGACAGGTCGGTGTTCCAGCCGACGTAGTAGTCCACCTCGACGTCCGGGCTGCCCTGCTCGTCGAAATCCACGTTGGAGCCCCAGACGCCGACATACAAGCCGTTGGAGAAGTTCAGGTCGGCGCCAAGCTGCAGGGCCGGATCTTCGTTGGTCTGGGAAACGCCGCGGAACAGGTAGTCGCTGGTAAGGGCGGCGTTCCAGCTGAAGATGCCGGATTCCTCCTCGCCGCCTTCATCCTGGGCGACGGCAGCCAGCGGCGTGGCCAGCAGGGCAGCGATGAGCGCGAGCGGGAGCAGTTGTTTGCTTTGCATGGCGGGAGTCCTCGTCGGTGGTTGGGGCAAGCCTGACTGCCTCGGGACCGGGAGGGTGTTCGGAATCCCCGGCCGCCTGTTGATTATTTTCAGCGGAGTGTCCGACGGCCCGCCGCATAACGCATGACGCACCGCACAAAAACACGGCCACCTGCCCCGGGGTCTCACATCCGTCCCGACCCCGGTGACGCCGGGACGGGTGATGCCGGGGGCGAATGGTGCCCCGGGGCGAGTGATGCCGGGCGCGTGACGCTTGGGGATAATGGAAGGCCGTTCGTTGCCGAGTCCTGCAGACCATGTCCGACACCGCCCTAGCCCGCTACGCCGCCACCCTCGACGAGATCCGGGGCCAGGGCCTGTTCAAGGCCGAGCGCATCATCACCTCGCCACAGTCGGCCGAGATCACCCTGGCCGACGGCCGCAAGGTGCTGAACTTCTGCGCCAACAATTACCTGGGCCTGGCCGACGACCCCGAAGTCATCCGCGCCGCCAAGGAGGCGCTGGACACGCACGGATTCGGCATGGCCTCGGTGCGCTTCATCTGCGGCACCCAGGACCTGCACAAGGCACTGGAGGCGAAGGTCGCCGGCTTCTTCGGCAAGCAGGACGCCATCCTCTACGCGGCCTGCTTCGACGCCAACGGCGGCCTCTTCGAGCCGCTGCTGGACGAAAACGACGCCATCGTCTCCGACGCCCTCAATCACGCCTCGATCATCGACGGCGTACGGCTGTGCAAGGCGAAGCGCTACCGCTACGCCAACTGTGACATGGCCGACCTGGAGGCGCAGTTGCGGCAGGCCCGCGCCGACGGCGCCCGCACCATCATGATCACCACCGACGGCGTGTTCTCGATGGACGGCTTCATCGCGCCGCTGGACGAAATCACCGCGCTGGCGGCGAAGTACGATGCCATGGTGCACATCGACGAATGCCACGCCACCGGCTTCCTGGGCGCGACCGGCCGCGGCAGCGCCGAGGTCAAGGGCGTACTGGAGAAGATCGACATCATCACCGGCACCCTGGGCAAGGCCCTGGGGGGCGCCCTGGGCGGTTTCACCACCGGACGGGCCGAAGTGATCGAACTGCTGCGCCAGCGCTCGCGCCCCTACCTGTTCTCGAACTCGTTGCCGCCGCACGTGGTGGCCGCTGGCAGCAAGGTATTCGACATGCTGGCCGCCGCCGACGGGCTGCGCGAGCGCCTGAGGGAGAACACGGCCTATTTCCGCGCGAAGATGGCGGCCGCCGGCTTCGATCTAAAGCCCGGCGAACATCCGATCGTACCGGTGATGCTGTACGAGGCGCCGCTGGCACAGAAATTCGCGGCCCGCCTGCTCGAGGAGGGCATCTATGTGATCGGCTTCTTCTTCCCGGTCGTGCCCAGGGGCCAGGCCCGCATTCGCACCCAGATGTCGGCAGCGCACAGCCGCGAACACCTGGACCGGGCGGTCGCGGCCTTCACCCGCGTGGGCCGCGAACTGGGCGTGCTGCGCGGCTAAGGAACGGGCCCGCCGGACAGCTCCCGCCCGGCGGGCCGCCCGCTCAGGCGCTGGTGCGCACTTGCACCTTGACCGGCAGCGAGTTGGAGACGATGTCGTAGACCGGCGAATACTTGGCCAGCTCACGCAGCACCTCCGGGGAAGCGTCGCTGTCCACGTCGAACAGCACCCGCACTTCGCGGTAGCCCTTCCGGACCGTGTCGTCCAGGCCGAGGAAACCGCGCAGGTCGAGGTCGCCTTCCAGGCGGGACTCGATGCCGCGGATGGCGATTCCGCGGGCTGCCGCATGGTAGACCATGGTCGTGGTCAGACAGGCAGCCAGGGCGTGCAGCACGTACTCCACCGGATTGGCGCCGGCATCGCGGCCGAGCAGGACCGGCGGTTCGTCCGCGTCCATGACGAAGGGCGCGGTGCGGGTCTGGTCTTCCTGCCGGCAACCGCGAAAACCCTTGATCGTGCTGCGGTTGTGGCCGCCGTCGAGCCAACGGTTGTCGGCCCGGAACTGGAACTCGGCCAGGCCGGGGTCGGCCTTCACCGCATCGATGGTGGCAAACAGGGCGTCGGTGTCCACCCCGTTGATGACCCGGGCCGGTGCCGGGCTGGCATTGTTTGCGTTCATGGGGTACTCCTGAATCATTGGGTTGGGGGTCGCCGATACGGCGACGGGTCCATGCTCGGCCGCTGGTGGCCCGGCCGGCAGCGGCGCATCGGACGGCGTCGGTAGGGATCGGCCACGAATTGCCCAGGGACACTGCCCGGAGAGGATCCATGTCCGGCACTGCACCCGGGAACCGCCCGGTGGAGGTACTGCTGCTGGCGATCCCCGAGACCGCCGGTTCGGCGCTATACGGCCTGTTCGACGTGCTGAGCGCAACGGGCTCCGTCTGGCAGGAACTGACCCGGGAGCCGGTGGCACGGAGGGCCTTCAGGCCGCGCATAGTCGCCCCCTCGGCAGGCCTGTTCGAGGTGGGTCATGGCATTCCCGTCCAGCCCCATCTGAGCATTGACGACGATCCACGGGCCGACGTGGTGATCGTGCCGGAAATCTGGCTGGGGCCGGATACGTCGATTTCCGGCCGTTACCCGGACATCGTGGACTGGCTGCGGCGTTGCTGGCGCCGGGGCAGCAACCTCTGCTCCGCCTGTTCGGGAGCGATCCTGCTGGCCGAGACCGGGCTGCTCAACGGCTGCGAGGCGACTTCGCACTGGGGCTACCAGGACCTGTTCCGCCGCGACTACCCGAAAGTCCGCTTCCGGCCTGAACCCAACCTCGCCTTCGCCGACCCGGCCGGCAGGGTGGTCACCGCCGGCGGCACCACCTCCTGGCATGACCTGGCGCTGTACTTGGTGGCCCGTTACGCCGGCCCTGCCGAGGCCAGGAGACTCGCCAAGGTCTACCTCCTGAAGTGGCATGACGAGGGGCAGCTTCCCTGGACACCCTTGCTGCGACGCAGCCCGCACAACGACGCCCTGGTGCGACGTGCCCAGGATTGGCTGCAGAGGCACCAGCGGGAAGACGGTGCGATCGGCCGCTTGGCCGAGTCGCTGGGAATCGCCGAACGCACCCTGGGGCGCCGCTTCCGCGCCGCGCTCGGCTGCTCGCCGCAGGCCTACCTGCAGGATCTGCGCATCGAGGCGGCCAAACGGTTGCTCGAGGAGAGCGGCAGCAGCGTCGAGGCGATCAGCGCGGAGGTCGGTTACGAGGACGCGTCCTACTTCCGACGCCTGTTCCGTCGCCGGGTCGGCATCGGCCCGGCAGACTACCGGCGAATGTTCAAGCTGCCGGGCGCCTGACCGGGGCGAGCAGCTCCGCTTCCCGCAGCTCCAGCCGTCGCCAGGCCCCCTTGGCCAGCCCACCGAGCGGCAAGGGCCCGATCGCCACCCGGACCAGCCGAAGCACGGTCAGTTCCTCGGCGGCCAGCAGGCGCCGGATGTGCCGGTTGCGCCCTTCATCCAGGACGATCTCCAGCCAGGCGGTCCGGCCCCCGCTGCGTAGCACCCGAGCAGCCTTCACGGCCAGATGCTCGCCCGCGCAGCGCTTCCCCTCGAGCAGTCGGGCGGCCAGGCCGGCGTCGGGCACGCGGTCCACCTGCACGTGATATGTCTTGTCCGGGCCGGTCGCCGGCTCGGTGATCGCCGCGGCCCAGCCAGGGTCGTTGCTCATCAGCAGCAGCCCCTCGCTGGCCCGGTCGAGCCGGCCCACCGGCGCCAGCCAAGGCAGGTCCGCACCCTCGAGACAGCGATAGACGGTATCGCGCCCACGTTCGTCGCGGGTCGTGGTGACCAGGCCGCGCGGCTTGTTCAGGGCCACGTAGACCGGCTCCGCCGCCCGCACCGGCCGGCCGTCCAGGTCCAGACGATCGCGTTCCTGTCGTACCGGGTACTCGGGATCGCGTACCAGGCGACCGTTCACCGCCACGCGCCCCTCTGTCACCCACCGGGCCGCCTGGCTTCGCGAGCACAGGCCGAGCCTGGACAGAACCCGGGCCAGGCCATGCCTGGGCCCGGCCCCGGTCATTCTCCGGCCTGGGCGGCGGCGGTGCCGGCGGCGGGCGCCGGGCTGAGGGCGGCCGGGCGCCCCGTGGCCACGCGGATGCCCTTGGCCTTCATCCAGGCATCGAATTCCTCGGCGGTCATGCGACGCCCGTTCTGGTTCATGTCGAACCTCCAGGGCGTGTTGTCGTGGGCGGTCTTGGGGACATAGGCGCCGGCGCCGGCGGGAGCCTGGGGCCCGATCGGCGCAGGCGCGGCCGGCTGCGCCGGCCTGCGTTGCCGCTCTTGCCAGGTCGCGGCATCACGCGGTGCGCAATCGGCAGCGGGGGTCGCCGCCGGCGCCGTCATCTCCTGCGCCGGCACGCTCGCAGGAATGGACGCCGCCGGCACACCAGGGCAATCCATGGCCAGGGCCGCCGTGGGGACCAGAGAAACGAGGATCAGGGCAGTACGGAACATCGGGCTGACACCAGCTGCTCGGGGGGTGGGCGAAGCTTAAACCTTCCGGGACCGGATGCACGCCGCAAACCGTGAACCGCGTCACAAAAACGAAGCCCGGCGCTTGGCCGGGCTTCGGTCGTCGGCGACGGTGTGCGCCCTCAGTTCTGCACGTTCAACTCGGTACGGCGGTTGCGCGCACGCCCCTCGCGGGTGTCGTTGGTGTCGATCGGGCGCGACTCGCCATAACCGTTCGGACCCACCAGGCGGCCGGCCGAGATGCCGGCATTGATCAGGTAGTCGTACACGGCCTTGGCACGACGCTCGGACAGGCCCTGGTTGTACTGCTCGGTACCGATCGAGTCGGTGTGGCCGGCCACCTCGACCCGCAGCTGCGGGTACTTCTGCAGGATGGCGATCGCCTCGTCCAGGATGGCGATGGCGTCAGGACGCAGGGTGTCCTTGTCGAAGTCGAAGTTCACGCCCTTCAGGTCGATGGTCAGCGGCACCGGGCAGCCGTCCGGACCGATGGCCTGACCGGCCTGGGAGCCGGGGCAGCGGTCGTCGCAGTTGTTGACGCCGTCACCGTCGTCGTCGAGATCGGCGCAGGTGACCTGCGGGACTTCCGGCTCCGGCTCGACCGGCTTGGCCAGCTCGCCCAGCTTCACCAGCAGGGTCACACCGGCCAGCACATCGGTGAAACCGTCCTTGCCGGGAGCGACAACGCTGCTGTCGTCGGTGGCATGACGCATCGCGAGCTCACCACGGACGGCGTAACGATCATAGTCGGCCTGCAGACCGATACCGAAGGTGCCGGTCATGAAGGTGTCGGAACGCTCGCCCGGGGAGTTGGGGTTCGGGAACGCATCGAACTCCTCTTCGACGCGCTGGGCGCCGATGCCGAAACGCAGATACGGCCACCAGTTACGGCCCTCGCGGGTCATGTGATAGCGCGCGTCCACCGTCGCGCCATACTGGCTGAACCACAGGTCGGTGCCGTTGATCACGGGATTCTGGTAGTTGAGTTCGAAGTCCAGCGACCACTTCGGCGAGATGAACTTGCCGAGGCCCAGCGTCGCATAGGGGACATCCTTGGTGTCCCGGTCGCTGTCCTGCAGGTTCATGCCCAGGCCGCCGCTGACATACCAGCGATCGTCGAACTCTTGCGCCATCGCCGTGTTGGCCATGGCCATCGCACCCAGGAGGGCGCAGCACAGGAGATTCTTCTTCATGTTTCGCTCCATTGAGATGGGGGGAAGCTGCATATCCAGCTGGCCTTGCCTACCCTGGCCTCGTTTGGCGGGCGTTGGAACCTTACCCACATCAGGGTTAACGGGAATCTAACAAACCGGGCAATCAGGGGCAAGCCCGGGCTCAGACCACGAACAAGTCCATGAACCGGTGGACGGGCGTGGCCTCGAAACGGGAGGTATCCCCGGTCAGGTCGAGGATCTGGCGGACCCGGCGGGCCGGCAGCTGGCCGGCGATGGCCCGCTCGAACTTCTCCAGCAGCAGGGGGATACCCTCGCCGCGCCGCTCCCGGTGCCCGACGGGGGCATCGACGGCCACCCGCTCGGTCTTGCTGCCGTCCTTGAAGAAAACCTGCACGGCGTTGCCGATATAGCGCTTCTCCGGATCGAAGTAGTCGCGGGTGAAGTCGGGGTTCTCCCGCACCGCCATCTTCTCCCGCAATGCATCGATGCGCGGGTCGGCCGCGACCTCGTCGCCGTAGTCGTCGGCAGTCAGCCGGCCGAAGATCAGCGGTACCGCCACCATGTACTGCAGGCAATGGTCGCGGTCGGCGTAGTTGGCCAGCGGCCCGGTCTTGTCGATGATGCGGGCGCCCGCTTCGGTGGTCTCGATCTCGATGCGCTCGATCTGGTCCAAGCGGCCGGCCACCTCGGCGTGCAGGCGTATCGCGCACTCCACCGCGGTCTGGGCGTGGAACTCGGCCGGGTAGCTGATCTTGAACAGGATGTTCTCGATGACGTAGCTGCCGAAGCCCCGCTCGAACTCGAAGGGCTTGCCCCTGAGGGCCACGTCGTAGAAACCCCAGGTCTTGGCGCTGAGGGCGACGGGATAGCCAACGCAACCCTTCATGGCGTTGAGGGCATGGATGACCGCCCGCCGGCAGGCGTCACCCGCGGCCCAGCTCTTGCGCGGGCCGGCCTGAGGCGCATGCCGGTAGGCGCGCAGGGCGCCGCCGTCCAGCCAGCTGTGGCTGACCGCGTTGACGATCTCTTCCTTGTCGCCGCCCAGCATGTGGGTGGTCACGGCAGTGGAAGCCAGGCGCACCAGGATCACGTGGTCCAGCCCGACCCGGTTGAAGGCGTTCTTCAGCGCGTAGCAGCCCTGGATCTCGTGGGCCTTGATGGCCCAGGTCAGGATGTCGCGCACGGTGATCATCTTGCGCTGCTCGCGCTCGGCCCTCCGGCTGAGCCAGTCGCCGACCGCCAGGATGGCACCGAGGTTGTCCGAAGGGTGGCCCCACTCGGCCGCCAGCCAGGTGTCGTTGAAATCCAGCCAGCGGATCTGCACGCCGATGTTGTAGGCGGCCTGCACCGGGTCGAGCTCGTGACTGGTTCCGGGTACGCGCGCGCCGCCGGGCAGGTGGGCGCCGGGCACCAGTGGTCCGAGGTGCTTCACGCACTCCGGATGGCGCATGGCCAGCATGGCGCAGGCCAGCGAGTCCAGCAGCATGTAGCGGGCGGTGGTGTAGGCCTCGGAGGAGCCGATGTAGTAGTCGGTGACGTAGTTGGCGATGTCCACCATCGCCTGGTCGGGGTCCGGGCGCGTGGCGGAGCGGGAATCGTGTGGACTCATGAGGCGATCCGTGCGTGCGGGGTGGACGGCGGCAGTTTGCCAGAAGCGGCCGGCCACCGCCGGCCCGCAACCCCACATAACGTGTTCGGACGCCGCTCCGGGACGCCCGCGATCAGGCCGCCGGCGCCGCCACGAAGCCGGCGATGCGCTGCAGCACCCCCGCGTCCTTCAGCACGGCGCGATGCCCGAGACCGCGGGTCGCCAGCAGCTGCGCGCCCGTGGCCGCAGCGATGCGGCGGGCGTCGTCGAAGGGAATCACCGGATCCTCCCGGTCGTGCACCACCAGCACCGGCGTCGGCGCCAGCCCGGCGGCCAGCAGGTCGACGTCCAACTGCTCGGGGGCGACGCCGGTACGCCGGTGCATGGCCTCGAAGAAACGGCGCCGGGCCGGCTCGGGCAGGCCCAGGTGCCGGCTCATCCGCGCCAGCACGCCGGCCAGGCTGGCCGGCGCGGCGATGGTGACGGCCCGGGCGCTGTCAAGGCCACGGCTCAGGGCCAGCAGCGTCGAGGCCCCACCCATGGAGTGGCCTATCACCGCGTGCACGGGCCCCAGTTCGGCCGCTGCCTCCAGCAGGGCGTCGGCGAAGACCACGGGGTCGGCATCCCGGCCCGGGGAGCGGCCGTGCGCCGGTGCGTCCAGGGCCAGCACCCGGTAGCCCATGGGCACCAGGCGGGCGGCCAGGTCGCGGAACTGTGCCGCCCTGCCCTCCCAACCATGCAGGGCCAGGACCGGCGGGCCTTCCCGGCCCCAGCGCAGGCCGGCCAGGCCGAAGCGGAAGGTGACGGGTTCGGCATCCGGCGGGTCGGGCCGACGGCTGCGGCGAAGCGGATGGGTGACCAGGTAGCGGGCCAGGGCGGCGGCGGCGGCGGGGGCCAGATGACCCAGCAGGCGTCCGGGCAGACGGGCGAGGGCGGCGTTCACGGGGCTCCTTTCGGTTTCTTCATGAAACCGGGCCCACCCTACCCCTTCCGGTTGCTTGATGCAACTGGTTCCGTTAGGCTGCCGGCATGAAACGGACCTCCTATGCCGACATGGCCTGCCCCATGGCCCAGACCCTGGAACGGGTCGGGGAATGGTGGAGCCTGCTGATCCTTCGCGAGTGCTTCCGCGGCGTGCGCCGCTTCGGCGACTTCGAGCGCCGCCTGGGCATCGCCAGGAACGTGCTCAGCAGCCGGCTCAAGCGACTGGTCGAGGCCGGCATCCTCGAACGCTGCCCCTCCGCCGACGACGCCCGCGAGGTCGAGTACCGCCTGACGACCGCCGGCAAGGACCTGCTGCCGGTGCTGGTCGCCCTGGCCCAGTGGGGCGAGCGCTGGGTCTACAGGGGTTGCCCGCCGGTGCGCTTCGTGAACCGCCACACCGGCGCCCCGGTCGAGACCCTGGCGGTACGCGACAGCGAGGGCACCGTGCTGGCAGCCCGCGACCTAGCCCTGCGGCCTCCGGAGCCCGCCGCGAAAACCGCCTGATCGCCTTGTCCGCGCCAGCCCGAACGGGCATGGTGCGGCCCTTGTCCGCCCGCCACGCCCGCCCTTTTCGCGCGACGATGACGACCACGCCCTATCCGTACCTGTTCCGGCCCCTCGACCTCGGCTTCTGCACCCTTCCCAACCGGGTGCTGATGGGTTCCATGCACACGGGCCTGGAAGACCACGCCCGCGACTTCCCGCGCCTGGCCGCCTATTTCCGCGAGCGCGCCGAGGGCGGCGTCGGCCTGATGGTCACCGGCGGCATCGCACCCAACATCGTCGGTTGGCTCAAGCCCTTCGGCGGCAAACTCAGCTGGCCCTGGGAGGTGCACAAGCACCGTATCGTCACAAAGGCCGTGCACGAGGCCGGCAGCAGGATCTGCCTGCAGATCCTCCATGCCGGCCGCTATGCCGCCCATCCGCTGCTCGTGGCCCCGTCCCGGATCCGGGCCCCGATCAGCCCGCTGACGCCGCGCGCGCTTTCGGCCCGCGGCGTGGAGCGGCAGATCCGCGCTTTCGTCAACTGCGCCCGCCTGGCCCGCGATGCCGGTTACGACGGCGTCGAAGTGATGGGCTCGGAGGGCTATCTGATCAACCAGTTCCTCTCGGCGCGCAGCAACAAGCGTACCGACGCCTGGGGCGGCAGCGCGGAAAAGCGCATGCGCTTCGCCGTGGAGATCGTCCGCCGCATCCGCGAGGCGGTCGGACCGGACTTCATCCTCATCTACCGCCTGTCCATGCTGGAGCTGGTGGAGGGCGGCTCGGCCTGGGACGAGATCGTGATGCAGGCCAAGGCCATCGAGGCAGCCGGTGCCACGATCATCAACACCGGCATCGGCTGGCACGAGGCGCGGGTGCCGACCATCGCCACCTCGGTGCCGCGCGCCGTCTTCGCCGACGTCACCGCCCGGCTCAAGCCGCACGTGAAGCTGCCGCTGGTGGCCACCAACCGCATCAACATGCCCGAGGTGGCCGAGACCATACTGGCTGCCGGCCAGGCCGACATGGTGTCCATGGCCCGGCCGCTGCTGGCCGACCCGCAGTGGGTGAACAAGGCGCGCGAGGGCCGCCGCGACGACATCAACACCTGCATCGCCTGCAACCAGGCCTGCCTGGACCACGTCTTCGTCAACAGGACGGCGAGCTGCCTGGTGAACCCGCGTGCCTGCCACGAGACCGAGCTGGTCTACCGCCCGGCCGCGCGGGCGAAGAAGGTGCTGGTGGTGGGCGCCGGCCCGGCCGGCCTGGCCTGCGCCACGGTCGCCGCCGAGCGCGGCCACCGGGTCACGCTGGTGGACGCGGCAGCCGAGATCGGTGGCCAGTTCAACCTGGCCAAGCGCATCCCCGGCAAGGAGGAATTCCACGAGACCCTGCGCTACTTCCGCCGCCGGCTGGAACAGACCGGTGTCGAACAGCACCTGGGCGAGCGGCTGGGCGCCGCCGCCATCCTCGCCGGCGACTGGGAGGAGATCGTCCTGGCCACCGGCATCCGCCCGCGCCAGGTGACCTTCGCCGGCGCCGACCATCCGAAGGTCGTCAGCTACCTGGACGTGCTGCAGGGCCGGGTGGTGCCTGGAAAGAAGGTTGCCATCATCGGCGCCGGCGGCATCGGCTTCGACGTGGCCGAGTTCCTGGTGCATGAAGGCCCCTCGCCCAGCCTCGATCCGCAGCGGTGGATGGTCGAATGGGGCGTTGCCCCGGACTCTGGCGCCCCCGGCGGTCTGGCGCCGGCGCGGCCGGAACCGCCGGCCCGGGAGCTCTGGCTGTTGCAGCGCAGCCCCGGCCGACCCGGTGCTCGCCTGGGCAAGACCACTGGCTGGATCCACCGCGCCACGCTCAAGGCCAAGGGTGTGCGTGCCCTGGGCGGGGTCGAATACCTAGGCGTCGACGATTCCGGGCTGCGCATCCGGGTCGAGGGCGAGGAGCGCCTGCTGCCGGTGGACCACGTCGTCGTCTGCGCCGGCCAGGAGCCCCTGCGCGAGCTGCAGGCACCCTTGGTCGAGGCCGGTCGCAGCGTGCACCTGATCGGCGGAGCCGATGTCGCGGCGGAGCTGGACGCCAAACGTGCCATCGACCAGGGCAGCCGCCTGGCGGCAGCGCTTTGACCGGCACCATGCCGCAGGGCCTGATCGCGGCCGTTTGTCGAGCGATTACTCCAAAACAAATCAAGGGCTTGTAGACGGGCGTTCAGGCAAGGTTCGGCTCCCGGCCGTACCATGCGCGCCTGGACCGGCCCGGGGCAGAGCCCGACAGGCCGGCCGACGGCCCCGCCGCGCATGGCCTGGCGGGGATTCCGGGCGGCCCACCATGAGCAACCGCCGCCCCGGAATGCGAGCCCGGCTCGTCCATCCCCAAAACGCCAGGCCGCTGGCGCCCTTCCTTCCCGTAGCCCCCAACGGGACCCGCACAAGACCGCGGGCAAGGCGTCTCGGCGCAACGGAGCAAGGAGTTCCGCCATGAAGCTGTCCTTCATCCTGTGGCTGGCCCAGATCCTTCCCCAGCCCGCCGCCGACCCGCTGTGCTTGGCGACGACGGTGTATCTGGAGGCCCGCAACCAGTCCGAGCTGGGCCAGCGCGCCGTCGCCGAGGTCGCCCTGCGCCGTCGCGACAGCGGCCGCTGGGGCGAATCGGTCTGCGAGGTCGTCACCGCCCGCAAACAGTTCGCGCCGACCCTGGTGAACCCGGGGCTGCGCCTGAAGAACCTGAAGGCGTGGGAACGCGCCGTGCGCATCGCCTTCGAAACCCAGCGGGACTGGCAGTTGCCGCCTGGGCAGCGCCGGGAGGTGGTTCCCGGCGCCAGCCATTTCGCTGCCCTGGAGCTGGCCAATCCGGCCTGGGCCACGGCCCCGCAGGTGGCCACCATCGGCGACCACACCTTCTTCCGGGTCCAGCGCCTGAGCCCTCCGCCGGCCGCCCCCGCCGCCGAGCAGGCCCGCCTGGCGCCCTGAGGCTCCGGCGCTACCGGCGCCAGTAGCGTTCCATCTCCAGGTAGGTGAAGGACGCCGACCAGGTAAGCATCACGAACCCGGTCAAGGCCACCGTGCCGGCCAGGAAGCGGATCGGCCCCACCGGCACCACGTCGCCGGAACCCACGGTGGTATAGGACATGGCCGCCAGGTAGACGGCATCTAGCAGGTGCAGCGGCTGGGCGCCGAGCACGATGCCGGCATTCTGTACCCGGGCAAGTCCCCAGAAGCCCAGCCCGAACACCCAGATCTCGGCGACGTGCAACAGCAGGACGCCGCAGATGCCGTACAGCACCTTCCGGCGGGCCCTGCCCTCGCGGTGCAGGGCCAGTTGCCGCGACAGCAGGCTCAGGCCTTCGTAATGGATCAGCACGGCAGTGCCGACGCAGGCCACGGTGACCAGCAGCACTGCGGCATTGGCATCCCAGTACGGGTACATCAGCCGCGCTGTTCGATCGGTATGAAGGCCCGGTCCTCGGGTCCGGTGTAGTTGGCGCTGGGCCGGATGATCTTGCCGTCGATGCGCTGCTCGATCACGTGCGCGCTCCAGCCGCTGGTGCGGGCGATCACGAACAGCGGCGTGAACATCGGCGTCGGCACGCCCATCATGTGGTAGGCCGAGGCGCTGTACCAGTCGAGGTTGGGGAACATCTTCTTCATGTCCCACATCAGCTTCTCGATGCGCTCGGACACGTCGAACAGCACCTGGTTGCCGCCCTCGGCGCAGAGCTTGCGCGAGATCTCCTTGATGATCGGGTTGCGCGGATCGCCCACCGTGTAGACAGGGTGGCCGAAGCCGATAACGATCTCCTTGCGCTCGACCCGGGCGCGGATGTCGGCCTCGGCCTCGTCGGGGTTGCCGTAGCGGGCGATGATTTCCATCGCCACCTCGTTGGCGCCGCCGTGCTTGGGACCGCGCAGGGCGCCGATGGCGCCGGTGATGCAGCTGTACATGTCGCTGCCGGTGCCGGCGATGACCCGGGCAGTGAAGGTCGAGGCGTTGAACTCGTGCTCGGCATACAGCACCAGCGACTGGTCGAGCGCGCGCGCATGCGACTGGCTCGGCGGTTGGCCGTGCAGCAGGTGCAGGAAGTGCGCGGCGATGGTGTCGTCGTCGGTTTCGACCTCGATGCGGCGGCCGTTGCGGGTGAAATGCCACCAGTACAGCAGCATCGAACCGAAGCTGGCCATCAGCCGGTCGGCGATGTCGCGCGCCTCGGCCACCGGATGGCCCTCACGCTCGGGCAGCACCGTGCCCAGCAGCGAGCAACCGGTGCGCAGCACGTCCATCGGGTGGGCACTGGCCGGCACCAGTTCCAGCGCTTCCTGGACGATGGCCGGCAGGCCGCGCAGGCGGCGCAGCTTGGCCTTGTAGGCCTCGAGCTGGCTGGCGGTGGGCAGCGTGCCGTGCACCAGCAGGTGGGCGACCTCCTCGAAGCCGGCCCTGGTGGCCAGGTCCTTGATGTCGTAGCCGCGGTAGTGCAGGTCGTTGCCGCTGCGGCCGACCGTACACAGGGCGGTGTTGCCGGCGGCGGTGCCGCTCAGGGCCACCGACTTCTTCGGCTTGGGCAGGGTGCTCTCGCTCATGGGTTCCTCCCTCACTTCTTGCTGGCGAACAGCGCGTCCAGGCGCCGCTCGTACTCGTGGTAGCCGATGCGTTCGTACAGCTCCTCGCGGGTCTGCATCAGGTCGAGCACGGCCTTCTGGTGGCCGTCGCGGCGGATGGCCTGGTATACCGCCTCGGCGGCCTTGTTCATGGCGCGGAAGGCGCTCAGCGGGTACAGCTGGATGGCCACGCCCACCGAAGCCAGTTCCTCACGGCTGAACAGCGGGGTCTTGCCGAACTCGGTGATGTTGGCCAGCACCGGCACTTTCACCGCCTCGACGAAGCGCTTGTAGGTCGGCAGGTCGTAGGCGGCCTCGGCGAAGATGCCGTCGGCACCGGCCTCGACGCAGCGGATGGCGCGTTCGATGGCGGCGTCCACGCCCTCGACGGCGATGGCGTCGGTGCGGGCGATCAGGAAGAAGTCCGGATCGGTCCTGGCGTCGGCGGCAGCCTTGATCCGGTCCACCATTTCTTCGGCCGGCACGATTTCCTTGCCAGGGCGGTGGCCGCAGCGCTTGGCGCCGACCTGGTCCTCGATGTGGCAGGCGGCGGCGCCGGCCTTGATCAGCGACTTGACGGTGCGCTCGATGTTGAAGGCGCTGGGGCCGAAGCCGGTGTCTATGTCCACCAGCAGCGGCAGCTCGCAGACGTCGGTGATCCGGCGCACGTCCACCAGCACGTCCTCCAGGCCGGTGATGCCCAGGTCGGGGATGCCCAGCGAACCGGCGGCGACGCCGCCGCCGCTGAGGTAGATGGCGCGGTAGCCGGCGCGTTTGGCCAGCAGGGCGTGGTTGGCGTTGATGGCGCCGACCACCTGCAGCGGCGATTCGGCGGCCAGGGCGGCGCGGAAGCGTGCGCCGGCGGAAGGGGTATTGCTCATGGCTTGCCTCTCGAGCGCGAAGGCGGCCTGGTGGCCGCCTTCGCTGATGGATCACAGCAGGTGGGCGACGCCGGCGCGCTCTTCCTCGAGCTCGGCCAGGGTCCTGTTCATGCGCTCGCGGCTGAACTCGTCGATCTCCAGGCCCTGGACGATCTCGTAGCGCCCGTCCTTGCAGGTCACCGGGAAGCCGTAGATCACGTCCTTGGGGATGCCGTAGCTGCCGTCGGACGGGACGCCCATGGTCACCCACTTGCCGTCGGTGCCTAGCACCCAGTCGCGGACGTGATCAATGGCGGCGTTGGCGGCCGAGGCGGCCGAGCTCAGTCCGCGCGCCTCGATGATGGCGGCGCCACGCTTGCCCACCACCGGGATGAAGGTGTTCGCGTTCCAGTCGGCGTCGTTGATCATGTCCTTCAGCGACTGGCCCTTCACCCTGGCGAAGCGGTAGTCCGGGTACATGGTCGGGCTGTGGTTGCCCCACACCACCAGCTTTTCGATGTCGGCGACGGCGACATTGGCCTTGGCGGCCAGCTGGCTGAGGGCGCGGTTGTGGTCCAGGCGCAGCATGGCGGTGAAGTTGCGCGGGTCCAGGTCAGGCGCCGACTTCATGGCGATGTAGGCATTGGTGTTGGCCGGGTTGCCGACCACCAGCACCTTGACGTCACGCCTGGCGACCTTGTTCAGGGCACGGCCCTGGACAGTGAAGATCTCGGCGTTCTTCAGCAGCAGGTCCTTGCGCTCCATGCCCGGTCCACGCGGCATGGCGCCGACCAGCAAGGCGATGTCGGCGTCCTTGAAGGCCACATCCGGGTCGGAGGTGCCCACCATGCCGGCCAGCAGCGGGAAGGCGCAGTCCTCCAGCTCCATCATCACGCCGCGCAGCGCCGCCTGGGCCTTGTCCATCGGCAGCTCGAGCATCTGCAGGATCACCGGCTGGTCCTTGCCGAGCATCTCGCCCGAGGCGATGCGGAACAGCAGGGAGTAGCCGATCTGGCCGGCGGCACCGGTGACGGCAACGCGAACGGGGGTCTTCATGGGGAATCTCCTGGAACGGTTGCGGCGCCCTGTGGGGCGCCGCCTCGGGGTTGCTGGGGAATCAGGAAAGCTCGGCGAAGAACTCGCGGATGCGCTCCAGGCCGACCGGCAGCTGCTCGGTAGGACAGGTGTAGCTGATGCGCATCGAACGCGGTTCGCCGAAGGCCGAACCGGGCACGCAAGCGACGCCCTTGGCCTCGAGCAGCACGTTGCAGAAGTCGACGTCGTTGTCGATCTTCACGCCCTTGTGCGACTTGCCGAAGGCGCAGCTGATGTCCGGAAACACGTAGAAGGCGCCCTGCGGCCGCGGGCAGATCAGGCCCGGGATGGACTCAAGGGTCGCCATGACCTGGTCACGCTTGCCGGCGAACTCGGCGCACTTGGCCTTCGGAACGTCCTGCGGGCCGGACAGCGCGGCCACCGCCGCAGCGGTGACGATCTCCGGGATGTTGGTGATGTGGTTGGAGTTGAGCGTGACTACCGCCTTGGCCACTTCCTGCGGACCGGCCATCAGGCCGACTCGCCATCCCGGCATGCCGTAGGTCTTGGACAGCGAGTCCACGAACACCGTGCGCTCGCGCAGCGAGGGCTCGAACTGGACAAAGTTGCTGTAGGCGATGCCGTCGAAGAGCATCCGGTTGTAGATGTCGTCGGTGATCACCCAGGTGTCCGGGTGCTTTGCGATCACCGCCGCCAGCGCCTTCACTTCGTCCGGCGTGTAGACCATGCCGGTCGGGTTGGACGGGTTGTTGAACAGGAACACCCGCGGCTTGTGCGACAGCGCCTCGTCCAGCTGCGCCGGGGTCAGCTTGTAGTCCTGTTCGGAGCCGCAGGGCAGCAGGCGGATCTTCGCGCCGACGATCTCGGCGATGTCCAGGTAGCTGGTCCAGTACGGGGTCGGGAAGGCGATCTCGTCGCCCTCGTCCAGCATGGCCTCGAACAGGTTGTAGAGGATGTGCTTGGCGCCGACTGCGACCACGCAGTTCTCGCGCCGGTAGCCCTCCAGGCCGAGCTTCGCCATGTGCCCGAGAAAGGCATCCAGCAATGCCTCGGAGCCGCGGTTGGAACCGTACTGGCCGCTGTCCCGGGCCAGGGCCTCGCGGGCCGCGGCGTAGACGTGTTCGCCGGGCAGGAAGTTGGGGACGCCGATGGAGAAGCTGACGATGTCGCGGCCTTCGGCCTTGAGCTTCCTGGCCTTCTCGGCCACGGCCATGATGGCGCTGGGCTTGGCGCGGCCCACGCGCTTGGCAAGCTGGGGCATCACTGTCCTCGCAAGCGTGAATGGCAGGGTGGGGAAACCCCGGAAGGATACCACGCCCACTCCACCCGACGCCGGGGACGGGGGCTTGCCTGCGGCCGCGGAACGGGCATGCTCGGCAGCACCGGAGGTGCCCATGCGAAAGCCCACGCAAGACGCGCCCGTTTCTCCGTCCCGGCGGCAGCAAGGTCGGCTGGCCGGCCTCCTGGCCGGGCTCATGGCGCTGCTGTCGGCCGTCGCTGCGGCCTACGACCAGAACCGCATCGCCACCGGTCCGGACGGACGGCCGCTGCGGATCGACGGCAGCGTGGTGATGGTCGAGCCAGACATCGAACTGAGCCTGGTTACCGCTGGTGGCGTCCAGGAGCCGCGCCGGGCCTGGTCCGAGGCGGCCCGGCAACACTACCCGGTCGTGGTGGCGCGCTGGCTGGAGCGCAAGGGCATCCAAACCCGCCCCGCTTTCGACCTGCCGGATGACCTGCCCGCCGACTCCCGCCTGGGCCAGCTGGTGCGCCTGCACGAGGCAGTGGCACTGAGCATCGCCCTCTACACCCGCAGGGGCAGCTACCTGGCCACCAAGGGCGGCCGCCTCGACTGGACCCTGGGCGGGGGCGTGGCCGAGCTGCGCGAGGCGACCGGCGCCGACTACGCCCTGTTCTCCTACATCCGCGACAGCTACACCAGCGAAGGCCGGGCGGCGCTGCGCGTGCTGGGGGTGCTGGCGGGCCTGGCCGCCGGCCAGCTGGTGGACATCGGCGGCGGCCGCCAGGTGGCGGTGGTCACCCTGGTGGACCTGCGCAGCGGCCAGGTGGTCTGGTTTAACCTGATGTCGCGGCAAACCGGCGACTTGCGCGACCCGGAAGGCGCCGAGGACACGGTGAAGGAACTGCTGGAGGGCCTGCCGCTGTGAGCCGCCGTCCGGCCTGGCTGGCCCTGCTTCTGTCCGTCTGCGTGACGGTCGCCGCCGCGGCCGGCCCCGCTCCGGCCGAACCGGGCGTGCGCCCGCCGCCGGGCAGCGACGAGGACGAGCTCTGGTACGCCATGGACCAGGCCGAGCGGGAGCTGCGTCAGCATCCGCTGCGGCTGCACGACGAGGCGCTGAACGCCTACGTGCGCGGCGTCGCCTGCAAGGTCGCGGCCGACTACTGCGCCGACCTGCGCGTGTACGTGATCGAGCAGCCCTGGTTCAACGCCTCGATGGCGCCAAACGGCATGATGATGGTCTGGACCGGCGCCCTGCTGCGCTTCCAGGACGAATCCGAACTGGCCCTGGTGCTGGGCCACGAATTCGCCCATTTCCGACAGCGGCATTCGCTGCAGCAATGGCGCAGGACCAAGCGCACCACCGCCTTCCTGAACTCCTTCGGTCTGGTCGCCTGGGCCGGCGGGGCAGGCGCCGCCGGCCAGGTGGCGGGCCTGCTCGGCGCCGCCAGCCTGTACCAGCACTCCCGTGATGCCGAACGCGAGGCCGACCGCGCCGGTTTCGCCGCCGCGGTGGCCCAGGGCTACGACCCGATGGCCGGTGCCCGCCTCTGGCAGCGCATGAAGGCCGAGGAGGACGCCCGCCGCTACGGCAAGCCCATCCCCGTGTTTGCCACCCACCCGCGCACGGCCGAGCGCCTGGCCGACGTACGCGCGGCCGGCTTGGCCGCCGCCCCGGACGGCTGGACCGGCGATCCCGGCCGCGAGTCCTACCTGGCGGCGGTGCGGCCACACCTCATGGATTGGCTGGAGGACGAACTCGGCCGGCGCATGTACGACAGCTCCGTGCAGGTGATCGGCGACCTGCACGCGCTGGCACCGCCCGAGCTGCAGGCCTTGTACGGCTTCTACCTGGCCGAGGCCCTGCGCCGGCGCAACGAACCCGGCGACCAGGCGCGCGCCGAGGCCCTGTACGAGGCCGTGCTCGGCCAGCCCGACCCGCCGGCCGGCGCCTGGCGCGAATGGGGTCTGGTGCTGCGCGGGCGCGGCAACCGCGTCGCCGCCGCCGAGGCGCTGCGCCGTTACCTGGCGCTGGCACCGGAAGCCGACGATGCCGCCTTCATCCGCCACTATCTGACCGAGCTGGAGGCCCGGCCATGAGCATGCCCCACCGGAAAGGCGCGATCTGCCGGGCCCTGCCCCTGCCCCTGGCCGTCCTGCTGCTGGCGGCCTGCGTCGCTTCGACCAGCCCAGGCGGCAAGCTGCAGCCGGCGGCCAGCACCGCCCGGGTCAATGAGCTGGCACTGCAGTCCGGGCTGGACTGGGCCCGCATCCGCGGCCACCACCGGATGGAAACCTGGACCATCGACGGCCCGGCCCTGAACCGGCTGGTGATCGTCACCCGCATCAAGCCGGGCGAGCACGTCTTCCTGCAGAGAAAGGAACGGCGCTCGCGCCCGGACGGCCCCTGGTACCGCAGCAGAATGCGCCCCGACGAACTGCGCGACCTGGTGGTGGACGGTCTGCGCGAGGGCGGCTGGGCCGACATCGAAACTCCCGGCTTGCGTCCGGCCAGCTTTGGCGGCGTGCCGGGTCTGCGCTTCGAACTGGAGATGGCCAGTAGCTCGGGCCTTCGCTACGGCGGCATGGCGGCGGCGGCCGAATTCGAGGGCAAGCTGTACCTGCTGCTGTGGATGGCGCCGCGCGAGCACTACCACGACCGCGATGCAGCGGCGGTTGCCGCCATGTTCGACCACCTGCGCTTCGTTCGTCGCTGAATCCCTTGCCGGGCCCGGCGCGGGCCGGGGATCCCGGCCTCGTGCGGGATGGGCGATGAAACGTCGCCAGCCCTGCCTGGCCGGCCTGACGAAGCCGGCAGGGCTTGCCGAAACGGCAGCAACCGTTCAGCGGCGGCAGGGCCCGCGCTCCGGTATAATCCGTCGCTTCCCCTTCCAGAAAGCCGCCGGCCCCAGGGCCCGGCGCCCCTTGCGCATGTCCATCCAGAATCTCCGCAACATCGCCATCGTGGCCCACGTCGACCACGGCAAGACCACCCTCGTGGACCAGCTGCTCAAGCAGTCGCACACGCTGGGCGAGCGCACGCAGCTGGCCGAGCGGGTGATGGACAGCAATGACCTGGAGAAGGAACGCGGCATCACCATCCTCTCCAAGAACACCGCCATCCGCTGGCGCTCGCCGGAAGGCGCCGAGTACCGCATCAACATCGTGGATACCCCCGGCCACGCCGACTTCGGCGGCGAGGTCGAGCGCGTTCTGTCCATGGTGGATTCGGTGCTGATCCTGGTGGACGCGATGGATGGCCCGATGCCGCAGACCCGCTTCGTCACCCAGAAAGCCTTCGCGATGGGCTTCAGGCCTATCGTGGTGATCAACAAGGTGGACCGCCCAGGTGCCCGGCCCGACTGGGTGCTGAACCAGACCTTCGATCTATTCGACCGCCTGGGTGCCACCGAGGAGCAGCTGGACTTCCCGGTGGTCTACGCCTCCGGCCTCAACGGCTATGCCGGCCTGGACGAGAGCGTGCGCTCGGGCGACATGACGCCGCTGTTCGAGGCGATCGTCAAGCATGTGCCGCCGCCGCCGGTGGACCTGGACGGCCCCTTCCAGATGCGCATCACCTCGCTGGACTACAACAGCTACGTCGGCGTCATTGGCGTCGGCCGCATCCAGCGCGGCCGCATCCGCCCGAACATGCCGGTGACGGTGATCGACCGCGAGGGCAGGAACCGCAGCGGCAAGGTGCTGCAGGTGCTGGGCTTCATGGGCCTGGAGCGGCATGAAGTGGCCGAGGCCCAGGCCGGCGACATCGTCGCCCTCTCGGGCATCGAAGGCCTGGGCATCTCCGAGACGCTGTGCGACCCGGCCGCGCCCGAGCAGTTGCCGGTGCTGAAGGTGGACGAGCCGACCATCAGCATGACCTTCCAGGTCAACGATTCGCCCTTCGCCGGCAACAAGGAACGCAGCGGCGGCAAGTTCCTGACCTCGCGCCAGCTGCGCGACCGGCTGATGCGTGAGACCCGGCACAATGTCGCCCTGAAGGTGGAAGACACCGAGGACGCCGACAAGTTCAAGGTCAGCGGTCGCGGCGAGCTGCACCTTTCCATCCTGATCGAAACCATGCGCCGCGAGGGTTACGAGCTGGCGGTGTCGCGTCCGGAAGTGATCGTGCGCGAGATCGACGGCCAGATGATGGAGCCCTACGAAAGCCTGGTCGTAGACCTCGACGAGCAGTATCAGGGCGGCGTCATGGCCCGGCTGGGCGAGCGCAAGGCGCTGTTGCAGAACATGGAGCCGGACGGCAAGGGTCGGGTGCGTCTGGAGTTCATCATTCCGGCCCGCGGCCTGATCGGCTTCCAGACCGAGTTCCGCACCATCACCGCCGGCACCGGCCTGCTGTTCCACGTGTTCGACCACTACGGCCCGAAGGCCGAGGGCGCGATCGGCCAGCGCCAGAACGGCGTGCTGATTTCCAATGACACCGGCACTTCCACCGCCTACGCTCAGTTCGCCCTGCAGGAGCGCGGCCGGCTGATGGTGGAGCCGGGCGAGGAGATCTACGAAGGCCAGATCATCGGCATCCACGCAAAAGACAACGACCTGACCGTCAATGCCCTGCGCGCCAAGCAGCTGACCAACTTCCGCGCCGCCGGCAAGGACGACGCGCTGGCGCTGAGCCCGCCGCTGCGGCTGACCCTGGAACAGGCGCTGGAGTTCATCGACGACGACGAGCTGGTGGAGGTCACCCCGGCGGCGATCCGCCTGCGCAAGAAACTGCGCACCGAGACCGACCGCAAACGCGCCTCCCGCGCCGGCTGAATCCCCGGCCCCGCCCGTATCAGCCGACCCGGGCCGCTCTCAGGCGATCAGGACGGGCACCGACCGTTCGCCGGTGCGCTGTTCCTGACCGCCGGCCCAGTTCTCGGCCATGCGCCGTACCGCCAGCACCAGCTCCGCTTCGTGGCGGGCATAGGGCAGGCGAAGCCAGCGGTCGGCGCCGCCCTCGACGCTGAAGACCGGGCCCGGTGCCAGCAGCACGCCATGACGTTCCATCCGCGCCGCGTAGCGGGTGGCGCTGCCGGCCGGCATGCGCAGCCACAGCGACAGGCCGCCGCCGGGCAGGCGGTAGCGCCAGTCCGGCAGGTATTCGTCCACCGCCGCCGCCAGCGTGTCGCGTCGTCGGCGCAGGTCTTCCCTGCGCCTGGGCAGCAGCTCCGGCTGCTGCGTCAGCTCGAGCACCACCAGCTGGTCGAACAGCGAGCCGCCCAGGTCCAGGCGGATGCGGGCGGCGACGATGCGCGGCACCAGCTCGCGCGGCGCGCGGATCCAGCCCACCCGCAGGCCGCCCCAGTACATCTTCGAGACGCTGCCGACGCTGAGCGCGTCCCTGGCGAATGCGGCGAACGGCGCCGGCATCGGTCCGCCGTCGAGACTGATCGGCTGCAGGGTCTCGTCGACGATCGCGGTGGTGCCGGCGGCATGCAGCGAACGCGCGTAACGTTCACGGCCGGGCTCGTCCATCAGGAAGCCGGTGGGGTTCTGGAAATCGGGGATCAGGTAGGCCAGGCGTGGTGAAGCCTGGCGGAGCGTCGCTTCGATGCCGTCGTGGTCCCAGCCCTGCTCGCCCAGCGGATCGGCCAGGGGCGAGGCGACTAGGCGGCCGCCGCCGGCTTTCAAGGCCTCCATCGCATTGGGATAAACCGGCGACTCGACCATGATCCGGTCGCCCGGCCCCGACAGCGCCCGCGCCAGGATGGCCAGGGCCGAGAGCGCGCCGGAGGTGACGACGATCTGCTCGGCCGAAGTCGGCAGCCCGCGCTCGGCGTAGCTGGCGGCGATCCTGGCGCGCAGCGCCGGCAGGCCCGAGGGCAGGTAGCCGTCCCCGCCCAGGTAGGCCGGCAGCGCCGCAAGGGCGCGCTCATAGGCCGCGGCCAGGCCGGGCGAAGCGGCGCTGGCGGCGCAGTTGAGGTCGATGGCACCGTCGATGACATCGCCATCCGGCAGCGGACGCAAGGCGTGGTCGTGGGCGCGGCGGCGGTCGATGGGAACGGCGGCGTAGGTGCCCGAACCCTGCCTGGCCTGGGCAAAGCCGGCCTCGGCGAGGTCGGCATAGGCCCGGGCCACCGTGATCCGGGAAAGCCCTAGCGCGACAGCAACCGCGCGCTCGCTGGGCAGGCGGGTGCCGACCGGGATGCGGCCGTCGCCGATCAGCTCCTGCAGCGCCAGGCAAAGCCCGCGGTAGGCCGGCGAGCGGCCGAAGTTCCCCACCAGGGTGGCAAGCCGGCCGGCATCCAGGCTCCGTTCCATGAGGCCACCTCCCGAGAATTGGCTATGTAATTGCAGGCCAATTATCGCCAAAGTCTGGTCATGGACAAGAACTCCTGCCTCCCCCTCGCCTCCCTGGGGCCGCTGGCCCAGCTGAGCGCCGGTCGCCTGCCGGAACGCCTGCTCCGGCTGTTGCTCGGGCTGTGGGTCTACGGCCTGTCGGTCGCCTTGATGGTGGAAGGTGCGGTCGGCGCCTCGCCCTGGGACGTCTTCCACGTCGGCGCCGCCCGCCACCTGCCGCTGTCGCTGGGCGGGGTGATGGTGCTGACATCGCTGCTGATCCTGCTGGCCTGGATCCCCCTGCGCCAGATGCCGGGCCTGGGCACGATCGCCAATTCGCTGCTGCTGGGCCCCTTCGCCGACCTCAACCTCGCTTGGCTGGGTAGCCCCGAAAGCCTGCTCACGCGCATGCTGTACATGTCCGCCGGCATCGTCGTCTGCGCCTTCGCGACCGCGCTGTACATCGGCGCGCAGCTCGGGCCCGGGCCCCGCGACGGGCTGATGACCGGCCTGGTCCGCCGGACCGGCAGGCCGGTCTGGCGGGTCCGCACCGCGATCGAGGCTTCGGTGCTGGTGGCCGGCATCGGACTGGGTGGCGTGGCCGGTATCGGGACCGTACTGTTCGCCTTCGGGGTGGGTCCGCTGACCCAGCTGTTCCTGCCCCGGCTGACCGTCAGGCTGGAGGCCGGCAACCCCACCACGCTCGGGCAGCGAGGCTCCAGGTGATGACCGAAATCCTGCGCTACTGCGCCTTCAGCAGCGATCCGGCCGGCGGAAACCCGGCAGGGGTGGTGCTCGATGCGCGCGAGCTGGCCGAGGCCGACATGCAACGCATCGCCGCCGAGGTGGGCTATTCGGAAACCGCCTTCCTTTCCGCACGCTCCGGCGGCGGCTTCGACGTGCGCTACTTCAGTCCGCTGGCGGAAGTCAGCTTCTGCGGGCACGCGACGATCGCGGCAGCGGTCGCCCATGCCGACCGCCATGGACCGGGCGACCTGGACTTCCACACCCGGGCCGGGCGGGTCCGCGTCGCCGTGGACGCGCAGCGGACGGCGACGCTGGTGAGTGTGCCGCCGCGCGTCGAGCCGCTGGCCGCTGAGGCCCTGGACGGTATCCTGTCGGCGCTGCACTGGCGGCGGGACGAACTCGACCCCGCGCTACCACCCGCGATCGGCTATGCCGGCGCCTGGCACCCGGTGATCGCGACGGCCAGTCGCGACAGGCTGCGCCGACTGGACTACGACTTCGATGCCCTGGCCGCCCTGATGCGCCAGGCCGGCTGGACCACGGTCGCCCTGGTCTGGCGCGAGGCGCCCGACCTGTTCCACGCCCGCAACCCCTTTCCTCCGGGCGGCGTCATCGAGGACCCGGCCACTGGTGCCGCCGCCGCCGCCCTGGGTGCCTGGCTGGCTGCCATAGACGCCCTGCCGGCCAGCCGGCGCGTGCTGATTCACCAGGGTACGGACATGGGCCGCCCGAGCCGACTCCTGGTCACCGTGCCGCTCGGGTCCGGGGCCGGTATCCGGGTCAGCGGGACCGCCGTGGAGACGACAGGTGCCGGCTGAGGCAGCAGCCAGCCTTCATGGCGCCAGCGGTCGTGCCAGGCTGGCCTGCTTGCGCACGATCAGCATGGCGATCTCGAGCGACTGCTCGTAGTTCAGGCGCGGATCCACGGTGGAGCGGTAGGCCCGCTGCAGGTCGGCATCGGTCAGTTCACGGGCGCCGCCGGTGCATTCGGTGACGTTCTCGCCGGTCAGCTCCAGGTGGACACCGCCCAGGCGCGTTCCGGCCGCGGCGTGCAGCTCGAAGACCTGTTCCAGCTCGGCACGGATGTTCTCGAAACGGCGGGTCTTGTAGCCATTGCTGGCCACCTCCGTGTTGCCGTGCATCGGATCGCAAACCCAGAGCACGCGCCGGCCTTCGCGCCGCACCGCCTCCAGCAGCGGCGGCAAGCACTCCGCCACCCTGGTGGCGCCCATGCGATGGATGAAGGTCAGCCGCCCCGGTTCATTGCCGGGATCGAGCAGATCGGCCAGCCGCAACAGCCGGTCGGGCGTCGCCGAGGGTCCCAACTTGACCGCAACCGGATTGCGCAAACCGCGGAAGTATTCGACGTGAGCGCCCTCGGGGTCGGCGGTGCGCATGCCGATCCACGGGAAGTGGGTGGAGAGGTTGAACCAGCCCCACTGGCGTGGCACCTGCCGGGTCAGCGCTTCCTCGTAGGGCAACAGCAACGCCTCGTGCGAAGTGTAGAAGTCGGCCCGGTTGAGGTTGTGCAGCGCCTCGCCGGACAGCGTCTCCATGAAACGCACGGCGTCGCCGACGGCGGCGACCATGCGCTGGTACTCGTCGGCCAGCGGCGAGTGCCCCACCCAGCCCAGATCCCAGTACTCGGGGTGGTGCAGGTCGGCAAAGCCGCCGTCGATCAACGCCCGGACGAAGTTCATGGTCATGGCCGAGCGGGCGTGCCCCTTGACCATGCGGCGCGGATCCGGTGTGCGGGCGGCGTCGGAGAATTCGGGCCCGTTGATGAAGTCGCCGCGGTAGCTGGGCAGGGTCCGGCCTTCACGGGTTTCGGTATCGGCCGAGCGCGGTTTGGCGTACTGGCCGGCGAAACGGCCCACGCGCACCACCGGCAAGCGCAAGCCATGCACCAGCACCAGGCTCATCTGCAGCAGGACCTTCAGGCGGTTGGAAACCAGGCCCGACTCGCAGTCAGCGAAACTCTCGGCACAATCGCCGCCCTGCAGCAGGAACCGCTTGCCTTCCTGCGCTTCCGCCAGCAGGCGCTTGAGCTCCAGGATCTCCCAGGAGGTCACCAGGGGCGGCAAGCGCCGCAACTCCTCCTGCACGCCGGCCAGGGCCTCGGGATCCGGATAGACCGGCTGCTGTGCCGCCGGGCGACCACGCCAGCTGTCCGGCGCCCAGTCGGCGGCGACGGATACGGGCTGCAGGCTGCGGTCTGGCACGGTCATCTCGAAGGGTTCCGGATCGGGCTGGTCATCATGCCACAGGGACGACGGGGACCCAGCGGCGGTCGCGGTCTCACCGGCGACGAAACCCCGCCCAAAGGGCGAACCCGCCGAGGGCCACGAACCACACCAGGGTCCAGGCCGGCATGGACAGACCGAGAAAGGTCCAGTCGATCGCGGCACATTCGCCCGAGCCCTGCAGCACCTTGGCCAGGGCCTCGAACATGCCCATGGCCTCCACCATGTAGTCCAGGCCCATGCTGGTGCAAAGGGGCACGTCCTCGGCCGGCAGGGATTGCAGCCAGACGTGCCGCCCGGCCACGCCGGCGCCGGCGGCGGCCGGCAGGAAGACCAGCAGGCCGTATGCCGCCCGTCCGCCCCGGCCCCGCGGCGAGTGCAGGCCGCCGGCCAGGAAGACCAGGCCCATTACCGCGAAGGCAATGCGTTGCAGGATGCAGAGCGGACACGGCATCAGCAGCATGCCGAACTGCGCGTACAGGGCGTAGGCCAGCAGGCTGGCGCAAGACGCGAAGCCGGCGAGAAACTGGCCGCGGAAACTCCAACGGAGCGGATTGGCGCGCATGGGAACTCCTGGGAAGCGGCATCAGCCTACATCGACCGCTCGCCGCACCGGAAGTTTCCGCGACCCCTGCGGCGGCACGTACCCGGACCCGGAATGCGGATGCTTGCAGGCGCCGAAAACAGCGAACCCCGGCCGAGGCCGGGGTTCGCGTTGCAACCAGCCTCAGGCGGCCGGTACTACTCGGCAGCCTCGGCAGCCTGCGGCCGATCCACCAGCTCGACGTAGGCCATCGGGGCATTGTCGCCCGGACGAAAGCCGCACTTGAGGATGCGCAGGTAACCGCCTGGGCGGGCCTTGTAACGCGGCCCCAATTCGACGAACAGCTTGCCCACCGCCTCCTTGTCGCGCAGCCGCGACATGGCCAGGCGGCGGTTGGCGACGCCGTCGTTCTTGCCGATGGTGATCAACGGCTCGGCGACGCGGCGCAGCTCCTTGGCCTTCGGCAGGGTGGTGCGGATCAGCTCGTGCTTGATCAGCGATGCGGCCATGTTGCGGAACATGGCTTCCCGGTGGGAGCTGGTGCGGCTGAACTTGCGGCCGGATTTCTGGTGACGCATGGTCGTAATTCCCTTCTAGATGCCTGGACTCAGCCCAGCATGCCCTGCTGGAGGCCGGCCGGCGGCCAGTTCTCGAGCTTCATGCCCAGCGACAGGCCACGCTGGGCCAGCACTTCCTTGATCTCGGTGAGCGACTTCTTGCCCAGGTTAGGGGTCTTGAGCAGCTCGACCTCGGTGCGCTGGATCAGGTCGCCGATGTAGTAGATGTTCTCGGCCTTGAGGCAGTTCGCCGAACGGACGGTCAGCTCCAGGTCGTCGATCGGACGCAGCAGCACCGGATCCACGCCGGTGGCAGCGGACTTGGCCGGGCCGCGCTCGCGCTGGGTGAAGTCGCCGAACACCGACAGCTGATCGGTGAGGATGTCGGCGGCGGTACGCACGGCCTCCTCGGCGTCGATGGTGCCGTTGGTCTCGATCTCGAGCACCAGCTTGTCGAGGTCGGTCCGCTGCTCGACGCGGGCGGCCTCGACCGAGTACGCCACGCGACGCACCGGCGAGAAGGAGGCGTCCAGCATCAGCCGGCCGATCGGGCGCGCTTCCTCGTCCGGACGGCGGCGGTCCACCGCTGGTTGGTAGCCGAGGCCGCGTTCGACCTTGAGCCGCATGTTCAGCGCCGTATCCTTGGTCAGCGTGCAGATCACGTGCTCGGGATTGAAGATCTCGACATTGTGGTCGGTCTTGATGTCGCCGGCGGTGACAACGCCCGGCCCCTTCTTCTGCAGCGTCAGCGTGGTGTGGTCCACGTTGTGCATGCGAATGGCCACGTCCTTGAGGTTCAGCAGGACTTCGAGCACGTCCTCCTGCAAGCCCTCGACCGTGGTGTACTCGTGCAGCACGCCGTCGATCTCCACTTCGGTGATGGCGAAACCGGGAATCGAGGACAGCAGCACGCGGCGCAGGGCATTGCCGAGCGTGTGGCCATAGCCGCGCTCGAGCGGCTCAATGGTCACCTTGGCGCGGTTTGCACCGAGGCGTTCGATGTGCGGGCCGCGGGGGCGCAGCACCTGGGTGGCGGTAACCGTCATGGTCAAGGCGTCTCCTGGAGGATTACTTCGAGTACAGCTCGACGATCAGCGCTTCGTTGATGTCGGAGGGCAGGTCGGAGCGGTCCGGGACGGCCTTGAAGACGCCGGAGAACTTCTTCGCGTCCACCTCGACCCAGCTCGGAACCAGATCCATCTGCTGGGCCAGGGTGACGGCCTCCTGCACGACCAGGTGCTTCTGGGCACGCTCGGTCAGCTGGATGCTGTCGCCGGCCTTGACCTGGTAGGACGGCAGGTTGACGGCCTTGCCGTTCACCAGAACGCCCTTGTGCGACACCAGCTGACGGGCCTGCGGACGGGTGACCGCGAAACCCATGCGGTAGACGACATTGTCGAGGCGCTGCTCGAGCATCTGCAGCAGGTTCTCGCCGGTGTTGCCCTTCCGGTTGGAGGCTTTCTTGTAGTAATTGCGGAACTGCCGCTCCAGCAGGCCGTAAATACGCTTGACCTTCTGCTTCTCGCGCAGCTGGTTGGCGTAGTCGGACAGCTTGCCGCGCTTGGCGGCGGCGCCATGCTGGCCGGGCTTCTGCTCCAGCTTGCACTTGGAGTCGATGGCGCGGGCCGGCGACTTCAGGCCGAGGTCGGCGCCTTCGCGACGGGCCAGCTTGCAGGTGGGACCGATGTAACGAGCCATTTCCCTAGTCTCCTCTTCCCGTCAGACGCGGCGCTTCTTCGGCGGCCGGCACCCGTTGTGCGGGATGGGGGTGACGTCGACGATGTTGGTGATCTTGTAACCGCAGGCGTTCAGCGAACGCACCGCCGACTCGCGGCCCGGACCAGGACCCTTGATGCGGACCTCGAGGGTCTTCACGCCGTAATCGAGGGCAGCCTTGCCGGCCTTTTCGGCGGCGACCTGGGCCGCAAACGGAGTGGACTTGCGGGAACCGCGGAAGCCCGCGCCACCCGAGGTCGCCCAGGACAGTGCATTGCCCTGGCGGTCGGTGATGGTGACGATGGTGTTGTTGAAAGACGCCTGGACGTGGGCGATGCCGTCGGTGACGACACGCTTGATCTTCTTCTTGGTCTTGGCAGCCGGCTTGTTCATTGGGCGCGGTCCTTACTTCTTGATGGCCTTGCGCGGGCCCTTGCGGGTCCGGGCATTGGTGCGGGTGCGCTGGCCGCGCAGCGGGAGGCCGCGGCGATGGCGCAGGCCGCGGTAGCAGCCCAGGTCCATCAATCGCTTGATCGACATGCCGACCTCGCGGCGCAGGTCGCCCTCGACCGTATACTTGGCCACCTCGGCGCGGATGCGCTCGATTTCCGGCTCGGAAAGGTCACGGATCTTCGTGGTCGGGGCGACGCCGGCCGCCTCGCAAACCAGCCTGGACCGGGTACGGCCGATGCCGTAGATACTCTGCAGGCCCACCCAGACGTGCTTCTGGACAGGCAGGTTGACACCCGCAATGCGCGCCATCAGGCGATCTCCAAAACTTAGTTGAGCGCAGTGAATCAGCAATTGTACTAGGGCCTGGGGTTCCTTTGTAGCCCCCCGGGGCCGACCCCGGGAAACCCGGCATGGGGAGTGTGCCCATGCTCCGGCGACGGACCCTTCCCTGCCCGGCCCCTTCCAAGGGCCCGGGCGCCCGCGCTCCTCCAGCGCGGGACCGGGAGGGCCCATCCGCGCGCCAAGCCGCCGCGCGGATCGCCCATCGTCGGGGGTTCCTCAGCCGCGGGCGAAGCCGCCGCGGGAACCACCCTTCAGATTCGCCTTTTTCATCAGGCTCTCGTACTGATGCGACATCAGGTGAGCCTGGATCTGGGCGGTGAAGTCCATCACCACCACCACCACGATCAGCAGCGAGGTGCCGCCGAAATAGAACGGGACCGGCCAGAATGCCCGCAACACCTCGGGCAGCAGGCATACCAGCACCAGGTACAGGGAACCAACCAGGGTCAGCCGGGTCAGCACGCCGTCGATGTAGTCGGCCGTGGCCTTGCCGGGGCGGATGCCCGGCACCAGGGCGCCGGACTTCTTCAGGTTGTCGGCTGTCTCCTGGCTGTTGAACACCAGGGCCGTGTAGAAAAACGCAAACCCCATGATCATGGCCCCGTAAAGGAGCATGTGCAGGGGCTCGCTCGGCGCCAGGGCCTGGCTGAGGTCCTGCAGGACCACGCCGAGCCGATCGCGCCAGCCGTCGCCGGTGGGGGCGCCGGTCTGTCCGAACCACTGGGCCATGGTGGCCGGGAACATGATCAGGCTGGAGGCGAAGATAGCCGGAATCACGCCGGACATGTTCAGCTTCAGCGGCAGATGCGAACTCTGGTTCATGTAGGCCTGGCGACCACCCTGGCGGCGGGCGTAGTTCACCGGGATGCGGCGCTGGCCGCGCTCCATGAACACCACGAAATAGGTCACGCCCAGCACCAGCGCCAGAATCACCAGCATGGCGAACCAGCTCAGCTCGCCATTGCTGACCTGCTGGAAGGTGCTGACGGTGGCGCCGGGAAGGCTGGCCACGATACCGGCGAAGATGATCAGCGAGATACCGTTGCCGACGCCGCGCTCGGTGATCTGCTCGCCCAGCCACATCAGGAACATGGTGCCAGCGGTCAGCGCCACGATCGCGGTCAGGATGAAGCCGGGTCCGGGCGCGTAGACGACCCCGGGCTGTCCTTGCAGCATCGAGGCGATCGAACCGGCCTGGACGATGGCCAGGAACACGGCGCCCACCCGCGAATACTGGGTCAGCTTGCGCCGGCCGCTTTCGCCCTCCTTCCTCAACGCCTTCCAGGGCTCGTACACCTGGCCCATCAGCTGCACGATGATGGACGCGGAGATGTACGGGATTACGTTCAGGGCGAACAGGCTGAAGCGGTTCAGGGCGCCGCCGGAGAACATGTTGAACATGTCCACGATGGTCCCCTGCTGCTGCTCCATCAGCCGCAACATCGCCTCCGGATCGATGCCCGGCACCGGAATGTAACTGCCGATGCGGTAGACGATCAGGGCGCCGACGACGAACAGCAAGCGCTGGCGGAGCTCGGTGAACTTGCCGAGCCCGCCCAGGGAACCAGCTGCGGAGAGGGAACGGGACAAGGGATTACTCCGTCACGCTGCCACCGGCGGCCTCGATCGCGGCCTTGGCACCCGCGGTCGCAAGCACGCCCTTGAGCACGAACCTCTTGCTGACCTCACCCTTCTTCACCACCTTGGCCTGCCTGGCAGTGGCAGGCACCAGCTTGGCGGCGCGCAGGGCGGCAATGTCGATCTCACCCGCTTCCAGGCGCTCCAGCTGATACAACAGCACTTCGGCGGTGTCGTTCTTGGTGCGCGAACGGAAACCGATCTTGGGCAGACGGCGCTGCATCGGCATCTGGCCGCCCTCGAAGCCGGGCTTGATCTTGCCCTTGCCGGTGCGGGCGTAGGAGCCCTTGTGGCCGCGGCCGGCGGTCTTGCCGAGGCCGGAGCCGATGCCGCGGCCGACGCGCACGCGGTCCTTGCGGGCACCTTCGGCGGGCTTGAGCGTGTTGAGTTTCATGATCTCTATCCTCCGGGCGCTCAGGACTCGACGCGCACCAGGTAGTGCAGCTGGTTGATCAGGCCGCGAACGGACGGGGAGTCCTTGAGTTCGCGGACGTCATTGAGCTTGTTCAGGCCGAGGGCGCGTACCGAGACGCGATGGCGCTGCTGACAGCCGCGCAGGCCCTTGACCAGGCGGACCTTGATGGTCTTCTCAGCCATTGAGGATCTCCTCCACCTTCTTGCCGCGCTTGGCAGCGATCCGGGCCGGCGACTGGGCCGCAGCCAGGCCCTTGACCGTGGCGCGAACCAGGTTTATGGGGTTGCGCGAGCCGACCGCCTTGGCCAACACGTCTTTCACGCCGACTGCCTCGAGCACCGCGCGCATGGCGCCGCCGGCGATCACGCCGGTACCTTCCGAGGCCGGCTGCATGTACACGCGGGCCGCACCATGATTGGCCTTGACCGGATGGAACAGGGTGCCATTGTTCAACTCGACCGACACCATGGACCGGCGGGCGTACTCCATGGACTTCTGGATGGCCACCGGCACTTCGCGCGCCTTGCCGTAACCGAAGCCAACCTTGCCGGCGCCGTCGCCGACCACCGTCAGCGCGGTGAAGGTGAACTGACGACCGCCCTTGACGGTCTTGGACACGCGGTTGACCGCGACCAGCTTCTCGATGAAGCCGTCCTCGCTCTCGCCGCGATTGCGCTCGCGCTCGTTGCTGCTCATGTCGTTTCCTGGATGCTTACGGCCTGGGCCGCTTGTAGTTGTGGGTGGCTCGTGGAACCTGGACCTGATGGTCTCAGAACTGCAGGCCGCCCTCGCGAGCGGCATCGGCTAGCGCCTTGACGCGGCCGTGGTAACGGTATCCGGACCGGTCGAAAGCCACCTTGTCGATGCCCGCAGCCAGCGCCTTGGCGGCAATGGCACGGCCGACCCTGGCGGCGGCCTCGAGGTTCTTGGTGCTCTTCAGCCCCTCCTTCACGTCGGCCTGGACGGTGGAAGCGGCCGCCAGCACCTTGGAGCCGTCGGCGCTGAACACCTGGGCATAGATATGCTGGCCGCTACGCAGCACGGACAGCCGGGCCACGCCCAGGTTGCGGATGTGGGCGCGGGTGGACTTGGCGCGGCGGAGACGGGCGGTCTTCTTTTCCATGGTCATATACCTCGCGGAAGCTGAAGCGCCCTTAGGCCTTCTTGGCTTCCTTCATGATGATCTTCTCGCCGGCATAGCGGATGCCCTTGCCCTTGTAAGGCTCGGGCTTGCGGAAGGCGCGGATCTTGGCCGCCACCTCGCCCACCTGCTGCTTGTCGGCGCCGCTGACCACGATTTCGGTCTGCGACGGAGTGGCCAGGGTGATTCCCTCCGGCGCGGTAAACACCACCGGATGGGAGAAACCGAGACTCAGGTTCAGGTCCTTGCCCTGCATGGATGCGCGGAAACCCACGCCGACCAGTTCGAGCTTGCGGCTGAAGCCCTCGGACACGCCAGCGACCATATTGGCCAGAATGGCGCGGGCGGTGCCAGCCATCGGCACATTGGCGGCCTCCGCCGCCGACAACTGCACCTGGCCGTTCTCGACCTTGAAATCGACGCCGGACGGGCGAGCCAGGCTCAGGGCTCCCTTGGGGCCCTTGACGGTCACCTTGTCGGCGGAGACGTTGAACTCGACACCCTTGGGCAGGGGAATCGGCTTCTTGGCAACGCGGGACATGGCAGTACTCCTTAGGCCACCAGGCAGATGACTTCGCCACCCACGCCCTCGGCGCGGGCCTGGCGGTCGGTCATCAGCCCCTTGGAAGTGGAGATGATGGCCACACCGAGACCGGCCAGCACCTTGGGCAGGTCGTTCTTGCCCTTGTACTGGCGCAGACCCGAACGGGACACGCGCTCCAGGCGCTCGATCACCGGCTTGCCAGCGTAGTACTTGAGGGAAATCTCCAAGGTCGCCTTGGCACCCTCGCCAACGCTGCGGAAGTCGCCGATGTAGCCTTCGTCCTTGAGGACCTTGGCGATCGCCAGCTTCATCTTGGAGGCAGGCATGGAAACCTGCGGCTTGCCGACGGCGAGCGCATTCTTGATGCGCACCAGCATGTCGGCGATGGGATCAGTCATGCTCATTGTCGCTTACCTTCTGTGGGTTCTGGAGCACCGATATCCGCAAGCCCCGAGGGGCCGGCGATTACCAGCTGGCCTTGCGCAGGCCGGGCACGTCGCCGCGCATGGTCGCTTCGCGCAGCTTGTTGCGGCCGAGGCCGAACTTGCGATACACGCCGCGCGGACGCCCACTCAGCTCACAGCGGTTGCGGATGCGGCTCGGGCTGGAGTCGCGCGGCAACTTCTGCAGCTTGGCGGCAGCCTCCATCTTCTCCTCGTAGGAGGCGGTGGGGCTGGAGATGATCTTCTTCAGCGCCTCGCGCTTGGAAGCGTGCTTCTGCACGAGCTTCCGGCGCCTGAGGTCGCGGTTAACCATCGAAGTCTTGGCCATGATTCTGGTCCTGGGCTCAGTTGCGGAACGGGAAGTTGAAGGCCTCGAGCAGCGCCTTGGCTTCCTCGTTGGTCTTCGCCGTGGTGGTGATGGCGATGTCCATGCCGCGAATCGCATCGACGGCGTCGAAGTCGATTTCCGGGAAGATGATCTGCTCCTTCACGCCCATGTTGAAGTTGCCCCGGCCGTCGAACGAACGGGCCGAAACGCCACGGAAGTCGCGGACGCGCGGCAGGGAAACGTTGATCAGGCGGTCCAGGAATTCGTACATCCTGGCGCGGCGCAGGGTGACCTTGCAGCCGATCGGCCAGCCGTCGCGGATCTTGAAGCTGGCGACCGAGACACGGGCCTTGGTGGTGACCGGCTTCTGGCCGGAGATCTTGGCCATCTCGTCGACGGCGTTCTCCAGCACCTTCTTGTTGCCCACGGCCTCGCCCACACCCATGTTGAGCGTGATCTTGCTGATGCGGGGCACCTGCATCGGGTTCTTGTAACCGAAGCGCTCGATCAGCTTCGGCACCACCTGTTCCTTGTAAATCTTCTCAAGCCGGGTCATGGCGCATTTCCTCAGGCGTCGATCGCCTCACCACTCGAGCGGAAGACACGAACCTTGCTTCCATCCTCGAGGACCTTGAAACCGATGCGCTCGCCCTTGCCCGTGGCCGGATTGAGCAGCATCACGTTGGAGATGTGGATCGGCGCCTCACGCTCGACGATGCCACCGGCCACGCCAGCCTGGGGATTCGGCTTGGTGTGACGCTTGATCAGGTTGACGTTCTGGACGACGACGCGGTCGCCAGCCACACGCACAACCTCACCCTTCTTGCCCTTCTCGGCGCCGGCGATCACGATCACCTGGTCGCCCTTGCGGATACGGTTCATTTGTTCTGTCCTCGCTCAGATGACTTCGGGAGCGAGCGACACGATCTTCATGAACTTCTCGGAACGAAGCTCACGGGTCACGGGCCCGAAGATGCGGGTGCCGATCGGCTCCTGCTTGTTGTTCAGCAGCACGGCGGCGTTGCCGTCGAAGCGGATCAGCGAACCATCCGGGCGGCGCACGCCGGAACGGGTGCGAACCACGACGGCGTCGTAGACCTCGCCCTTCTTGACCTTGCCGCGCGGAATCGCGTCCTTGACGGTCACCTTGATGATGTCACCGATGTGCGCGTAGCGGCGCTTGGAGCCGCCGAGCACCTTGATGCACATCACCTCCTTGGCGCCGGAGTTGTCGGCGGCCTCGAGGTAGCTCTGTACCTGGATCATGTCCTGGACTCCTTACTTCGCCGCGCGCGTGACGACTTCGACCACGCGCCAGTTCTTGGTCTTGGACAGCGGCCGGCATTCGGCGACACGCACCACATCGCCCTCGTTGCAGGCATTGTCCTCGTCGTGCGCGTGCAACTTGGTCGAACGCTTGATGTACTTGCCGTACAGGGCGTGCTTGACCTGGCGCTCGACGAGCACGGTGACGGTCTTGTTCATCTTGTTGCTGACGACGCGGCCTTCGACCGTGCGCAGCTGCTTGGCATTATCGCTCATGGCTCGCCCTTACTTCTTCTCGGTCAGCACGGTCATCGTGCGCGCTATCTCGCGACGGACCTGCCTGATGCGGTGGGGGGCGCTCAGCTGGCCCGTGGCCTTCTGCATGCGGAGCGCGAACTGCTCCTTGTGCAGGTCCACCAAGTGCGCCTTCAGGTCGGCCGGCGACTTTTCACGAAGTTCCTTGAGTTCCATATCAGCGCACCGTCCGGGTCACGAAAGTGGTGGTCACCGACAACTTGGCAGCAGCCAGGCGAAAGGCCTCGCGGGCAGTCGCCTCGTCCACGCCCTCGATCTCATAGATCATGCGGCCTGGCTGGATCTGCGCCACCCAGTACTCGACGTTGCCCTTGCCCGCGCCCATGCGGACTTCGATGGGCTTCTTCGTGACCGGCTTGTCCGGGAACACGCGGATCCACATCTTGCCGCCGCGCTTGACATAGCGGCTGATCGAACGACGCGCCGCCTCGATCTGGCGTGCGGTAAGCTGGCCATGCGACGTGGCCTTCAGCCCGTACTCGCCGAAGCTGACGGCGTTACCGTTCCAGCTCAGGCCCTCGTTGCGGCCCTTGAAGACCTTTCGGTACTTGGTTCGCTTGGGTTGCAGCATGACCTGTTACCTCGCTTCCTTGGCGGCCTGGCGGGACGGGCGCTCCTGGCGCTCCTCCTGCTTCTCCTGGCCGACCTGGCTGAAGTCGAAGACTTCGCCCTTGTAGATCCAGACCTTCACCCCGATCACGCCGTAGGTGGTCGAGGCCTCGGCGAAGCCGTAGTCGATGTCCGCGCGCAGGGTGTGCAGGGGCACACGGCCTTCGCGGTACCACTCCGAGCGGGCGATCTCGGCGCCATTCAGGCGGCCGGCAACGTTGACCTTGATACCCAGGGCACCCAGGCGCATGGCATTGCCGACAGCCCGCTTCATTGCACGACGGAACATGATGCGGCGCTCGAGCTGTTGGGCGATCGACTCGGCCACCAGCTGGGCGTCGAGCTCAGGCTTGCGCACCTCGGTGACATTGATGTGCGCCGGCACCCCCATGATCTCGGACACTTCCTTGCGCAGCTTCTCGATGTCCTCGCCGCGCTTGCCGATCACCACACCCGGACGGGCCGAATGGATGGTGACGCGGGCAGACTTGGAGGGGCGCTCGATCAGGATCTTCGAAACACCCGCCTGGGCGAGCTTCTTGCGCAGCATCTCCCGGACCTTCAGGTCCGAGGTGAGGTACTGCGCGTACTCGCGCTTGTTGGCGAACCACTTCGAGTTCCAGTCCTTGGCGATGCCCAGGCGGATACCGGTCGGATGAACTTTGTGACCCATGTTGTCGTCCCTGCCTTACTTGCCCGAGCCCACAACCACGGTGATGTGGCTGGTGCGCTTGAGGATGCGGGTGCCGCGGCCCTTGGCGCGGGCCATGAAGCGCTTCAGGACAGGGCCCTCGTCGACCATGATGGACGACACCTTGAGCTCGTCGATGTCAGCGCCGAGGTTGTTTTCGGCATTCGAAATGGCCGACCACAGGACCTTGCCGATCAGGTGGGCAGCCTTCTTGTCGGAGAACTTGAGCAGCTCGTGCGCACGGGACGCCTGCATGCCCCGAACCTGGTCGGCGACCAGACGGGCCTTCTGCGGCGAGATCCGGGCAGTGCGGAGGATGGCCTTGGCTTCCATTGTCATGCTCCTTACTTGCCGGCCTTCTTGTCGCCGCCGTGACCCTTGAAAGTCCGGGTGAGGGCGAACTCGCCGAGCCGGTGACCCACCATGTTCTCGTTGACCAGGACCGGGATGTGCACCTTGCCGTTGTGCACGGCAATGGTCAGACCGACCATTTCCGGCAGGATCATCGAACGGCGCGACCAGGTCTTGATCGGCTTCTTGTTGCTGCCCTGCGCGGCTTCCACCTTCTTGAGCAGATGGTGGTCGACGAAGGGACCCTTCTTGAGAGAACGTGCCATGGCCTATCAACCCCTGCGATCGCGCACAATGAACTTCTGGGTGCGCTTGTTCTTGCGCGTCTTGTAACCCTTGGCCGGCGTGCCCCACGGCGACACCGGATGCGGGTTGCCCTGGCCGGCGCGGCCCTCGCCGCCGCCGTGCGGGTGGTCGACCGGGTTCATGGCGGCGCCGCGAACAGTCGGCCGGATGCCGCGCCAGCGCTTCGCGCCGGCTTTGCCCAGCTTCTCCAGGTTATGCTCACTGTTGCCGACCTCACCGATGGTGGCGCGGCAGTCGGCCGGCACCTTGCGCATCTCGCCGGAACGCAACCGCAGGGTGGCGTAACCACCTTCGCGGGAAATCAGCTGGGCACCGGCGCCAGCGGCACGGGCCAACTGGGCACCCTTGCCCGGCTTCATCTCGATGCAGTGCACGGTCGAACCGACCGGCATGTTGCGCAAAGGCAGGCTGTTGCCAACCTTGATCGGAGCATCCTTGCCGGAAATCACCTGGTCACCCTCGGAAAGGCCCTTGGGCGCGATGATGTAGCGACGTTCGCCGTCGGCATAACACAGCAGGGCAATGTGCGCGGTACGATTCGGGTCGTACTCCAGGCGTTCGACACGGGCCGGAATACCCTCCTTGTCGCGCTTGAAGTCGATGATGCGGTAGTGGTGCTTGTGACCGCCGCCGATGTGCCGGGTGGTGATACGGCCGTAGTTGTTGCGACCACCGGTCTTGCCCTTCTTCTCGACCAGTGACGGCAGCGGACCGCCCTTGTGCAGGTCGGCGTTGGAGACCCGCACCATGGCGCGGCGGCCAGGCGAGGTCGGCTTGTAAGTCTGCAGTGCCATGGGTTCCTACCTCAGGCCTTGGCCATCACGTCGATCGTCTGGCCTTCGGCCAGGCGAACGTATGCCTTGCGCCAGTCGCCGCGGCGGCCGGCACGGTTGCGGAAGGACTTGCTCTTGCCCTTCACGTTGACGACGTTGACCGCCTCGACCTTGACGTCGAACAGGGACTCCACCGCCGACTTCACATCGGCCTTGGTGGCGGTCTGCGCAACCTCGAAGACGTACTGGTTGGACGTCTCCTGCAGGCGCGCGGTCTTCTCGGAAACGCGCGGGGCGCGGATCACGCCGAGGATCTTGATGTTGCTCATGCCAGCCACTCCTCGACCTTCTTGACCGCGTCGGCGGTCATGATCACGTTCTCGGCGCCGACCAGCGCCACCGGGTCCAGGCCCTGCACGTCGCGAACCTGCACGTACGGCAGGTTGCGGGCGGCCAGGTACAGCGCCTCGCTGCCTTCCTCGGTGACGATCAGCGGACGATCGGTGCCCAGCTCGGCCAGCTTGGCCACCAGGGCCTTGGTCTTGGGCTCGGCGACGTCGAAAGCATCCACCACCTTGAGCCGACCCTGCCGATTGAGCTCGGAGAGGATCGCGCAGATGGCGGCGCGGTACATCTTCCGGTTCACCTTCTGGGCGAAGCTACGCGGCTTGGCGGCGAACGACACACCGCCACCGACGAAGATCGGCGCGCGATAGTCGCCATGGCGGGCACCGCCGCCCTTCTGCTTCTTGAACTTCTTGGTCGTGCCGCTCACTTCCGAGCGGCTCAGCTGGGCCTTGGTGCCGGCGCGGCCGGCGTTGCGGAATGCAACCACCACCTGGTGCACCAGGTCTTCGCTGAACTCACGGCCGAAGACGGCGTCGGAAACCGACAGCGCCTTGCCGCTTCCAATGACGGCGAGTTCCATTTCCTACTCCTCAACCTTTGCTGGCGGGGCGAACGACCACGTCGCCGCCCGGCGCACCCGGGACGGAACCCTTGACCGCGATCAGGCCGCGCTCGGCGTCGACCTTGACCACTTCCAGGTTTTGCATGCTCTGGCGCACGGCGCCCATGTGACCGGCCATCTTCTTGCCCGGGAACACACGGCCCGGAGTCTGACGCTGGCCGATGGAACCCGGGGCGCGATGCGACAAGGAGTTACCGTGGGTGGCGTCGCCCATGGTGAAGTTGTGCCGCTTGATCGTGCCCTGGAAGCCCTTGCCCTTGGTCACGCCGGACACGTCCACCAGCTGCCCGACCTTGAAGATGTCGGCCTTGATCTCACCACCGACCTGGTAGCTGCCGGCGTCCTTGTCCTCGATGCGGAACTCCCACAGGCCACGACCGGCTTCGACCTTGGCCTTGGCGTAGTGACCCGCCAGCGGCTTGTTGACCAGGGACGCGCGGCGACTGCCGGCGGTCACCTGCACGGCGCTGTAGCCGTCGGTCTCCACCGTCTTGACCTGGGTGATCCGGTTCGGGGTGGCTTCGATCAGGGTGACCGGGATGGAGCGGCCGTCATCGGTGAAGATGCGGCTCATGCCCGCCTTCCGGCCCACGATGCCAATGCTCTTGGTCGTCATGGTCGTGTCCTCAGGTCAGCTTGATCTGGACGTCCACGCCGGCGGCGAGCTCGAGCTTCATGAGCGCATCCACGGTCTTGTCGTTGGGGTCCACGATATCCAGCACGCGCTTGTGGGTGCGGGTCTCGTACTGGTCGCGCGCGTCCTTGTCGACGTGCGGCGACACCAGCACTGTGTAGCGTTCGATCTTGGTCGGCAGCGGGATCGGGCCGCGCACCTGCGCGCCGGTCCGCTTGGCCGTCTCAACGATCTCGGAGGCCGAGCGATCGATCAGGCGATGATCGTAGGCCTTCAGCCGAATCCGGATCTTCTGGTCCGCCATGGCGATGTCCTTGGGTAAAGAGCGACGGAGCCAGGGGCGTCGGGCCCTGGTTCCCGTGGAAAACAAGCTCGGTGGACCAGACGGTCCACCGAGCCGGAAATTTTAGCCCGCATGAATGCCCCCTGTCAAACAGGGGTTTCCTCGGGCGCCGCCCTTCCTGGGCGCGAACACGAGGGGCTTCCTGCCCCTCTTTTCGGTATGTCTGGCCGCCTGGGGGCAGCCGGGCGCGGGATTATACCCTTACTTGATGATCTTGGAAACCACGCCGGCGCCGACGGTGCGGCCGCCCTCGCGGATCGCGAAACGCAGGCCCTCGTCCATCGCGATCGGCGCAATCAGCGACACCACCATCTTCACGTTGTCGCCC
>NZ_VUOD01000010.1 GCF_008386465.1 Arenimonas fontis
CTTCCAGCCACCCAGCTGGGACATACAATCCACTTCGGCCACGGCCGGCCCCGTTTTGTTGCCTCGAGAACAACAATTCTGCCGGGTCGGCCGTGCGCCTCTCTCCCCTCAGTTGGGAGAAGAACCATTTTTCTGGGGGGCGGCACAATTTCACGCGGGATTGCGATATGTTTCCTGTCGATCGCGCCCCCCGGCGCTGGAATCAGGAGCCTGTCGATGACCCCAAGCCACCGCCTCGCCTGCCTTGCCGTCGTGATTTCGCTGGCGGCCCCCGCCGCCGCCCAGGACATCGGGCGTTCGCTCAAGCGCACCGCCGAACGCGCGGTGCAGTCCGAGGTCGAGCGGGCGGTCGATCGTGAAGTGCGCCGCGTCACCCGCTGTGCGCTGGGCGACGAGCGCTGCGCATACGAAGCCGAGCGCCGCGGCGAGGACGTGGAGTATGTCGATTCGCGCGGCCGCGTCGTGCAGCAGGCCCCTGCCGGCAGCCGGGGCCAGGCCGCCAGCGGCCCGGCCTTCCGCGTGCTCCCCTACGCCGGGTCGAACGTGCGCGAGGAAAAGGTGCTTGCCTTCGACGCCTATCCGTTCGTGGTCGGGCGCGAAAGCAACGGCGACCTGCGCACCCGCACCGTCGAAGGCCGCGTCACCAAGACCGTCTACGACAATCCCTCGGGGCGCTCGACCCTCGAGATCCTGCGCAACTACGAGCAGGCCCTGCTGGCCCAGGGCCTGGCCCGGGTCTACAGCTGCAACGGCCGCCGCGAGTGCGGCAGCAAGTGGAAGGAAGTGGCGGACATCAACGTCGGCGTCGCGGGCGACATCCGCTACCTCGCCGCCGAGGGCCGGGTCGGGGCCAGCGCCATCAGCGTCGCGGTGATGGTCAATCCGCAGCGCAGCTGGGTCTACGTGGTCGAGGCCGAGGCGATGCAGACCGGCCAGGCCGGCGTGAGCGCGGACGAACTGGCGGCCGAGCTCGCCGCGTCCGGCGCCGTGCGCCTGGACGGCATCTATTTCGACACCGGCAAGGCGACGCTCAAGCCGGAGTCGGGCGACTCGCTGGCGCAGGTGGCCGAGCTGATGCGGCGCGATCCGTCGCTGCGGCTGGAAATCGTCGGCCACACCGACGATGTCGGCGACGCCGCGGCCAACCAGCGGCTGAGCGAGGAGCGGGCCCTGGCGGTACGCTCGGCGCTGGTGATCGAACACCGCGTGCCCGATCGCCGGCTGCGCTCGCGCGGCGCCGGCGAGAGCGAGCCGGTGGCGCCCAATTCCAGCGAGGCCGGCCGCGCGCTGAACCGGCGCGTCGAGCTGGTGAAGCAGTGATGCGCGCCCTGTTGCCGGCGCTGCTGCTGGCCGCCGGACCGGCGGCCGCGGCCGAACCGTCGGCCTGGTGCGACGCGCTGTTCCCGGTGTCCGACATCGCCGCGGCGATCGGCGGGGCCCGCGCGGCTGGCGTCGAGCGACGCGCCAGCGGCGTCGTGGCCGAGGACGATCGCCACTGCAGCCGCATCTACAGCCAGGGTGGGGACCGCTTCAGCGACGAGCTGGTGTTCATGGTCTCGCCGGCGCGCGACGCCGCCGGCGCGGTGGCGACGATCAACGCGATGGCGCGCGAGGACGGCAGCCGTCGCTTCGGCCTGTCGCGGCCCGAGGGCCTGGGCAGCGCGGCGGTGCACTTCCGCAAGCCCGATCCGCTGGCCGACCACCGCATGGAGTTCAACGTCAGCTTTGCGCTGGGCGACCGCGTGATCGAGCTGCGTTATTTCAACGTCGATGACGGCAAGCGCAACAAATTCCTGCAGGCCAGCAGCGAGCTCGAGGCCATCGCGCGGCGCATCGCCGAACGGGGCCTGCCGTGAGCCGCGCCGGCAAGGCCTTCGCCGTCGGGGCGGTCGTGGTATTCACCGGCGCGGTGCTGGCGGCCACGGGCGTGCTGCCCAATCCCTTCGATCCGCCGCCGCCCGACGTGGTCGAGTCGGGCAGCAAGGACGCCGCCGCCGCCGGCGAGATCACGATGCCGCCGCCGGCCTCGGCCAGCGATCCGTTCGCGCCCAACGTGCCGGTCATCGAGTCGGGCAGCCCGGAGGCACGGGCACTGGCGGGCGAGGTGATCGAGAAGTTCGGCGAGCCGCCCAATCCCTTCGAGCTGCCGCCGGTGCCGGTGGTGGAATCGGGCACCGAAGCGGCCTGGCTCGCGCACGGCGAAACCTTCATCGACCTGGCCGAGGAAGAGCGGCTGGCGGAAATGCGCCGGCAGGTGGAAGCCAACTTCGTCGCCAACAGCCGTTTCCCGCCCAATCCCGAATCCGAGATGGGCCGGTATCGCTTTGACCTGATGATCCGCCAGCTCATCGATTCTTCCGAAGGGCTCGGCGAGATCACCTACTTCGTCAACAGCGCCGACAACAGCCAGCTGTTCCTGCCCGGGCTGATGGGCAACTGGATGCCCGGCGGCGGCAATTTCGCGCAGGGCGAGGTGCATTTCGCGGTGCGCCAGGCCGACGGTGACGTGTTCATCTGCGGCAAGCACCAGGAGATCGGCCCGGCCTGCCTGCTGCTCGGGGAGAACCTGGGCGCGGCCTTCGGCTGGCTGCGCGACACCACCCTGCACCGCAACTTCCTGGCGTCCATCCCGCGCACGCCGCAGACCCTGGGCGAGGGGCCGGGCGGCAACGTGCAGGGCATCCGCGGCGAGGGCGACGGCATCATGCTGCAGATGTGGGTCAGCCGCCGCGCCGCGCCGGTTGCGACGCAGATGCCCTTCCTCGGCGCCGGCGTCGGCGTGATGAAGGACACGCGCATCCGCGCCAACCGCTTCGTGCATCGCACGCGCTGGGAGGGCGGTGATCTCGATGGCGGCGACCTGGTGTTCGACCTGCGCGAGATCGGCCCGGCCGAGCAGTCGGTGGACAGCAGCGACTACCGCTTCGTCACCGCCTTCACCGGCCAAGGCCTGGTCGAGGCGATGGCCTTCGGCAACCAGCTGCCGGCCTGGCAGGGCGAGGCCCGGGCGATCCAGGAAGCCCTCGACGCCTGTCCCTCCGGTCGTGCCGGCAGCGACTGCCGGAAGTTCAACCGCCAGCGCATGAAGGAACTCAACGAACGCGTGCGCGACCAGGCCCTCGACTTCGGCCGCCGCCACGGCCTCCCCGTCGACGACGACTAAAGCCCGAAGAAGGTGGCGGCGGTGGCGGTGGTGGCCGCCGCGGTCTGTTCGACGGGCTCGCCTCGGTCGCGGGCGAGCTCCTCGACGATGTGCGCCAGGTACATCGGTTCGTTGCGGCGATGGCTGGGCATCGGCCGCACGGTGCGCGGCAGCAGGTAAGGTGCGTCGGTCTCCACCATCAGGCGGTGACCGGGGATGTCCTTCACGAATTCGCGCAGGTGCCGGCCGCGGCGCTCGTCGCAGAGCCAGCCGGTGATGCCGATGTGCCAGTCGCGGTCGAGGTAGTCCCAGCACTCCTCGCGGCTGCCGGTGAAGCAGTGCACCACCACCGGGCCGAGCCGGCCCTCGAAGTCCTTCATGATCGCCAGGAAATCGGCATGGGCGTCGCGCTGGTGCAGGAACAGCGGCAGACCGGTTTCCGCGGCCAGCTCGAGCTGGCGGGCGAAGGCGGTGCGCTGCGCCGGGCGCGGCGAGAAGTCGCGGTGGTAGTCCAGGCCGCATTCGCCCGCGGCAACTACCTCGGGCTGCGCCTGCAGCGCACGCAGCTCGGCGATGGCTTCGTGGGTGCATTCGACGGCGTGGTGCGGGTGCACGCCGGCGGTGGCGTACAGCTGGCCCGGGTGCGCCCGGGCCAGCTCGAGCGCGCGCACGGAACCGGCCCGGCTGGCGCCGGTCACCACCAGCCGGTTCACCCCGGCCGCGCGGGCGCGCGCCAGCACGGCATCGAGGTCGTGGTCGAAACTTTCGTGGCCCAGGTTGGCGCCGATGTCGATCAGGTCCATGCGGATTCCGCGGGCAGAAACCGGGATTTTATCGTCCCGGCGTCAACCCCGCGCGGCCCGGCGCGTTGGAACCGGCATGAAGACCCTCGCCACGCTCGTCCTCGCCCTTTCCCTGCATGTCCCGGTGATATCGGCTGCCGAACCGGCCGCCTGCGCCGACCCGGTCGCCGACGTGCTCGAGCCACTGGTGGCCAGCCATGGCCTCGACGGGGCCTCGCTCCGGCTTTCCACGCGGCAGGGCCTGCCGGTGCGCTGGCACGCCGGCCGCCATGACGACGACACCCGCGTGCCGATCGCCTCGGCCAGCAAGTGGCTGGCGGCGCTGACCTTCGCGCGCCTGGTCGAGGCCGGACAGCTGCGCTGGAACAGCCGCGTCGGCGAGTTTTTCCCCGATGCGCCCCGGTCCACGCACGCCATCACGCTCGAGCAGCTGCTCTCGCACACCAGCGGCCTGCCGGCCGGGCCCGCGCCCTGCCTGTCGGGCCGCGGCGGCAGCCTGCAGGACTGTGCGCGGCAGATCCTCGCCGGCGGTCCGGTGGCGCCCGCCGGTACCGTCTTTGCCTACGGCGGCAACGGCATGCAGGTGGCCGGCGCCATCGCCGAGCGGGCGACCGGCCAATCCTGGGACACGATTTTCCAGCGCGAGATGGTCGAGCCGCTGGGACTGGCCGCCACCGACTGGCGGGCCTTGGCGCGGCGTCCCGGCTACGTGGGAAACCCCAACCCGCGCATCGCCGGCGGCGCGCGCTCGAGCCTGGCCGACTACGGCACGGTGGTGGACATGGTGCTCGCGCGCGGGCGTCACGCTGGCCGCGTCTTCCTGACGCCGGAGACGCTCGATTTCATGGCCCGCGACCGCAGCGCCGGGCTTCGCATCGACAAGCAGCCCGAGACCGCCGCCGGCATGGGCTACGGCCTGGGCCAATGGGTCGAGGGGCGCGACGCGGGTGGCGGGCCAAGGCGCGTCTCCAGCCCCGGCGCCTTCGGCTTCACGCCCTGGGTGGACGAATCGGCCGGCGTGGCCGGCGTGCTGCTGGTGCGCGGGCGCGGCCGCGCGATGCGCCCGGCCATCGTGCGATTGCAGCAGGCTTGCACGGCCCGGGTGCTCGCCGACCCCGACTGAGCCTGTCCCCGGCGGGCGGCTACACTGCGCGCCGTGACGACGCCCGATTTCCCCATCCAGCCGCTGTTGCCCGAGGTGCTGGCCAGCCTCGAGGCCAGGCCGCGCCTCGTGCTCGAAGCGCCGCCCGGCGCCGGCAAGACCACCCAGGTGCCGCTGGCCCTGCTCTCGGCGTCCTGGCGCGGCGACGGCCGCATCCTGATGCTCGAACCGCGGCGCGTCGCCGCCCGCGCCGCCGCCGCTTTCATGGCCCGGCAGCTGGGCGAGCAGCCCGGCGACACGGTGGGCTATCGCATCCGCTTCGAGGCCAGGGTGTCGGCGCGCACCCGGATCGAGGTCGTCACCGAAGGCATCCTCACCCGGATGATCCAGGACGACCCCACGCTCGAGGGCGTGGCGGCGATCGTCTTCGATGAATTCCACGAGCGCCACCTCGCCGGCGACCTGGGCCTGGCGCTGGCGCTGGACGTGCAGTCGCAGCTGCGCGAGGACCTGCGCCTGCTGGTGATGTCGGCCACGCTCGACGGCGAGGCCCTGGCGCGTTTCCTCGATGCGCCGCGCCTCACCAGCGCCGGCCGCGCGTACCCGGTGCAGGTGGCGCACTTCCCGGCCAGGCGCGACGAAGGCTGGCTGCCGCAGCTGCGCCGCTGCCTGGCCGAAGCGCTGCAAAAGCACCCGGGCGACGTGCTGGTGTTCCTGCCGGGGCAGCGGGAGATCGGCGAGGCGATGTCCGGCCTTTCCCCTCTCCCCAACCCCTCTCCCGCAAGGGGCGAGGGGCTTTCCACCGGCGAGCCGGTGCTCCTGCCGCTGCACGGTGACCTGCCGATGGAGCAGCAGTCCGCCGCGCTCAGCCCCGATCCGCAGGGCCGTCGCCGGGTCATCCTGGCCACCAACGTCGCGGAAAGTTCGGTGACGCTGCCCGGCGTGCGCGTGGTCATCGACCTGGGCCTGGCGCGCGAGCCGCGCTACGACCCCAACTCGGGCTTTTCGCGGCTCGAGACGGTGGCGATCTCCCAGGCCTCGGCCGACCAGCGCGCCGGCCGCGCCGGCCGCGTCGCCGAAGGCTGGGCGTATCGCCTGTGGCCGCAAAGCCAGCGCCTGGAGCCGATGCGCACGCCCGAGATCGCCCAGGTCGAGCTGGCCGGGCTGGCGCTGGAGCTGGCCGCCTGGGGCGAGGCGAAGCTGCGTTTCGTCGATGCGCCGCCGACCGGTGCCCTCGGCGCCGCGCGCGAACTGCTGCAGCGCCTGGGCGCGCTCGACGCCGGCCAGCGCATCACCGGCTTCGGCCGCGAGCTGCTGGCGCTGGGCACGCACCCGCGCCTGGCGGCCATGCTGCGGGCCGCGCGTGATCCCGGCGATCGTGCGCTGGCCTGCGACCTGGCGGCCTTGGTCGAAGCGCGCGACGTATTGCGCGAGCGCAGCGACGCCCTGGTCGCGCGCTGGCAGGCGCTGGCGGCCTTCCGCGCCGGCCGCGCGCCAGGCAACGCCCATCGCGGCGCCTTGGCGGCGATCGATGCCGCCGCCCGGCAATGGCGCCGGCGCCTGCGCTGCGAGGTCGCGCCACCGGCGGAAGCGCCGGCGCACCGCCTCGGCGACCTGCTCGCCTTCGCCTTTCCCGACCGCATCGCCCGCCAGCACCCGTCCGATCCGCGCCGCTACCAGCTGGCCAATGGCCGCATGGCCCGGCTGCTCGATGACAGCGCCGTCTACGGCGAACCCTGGCTGGTCGCCAGCGAACTGCGCTTCGAAGCCCGCGACGCCCTGTTGCTGCGCGCCGCGCCGGTGGACGAGGCCTGGCTGCGCGAGGCCTTCCCGCGCCGCTTCAGCGAGGGCGACGTCGTCCGCTGGGATCCGGAGGCGCGCGCACTGGTCCGCCGGCGCGAGCGCCGTTTCGATCGCATCGTCCTGGAAAGCCGCCCCGCCGGCCGGCCCGATCCGGACCAGGCGGCGCAAGCCCTGTGCGACGCGGTGTGCGAGCTCGGCCTCGATGCCCTGCCTTGGACCGATGGCTTGCGGCAATGGCAGGTGCGCGTGCGCTGCCTGCGCGAATGGATGCCCGAGCTTGGCCTGCCCGACGTCTCCGACGAGGCCCTGCTGGCCAGCCGCGAGACCTGGCTCAAGCCCGCCTTCGCCGGCAAGACCCGCCTGGATGCGCTGTCGGAACAGGAGTTCGGCGAGGCCCTGCAGTCCGGCCTGGACTGGTCGCTGCGGCAGCAGCTGGACCGACTGGCGCCGCGCCGGATCGCCGTCCCCTCCGGCCTGGAGCGGCCGGTCGAATACCGGCATGGCCAGCCGCCGGTGCTGGCGGTGAAGCTGCAGGAACTGTTCGGCCTGGCCGACACCCCGCGTGTGGCCGACGGCCGGGTGCCGGTGCTGCTGCACCTGCTCTCCCCCGGCGGCAAGCCGCTGCAGGTCACCCAGGATCTGCGCAGCTTCTGGGCCAACACCTATCCGGAAGTCAGGAAGGAAATGAAGGGCCGCTACCCGCGCCACCCCTGGCCGGAGGATCCCTGGACGGCCGTCGCCACCCATCGGGCCAAACCGCGCGGGCGCTGAGGCCGATCCCACGGCCGCGACACGTTTCTCCGCACAGGCGTAAGCTGTGGTTCGGCACGCAGGTCGGTTCCCCACCCCTCCCCGGGAGAAACGCGCATGAGCAAGACCAAGCAGATCGTGTCCGCCGCCAAGGCCAGGCTGGACCAGGCGACCAAGGCCTTCAAGAACGCAAGCCTGGCCAAGAAGGCCGGCGGCATTGCCGGCGTCGGCGCCGGCCTGGCGCTGGCGAAGAAGGGCGGCAGCGCCGCGGTGAAGACGGTGCGCAAGCATCCGGTCGGCGCAGCCGTGGCCACCGCCGCCCTGGCGGCGGTGGGAGCGGCGGTGTACGCGGCGCGCAAGAAGAAGGCGGCCGCGGCCAAGCCGGCGGCGAAGAAGGCAGCGGTGAAGAAGGCGCCGGCGAAAGCCTCCGCGACGAAGAAGGCGGCGGCGAAAAAGGTGCCGGCCCGCAAGCCCGCCACCAGGAAGGCGGCCCCGAAGAAAGCCGCCGGTCGTCGCTGAGGCTCAGCGCGCGCCGGTGCGTCCGGCGCGCAGCGACAGCGGCCACCGCACCTCCCGTGGCCGTTCCGGGTCCCCCCAGGCTTCGCTGAAGGCCGGGGCAAGCTCGGCCACGGCATCGCGGCCCGTTTCCTTGAGAAAACGCTGGCTGGCCGACCAGCTGCGCAGGTAGTCGAGGTACTGCGTCAATGTCCACTCGTGCGCCATGTGAAAGCGCGGCGCCTCGGTGATCTCCGCCAGCGGGAAGGGCAGGTCGCGGTAGCCGCTTTCGATGTGCCGCCGTTCCGGCGGCCAGTAGCTGTCGAGGATGTCGCGGTAGAGCCGGAAATAGACCGCGTCCACCGCCGCATCCACTTCCGACAGCCCATAGCACCACACGGCGAGCAGGCCGCCCGGCCGCAGCACCCGCCGGACCTCGGCGATGAAGCGCTCGTGCTCGAACCAGTGGTAGGCCTGCGCCACGGTCACCAGATCGGCGCCGTGGTCGGGCAGGGAGCAGCGCTCGGCTGGTTCCACCCGCCAGGTGATGCGGGGATCGGCGGGCGCCGCGGCGATCTGGGTGGCGCTGGGATCGCTGGCGTGCACGCGCCGGAAATGTCGGGCCAGGGCCAGGCTGGCCTGGCCGTTGCCGCAGCCCGCGTCCCAGGCCAGTTCGTGGTACGGGCATTGCCCGGACAGCCATTCGAACAGGGCCGCCGGATAGGTCGGGCGGGCCTGTGCGTACTGGCTGGCGTGGCCGGAAAAATGGTCCTTGAAGTCGGCCATGTCGGCAGCTCCGGAGCGTCAGTGGTCCAGTTCGCGGAACTCGCCCGGCTTCAGGCCTTCCAGGCGATACGGGCCGATGCCGATGCGTACCAAACGCAGCGTCGGCAGGCCGACCGCGGCGGTCATGCGCCGCACCTGGCGGTTGCGGCCTTCGGTGATGGTCAGTTCGATCCAGCTGTCGGGTACGGACTTGCGGAAACGCACCGGCGGCGTGCGCGGCCACAGCCAGTCCGGTTGCCCCACCAGCGGCTGGGCCTTGGCCGGCCGGGTCGGCCCTTCCTTGAGCGTGACACCCGTGCGCAAGGCTTCCATCTGTTCGTCGCCGGGCTCTCCCTCCACCTGCACCAGGTAGGTTTTGGGCCAGTGGAACCGGGGCGAGCTGATCCGGGCGATCAGGGGGCCATCGTCACTGAGCAGCAGCAGGCCCTCGGAGTCGAAATCCAGGCGTCCGGCCGGATAAACCCCGGACGGCAGTGCGAAGCCGGCCAGGGTCGGTCGCGGTGGCTCGCGGCGGTCCGTGAACTGGCTCAAGACCCCGTAGGGCTTGTTGAAGGCGAGCAGCATCCGTGCAGTGTAGTCCCGCCGGACGTTTTATGCCCGCCCGCTGGCCGGATGCGGTCGCCGGGCTTGACCGGCCCAGCCTTGCCCGCTGTCGGCCGCTAGTCCGCGGAGGCCGATCCGGCCGGTTTGACGAAACGCAGGGTCATGCGGTCGCTTTCGCCGATGGCGGCGTACTTCTCCCGCTCGCTTTCGTCGTGGCGGTTGGAGGGCGGCAGCATCCACACCCCCTTGGGGTGGTCCTTGGTATCGGCCGGATTGGCGTTGATCTCGCTCTTTTCCTCGAGCACGAAGCCGGCGGCGGTGGCCAGCGAGATCACGTAGTCCTCGGGTACGTAACCGCTGCCCTTGACCTCGTCCCAGGTCTTGCCTTCGGCGGCGCGGTGCTCGACCACCCCCAGCACGCCGCCGGGCGCCAGCACCTCGAAGAAAGCGGCGAACATGGCCTCGGCATAGCCGCCGTCGGCCCAGTTGTGCACGTTGCGGAAGGTCAGCACCACGTCCATCGAGCCGGGTTCGCCGAACACCGGTGCCTTGGGGTCGAACTCGATCAGGCTGACGTCGCCGTAGACGTCGGGACGGGCGGCCAGCTTGTCGCGCAGGCCCTGGTTGCTGCGGGCATAGTAGTTGCGCGCGCCTTCGCTCTCGACCGCCTCCGGATCGACGATGGCGCCGACATAGCGGCCCTTGCCTTCCGGCAGCGGCGCCAGGATCTCGGTGTACCAGCCGCCGCCGGGGGTGATCTCCAGGATGGCCTGGGAGGGGCCGACGCCGAAGAACTCCAGGGTTTCACGCGGGTGCCGCCAGACGTCGCGGGCGGTGTTGGCCGGGTCGCGCCAGTCGCCGGCCAGGACGGCGTCGAGCCGATCGGCGCTCGGCCGGCGCTCGGAGCCGGTGGAGTCGGCGGTGCCGGCAGCCGGTTCGGCGGCGGGCGCTTCGGGCGCATCCGCCTGCCGGCAGGCGGACAGGGCCACGGCCAGGGCAAGGGCGAGCGGAACGACGACGGTACGCATGCGGAGCTCCGGTGACAGGGACGGGGCCACCGAGGCTAACACGCCCGCCATCGGCGACATCCCCGCATCGGCGCTGCGGCGATACACGCTCCCTATTGTTGCCATCGGAACAAAAGATTTCCCCTCGCCGGTCCTCCGGTTCAAGCTGGTCGGACCCAGCGACCACTGCGAGGAGATCCCCATGAGCGCCGAAACCAAATGCCCGGTCAACCACATCGGCATGGGCAAGGGCCCGCGCAACCGGGACTGGTGGCCCGACCAGCTCGATCTCAGTGCCCTGTACGTGCATTCGGACAAGTCCAACCCCATGGACAAGGGCTTCGACTACCGCAAGGAGTTCCGCAAGCTCGACCTGGACGCGGTCATGGCCGACCTCAAGGCGCTGATGACCGATTCCCAGGACTGGTGGCCGGCCGACTACGGCCATTACGGCGGCCTGATGATCCGCATGGCCTGGCACGCCGCCGGCACCTACCGCATCCATGACGGCCGTGGCGGCGGCGGCACCGGCGACCAGCGTTTCGCGCCGCTCAACAGCTGGCCCGACAACGGCAACCTGGACAAGGCCAGGCGCCTGCTCTGGCCGATCAAGAAGAAGTACGGCAAGAAGCTGAGCTGGGCCGACCTGTTCATCCTGGCCGGCAACGCCGCCCTGGAGTCCATGGGCTTCAGGACGCTCGGCTTCGCCGGTGGCCGCGAGGACATCTACGAACCGAACGTGGTGGACTGGGGGCCGGAGCGGGAATGGCTGGCCACCAGCGACAAACCCGGTAGCCGCTACTCCGGCGAGCGCGACCTGGCCAACCCGCTGGCGGCCGTGCAGATGGGCCTGATCTACGTGAACCCGGAAGGCCCGGACGGCAAACCCGACCCGGTGGCCTTGGCCAGGGACATTCGCGAAACCTTCGCGCGCATGGCCATGAACGACGAGGAGACCGTCGCCCTCACCGCCGGCGGCCATACCTTCGGCAAGGCGCACGGCGCCGGCGATGCCGCCCTGGTCGGCCCGGAACCGGAGGCGGCGGACATCGCCGAACAGGGCTTCGGCTGGATCAGCAAACACGGCAGCGGCAAGGGCAACGACACCATCACCAGCGGCATCGAGGGCTCCTGGACCCCGAATCCGATCCGCTGGGACAACGGCTACTTCGACATGCTGTTCGGTTACGACTGGGAGCTGGTGAAGAGCCCGGCCGGCGCCTGGCAATGGCATCCCAAGGACCTCAAGCCCGAGCACCACGCGCCGTCCGCGCACGACCCGGCGAAGAAGGTCACCGTCATGATGACCACCGCCGACATGGCCATGCGCATGGATCCTGCCTACGAGAAGATCTCGCGCCGCTTCCACCAGAACCCCAAGGAATTCGCCGACGCCTTCGCCCGCGCCTGGTTCAAGCTGACCCATCGCGACATGGGTCCGCGCTCCCGCTACCTGGGCAAGCTGGTACCGAAGGAGGAGTTCATCTGGCAGGACCCGGTGCCGCCGGTGGACCACCCGCTGGTGGACGACAAGGACGTGGCCGCGCTGAAGGCCAGGGTGCTGGGCTCCGGCCTCACCACGGCGCAGCTGGTCGCCACCGCCTGGGCCTCGGCCTCGACCTTCCGCGGCAGCGACAAGCGCGGCGGCGCCAACGGCGCGCGCATCCGCCTTGCCCCGCAGAAGGACTGGGAAGCCAACCAGCCGGCCCAGCTGGCCAAGGTGCTGGCCGTGCTCGAGGGCATCCGCAAGGACTTCAACGCCTCGGCATCCGGCGGCAAGAAGGTGTCGCTGGCCGACCTGATCGTGATCGCCGGCAATGCCGCGGTCGAGGACGCGGCGAAGAAGGCCGGGGTGGACATCGTCGTGCCCTTCTCCCCTGGCCGCACCGACGCCAGCCAGGAGCAGACCGACGTGGAGTCCTTCGCCGTGCTCGAACCCCGGGCTGACGGCTTCCGCAACTACGCCGCCAAGGGTGTCGGCGGCCTGGCCGAGCGGCTGGTGGACAAGGCCGCCCTGCTGACTCTTACCGCGCCCGAGATGACCGTGCTGATCGGCGGTCTGCGCGTGCTGGACGCCAACGTCGGTGGCAGCAAGCACGGTGTGTTCACCCGGCGGCCGGGCGTGCTGAGCACCGACTTCTTCGTCAACCTGCTGGACATGGGCACGAAGTGGTCACGCTCGGACAAGGACGCCAACGTCCTGGAAGGCCGCGACCGCAAGACCGGCGAGCTCAGGTGGACCGGCACCGTGGTGGATCTGGTGTTCGGGTCGAACTCCCAGCTGCGCGCCCTGGCCGAGGTCTATGCCGAAGACGACTCGCAGGAGAAGTTCGTCCGCGATTTCGTCGCCGCCTGGACCAAGGTCATGAACCTGGACCGCTTCGACCTGAAGTAAGGGGTTTGAAGTAAGGGCCTTGGCCACGCAATGCGTGGCCAAGGCCACTCAAAGCGCCGCCAGGGCGGCGTTGAAGGTCGGGCTCGGGCGCATGGCAGCGGCGGCCTTGGCGGGGTCGGGGCGGTAGTAGCCGCCGATGTCCACCGGCCGGCCCTGCACGCCGTTGAGCTCGGCGACGATCTTCTCCTCGTTCTCCGCCAGGGCCTTGGCCAGCGGCGCGAACTTCGCCCTCAGGGCGGCGTCCTCGTCCTGCTCGGCCAGGGCCTGGGCCCAGTACAGGGCCAGGTAGAAATGGCTGCCGCGGTTGTCCAGGCCGCCGAGCTTGCGGGCCGGCGACCGGTTCTCGTCGAGGATGCGGCCGTTGGCCCGGTCCAGAGCCCTGGCCAGCACGCCGGCGGCGGCATTGCCGCTGCGCTCGGCCACATGTTCGAACGAGGCCTGCAGGGCCAGGAACTCGCCAAGGGAATCCCAGCGCAGGTAGTTCTCGGCGACGAACTGCTGCACGTGCTTGGGCGCACTGCCGCCGGCGCCGGTCTCGAACAGGCCGCCGCCGGCCATCAGCGGCACGATGGACAGCATCTTGGCGCTGGTGCCCAGCTCCAGGATCGGGAACAGATCGGTCAGGTAGTCGCGCAGCACGTTGCCGGTCACCGAAATGGTGTCCTCGCCGCGACGAACCCGCGCCAGCGAGTGCTTCATCGCTTCCACCGGCGCCAGGATGCGGATGTCCAGGCCGGCGGTGTCGTGTTCCTTCAGGTAGCGCTCCACCTTGCCGATCAGCTGCGCGTCATGGGCGCGCTGGCGATCCAGCCAGAACACCGCCGGCGTCGCGCTCAGGCGGGCACGCTGCACGGCCAGCTTCACCCAGTCGCGGACGGCGGCGTCCCGGGTCTGGCACATGCGCCAGATGTCGCCCGCCTCGACCGCATGTTCGAACAGCAGTGCGCCGGTCTCGTCCAGCACCCGCACGGTGCCGTCGGCGGGAATCTGGAAGGTCTTGTCGTGCGAGCCGTATTCCTCGGCCTTCTGCGCCATCAGGCCGACATTGGGCACGCTGCCCATGCTGGCCGGGTCGAAGGCGCCGTTGGCCTTGCAGTCGTCGATCACAGCCTGGTAGATGCCGGCGTAGCAGCGGTCCGGAATCACCGCCTTGGTGTCCTGCAGTTCGCCGCGGGCATTCCACATGCGGCCGGAGTCGCGGATCATGGCCGGCATCGAGGCATCCACGATCACGTCGCTGGGCACGTGCAGGTTGGTGATGCCCTTGTCGGAGTTCACCATCGCCAGGCCCGGGCCCTGGGCGTAGACGGCCTCGATGTCGGCGCGGATGGCCGCCTGCTCGCTCTCGGACAGCTCGCCCAGGCGGGCGTAGAGGTCGCCGATGCCGTTGTTGGGATCGAAGCCGATGCGCTCCAGGGCGGCGGCGTGCTTCTCCAGCGCCGCCTTGTAGAACTCGTTGACCACGACGCCGAACATGATCGGGTCGGAGACCTTCATCATGGTCGCCTTCAGGTGCAGCGAGAACAGCACGCCCTGGCGGCGGGCGTCCTCGATCTGGGTGGCGACGAAGCCGGCCAGCTTGCGCCGGCTCATCACCGCCGCGTCGACGATCTCGCCGGCCTGCACCTTCAGCTCCTTGAGCAGGTTGGTGCGGCCATCCTTGCCGACCAGCTCGATGCGCAGGCTGCCGGCCTCGGCCATGGTCGCCGAGCGCTCGCTGCCGTAGAAATCGCCGTCCTGCATGTGCGCCACGTGCGACTTCGAATCGGCGCTCCACTTGCCCATGCGGTGCGGATGCTTGCGGGCGTAGTCCTTCACCGACCTGGGCGCGCGCCGGTCGGAGTTGCCCTCGCGCAGCACCGGATTGACCGCGCTGCCCTTGACCCGGTCGTAGCGCGCCTTGATCTCGCGCTCGGCTTCGTCCTGCGGCTCCTCCGGGTAGTCGGGCAGGTCGTAGCCCAGGGCCTGCAGTTCCCTGATCGCGGCCTTGAGCTGCGGTACCGAAGCGCTGATGTTGGGCAGCTTGATGATGTTGGCCTCCGGCCGGGTGGCCAGGACGCCCAGTTCCGCCAGGTCGTCGTTCACCCGGCGCTCGCCCAGGCGCTCGGGAAACTGCGCCAGGATGCGGCCGGCCAGCGAGATGTCGCGCGTCTCGACTGCGATGCCGGCGGCGCCGGCGAAGGCCTGCACGATCGGCAGCAAGGATTGCGTGGCCAGCCAGGGCGCTTCGTCGGTGAGGGTGTAGAGGATCTTGGGCGTATCGGACATGTGGGCGTCGCTCGGATTCGTGCGGCGTCCCGGCCCGTACGCCGATCGGCTTCGTACGGGCGTGGCGCCGCGGGGCGGAAATGCCGCTCATTGTCGCGGTTCCGCCGGGTCGGGGAAAGCCGCGCCCGGTCGGCGCATCAGTGCGCGTGCGTAGGGTCGTCCGGTGGCTGCGGGCCCGGCGGCGCCCCGCCAGGCAATGTCTGCAGGTCCGTGTCCGCAGCCGTCGGACGGAGGTGGTACTCGGCCCCCGCCGCCGGCAGTTGCACCGGCAGCATTGCCCAGTCTTCGGGGGTCAACGGCTTCAGACCGTGGGCGATGCGGCCCTTGTCGCATTGCGGGCTGTGCCGGCCGAACTCCCAGGACGGTTCGACTTCCCGGCAGACCGAGGGCCGTTGCGGGTAGATGCCGCAGTGCCCGTCCACGCCGATGCTGCCGCGCAGGGCGATGCAGCGCGGGCGCGGGCCATCGGTGCCGCGCATGGCCAGTTCGTGCCGGCGCAGCGGCACCACCATCTCTTCCGGTGGGCCGTCGGGATTCGTGGGTTGGGCTTCCGACCAGTGAAAGGAAACGCGGAAGGTGGCGCAGCAGGCGCCGCAACGCAGGCAGGGGTGGTGGTTCATGGCGCGTCGGCCCGACGCGACCGGGGGCACCGGCGGTCAGCGCACCTCGAAGGAACGGGTTTCGACCACGCGATCATTGATCGCGACCTGGAACTGGTAACGGCCCGGCGGCCACGGATCGGGCTGCCGCAGGCTGAAGCTGGCCACGATGGGCGTGCTCGGATCGAGCGTTTGCCCGGCCCGGGCGATCTCGCGGCCGTCCGGGGCCAGCCAGCGACCCGACAGGGTCAGGCCTTCGCTGCTGCCGACGGTGACCACCGCGGCATGGATGCGGTCGCCGGGAGCGAACACCTCCAGCGGCTGCAGGACCTGGCCCTCCTCGTCCACCGCCGTGCCGAAGCTGATCGAAGCGATGCGGAAATCCCCGCCGGGCAGGGGCGGCAGCTCCGGCTCCGCCACCTCGGCTTCGGCTTCGGCAGCGGCTTCGACCGGAGCGGTCTCGGCCGGCGGCGCCGTCTCCTCGCGGCCGCAGGCGGTCAGGAGCGGCAACAGCAACGGCAGTGCGGCGAAGCGGACGGTGCGCATGACGTCTCCGGGCGGGTGGCTCACTGGCGGGCAGTACGCGGGTTGCCGGGCAGGGGCATGCCCGGGGTGGCGCGGAAGGGGTTGATGTCCAGGCCGCCGCGGCGGGTGTAGCGGGCATACACCGCCAGCCGCTGGGGCCGGCAGCGCTGCAGGATGTCCATGAAGATGCGCTCGACGCACTGCTCGTGGAAATCGCGGTGCAAGCGGTAGGACACCAGGTAGCGCAGCAGGCCGTCGCGGGCGATGCGCGGCCCGGCGTAGCGGATCTGCACGCTGGCCCAGTCCGGCTGGCCGGTAACCGGGCAGTTGGACTTGAGCAGGTGCGAAACCAGCACCTCGTCGGCGCGCAGGTCCGGATCGGCCGAGAGGAAATCGGGTTGCGGCGGGCCGTAGTGGCCGATCTCCAGGGGCAGATCGTCGATCGGCTCGCCCTCCAGTGCTTCGATGGCGGCGGCGTTGGCGGAAGCGGCCGGGGTCAGCACCACGCTGACCGGAGCGCCGGCGACCGCGCTCAGGTCGCGTACCAGCTGCGCGCGCAGGCTGTCGGTATCGGCGAAGCGGGCCTGGGCGTAACTGCCCAGGTACAGCTTCAGGCTCTTGGACTCGATCAGGTGGCTGGAGGCCGCCGGCACCCGCAACTCGGCCAGGGCCACCCGCGGCTTGCCGCGGGCATCCAGCCAGCTCAGCTCGTAGGCGTTCCACAGGTCCACGCCGGTGAAGGGCAGCTCGCCCTCCAGGCCGAGCGCCGCCCGGCCCGTCGCCCGGGCGATCGGGAACAGCAGGCCGGGGTCGTATTCGGCCGGGTAGGCGACGGCCCTGCCCAGCGGGCCGAGGTCGGGGGAGCTCATGGCGCGCATTTTCCCACAGCGCCGGCTAGAACGCGTGATCGAAGCCGACCTCCCCGGTCACCCCGACCTGGTAGGCCGAGACCCGCCGCTCGAAGAAGTTGGTCAGCTCCTGCACATCCTGCAAGTCCATGAACGGAAAGGGGTTGCGGGCACCGAAGTGGCGGGGCAGGCCGAGCTGGGCCAGGCGCTGGTCGGCCACGTATTCCAGGTACTGGCGCATGTCACGGAGCGACAGGCCGGCGACGCCGCCGCTGAGCACGTCCTCGGCGAAGCGGTACTCGCAGTCCACCGCCTCGCACAGCATCCGCAGCACCTGCGCCTTGAGTTCGTCGTCGAACAGGTCGGGCTCCTCCTCGCGCGCCACCCGGATCACCTCGAAGGCGAAGGCCATGTGCCCGCTCTCGTCGCGGAACACCCAGTTGGTGCCGCTGGCCAGGCCATGCAGCAGGCCGCGCGAGCGCAGGTAATAGACGTAGGCGAAGGCGCCGAAGAAGAACAGGCCCTCGATGCAGGCGGCGAAGCAGACCAGGTTGAGCAGGAACTGCCGGCGCTGGGCCCGGGTTTCCAGGCGTTCGAGCCGGTGCACGCTGTCCATCCAGCGGAAGCAGAACTCGGCCTTCCGGCGGATCGAGGGGATGTTCTCCACCGCGGCGAAGGCCTTGGCCCGCGCCGCCGGATCGGGCAGGTAGGTATCCAGCAGGGTCAGGTAGAACTGCACGTGCAGCGCTTCCTCGTACAGCTGCCGTGACAGGTACATGCGCGCCTCAGGCGCGTTGACGTGCCGGTAGAGGTTGAGCACCAGATTGTTGGCGACGATCGAGTCGCCGGTGGCGAAGAAGGCCACCAGCCGCTCGATCAGGTGCCGCTCGGCCGGGCCGACCTTGTGCCTGAGGTCGTTGAGGTCGAGCGAAAAATCCACCTCCTCCACGGTCCAGGTATTGCGGATCGCATCGCGATAGCGTTCGTAGAACTGCGGATAGCGCATCGGCCGCAGCGTCAGTTCGAAACCGGGATCCAGAAGCTTCGATGTGGTCATGGTGTGTTCCTCTGCTTGCCGGCGCCTCGCCGGCGTTTCGGCGGCGGCGGGCCGCAGTGCCGGATCACTGGCAGGCCTCGCAGGACTCCGGGTTTTCCAGCGAGCAGGCGACGGCGGCGGCAGGAGCGTCCACGGTGGCCTTGGCGATGCGGGTGGCCGGGCGCGAACGCAGGTAGTAGGTGGTCTTGAGGCCCTTCTTCCAGGCGTACATGTACATGGACGAGAGTGCGCCGATGTTCGGGTTCTCCATGAACAGGTTCAGCGACTGGCTCTGGTCTATGAAGGCACCGCGGTCGGCGGCCATGTCGATCAGCGAGCGCATGGGGATCTCCCAGGCGGTGCGGTAGACCGCCCGCAGCTCGGCCGGGATCTCGGCGATGGCCTGCACCGAGCCTTCGGCCAGCTTGATCCGGTCGCGCATTTCCGGCGTCCACAACCCAAGCTTCTTGAGCTCGGCCACCAGATGACGGTTCACCTGCAGGAAGTCGCCCGATAGCGTCTCGCGCTTGAACAGGTTGCTGACCTGCGGCTCGATGCACTCGTAGCAACCGGCGATCGAGGCGATGGTGGCAGTGGGCGCGATCGCCACCAGCAGCGAATTGCGCAGGCCGTGTTCGACGATGCGCTGGCGCAAGGCGTCCCAGCGCGCGGTGTCGGCCGGCCGTACGCCCCAGGCGTCGAACTGCAGTTCGCCGCGGGCGGCCCGGGTCTGGTCGAAGGCGGGGTGTCGGCCGCGTTCCTGCGCCAGTTCGCAGCTGGCTTGCAGGGCGTGGAAATAGATCTCTTCGGCGATGCGCGCCGACAGTGCCCGCGCCTCCGGGGCATCGAAGGGCAGCCGCAGCCGGAAGAACACGTCCTGCAGCCCCATGCAGCCCAGTCCGACCGGGCGCCAGCGCAGGTTGCCGCGGCGGGCCGACTCGATCGGGTAGAAGTTCAGGTCGATCACCCGGTCGAGCTGGCGCACCGCCAGGCGCACGGTATCGGCCAGCCGCTCGAAATCGAAGCCGTCTTCGCCCAGGTGCCGGGCCAGGTTGATCGAACCGAGATTGCACACGGCCGTCTCGTCGGCGCCGGTCACTTCCAGGATTTCGGTGCACAGGTTGGACAGGTGGATGACGTTGCCGGGCCGGGCGGTCTGGTTGCCGGCACGGTTGCACTTGTCCTTGAAGGTCATCCAGCCGTTGCCGGTCTGGGCCAGGGTGCGCATCATCTTTCCGTACAGCTCGCGGGCGCGCAGGCTGCGCACCGCCAGGCCGCGGGCCTCGGCCTGTTCGTAGGCGGCATCGAAAGCCTCGCCGTACAGGTCGGTCAGCTCCGGCACCCGGGCCGGATCGAACAGCGACCAGTGCTGGTCGGCCTCGACCCGGCGCATGAACAGGTCCGGGATCCAGTTGGCCAGGTTGAGGTTGTGCGTGCGCCGGGCTTCGTCGCCGGTGTTGTCGCGCAGTTCCAGGAACTCCTCGACGTCGGCATGCCAGGGCTCGAGGTAGACGCAGGCCGCGCCCTTGCGCCGGCCACCCTGGTTCACCGCCGCCACCGAGGAATCCAGGGTCTTGAGCCAGGGCACGATGCCGTTGCTGTGGCCGTTGGTGCCGCGGATCAGCGCGCCGCGCGAACGGACCCGGGTCCAGCCCACGCCGATGCCGCCGCTGAACTTGCTCAGCTTGGCGATGTCGGCATAACGCTCGTAGATGGACTCCAGGGTGTCCTGCGGCGAGTCGAGCAGGAAGCAGCTCGACAGCTGCTCGTGGCGGGTGCCGGCGTTGAACAGGGTCGGCGAGCTGGGCAGGTAGTCCAGGCCGGCCATGCGCCGGTACAGGGCCAGGGCCTCGGGCACGTCCTCGCTGAGCGCGCAGGCCACCCGCAGGAAAAACTGCTGCGGCGTCTCGATCACCGTGCGCGCGGTCGGATGCCGCAGCAGGTAGCGGTCGTACAGGGTACGCAGGCCGAAGTAGTCGAAACGCAGGTCGAAGGACGGGTCGAGGGCGTCGTTGAGCTTGCGCGCGTTGGCCTGGACGAAACCCAGCAGACGGTCGTTGACCAGGCCAAGGTCGTGGCCGCGCTGCACCGATTGGGAAAACGCGTGGATCTCCTGGCCGGCCACTTCCTTCTCGATCAGCCCGGCCAGCAGGCGCGCGGCCAGGCGGCCGTACTCCGGCTCTTCGCCCGAGAGCAGGGCGGCGGTGCGGATGGACAGCTCGTCCAGCTCGCGGGTGCTGGCGCCGTCGTACAGGCCGGAGATGGTGCGGGTGGCCACGCGCATCGGATCCACCGCATGCAGGCCCTCGCAGCAGCGGGTGACGGCGCGGACGATCTTGTTCAGGTCCACCGGCTCGCGCCGGCCATTGCGCTTGGTGACGGTCATGCCGGCATTGGCCGGCGGCGGGGTGAGCTGGAAGGGCGGCGCCTCGGGGGCGGGGGCGACGGTCTGGTTCATCCTGGTCTCCGGTGCGTGGCGCACGGGTCGCCGCCTTTCCCTCGAAGGCGGCGCACGGGGGCGGACACCGGCGCCGGGCGCCGCGCGACCACGCCCCCGCGGGCGTACGAGTCTGGCCAGGATGGAGGCAGGGTGTCGCAGGGCCCGCGACGGGGCGGCCCGGAGACACCGGCCGCCTCCCCCCGGAGACCCTGGGCCGGTCACCGCGCGGCGTGCTTCGCGCGGCTGTCGGCAGGTCTTCGGGCTCGCGGACGCGAGGCGCGGACGCCTCTCCTACTGGCCGTCGCTTCCCGGGCCGCGGGGGCCCAGTGCCTGTGACGGCGGTCGTTTCCACATACCGCTGCGGGGCAGCGCCGGAGTCGCACCGGCTTCCCTATTAACCCTTCCGCCTCGGCGGCGGTCGGGACCGACGGCCACAAGATATAGGGGCCGTCGGAGAGCGTCAACGCAAGATATTGTTTAGCCTGGCTGTCACCCCGCCCAAGCCCGGCACCGCTGCAGCGGCCGCGGCAGGGCTCAGCCGGCCTCGTGCAGGTAATCCAGGGCCACCTGCAGCATGGCCCGGGTGCCCACCTTGAGGGCCTGCTCGTCCAGGAAGAACTCGGGCGAGTGGTTGGACGGCGCCGTGAGCGGATCCTGGCCGGCCGGGGTGGCACCGACGAAGAAGAAGAAGCCGGGCACCTCGCGGGCGTAGTAGCTGAAGTCCTCGGCACCCATCACCAGGCCCATTTCCACCACGTTCTCGCGGCCGACCACCTTCTCCAGGCTGGGCACGGCGCGCGCGGTCAGGGCCGGGTGGTTCACCGTCACCGGATTGCCCTTGCTGTCCGGCACCTGAGCCACGGCGGTCGCGCCGTGGGCGTGGGCGACCGACTCGGCCACGTTCTTCAGGTCGGCGAACACCGCCTGGCGCATGCCCTCGTCGAAGGTGCGGATGGTGCCGACCAGTTCCACCTGGTCGGGGATGATGTTGTAGCGGATACCGCCGTTGATGGCGCCGAAACTGACCACCACCGGCAGGCGCGAAATATCCTGACGCCGGCTGACGATGCTTTGGGCGGTGCCGACGATGTCGGCCGCGGCGACGATCGGGTCTACCCCGCCCCAGGGCCGCGAGCCGTGCGTCTGCCGGCCCTTGACCACGATGTTGAAGCGGTCGGAGGCGGCCATGGTCGGGCCGCTGCGGAAGCCGACCTGGCCGGCGTTGAGCGTGCTGAAAACGTGCAGGCCGAACACCGCCTCCGGCCGGAAGCGCTCGAAGACGCCCTGCCGCAGCATTTCCTCGGCGCCACCCTCCTCGCCGTCGGGCGGGCCTTCCTCGGCCGGCTGGAAGATGAAGAGCACCTCGCCGGGCAGCTCGTCCTTCATCGCCGCCAGGGCCTCGGCCACGCCCATCAGGATGCCGGTATGGGCGTCGTGGCCGCAGGCGTGCATCACGCCCGTGCTTTGGCCGCGAAAGACGGTCGTGACCTTCGAGGCGAAGGGCAGGCCGGTGCGCTCGGTCACCGGCAGCGCGTCCATGTCGGCGCGCAGGGCGATGCGCGGACCGGGCCGGCCGCCGCGCAGCACGGCGGTGACGCCGGTGGTGGCGATGCCGGTGCGCACGTCCTCCAGGCCGAGCGCGCGCAGGTGCTCGGCCACCAGCCCGGCGGTCCGCACCTCGCGGTTACCCAGTTCCGGATGCTGGTGGATGTCGCGACGCCAGGCCTGGACCTTGGCGTCCACGGCGGCGGCCAGCGCTTCGACATCCGGTGTTCGCGCGGCGGCGGCGGACGACAGGGCGGCGGCGAGGGCGGCGGCAAGCAGCAAGTGGCGCATGAGCGATCCTCCGGGAACGAGGCGGCCGGAGCGGCCGCTGTCGCGAATCTACCCCAGGTCGGAGCCGCCGGCTCAGGGCCGGTGCCCGCGCGCCAGGTATTCGGCGCTGCGCATCTCCACCAGGCGCGAGGCGGTGCGCTCGAACTCCTGGCGCAGCTTGTCGCCACCGTACAGCCACAGCGGGTCGGCGGCGGCGCTCAGCAGCAGGTTGACGTTGCGGTCGTACAACTCGTCCACCAGGTGCACGAAGCGACGGGCGGCGTTGTCGCTGCGGGCGTCCATCAGCGGTACGCCGGACAGCAGCACGGTGTGGAAATCGCGGGCGATTTCCACGAAATCGGCGGCCGAGCGCGGCCCCTCGCACAGGGCCGGGAAGTCGAACCAGGCAATGCCCTCGGCCAGGGCCCGCACCGGGATCGCCCGGCCGTTCACCACCAGCGGACCGGTTTCGCGCGCACAGTCGGCGGCCAGGCGCCGGTAGTGTTCGGCCAGGGCCTGTTCCGCCGCCGGGCCCAGCGGCGTCAGGTAGGTCTCGGCACGGGTCAGCTGGCGCAGCCGGTAGTCTTCGGCGCCGTCCAGCTCCAGCACGGCGCAGTGTCGCTCCAGCAAGGCGATCGCCGGCAGGAAGCGCTGCCGTTGCAGGCCGTCCCGGTACAGGCCGGCCGGCTCGATGTTCGAGGTGGTGACCAGTACCACGCCGCGCGCGAACAGCCGTTCCAGCAGCCGGCCCAGGATCATGGCGTCGGCGATGTCGTTGACCACGAACTCGTCCAGCACCAGCAGCCGCAGTTCCTCGGCCAGGCCGTCGGCGACCACGGCCACGGTGTCGGCGGTGTCGTCCGGCAGCGCCTGGATGCGCGCGTGCATCTCGACCATGAAGCGGTGGAAGTGCCAGCGCCGGCGCGGCAGTCCGCCCAGGTGTTCGACCAGCAGCTCGGTCAGGAAGGTCTTGCCGCGGCCGACGCCGCCCCAGAGGTAGAGCCCGGGCACCGGCGCCGGCGGCGGGCCGAACCAGCGCCGCCAGCCGCGCCGGGCCTGGCCGGCCAGCAGGCCGCGGTGGATGCGGTCGAGTTCGGCCAGGGCCGGTTGCTGGGCCGGGTCCGGGCGCCAGCGGCCGGCGGCCACGCCGGCGGCGTAGGCCGCCGAGGGAAGCAGCACCGGGTTTTCAGTCATTGCGCGGCGGCGGCAGGTTCTTGCGCACGCCGTTCTTGATGGCTCCGCGCAGGTCCATCAGCCGGCGGTGGAAGAAGTGGCTGGTATCGGGCATGCGCACCAGCGCCGGCTTCGGGTCCAGGCCCTCGATCCAGTCGTAGACCCCCTGCGGATCCACCACCTCGTCGGCCTCGGGCACGATCACCAGCCAGGGGCAGTCCGGCGGCAGCACGCCGGTGAAGTCGCGGAGCCCCACCGGCGGGGCGATCGAGATCATCTGCTTCACCGGCAGCTGCCGGGCCGCCTTCAGCGCCACCCAGCTGCCGAAGGAAAAGCCGGCCAGCCACAGGGCATCGCCCGGGCGTTGCTTCTGCGCCCAGGCCGCGACCGCCAGCAGGTCCAGGACCTCGCCGCGGCCGTTGTCGAAACTGCCCTCGGACTGTCCGACCCCGCGGAAGTTGAAGCGCACCGCCGGGATGCCCAACTCGCTCAGGGCGCGGGCGGTCATGGTGACCACCTTGTTGTGCAGGGTGCCGCCGTCCGGCGGGTTGGGATGGCAGACGATGGCCACGCCGGCCCGGCCCGTGTCTTCCTCGGGCAGGTCCACCATCAGCTCCAGGCGGCCGGCCGGACCGGGCAGGTACAGGGAGCCGGACTCGGTCGGGAAGGCGGGCAGGGCGTCCATGGCCGGGATGATAGCGGCTAGCGGGCCAGGTCGAGGCCCAGCAGCAGGGGATCGTGGTCGGAGGCCCGCCAGGGCTGGCCGCTGTCGTCGCGGCGGTAGTCGAAACCCTCGGCCTCGTCGGCATTGGCGTGCCAGGCCGCCACCCCGCGCAGGCGCGGCGCCAGGCCGGCGTCCAGCAGGGCGTGATCCAGCCGGCCGGCCTGGCCGCGGTACACGTAGCTGTAGGGGCCTTCGACCCCGGCCAGGGCGAAGGCATCGGACCAGCCCTCGGCCAGCAGCCAGCGAATCGGATCCTCGCGGGCATAGGCGTTGAAATCGCCCAGCAGCACGGTGCCGGCCGGGGCCGTGCCGGTCGGGTCGCCGGCCAGCCAGGCGTGCAGCCGGCGCGCCGACGCCAGCCGGGTGGCATTGAAGCAGGCCTGGCCGTCGCCCTGGTCGCGGTCGAGACCCGTGGCCTCGGCGCAACCGCCCTTGGACTTGAAGTGGTTGGCCACGACCAGGAACACCGGCCCGTCGCCCGCCCGGAACGCCTGCGCCAGCGGTGCCCGGCTCAGTTCGGCGAAGGGCCCGTCCTCGACCGTCGCCGGGGCGCCCACCGGCCGCAGGCGCTCGGCCCGGTAGATCAGCCCGACCCGGATCGGATCGTGCCCCGGACCCTGGCCGGCATCCACGAAGCGCCAGTCCCGGGCCGGTCCGGCCGCGTTCAGCGCCGCCACCAGTTGCGCCAGCGAGGAATCCGCGCCGTAGCCGTCGTTTTCCAGCTCCAGCAGCACCACGGCGTCGGGCGCCATGGCCTGCAGCGTCGCCACCAGCTTGGCCTGCTGGCGCCGATACTCGTCGGAGCTGGCCGCTCCGCGCGCAGTCGGAAAACCACCGCCCTTGCCGTCGCCGTTGAAGAGGTTGAGCAGGTTGAAAGCGGCCAGGCGCACCTCGCCGGCGACCGCGGGGGGCTCGGGCCGCGGCGCCTGCTCGACCGCATCCAGGCCTTCGGTCAACTGCAGCCGGTAGCTGCCGTGGCGCTGGTCCAGCACGCCGGTGGCGCCGCGCACCCGGCTGCCCGCCCGCAACGGCGCGGTGGCCGACAGCGGCTCGGGCAGGTACCAGATCCGGTCCGGATCGCGCCGGTCGCGGGCGTCGTCCAGGCGCAGGCTGCGGCGGGCGTTGTCCTCGGCCAGGGCGGCGGCATCCTGGCCCGGCAAGGCCCGCTCGGTCGGGGCGAACAGCCGCTCGCCGAAGGCGACCAGCAGCTCCCCGTAGCGGCCCAGGTTCTCGTTGCCGCTGACCGTGACCGGTCCGGGCAGCCGCATCAGCATGCCTTCCAGCGCCTCCCAGTCGGCGGCGCTGGCCGGGGCGGCGGTCAGTTCCAGCGCCTGCGCTTCGGCCCGGCCGAGCAGCTCGACCTCGGCCCCGTCCAGAGCGGTCAGGCTGGCGCCCTCCTCGCCCAGTTCCACCACCTGGCCGCGGGCCCGCACGTGGTCGCCGGGGCGCAGGCGCGGGCCGGCCTCGGGGCTGCGGGTCAGATACAGGCCCTCGGCCGTGGCCGGATCCCCGTCCCCCTCCAGGGACTGGATGAACACGCCACCCAGGCCACGGGCGAAATTGCCGGTGACCACCCCTTCCACCTGCACCTCCTGACCCTCCAGCGGGCTGCGCGGGCCGCGGCCCTGGACCTCGGCGATGGCCGACACCCCGGGCGTGGGCCCCGTGGCCGCGGGCGGCGGCGCCGGGGCCTCGCAGGCAGGCAGCAGCAGGGTCAGGAGCAGCAGGGTGGGCAGGCGCTGGCGCATGGCGGCGATCTTTCGGGTGGCGGAAACGACGACGCCGCCCGAAGGCGGCGTCGCGACACGGGCGTGGCGCCCAGCTTACTTGAGGTTGTCCAGCATCCACTGCACGGTGGCGATGACCTGTTCGTCGGTCAGGGCCGGATTGCCGCCCTTGGCCGGCATCACCCCGGCTTCGCCCTGGAAGCCCTCGATGGCATGCCGGTTCAGGGTGTCTATGCCCTGGGCGATGCGGGCCGCCCAGGCCGCGCGCTCCAGCCTGGGCGCGCCGCCGGCGCCGGAGGTGTGGCAGGCGCCGCACAGGGCCTCGTAGATGACCTGGCCGTCCAGGGTGCCGTCGTAAGCCACCTGTCCGGCTGCCGCCTTGGCCGCGGCCTCGGCCGCCGCCGCCGCCGCGGCGGCGCCGGTGGCGCCGGCATAGACCTCGCCGACCGGACGGATGCGGGCCTCGGTGGCGGCCACCGCGACCGGGTTCTCCTCGGGTTCGATCCGGCTGTTGAAGTACAGGCCCAGCAGGATCAGACCGATCATGACGACCACCAGGAAGGCGATCACCTGAGAGAAGTGCTTGAGGAAGACCAGATCGTGGTTGCGCACAGTGCTACCCGGTTGGCGGGCCGAGCCCGGTGGGACAAGGCCGGCGATTATATCGGCCCCGTCCAGCCCGCGGAAGGCGCGGACCTGCCCCTTTCCGCGACCGCTGCGGCCTTGCCCCGGCGTTAGCATGTAGGCGGAATCTTCTGGCGGGCCGACAGGGGGCTTGGGCCAGTGCGACAGTCGCTCGCCTCGCTGCTGCGGGAGCAGGTGCCCGGCCGTAACGGCTTCTGGGCCCTGCTGGCGGTGGCCGAGATGCTGGCTTGGCTGGCCCTGGTGCCGGTGTCCGGGCAGCTCTGGTTCCTGCCGGCCGGCCTGCGCCTGGCCCTGCTGTGGCTGGTGCCGGCCCGGCGCTGGGGCTGGCTGCTGGCCGGCGAGGTCGCCGCGCATCTGCTGCGGACGCTGGCGCTCGGATTCCCGCTGCTCGGCCCGACCTTCCCGGCCGTGGCCTTCGCGCCCTGGCTCGTCTACGCCGCGGTGGTGTTCCTGCTGCGCGGACCGGCGCCCCTGCCCGGCCTGGACTCGCCGGCACGGATGCTCCTGTTGCTGCTGGCCGGCGTGCTCGGCGCGGCCGGCACGTCGCCGGTGCTGTGGTCGGTGCTGGCGACCGCGCCGATGAGCGCGGCCGACAGTTTCGCCAGCATCTTCGCCTTCATGTACGGCGACCTCACCGGGCAGTTGATGCTGGCGCCGCTGTTGCTGGCAATACTGGAGTCGCCGGCGGCGCTGCGGCCGCGCACCGGTGTCTGGCGCGACATCGGCCTGGCGTTGGCCGGCGCCCTGCTGGTGTTCCTGCTGCTGCGCCTGTACCCGGGCCCGGCCGCCCACCTGTTGCTGCTGGCCTACGCGCCGCTGTTCGTGATCGGCTTCAGGCGCGGCTGGGAAGGCGCCGCGGCCGGCATCGCCGCGCTTGGCCTGAGCGCCCAGGCCCTGGCGGCGGGAGGCGCCTTGCAGGTGGAAGCGACCTTGCTGCAGCTGGTGCTGGCGGTGGTCGGGGGCGGCGCCCTGGTGCTGGGCACGGCGAGCGCGGCGTTGCGGCGCAGCCATGAAGCGCTGGCCGAGCGGCATCGCGAACTGCAGGCCAAGACCGACGAGCTGGCCGCACTGGCCGGCGAACTGCGCGAGGTGACTCGCCGCCTGGTGAGGATGGAGGAACAGGGCCAGCGCGAGCTGGCCGCGGAGCTGGACTACGAGCTCGGCCAGGCCATTCATGCGCTCGGCACACGCATCAGCCTGGCCTTCCGCGAGGTGAGCGACCAGCAGGGCACCCGCCTGCTGGAGTCGCTGCGCGAGCAGGTGCGCGAAATCCAGGACAGCCTGCGCCGGGCCTTGCGCCAGTTGCGCCCGCCCCTGCTGGACAGCCACGGCCTGGTGCACACCCTGCGCAACGGTCCGCTGCGGGACATGCTCGACGACGCCGGCATCGGTTTCGAGACTGCGTTCGAAGGGCCGGTAGACGGTCTGGACGACGACGGCCGCGCGGCGGTCTACCGCATCTGCCAGGCGGTGGTGCGCGAGGCCATCCGGCTGGACGTGGTACGCGAGCTGCGGCTGCGGCTGGTCGTGCGACCCCTTGGCGACGAGGCGCCGCGGGCGACCCTGGATCTCGACCTCGAGTACGCGCCCTTCCTGGAGGAAACGCCGTCGCCGCAGGCCCTGCCGGCGATCCGCGACCGCGTGCTGGCCATGCACGGCCGCTACCGGCTGCGGCCGCTGGCGAACGGCCAGCGCCATACGATCGATTTCCCCACCCGCGCCGAAGACGGTCGTGGCATAGTCGGAAGGAGCCCGCCGCGGAGCCCGACATGAGCAGCCCGCCCGCCCTTCCGCGCGACCGTGCCGGCGACCAGCCGCACCTGGCCGTGCTGATAGACGCCGACAACGCCCAACCCGCGGTCATTGACGGCCTGCTGGCCGAGGTGGCGCGCTACGGGGTGGCCAGCGTCAAGCGCATCTACGGCGATTTCACCTCGCAACGACTGGCCGGCTGGAAACAGGCCCTGCTCAAGCATTCCATCCATCCGGTACAGCAGTTCGCCTACACCAGCGGCAAGAACGCCACCGACAGTTCGCTGATCATCGACGCCATGGACCTGATGTACACCGGGCGTTTCGACGGCTTCTGCCTGGTCTCCAGCGACAGCGACTTCACCCGCCTGGCCCAGCGCCTGCGCGAAGCCGGCCTGATCGTCTACGGCTTCGGCGAACGCAAGACGCCCGATCCCTTCGTGCAGGCCTGCGACAAGTTCGTCTACACCGAAGTGCTGCGCCGGGACGAGCTCGCCGATGCGGCCGAGGCGGCGGAGAAGGCCGGCAAGCCGGGCCGGCGCGGCGCCACGACCAGGAAGGCGGGAAAGCCGGCCGATTCGGTGCCGGCCCGACGCGGCCTGCGCAAGCTGCTCGACCAGGCCATCGAGGAAGCCGACGACGACGAGGACGGCTGGGTGCAACTGGGTTCGGTCGGTACCTATCTGGGCAAGCTGCGCTCCGATTTCGATCCGCGCCTGTACGGGCACAAAAAGCTCAGCGATTTGTTCCGAGCCCATCCCGACTGGTTCGAGCTGCAGGAACGCGGCAGCGGCGGCAACAAGGCGGTGTACGTGCGCAGCAAGCGCTGAGCGCGCCCTCCTCGCGCAGGCGCAACGCATGGCATAGTCGGGTCGGGCGCGATGGGCGGATGGACACGGGAGTCATGCATGCGCGGGCAGGGGAAGACGGCGCTTGTCGCGACGCTGGTCATGGCGATGGCATGGACGACGGCGGCCATGGGGCAGGAAGGCGTGCAGGATGCGCCGGCGCCAGCCACGGAAGTCGCGCCCGCGGAGGTGGCCGAGCCAGGCGCCGACGCCGAAACCCCGAACGGGTCCGGGCCGCGGCCGATCCTCATCAGCAGATCCATCGTACGGGCTCCTGAAACCATGGGCCCCTGGCAACTGCAGGAAGCCAAGGGTTTCGTAGGCCAGCCCGAGTTGGGCTATGCGCTGATCTACCGCCATCACCAGCATCCCGAGGTGCTGGCCTCGCTCTACGTGTACCCGGCCGGACGCGTGGATCCCGACCAGGCGCTGGAGCAACAGATCGGCGAGATCCGCCGTTCCCTGGAATACTTGGTCGAGCAGGGCAACTACGACCAGGTACGTTTCGGCAAGGTGCGCCGCTTCGACCTGCCGCTGGCGGACGACGATCCGGTGCGGCAGGTCGTTCTGGAGGCGCAGCGCAAGGCCGACCTGATCCGCGAGGAACTGGGGGCGGCTGGAGGCGACACCCCGGCACGCGCGCGCTTCCGCATGCCCGACAGCATTCCCGGCCGCCGGATGGACGCGCGTGTCGTGCTCAAGGGCGTGCCCTACGAGTCGCGCGGCTACGTGCTCTACCGCAGCCTGTACTACTACAAGGGCCGCTTCTCCGCCCCGCGCGCCGCCATCAGCCCGCGGCAGCTGGACCGCCTGGCCGAGGAAGCCATGGCCCTGGCGGTGTCATGGATCACCGTGGACAGCACCGGCAGCTGCGCTGATTCAACGATCAACGTGAACCCGGAAGGTGACCTGAAGGCGCAGCTGGTTGCCGGTGTCCTGGGCCAGGAGATCCGCCAGGAGGCCGAGCGCTGCCGCGAAAAGCTGGACGAGTCGGTGCCCGAGGGCTATCGGCTGCTGAGCCTGGAGTTCTTGCCCCACCACTGGAAGTGAGCGCCGCTCAGGCCGAGCCCGGGCGCCACAGGTCCACGGCGAAATCCCTTTCGTAGGGCGGCACCTTGCATTCGATGACGTCGGCCGGGGCGATCTTCAGGGTGAGGCCGACGATGTCGGCGCGCACCGGCAGCCGGTGCCGCTGCCGGTCCACCAGCACGGCCGCGTGCACGCTGGCCGGCTTCTGCGTGGCCAGCCACTCGAAAACGCGAAACAGCGAATAGCCCTGGTAGAGCACGTCGTCCACCACGATCACTCGCCTGCCCATCACGTTGACGCCGTCCGGTTCCTCCAGGGCGGTGTCCGGGTGCAGCAGCTCGAGGTTGTCGGCGTAGCGCTTGACCTTGAGGTCCAGGCGCGTGATGTCCGCCCAGGGCGCGTGCACTCGCAGGCGCTCGGCCAGGCGGTCGGCCAGCGGTGCGCCGCGGCGGAGCACGCCCAGCAGCACCGTCGGCGTGGCGTCCAGCAAGGCGGCCGTCTGCCTGGCCATGTCGTCCAGTACGGCCAGCAGGTCGGTTTCCGAATAGAGGCGGTAGCGGTCGGCGGCCATGATGCTCTCCGGTGGGCAGGTGCCTAGCCTAGCCGGATCGTCCGGACTTTCCATGCGCGCCGCAGCGTCGCCGCGTGCTCAGGCCTTCAGCAGGAAGGCCGCCTCCGCCACCACCCGGCCGTTCACCTGCAGCTCGATCCGGTGCCGGCCGGAATGGTAGACGCGGGTCGTGATCGGCTTGAGCGGATGCGTCTTCTCCAGCCGGCGCCGCTCGTGTGGCCCCAGTTCCAGCCTCCAGCCCTTGAACACCTTGGGCGAACTGCTGCCGTTGGCCTTCACGTGGTGCACCACGTAGTCCACCAGCAGCGACTGCGACCGGGCTGCGGCGGACACCAACTCCGCCCGAAGGCGCAGGCTGCCGCCCAGGGCCAGGCGCGCCGGCGTCACCGACAGCCTGGCCTCGCCGCGGAAAGGCCGGCCCAGACCCCAGGCGGCCAGCACCCGCGGCTGGCCCTGCTTGATGAGGCTGCGGCTGGCGTGGCGCAGCAGGGCGAGCCGTTCGGGTGAGGCGCCGGGCAGGTACCGCTGCAGCCAGTCGGCAACCAGGTCGGGATGGTCCTTGGCGATGTCGTTGAGATGATTGGCGACGCTGCGGCGCACGTAGGCGCTGGGATCGTCCTGCAGCGCCCGCAGCAGGGGCAGGGTCGGCGAAGGGTCGGCGACCAGCGAACGGATTCGCAGGCCCCAGGGCAGGCGCGGGCGGGTGCCCTCGCTGGTCCATCGGCGCACGTGCGGATTGGGATCGCCGCTCCAGTGCCGCAGTTGCGCCAGGGTCAGGTCGAAGTGGTTGACCAGGAAGGGCCGGACGGCGAATTCGCTGGTGAAGCGCTGGGTCAGTTCGCGCAGGGCCCGCAGCGCCCGTTCCGGATGCGCCTGGCCGCGGCGGGCGATGAATTCGCCCAGCGGCCAGCCGATCCAGCCGGCCAGGCCGTCGGCGGTGATCCGGAACTCCATTTCGTCACCGGTCGCCGGCGGTGCCAGCGCCGCCTCGATCAGCCCGGCGGCATGATCGAAATCCTCCGGCAGGGTGGCCTCCAGCGCATCGGCGATGCGCATGGCCCGTGCCTTCATCTCCAGGCCGGTGAGGCCGGGCAAGGCCAGGGCCTCGAAACCGGCGCGGTCGAAGCGGCGCCAGACCCGCTGCAGATGCTCGCCGCAGGCGCGGACCAGTTCGGCATTGATCAGGTTCTTGAAGGGTTCGGCCATGGCGGCATCGGGTTCGGGGTGCCGGCGTTCAAGGTTCGGCCAGCGCCAGCAGCAACTGCAACAGGCTGCGCACGTCGGTGCGGTTGTGCCGCAGTACCCGGCTCAGGTCGGTGGCGGAGCCGCCCCGCAGCCAGTCGCGCCAGGCACGCGGGGCCTCGCTGCCGGGCAGGTCGTCCTCGCGCACGAGGCCCAGCACCTGCCGTTCCAGCGTCGCCAGCCGGCAGTTTTCCCAGCGGTCGCGCCAGCGCCGGCGGGCCGGATGCAGCAGGTCCAGGTGGGCCAGCGGCGTGATCGGACAGGGCAGGCGCGCCAGCCGGTAGCGTGTCTTCAGCAGCGGCGCGTCGTAGCTGCGGCCGTTGAAACTGACCAGCACGGTGTCCGGCCGCAGCCAGCGCGCGAAGGTTTCCAGCATGGCGGTCTCGGCGGCGATGCTGGTGATCAGCAGCTGGCGGATGCGCAGCCGGCCGTCCGCCAGGTCGGCGGCGCCGATCATGAAGGCGCGGGTGCCGGTGCCGCCGGCCAGGCCGGTGGTTTCGGTGTCGAAACACAGCAGGTCGGCCACGGCCAGCTCGCCGAAGCCGCGGACGAACCCCGCGTCCAGCCGATCGGGCAGGCGCGGAGCCTGCTGCCAGGATTCCAGGTAACGCAGGCCCGGAGAGATCTCCTCACCGGGGAGTTCGCGACCGCCACTGCGGGCATGGCCGCGCGCCGAAGCCGGCGGCGGGGAGATGGCGGTCGCTCCGGCGGCGGACAAGGGGCTGCCGCCGGCCTGCCGCTGCAGCCGGCGCAGCCGCTCGACCAGCAGGGCCTGCGCGCTCATGCCGCCGACAACAGGCGCAGCACCCGCAGGGCCAGGGCGCGCGGCGTGGTGTCGGGACGCTCCTCGTCGGACGCCGGCACCGGGCCGACGCAGGCCGGGCAGCCGGCCTTGCAGTCGCAGCGCGCCACCAGGTCGCCCGCCGCCCGCACCAGTTCGGCCTGGCGCCGCCACAGCGGCTCGCTCAGGCCGACGCCGCCGGGCAGGTTGTCGTAGAGGTAGACGGTGGGCGTGAAGCGCTCGGCGGCGCCAGGGTCGGCCGGCGCGCCGTCGCCGCGGTGCCAGGCGCCGCGGCCGCGGCCATCGGCCTGGGCGAACCAGGCGCCGTCGCCGCTGCCCACGGCCCGGGCCAGGTCGCGCGATTCGGCCATCACCGCCACCCGCGCCACCACGTGCAGGGCGTGGGCTGCGCCCAGGAAACCGTCCAGCGCGTCCTGGCGCGAGTCGAAGGCCGCTTCCAGCACGCCTTCGGGCAGCTGCCACCAGGCCGCGGTGGTGTGCAGTTCCTGGTCGGGCAGGTTCACCGGGCCGTAGCCGATGTTCTCGTGCGTGTAATAGCGGATCTTCTTGTAGCCGGCCACGCGCCGCAGCACGTGCACCTCGCCGTGGCCGGCGCTGCCGGCGCCGGCGATGCAGCCGGCGAAGCGTTCCAGCACCTTCAGCTTCGTGTAGTCGATGGCATCGGTGTAGTAGTCGGCGTGGGTGCGGGTGACGTAGGCCTTGCGGCCCACCCAGTCCAGCTTCTCCACCTGGTAGGGCGTGGATTGCACCATGTGGATGGCACCTTCGTACAACATCAGCGCCGCCGAGGCGTGGTCCACTTCGGCGATGATGCGCTGGCCGCCGTCGCTGCGGTCCACCACCACGAAGTTGCCGTCGGCGACCGAGCGCAGGCTGACGCTGTTGGCCGGGTAGCCGTCGGCGATCCAATGCCAGCGGCCGTCCTCGGCGTGCAGCACGCCGCTTTCGGCCAGCAGCTCCAGCCAGGGCGCCGGATCGACCGGGCCGAAACCTTCGCCCTGCAGGAAGGGCAATTCGAAGGCGGCGCAGCGCAGGTGGTCCAGCAGCACCAGCGGCTGGTCGGGCGCGATGCGCGCCTGCTCGGGGTTGGCCTGGCCGAAGTAGTCCGGATGCCGCACCAGGTATTGGTCCAGCGGATCGGAGCTGGCCACCAGCACGCCCAGGGCCGGCTTCTGCCGCCGGCCGGCGCGGCCGATTCGCTGCCAGGTGGCGGCCACCGAGCCCGGATAGCCGTTGAGCACCACCACATCGAGCGCGCCGATGTCCACGCCCAGCTCCAGGGCCGAGGTGGCGACGATGCCGTCCACCTTGCCCTCGCGCATGGACTTCTCGGCCTCGCGCCGCTCGCCGGGCAGGTAGCCGCCGCGGTAGGCGCGGATCCGGGCCGGTTTGCGCGGGTCGTGGTCGAACACGTCCTTGAGGTACCGGGTCAGCACCTCGACCATCGTGCGCGAGGATGCAAACACCAGGGTCTTGAGCCCGGCCTTGATGGCGGCGCGGGCGACGCGGGTGGACTGCGAGCGGGCCGAGGCGCGCAGGCCCAGGTCGGGATTGATCACCGGCGGATTCCACAGCAGCACATGCCGTTCGCCGCAAGGTGCGCCGGACTCGGCGATGGCGCGCACCGGTTCGCCAAGCAGAACCTCGGCGTGCTCCTTCGGATTGCCGATGGTGGCCGAGCACAGGATGAACTGCGGTCGGGCGCCGTAGAACGCCGCCACCCGCTTCAGCCGCCGGATCACGTTCGCCACGTGCGCGCCGAACACGCCGCGGTAGCCGTGCACCTCGTCCACCACCACGTAGCGCAGGTTCTCGAAGAACTGCGCCCACCTGGTGTGATGCGGCAGGATGCCCTGGTGCAGCATGTCCGGATTGGAGACGACCAGGTCGGCGTGCAGGCGCACCGCCACCCGCGCGTCGGCCGGCGTGTCGCCGTCGAAGGTGTGGCAGCGCAGGCCGAGCTGGCCGGCCTTGCCCAGCTCCAGCAGCGAGGCCACCTGGTCCTGGGCCAGGGCCTTGGTCGGAAACAGCAGCAGGGCCTTGCCCTGTTCGCAGATGGCCGCCGCGGCCAGCGGCAGTTGGTAGCACAGGCTCTTGCCGGAGGCGGTGGGCGTGACCACCACGAGGTGCTCGCCGGACCGCGCCGCTTCCCAGGCTTCGGCCTGGTGGCTGTAGAGCCGTTCGATGCCGCGGGCGCGCAGCGCCGTCGCCAGCGCCGGCGGCAGGTCCTCCGGCAGCGGCGCGTAGCGGCCCTCGCGGGCCGGCAGCACGTGGTGGCCGGTGATGCGGTCGCGGTAGCGGACCCGGAGCCGGGCCGCCAGCCGGCCGGCATCGGTGCCTTCGGCCCGGCGCCGTGCGCCTCCGGGCTCCGGTTCCCGATTGCCGGCGCCGACCGGGCGGGGGTCGTCCTGCACGATCCCGGCCACCTGAGACCCGGCCGGCCGGCCGGCGGAAAAGTCGTCCTCGGGAAACTCGAACGTGTTCATGGCCCCTCCGCGCCGGCCTGCAGACCGGCATTGCAGGCGCCTGCCGTCTCACCGGCTGAGACGCGCCCGCTTGACCCGGGTCAACAATCGGGGCCGGCATCGGCGTAGGGTGAACACAGGCGCGGTCCGGCACGAACGCCACGGGATGCCCGCGCAACGGGAGGAGGCCATGATCCGGGATCTGTTCGTCTATCTGCAGGGCGGCGCGCCCGATGTCGCCGCCGTGGACGCGGCCATCGCCCTGGCCCTCAGCCACGAGGCACGCGTGGTGGGCCTGGCCGCGGTGCTGCATCCGGTGCCGGTGGCCAGCGAATGGGGCCTGGCCGCGGCCGGGCCCGGCGCGGTGGAAATGGCGGCCGCCCGCGAGGCGGCCCAGGCTTGGGCCGCGGCCGCCCGCGAACGGCTGGAGCGCGCCGGCGTGCCGCACGAGCTGCGGCTGGTGGATGCACCGCTGGCCTGGCCGGAGGAGATCGCCGCCCTGCACGCCCGTCACGCCGACCTGTCCGTCTTCGGTGGCGCCGCGCCGGAGCATCCGAACCCGCGCCACGCCCTGGGCTTCGACGCCCTGCTGATGCATGGCGGTCGGCCGGTGCTGCTGGTGCCGCCGGGCGCGCGCCTGCCGGCGCCGGTCAGGCACGTCTGCCTGGCCTGGCAGCCACGCCGCGAGGCCACCCGTGCCCTGCACGACGCCCTGCCCCTGCTGGCGCCCGGCGCGCAGGTGGACGTGGTGGTGGTGGATGCCGAGCCCAGCCTGCTCGGTCACGGCGAGCGGCCCGGCGCCGACATCGCCGCGCACCTGGCCCGACATGGCCTGGATCCGCAGGTGGTGGCGGTGTCGCGCGGCGACCGCAAGGTCGGCGGCGCCCTGGTGGACCAGGCCCGCGAATCGGGCGCGGAGCTGCTGGTGATGGGCGGCTTCAGCCACTCGCGCTGGCGCCAGCAGGTGTTCGGCGGCGTCACCCGCACGGTGCTGGCGCAGGCGACGCTGCCGGTGCTGTTCTCGCACTGAGCGGCGGTTCAGTCGCCGCGCAGGCAATCGGCCTCGATCTCCACCAGCCAGCCCGGGTCGATGAAGCGGCTGACCTCGACGAAGGTACAGGCCGGACGGACGCCGGCGAAGAATTCCCCGTGGGCCCGCGCCGCTTCCTGCCAGCGATCGATGTCCGTCAGCATGACCCGGGTCCGGATCACGTCCTCGAGCGCGAAGCCGGCCTCGGCCACGGCCCGGGCGATGATCTGCAGGCAGTGCCGGGTCTGTCCGTAGACGTCGCCGGGTGCCGCCACCGAGCCGTCGGCGGCGATCGGCGCCGTGCCCGAGATCGCCAGCACCTTGCCGTGGCCCGCGCCGCGGGAGAAACCGATCCGCGGTTCCAACGGCGACCCGGAGCCGACGCGGATGCGGCTCATGCGCCGGGGCTCCAGCGCCGGATGAAGTCCGCCAGTTGCGGCAAGGTGTCGGTGAGCCCGTGCAGGGCCACCACCAGCGGCAGGCTGCGGGTGCGCGCCCAGAGTACGCCGAACAGGATGCCGGCCGGGGCGATCACCACGACCGAATAGGCCAGGGCCCAGGCCAGGGTCGGATCGGCCTCGCCCTCCAGCAGGTTGGCGCCGCGCAGCAGCAGACCCGGCGCGTGCGCCAGGCCGAACAGCAGGGCGGCGATCAGGATCGCGGCCGCGTCGCTGCGCAGCACGCTGGCCAGCCGTTGCTGCAGGAAGGCGCGGAACAGCACTTCCTCGGTGAGGCCGGCCTCCAGGCACTGCCAGAGGAAACACAGCGGCACCGCCCATAGCAGGGTGAGCAGGGCCGGCTGCAGTTCGTCCAGCCGGGACAGGCCCCGACCGAACACCGCCTGGAACGCCAGCAGGGCCAGGCCCACCAGCACCAGCGCCAGCCACTGGCTGCGGTGCCAGCCCCAGCGCGGGGCCTGCAAGGGCGAACCCAGGCCTAGCCGATGCAGCAGCCACAAGGGCAGCAGCACCATGGTGAGCCACTTCAGGGCCAGCGTCGCCAGCTCGCGGGCCTGTCCTTCCGGCAACCACTGCTGCAGCGCGCTGAACCCGAAACCCAGCACCAGCACGGCAAACAGGAACAGGTAGGCGAAGGTCACCGCCAGGCCACCGGCACCCGCCGCCGGTTGCGGCGCCCGTCGTGCCACCGCCGGCCGGGTGCCCAGCCAGGCCAGCAGCGGCATGCCGAGGCCGAGCACGCCGAGCACGAACAACGGCTCCACCAGGCTGAAACCGGGCCGTCCGGCCAGCACGACCAGCGAGACCGCGTAGGCCAGTACCGCGCCGGCGGCGATCAGCCAGAGCATCCGGGACCGCGCCTCAGCCACAGTAGGCGCGCGTGACGCGGTCCTGCTCGTCCACCTCGAGGTTCAGGCGGTCCTCGCGGTAGTCCATGGTGACCGCCATGCCCGGCCGGATCACCCGCACGCCCCGGGAGCCCGAGTCCGCTTTCGCCTTCGCCACCAGTGCCTCGTCGGCGACGCGTCCGATCGTCCAGGCCAGGGGTTCGGCATCGCAGGTCATGGCGGTTTCCTCGCTGAGGCCGGGCGCGTCCATGGCCGGCGGCGGTTGGGCTTCGTTGGCGAAGGGCCCGAGCCCGGCCCGGTCGGCACCGCCGCCGTTGGCGCAGGCGCAAAGACCGGTCATGGCCAGGGCGAGAGCGAGAGCGAGCGGACGAAGGCGCATCGGGGTTCTCCGGCGGGGCCCGGGGCAAGACTAGCAGGTCGGCGCGGCGGCTGAACGGAGCCGGCTTCGCCGGCCGGAACGGCATGGCAAGGCCGGATTCGCGGTGTGACAATCGCGCCATGCCGATCCGATCGCGAACCCTGCTGCTGGCCGGGTGGCTGCTGCTGCTGGCCGCCTGCACCAGCCTGCCCGAACGTCCCGACCTGGTGCGCCTGTATGAGGCCGATGCCCGCCATCCGCGGCAGCCGCCGATCGTCCTGATCCACGGGCTGATGGGTTCGACCCTGGTCGAACGCGATACCGGCAAGGAGTACTGGCCGGGCGGCCTGAGTTCGCTGGCCTTCAGCACCTACCGCGATCTGGCGCGCATGCGCGACGTCGAGGCCCGCGGCGGCGAACTGGTTCCCGGCGACCTGTTCTACAGCGTCGGCCGCACCGACTACTACCGTGGCCTGACCGAGGCGCTGGAGACGGTCGGCCGCTTCCGTCGGGCCGAGCCCGGCACGCCGGTGGCCGGCCCGAGGGACCGGCGCCGCTACTACGTGCTGCTATACGACTGGCGCAAGGAGAACCTGGAGGCGGTGCGCCAGCTGCACGCGCTGATCGACCGGATCCGCGAGGACTATGGCGATCCCGAGCTGCCGGTGGACATCGTCGCGCACAGCAACGGCGCCCTGATCGCCAACTACTACCTGCGCTACGGTCCGCGCGACGTGCTCGAGGCCCCGGCCTTCGTGCCCTGGGGTGAGGGCGCGCACCGGATCCGGCGGATCGTGCTGCTGGGCACGCCCAACCTGGGCGCCGCGACCAGCCTGGAGCGCCTGCAGCAGGGCTTCCGGATCGCCCTGCGCACGGTACCGGTGGAGGTGCTGGCCACCTTCGCCACGCCCTTCGAAACCCTGCCGCATCCGGATGCCCAGGTGATATACGACCCGGCCGGCCGGCCGCTGGACCTGGACATCTACGACCCGGAGACCTGGCGCTCTCGGCGCTGGTCGGTGTTCTCGCCCGAAGTCGAGGCGCGGGTGCGGGCGGCGGCGCCGGACCCGGCCACGGGTGAACGACAGGTGGCCGAGCTGCAGGCCCTGTTCGTGCGCCACCTGCGCCGGGCCGAACGTTTCCAGCGGGCGCTGTCGGTGCCGATGAACTCCAACGGCGTGGAGGTGGCCGCCTTCGGTGGCGACTGCATCCTGACCCCGGGCCGGGCGGTGCTGGACGTCGGACCCGAGGGCAACGAGAGGCTGGTGATCCGGCCCGAGCAGGTCCATGCCCGGGTCGAGGGGGTGGACTACGAACGCCTGCTGCTGCAGCCGGGCGACATGCTGGTGACCCGCGACTCGCAGATGGGCCGCGGCCAGGGCAAGGCCGGGCGGATCGCCCCGGCCTTTCCGGTCAGCCAGACCTTCTTCCTGTGCGAGCGGCACGACCAGCTGTCGGTCAACCCCTACTTCCAGAACAACCTGCTCTACTTCCTTCTGGTCCGTTGAGCCCCTGGCCGCGGGGCCGGCATAGAATGGCCGCCATGAAAGACCTGCGCGCCCTGCTGATCGACTGCCGGATCGAGTTGCGCAAGCTCTCGCGCGACTTCCAGAAGACCGAGTTGTGCGAGCGCCTGGACCTGGCCATCCAGAACCTCATCAACGCCGAGATGGCCCCGCCCCGGTCTTCCGAACCCGGCGCGGCGCCCGAGAAGGCCCAGACCGTCAGCCAGGTGGCCCTGGCCTGGCAGACGGCGGCGCGCGACCTCAAGTTCTCCGACCCGGCCATCCATGCCCGGCTCAGCGAAAAGGTGATGCGGCTGCTGGAAGCCAAGACCCTGGTGGACCCGGCCACCGAGATCCTGCAACTGGAAGCCGAGGTCGGAAAGCTGAAGCAGCAGCTGGCGGCCATGGAGAAATCCATGCAGACCCTGGGCGTCGAACGCGATGCCCTGCTCGGCGCCCTGGCCACGGCCGTGCCCCAGCTCAAGGACGGCGGCGACCGCCTGGCGGTGGGCATGGCGCGCATCTCCTGGCTGAAGGCCGCGGCCGAGAAGGGCGCAGGCGATGCCGCCGCCGGCGCCGGCCCGGTGAAGAAGAAAGTGCCCGAACCGCAGGACACGGTGCCCGGTGCCGACCTGCTCGAGGCCGTCGCCGCTGGCGCCGCCACGCTCAGCAAGGAGCAGCGCGAATGGTGCGTGGGCGAGGCCATGGTGGTGTCCGGCTTCCAGTACACGCCGGTGGAACTCCTGGACAAGGGCGACGCTGCCATCGCCCGGATGATTCTGGATGCACGCAAGCAGCCCTGAGCACGTCGCCGCCCGGCGCACGGGAACGCGCCCGGCCCTGATCTCCTTCCTGCTGGCCATCGCCCTGGCCGTGCCCTTGCCGGCGCAGGAACCGCCCGCCGAAACCGGCGGGCCGGACGCCCCGGCAGACACCCGCGCCAGTACGGATCCCGCCGGGACCGACACCGGTCCCGCGGCGGATGGCGACGCGCAGGCGGCAGACGACGCGCCGGTCGCCGGCGAAGGCGAGGTGGTGCTGGACACCGTCGTGGTCACCGGCGAACAGCCTGGCCCCGGCCTGTGGACGGTATCGCGCGACGGTCGGGTGATGCGGGTGCTGGGTTACGTCGGTCCGCTGCCGCGGCGTATGTACTGGAACTCGGCCGAGGTGGAGGCGCGCATCGCCGAATCCGGCGTGGTGCTGATGCCGCCGATCGTGCAGCTGCGGCCCAGGGGCGGTGCCATCACCGGCCTGTTCCTGCTGCCGTCCCTGCTCTCGGCGCGCAACAACCCCGACAAGGACAGGCTGCAGGACGTGTTGCCGCCGGAGGACTACGCGCGCTGGCAGCCCTTGAAACAGCGCTACTTCGGCCGCGACCGCGGCATCGAAAAGCGCCGACCGCTGGTGGCCGCCATGGAGCTGCGCGAGAAGGCCTTCGAGGCCCACGACCTGACCGGCGCCGACCTGGTGCTGCGCATGGTGCGCCGGGCCGCGCGCAAGGCAGGCGTGCCGCTGCGGCAACCGGCGCACGCGATCACCATCGAGGAACCGCGGGCGGCGCTGCGCGAGTTCCGCCGCACCGGCCTGGACGACGTCGAGTGCTTCCGGCGCAGCCTGGCCCAGGTGGAGAACGACCTGCCGACCCTGGCCACCCGCGCCAATGCCTGGGCCCTGGGCCGGCTGGATGTGCTGGCGAAGCTGGATTACACCGATGCCGCCGGCGCCTGCATGGAAGCGGTACTGCAATCCCGGCTGGCCGAGAAGCAGGGCCTGGCGGAAGCGCCGGCGCGGGTGCGCGCGCTCTGGCTGGAAGCCGCCGAGCAGGCCCTGGGCGAGCACGACGCCAGTTTCGCCGTGCTGCCCATGAGCCTGTTGCTGGGCAAGGACAGCCTGCTCAGCGAGCTCGAGCGACGCGGCTACTCGGTTCAGCCGCCGGAGTAGGCCGCGGCATCCGCTCCGGCCAGCCGCCGGCCAAGGCCGCGTGCAGGCCGACCAGGGCCTGGGCCTGGCGCATGCGCGCCGCTGCCGCCAGATCCTCGGCTTCCAGTCGCGCCCTTTCGGCATCCAGCACGTCGAGGAAACCGGCCGCGCCGCCCTCGAAACGCAGCCGTGCCAGTTCGGCGGCGCGGGCGCTGGCCTGGGCCGCATCCTCCAGATGCCGGCGTTCGCGCTCGCTCTGGGCATAGCGCACCAGTGCCGTCTCCGTTTCCTCCAGCGCCCTCAGGCTGGCTTGCTGCCATGCCGCGAGCGCGGCACGGGCATCGGCGCCGGCGGCGTCGATGCGATCGCGCACACGACCGCGGTCGAGGAAGGACCAGTCGATGCCCAGCACCAGTCGGCGCCGTTCGCTGTCGCGGTCGAACAGATCACCGGCATCGCCGGCCAGGCTGCCGATCAGCCCGTCCAGGCTGAAGCGCGGGTACAGGTCGGCGGTGGCGACGCCGATACGGGCCGTGGCCGCGGCCAGGCGTCGCTCGGCCGCGGCGACGTCGGGGCGGCGCGCCAGCAGGTCGGGCGGCGTACCCACCGCCAGCAGCCCGGGCAGCTCCGGCCAGGGCGCCGGTGCATCCAGCAGCTCGCCGAGCGCGCCGGGTTCGCGGCCGGTCAGCACGGCCAGGCGGTGCTGGGCGGCCTGCATCTCGGCGGTGAGGGCGGGCAGGCGCGAGAGTGTCAGTTCCAGCTGGGCGCGGGCGCGGGCACTGTCGAGTTCGGTGCCGCCGCCGGCTTCGGCGCGGGCCCGCACCAGCTCCAGCGAACGTTCCTGGTTGCGGGCGTTGTCGCGCGCCACCGCCAGCCGGGTCTGCAGGCCGCGCAACAGGTAGTAGTTGCGCGCGACTTCGCCGGCCACCGCCACCTGCAGCGCCGCCAGGTCGGCGGCGCTGGCATCGGACTCGCCACGCGCCGCCTCGACGCCGCGCCGCACCCGGCCGAACAGGTCCAGCTCCCAGCTCACCACGGCCTCGACACCGCGGCTGTCGCCGTCGCGTTCGGAGCGCGGAACACCCGGCGCTTCGAAGGCAGAGGCGCGCTGCTCGCCGGCCCGGCCGCCGGCCCGCACCGTCGGCAGATAGTCGCGGCCGGCCTCGCCGAGCAGGGCGCGGGCGCGCTCGAGCCGGGCCAGGGCGATGTGCAGCTCGCGGTTGTCGCGCAGGGCGTCCTCGATCAGCTGCGCCAGCACCGGATCGCCGAGGCGTTCCCAGAAGGCGTGCTCGGTTTCCGAAGCGCGGGTGAGGACCAGGTCGGCGCGGTGGAACTGGGCGGGCGCGTCCATGGTCGGCCGCACGTAGTCGGGGCCGACGGCACAGGCGGCGAGCAACGAGGCAAGCACCGCGGCTGCCAGCGGGCGGGGAAGCAAGGCATCAGTCATGGGAAGCTCCCGTCGCCGGCGCCAGGACGGCGGCGCCCGCCGCGCGCTCGCGGCGGCTCACCAGCTTGCGCAGGGCGACATAGAACACGGGGGTGAGGAACAGGCCGAACAGGGTGACGCCGATCATGCCCGCGAACACCGCCGTGCCCAGCGCCTGCCGCACTTCGTAGCCGGCGCCGGAGGCCAGCACCAGGGGCACCACCGCCGCGGTGAAGGTGATCGAGGTCATGATGATCGGGCGCAGGCGCAGTCGGCAGGCCTCCAGCGCCGCTTCGACGATGCCCCTGCCCTGCATTTCCAGCTCGCGGGCGAATTCGACGATCAGGATGGCGTTCTTGCAGGCCAGTCCCATCAACACCACCAGACCGACCTGGACGAAGATGTTGTTGTCGCCGCCGCCGAACCAGACGCCGATCAGGGCCGAGAGCATGCACATCGGCACGATCAGGATCACCGCCAGCGGCAAGGTCCAGCTTTCGTACAGTGCCGCCAGCACCAGGAACACCAGCAGCACCGCCAGCGGGAACACCACCAGGGCGGCACCGCTCTGGTTGGCTTGCTGGTAGCTCAGGTCGGTCCAGGAGATGGCCATGCCGTTGGGCAGCACCTGGTCGGCGACGTTCTGCAGCACGTCCATGGCCTGGGCCGAAGACAGCAGGCGCGGATCGGATTCACCGGCGATGTCGGCGGCCGGATAGCCGTTGTAGCGCAGCACCGGGTCGGGCCCGAAGCTCTGCCGGACGTCCACCATGGCACCGATCGGCACCATTTCGCCGTCGGCGTTGCGCACCCGCAGCCTGGCGATGTCCTCGACCCGCCCGCGGAAGCGGCCGTCGGCCTGGGCGATCACCTGCCAGGTGCGGCCGAACTGGTTGAAATCGTTGACGTAGGCCGAGCCCAGGTAGACCTGCAGGGTCTCGAACAGGTCGGTCAGCGGCACGCCCAGGGCCTTGGCCTTGACCCGGTCCACCTCGGCGTCCAGCTGCGGCACGTTGGCCTGGTAGCTGGTGATCGGGAAGCCCATGCCCGGCACTTGCGACACCGCGCCCTGGAAGTTCTTCACCGCTTCCTGCAGGGCGCCGTAACCCAGTCCGGCGCGGTCCTCGATGAACAGCTGGTAGCCCGAGCCGTTGCCCAGACCGAGGATCGGCGGCGGCATGAAGGAGAAGGCAAAGCCCTCCTGCAGGCCGGCGATCTTCATGTTGATCTCGGCGTTGATGTCGGCGGCGGTGCGGCCCGGCCGGTCGCCGAAGTCTTCGAGCGGGAAGAACACCACGCCGGTGTTGGGTGTATTGGTGAACTGCAGGGCGTTCAGGCCGGGAAAGGCGACCGCGTGCGACACGCCTTCGGTTTCCATGGCGATCTCCGCCACCTTCGATAGCAGGGCGTCGGTGCGCGACAGCGAGGAGCCCTCCGGAAGGATCACGCCGGCGATCAGGTACAGCTTGTCCTGCACCGGGATGAAGCCCGGCGGCACCAGCCTGAACATCAGCCCGGTGGCCAGCAGCAGGCCGCCATAGATGGCGAACACGGCGCCGCGCCGCATCAGCGAGCGGCCGACCGAACGTTGGTAGGCCTCGGAGCTGCGGCCGAAGAAACGGTTGAACGGCCGGAACAACCAGCCGAGGGAGCGCTGGATGAACCGTTCGATCACGTCCTTGGGCGCGTCATGGCGTTTGAGCAGCCGGGCCGCCAGGGCCGGCGACAGGGTCAGCGAGTTGATCGTCGAGATCACCGTCGAGATGGCGATGGTGACGGCGAACTGCCGGTAGAACTGGCCGGTGACACCGTCCAGGAAAGCCATCGGCACGAATACCGCGCACAGCACCAGGCCGATGGCGATGATCGGTCCGGACACTTCCCGCATGGCCTGATGGGTGGCCGCCAGCGGATCCAGCCCCTCTTCGATGTTGCGTTCGACGTTCTCGACCACGACGATGGCGTCGTCCACCACGATGCCGATCGCCAGCACCAGGCCGAACAGGGTCAGGGTGTTGACCGAATAGCCCAGCAGGTACAGCACCGCGAAGGTGCCGACCACCGACACCGGCACCGCCAGCAAGGGAATGATCGAGGCGCGCCAGGTCTGCAGGAACAGCAGCACCACCAGCACCACCAGCACCACCGCTTCCAGCAGGGTGCGGATCACCGAATTGATGGAGTCGCGCACGAAGATGGTGGTGTCGTACACCGCCTCGTACTGCATGCCCGGCGGGAAGTGCTGCGACAGCTCTTCCATGTGGGCGATCACCTGGTCGCGGATCTGCAGGGCGTTGGCGCCCGGCGCCTGGAAGATGCCGATGGCGACCGCGTTCTTCCCGTCCAGGTTGCTGCGCAGGGTGTAGCTGTGCGCGCCCAGCTCCAGGCGGGCGACGTCGGACAGGCGCACGACCTCGCCGTTGTCGCCGACCTTGAGCACGATCTGGCCGAACTCCTCCTCGGTGCGCAGCCGGCCCTGGGCGTTGATCAGGGTGAGGAACTGGCTGTCCGGCATGGGCTCGGCGCCGAGCTGGCCGGCGGAGACCTGCACGTTCTGCTCGCGCATGGCGCGGATCACGTCGCCGGCGCTGAGGCCGCGGGCGGCGATGCGGTCCGGATCCAGCCAGGCGCGCATGGCGTAGTCGCCGCCGCCGAAGACCTGGGCGTCGCCGACGCCGGGCACGCGCGCCAGCACGTCGCGGACGTGCAGGCGGGCGTAGTTGCGCAGGTAGAGGGTGTCGTGCTCGCCGCCGGGCGAGGTCAGATGCACCACCATCAGGAAGGTCGGCGACTGCTTCTGCGTCGTCACGCCCTGGCGGCGCACGTCCTCGGGCAGGCGGGCCAGCGCCTGGCTGACCCGGTTCTGCACCTTGACCGCGGCGTCGTCCGGATCGGTGCCGGGCCGGAAGGTGACGGTCATCATCAGCACGCCGTCGGAGCCGGCGACGGACTTGATGTACATCATGTCCTCGACGCCGTTGATGGCCTCCTCCAGCGGCGTCGCCACCGTCTCGGCGATCACCTTCGGGTTGGCGCCCGGATACACCGTCTGCACCACCACCGAGGGCGGCACCACTTCCGGGTACTCGCTGATCGGCAGCTGCGGCAAGGCGATCAGGCCGGCGACGAAGATCAGGATGGACAGGACCGCCGCGAAGATCGGACGGTCGACGAACAGGCTGGAAAAGTCGCGCATGTCGGCGGCTCCTCAGTGCGAGCCCGCGGCCGCGGCGACGGCCGGCGGCGCGCCCATGGCCACTTCGACCGGCTGCACCGGCATGCCCGGGAAGAACACCTTCTGCACGCCGTGCACGATGATCTTCTCGCCCGGTTCCAGGCCGGATTCGACCACGCGCAGGCCGTCCAGCTCGCGACCGAGCCGGATGTCGCGGCGCTGGGCGGTGTTGTCGGCGCCGAGCACATAGACGTAGCGGCGGTCCTGGTCGGTCAGCACCGCCTTCGGATCCACCAGCAGCGCCTTCACCGGCTCGGGTCCGAGCAGGCGCACCCGGGCGAACAGGCCGGGAGTGAACTGCCGGCCGGCGTTGTCCAGCACGGCGCGGGCGACGATGGTGCCAGTGGCCGGATCCACGTGGTTGTCGACGAAATCCAGCACGCCCTCGTGCGGAAAGCCTTCCTCGCCGGCCAGGCCGACCTGCACCGGGCTGCGCCGCTTGCCCTCGGTGCGGGCCTCGCGGGTGAAGCGCAGGTAGGTCAGCTCGTCGCCTTCGAACACCACATGCACCGGGTCCACCGAAACGATGCTGGTCAGCACGCTGGTTTCGGGGCCGACCAGATTGCCCGGCGTCACCAGGGCTCGGCCGGCGCGGCCGGCGATCGGCGCGCGCACTTCAGTGAACTCCAGCTCCAGCGCGGCCACGTCGCGGGCGGCGGCCGCGGCCCGAACGGCGGCCTGGGCGGCGGCGGCGGCGGCGCGGCGCTGGTCGAGTTCCTCGGTCGAGATCACCCGCTGGCCGGCCAGGCGCTCGGCGCGGGCGGCTTCGCTGCGTGTCAGTTCGGCCTGGGTACGGGCGCGGGCCAGCTCGGCCTCGGCCCGGGCCAGGGCGGCGCGGTAGGGACGCTGATCGATGACGAACAGCACCTGGCCCTGGCGGACTTCCTGGCCTTCCTCGTAGGCGATGCGTTCGATGTAGCCGGATACCCGCGGCCGCAGCTGCACGGTCTGGACGGCTTCGATGCGGCCGGTGAATTCGCTCCAGGGCCGGATCTCGCGTTGTTCGACCGTGGCCACGCTGACCTCTGGCGGCGGTGGCATGCCTTCACCGGGCGCGGCCTCGCTGGCGCAGCCGGCGAGGCCCAGCAGGCCGGACAGGGCCAGTAGGCCGATCGCCCAGCGACTGGCCACCTGGCGGACGGGACGGAAGAGTCGGTCTTGCCGGTTCGTGCTCGCGTTCATGGGGGGAGAGCCTCTGTTCAAGTGGGGTTCGTGGCTGCGGTCGGCGGGGTCGCCGACGGGCGTGGCGAGGGGAAGAGCCGACGGACCGCCTCGTGCGAGTGGGCGTCCGCCAGCGCGATGCAGACCTGATGGCCGACGTCGAGCGCACTGGGCCATTCCGGACAGGCGGGCTCGTCATGCCGGCCGCTGCAGACCGGCGAACCGATCACCAGCTGCTGTACCCGCACCGGTTCGCCGGCCAGCTCGTCGTGCAGCACGCGCAGCAGCATCCGTTGCGCCGCCGCCGCCACCGAATGCTGGCCGTAGCCGGCCCAGGGCACGTCGGCCGCCGGACCGCCGATCACCAGGAAGGGCAGGCCCTTGCCGGCCGCCGCCAGCAGCGGAACCAGGTGGCGGGCCGCCACCAGCACCGGCGTCACGTTTTCGTTCAGCGTCCGCTCCAGGAAATCGGCCGGCTGTTCGATCAGCCGGCCGCGCTGGCGCGGACCCGACAGGCAAACCACCACCCCGCCCAGGGGGCGGCGGAAGGCCCTCAGCACGGCGGCCAGTTCCTCGCCTTCGGCATCGCTGGCCAGGGATGCCGGAATGACGCCCAGGCGCGGGTCCGGACCCGTGCCCATGCGCAGCTCCGCCAGCCGGGTGGCGTCACGCGCGACGGCCAGCACCGGCGTGCCGGCCTCCAGCAGAGCGGCGACCACGCCCCGGCCGATGTGGCCGGTGGCGCCGATCACCACCACGGGAGTGCCGTGCAGGGTGGCGTTGCGGGGGGAGGGATTCATGACGACCTGGCCCGTTGGCAAAGGTCGCTGAATGTTATGGACGCATACGAGCGTGGATTAGACGGCAAACCAGGGAAAAATTGTCTCGGAGGCGAGACAATGCGCGCGCGATTCGGTGACAGAATGGTGTCGCACCAGGGACAATCGTTCGCAGCGCCGGCGTCCGGCCGGTAGCCGTCCGGATGTTCCCGCCCGGATGCCCCCGCATGGGCGTCCCGCACGAGGGAGAACAGGCATGGCGCGCGATCTCAACGACACGCTGATCTTCGTGAAGGTGGTGGAGCAGGGCAGCTTCACCGCGGCGGCCCGGCAACTGGGTTTGCCCAAGACTACGGTCAGCCGCAAGGTGCTGGAGCTGGAGGCGCGCCTGGGCGCGCAGCTGCTGATGCGCACCACCCGCCGGCTCGGACTGACCGAGGCCGGCACCGTGTACTACGAACATTGCAAGCGCATCGCCCGCGAACTGGAGGAGGCCGAGGGCGCGGTCAACCAGTTGCAGAGCGGGCCGCGCGGCTGGCTGCGGGTCACCGTCCCGGTGTCCCTGGGCCTGATCGCGCTGGGACCACTGCTGACCGAATTCCGCTCGCGCTACCCGGAGGTGCGACTGGATCTGGTGCTGAGCAACGACGTGCTCGACCTGATCGGCGACGAGATAGACGTCGCCCTGCGCTTCGGCTCCCTGCCGGACTCCACCCTGGTGGCCCGCAACCTGGGCAGCTACCGGCCTTACATCTATGCCAGCCCCAGCTACATCGCCCGTCATGGCGAGCCGCTGACGCCCGAGGATCTGGAGCACCACCATGCTCTGGTGATGCCGCACCACCGGCGCGGCCAGCGTTGGAGCTGGGCTCTGGGCGACGGCGACCACAGCGGCGACTTCGGAGTGCGGCCGATGATGGTGGCCAACGACCCCTTCGCGCTGAAGCCGGCACTGTTGGCCGGCGAAGGCCTGATGCTGGCCACGCCGATGGTGGTGGGCGGCGAACTGGCCAGCGGCTGCGTGCGGCGGGTGCTGCCGGGCTGGGCCGGACCGATCGTCGAGCTCAACGCGGTGTTTCCGCGCGGCTCGGTGCTGTCACCGAAGGTGCGCGCCTTCGTGGATTTCCTGCTCGAGCGCATGGAGCTGCGCGAGCTGGCGCTCAGGCGCCTGGGTTTCGGCGACACCATCTGCCGCAAGGAACAAGGCCGCGTCAGTTGCGAGGAGTTGCAGGCGGCGCTGGCGATGCATCCCGAACCCGTGCAGGCAGCCGGCGGCAAGGGCAAGGCCCGCACGGAAACGCCGCCGGCGCAGGAAGCGGTGGAAGCGGAAACCGACTGAGCCGCCGCGGCCTCATCCGGCGGGGCGGAGTCCGGCCGTTCGCGGATGCCTGCTCAAGCCGCCTGCCGGCGCGCCGCCAGCACCAGGACCAGGACGCCGTCGAAGCGGTCCAGCTCGCCCTCGTCGGAGCGGGCGCGGGCGTATTCCTCGGGGCTGTCCAGAACGTCGAGCACGACGCAGCGGGCATCGCCCTCTTCGCCGAATTCCAGCCGCGCCTCGTAGACGCAGGTGCGCGGGCCGGCCAGCCAGCAACGCAGCACCCCTCCGTCCAGCCAGACCGCCCAGCGGTCGTCCAGGCCGCGCGGCCACAGGCCCTCGCGCAGGCGGGCGACGTCCTCGGCGGCAAAGCGGCGGTTGGCCCGGATCGGCCAGCGCGGCCCGGCCAGCGGCCGCAGCAGCGCCTGCCATTGCTGGCGTTCGTCGGATTCGGGGGTCGTCGTCATGTTCATGGCCATCCCTGGCTGAAACGCAATCCGGGGCCGAAAGCAGTCTCGCCGGCCGCAGGCTCACGGGCCGAGACTGAGCGGAAGGTCGCGCCCGCCGCCCGTCGGGGGCCGGGATTGTAACGATCCGGCCGCCGCGGTCCTACCCGGCGGAGTCCGGGCAATGATGGATCTCGATGGTCGAGTGCACGATTTCCGGATGTGCCGCCAGCCTGCGTCTGGCGGCATCGGCGCCAAGCGACCGATCGTGCGTCACCAGGACGACGGCGCAGGCGTAGGCATGCCGGCCGACCCGCCAGACGTGCAGGTCGGTGACGCGGGTGTCGCCGGCCCCGGGCCCGGATTCCAGCGCCGCCCGGATCCCTTCCACCACGGGATGGTCCATTTCGCGGTCGAGCAGCACCTTGCCGGTGTCGCGGATCAGCCCCTTGGCCCAGACCGCCACCAGCACCGCGCCGACGATGCCCATGACCGGATCCAGCCAGGCCCAGCCGTACAGCCAGCCCCCGGCCAGGGCGACGATGGCCAGCACCGAGGTCGCGGCGTCGGCGATCACGTGCAGGTAGGCCGAACGCAGGTTGAGGTCGTGGTGGCGGGGCTCGGCATGATCGTGGCCGGACTCCCGGCCGTGGGCGCGGCCATGATGGTGGCCGTCGTCATGACGATGTCCGTGACCGTGGGGGTGGCCGTGGCCGTGGTGGTGCGCCCGGCCCAGGATCAGGGCGCAGGCGAGGTTGACGCCCAGGCCCAGACCGGCGACCGCGATCGCCTCCCGGTAACGGATCGGTTCCGGCGACAGCAGCCGCTCGAGCGAACCGATCACCATCATCGCCGCCACGCCGAGCAGGAAGATGGCGCCGGCGAAACCGCCGAGCACCTCGATCTTCCAGGTGCCGAAGGCGAAGCGCGGATCCCGGGCGTAACGGCGGGCCGCCGCATAGGCGGCGGCGGACAGGCCGATCGCCAGCGCGTGCGAGCTCATGTGCCAGCCGTCGGCCAGCAGTGCCATCGAGTTGAACCACCAGCCGGCGGCGATCTCCACCGCCATCGCCACCGCCGTGATCCACATCACCAGGCGCGTGCCGCGCTCGGCGGCATGGCTGCCGGTATCGAAGACGTGCTCGTGTTGCCAGCGGGAAAGGTTCTCGGCATGCATGGCGATATCCGCTCGGGGACGTGGCCGCGGCACGGGGCCGGGACAAGGGGCGGCGACGGGGAAGAACCGGGCCGGCGATCATGTTACCGGCCGGGCAGCACCCTGAGATCGTCCGGCACGGGCATCGGCCGCAAGGCGGCGCTACTCTGGGCCTCGTCATGGCGGGAAGGTCTAGCCGGGGCGCTGGGCCATGGAGACCAGGAGCGGAACATGAGCGGCAAACCGGAGCCTTCGCCGCAGGACCACTGGGAAGACGTGTACCAGCGCAAACCGGCCGATACCCTCAGCTGGTACAGGCCGCACCTGGAGACCTCGCTGGCCTTGCTGGAGCAGGCCGGGCTGGGGCCGGACGTGCGGCTCATCGACGTCGGCGGCGGCGCATCCACCCTGGTGGACGACCTGCTGGATCGCGGCGTGGCCGCGATCACCGTGCTGGACCTGTCGCGCCAGGCCCTGGACCTGGCCCGCGCCCGCCTGGGCGACCGCGGTGCCGGCGTACGCTGGTTGGCCGCCGACCTGCTCACCGCCGACTTGCCGGCCGCCGGCTTCGACCTGTGGCACGACCGCGCGGTGCTGCATTTCCTCACCGCCCCGGAGGCGGCCGCCGCCTATGCGGCGCAGGCGGCGCGGGCGCTGCGTCCGGGCGGCCACGCGGTGATCGGCGGCTTCGCTCCCGACGGCCCGGAGCGTTGCAGCGGCCTGCCGGTGGCGCGGCGTTCGGCCGGGGACATCGCCGCGCTGATGGGTCCGGCCTTCCGCCTGGTGGGCCAGCACCGGGAGGTGCACACCACGCCGGGCGGCCACACGCAGGCTTTCGCCTGGGCGGTGTTGCGGCGGGAGTGAGTCGCCCCGGTTCCGGACACCGTGAAACGGCGCCGGGCTTCGGAAGCCGTGAAAACTCAGCTGCGGCAATGGATTGCAGACCGCCTCCTTCCGTCCGAAGCGGTCTGCCCTGCTTTGGCGCCGACCCGAGTCGGCCTGCGACGAGGTCACTTGGAGCCATTCTGCACCGCAGTCCAAGGCTCTTGTCGGCACATTCGCGGGAGTAAAGGCCAGTTCCAAACCTGGTGGCGGGGTGTTACAAAAACACACACATTATTGACATAGATGTAGCAATTAGAACACTCTCGGTGCGTGGATCCCCACGCCAAAGCCAAGCGCCTGCTCGAAGTCCAGGGCACTGCCCGGGCCCGTGACCTCCGGGCCGCCGGGCTGGAGGGTGCCCAGATCACTCGCCTGGTGCAAAGGGGCGAACTGGTCAGGCTCGCGCGTGGGGTCTACTCACTGCCCGGTCGGGCGCCGTCGGCGGACGAGGGGCTGCAGATCGTCGCGCGCCGCGTGCCCGACGGCTTCTTCTGCCTCCTGACGGCGCTGCGCTTCCACGGGCTCACGACACAGGCACCGCACTCGGTCTGGCTGGGTATCGCCGCCGGGCGGCACACGCCCAAGCTGGACTGGCCTTCGCTGCGGGTCGTTCGGTACTCGGGTGCCGGCCTCTCGACTGGAATCGAAACCCACGTCCTCGACGGCGTGCCGCTCCGGGTTACCGGGGTCGCCCGGACCGTCGTGGATTGCTTCAAGTTCCGCAACAGGATCGGTTTGGACGTGGCGCTGGAGGCGCTCGCCCAGGTGCGCCGCGAGCGTCGAACGAGCAACGACGAAATCTGGCGGCTGGCGAGTCAGCTTCGGATGGCAAATGTCATGCGCCCCTATCTGGAATCGGTGGTATGAGCAGTCCCTTGCCAGCACGGATTGATTCGATCCGCCAGCGACTGCTGAACCACGCGAAGCAGGCAGGGGAGGAGTTCCAGCTGACGCTAGACCGCTATGCCGTCGAGCGCCTGCTGTATCGGCTGTCGATCTCGCGCCACCGGGCTGACTTCCTGCTCAAGGGCGCCATGCTTTTCCGGCACTGGTTCGGCCAGGAGCACAGGCCGACGCGCGACGCGGACTTCCTGGGCTTTGGCACTCCGGATCCGGCGCGAATCGAAGCCATCGTCCGCGAACTCTGCGAACTTGAGGTCGACGACGGCCTGGCTTTCGACCTCGCGGGCCTGCGCGTCAGCGAGATCCGGGAAACGGCGCGCTACGACGGCCTGCGAGTGAACCTGCGTGCCCGACTGGGGACGGCGGAGTGCCTGGTCCAGTGGGATATCGGGTTCGGGGATGCCGTGACGCCCGGGCCCGAGGACGCCGAGCTGCCGACCTTGCTCGATGACCTGCCCGCGCCCTCGTTGCGCATCTATCCGCGGGAAACCGTCTTCGCCGAGAAGCTGCAGTCGATCGTCGTGCTCGGTATGACCAACAGCCGGATGAAGGATTACTTCGATCTGCTCAGCCTGGCCCGGGAGGGCCGGCTCGATCCGACGGTGCTTCGAAACGCCGTGTCCGCCACGTTCGCGCGACGGGACACCCCAATGCCTGGTTCCCTGCCGGTGGGGCTGACGGAGGCTTTCGCCTCGGACAACGCCAAGCAAAGGCAATGGCGGGCCTTCCTCGAAAGGGGTCGGCTGGAGGCGCCTGGGCTTGCAGTGGTGGTGGCCGAGTTGGCTGGCGTCGTGGCGCCGCTTCTTGGGAAGCCGCCGGCCTCCCGATAGCCAGGGGCAGCCCGCCGGCTATCAACGTTGGGACGCAATATAAGCCAGCAGCCGCTTGAGCCGCGGCGCCGGGTTGGCGAACTTCACCTGCTGTTCGTCGAAGGCCTCGGGATCGAACTTGCCGCGCCTGCCCTTCTGGCGGCTGGCCCAGACGTGGGACGCCTTGTGGTCCGGGTCTTCCGGGTCGGCCAGGGTTTCGAGAAGGCTTTCGTAACCGCCCGGGCCGCCGCAGTCGTCGGGCGGCGCCGAACGCTCGCCGGCCGTGCAGCGCGGATACTTCTTGCCTGGCGCCGCTTCGAGGACGTCCTCGAGCACGACCGCGTGTTCCCAGCCGTCGCCGAAGTCGTATTCGTATTCCAGCCGAGGATTGGCCCGGCTCAGGACGTCGGCCACGCGGTGCTCCCAGCCGGGCAGGGGCGGATCGTCGTCGAACTCGTCCAGCGGCATGCCGAAGCGCGGATGGCCGCCGCGCCGGCCCCAGGGCCGGAACTCGTGCAGGTGGGTGTCAGTCCAGGCGAAGGCGCTCTGGATGGCGACGTGCAGGTCCCAGAAGGTGTAGTCGCCCGGCACCTGCAGGCGGCGCCAGATCAGCGGCTCGATCCCCCGGAGTTCGACCCGGATCTGGAGAACCTTCGAAGTCTTCATGCCGGCCTTGCCTCGCCCCAGTGTCCTATCAGGATGAAGGCGACAGCTTGCCCGGGATCGGATGCGGTCCCGGACCTGTCGCGGGGGAACTGGCGCGCCTGGAGGGATTCGAACCCCCGACCAACGGCTTCGGAAGCCGCTACTCTATCCGGCTGAGCTACAGGCGCGTGTTTCGGCGCTCCCGGCACCGGCGGAGCCCGGTGCGGTGCGGGCCGGTCATTCTCGCAGGTAGCCGCCGGCATGGGAAGCCGGGCCGGGCCCGGAAAGCGGGCGGCCAAGCTGAACGGCTCGTCCTTCGAGGCGCCGGTCTGTGCGCTGGCGCACAGCAGGGCCGGCAGTCCTGTGACAGAACAATGGCGAGGTCCATCCTTGGGGAGGCCATTGTTGTCCGCATTCACCGCCAGCCTGTTGCAGCATCCGGTTCGCCGCGCCCTGTTGGTTCTGGACGCGGAAGGCCGGGTACTGGGCGGCAACTCCCGTGCTGCCGAGCTGGTCGGCCCGGCCCGTGAACCCTTGCTGCGGGAGGCGTTGGCGCAAGGCATCCGGCAGCTGGCCGATCATCCCGACCGGGTGGTCGGGCACCGGCATGAGGACGCCGACGGCGTGCTGGAATGCCTGCTGCGCGCCGTGCGCGACGACCGCGGCGATCTGCAGGGCTATACCGTCAGCCTTCACGACGGCGACGACGGCGCGGAACCGGCCGAGGCGCCGGATGCGGCCCGCTGGCGCTTCGCCCTGGAAGGCGCCCGCGACGGCCTCTGGGACTGGGACGCCAGCACCGGCAAGGTATACCGGTCCGGCCGCTGCTTCAGCATGCTGGGCTACCCGCACAACGCCTTCGACGGCAGTTTCGATGCCTGGCAGGCCCTGATCCATCCGGACGACCGCCCGCGCGTCGCCGAGGCCCTGCATGCCCACCTGGCCGGCGAACGCGAGAACTATCAGGTGGACTACCGGGTGCGCGACGCCAATGGCCGCTGGCGCTGGATCCTGGACCGCGGCCGCGCCCTGCGCTGGGACACGCACGGGCGGCCCCTCCGGGTGATCGGCACCCACACCGACATCCACGACTACAAGCAGATCGAACTGCAGTTGCGCGAGCGCGAGCTGATCCTCAACCAGGCCCAGCACGTGGCCCGCCTGGGCAGCTGGAGCTGGGACGCCGAGGCCGATGTCCTGTGGTGGTCGGACGAGCTGTACCTGATCGCCGGCCTGCGGCCGGGCAGCACGCCGCCGCCGTTCCGTTCGCAGAAGCACCTGTTCACGCCAGAGTCCTACGCCCGCCTGCGCGAGGCCTCCATCGCCATCCTGCGCGAGGGCAAGCCCTACGCGCTGGAACTGGAGATGGTGCGGCCCAACGGCGAACGCCGGGTGGTGCAGGCGCGTGGCGAGGGCATTCCCGGTCCGGACGGGGTGGTGCGGCGGCTGGTGGGCGTGCTGCACGACATCACCGAACAGCGACGGAGCGAGGAAACCGCGCGCTGGCGCAACGACCTGCTCAACCGCATCGCCGCCGTCGGTCGCATCGGCGGTTTCGAATTGATCCTGGACACGGACGAGCTGCACTGGACCGACGAGAACTACCGCATCCACGGCATCCCGTCCGGCACGCCGCTGCGTTTCGAAGACACCCTGCCCCACTACGCGCCCGAGTCGCGGATGGAGCTGCGCGAAGCGCTGTCACGGCTGGTCGCCGGGGTGACGCACGAGGAAACGCTGGAAGCCTGCTACTTCACGCCTGACGAGCGGCGCATCTGGTTGCGCATCACCGCCCGCATGGAGCGGCGCGACGGCCAGCCCTACCGCGTCACCGGCCTGACCCAGGACATTACCGAAGAGCACGAGGCCAACGAACGCATCGAGCAGCTGGCCCACTACGACGTGCTGACCGGCCTGCCCAACCGCTATCTCTTCGAGGCCCAGGCCAGCGCAGCGGTGGCGCTGGCGCGGACCTCCGGCAAGCCGCTGGCCCTGCTGTTCCTCGACCTGGACCGCTTCAAGTTCGTCAACGACACCCAGGGCCACGAGGCCGGCGACCGGCTGCTGCGCGAGGTGGCCGGCCGGCTGAAGGCCTGCGTGCGTGGTTCGGACATGGTCGGCCGGTTGGGCGGCGACGAATTCCTGGTGCTGTTGCGTGAGGTGGCCAGGCCCGAGGACGCGGCCCTGGTGGCGCGCAAGATCATCGATGTCCTGGGCATGCCGGTGGACCTGGGCGGCACCGAGGCGCGCATCGGCTGCAGCGTCGGCATCGCCCTGCTCAACGACGGCATCCGGGATCTCGACGCGCTGATGCGGGCCGCCGACACCGCCATGTACGCGGCCAAGGATGCCGGTCGCAACACCTATCAGTTCTACAACGACACGTTCTACGAAAAGGTGCGGCGGCGGGTGGCGCTGGAGCAGGAGCTGCGCGGTGCGGTGGAGCGCGGCGAGTTTCATCTGGTATTCCAGCCCACGCTGCGCCTGGCCGACGGGCGGGTCGGGGTGATCGAGGCCCTGATGCGCTGGCGCACCGCCTCAGGCGAACTGCGCAACCCGGCCGAGTTCATTCCGATCGCCGAAGAAAGCGGCGAGATCCTCGCCATGGGCCGGTGGGCCCTGGAACAGGCCTGCCGGCAGGCCCGCCGCTGGCACGAGCAGGGCCTGGCCTTCGAACGAATCGCCGTCAACGTGTCCGCGCTGCAGTTGCGCGATCCCGAGTTCGCCACCCAGGTCGTGGCGACCTGCCAGCGCACCGGCTGGGCCACCGACCGGCTGCAACTGGAAATCACCGAAAGTTCGCTGATGGCCGACTCCGAGACCCTGCGCCGCAGTTTCGAGTTGTTCCGGCGCCACGGCATCGGCCTGGCCATCGACGATTTCGGCACCGGCTTCTCCAACCTCGGCTACCTGCACCGCTTCCCGGTGCGGCACCTGAAGATAGACCGCAGTTTCGTCTCGCAGATGGGCGAACAGGCCAACATGCTCGAGCTCACCCACGCGGTGGTCAGCCTGGGCCATGCCCTGGGCCTGAGCGTAGTGGCCGAGGGCGTGGAGACCGAGGCGCAGCAGGCCCTGCTCAAGGCCCAGGGCTGCGACGAGGCGCAGGGTTATCTCTACACCCGCCCCTTGGCCGGGCCCGAACTCGCCGACTGGCTGCGTTCACGCCGCTGAGCCGGCGCCGCCCGCTCAGCGCGACGGGCTGTACACCGCCGCGTGGATGCAGGACAGGATGGCCACCAGCACGCCGCCGAAGGGCAGCAAGCCCAGCGACAGCAGGAAGGTGATGCCGTAGCCGATACCGGCCAGGACGAACCAGAACAGGGCCCACAACACCCGGCCCTGCACGAGCTGGCCCAGGCCTGGAATGATCAGGCTGCAGATGGCGGCGATGACGTTGCCGGTGGAACCCTGGCCTGCGCTCATGAAGCTCGCTCCTGTCGGGGTGGGTGAGATGCTCACAATGGGGGCGTTCCGCCGACCGGGCAAGGGGCGGTGGTCACGGCCGGCGCGCAGCACCGGTGCGCAACGCCGGGGCGCGGCGCCGGTACGCATTCCCGAGGGAAGCGCCCGGAGGATCCGTCACCGCTTTGGCCGGCGATGCCTGGCGCCGGACCGCCCTGCTAGGCTTTCGCGATGGCTTACGAATACGAACGCTACGCCAAGCCGACACCGCCGCCGCCGCCTCCGAGCTGGCGCAAGCGCATGGATGCCTACTGGCGGCTGCTGCGCGGCGACCGCCCGGTCGGCACCCTGCTGCTGCTCTGGCCCACCTGGTGGGCGCTGTGGCTGGCGGCCGAAGGCCTGCCCCCGTGGAAGCTCCTGCTGATCTTCACTGCCGGCGTCTGGCTGACCCGCTCGGCCGGCTGCGTCATCAACGACTACGCCGACCGCTGGCTGGATCCGCAGGTCGAGCGCACCCGCGGCCGGCCCCTGGCCACCGGCGAAGTCTCCGCCACCGAAGCGCTGCTGATCTTCGCGGCGATGATGCTGGCGGCGTTCGGCCTGGTGCTGCTGACCAACCGCCTGACCGTGCTGCTGAGCATCGCCGGCGCCTTCCTGGCCGCCAGCTATCCCTTCCTCAAGCGCTACACCTACCTGCCACAGGTCTACCTGGGCATCGCCTTCGGCTGGGGCATACCGATGGCCTTCGCGGCGGTGCAGGGCACGGTGCCGGCAATCGCCTGGCTGCTGTTCCTGGCCAACCTGCTGTGGACCACCGGCTACGACACCTGGTACGCCATGGTGGACCGGGAGGACGATCTGAAGGCCGGGGCGAAATCCACCGCCATCCTGTTCGGCGATGCCGACCTGATCGCCCAGACGGTGCTGTTCGGCGGCTTCCTGCTCGGCCTGGGCCTGCTCGGCGGCCGGGCCGGGCTGGGCCTGTACTACTACGTGGCCCTGGGCGTGGCGGCCGTGCTGGTGCTGCGGCAGTTCTGGGTCGCCCGCGGTCGCGGCCGGGCCGAGTGTTTCCAGGCCTTCCTGTCCAACCAGTGGGTCGGCCTGGCGGTGTTCGCCGGCATCGCCGGGCACTACGCCCTGGACTGAGCGCGCGGCGGATTCTTCCGGCGGCAGGCCTGCGGCCGTCCACGGCCGCATGAAGGCGTTGCGCGCTCCTTCGCTCAGCCAGGCGGCGGCGCCCGGGCCAGCGCCCACAGGTCCACCCGTCGCACGCCGGCCGTGCGCAGCACCCGCGCGGCTTCGTCCAGGGTGGCGCCGGTGGTCATCACGTCGTCGAACAGGGCCAGGTGATCCGGCAGCGGCACCCCTGCCGGCACCGCGAAAGCGCCGCGCACGTTGCGGCGGCGTTCCCGGGCCTCGAGTCCGGACTGGGCTGCGGTGGCCCGGCGGCGCCGCAGGCCACCGGTCAGCAGGGGCAGGCCCAGGGCCCGGGCCAGGGGCCGGGCCAGTTCCAGGGCTTGGTCGAAGCCGCGCCGGCGCAGGCGCGAGCGGTGCAGCGGCAAGGGCAGCAGGGCCTGCGGCCGGGGTGCCGCCATGAACGCCGGCAAGGCCAGCTGCGTCAGCAGCCGACCCGCGGCCAGGTCGGCATGGAACTTGAGCCGCGGCAGCAGCCGGTCCAGCGGCGGGGCGTAGAGGAAGGCGGCCACCGCCCACGCCTGCACCGGCGGCCGTGCCAGGCAGCGCCCGCAGACCTCGCCGGCCGGTGCCGGCAGGGCGCACCGCGGGCAGGCCGGTGGCAGACGCGGCAGGGCAGCCAGGCAAGCCGTGCACAGGTCCAGGCCGGCCTCGCCCGGGAGGCCGCAGAGCAGGCAGCGCGGCGGCAGCAGCCAGGCGGCCAGGCGTGTCAGCGCCCGGCCCGGCCAGGGCGCCGGCCTGAACGCCGCCCCGATTCCGCAAATCGGCTCCGTGGATGGCCCCGATACAGGCCTGCCGGGCTCCGGCCCCGACCGTGCAGGGCTGGGGTTACGGACGTGACGGGCGGAACCGCCGGCGCCGTCAACCAGCCGCCCCGGCGTTTGGTTGACAGGTCCGGACATGCTCACCAGACTGCCCATCCCCTGGCCGCCGCGCCGTCAGGAAACCGCCATGCCCGCCGTCATCCGCCATGACTGGACGCGCGAGGAAGTCCTCGCCCTGTTTGACCTGCCCTTCCCGGAGCTGCTGCACCGCGCCGCCAGCGTGCACCGCGAGCGCTTCGATCCGGCCGAGGTCCAGGTGTCGACCCTGCTGTCGGTGAAGACCGGTGGCTGCCCCGAGGACTGCGCCTACTGCCCGCAGGCCGCCCGCTATCACACCGGCGTGCAGGCAACGAAGCTGATGAGCGCCGATCAAGTGCTGGAGAAGGCCCGCCAGGCCAAGGCCGCCGGCGCCACCCGCTTCTGCATGGGCGCCGCCTGGCGCAGCCCCAAGGACCGCGACATCCCCAAGGTGGCCGAGATGATCCGCGGGGTGAAGGCCCTGGGCCTGGAAACCTGCGCCACCCTCGGCATGCTCAGCGCCGACCAGGCGCGGGCCCTGCGCCAGGCCGGCCTGGACTACTACAACCACAACATCGACACCGACCCCGAGTACTACGGGCAGATCATCAGCACCCGCGAGGTGGAGGACCGCTTCCGCACCCTGGAGCACGTGCGCGAGGCCGGCCTGAAGACCTGCTGCGGCGGCATCGTCGGCATGGGCGAGCGGCGCGAGCAGCGCGCCGGCCTGCTGATGGCCCTGGCCAACCTGCCGGCGCACCCGGATTCGGTGCCGATCAACCGGCTGGTGGAAGTGGCGGGAACGCCCCTGGCCGAGCGGCACACCGCGGCCGAGCTGGACCCGTTCGAATTCGTCCGCACCATCGCCGTGGCCCGCATCCTGATGCCGGCCTCGATGGTCCGCCTCTCGGCCGGCCGCGCCAGCATGAGCGACGAACTGCAGGCGCTGTGCTTCCTCGCCGGCGCCAACTCCATCTTCTATGGCGAGCAGCTGCTGACCACCGGCAACCCCGACACCGAGGCCGACCAGGCCCTGTTCGCCCGCCTGGGCCTGCGGCCGATGCACGTGACGCAGGAATCGGGCACCGTCCACGCCGACATCGTCGAGCCGGCCAAGCCGGCCTGCGCGGCCTGAGCATGGCCAGGCAGCGGCTGTCGGACCGGGTCGCCGCGGCACGGGCCGAACGCGCCGCGCGTCTGGCCCTGCGCCGGCGCCGCGAGGTGGAAGCGCGCGAAGGCGCCCGCGTGCTGGTGGACGGCCGGCAACTGCTCAGCTTCTGCTCCAACGATTACCTGGGCCTGGGCCAGCACCTGGACGTGGTGGCGGCCCTGCAGGAAGCGGCCGCCTGGCACGGCCTCGGCAGCACCGGCTCGCCGGCGGTCAGCGGCCACCACGGCGAGCACGCCGCCTTCGAACGCGAGATGGCGCAATGGCTGGGCTACCCGCGGGCCTTGCTGCTGGGCAGCGGCTACCTGGCCAACCTGGCGGTGCTGCAGTCGCTGCTGCGCGAGGGCGACGTCTGCGTGCAGGACAAGCTCAACCACGCCTGCCTGATAGACGGCGCGCGCCTGTCCGGCGCCGAGCTCAAGCGTTACCCGCACCTGGATGTCGAGGCCGCGCTGCGCCAGTTGATGAGCCGGCGCGATGGCGCGGCGATCCTGGCCACCGACGGCGTCTTCAGCATGGACGGCGATTCCGCGCCGCTGGCCGATTTGGCCCTGGTGGCGCGTGCCCAGGGCGCCACCCTGTTCGTGGACGATGCCCATGGCATCGGCGTGCTCGGCCCCGACGGCCGTGGCAGCGTGGCCGCCGCCGGCCTCGGCCCGAGGGAAGTGCCGCTGCTGCTGCTGCCGCTGGGCAAGGCCTTCGGCGGCCAGGGCGCGGTGCTGTTGGGCCCCGAAGACCTGGTCGGCCATGTAGCCGAGACCGCTCGGCCCTACCTGTATTCGACCGCGCCGGCGCCGGCCATGGCCGCGGCCATGCGCGCCTCGCTGCGGCTGATCCGCGGCCAGGCCTGGCGCCGGGCCAAGCTGGCCTCGCTCGTGGCGCGGTTCCGTCGCGGCGCGGCCGCGCTCGGCCTGCCGCTGCAGGAATCCTTCACGCCGATCCAGCCGCTGCTGCTTGGCGAGAACCGGCGCGCGCTGGAGGTGGCGGCGGCGCTGGAGGAACGCGGCTACCTGGTCGCCGCCATCCGTCCGCCGACCGTGCCCGAGGGCCAGGCGCGCCTGCGCATCACCCTCTCGGTGGACCACAGCGAGGCCGATGTCGATGGCCTGCTGGCGGCCCTGGCCGAGGCGGTGAAGCCGCCGACCCGGCCCGTCACGATCTGAGTCCTTCCCCCGCAGTGGAGCTTCACCACGACATTCGCGGCGCCGGCCCCGACCTGGTGCTCCTGCACGGCTGGGCCATGCATGCCGGCGTGTTTGAGCCACTGGTCGAACGCCTGTCCTCGCAGTTCACCCTGCACCTGGTGGACCTGCCGGGGCACGGACGCAGCGCGGGCAGTGGCATTCCGCTGCGCCTGGAGGACACCGCGCAGGCGATCGCCGCCGTGGTGCCGGAGCAGGCGCTGTGGCTGGGCTGGTCGCTGGGCGGTTTGGTGACGCTGCACGCGGCCGCGTCCGGCGCCGCCAGCGCCCGTGGCCTGGTGCTGCTGGCGTCCAGTCCGCGTTTCGTACGCGCCGAGGACTGGCCGGCCGGCATGGACCCGGCCGTGTTCGAAGGCTTCGCGCAGCAGCTGGCCGCCGACTGGCGCGGCACCGTCGACCGCTTCCTCGCCCTGGAAGTGCACGGCAGCGAGAATATGCGCGAGGAGCTGCGCCTGCTGCGCGCCATGGCCTTCGCCCACGGCGAGCCGGAGGCGACGGTGCTGGCCGATGGCCTGGCCCTGCTCGCCCGGGGCGACCTGCGCCCGGCGCTGCCCGGACTGTCGGTGCCCTCGCTGTGGATCGCCGGCCGCCGCGATCGCGTCGTGCACCCCGATGCCATGCGCGCCGCCGCCGAAGCCGCGCCCGGCGCGTGCTTCCTGGAAGTGCAGCGCGCCGGCCACGCACCCTTCCTCACTCACGCCGACGTCGTCGCCGACGCGGTTGCCGATTTCGCCGCCAGCCTCTGACCGTGAACGACGTGTTCGACCGCCGCCAGCTCCGCCGCGCCTTCGGCCGCGCCGCGCCACGCTACAACGAGGTGGCGCGCCTGCAGCAGGAGATCGAACAGCGCCTGCTCGAGCAGCTGGAGTACCTGGACGACCGCCAGCCCGGCCGCATCCTCGACCTGGGCTGCGGCCCCGGCCGCGCCGCCGGCGCCATGAAGAAGCGCTGGCCGCGCGCCGAGGTGATCGCCCTGGACGCGGCCCTGCCGATGCTGCGGGAAGTGCCGCGGCACACCCGCTTCTGGCGGCCGGTGCGGCGGATCTGCGCCGATGTGATGCGGCTGCCGCTGGCCGACCAGTGTGCCGACCTGCTGTTCTCCAACCTCTGCCTGCAGTGGGTGGACGACCTGCCGGCGGTGCTGTCGGAGTTCCGCCGCGTGCTGCGGCCCGATGGCCTGCTGCTGTTCACCACCTTTGGCCCCGACACCCTGATCGAGCTGCGCGAGGCCTACCTGGCCGCCGGCGAGGAGCCGCCGCTTTCGCCCTTCGCGCACATCCAGCAGGTGGGCGACGCGATGATGGCCGCCGGCTTCCGCGACCCGGTGCTGGACCGCGACGAGCTCACCCTCGAATACCCGGACGTGCATGCGCTGATGCGCGAGCTGAAGGCCATCGGCGCCGGCGATGCCCGCCGCGACCGCCCGCGCGGCCTGGCCGGCCGCGGTCGCCTGCAGCGGGTGACCGCCGCCTACGAGCAGCAGCGCCGCAATGGCGTGCTGCCTTCCACCTGGGAAGTGATCACCGCCCAGGCCTGGGGCCCGCAGCCCGGCGCACCGCGGCGCGAGCGCGGCGCCGACCTGGCGGCCTTCCCCGCCGACCGCATTCCGGTGCGGCGCCGTTGAAGCAACTGCGCCCGGTGTCGGCCGGGCACAGCCTTCGCGGCGGCGGCGTTACACTGCCGGAGCCGCCGGCCGGCGGTGTCACCGGAGTCCGCGATGTCCACCGCCCGCCTGCTGCTCGCCGCCGCCTGCGCCGCCGCCCTTGCCGCCTGCGCCGGCCAGGAAACCCGCGTGATCGCCGACAGCGGCGACATCGTCACCGACACCGACTGGTACGAGCAGTCGCCCACCGCCGGCCAGGCCGCGCCGGCGCCGCAGGCGGTGCTGCGCCTCGGCGAGGGCCGCTTCAGCCTGCGCGGCCCCTGCAACAACCACACCGGCGCCTGGCGCAACGACGGCGGCACCTGGACCTTCGGCGGCGAGGGCGGCGCCATCGCCAGCACCCGCATGCTCTGCCCGCCGCCGATCATGGCGCGCGAACAGGCCATGCTCGAACTGCTGGTGAAGCCGCTGCGCGCCGAACTGGCCGGCACCTCGCTGTGGCTGCGCGCCGACGACGGCCGCAGCCTGCGCTTCGACCAGCGCGAGCTCACCGAGGCCGGCCGCGAACGCATCCTCCAGGTCGCCGCCCAGCGCGCGCCCTGCACCGGTGTCGTCGAAACCCTCTGCCTGCAGATCCGCTTCCAGCCCGGCGAACCCTGGCAGCTGCTGCACGGCGAGATCGAGGGCTTCGCCTGGCAGTCCGGCACGGAATACGTGCTGCGCGTGCGCGAGGTGCCGCGCGACAGGGTGCCGGCGGATGCGAGTGCGGTGAGGTGGGTGTTGGAGGAGGTGCTGGACAGCAGCGCCGATGCCGCGCCCTCGCGAGACGCGGGCCGGTGACGCGCACGCCCGTGCCGCGGCCGGCACCGGCACCGCGTGGAAGATGAAGCGCGGCCTGGTCGTCGTCGTGGCCCTGTTGGTGGCGGCATTCTCTGCCACATCGCTCCTGTCGGGCGCCGATTACCTGCAGCTGCGCCTGCCGGGAGGGTTGCCGCTGGGCAACCTGCTCGCCGCGCTGGGGCTGATCGCCATCGCTGGCGCCGCGTTCGCCCTTTCGCAGGCCGGCACCATCGCGCGGTTCCTGGCTGGGCTGGCCATGATCCTCTCGCTCGCCTGGCTGCCTGCTTCGGTTCTCCTTGCCGGCGATCTCGCGCTCAACTTCAGCGGCGGCACTGGTTCGGTATGGCTGGCAGTGACGGCCACCACGATCTTTTCGGCCGTGCTGGCGCTTGTCTGGGCTGCCCTCCACCGCCTGGCGCGAGCTCTCCGTCGCCGCAGGCCACCATCTTCGATACGGTAGGCAGCGGCAGGGAGGGGCGGAACAGCGCCTTCGCTGCCCGCACCTCGGCCTGGCTGAGCAGCGTCGGCAGGCGCTGCGGCCGCTTGCCACGCACCACCTCATCCATCCACGGCAGCTTGAGCTCCAGCGCCTCGCGGTAGAGGAACGGCAGCGCCGACAGCGCCTGGTTCTGGGTACTGGGCGCAACCCGCCCCTTGCGCGCCAGGTCGCTGAGGAAGCGTTCCACTTCCGCGCCGCCCATTTCGCGCGGATGCCGCCTGCCGTTGGCCTGGATATAGCGGCGAATCCAGTAAAGATACGCCTGCTCGGTACGCAAGCTGTAATGCTTCATCCGCAAACGGCGCCGAACTTCGTCCAGCAACCGTGGCCGTTCCGGCGGGGTTCGCACGCCGGTTACGGCTGCAGCGCTGCGGTCATATTGCATATGGACGTCTCCCCACCGGATAACGCCCTCAATGTTTCATGCCCCCAGCCCCGCGCCCACCGCCACAAACCACTGATTCCTATAGGAAAAGCCTGATTGACGAGCCCCTCAGCCCAGCCACAGAATCCGTGCTACGCCCCACTTCGGGGTCTAATAGTAGTTATGCCTCACAAAGGAGTTCAATCTATGAAGCCACGGATTAAGGTCATTACTCTCGGCGTAGATGATCTTGAAAGATCGCTTCGCTTCTATCGTGATGGGTTGGGGTTGGAAACAGAAGGCATCATTGGGACGGAGTTCGAGCACGGTGCAGTTGTATTCTTCGATCTGGAAGGAGGCTTGAAACTTGCCCTCTTTCCTCGAAAAAGCCTTGCGCACGACTCTACGGTTCCACTCGGACCGCCAAGCGCAACCGAACTTTCAATTGGCCACAACGTCGGATCCAAAAAGGCAGTCGACACTGTAATGGAGCAGGCGAGAAGGTGCGGCGCCACCATCGTCAAGCAAGCACAGGATACTTTTTGGGGAGGCTATGGCGGATACTTTCAAGACCCCGATGGGCATCTCTGGGAAATCGTGTGGAACCCTCAATGGGTAGTCGAAGATGAGGCATAACAAATCATTCAAGCCGACGCCGCTTCGCGGCGCGGCTTAATTCAGGCGTTAGGCCCCTAATGCGAGTTCACACGCTACCGCTGGCCCTTGGCATCGTGGTTCTGGCCGCGTCGTGTCAGTCGAACCGGCCTACCGCGCCGGGGGCCAAGATTGCTGCGCCTAACCCAGCCGCAATCTGCCTCACCGGCCTCCCGGCGCAGGAATGGTCCGAAGTCACAGAGCCTGCTGGTGCCGAAGAGCTTCGGGCCAAGTCGGTCACGTCCTTCGCAGTCCCGTTGAACGAGCCGAGCGAGCACTGGTTCCGCTCGGGAGAGAAGTTGTTGTACTGCCGCATGGAGGACTGGTGCATAGCCGAAGCCTGGCAGTTCGCGCCGGAGCCAAATGGCAACTTCGCAGTAATCGCTCACAACTCATGGGTCTGTGTTACGGGGCCTAACAATTCGTCCAAGCCGACGCCGCTTCGCGGCGCGGCTTAACTCAGGTGTTAGGTGTTGGGGGACACATCATGGCGATCGTTTGGTTCATCATTTTTCTCTTCGTTAGCCACTTCTTCGCCCTGCAGATCTTCCGTCTCACCACGTACCACAAGTATTTCCTTCCCGCACTGCCGCTTCTTGTTGCCTACAGCGCGCTTGTCGGCTGGCTCTTGTACAAATTTCAGCTCCACGCATTCTTTCTATGGCAGGTTGCAATCGTCTCCGTCTGGCTATTCGTTCTTGCTCGCCGCAACTCGCGCCAAGCGCAAGCCATGCTTCACGCTGCGGGTTCTGACGGTGACAGGGTGAGATTCCTGGCCGAGTCCATTGGCAAGACCAAGCAGTTCTTTGCATACAGTTCTTTTGTGTATGTCTTGGTGTTCGCGGCCGCATTCTTGTGGGCCTACAACACCTAACAATTCGTGTATGGACTCCCCCTGCAAACAGCGCACGGATTGATCTCTGACTTTCGGAAGCGGATCGGTTGCAGTCGTGTATTCGGCCTTGGGGTGAGCGCGTTGCGCTCGGGCCATCATGAAATCCGCGGGCGGGGGCCTATCGTTCAAGCGGCTTCGCGAGCCGGAATTGTTATCGGCCTTGCCCCACCCGGGGACCGAACCCTTCGTCATGATCGAGATCGTGGTGCACTCCTGGCAGTTTCCGTTCGCCCTCAGGCGGCTTCGGGTTTGACGCTGATGTGAGCCGGGTTGAATGCGGCGCCGTGGTGGTCGATGGCCCATAGCCTGCGCGCCAGCTTGTTGGCCAGGGCCACGGCCGCCTTGTTGTGGCCTTGGCGTTGCTGCAACTCCAATGCCCAAGCCTGAAGCGGGTCGAGTGGCCTACCGGCTCGCTGGCGCATCGCGGCGGATCGCAGGACCGCGCGCCCACCATGGATCAGCAGCGTGCGCAGGTAGCTGTCGCCGCGCTTGGTGATCTTCCCCAGCCGCCGCTGCTGGCCCGAGGAATGCTCGCGTGGCACCAAGCCCAGCCACGCCGTAAGCTTCCCCGTCAAGCACACAATGCAAAAGTAGAACTTTCCTCGTATTGCTGGCGGACCTCGGCGGGCGTCATATCGCCGAGGGAATCGTGGGGTCGTTGCTCGTTGTATTCGATCATCCACC
>NZ_VUOD01000011.1 GCF_008386465.1 Arenimonas fontis
AACCAATCTGGTCGAAGGCATCAACAACAAGATCAAGGTCATCAAGCGGGTGGCCTACGGCTACCGGGACGACGCCTACTTCTTCCTGAAGATCCGGGCGGCCTTCCCCGGACTTGGGTGAAGAACCAGAAAAATGGGGTCAGCTGCGCAGGCCGGTGCCTTTGGAGAGCAGGCGCAGGGCCAGGGCACCGAGGACCAGCACGAAAGCCAGCATCAGGGCATAGGCGGTGACTATCGGAACGTCGCTCTGGCCCAGCAGGCCGTAGCGGAAGGCGTTGACCATGTAGAAGATCGGGTTGAGGTGGGTCGCCGCCTCGGCCCAGGCCGGCAGCAGCTTCACCGAATAGAACACGCCGCCGAGGTAGGTCAGCGGGGTCAGGATGAAGGTCGGCACGATGGCGATGTCGTCGAACTTCTTGGCGTACACCGCGTTCACGAAGCCGGCCAGCGAGAAGATCACCGCGCCCAGCACCACCGTGCTCAGCGTCACCAGCGGGTGCGGCAGGCGCACGGTGGTGAACAGCATCGCGATGCCCAGCACGATCGCGCCGACCATCAGGCCGCGCAGCACGCCGCCGGCGACGTAGCCGCCGAGGATCACCCAGTTCGGCATCGGACTGACCAGCAGCTCCTCGACGTGGCGGCCGAACTTGGCGCCGAAGAAGCTGGAGCTGATGTTGCCGTAGGCGTTCTGGATCACCGACATCATCACCAGGCCGGGGACGATGAAGTCCATGTAGCCGATGCCGTCCATGGGCCCGATCCGCGAGCCGATCAGGCTGCCGAAGATCAGGAAGTACAGGGTCATGGTGATCGCCGGCGGCACCAGGGTCTGGCCCCAGATGCGCATGATCCGCGAGACCTCGCGGCGGGCGATGGTGTAGAGCGCGACCAGGTTCGGGTTGCTCATACCGCCACCTCCGGCTTGCCGGTCAGGCGCACGAACAGTTCCTCGAGCCGGTTCGACTTGGTGCGCATGCTGCGCACGCGGATGCCGGCCTCGGCCAGGCCGGCGAACACGCGGTTGAGATCCATCTCGCGCGGCATCTCCAGGTCCAGGGTGTGGTTGTCCGGCGCCGTCAGGCGCACGCCGGGAATGGCTGGCAGCATCGGCGGCAGCACGCCGTCGATGTCGAGCAGGAAGCCTTCGACATCGAGCTTGGCCAGCAGGCTGCGCATCGGCCCCTGCTCGATGATGCGGCCGTGGTCGATGATGGCGAGGTTGCGGCAGAGGCTCTCGGCCTCTTCCAGGTAGTGCGTGGTGAGGATGACGGTGGTGCCGGCGGCGTTCACCTCGCGCAGGGTCTTCCACATGCCGCGGCGGATCTCGATGTCGACGCCGGCGGTGGGCTCGTCGAGGATCAGCAGCTTCGGCCGGGTCATCATGGCGCGGGCGATCATCAGCCGGCGCTTCATGCCGCCCGAGAGCGTGCGCGACATCTTCGTCGCCTTGTCCCAGAGCTGGGCCCGGCGCAGTTCCTCCTCGGCGCGCGGCAGGGCCTCGCGGCGCGGGATGCCGTAGAAGCCGGCGTAGTTGACCAGGATGTCGAGCGGCTTCTCGAACATGTTGAAGTTGATTTCCTGCGGCACCAGGCCGATCAGCCGCATCGCTTCCGAGCGCCGCGCGTGCAGGTCGACGCCGAACACGCGGACATCGCCGGCCGTCTTGTTCACCAGCGAGCTGACGATGCCGATCAGGGTGGACTTGCCGGCGCCGTTCGGCCCGAGCAGGGCATAGAAGTCGCCCGGCTGGACCGTCAGCGAGACGCCCTTGAGCGCCTCGACGCCGTTGTCGTAGGTCTTGCGGAGATCGCGGATCTCCAGCGCGGCTTGTTCGCTCATGAGGTTCCTGTGGCCGCGGCGCGCCTGCGCCGGGAAGGGTCGGCCGGTATTATACGGAGCCCCTTGCCGCGGCCCCGGGCCGCCGTCCGGGACAGTCCATCCCATCCGCCTGCACCGGAGGCTCCTGTGGCCATCGTCCAGTTCCCGCTCCGCCTGGTGGGCAGCCGCATGCTCGCGCCGAGCGTGCGCCATCTGGTATTCGCCCGTGACGATGGCCAGCCGCTGGACTTCATCCCCGGACAGTTCATCCAGGTGCATTTCCAGTACCCGGACGGCACGCCGACCAAGCGCAGCTATTCCCTCGCCACCATCCACGACCATGCCCTGGGACCGGGCGAGGCGGTGGAGATCGCCGTCAGCTACGTGCCCGGCGGTGCCGCCACTGCCCTGTTCCAGGCCATGGACGAGGGCCAGCAGATCATGGCCAGCGGCCCCTACGGCCGCTTCTGCCTGATGCCGAACGACGCCAACCGGCGCTACCTGCTGGTCGCCACCGGCACCGGCGTCACCCCCTACCGCTCGATGCTGCCGAAGCTGGCCGAGCTGATGCGCACGCGCGACATCGAGGTGGTGGTGCTGTTCGGCTGCCGCAGTCCGGCCGAGCAGCTGTACGCCGGGGACTTCCTCGCCTTTGCCGAGAGTCACCCGGGTTTCCGCTACATCACCTGCTTCAGCCGGGAGATGCCGGCGGCGCCGCGTCCGGACGACCGTTCCGGCCACGTCCAGGACGTCCTGCCGGAACTGGCGCCCGACCCCGACGGCGACATCGCCTACCTGTGCGGCAACCCGAACATGGTGGACGCGGTGTTCGAGGCCTTGAAGGCGGCGGGACTGGCCGTGCCGCGCATCCGGCGCGAAAAGTACGTCTCCGGCAAATAGCGTGACGGCCGCCGCCGACGCCGGACGGCGTCCGTGTTCCCGCCTTCGGTCCCGGCCCGCCGGCTCCCGTCGCGCCCCGGCCCGTTCCGTCACATTCCTGCTTCCCGTCCGTCCCTTCTGTCATCCTGACGGCCTTGCGGCCACCGCTGAGGGAGTGTGATGAAGCGAATGCTGTTGTCGCTGGTTCTGACAGCCGGCCTGGTCCCGGCGACGGGACAAGCGCGAGCCTGGGGCAGCCTGGAATTCACCACGTGCGAGCTGGGCCAGCCCGGTTCCGCAGTCACGGTCCAGGCCGAATGCGCCCGCCTGGAGGTCCCGGAGAATCCGGATCGACCGGACGGCCGGAAGATCAGTCTCAAGGTGGCCATGCTGGCCGCCCGCGCCGCCGAGCCGGCTGCCGACCCGGTGATCTTCCTTGCCGGCGGTCCGGGCCAGGCCGCCACCGAAACCTTTCCGGCCATGGCCGCTTCGCTGTCGCGCCTGCGCGACCGGCGGCATCTGCTGTTCATGGACCAACGCGGCACCGGCGGCTCGCATCCGCTGGCCTGTCCGTTCCCGGACGAGCTCGCCGGCGACCTGCCGCCGGAACGCCTGGTGGCCCTGGCCCGCGACTGCCTGGCCGAGCTCGATGCCGACGTGGCGCAATACACCACCAGCGTCGCCGTGCGTGACATCGAGTCGCTGCGGCAGGCCCTGGGCGCACCGGCACTGAACGTCTACGGCGGTTCCTACGGCACCCGGGTCGCGCAGCAGTACGCGCGTCAGTTCCCTGACGCGGTGCGCAGCCTGATCCTGGACGGTATCGTGCCTCCGGACCTGGCCCTGGGTGCCGAGCACGCGCTGAACCTGGACGCCGCGCTCGAACCGATGCTGGCGGCCTGCGCGCGGCAACCGGCCTGTGCCGAGGCCTTCGGCCAGCCCTACCGCCGCCTCTACACGCTGCGCGACCGCGCCCGGGCGACGCCGGAAACGGTGCGCATCCGCGATCCGCTGAGCCACCGTCCGCGCGAGCTGCGCCTGGACGGGGCCACGGTGGCGATCGTGGCCAGGCTGTTCGCCTATGCGCCGGAAACCGCCGCCCTGCTGCCGCTGCTGGTGGACGAGGCCCTGCAGGGCCGGCCGGAGTCGCTGCTGGCCCAGGCGGTGATGGTGATGGATTCGCTGACCGGCCAGATCAACCACGGCATGCAGCTGTCGGTGACCTGCGCCGAGGACGCGCCGCGGCTACAGCGCAAGGGCGGGGACGAACAGCGCCTGCTGGGCAATGCGCTGGTGGAGGTGCTGCTGCAGCAGTGCAGCGTCTGGCCCAGGGGACCGGTGGCGCCCGGCTTCGCCGAACCCCTGCGCAGTGACGTTCCAGCCCTGCTGCTGTCGGGCGAGTTCGACCCGGTGACCCCGCCGCGCTACGGCGAACGCGTGGCCGAGACCCTGCCACGGTCGCGGCACCTGATCGGCAAGGGCCAGGGCCACATCCTGCTGGCCCGCGGCTGCACCGCGCGGCTGGCCGCCGAGTTCCTCGATTCGCTGGACCCGCAGGGCCTGGACGCGAGCTGCCTGGACGTGCTCGGCGCCAGCCCCTTCTTCACCAGCTACAACGGAGCCGAGCCATGATCGAGGTACGCGACCTGCACAAGGCCTTCGGCAAGGTGAAGGCGGTGGACGGCGTCGGTTTCCGCGCCGAGGACGGCCGCATCACCGGCCTGCTGGGTCCCAACGGCGCCGGCAAGACCACCACCCTGCGCATGCTCTACACCCTGATGCGTCCGGACCGCGGCCAGGTGCTGGTGGACGGCATGGACGCCGGCACCGACCCCGAGGCGGTACGCCGGCGCCTGGGCGTGCTGCCGGACGCACGCGGCCTGTACAAGCGCCTGAGCAGCCGGGAGAACATTCGCTACTTCGGCCGCCTGCACGGTCTGGACGAGGCCACCATCGCCGCCCGCACAGACGCGCTCGCCGCCGCCCTGGACATGGGCGACATCATCGACCGCCGCACCGAAGGCTTTTCCCAGGGCCAGCGGGTGAAGACGGCGATCGCCCGGGCCCTGGTGCACGACCCGCGCAACGTCATCCTGGACGAGCCGACCAACGGCCTGGACGTGATGGCCACGCGGGCGATGCGCCGCTTCCTGCGCCAGTTGCGCGACGAGGGTCGCTGCGTGCTGTTCTCCAGCCACATCATGCAGGAGGTGGCGGCGCTCTGCGACCACATCGTGATCATCGCCCGCGGCCGGGTCGTGGCCGAAGGCAGCGCCGACGAGCTGCGCGCGCAGACCGGCGAGGACAACCTCGAAGACGCCTTCGTCAAGGCGATCGGCAGTGAAGAAGGACTGATGGCATGAACGCCGGCCTGACCGTGTTCCTGAAGGAGGTCGTGGAGAACCTGCGCGACCGCAAGACCGTGATGAATGCCCTGGTGATGGGTCCGCTGCTGGGACCGGTCCTGTTCGCCTTCCTGATGGGCTTCATGATCAGCAAGCAGCTCGACAACGCCGAGAAGCCCTTGCAGGTGCCCGTGGCCGGCGCCGAGCATGCGCCCAACCTGGTTGCCTGGCTGCGCCGCCAGGGCGTGGACGTGCAGGACGCGCCGGCCGATCCGGAGGCGACGATCCGTGGACGCCAGGCCAGGGTGGTGCTGCGCATCCCGGCCGATTACGGCGCGTACTGGCGCCAGGGCCGCACCGCCCAGGTCGAAGTCCTGCACGACAGTTCGGACCAGGAAGCGCGCGCCCCGCATTCGCGGCTGGTATCGCTGCTGGAGGCATACGGTCGCCAGCAGTCGGCCCTGCGGATTTCGGCCCGCGGCCTTCACCCGGCCATTCTCCAGCCGCTGGCGGTGGCCAGCCGCGACCTGGCCAGCAGGCAGCAGCGGGCCGGACAACTGCTGGCCTTCCTGCCCTACCTGCTCGTCCTCGGTTCCTTCCTCGGGGGCATGTACCTGGCCATCGACACCACCGCCGGCGAACGCGAACGGCAGTCGCTGGAGCCGCTGCTGGCCAATCCGGCCAGCCGCGCCCAGATCGTGCTGGGCAAGCTCGGCGCCACCTTCGCCTTCGCCATGGCCAGCATGATGCTGAGCCTGGTGGTGTTCGGCATCGCCTTCCGGTACATCCCGCTGGACCGGCTGGGCATGAAAGTGGAGTTCGGCGCCTCGCTGGTGCTGAGTGCCGGTCTGCTGATGGTGCCGCTGGTGATCTGCTTCGCCGCCCTGCAGACCGTGGTGGCGGCCTACGCGCGCAGCTACCGCGAGGCGCAGACCTACCTGTCGTTGCTGATGCTGCTGCCGATGATCCCGTCGGTGGTGTTGATGGTCTCGCCGATGCGGCCGGAGGACTGGAATTCGGCGGTGCCCCTGCTTTCGCAGAACCTGCTGGTGATGGCCCTGGCCCGCGGCGAGGAGATCGGCCTGCTGCGCTACGGCCTCAGCTTCGGCGCCACCCTGGCCCTGGCCACCCTGCTGGTCTGGCTGGCGGTGCGCATCTACCACCGCGAACAGCTGGCCGTGTCGGCCTGAGCCCGCTTGCGCCGGCGGGCCGCGGCGCCCGGCACGGTGGCGGGTGAAGAAGCAAAAAGCCCGGCGGATCACCGCCGGGCTTCCCGTCCCTTTGCTTGTCGCCTTCCTTACGGCCGGAAGACGAAGGTGCGCGAGATCGTGACCTGCTCGTCCAGCGGCTCGAAGCGCCAGTCGCGAACCGTCTGCAGCACCTCGCGGTCGAAGACGCCGCGCGGCTGGGCGGCAACGATCCGCACGTCGGCGACGCTGCCGTCGGTGGCGATCACGATCTCCACCGTCACTTCGCCGGATTCGCGGGAGCGATAGGCCGCGCGGGGATAGGCCGGCTGCGGCGTGCGCACCGGGATCGGCGTCGTGCGACGGGGCCGGGTCGGTTCCGCGGGAGTCTGGGCGGTCGGCTGGGCCGGGGTCGGCGTCGTCGGCGCCGGGGTGGCGGGGGCCGGCGTGGCCGGCTGCGGCGCCGGGGTGGCGGGCTGCTCCGGCTGGGCGGCGGCGGCCCGCGCGGCTTCCTCCGCGGCGCGCTGGGCGGCCAGCTCCTGCTCGCGCTGGCGCTGCGCCTCGCGGGCCGCTTCCTGGGCGGCGCGCTCGACCACCGCGGCCTGGCCCTTGGCGATCGAGTCGCGGATGCGCGGCAGGGCCGGTGCCTGGGGATCGGTGCGCTCGATCAGGGCACGAAGGCGCTCGGCCTCGGTGAAATCCTCGCGGCCGATGGCCTGTTCGGCGGCGATGATGGCGTAGGGCATCAGGTCGATCAGGGCGCTTTCGGCCGAGGCATCCGGCTTGTCGCTGCGTTTGCGCAGGGCCAGGTAGTACTCCATGGCGTTGTCGCCGGCCGGCGCGTAAAGACGCTGTTCGCGCAGGGCCTGGCCGCCGCGTTCACGCAGCTCCTCCACCGACAGGGCGGCGAGGGCGGCCTCGGCCTCGGCGGCGGCCTGCTCGGCGGCGATCTGCTCGGCACTGGGGCCGGCGGGTTCGGCCGGGGCGGGCGCCTCGGCACCGGTAGTGGCGGCAGGTTCGGACGGTTCGTCCGTCGAGCAGGCGGCCAGGCCCAGGGCGAGGGCCAGGGCCAGCGTCCAGCGCAGGGAGCTGGCGGAGGCGGCGGATGCGGTCATCGGATTTCCCCTGAAAGCTGCAAGAGCATGACGTTCAGCACATAAGAGTTTGGCCGCATTGTCAAGGCCAGCACGTTTCGCGGTGGGCCCTGGCCACGGGCGGAAGCGGGAAAGGTGACGCAGATCGCGGTTTCCGCTGCCCCACCGGCGCCAGGGCCGCCTACTTGCCGATGCAGAAGCTGGAGAAGATCCGTCCCAGTAGCGCGTCGGCATCCACCCGGCCGGTGATCCCGCCCAGCGCCTCCTGGGCCAGGCGCAGTTCCTCGGCGGCCAGTTCGCCGGCCCCTTCCGCCAGCCGGGCCGCCGCGGCCTCGAGCCGCTCGGCGGTGTCGGCCAGAGCCTCCAGATGCCGGGCCCGGGCGCTGAAGACACCTTCGCTGCCTTCGCCCAGGCCGGCAGCTTCGCGCAGCGCCATTCGCAGCAGCTCCAAGCCGGCGCCGGTGCGGGCCGAGAGCCAGAGGTGCCGGCCGTCGGCGCGGTCTTCGGCATGGGGCGGAGCGCCGCTGAGATCGCATTTGTTGTGCAGCCACAGCACCGGCACGCCCGCCGGCAGGCCGGTCGGCGGCTGCGGCGCGCGGTCGTCCAGCACCGCCAGTATCCGATCGGCCCGCCCGAGTTCGGCGCGGGCGCGGCGGATGCCCTCGGCCTCGACCGGATCGGGCGAATCGCGCAGGCCGGCGGTGTCCACCAGGGTCAGTTCGATACCGTCCAGGCGCAGCCGCTCGCGCAACAGGTCGCGGGTGGTGCCGGCGATGTCGGTGACGATGGCGCGATCCTCTCCGGCCAGGGCATTGAGCAGGGAAGACTTGCCGGCGTTGGGCGCGCCGACGATGACCACGTGCAGGCCATCCACCAGGCGCTTGCCGCGCTCGGCCGCGACCCGCAATGCGGCCAGGCCCTCGCGCACCGTCTGCAGGCGCCGGCGCAGTTCCGGCGCGGCCAGAAAGTCGATCTCCTCTTCCGGGAAATCCAGCGCCGCTTCGAGCCAGGTGCGCAGCGCGGTCAGATCCTCGGCGACTGCGTGCACCCGCTGCGAGAACTCGCCTTCGAGGGAGCGCCGGGCGGCGCGGGCCGCGGCTTCGGACGAGGCATTGATCAGGTCGGCGACCGCTTCGGCCTGCGCCAGGTCCAGCCGGCCTTCCAGGAAGGCGCGCTCGGTGAATTCGCCGGGGCGGGCCTGCCGCGCGCCCAGCTCGAGGCAGCGCGCCAGCAGCGCCGCGAGCAGCACCGGGCTGCCATGGCCCTGCAGCTCCAGCACTTCCTCGCCGGTGTAGGAATGCGGTGCCGGAAACCAGATCAGCAGGCCATCGTCGATCAGCTCGCCGCCGGCCTCGCGGAAGCGCGCGTAGTGGGCGTGACGCGGCCTGGGCGGGCGGCCCAGCAAGGTCCGCGCGATCTCCGGTGCCCGCGGCCCGGACACCCGCACCACACCGATGCCGGCGGCGCCGGCGGCGGTGGCGATGGCGGCGATGGTGTCCCGCTGGCTCATCGGGTCCTGCTGGATAAGGATTCAGGCGCGGATTTACGCGGATGGACGCGGATAAAGCAATTCGAGTTCAGGCCGGGAGGTGCTTCCGCGCATCGCCGGGATGAGTGGGGTGCGGAGCCGGAGAGATAAAGAGGGCGGCCTGGGCCGCCCTCTTTTCCGGAACGCTTCATCCGCGTTGATCCGCGTCAGGAACCTATTTGACCGCCGCCGGTGCGGTCTTGTCGCCGTGGCGCTTGGTGATGACCCACTGCTGCAGCAGGCCGAGGATGCCGTTGGTGCACCAGTACAGGACCAGGCCGGAGGGAAAGAAGGCCATCAACACGCCGAAGGCGATCGGCATGAAGGTCATGATCTTCTTCTGCATCGGGTCCATGCCCGGTGTCGGCGTCATCTTCTGGGTCAGGTACATGACCGCCAGATTGATCGCCGGCAGGATGAAATAGGGGTCGGGCGCGGTCAGGTTCTGGATCCAGCCGATCCAGGGCGCCTGGCGCATCTCGACGCTCTCCAGCAGCATCCAGTACAGCGCGATGAACACCGGAATGGTGACCAGGATCGGCAGGCAGCCGGCGGCGGGGTTCACTTTCTCCTTCTTGTACAGCTCCATCACCGCCATCTGGAACTTCTGCCGGTCGTCACCGTAGCGCTCCTTGAGGGCCTCGATGCGCGGCTGGATCGCCCGCATCCGGGCGAAGCTCTGGTACTGCTTGGCCGACAACGGGTACAGGATCAGCTTGATGATCAGCACCGTCAGGATGATGGCCCAGCCCCAGTTGCCGGTCAGCGCGTGCAGCGGCTTGAGCACGAAGTCGAACATCGGCTGGGCCAGGAAGGTGAACACGCCGTAGTCCAGGGTCAGCTTCAGGCCCTCGGCCACGTCCTGCATCTGCGCCTGCAGCTTCGGGCCCACCCACAGCGTCGCCTCGCGGGTGGCGCTGGCGCCCGGCGCCAGCTCGAAAGGCGCGCCGACGCTGCGTACCAGGTAGCGGGTCTGGCCGTTGCCCAGGGTCGCCAGCGAGAAGCGCTGTGGTTCGCTCTTGTCCGGAACCCAGACCAGGGCGAAGTGATGTTGCAGCATGGAGATCCAGCCACCGGTGACGTCCTTGTTCAGCGGCCCGTCCTCGACGAAATCCGCGAAGGTCCGCTTCTCGAACTTGTCCTCCGGGCTGTACCAAGCGGCGCCGACGAAGCTGTAGGCCTCGGGATTGGTGAAGCTGAAACCGCCACCGCGCTCCGGCGGGGCGACCCGCTGCAGCTGCTGGTAGCCGTAGCCGCGCCAGACGGCCTCTCCCTGGTTGCGGATCTCCTGGCGGACGGTGATCGCGTAGCTGCCGCGCTCGAGCACCAGAACCTTGCGCACGCCGAGGCCGCCGGGGTCGGTCCAGACCAGGGGGACCTCGAGCCGGTCCTGGCCCTCGGCAAGTTCGTAGCGGCCACGGCCATCTTCGGTCCGGAACATCGCTTCATGGCTGGGTGCCGCGCCGGCGCTGGCCACCAGGCCGGACTGCGCCACCGAGAAGTCGGCCGCATCCAGGTCGAGCAGGCGAACCTTGCGCTCCGGCCGGTCCTTGTCCACCGGGTAGGCCAGCAAGTCGGCGCCGACCACGCTGCCGCCCCGCAGGTCCACGCGCAGGTCCAGCACGTCGGTGCGTACCGTCAGCAGGCGGGCGGGTTCGGCCGGGTCCGCGGACGCGGCCGGCGCAGTGCCCGACAGGGCCGGCGCTGCCGGCACCGCCGTCGCCTGCGGGACGGAACCGTCACCGGCGGGCACGGCCCCGTCCCCGGGAAGCGGCTCGGCGCCGGCCTGGGCGTCCGGGCCGGTCGGGGGGACGGGCGCCGGCGCCTGGGTCCATTGCAGATACAGCATGGCGCCGACGAGCAGCCAGGCGACGAGAAGGAAGGTGCGGGTCTGGTTCATGGGCAGGCGGCGATCGCCGGCGGGGCGCCGGGTACGCGTCAGGACTCGGGCGGATTCGTGGCTGGGCGCGCGGACGCGTCCGGGAAGGGCGGCATTGTGCCGCCCGCGGCCGGGGCCTTCAATGACCGGGCACGTTGCAGCAGACCCGCCAGTTGCTCGCGCAGCGCCGACAGGGGCTGGGCGGCGGCGCCCGGCTGGGCGACCAGGACGTAGTCGCCGGCGGGCAGACCGGCCCGCTCCTGCCGGAACAGCTCGCGCGCCAGGCGCTTGATGCGGTTGCGGACGACCGCCCGCTTGTCCACTTTCCGCGACACCGCGATTCCGAGCCGGGGCTCGCCGGGCTCGGAGCGAAGGCGGACGATCAGGCGGAGTTGCGGGCTGGACAGCCGCTTGCCTTGCTTGAAGGCCGCCTGGAAGTCGGCGGCAGCGCGCAGGCGCGCGCGCGGCGGGAAGGAGCGAGAAATGTCGGGCGCCTGCGGAGCCAAGGCCGGATCCGATGCCCGTGCGGCCACCGCCGGCCGGGCCGGCGGCGACGGGTCAGACGGCGAGGCGGGCGCGGCCCTTGGCACGGCGACGGGCGAGGATCTTGCGGCCGTCGGCGGTCTTCATGCGGGCGCGGAAGCCGTGGTCGCGCTTGCGCTTGAGGTTGCTGGGCTGGTACGTGCGCTTGGTGGCCATGATGGCACCCCGGTAGGCGGAATGGGCGGAAAAGACGCGGGACTATAGCGGCCGGGCCTTTTTGCGTCAAGGCGAAGCGGCGTGGCATCCGGCCTCGGCCGGCGCTAGACTGCGCCACCCCGATCACTTATCCACAGCGGCGCCCCGGTGCCGCGCCGCAGGAATTTTCCCCACGACATGGATGCTGCCTGGCCCCGCTGCCTGGAACGACTGGAGGCCGAACTGCCGGCCGACGAGGTGCACACCTGGTTGCGGCCGCTGCAGGCGGAGGTCCGCCCGGACGGCGTCACCCTGTACGCGCCCAACGAGTTCGTGGTGGACCGGGTGCGTCAGCATTACCTGGCGCGGATCCGCGAACTGATCGCCCATTTCACCGGCCAGCCGGCCGCCGTGGGTCTGGCGGTGGGCTCGGCCGGCCGCTCCGAGCCGCAACCCGCGGCGGCGTCCCCGCGGCCGGCCGCGCCGACGCCGGCGGCACCTTTCCAGGGCAACCTGGATCCGCACTACACCTTCGAGAATTTCGTCGAGGGTCGCAGCAACCAGCTGGCGCGCGCCGCGGCGCTACAGGTGGCGCAGGCGCCGGCCCGATACAACCCGCTGCTGCTGTACGGCGGTTCGGGCCTGGGCAAGACCCACCTGATGCATGCCGCCGGCAACCTGATGCGGCGGAACAATCCCGGCATGCGGGTGCTGTACCTGCGCTCGGAGCAGTTCTTCAGCGCCATGATGAAGGCGCTGCAGGAAAAGACCATGGACCAGTTCAAGCGCCAGTTCCACGAGGTGGACGCGCTGCTGATCGACGACATCCAGTTCTTTGCCGGCAAGAACACCACCCAGGAGGAGTTCTTCCACACCTTCAATGCGCTGTTCGACGGCAAGCAGCAGATCATCCTGACCTGCGACCGCTATCCGCGCGAGGTGGAGAACCTGGAGACCCGGCTCAAGACCCGCCTGACCTGGGGTTTGAGCGCCGCCATCGAGCCGCCCGACTTCGAGACCCGGGTTGCCATCCTCAGCACCAAGGCCGCCGAACGCGGCGTGCGCCTGCCCGAGGAGGTGGCTTACCTGATCGCCAAGCGCATGCGCTCGAACGTGCGCGACCTGGAAGGAGCGCTCAACACCCTGGCGGCCCGCGCCAACTTCATGGCCCGGGCCATCGACGCCGATTTCGCCCTGGAGACCCTGCGCGACCTGTTGCGGGCCCAGCAACAGGCGGTCTCCATAAGCAACATCCAGAAGACCGTGGCAGACTACTACCAGCTGCGCATGGCGGACCTGCTGTCCAAGCGCCGGACCCGTTCCCTGGCCCGGCCGCGGCAGATGGCGATGGCCCTGTCCAAGGAACTGACCGAGCACAGCCTGCCGGAGATCGGCGATGCTTTCGGGGGGCGCGACCACACCACCGTCATGCACGCCTGCAAGGTGATCCGCGAACTGCGCGAGACCGACGGCAAGCTGCGCGAGGACTGGGACAAGCTGCTGCGCAAGTTGAGCGAATGAGGCGCTGCCGGGAAACCTCGGGGCGACCTGTGGACAAGCTGGGGGAGGATTCCGGGGCCGGATTCTGTCCACAGCTTTTCCCGAACGGTCCGGGGTCCGGCCCACAGCCGCGACGCCCAGAAAAGATAAGCAAAAACAAGAGGTTGCATGTGTTATCCGGCATTTTTGCCGGCTCCACCGCCACCACGTTCTGATATATCCACCCTAGGAGCTTGGGGAACCGCATGCGTTTCAGCCTGACGCGAGAAGTCCTTCTCAAACCCCTGCAGCAGGTCGTCAACGTGGTCGAACGGCGCCAGACGTTGCCGGTGCTGGCCAACCTGCTGGTCAATGTCGAACGCGGTCGCCTGTCCATGACCGGCACCGATCTGGAAGTCGAGATGGTGGCCCGGTCCGAGGTCGAGGACGGCCAGGACGGCGAGACCACCATTCCGGCCCGCAAGCTGTTCGAGATCGTGCGGGCCCTGCCCGACGGCAGCCGGGTCACGGTCAGCCAGTCCGGCGAGAAGGTGACGGTGCAGGCCGGTCGCAGCCGCTTTACCCTGGCCACCCTGCCCGGCAAGGACTTCCCGGCGGTGGAAGACCTGGAGCTGGTGGAGCGTATCCGTGTTCCCGAGGCGGCGCTCAAGGAGCTGATCGAGCGGACCGCCTTCGCGATGGCCCAGCAGGACGTCCGCTATTACCTCAACGGGCTGTTGCTCGACCTGCGCGAAAGCTCGCTGCGTTGCGTGGCCACCGATGGCCATCGCCTGGCCCTGTGTGAAGCGCCATTGCCGGCAGGGGCCCAGACCCGCAAGCAGATCATCCTGCCGCGCAAGGGCGTGCTGGAGCTGCAGCGGTTGCTGGAGGGTGGAGACCGGGAGGTCGAGCTCGAGGTGGGCCGCAACCACCTGCGCATGCGCCGGGAGGACGTCACCTTCACTTCCAAACTGATCGAGGGCAAGTTCCCGGATTACGATGCGGTGATTCCGATCGGCGCGGACAAGGAAGTGAAGGTGGATCGGGAAGCGCTGCGGGCCGCCCTGCAGCGCGCCGCGATCCTGTCCAACGAGAAGTACCGGGGCGTCAAGCTGGAGATCAGCCCTGGCCAGTTGCGTATCGTGGCGCACAATCCCGAGCAGGAGGAAGCGCAGGAAGAGGTCGAGGCCGAGACCCGGGTGGACGGCCTGTCCATAGGCTTCAACGTGACCTACCTGCTGGACGCCCTGAGTGCGTTGCGGGAAGAGTCGGTGCTACTGAACCTGCGGGACGCCAATTCCTCGGCCCTGGTCCGCGAGGCCAGCCACGACCGCAGCCGGCACGTGGTGATGCCGCTGCGGCTGTGAGCCGTGGGTTCGCCCACCCTGCCCGCCGCCCGGCCCATGCCGGGCGGTGTCGTTTTGTGGGACTGGAAGGGGCTGGCCGGGGTCCGGGAGTAGGCCCATGCGGTTGAATCTGCTGCGGGTCCGCAATCTGCGCTGCCTGGTAGAGGCGGAACTGGCGCCGGCCCCGGGCCTGAATCTCCTGACTGGCGGGAACGGGGCCGGAAAGACCAGCCTGATCGAGGCCGTGCATTTGCTGGGGTATGGCCGCTCCTTCCGTGGCCGTGTCCGCGACGGGCTGGTCCGCGGCGGCCAGACGGCACTGGAGTTGTTCGCCGAGTGGCAGGACGGCCAGGGCCGCCGCCGAAGGGTCGGCCTGCGCCATACCGGCCAGGAGTGGGAAGCCCGCCTGGACGGGGCCCCGGCCCCCAGTCTGACCGAGCTGTGTGCCGAGCTGGCGGTGGTGACCTTCGAACCCGGCAGCCACGAGCTGCTTGCCGGCGGCGGCGAACACCGGCGACGTTTCCTGGACTGGGCCTTGTTCCACGTGGAACCGGAGTTTCTCCCGGTCTGGCGACGTTACGCGCGGGCGCTCAAACAGCGCAATGCCCTGCTCAAGCGGCAGCCGGTCGCCGCCGCCCTCGAGCCCTGGGACCAGGAACTGGCCCAGGCCGGGGAGATATTGAGCCGGCTGAGAAGTGCCTATCTGGCGCGGCTGGAACCGGTGCTGGCCTCGACGGCGGAGGAGTTCCTGGCCGAGCTGGGTCGCCCGGGCCTGCGCTTCCAGCCGGGTTGGCGCCGGGAGGAGCAGAGTCTGGCTGATGCGCTGCTGTTGAGCCGGGAGCGGGATCTGGCGCTGGGCTACACCAGTCTGGGCCCGCACCGGGCGGACTGGCGGGTGGAGTACCCGGCCCTGCCCGGCCGGGAGGCCCTGTCACGGGGCCAGGAAAAGCTGACCGCCCTGGCCTGCGTCCTGGCTCAGGCCAGGGCCTTTGCCGCCGACCGGGGCGAGTGGCCCCTGGTCTGCCTGGACGATCTCGCCTCCGAGCTGGATCGGGTGCATCTGGCGCGCGCGCTCACGTCGCTGGTGGGGTCCGGGGCGCAGATACTGCTGACCGCCACCGAGATGCCCGATCTCCTGGCCGGGCCACTGGCGCCACAAGCACGGTTCCACGTGGAACAGGGGGTGCCGCGGCCCCTCTGAAGCCTCCGGACCCGGGTTGGGTCATCGCCGGGGAAGGGCTGGGCGGAAACAGGGTCCGCCAACCAGGCGGAACCGGGCCCGACGGAATCCCCACCCAAGGCCGGCCACCCGCCTGAGGTGCCGTGCCTGCTCCGGCAGGCTAGTTCGCCCGGCCGGGGTCACGCGGCCGTCGCGGGCATCCCGGTGGCCTGGTCCGGCCGATCGGGCTCGCGTGAGGGCCCCATCGGCGGTCCTGCCGCCTGCCTTGTACGCTGCCCGCAAGGTATACTCGCGCACTCATTATTGATAAGCGCGCTGCGGCTCCTCCGGGGACGCGGCCGCGGCCAGGATTCCCGCGAGACTGCCCTTCGATGACCGACGCCCCGACCCCGCAGAGCCCCGGCAGCACCAACTACGACTCCAGCAAGATCACCGTCCTGCGCGGCCTGGAAGCCGTACGCAAGCGCCCCGGCATGTACATCGGCGACGTGCACGACGGCACCGGCCTGCACCACATGGTGTTCGAGGTGGTGGACAACGCCATTGACGAGGCCCTGGCCGGATACTGCGACCACGTCGTGGTCACCCTGCATGCCGACGGGTCCTGCTCGGTGGCCGACAACGGCCGCGGCATCCCGGTGGACATCCACAAGGAGGAAGGGCGTTCGGCGGCCGAGGTCATCCTCACGGTGCTGCATGCCGGCGGCAAGTTCGACGACAACAGCTACAAGGTGTCCGGTGGCCTGCACGGCGTTGGCGTGTCGGTGGTGAACGCGCTCAGCAGCCGCCTGTGGCTGGACATCTGGCGTGACGGCCAGCACCACCAGCAGGAGTACGCCCTCGGCGAGCCGGTCTACCCTCTCAAGGCCGTGGGCCCCTCCGGCAACCGGCGCGGAACCACCCTGCGTTTCCTGCCCAGCGCGGACATCTTCACCGATACCGAGTTCCACTACGACATCCTGGCCAAGCGCCTGCGCGAACTGAGCTTCCTGAACTCCGGGGTGCGCATCGAGCTGGTGGACGAGCGCGAGGAGGGCAAGCACGACGTCTTCCAGTACGAAGGTGGCATCCGCAGCTTCGTGGAACACCTGGCGACGCTGAAAACGCCCCTGCACCCCACGGTAATCTCAGCCATGGGTGAGAAAGACGGCATTTCCGTGGAGATGGCGGTGCAGTGGACCGACGCCTACCAGGAAACCATGTTCTGTTTCACCAACAACATCCCGCAGAAGGACGGCGGCACGCATCTGCAGGGCTTCCGCGCCGCGCTGACGCGCACCCTCACCACCTACATCGAACAGAACGGCATCGCCCGCCAGGCCAGGATCAACCTCAGCGGCGACGACATGCGCGAGGGCATGATCGCGGTGCTGTCGGTCAAGGTGCCCGACCCCAGCTTCAGCTCGCAGACCAAGGAAAAGCTGGTCAGTTCCGAAGTGCGCCCGGCCGTGGAGGCGGTGGTGGCGGCCAAGCTGGAGGAGTTCCTGCAGGAGCGTCCGAATGAAGCGCGCGCCATTGCCGGCAAGATCGTCGATGCTGCCCGAGCCCGCGAGGCCGCGCGCAAGGCCCGCGACCTGACCCGGCGCAAGGGCGCGCTCGACATCGCCGGCCTGCCCGGCAAGCTGGCCGACTGCCAGGAGAAGGATCCGGCCCAGAGCGAGCTGTTCATCGTCGAGGGTGACTCGGCCGGCGGCTCGGCCAAGCAGGGCCGCAATCGCCGCAACCAGGCGGTGCTGCCGCTGCGCGGCAAGATCCTCAACGTCGAGCGCGCGCGCTTCGACCGCATGCTCTCCAGCGCGGAGGTCGGCACCCTGATCACGGCGCTCGGCACTGGCATCGGCAAGGACGAGTACAACCCGGACAAGCTGCGCTACCACCGCATCATCATCATGACCGACGCGGACGTGGACGGCTCGCACATCCGCACCCTGTTGCTGACCTTCTTCTACCGGCAGATGCCCGAGCTGATCGAACGCGGCCACGTCTACATCGGCCTGCCACCGCTGTACAAGCTCAAGCAGGGCAAGAACGAGATCTACCTGAAGGACGACGCGGCCCTGAACGCCTACCTGGCCAACTCGGCGGTGGAAAACGCCGAGCTGGTGCCGGGCGAAGGCCTGCCGGGCATCTCCGGTCCCGCCCTGGAGAAGTTGCTGCTGGCCTACCTCGGGGCGCGCGACACTGCGCGGCGCTTCGCCCACCGTGTCGACACCGCGGTGCTGGAGGCGATGCTGGAAATGCCGCCGCTCAGCGCCGAGCAGTTCGCCGCGCCGGCGCAACTGGCGCCCTGGTGCCGGCAGCTGGAGTCGCGGCTGAACGCCACCGGTCTGGGCCGTGCCCGTTACCGTTTCGACATCCAGGCCGCCGATGAGGAGCGCGGCCTGCCGGCCGCCTTGCTGGCACACCGTCAGCAGCACGGCCTGACGGCCACCCAGGTGGTGCCGGCTTCCCAGCTGCTGGGTGGTGAACTGCGCGCCGTCACCGAAGTGGCCGGCCAGCTCGATGGCCTGCTGCAGGCCGGTGCCGAAATCCGCCGGGGCGGCCGCAGCCAGCCGGTGTCCAGCTTCCGCCAAGTGCAGGAATGGCTGATGGAAGAGGCCAAGAAGGGTCGCACCATCCAGCGGTTCAAGGGCCTGGGCGAGATGAACCCCGACCAGCTGTGGGAAACCACGGTCAATCCGGAAACCCGGCGCCTGCTGCGGGTGCGGATCGAAGACGCCGTCGCCGCCGACCAGATCTTCTCTACCCTGATGGGCGACGTGGTCGAACCACGCCGCGAGTTCATCGAGGACAATGCGCTGAGGGTGGCCAACCTCGATGTCTGAGGCCGGAACGGGCGTAGCCCCGCCGCCATTGCCGTCGCCTCCGTCCGACGCGGCGGCCGGTCCGGTCTCGCCATCGCTGGCGGTGATGGCGACGATCGATTTCTGCCTGGCCATCGGCGCGATGCTGGGCCTGGCCTTCCTGTTCGTATTGCCGGTGGCCGTGCTGGCGATGGCGGAGGCGGGAACGGAGGCCGTGCGCGCCGCCGGTGCGGAGGCGGTGATGGCCGGCTGGCTGACCGAAATGGTGACAGCGGCGGTCCTGGCCAGCCTTTGCGCCGCCGTGCTGGTGTGGCTGATCAGGCGCCGGACCCTGGCAGGACATCTGCCGGCCATGCCAGGCGCGCGGGCCGCCCTCGTGGCAGTGGCGGGCGGCCTGGCGGTACAGGCCTTCGCCATCGGCGTCGGGCTGCTTGGCCAGCAAGTCGGCGGCGAGGTTCAACCCAGCAATGCGCTGCCACTGGCCGAGCTCGCCCAACGAAGCCCGTGGCTGGCCTGGCTGCTGGTGGTGGCGGTGGCCCCGCTGGCCGAGGAGTTGCTGTTCCGGCACGTGCTGCTGCGCCGCTTCGCCCTGGCCGGGCGCGCCGGCCTGGGCCTGGCCATCACCTCCCTGGGTTTCGCCGCCCTGCACGAGCCCTGGCCCGGTGCGGCAGGCGTAACGGCATGGTTGAGCACGGTGATGGTCTATGTCGCCATGGGCCTGGGGTTCGGCCTGGTGTACGTGCGAACCGGCCGCTTCTGGGCCGCCGTGCTGGCCCACGCCGTCTGCAACCTGGCCGCATTGCTGGCCATGACGTATTCCTGAGTTCGGGCCGGGCGGTACACTTTGCCGGCGCCGCACGGCGCCCGCCGGCATGAAGCCGGAACGCGAACCGGACAGGCCATGAGCAAACGACATCTCTATCTGTTGGCCCTGGCCATCATCGTGGCCGCGCTGGCGGCCATGCACTACAAGTGGAACACCCTGCGTTTCCCGGTCGTGCCGGACGCGAAGGTGCAGGTGTGGACCGTGCAGGCGCACGTGGAATACCAGCCGCGCCGCGCCGCCAACACCGTGACCCTTCAGCTGCCCTGGCACACGCCTGGCTGGATCGTGCTGGACGAGCGTTTCGTCGCCCGCAACTACTCCAAGCTCGAGGAACGCAACGCCCAGGGCCGGGAAGTGCAATGGGCGATCCGGCGCGCGCTCGGCGAGCAGGACCTGTACTACCGCGCCACCATCGTCCGCTCGGAACTGCGCGACGAGGACCGGCTGGATTTCGAGCCGGCGATCCCGCCGCCGCCGGAGCTGGAAGAGCCCTACGCCACGGCAGCCCAGACCCTGCTCGACCAGGTTCGCGAACGGTCCTCGAACACGGTCACCTTCGCCCGCGAACTGCTGCGCCGCCTGGGCGAAACCGAGCCGAGCGAGGAGGTGGCGTTGCTGCGTGAGCGGTTCGGCCAGGACGACAGCGCCCGCACCGCCTTCGTGGTGCAACTGCTGGCGATCCGCAACATCCCGGCCCGCATGGTGCATGGCATGCACCTGCCGGAACAGGCCTCGGAACAGGACGGCCGCCTTCTCAGCTGGCTGCTGGTGCACGACGGCCTGGCCTGGCACATGCTGGATCCGCGCACGGCGGCCGAAGGCATGCCGCGCGACCTGTTCGTCTGGAGCACCTCGGGCAAGCCGGTCCTGGTGATCGACGGCGAACCGCCGGCGACCCTGCAGTTCAGCGTGGCGCGCAACCTGGCCGACGCCATGGCCACGGCCGAGCGCCGACTGGAAGTGCGCGATGCCAACCTGGTGCGCTACTCGCTGCTCAGCCTGCCCCTGCAGGCGCAGCAGACCTACCAGGTGCTGCTGATGGTGCCGGTGGGCGCCTTCATCATGCTGATCCTGCGCAACCTGGTCGGGGTGAAGACCTACGGCACCTTCATGCCGGTGCTGGTGGCCCTGGCCTTTCGCGAAACCGCACTGGTGGCAGGCATCGTGCTGTTCGTGCTGGTGGTCGGCACCGGCCTGCTGGTGCGCTTCTACCTCGAGCGCCTGCGGCTGCTGCTGGTGCCGCGGCTGACCGCGATCCTGATCGTGGTGGTGCTGTTGATGGCGGCGGTCAGCGTCTTGTCCAACCGGCTGGCCATCGAAGTCGGGCTGAGCGTGGCACTGTTTCCGATGGTCATCATGGCCATGACCATCGAGCGGATGTCGGTGGCCTGGGACGAGCGCGGCGGCGCCACCGCCATCCGCGAGGGCATCGGTACCCTGGTGGTGGCCGCGGTGGCCTACGTGGTGATGAGCTGGCAGCCGCTGGAGCACTTCGTGTTCGTCTACCCGGAGGTGCTGCTGGTGCTGTTCGCCCTGTCGCTGGTGCTAGGCCGCTACTCCGGCTACCGGCTGAGCGAGCTGGTGCGGTTCCGGGCCCTGGCCGGCGAACCGGACCCGATCGCCCCGCCGCCGGAGAAGCCGGCGGCGCCGGACGCCAGGGCCTGAGCCATGGCCTGGTTCAATCCCTTCCGGGTCGCCAGGCGGCTGCGCCAGATCGGCCTGATCGGCATCGGCGAACGCAACGCCCACTACGTGCTGATGCACAACCCGCGCAAGTTCTACCCGCGGGTGGATGACAAGCTGCTGACCAAGAAGCTGGCGCTCAAGGCCGGCTTGCCGGTGCCCGACCTGTACGCGGTCGTGCGCGAAGAGCACGAGATCGCCGAACTGCACGACAAGCTGGCCTGTCGCGACAGTTTCGTGGTCAAGCCCGCGCATGGTTCCGGCGGCGACGGCATCCTGGTAATCACCGGCCGGCGCGGCGACAAGTACCGGCGCGCGTCCGGCACCCTGATGAGCCGGGAGGAATTCGAGCACCATCTGTCCAACGGCCTGTCGGGACTGTATTCACTGGGTGGCCAGCCGGATCACCTGATCGTCGAGTACTGCGTGCAGTTCGACCCGATCTTCGATCGGGTCAGCTACAAGGGCGTGCCGGACATCCGCATCATCGTTTTCCTCGGTTATCCGGTGATGGCGATGATCCGTCTGCCGACCCGCATGTCCGACGGCAAGGCCAACCTGCACCAGGGCGCCATCGGCGTCGGCATCGACATCCCCAGCGGCCGGACCAAACGCGGCGTCTGGGGCACCGAAGTCATCCGCGAGCACCCCGATACCGAACAGAGCATCGTCGGCCTGGAGATCCCGCAGTGGCCGCGCCTGCTGGAAATGGCCGCCCGTTGTCACGAACTGTCAGGACTGGGCTACGTCGGCGTGGACTTCGTGCTGGACAGGGAGCGCGGCCCCCTGATCCTCGAGCTCAACGCCCGGCCCGGCCTGGCCATCCAGATCGCCAACGGCAATGGCCTGGGGCATCGCCTGCGCAAGATCGAAGCGCTGCGCGACGCTGGCCGGCTGTCCCGCGATCCGGTCGAGCGGGTTGCCTTCGCGCGCGCCAACTTCCCGACTACCGGCTGAACGGCGCCCGCCTCTTAACGCGGTTTTAAGACCGTGGGCGCACGGTCACGCCATTCTTCGGACGCCAAAGAGCCCCTATACGGCGGCGGACGGTCGAACCGGCCAAAGCCGGCTTGAGCCGGCGGCGAAATCCCGTTTACCCTAGCCGGCCCCGGCCGCGTTCAGGCGCGGCAGCAAGGAGTATCACCCATGAAGGCATTGCAGCATCTCAAGCTGGTCGCAGTCGCGTTCCTGGTCGCGGCCCTGGCCGTCACCGACGCCGACGCCCGCCGGGAGAAAAAGCAGGAGGCGTCCGTCGACTTCCCGAACGCCACCCGCGTGGACCCGAAGCCGGACAGCAGCCCGCGCCTGGCCAAGGACATGCAGCGCATGAACGATGCCTATGGCGACGGAGACATGGAGAAGGTGCTGCAGATGGCCGGACAGGTGCTGGCCAGCAGTAGGGCCAAGCCGTACGACATCGCCGTGGCGCACATGTTTTCCGGTTTTGCCGCTTACGATCTCGGCCAGGTCGATCTGGCCATCGAGCACATGACCAAGGCGATCGATACGAACGCCCTGCCCAACAACAACCACTTCAGCACCATGCACACCCTGGCGTCGATCTACGCCCAGGAGGAGCAATACGACAAATCGATCGAGTACCTGGATCGCTACATCGCCGAAACCAGGACCGACAAGGCCGACGTCTATGCCCTGAAGGGGCAGATCCACTACAACAGTGAGCAGTACCCGCAGGCAGTGGAGGCCATCAAGCAGGCGATGCAACTGCAGAAGCAGAACCAGCCGGCCAGCTGGCAACAGATCCTGATGGCCTCGTACCACGAGATGGGCGATGACAACGCGGCCCTGGCCCTGGCAGAGCAACTGTACCGGGACAGCCCCGAAGACAAGCAGGTCGTGCTCAACCTGGTCACCATCTACAGCCAGCTCGACCAGAGCGACAAGGCCATCGCCCTGATGGAGCAGGCCCGGGCCAAGGGGATGCTCACCGAGCAGCGTGACTATGAGGTTCTCTATTCCGCCTACCTGAACACCGATGGCGGCGAAGCCAAGGCGGCCGAGGTCATCAAGGAAGGCCTCGACAAGGGACTGCTCCCCGGTGACGCCCGGACCTACACCTATCTTGGGCAGGCGTATTACTTCAGCGACCAGGTGAGTCCGGCCATCGAGGCTTTCCGCAAGGCCGCCGCCGCGGCCGCCGACGGCGAGCCGGGCCTGTATCTGTCGCAGATCCTCAGCAACGAAGACCGGCAGCCGGAGGCCAAGGCAGCAGCCCAGGCCGCACTGGCCAAGGGCCTCAGGAAACCCGGCGAGGCCTGGATGATCGTCGGTCGGGCCGAGTTCTACATGGACAACCTTCCCGCGGCCCGTGCGGCCTACCAGGAGGCCATGAAGGATCCGGCGACCCGGGAACAGGCCAGGAAGGCGCTGGCCCAGATAAGCCGCTGATTGCGGGCGTTTGGTAAACGAAAAGCCTCTGGTATAAGCTAGCAAGTTCCCGCCGGGCCCCGGCGGGCCGCGGCCACGATGCCGCCAGAACGAACGAACCGAGCCGCCACCTGCATGACGGACACGATACACAACTATCAAGACAAGCCCCAGGGCATCAGCTGGGCGCGCATCGGCGGCAACGCGTTTGCCATTGCCCTGCATGCCGTCGTGTTCATGGCGATGATGGCGCCGGTGAACCCGCCCGGTAAGGAAGGGCCCAAGGAAGAGGTGACGCTGGTCAGCTTCATCGAGCCGCCGCCGCCGCCGCCGCCGCCGCCGCCGCCGCCGCCCGAGCCGCCGAAGGTCCTGCAGAAGATCATCGAGCAGCCGCGCCCGACGCCGGTGCCGCCGCCGCCGGAGGAGCCGCCGGTGGTGTTCGACGAGCCCAGCCCGATCGACATCGAGGCGCCGCCGCCGGCGCCGCCGGCGCCGCCGGCGCCGCCAGCCGATTTCGCGCCATCGGAAGACATCAGCGGGCGTGCGATGTTCCCGCCGCGTTATCCGCCGCAGGAACTGCGCCGCGGCATCGGCGGCCGGGTTGTGCTGCGCGTGACCATCGACGCCAACGGCAATGTGCTCAACGTCACGATCGAGCGCTCCAGCCGCAACCGCAATCTGGACCGTTCGGCCATGGACGCCGCGCGGCGCTGGAAGTTCAACCCCGGCATGCGCAACGGTCAGAAGGTGGGGGGTGACGTCCTCGTGCCTGTCGACTTCATTCCACCGCGTTAAAGCTCCAAGACCACTCCCAACGGTTCACTACCCTAGAAAGGCACCCTTATGCTGCAGGACATCATTCTCAACGCTGCTGCCGCCGCTGCCGGCGGTGCCGCCAACAACGCCGAGGCCCTGTCCAAGATGGGCTTCGCCCACCTGATGAACGAGATGATGGGCGACCCGGGCGAGTTCATCGTCTCCTGGGTCGTGCTGATCATGCTGGTCGTCATGTCCTTCGGTTCCTGGTGGTACACCATCGTCAACGCCATCAAGAACGCCATGATCTCCAAGCGCGCCGACAGCATCGTGCGCACCTTCTGGGAGACGCCCAACGCCCAGGATGCGATCCGCTTCATGGAAGAGCAGCCGGCCAACGAGCCGTTCTCCAAGATCGCCCTGGATTGCGCCCAGGCCGCCGCCCACCATCAGCGCCATGAGGGCAGCCGCCTGGTGGACGCGCTGAACCGCTCCGAGTTCATCGATCGGGCCCTGCGCCAGGCGGTGACCCGCGAAAGCGCCAAGCTCGAGAACGGCCTGACCTGGCTGGCCACGGTCGGCGCGACGGCTCCGTTCGTCGGCCTGCTCGGTACCGTGTGGGGCATCTATGGCGCCCTGATCCGCATCGGTGCCACCGGCCAGGCCTCCATCGACGCCGTCGCCGGCCCGGTGGGCGAGGCGCTGATCATGACCGCCCTGGGTCTGTTCGTCGCCATCCCGGCGGTGCTGGCCTACAACGCCTTCGTGCGCCAGAACCGCAACACCTACGCCAAGTTCGATACCTTCGCGCACGACCTGCACGACTTCTTCGCCACCGGTTCGCGCGTGGGCGACGCCCCGGGCAAGCGTTAAGCAACCGACCGACCAGGAGCCAAAGGCATGGCCTTCTCCAGCAATTCCTCCGGCGGCGGCCCGATGGCCGACATCAACGTCACGCCCCTCGTGGACGTGATGCTGGTGTTGCTGATCATCTTCATGATCACGGCGCCGCTGATGTCGCACAAGGTCAAGGTCGAGCTGCCGCAGGCCACCCTGGAAGAGAAGCCTGTCATCGAGATTCCGCCGATCACCATCGCGGTGACGGCGGAGGGCAAGACCTACTGGAACGACGAAGCGGTGACCCGCGACATGCTCGAAGCCCGGTTGGCGGTGACGGCCCAGCGCCAGCCGCAGCCGCAGATCGACATCCGCGCCGACAACATCACCCGCTACGAGATCATCCACGAGATCGTCCAGGATGTCCGCCGGGCCGGTATCCGCAAGGTGGGCTTCGTGTCCACTCCCGAGCGCTGAGGTAAGACCGCCATGGCATTTTCCAGCAATTCCGGCGGCGGCCCGATGGCCGACATCAACGTCACGCCCCTCGTGGACGTGATGCTGGTGCTGCTGATCATCTTCATGGTCACCGCGCCCGCCCTCTCCTACCAGATCCAGGTGGACCTGCCGCAGCGTTCGACCAAGCCGCCCGAGCAGCCCAAGGACCCGCCCGAGCCGATCCGGCTGCGGGTGGAAGCCGGCGGCACCGTCACCTGGAATGGCACGCCGATGCCGATCTCCGCCCTGCAGGCCGCCCTCGAGGTGGAAGCCGAGCGGGCCGGCGGCGACGTGACCAAGCAGCCCACCGTCGAGATCCAGACCGATCCCGACGCCCAGTACGAAACCCTGGCCAAGGTCCTGTCCCGCGCGAAGAACGCGGGCATGGCCAAGATCGCCTTCGTGGAACCGGGCGCCTGAGACCCGGCTTCCGGCCATACCCTGCAGCGACGCCGCCCACCCGGGCGGCGTTTTTTTGCGCCTTCGGAGCCAGCGTCCGGAAGCCGGGCCAGGCGCCGGGATCCGGGGCTGTGCCGTTGTGTCAGACCGTCCGAACGGAAAGCGTCGGCTCAGCTGCCCTGCCGGCTGGCGGCGATGATGTCCAGGTAGGCCCGGACGGTGGTGTCCAAGCCGGCGTACAGGGCTTCGCCGATCAGGGCATGACCGATGGAGACCTCCAGGACGCCGGGCACGGCGCGCAGGAAATCGCCCAGGTTCTCCTGGCTCAGGTCATGGCCCGCGTTCACCCCCAGTCCCAGTGCCCGGGCGCGCCTGGCCGTTTCCGCGCAGCGCTCCAGCTCCGGTCCTGCCATGCCGGCCGCGTGGGCTTCCGCGTACGGGCCGGTATAGATCTCGATGCGATCGGCCCCGATCTCGGCCGCCCTGTCCAGGGCCGGCGCCCCGGCATCCACGAACAGCGACACCCGCACCCCCATGGCCTTGAGCTCGGCTACCAGCGGGCGCAGCCGATCCGCGTCCCGGGCCAGGTCGAAGCCATGATCGGAGGTGATCTGGCCGTCGCCGTCCGGCACCAGCGTGGCCTGGGTCGGGCGTACCCGCTCCACCAGGGCGAGAAAGCCCGGATAGTCGTCCCGCGGCGGTGCGAAAGGGTTGCCCTCGAGGTTGTACTCGGCCCGGCCGGCGACCAGCGCCGCCAGAGCGTCCACATCCGCCGGCCGGATGTGCCGCCGGTCGGGACGGGGGTGCACGGTGATGCCGCCCGCACCGGCGGCGATCGCCACCTCCGCGGCCCGGGTCACGCGCGGTTCGAGTCCGCCGCGGGAGTTGCGCAGCACGGCCACCTTGTTGACGTTCACGCTCAGTACGGTCATGCGTCCAGCGTACTGCGGCCACCGCCCGGCGGAAAACCGGTTCCCGGCCCCTTTTCCGCCCCCCGGCGGGATGGATAATCGGCCCATGCGCCCGTCCCGCCTCGTCCTGATCGGCCTGTTGGCCTTCTGCCTGCTGGCCCCGCTGCCCGAGGCGAGCGCCGGGACCATTCCCGGCGCTCCGCTGTTGCAGAGCTTCGGATCGGGCGTCACCAAGGCCATGCCAGGACACTTCGCCCTCGCCACCGGCGCGGGCGGCGAGCTGTTCGTCGGCAATGTCGAGGGCGTGCTGGTGTACGACGGCGTCACCTGGGAGTTGACCGAGCTTGCCGGTCGCTCCCCGGGCCGTTCGCTGGCCCTGGGGGCCGACGGACAAATCTACGTCGGCGGCTACGACACCTTCGGCCGGCTGGCCCGCAACGGCGAGGGACGCTTCGTCTACGAAGAGCTGCTGAGCCGGGCCGGCCTGCGCGATGTCCAACGTCACGTCGGCATCGTCTGGGAGGTGCTGGCCCGACCGGAAGGCGTGTACTTCCGCGCCGAGCGGAACCTGCATTTCCTGCCCTACGACAACGGCAACCCGGAACGCTGGCCCCTGCCGGAAGAGGCGCGATCGTTCTACGTGGTGGACGACCAGCTTTGGCTGCGCGTGCAGGGCCAGGGCCTGGTGCGCTTCGACCAGGGCCGCTTCGTTCCGGTACCCGGCGGGGCAAGCTTCGCCGATGTGCCGGTCGCAGGCCTGGTGGAGCGTCCGGACGGAGTCCTGGTGGTGGCGGAAAATGGGCTCCACCGCCTGGGCGGGAATGGCGTGCAGGCCGTGCCCGGCGAGGGCAGCGACGTGGTCCGCAGCACCCGCAGCTACGTCGTGCAGGCCTTGGCGGACGAAAGCCTGGTGGTCGGCAGCCTGGACGGAACCCTGTTTCGGCTCGATCGCGAATTGCGTCTGCGCGAGCGCATGGCTCTGGGCGCGTTCGCCGTCCATGCCCTCGGCCTGGATCGGGAGGGTGGCTTGTGGGTGGCCACCGAGGGGGACCTGTACCGTCTGGCCTTGCCCTCTCCCTGGTCCTTCCTCGGGCCCGAGCAGGGCCTGGTCGGCACGCCGCTGGATTTCGCCTGGCACCGGAACGCGCTCTGGCTTGCCACCAGCCGCGGCGTCCAGCGCCTGCGCCAGACCGGAAGCGGCCTGAAAGCCGAGCGGCTGGACTGGACCAGGTTCGAGGCCCACGCCCTGCTGGAGACCGAGGCAGGCCTGCTGGTCGGCCTGCGCGAAGCCATGATGGTGCTGGATCCAGGCAAGGAAGCGCCTCGCGTCCTCTGGGGTGGGGCGCCCGAGCGGGGCATCTATGCGCTCGAGCGATCGACTTTCGACAACGGCCTGGTGTACGCGCTCGGCAGCACCGAACTGGTCCTGCTGCGCCTGCACGACAACCGTTGGCAGGCATCGGCGGAAATCCCGCTGGAAGGGATCAGCGTCAACGGCCTGGAGGAGCTGGCGCCCGGCGAACTCTGGTTCGGCGATACCCGCGGCCCGGTGCAACGCTGGCGCATTGACACGGCGACCGGCAAGGTACTGGAACGCACCCGCTTCGACGACGCCCGCGGCCTGGTCGTGACCCCGCGCGAGGGCACCTTCGTCTATCAGCTGGATGGGCAGCTGCGCGCGATCAGCGGCAAGGCCGGCTTCCGCCGGGAAGGCGAGCGTTTCGTCCCCGATGCGGCACCGCCCTACACCCTGGTGGACAAGCCGCATGAACTGCTGGTGGAGGAAACGCCGCTGGGCGCCTTCGCCTACACCCGGCGCCAGTTGTGGCACCGCCCTCCCGACGCGGACCGTTGGCTGGCCATGCATCCCGGTTCGCCGCAGGCCGTCGGCTACGCGAACCTGCGGGTGAACAGGGACGGCGTCCTGCGCATCGCCACCTGGTCCGGGCTGTTGCAGTACGACCCGGAAACGCCGGCGCCGCAGCCCAGTCCGCTGCATCTAGGCATGGAGACGGTAACGGCGCGCGGCCCGGACGGCAGCGTCCTGCGCCTGCCGACCCGTACCGGAGACCAGCCGGTCGAGGTGCCGGCGGGCCACAGCCTCAGCCTGCGCTTTGCCATGGTCAGCATGGAAAGCGGCGCCGAGTTCCGCTATCTGCTGCATGGCGTCACCCCGGAATGGAGCAGCTGGGCCGATCGGGACCTTTTCATCCGCGCGCTGCCGGCCGGCGACTATGCCCTGGAGGTGCAGGCCCGTACCCGCACCGGGCGCATGGCGCCGGGCATGATCTATCGGTTCCGGGTGCTGCCGCGCTGGTATGAGCAATGGTGGGCCATCGGCCTGGGCTTGCTGGCGGTCGCCGGCTTCGCTTCCCTGTTGACCGTCTGGAGCGTCCGTCGCCGCACCGAACGCTACCTGATGGAGAATCGCCGGCTCGAGGCGCGCATTGCCGAGCGCACCCACGAGCTGGAAGAGCTCAACCGCAGGCTGGCCGAACTGGTAACCGAGGATGCGCTGACCGGCGTGGCCAACCGGCGCGCCCTGGAAAGCGGTTTGCGCCGCGAGTGGTACCGCTGCCTGGACCAGCGCCGGCCGCTGTCGGTGCTGATGATCGACGTCGACCACTTCAAGGCCTACAACGACACCCACGGCCACCTCGAAGGCGACGCCCAGCTGCGCCGGATCGCCCAGCGGCTGGCCGCCGAGCACGATCCGCAGCGCGAGCTGCTGGCCCGTTACGGCGGCGAGGAGTTCGCCCTGCTGCTGCCGGGGGTGCACCGGGACGAAGCGGCGCGCAGGGCCGAGCGCATCCGCTCAGCCATCTCCGCTTCGGATATCGGCATGACCGTCAGCATCGGCGTCGCCGGTTACGAGCCGGACGTGCAGTCCGATCCGGAGAACCTGCTGCGACGCGCCGACGCGGCCCTTTACGCTGCCAAGCGCGCCGGCCGCAACCGCGTCGAAGTCGACGCCGGCTGAGGGCTGGCCTGGAGCCGGCCGCCCCGGCCAGTCCGATCAGGCCTTCTTGATCAGCCCGATGATCGCCAGCAGGATCACCGCGCCGACGAAGGCGGTGATGAAGCTGCCGACGGTGCCGCCGAAGGCGATGCCCAGCTTCGGCAGCAGCCAGCCGCCGAGCCAGGCGCCGACTACGCCGACGACGATATTGATGATCACGCCGAAGCCGCGGCCCTTCATCACCACGCCGGCCAGCCAGCCCGCCAGGGCACCGATGAGCAGGAAGATGATCAGGTTCATGCAGACCTCCGGGGTCGGGAACAGGGACGTTGCGGTCTTCAGGTCGCCGGTCCGTCCGGCGGCGTTCCGCCGTCGCCTGGCGATTTCCTGGCCTCCGCCCGTTCGCGGATGCGGCGCAACTCGTCCGGGCTCAGGATGTGGCTGACGTCGCGCGAGCGGCTGGCGATGCGCGCCTGCAGCCAGCCCACCACCCAGGCCAGCATGAAGCCGAAGGCGCCGAGCAGGAACAGGAAGGACAAGGCGGTGGAGATGCCCCGCGACATCGCCAGGGCCAGGCACAGCACCGACAGCAGCAGGTAGATCCAGTACATGGGCGCACCTCGCGTTGCCCGGCAGTGTAGCCGAAGCCGGCAACGACGCCAGCCCTGCCGGATCAGAGCAGGGGCGACAGCAGCCTTGCCCAGGCTTCACCCAGGCGCCGCCCGAGACCGCTGGCCCGGCCGGCGACGACTTCGCGGCTTTCCGCCAGGCACGCCGCGATCTCCTTTTCCAGGGCGCCGGCGGTGCCGACGTCGTGCAGCAACACGTTCAGCTCGAAGTTCAGGCGGAAGCTGCGGTAGTCGAAGTTGGCGCTGCCTAGCAGGCAGGTATCGCCGTCCACCAACAGCGCCTTGCTGTGCAGCATGCGCGGCTGGTACTCGAACACGCGGATGCCGGCCGCCAGCAGCTCGTCGTAATAGGAGCGGGCGGCAGCGCGGACGATGGCGGAATCACTGCGCGCGGGCACCAGCACGCGCACGTCCAGTCCCCGCAGCGCCGCCGAGGTGAGGGCCATGCGCGCGGCCTCGCCGGGCACGAAGTAGGGGGTCACCAACCAGACCCGCCGGTCTGCCTGATGGATGGCCTCGACCATGACCCGGTGGATGGCCTCCCAGGGCGAATCAGGGCCGGACGGCAACACCTGGGCCAGCAAGCGGCCAGGCGGAAGTTCCGGCCACAGATTGCGGTCGCGCAGGGCCACGCCGGTGGTGTAGTGCCAGTCCTCGAGGAAGGCCAGTTGCAGCCAGCGCACCACCTCGCCGCGCAGGCGCAGGTGCAGGTCGCGGAAGGCGTCGGCGCGCAGGCGTTCGTCCTGGGTGTCGGAAACGTTGATGCCGCCGGTGAAGGCCTCCCGGCCGTCCACCACCACCAGCTTGCGGTGGCTGCGCAGGTTCACCCGCGGTCGCCACAGCCAGCGCAGCCGGGCCGGGTGGAACCAGGCGACCTCGGCGCCCGCCTCGCGCAACGGGGTCAGGAACCGGTTCGGGGTCCGGCCCGAGCCGATCGCGTCCAGCAGCAGCCGGACCCGCACCCCGGCACGGGCGCGCTCGGCCAGGGCGTCACGCACCGTCGTCCCGATCCGGTCGGCTTCGAAGATGTAGTACTCCAGGTGCAGGTGGTGCTGCGCGCCGGCGATGGCGGCCAGCAGCGCGTCGTAGGTGGCGTGACCGCCGACCAGCAGCTCGGCCTCGGTGGCGGTGGCCGGGGCGTAACGAGTGACGGACTGGCCCAGTTTCGCCACCGTGACGCAATCCTCGCTGGCCCGCAGGCCGTCCGGAAGGGCCGCCTGCAGGCCGGAACGCGCGCGGGTGCGGCGATGCCGTTGCCGGCGGATCCGCTGCGGCCCCAGGAAGTGATAGACCACCAGCCCCAGCACCGGCAGCGCCGCCAGCGCCAGCAACCAGCTGAGGGTCGCGATGGGCTCGCGCTTCTGCAGCACGATCCAGCAGGCCAGTACCAGCAGGTACAGGCCCCACACGGCCAGCAGCCAGGGTTCGAGCTGGGGCCAGAGTTCGCGCATCTGGGTCATTCGTGTCCCGGCCGGTGAGACGGCGCCGGCGTAGGCTGGAATGATGGCAGACAAGCCGCCAGTGCAGGCGATCAAGGGCCGGGGCGCCGCCGGCAACGGCGAGGGCCGCTTCGCGGTGACGCGGGTGCAGGCCGAGGACGACGGCTGGTTCCGGGACGGCGAGCCGCCGCCGAACCCGGCCACCACGGTCACCGAGGAACGGGCCCGTTCGCTGCTGCGGCGGAACGATTCGCCCGACCTGCCCTTCGACCGGTCGGTCAACGCCTACCGCGGCTGCGAGCACGGCTGCTTCTACTGCTTCGCCCGGCCCTCGCACAGCTACCTGGAGCTCTCGCCCGGCCTGGATTTCGAGACGAAGCTGTTCGCCAAGAGCAATGCCGTCGAAGTGCTGCGTGCGGAGCTGGCGAAACCGTCCTACCGCTGCGCGCCCGTCGCCATGGGCACTAACACCGATCCCTACCAGCCGATCGAACGGCGCTGGCGCATCACCCGCGGCATCATCGGGCTGCTGGGAGAATGCCGGCACCCCTTCACCATCCTCACCAAGAACGCGCTGGTCGAACGCGACATCGACCTGCTGGCGCCGCTGGCGCGGGAAGGCCTGGTTTCGGTGGCGCTGTCGGTGACGACGCTGGACAACCGGCTGTCGGCGCGCATGGAGCCGCGGGCCAGCGCTCCGCACGCGCGGCTGCGGGCGATCCGCCGCCTGGCCGAGGCAGGCATTCCCACCGGCGTGGTGTTCGCGCCGGTCCTCCCCGCCATCAACGACCACGAGATGGAGGCGGTGCTGGCGGCGGCACGCGAGGCCGGGGCCATCCGCGCCGGCTATGTCCTGCTGCGGCTGCCGCACGAGCTCAAGGACCTGGTCCGCGAGTGGCTGCAGGCGCACTACCCCGAGCGCGCCGCGCACGTGCTCAGCCTGGTGCGGCAGGCGCGCGAGGGCAAGGACTACGACGCCCGCTTCGGCCTGCGTCAGCGCGGCAGCGGCGCCTGGGCCGAACTGCTGGCGTCGCGCTTCCGCCTGGCCACGCACAAGTTGGGTTACCGGGAATGGCGAGCGCTGCGGCTGGATGCGACGAAGTTCCGGCCGCCGGCCGAAGCCTCGCCGCAGGGCCGCCTGTTCTAGCCGGCAGCCGGTGCGGGAGCAGGGGTTGGGGCAGCGGGCCCGGCCGGCGGGCCAGCGGGCCAGCGGCCGGGGCGCGTGGCGGGGCCTGCGCGGCGGGGCTTGTGTCCTAGGCCTGCCCGAAAATCTGCTCGGCCCGATTGAACAGGATCCAGCTGGTGGCGATGTACTTGTCGCCGCCCTCTGGCCGGTTGCCGCGATGGGTGTGGGTGAAGGCCGCCGGGGCGATCACCAGGCTGCCGGTGCGCGGAGCGATCTTGCGGTTCTGGTACAGGAATTCGGTTTCGCCGGCGGCGAAATCGTCGTTGAGGTAAACCGTCCAGAGCAGGTGCCGGTGCAGGGTCTCGCAGCGGGCATCGCGCGGGTACAGCTCGCAGTGCCAGTAGGGATAGCCGCCCTGGCCGGCGCGGTAACGCTGCAGGTTGATGGCGCCCGGGCGCAGCAGGCTGCGGGCGATGCTGGTCAGGGATTCGTCGCTCAGCGCGGGGAAATCCTCGGCCCGGAGCGGCCGCGAGCCGTCCGGCAGCGGCACCTGGATCATCAGCGGCGCGATCAGGCAGTAGGGATAGCGGCGCAGGTAGCGCACCAGGCAGTGGAGCAGGGCCTGGCTAAGTTGGGCCTCGACATCGCGCCATTCCGGCTTGCCGCTGATGCCGATGTCGCGACTGTCCTTCAGTTCCGGGTGCAAGCCGCCCCCGACCAGGCCGGGCTGGTCCTCCCCGCTGGCGTCGAACCGGCGCACGATGTCGGCACAGAGCTCCGGCGCCAGGGCGCCCTCGAACACTTCGATGAAATCGTCGTTGCGCATCCGTGCCCCTCCCCGGGCAATGGCGACGCCCGTCCGCGGCGTGTCGGGCCGGTTCAGCCGTCGGCGTGGTAGCCCACGGCCGCTGCCACCTCGTTGCGCGAGCCGAGAAACACCGGCACGCGCTGGTGCAGGGCGGTCGGCTGCACTTCCAGCAGGCGCTGGCGGCCGGTGCTGGCGGCGCCGCCGGCCTGCTCGACCACGAAGGCCATCGGGTTGGCTTCGTACATCAGACGCAGGCGGCCGCCCTTTTCCCGGCACTTGGCATCCAGCGGGTACATGAAGATGCCGCCGCGGCTGAGGATGCGGTGCACGTCGGCCACCATGCTGGCGACCCAGCGCATGTTGAAGTCCTTGCCGCGCGGACCGGTCTTGCCGGCGAGCAGGTCGGCGATGTAGCGCTGCGTGGCCGGCTCCCAGTGCCGCTGGTTGGACATGTTGATGGCGAACTCCTGGGTGTCGGCCGGGATCCGCACGTCACGGCGGGTCAGCAGGAAGCTGCCGATCTCGCGGTCCAGGGTGAACACGTGCGTGCCGTGGCCGGTGGTCAGCACCAGCAGGGTGCTGGGGCCGTAGACCGTGTAGCCGGCGGCGACCTGGGCGGTGCCGGGCTGCAGGAAATCCTCGTCGCGCGGCTCGGTCACGCCCTCCGGGCAGCGCAGCACCGAGAAGATGGTGCCCACCGAGACATTGACATCGATATTGCTGCTGCCGTCCAGCGGGTCGAACAGCAACAGGTAGTTGCCGCGCCGCGCCGCGTCGGGGATGGCCTGGCTATGGTCCATTTCCTCCGAGGCCAGGCCTGCCAGATGGCCGCCCCAGGCATTGGCTTCCAGCAGGATCTCGTTGCTGAGCACGTCCAGCTTCTTCTGCGCCTCGCCCTGCACGTTGCCGGTGCCGGCCTCGCCCAGCACGCCCCCGAGGGCGCCCTTGCCGACGGCGATGGAGATGGACTTGCAGGCGCGGGCGACCACCTCGATCAGCAGTCGCAGGTCGGCGTTGATGTGGCCGGCATGCTGTTCCTCGATCAGGTGGCGGGTCAGGGAGATGGGGCTCATGGCGCTCCGGCAGTTGGCGGGACCCCGCCATTGTCCGACATTTGGAAACCCGGGTCAGACCCCCTACCCTGAGCCTGGGGTCAGACCCCTGACCTGGAGCCGCTGCTCCGACCCCGGTGAGGAGGGGAGATGGCGACGGAAACGCCCTGGGTACCCCTGGCCACAGCCCTGGGCCTGGGCCTGCTGATCGGCGCGGTGCGCGAACGCCGGCAGCAGGACCGGCCCAGTCCGCCTGAGGCCGGCCTGCGCACCCATGGTCTGGCGGCCCTGTGCGGCGCCGTCGCCCTGTGGCTGCAGCCGGCGGCGTTCGTGGCCGTCCTGGTGCTGGTGGGCGTATTCGTGGCCATGAGCTATCGGCAGAGCCGCACCGAGGATCCCGGCCTGACCGGGGAGGTCGCCCTGGTCCTGACCACGCTGCTGGGCGGCCTGGCGGTCGGTCTGCCGGAACTGGCGGCCGCCCTGGGCGTGGTGGTGGCCGTGCTGCTGTATGCCAAGGCGCCCCTGCACCGTATCGCCCGCGACCTTGTCAGCGAGGCGGAACTGCAGGACGGCCTGATCCTGCTGGCCTCGGCCCTGGTGATCCTGCCGCTGGTACCCGACCGCAACCTCGACCCCTGGGGCGTGTTCAATCCGGCCCTGCTGTGGAAGCTGGTGGTACTGGTGATGGCCATCAGCGCCATGGGCCACGTCGCCCTGCGGCTGGTGGGCAATCGCTGGGGGCTGGCCGTGGCCGGCTTCTTCGCCGGCTATGTCTCGTCCACTGCAGCCGTGGCCGGGTTCGGTCAGCGTGCGCGAAACGCACCCTCCCTGCGGACCCAGGCGGTGGGGGCGGCCATGCTGACCAACCTGGCCTCGCTCAGCCTGTTCGTGCCGGTGCTGCTGGCCGTGGCGCCGGGCCTGCTGCCGGAGGTCTGGCGGGAGCTGGCGGCGGCGGCGACGGTCCTGGCCCTGGGCGGCGCGCTGGGCCTGCGTCGCGATGACGGGGGACCGCCGCCGCCCACGGCGGCCCAGCGGATGTTCCGTTTTCGCCAGGCGCTGGCCTTCGCGGTCATCATCACCGGCGTCCTGATCGTTTCGGCGGCGCTGAACGCCTGGCTGGGACCGAAGGGCGCGATGGCCGGCGCTACCGTCGCCGCCCTGGCCGAGGTGCATGCCGCGGTCGCCACCGTCGGCAGGCTCAGCGCCGAGAACGTATTCGACGCAGGCCAGGCGCGCTGGGCCCTGGTCGCCCTGCTGGGCGCCAGCGCCCTGGCCAAGTCGGCGGTGGCCCTGGCCTCCGGCGGCGCCGCCTACGGCCTGCGGGTGACGCTGGGCCTGGCGCTGATGGTCGCCGCCGCCCTGCTGGCCATCATCCTGTCCTGAGGATCCGGGGAAACGCCGCCGTGAACATTGCCCATGTCCCGCTCGCCCTGGCGCTGTCGGCCCTGGCGGCCTGCCGGTCGGATACGCAGGCTCCTGACGCCGCCGGGGCCGTCGCCCCCGCCGTCGCCGCGCGCCCGCCGCCGACCGCCGCCCCGGCAGACACCGACACGGCCGCAGCGGCGGCCTCCGGTCCGGACGTCGTTTCCGGCGCCGCAGGGGAAAGCGGCGGGCCGGCACCCGCCATCCTGCGTGGTCGGGTCGCTTATCCCGGCGAGCATTACCCGGCGATGCGAGTCTGCGCGATCGCCGCCGCCGATCCAGGAAGCGGCTACTGTCTGGAAACGGCGCAGGACGTCCCGGCCTTCGAACTGGTGGTGCCGGCCGGCGAATGGTGGCTGGCCGCCTGGCCGCTGGAGGAAGCCGCCGCCGAGCCGGGCCTGCTCACCCATGCCTCCGCGTGCATCGCCCGGGCCGAGGCCGGCTGCGACGACCACGCGCTGCTGGCCATCGCCGTGGGCGCCGGCGAGATTCGCGAGGGCCTGGCCGTCAACGACTGGTACTACGATCCGCGCGCCTTCCCGCCGCCGATGCCGCCGCGCGGAGAGCCGGCGCCGGAATGAACGGGCCCGGCCCGCTCAGATGATCCGCAGCGTGATCGCCTTCAGCACCGCCCGCGTGCGGTCGCGGGTGCCCAGCTTGTCCAGGATCTCCGACACGTAGTTCTTCACCGTGCCCTCGCTCAGGTGCACGGCGCGGGCGATCTCCTTGTTCGAGTAGCCGCCGGCCAGCAGGCGCAGGATGGCCACCTGCCTTTCGCTGAAGGTGTCGGTGGGCGCGCTGGTATCCCGATAGGCGTAACGGGCCCGCACCGGATCGGTGGGCACCGGCGCCAGCAGGGTGTCGCCGGCGGCGACCCGGGTGATCGCCTCGTACAGGTCTTCCGGCGAGGCGTCCTTGAGCAGGAACCCCTGGGCGCCTGCCTCGGCCGCGCGCAGGGGCAGATCGTCCTCGTCGAAGGTGGTCAGCAGCACCACCGGGGTGGCGTCGCCACGCGCGCGCAGGGCCCGCACCAGGCCGAAGCCGTCCAGGCCGGGCATGCGGATGTCCGAGAGCACCACGTCCACGCTGGTGCCGGCCAGGGCGGCCAGCAACTCGTCGCCGTCGCCGGCTTCCAGGATCACTTCCAGCTGCGGAAAACCGGCCAGCAGGGCCCGGATTCCGCTGCGGACCAGGGCCTGGTCGTCGGCCAGGGCCAGCCGGAGCGCCGGCGCATTCATCCGGCCACCGCCGGCAACCAGGCCTGCAGGTGCACGCCGCCGGTTTCGGTGCGGCGCAGCTGCAGACCGCCGCCGGCGGCCTCCAGGCGTTCGCGCATGCCGCGCAGGCCGTTGCCGGGCCGCAGCTCGCCGGCGCCGCGGCCGTCGTCGCGCAGGTCCAGGCGCAGCCGGCCGTCCTCGCGCCGCAGCACCACCCACAGGGTATTGGCCTGGGAGTGGCGGGCGGCGTTCACCAGCGCCTCCTGCACCGCACGCAGCAGGGCCTCGGCCTGCTGCAGGTTGGCGGGGCGGGCATCCTCGGCCAGTTCCAGCTCCAGGCGCGGGCGCGGAAAGCATTCGCCCAGGGCGCGGATGGCGGCGGCCAGGTCCACCCCGTCGCTTCGCCGCATCGCCTGCACCACGCCGCGGATGTCCGCCAACAGCTCGTCGGCCAGTTGCACGCACAGGGCGGTACGCGGGTCGGCCCCGGCAACGGGATCGCGGGCCAGTGCCGCCAGGTTGAGCTTGAGCGCGGTCAGCTTGTGTCCGGCCACGTCGTGCAGATCGCGGGCCAGGCGCAGGCGTTCGCGGTCGCGCGCGCCCTCGGCCAGCAGGGAGCGGGTGGCCAGCAACTCGGCGTGGGCGGCGCGCAGCGCCTCGCCGGCGCGCTCGGCCCGCATGGCGTAACGCATCACCAGGGCAGCGAACAGTTGGAAACTGCTGTAGCCGATGATCGTGATCAGGATGAAATGCTCGCGTTGCCAGGTCCGCCACATGACCAGGCCCATCGCCAGATTGAGCGCGAGCAGCCAGATCCATAGCGCCCGGCCTTCGTAACGCGCCGCCAGCACCGCCGCCAGCAGCACCATCAGGATCGGGGCCGGCGCATACGGCGCCAGGCCGACCGGCGCGAGGGCGCTGGCGGCCATCAGCAGGGCCAGGGCCACGAAACCACGCTCGCCGAGCGACTGCCCGATCCGGTCCTCGGCCATGAAGCCGATCAGGAACACCACCGCGCAAGCGCGCGCCAGCCAGCCGCGGAGGGGATCGTGCTCGACCGCATGGCCCAAGCCCAGCCACACCGCCGCCCAGGCCAGATAGGCCGCCAGGCTCAGCGGAGACAGCCAGCTGCCCGCGGTGGCGAGGGTGCGCAGTTCCATGCCGCAAGCTTGCGGCCGGCCACCGGGCCGGGCAAGGCGGAATCCGCAACTGGTGACTTCCGGCACCCGCATCCGATGACCGCCGGCACCTCAGTCGCCGCCGCTGTCGGAGCATCGTGGCGGCGAACCGGGAGGATCGCCATGACCAGCCTGCTCTACCAGACCCTCGTCCTCATCCATGTGGCGCTCGGCAGCGTAGCCCTGCTCAGCTTCTGGACCGCCGGCCTGAGCCGCAAGGGCAGTCGCGTGCACCGGCTGGCCGGCAGGATCTACCTGCCGGCGATGGCGGCCCTGCTGGCCGGCGCCGTGCCGATGGTGGCGATCATCCTGCCGAGGGCGCCGGTGATCGGCGGCTTTCTGGCCTATCTGCTGATCCTGACCGCCACCGCGCTGTGGGCGAGCTGGCGCGCCGTCCGCGACAAGCGCGACTGGGTCCGCTACACCGGCCCGGTCTATCGCGGCCTGGCCTGGGCCTGCCTGTTGGCCGGCCTGGCGGTGGTGTGGCTCGGCCTGTTCCATGCCCGGCAGATGCAGTGGGTGATCGTGCTGTTCGGGCTGATCGGCATCGTCGTGTTCGTGCAGGCCAGGCGCTTCGTCAGGCGCCCGCCGACCGATCCGCGCTGGTGGTTGAAGGAGCATCTGGAGGCCATGCTGGGCAACGGTATCGCCACCCATGTCGCCTTTCTCGGCATCGGCCTGCCGCGCCTGTTGCCGATGCTGGACCCGCAGATGCTGCGCACCGCCGCCTGGATCCTGCCGATCGGCGTGGCCCTGGCTGCCGGCGCCTGGCTCAGCCGCAAGTACCTGCCGCCGCGGCCGGCGCGCTGAGTCTCGCCGGCGCCGGGCCCGTTGCCGCGATTGCCCGGCCAGCCGCACCGCTCAGGCCGGCCGACGCAGCTCCGCTTCGATGGCCAGCAGCTCGCGGTCGCGGCCGATCGCCGCCGCCGCCAGCAGCCTGCCGTCGCGAAGGTAGCGGACCAGACAGCGGTCGGACGCGGGCGAGCCATCCATCACCGCTTCGGTCCAGCCCTTGCCATGGCCCAGATAGCGCAGATCCGTGCCGTAGTGGTGGGTCCAGAAGAAGGGCGGGTCATCGAAGGCCTGTTCGCCGCCCAGCATGTTCGCGGCGGCGACCTGGCCCTGGCGCTGCGCGTGCACCCAGTGTTCGACCCGCGCCGTGCCGCCGGCATGCGGATAACGGGCGACGTCGCCGGCCGCGAACACCCCGGCGGCGGACGTGCGCAGGCGCGCGTCGACCAGGATGCCGTCGTCCACGGCCAACCCGGCGGCCTGGGCCAGGGCGGTGCGAGGGTTGACGCCGACGCCCAGCAGGACCAGGTCCACTTCCAGCCGCCTGCCGTCGGACAGCCCGAGCCAGCGACCGTCGAAACCGGTCGGCCGGCAGTCCAGGTGGAAGGTCACGCCCTGCTGCCCGTGCAGGTCGAGCAAATGCCGGGCCAGGTCCTCACCCAGCAGGCCGGCCAGCGGCAGCGTCTCCGGCGCGATCACATGCACGCCCAGGCCTCGCGTGCGCAGCGCGGCGGCGGCCTCCAGGCCGATGAAGCCGGCACCGACCAGGGCGATCCGGCGGGCGCCGGAGGCCGCCGCGATCAGCGCGCGGGCGTCGGCCAGCGAGCGCAGCACGTGCACCTCGGGACGATCGAAGCCGGGCAGGGGCAGGCGCCTGGGCTCGGCGCCGGGGGCCAACAGCAGGGCGTCGTAGGCGAAATCCCGGCCGGCGCGGGTGCTGACGCGTCGCCGCGCCGGGTCGAGCGCGGCCACTTCACAGTCCAGATGCAGGCGGATGTCCCGCTCGGCGTAGAACGACGGCGGGCGCAGCGGAATCCAGTCCTCCGGCGCGGTGCCGGCCAGGTAGTCCTTGGACAGGTTGGGCCGGTCGCAGGGCGGCGAGTCGTCGGCGCTGAGCAGGTCCAGCGCCCCGTCGAAACCCAGGGCGCGCAGCCGCTCGGCAGCGGCAAAGGCGGCCGCGCCGCCGCCGACCAGGACGATGCGACGGGGCTTCCGGTCGGCGGCGGAGAATGCCGGTCCGGCGGCCGGCGCCGGCGCGTGTTCCCTGACGAAAACGCGGCCGGCCACCGTCTGCACCTGCCAGCGGTCCAGCGAGGCGAAGGCCGGCGCCTTCAGCGCCTGGCCGCTGCGCAGACTGAAGCAGGCATGGTGCCAGGGACAGCGGATCTCCTCGCCCACCCGCAGGCCCTCGGACAGCGGCGCGCCGTAGTGGCTGCAGCTCCCGGACACCGCATGCAGGCCGTCGGCCAGGCGTGCCAGCAACACCGGCGTGCCCTCCACGTGGCCGGCGAGAACGCCATCGTCGGGGATGTCGGCCAGGGCAACCCCCAGCCCGAAGTCAGGTCCGGAAACGGCAGGGATTTCGCCCATGACGGCACCTCCCAGGGTTCGATACCCGGCGAGCGGCCACTCTATACCCTTTCCGCCGCGCGCCTCTCCCGAGCGGGATTGCAGCCGGAGCGGATCAGACGTCGCCGTCGTCCAGCCAGCCCTCGCCGGTGCCGCGATGGATCACCGCATCGCCGGGCTGCACCGAGCCGGCGGGAAAACTGTCGAGCTGCGCCAGCTTCGCGTAGATCGGCGTGAAGTCCGGCGCAGTCGCCTCCATCAGCTGCTCGTAGCTGTCTATGACGAAATAGGTCTTCTGGTAGGTATCGATCCGGTAGCGCGTGCGCATGATCCGCTCGAGGTCGAAACCTATGCGGTTGGGCGCCTCGCTTTCCAGGCAGTGGATGGACTCGCCCTTGGAGCTGACGATGCCGCTGCCATAGATGCGCAGGCCGCCGGCTTCGCGGATCAGGCCGAACTCCACGGTGTACCAGTACAGCCGGGTCAGGTTCACCAGCGCGTCGGGACCGATGCCGTGCGCCTTGACGCCGCCACGGCCGTAGGCGGCCATGTAGTCGGCGAATACCGGGTTCATCAGCAAGGGAACGTGACCGAACAGGTCGTGGAACAGGTCGGGCTCGCTCAGGTAGTCCAGCTGCTCGGGCTTGCGGATCCACCAGGTGACCGGGAAGCGGCGGTTGGCCAGGTGTTCGAAGAAGGTCAGTTCCGGCAGCAGGCCCTCGACGCCGATCAGCTCCCAGCCGGTGGCCTTGCGCAGCAACGGATTGAGCTCGTCGAACTTCGGAATGCGGTCGGCCGACATGCCCATGGCCCGTTGCTGGCGCAGGAACTCCTCGCTGGCCCGGCCCACCAGCACCTGTTGCTGGCGCGCGAACAGGGTGGCCCAGACCTCGTGGTCGGTGCGGCTGTAGCTGGACCAGGGCTGTTCGACCACGGCGGTGGTGTAGACCGGCACATAGCCCTTGTCGGTGAGCTGGTGTTCGACGCGGCGCGGCTGGTTCATGGCGGCCTCCGGGCTTCCGTATGGGAACAAGTCTAGCGCCGGGGAGACGCAATTGCCTTGCATGCTTGCATGATTACCCTGAATGAGCGCAACATCATTGCGCGAAAAGCAGCATCAGCGATCAATAATGGACAATACGCGCCTCGACCGTACCGACCTGGCCCTGCTGGCCGAGCTGCAGCGCGAAGGCCGCCTGAGCAATGCCGAGCTGGCCGAACGGGTCCGGCTTTCGCCCTCGGCCTGCCTGCGCCGGGTGCAACGGCTGGAACAGGCGGGCGTGCTGGCCGGCTACACCGCGGTGCTGGATCCGGCCAGGCTCGGCCTGGGCCTGCAGGCCTTCGTGCGCGTGCAGCTGGAACGGCACGAGCCCGACCTGGTGGCCGCCTTCGCCGAGCGGGTGAACCGCTGGGACGAGGTGGTGGCCTGCCACGCCCTCACCGGCGACATGGACTACCTGCTGTACGTGGTGGTGCAGGACCTGGAGCATTTTTCCCGCTTCCTGCTCGACCGCCTGCTCAACGCCAGCGGCGTCGCCGACGTGAACACCAGCTTCGTGCTCAGGACGGTCAAGCCGCCGCGCGGACTGCCCCTGAGCCATCTGTGAGACAGCGCCGGCCTAGGGCCGCGTGTCCACCCATCCGCTCATCGGATCGGCGATCACCAGGTTCCGGCCAGCGTTCTTGGCCGCGTACATGGCCCGGTCGCCGCGTTGCAGCAGTTGCGAGAACAGGCGATCGGCCGGCGCCAGCACCGCCACCCCGATCGACAGCGTCACCGGCCGCAAGACGTCTCCCAGCACCAGCGGCAAGGCATTGAAGTTCTCGCGGATGCGCTCGGCCGCCGCCACCGCGCTGGCCGAATCGGTGTTGGGCATCAGCACCACGAACTCCTCGCCGCCCAGGCGGCCCAGCAGGTCGTCCGCCCGCAGGCAGTCGCGGATCCGCTCGACGGAACGCACCAGGGCCTCGTCGCCGGCGGCGTGGCCGAGCTCGTCGTTGATGCGCTTGAAGTGGTCCAGGTCTATGACCAGCACCGCCAGCGACATGCCGTGCCGGCGTGCCGCCGCCATCATCCGCGCGCCGAGTTCCTCGATGGCACGGCGGTTGTAGCAGTCGGTCAGGTAGTCCACCCGCGCGGCCCGCTCGAGCTCGCGCGCGCTGCGCTCGTTGCCCATCAGCAGGAAGCCGACCGTGGCGACCACCGGCAGGATGCCGCCGACCGCATAGGTCAGGATCTGCACGTGGTTTAGCGTGAAGACACCGGTGACCCGGGCCGGGTCCACCAGCAGAACGCCGGCGCGGTAGGCCAGGATGCCGCCGGCCGCGGCGAAGGACAGGCCGACCACGTGATGCAGGCGGTCGCGTCGGTGGGCATGACGGTAGAGGGTCCGGGCGCCGTAGGCGAGGATCGCGGCCATCGCCAGCGACACCACCACCAGCCGGGCGGTCAGGTCCGGGACGAGCAAGCCCCACCAGACGGAGCCGGCCACGACGACCAGCCATGGCGCCAGCAGCGGGGCGGGTCGGGCCCGACTGCCGAAAAAGCGATGCAGGGCCAGGGCATAGGCGACGAAGGCGAAGGCGATCAGCGCATTGGCCAGCACCACCGTGGCCCAGGCGGGCGCGCCGCCGCGCAGGGTGATCAGGACGAAGCCGGCCGGCTGTACCAGGGTGGCGACCACCCACCAACGCACGGCGGGCCGCACGGCGTCCGGAACGGACCGGGCCACCGCCATCAGCACCAGGCCGATCAGCAGGGTCAGCAGCGCGCCGACCAGCAAGGCCGAAGGGATGTCGAACTGCCAGTCCGGGCTCATGGCCGGGCAAACGGGGTGGCCGCTGGCGAGCGGACAGCCCCGGCCTCAGACATCGCCGTCATCCGTTTCGCGCCGGCGCGGGCGGAAAGGCAGGACCTGCCCGCGCGGTTCCTCCGGCCGCTGCCAGAGGACGGGCACCTCCCGGGGCGGCGGCGGTTCCAGCGGGTCCTCGATCTTCGCGCGCCCGGCATCGCCCTCAGGGTCTTCCGACTCCCAGCTGTAGCGCTGCCGCGGTGGCGGCGGATCCAGCCGGCGCCAGCGCAGGGCCGCCAGCACGCCCATGGCGGCGCCGCACAGATGGTATTCCCAGGAGACGCCGGGCTCGCGCGGCAGCACCGTCAGCAGCATGCCGCCGTAGAAGAAGAAGGCGATCAGGCCGGCGGCGATGGCGGTGCGGTCGCGCCGTAGCAGGCCCAGGGCGAACAGCAGGAACCCCAGGCCGTGGGTGAGGCCGCTGGCGCCGATATGCGGCGCATCGCCGGCGGCGATGAACCAGGTGCCCAGGCCCGAGCCCAGCCAGATCAGCGGCAGCGCCCGCAGTGTGGCGCGCGGGTACACGGTATGGACCAGCGGCGCCAGCAACAGCAAGGCCACGCCATTGCCCAGCCAGTGCCCGGGCGAGCCGTGCAGCAGGGGCGCGGTCAGGACCCCGATCAGGCCGGCCGGCGACTGCGGTACCAGCGCGCCCGGCCAGGGGCCGGAGAAATGGATGGCGCCCAGCGCGGCGACGAAGGCCATGGTGGCCAGCAACCCGCGCCGTAACCTTTGCCGCACCGCCTCGGCGTACTGCCGCTGTTCCGGGTCCATGCCGGCCATCGTGGGGGCGTCGGCGGCGGGCGCAAGGGCTCAGAGGCCCGGCCGGCCCGCCTGCTCGGTCCTGGGCCGGATCCACAGGCTCAGGGCCATGGCGGTGGCGATGGTCGCGGCCACCACGCCCAGTGAGACCGTGATCGGAATCTTGTAGACGTCCACCAGCAGCATCTTGGCGCCGATGAATACCAGCACCAGGGCCAGGCCGTAGGCCAGCAGGTGGAACTTCTCGGCGGCGCCGGCCAGCAGGAAATACAGCGCGCGCAGGCCCAGCACCGCGAACACGTTCGAGGTCAGCACGATGAACGGGTCGGTGGTGATGGCGAAGATGGCCGGGATCGAGTCCACGGCGAAAATGACATCGGTGACCGCGATCATCACCAGCACGATGAACAGCGGCGTGTACTTGCGCCGGCTGCCCTGACCGATCCACAGCGCCTCGCCGTGATAGCGGCGGATCAGCGGCAGGTGGCCGGTGATCCAGCGCAACACCGGGTTCTTGTCCATGTCCGGCTCCTGGCCGGCGGCCCAGAGCATCTTTACGCCGGTGAACAGCAGGAAAGCGCCGAAGAAATACAGGATCCAGTGGAAGCGGGCGATCAGCGCCGCGCCGATGAAGATCATGATCGCGCGCAGCACGATCGCGCCGAGCACGCCCAGGATCAACACCCGCTGCTGCGATTGCGGCGGCACCGCGAAATAGGTGAACAGCATCAGGAAGACGAAGATGTTGTCCACCGCCAGCGCCTTCTCCACCAGGTAGCCGGTGAGAAACTCCAGGGCGATGCGTTCGGCCTCCTCCGCCGGCGCCTGGCCGCGCAGGTACCACCACAGGCCGGCGTTGAAGGCCATGGCCAGGGCGACCCAGGCCAGGGACCAGACCAGGGCTTCGCGGGTGCTGACCTTGTGTGGACCGTTCTGGCGCAGGACCAGCAGGTCCACGGCCAGCGCGGCCAGGACCAGGGCGGTGAAGACGACCCACAACAGCGGGGTTCCGATGGTTTCCATGAGGGCTCCGGTGCGGTGACGATCGACCGCGCCGGGCCGGGTTCCGGGACGGAACGGCCTTCGCCTGACGCGGGCGAAGGTCTCGCTCGCAGGCCGGAACCTGCCTGCCGGACCGGGGCCGGTCGAACCGGCCCGTGATGACGATCACGGCAGCGGGAGCTACTCCCCTTCTACGCTGTACAGTCTGCCATGGGCCGTGAGGAGGCTGTCAAAGCCCCCCTCGCGGCGCCCGCCCGGACTGGGCCTGGCGGGCGAACGGGAGGCAGCATGCTGGATGTCCGGACGATCTTGGTGCTGGCGGTGCTGCTGGGCGTGGTCACCGTCCTGCTGCTGACCCACGCCGGCCGGGCCTTCCCGGCCGAGCGGCGCAGGCATTTGCGCATCTGGACGGTGGCCCTGCTGTTGCAGCTGGTCGCCTGGACCCTGCTGGCGATGCGCGACCTGGCACCGGACGCGGCTTCCATCGCCCTGGGCAACGGCCTGCTGCTGCTCGGTTACGCCGAGATGTGCCGGGCGGTGCGCGGGTTCCGGGAGCTGCCCGAACGGGCCGGCGCCTGGTGGGCGATCGTGCTGGCCGCCACGGTCATGCTGTGGCTGCTTTCGGCCATTTGGCCGCATTACTCGGCGCGGGTGCTGGTGGTGTGCGCGGTCGGCGTCCTGACCCTGGGGGGAATCGGCTGGGCGCTGCGCCGGCCGTTCCGCCGCGAAGGTTTCGGCGCCGCCCGGTTCACCGGCGTCTACGCCTGGCTGGGCGTGGCCCTGCTGCTGTGGCGGATGGGCGTGCACGCCGGCGAGCCACAGGCCCAAGGCAGCCTGCTGCAGGCCGCCGCCGCCGACCTGGCGGTATTCGTCTACGCCTCCCTCGGCGTCACCTTCCTCAGCCTGGGGTTCGTGCTGATGCACACCGAGAAGGCCTACAACGCCCTGCGCCAGCTGGCCTCGGTGGATCCGCTGACCGGCGTGATGGCGCGTGCGGTGCTGCTGGAAGCCGGAACCCGCATGCTGGCGGAGGCCCGCCGGCATGGCCGCGTGGTCAGTGCGCTGCTGCTGGACCTGGACCAGTTCAAGCCGGTCAACGACAGCCTTGGTCACGAGGCCGGCGACCGCATGCTGCGGCACCTGGCGGAGCGGGCCCGGCAGGTGTTGCGTGGCGAGGACCTGCTGTGCCGGATGGGCGGCGACGAATTCGTGGCCCTGCTGCCCAATACCGACCTGGCCGGCGCCCGCCGGGTAGCCGAACGCCTGCACGAGGCCCTGACCCGCGATCTGCTGGTGTTCCGCGGCATCGAGCTGCCGACCCCGGTATCCATGGGCGTGGCCGAGGCCGGCCGCGGCGAGCTCGACCTGGAGGCCCTGATCAAGCGCGCCGACGAAGCCATGTACGCCGCCAAACGCGCCGGCGGCGATCGCGTCGAAGCGGCGCCGCCGCCGCCGGGCTGAGCCCGTGCCGGCCGCCGCGCCGGTAGAATGCGGCGATGGAAACCCCCGCCCTGCCGGTGATCCGGCTCAAGATCGAGCGCCGCTCCAACCATCCCTGGATCTTCCAGAAGATGGTCGAGAAGCCGGTTGCCAAGCCACGCCCCGGCAGTCTGGTCGACATCCTCGACGCCAGCGGCCAATGGGTCGGCCGCGGCTTCTACAACGGCCACTCGCGCATCGCCCTGCGCGTGCTGACCGACGATCCGGACGAAGCGCTGGACGAGGCCTTCTTCCGCCGCCGCATCCGCGCCGCCGTGGCGCTGCGCCGGGACATGCTGCGGCTGGACGCGGTTTCCGACGCCTGGCGCGTCGTGCATTCCGAGGGGGATGGCCTCTCCGGCCTGGTGGTGGACCGTTACGGCGACCTGCTGGTGGTGGAGTTCTTCTCGGCCGGCGCCTTCCGCCACCGCGAATGGATCTACGCCGCGCTGGCGGAGGCATTCCCGGGATGCCGCTTCTACAGCTTCGCCGAGGAGCACGTGCAGAAGCAGGAGAGTTTCGACTTCCGCGCGCCGGCGGCGCCCGAACCCAGCGTCATCAGAGAGCATGGGCTGAAGTTCCGCGCCAGCCCGGGCAGCGGCCACAAGACCGGCTTTTTCGCCGACCAGCGCGAGAACCGCGAGTACCTCTCGCGCTTCTGTGCCGGCGCGAAGGTGCTGGACATCTGCTGCAACTCCGGCGGCTTCGCCATCTACGCCAGGGCCCGCGGCGGCGCCGACGAGGTCACCGGCCTCGACCTGGACGAGGGCATCCTCGAGGTGGCGCAGCAGAACGCGCGCCTGAACGACGCCAGGGTGCGCTTCGTCCAGGCCGACCTCTTCCCATGGCTGCGCGAGGCGCAGCAGCGCGGCCAGCAATGGGACGTAGTGGTGCTGGACCCGGCCAAGATGACCCGCGACCGCGAGCAGGTCATTCCGGCCCTGAAGAAGTACCTGGACATGAACAGGCTGGCGCTGTCGGTGGTGAAGCCCGGCGGCGTCTTCCTCACCTGCTCCTGCACCGGCCTGGTCAGCGAGGAGCAGTTCCTGGACATGCTGCGGCGGGCGGCCTTCTACGCCGGCCGGACCGTGCAGGTGTTCAAGGTGGCCGGCGCCGGCGCCGACCATCCCTTCCTGGCGCATGTGCCCGAAAGCCGCTACCTGAAGGCGGTGTTCTGCCGCGTGGAGTGACGCATGCGCAACGCCGCGATGGTGTTCGTGTTCATCGTGGTGCTGCTGGACATCCTGGCCTTCGGCCTGATCATCCCCGTCCTGCCGCACCTGATCGAGCAGTTCGTCGGCGGTGATACCGCCACCGCCGCGCGCTGGGTCGGGGTGTTCGGCATGGTGTTCGCGGCGGTGCAGTTCGCCTGCGCGCCGATCCAGGGCGCGCTGTCGGACCGCTTCGGGCGGCGGCCGGTGATCCTGCTGTCCTGCCTGGGCCTGGGCCTGGACTTCATCCTGATGGCGGTGGCGCAGTCGCTGCCGCTGCTGTTCATCGGCCGGCTGATTTCCGGTGCCACCGCCGCCAGCTACTCCATCGCCAACGCCTACATCGCCGACGTGGTGCCGCCGGAGCGGCGCGCGCGCGCCTACGGCCTGCTTGGCTCGGCTTTCGGCCTGGGCTTCATCGTCGGTCCGGTGGCGGGCGGCCTGCTGGGCGACATCGACCTGCGCCTGCCGTTCTGGGTGGCGGCGGGCCTGGCCCTGGGCAACTTCGGCTACGGCCTGCTCGTGCTGCCGGAATCGCTGCCGCCGGAGCGGCGCAGCGCCCGGGTGGACTGGCGCCATGCCAATCCCCTGGGCGCACTGGCGCTGCTGCGCCGCTATCCGCAGGTGCTGGGCCTGGCGACCGTGGTCCTCCTGGGGGCGCTGGCGCACTACGTGTTTCCCAGCGTGTTCGTGTTGTTCGCCGACCACGCCTACGGCTGGGGCATCCGCGAGGTCGGCTATGTGCTGGCGGCGGTGGGCGTCTGCACGGCCATCGTCCAGGCCGGGCTGATCGGCCGCATCGTCGCCGCCATCGGCGAGCGCAGGGCGCTGCTGCTGGGCCAGGCCGCCGGTCTGGGCGGGTTCGCGCTGTACAGCATCGCGCCCAGCGGCGCCTGGTTCCTGGCCGGCATTCCGGTGATGGCGTTCTGGGGCCTGGCCAATCCCTCGCTGCAGGCCCTGGCCACCCGTCGCCTGGGGCCGGACGTGCAGGGACGGCTGCAGGGCGCCTTCATGAGCCTGGCCAGCCTGGCGGGTATCGTCGCGCCGGTAGTGTTCAGCCAGGTGTTCGCGGCCTCGATCGACGGCAGCCTGGGCTTCGAATTCCCGGGCGCGCCCTTCGCCCTGTCCATGCTGATCGTGGGCCTGGCGCTGTGGGTGTCGGAGCGGGCCAGCCGGCCGCGCTGAGCCGGGGCCGGCTACACTGGCCACCCCGAACCGGGAGGCTGTGACGATGAGCCGGAAGGAGAAGACCGTCAGCCAGGCCGAGGCCGAGGAGGCCGTGCGCACCCTGCTGCGCTGGGCCGGCGAGGACCCCGATCGCGAGGGCCTGCTGGACACGCCGCGGCGGGTGGTCGAGGCCTACGGCGACTGGTTCCGCGGCTACCGCGAGGATCCGCACGACTACCTGGCGCGCACCTTCGAGGAGGTGGCGGGTTACGACGAAATGATCGTGCTGCGCGACATCGAGTTCGAGTCGCACTGCGAGCACCACATGGCGCCGATCATCGGCAAGGTGCACATCGGTTACCTGCCTGACGGCAAGGTGGTGGGCATCAGCAAGCTGGCCCGGGTGGTGGAGGCCTACGCCCGCCGTTTCCAGGTACAGGAGAAGATGACCGCGCAGATCGCCCGCTGCATCCAGGATGTGCTGCAGCCGCGCGGCGTCGGCGTGGTGGTCGAGGGTGCCCACGAATGCATGACCACCCGCGGCATCCACAAGCGTGGGGTCGGCATGGTCACCTCGAAGATGCTGGGCAGCTTCCGCGAGGACGCCCGCACCCGAGCCGAGTTCCTCCGCTTCATAGACGTCGGCCCCGGCCGCTGACGGCCTCCCGGCGGGGCGCCGGCGTCACCGTCCCGGCTCGGACCCGGCCGACTCCGATCCTGCCCTGCCAGGACCCCTGGCCGGCGCCGGCCACCGCCCCGTCCGGGGCGTGGCCGCTGCTCCGACCCCGCGGGCGAAAGCCTATAATCGCCAGGCCATGAGCGACCCCCGCGCCCAGATCAAGGCCCTCCGCGACGCCATGGTGGCGGCCTCCCCGCCCCAGGCCGGCGCCTGGCTGGTCCGCCTCGAAGCCATCGAGCAGGCGATGACGGCCCTGCTGGCCGAACGCGAACGCCTGCTGCATGACGTCGAGGCCGCCGAACATTCCCGCGATGCCGCCAAGCTGCAGCAGATGAAGACGGCCGGACAGCTCAAGACCCTGCACAAGTCCCTGGCCGCCGCCGCCCCGGACGTGGCCGGCAGCAACGATCCGCAGTCCGATGCCCTGCGCCGCATCGAATGGCTGGCCAACCATGGCGGATCCGACCCGGCAGCGGCCGAAGCCGCCAAGGCCGCCGAGATGGACGCGCCCATCCCCGGTCGCGCCGTGCTGGAGGCCGTGGCCGCCGGCGAGCGCAAGTTCACCAAGGCGCAGCTGGATTTCAGCATCGCCGAGGCCATGGTCCTGACCGGCTGGGAGATGACGCCGCTGGAGCTGACCCAGAAGGGCGAGCCCTGGCTGGCCGAGCTGATCCTCAGGCACCAGCAGGGCGAAGCGGTCGGCTGAGTGCCGGCGTCCTCAGGCGGCGTCGCGCGCCGCCTGCGGGTTGCGCCAGCGCGCCAGCAGTTCGGCCTCGCGGGCCTTGGCCCTGGTCAGGTGCGCTTCCTTGACGTGACCGTAGCCGCGGATGTGCTCCGGCACCGAGGCGATCTCGGCGGCCAGGTCGGCATTGCCGGCATCCAGGCCCGCCAGCAGCTCTTCGATCACCTGTGCGTAGTCGGCGATCAGCCGCCGCTCCATCCGCCGCTCCTCCGTGCGGCCGAAGATGTCGAAGGCGGTGCCGCGCAGGCCCTTCATCTTCGCCAGCAGCCTGAACAGGGTGAACACCCAGGGGCCGTACTCCTTCTTGATCAGCCGGCCCTCGGCGTCGCGCCTGGAGAACAGCGGCGGCGCCAGGTTGAAGTGGATGCGGTAGTCGCCCTCGAACTGCTGCTCGATGCGCTTGCGGAACTGGCCCGAGGTGTACAGGCGCGCCACCTCGTACTCGTCCTTGTAGGCCATCAGCTTGAAGTAGTAGCGGGCCACCGCCTCGGTCAGCCTGGTCGAGCCCGGCAGCTTGCGCGCCTCGGCCTGGCGCACCTTGTCCACCAGGGCCAGGTAGCGGCCGGCATAGGCCTTGTCCTGGTAGTCGGTGAGGAAGGCGGCGCGGCGCTCGATCATCCGGTCCAGCGACTCGCTGATGTGTTCGTCGTCCAGCGGATCGGCCGGGCCGGTGGCGACCGGCTGCTCCGCCAGGCCGGCGGCTTCGAGCACCGCCTGCGGATCCACGGCGGCCAGGCGGCCCCAGGCGAAGGCCTGCTTGTTCATCTCCACCGCGGCGCCGTTGAGCTCGATGGCGCGGATCAGGGCCTCGAAGCTCACCGGCACCAGACCGCGCTGCCAGGCCACGCCCAGCATGAACAGGTTGGTGGCGATGGCGTCACCCAGCAGGGCGGTGGCGATCTCGGTGGCCGGCACCTGCAGCGGCTGGCGGCCGCCCAGGGCGGTGCGCACCGCCTCGACGATGCCGGCTGCCGGGAACTGCATGTCCGGCAGGCGGGTGAAGGGGCCGGGCATGGCCTGGTAGTCGTTCAGCACCACCTCGGTGCGGTCGGCGCGGATCTTCGACAGCGACCAGTAGTCGTTCACGACGACCATGTCACAGCCCAGCACCAGGTCGGCCTCGCCGGCGGCGATGCGCACGGCGTGGATGTCGGCCGGCGAGCGGGCGATGCGCACGTGCGTGGTCACCGCGCCGCCCTTCTGTGCCAGGCCGGTCTGGTCGAGCACGCTGGCGCCCTTGTTCTCCAGGTGCGCGGCCATGCCCAGCAGGGCGCCGATGGTCACCACGCCGGTGCCGCCGACGCCGGTGATCAGGATGTTCCAGGGCCGCTCGAGATCGGAGCGGAACTGCGGCTGCGGCAGCCGCGCCAGGCGCTCGGACGCGTCCACCCCCTTGCGCTTGCGCAGGCCGCCGCCCTTGATGGTGACGAAGCTGGGGCAGAAGCCCTGCACGCAGCTGAAGTCCTTGTTGCAGTTGCTCTGGTCGATCTCGCGCTTGCGGCCGTACTCGGTTTCCTTTGGCAGCACGCTGACGCAGTTGGACTTCAGGCCGCAATCGCCGCAGCCCTCGCAGACCAGCGAGTTGATGGCGATGCGCTTGGCCGGGTCCGGCATCTTGCCGCGCTTGCGCCGGCGGCGCTTCTCGGCGGCGCAGGTCTGGTCGTAGATCAGCACGGTGGTGCCAGGAGTCTCGCGCAGGCGCCTCTGCACCGCGTCGAGTTCCTTGCGGTCGTGGAACTCGACGCCGGCCGGGAAGATGGACTTGTCCGACCACTTCTCGATGTCGTCGCTGAGCACGACGATGGTCTTCACGCCCTCGCTGCGCACCTGGTGGGCGATGTCGGGCACGGTCAGGGTGCCGTCCACCGGCTGGCCGCCGGTCATGGCGACGGCGTCGTTGTAGAGGATCTTGTAGGTGATGTTGACGCCGGCGGCGATGGACTGGCGGATGGCCAGCGAGCCGGAGTGGAAGTAGGTGCCGTCGCCGAGGTTCTGGAAGACGTGCTTCTCCTCGGTGAAGGGCGCCTGGCCGGCCCAGGTGACGCCTTCGCCGCCCATGTGGGTGAAAGTGTCGGTGCGGCGGTCCATCCAGGTGACCATGTAGTGGCAGCCAATGCCGCCGAGCGCGCGCGAGCCCTCCGGCACCACGGTCGAGGTGTTGTGCGGGCAGCCCGAACAGTAGTGCGGCACGCGCGGGAAGTTGGCCCGCGGCAGGGCAAGCTCTTTTTCCTTGGCGGCGATCCACTTCAGGCGGTCGTCCATGGCCTCGGAGCGGAAAAAGCGCTGCACGCGGCTGGCGATGACACGGGCGATGCGGGCCGGGGTCAGCTCGTTGGTGCTTGGCAGCACCCAGTTGCCGTCCTCGTCGTACTTGCCGACGATGCTGGGGCGCTTGCCGTGCTCCCAGTTGTACATGTATTCCTTCATCTGCCGCTCGACGAAGCTGCGCTTCTCCTCGACGACGATGATGTCCTCCAGGCCGCGGGCGAACTCGCGGATGCCCAGCGGTTCCAGCGGCCAGGTCATGCCGACCTTGTAGACGCGGATGCCGATGTCCTCGGCCACCCTGCGGTCGATACCCAGGTATTCCAGGGCCTGCAGCACGTCCAGGTAGCTCTTGCCGGTGGTGACGATACCCAGGCGCGCCTTCGGCGAATCAATGACCACCTTGTCGATGCGGTTGGCGCGGGCGAAGGCCTGCGCTGCCTTCACCGCGTACTGGTGCAGGCGCATCTCCTGGTCCAGCGGCGGATCCGGCCAGCGGATGTTCAGGCCGCCCGGCGGCAGTTCGAGGTCGGTGGGCAGGACGATGTCGAGCTGGTGCGGGTTGACGTTCACCGAGGCCGAGGACTCCACGGTTTCGGCGATCGTCTTGAAGCCGATCCAGCGGCCGGTGTAGCGGCTCATGGCCCAGCCCAGCAGGCCCATGTCCAGGATGTCCTGCACGCCGGCCGGGTTGAGCACCGGCATCATTGCGCTCTCGAACTCGCCCTCGGAGCCGTGCGGCAGGGTCGAGCTGCGGCAGGCGTGGTCGTCGGCGGCCAGGGCCAGCACGCCGCCGAAGCGCGAGGTGCCGGCGGCGTTGCCGTGCTTGAAGACGTCGCCGCAGCGGTCCACGCCCGGGCCCTTGCCGTACCACATGGCGAACACGCCATCCACCTTGGCGCCGGGGAAGAGGTTGGTCTGCTGGCTGCCCCAGACCATGGTCGCGCCCAGGTCCTCGTTCAGGCCGGGGGTGAACTCGATGTTCGATGCCTTCAGGTGCTTGCGGGCCCGCCACAATTCCAGGTCGAAGCCGCCCAGCGGCGAACCGCGGTAACCGGAGATGAAGCCGGCGGTGTTCAGCCCGGCGGCCCGGTCGCGCATCTGCTGCATCAGCGGCAGGCGCACCAGGGCCTGCACGCCGGAAAGGTAGATCCGGCCCGTTTCCCGCGTGTACTTGTGTTCGAGCGTGTACTCGCGGTCGACCGGGGCGGCGGCGGGGGTCGGAGCGGGGCTGGACATGGGAATTCCGGGCGTGGGCAAAGACGCCGAATTATACAGGCCCGTCTTCATCGGCCCCGGCACGCCCTGGCCGGATCGGCGGCCCGCCGGCGTTCTCGCCCTTGCCGACCGGACAGGGCGGCCGGGCGGTTTTCCAGCCGCCGCCGACCGGTTTACAGTGCAGCCTCCGCCACAGGGGACTGGCGACAGATGGGTTTGTCCGACCTCCGCGTCATGTTGGTCGAGGACCACGGCTTCCAGCGCCGGCTGGGGCTGCGCCTGCTCGCGGACCTGGGGGTGGCGAACCTGCACGAGGCCGCCGACGGCTTCCAGGCCCTGGAGGTGCTGCGCCGGCTCGAAACCCCGCCCGACGTCATCCTGGTGGACCTGGACATGCCCGGCATGGACGGCGTCGAGTTCATCGGCATCGTCGCCGAGGAGCGACTGGCCCATTCCATCGCCGTGGTCAGCGCCATGGAACCCGCCTTGCTGCACACGGTTCAGGTGATGGCCAAGGCTTCCGGCCTGAAGGTGCTGGGTTGCATCGAAAAACCGCTCACGCCCGGCAAGTTGACCACCGTGTTGTCCCTGTACGACATGGACCCGGCCACGGCCGCGGCCGCCCTGGACGTGCAGGTGTCGCTGGAGGACGCCCGCCTGGCGCTGTCGCGCGGCGATATCCAGGCCTGGTTCCAGCCGCAGGCCGAGTTCCACAACGGCAAGATCGTCGGCGTCGAGGCCCTGGCCCGCTGGCGCCTGGCCGACGGCCGCATGGTGCCGCCGACCGTGTTCGTGCCGGTGATGGAGGCCGGCGGCCTGGCCGACGAACTGACCAGCCTCATGCTGGTGCAGGCCTGCGCCTGGTCCAAGCGCTGGGCGGCCCGGGGCCTGTCCCTGAAGGTGTCGGTGAACGTGTCCGGGCACAACCTGACCGGTCCGGAAGTGGCCGACCGCTACGAGGACATCCTGCGCGAGCACGGCCTGAAACCCGACCAGGTGGTGCTGGAGATCACCGAAAGCTCGGTGATGAGCGACACCGCCCGCGGCCTGGGCATGCTGGCGCGGCTGCGGCTCAAGGGCTTCGGCCTGAGCGTGGACGATTTCGGCACCGGCTACTCCTCGCTGTCGCAGCTGTCGCAGATCCCGTTCACGGAGCTGAAGATCGATCGCGGTTTCGTCAGCGGCGCCACCGTCCAGCCGCGCAAGCGGGCCATGATCGAAACCAGCCTGGATCTGGCGCGCAAGCTGGGTCTGGACGTGGTGGCCGAGGGGGTGGAGACGGAAGAAGAATGGCAGTTGCTGGCCCAGCTCGGCTGCGATGTCGCCCAGGGCTACCTGATCGCGGCGCCGGTGCCCGGCGAACAACTGCACGACGCCATCCAGCGCTGGCGCCAGGCGCATCCCTGAGGCTGTCGGCGGTGGCGCGCCCTGGCCCCACCTTCGGCATCCGGGTGCAACTGCTGGGCCTGTTCGGCCTGCTGCTGCTGACCGGCGCTGGCGTGTTGCTGCTGGACGAACTGGAGCGGCGCAGCAACCTGCGTACCCTGGTCGAGCTCAAGGACGAATCGCTGGCGACCCTGCGTCGTACCAAGGCGGTGTCCGACGCCTACGGCATGGACATCGTGGACACCACTTTCCGGGTCCGTAACGGCCTGATCAGCTGGGAAGAGGGCGTGCAGGTGGTGGACAACGCCCGCCTGCGCATCCAGGAGCATTGGCGGGCGCTTGAGAAGATGCCCCTGACCGAGGAGCAGCGGGTGCTGTTCGATCAGGTTGCGCGGGCACGGGTGCGCGCCGACACCGCCGCCGAAACGCTGCGCGGCATCCTGCTGCAGAAAGACATCGTGGCGCTGGGGCGCTTTGCCGACACCGAGCTGTACCCCGCCATCGATCCGGTCACCACCCGGATGAAGCATTTGGGTGACCTGGAGATGATCCAGGCCGAGCGGCGGGTGCGTGCCCAGGAGCGGCGGGCCGAGCGCACCGCCTGGACCCGTTTCCTGTTCAGCCTGTTCACCCTGGCGGTGGTGGCGGTGGTGGGCACGCGCCTGCTGCGCAACATCTACAAGGGCGTGGAAAGCCTGACCGCGCTGGCGCAGCAGATGCGCCGGCACGACTACGGCGCCTCGCCGCGATACCGCCCGGCAGGCGAACTTGGCGAGGTGCTCGATGCCTTTCTTGCGATGCGCGACGACGTACGCAGGTTCGAGGCCGAGCTCAACGAGCAACTGACCCGCAACGAACAGGTGCGCGCCGCCCTGGCCGAGCGCGAAATGTTTCAGCGGTCGCTGTTCGCGGCGGCACGGGTGGCGATCTTCTCCACCGACCTGGAAGGGCGGGTCACCAGCTTCAATCCGCAGGCCGAACGCCTGACCGGCTGGCGCGCCGAGGACGTGATCGGTCGGCGCGGCATGGAAATGCTGCTGCCGGCGGAGGAGCTGCAGCGCGTGGCTGACGACCTGGCCGCCGCCGGCAGGCCGGCGACGCCGGGGTCGGAGCTGCTGCCGGCCTTGATCGAACGGGCATCGCCGCCGCTTGAATGGCATTTCCTGCGCAAGGACGGCAGCCGGGTGCCGGTGTTGCTGGCCCTGTCGGCCCTGCGCAGCGGCGCCGGCAAGCCGGTCGGCTATCTGGCCGCCGGCACCGACCTTACCCAGATCAAGCAGCTGGAGCAGCGCCTGCGCGCCAGCGAGGCCAAGGCCCGCGAGGCCAGCGAGGCCAAGAGCAATTTCGTCGCCGCCATGAGCCACGAGATCCGCACGCCGATGATCGGCGTCACCGGCATGCTGGAGATCCTGGCCCATACCGAGCTCGACGACGAACAGCGGCGCATCATCCAGGTGATCCAGCAGTCGGCGCGCTCGCTGTTGCAGATCATCGGCGACATCCTCGATTTCTCGAAGGTGGAGGCCGGGCGGCTGGAGCTGGCGCCCACCACCGTATCGCTGCCGCGGTTGCTGCGTTCGACCGTGGCCAACTTCGGCGGCTCGGCCTCGAGCAAGGGCCTGATGCTTGCTTGCAGCGTGGACGATCGGGTCGGCCCGGCGCACGTTGCCGATGGTCTTCGGCTGCGGCAGATCCTGTCGAACTTTCTCTCCAACGCCATCAAGTTCACCGAGAAGGGCTTCGTCGAGGCGGCGCTGGAATGGCGTGGCCGCGAAGGCGATGGTGACCGGCTGTGTTTCCGGGTCACCGACACCGGTATCGGCGTCACGCCCGAACAGCAGGCCAGGCTGTTCCAGCCCTTCCAGCAGGCCGAGGGCAGCATTACCCGCCGCTTTGGCGGCACCGGCCTGGGCCTGGTCATCTCGCGGCGCCTGGCCGAGCTGATGGGCGGCGAGGTGACGATGGAGAGCACCCCGGGCGCCGGCACCACCCTGCGCCTGGAGCTGGTGCTGCCGCGTGGCGACGAGTCCGAGCTGGAGCCCGAGGCCGCGCCGGACCCGAGCGAAGGCTTCCTGGCCCGCCCGCTGCCCAGCGTCGAAGAGGCCGTGCAGGAACGCAGCCTGGTGCTGATCGTGGACGATCATCCGACCAATCGCCTGGTGGTCGGGCGGCAGCTGCAACTGGCCGGTTACGCCAGCGAAACGGCCGAAGACGGCTTGCGTGGCCTGGAAGCCTGGCGCAGCGGCCGCTACGGCCTGGTGCTGTCGGACGTGCACATGCCGCGCATGGACGGCTACGAGATGGTGCGCGCCATCCGCGATGAGGAAGCGCGCACCGGCAAGCCACGCACGCCGGTGATCGCACTCACCGCCGCCGCACTCAAGGGTGAAGCCGAGCGCTGCCTGGCCGCCGGCATGGACGAATACCTGGCCAAGCCGGTTTCGATTCCGGAGCTGGTGGCGGCCCTGCGCCGCTGGCTGCCGCACACCGTGCCGCTGGCCGGCGACATGAAGGCGGCGTCGCCGCTGCCGCAGGTGAGCAGCGAACCGCAGCCGCTGGATGCGGCCGTGCTGGAACCCTTGACCGGCGGCGATCCGGTCGAAATCCGCGCCGTGCTGGACGACTATCTCGCCGCCACCGAAACCGATCTGAAAGAACTGCGGGCGGCCCAGGCCAGCGGCGACCTGGCCCGTCTGGCCAGCCAGGCGCACAAGCTCAAGGGCGCGGCAAAGCTGGTCGGCGCCCTGCCTTTGGCCGAAGCCGCCCTGGCCCTGGAGCAGGCCGCCAAGGCGGGGCAATGGGAGCAGGTATTGCCGCACGCCGCCGACGTGACGACGGCCTTCGAACGCCTGCGGCGTTACGTCGAGGAGACGTTCCGCTGAGCGGTGGCGCGGTTTGCTGAGCCCTGCCCCGGGGTTTCGCCGGCCCGGCACGCATCGCCGGGCGCAATCGCTTCAATGGCCCGCTGCCCGCCCGCCTTCGTCGCCGCGCTTTCCCGCTTCAATAGCCGGCCGCCTGCCCGTCCTTGCGGCTCTCGCTGGCGCCGACATAGACGCCGTTTTCGTGGTCACGGGCGATGGCCTGGTAGCCGCCGTAGGGGCCGTCGGCGAACTGGATGCGGTGGCCGCGGCGCATCAGCTCGCGGATGGTCTCGTAGGGGAAGCCGGTTTCCAGGTTGAGCACGCCGCCGTCACGCATCTCCACCAGCTGGCCGGCCGGGTCGGTGCTGCCGTCGTGGTGGATGCGCGGGGCGTCGCCGGCTTCCTGCAGGTTCATGCCGAAGTCCACCAGGTTCATCACGATCTGCACATGGCCCTGCGGCTGCATGGCGCCGCCCATCACGCCGAAGCTGACCCATGGCTTGCCATCCCTGGTGATGAAGGCGGGGATGATGGTGTGGAATGGGCGCTTGCCGGGCGCATAACTGTTGGGATGGCCGGGCTTGAGCACGAACTGCTCGCCGCGGTCCTGGAAGATGAAGCCCAGGCCGGGCGGGGCCATGCCGCTGCCCATGCCGCGGTAGTTGGACTGGATCAGCGAAACCATCATGCCGTCCTTGTCGGCGGTGGTCAGGTAGATGGTGTCGCCCTGGTTGAGCACGGCGCCGGCGTCCACGGCGCGGGCGGCGCGATCGGGGGCGATCAGGGCGCGGCGCCCGGCGGCGTAGTCCTTGGAGATCAGCCGCTGCACCAGCGCCTGCGCGGCCTTGCGGTCGTCCTCGGGGAAGAAATCCGGATCGGCATACCAGCGGGCGCGGTCGGCGAAGGCCAGCTTCTTGGCCTCGACGAACAGGTGCACGTGCTCGGCGCTGCCGAAGGGAATCCTCGAGAAGTCGTAACCCTCGAGGATGTTGAGCATCTGCAGGGCGGCAATGCCCTGGCCGTTGGGCGGCAGTTCCCAGACCTCGACGCCACGGTAGCCGGTGCCGACCGGCTCGACCCACTCGCCCTGGTGCGTGGCCAGGTCCTCGTAACGCAGGAAGCCGCCGTTCTGGCGGAAGTAGGCGTCAATGCGGCGGGCGACCTCGCCCTTGTAGAAGGCGTCACGGCCCTCGCGGCCGATGGTTTCCAGGGTGTTGGCCAGGTTGGGATTGCGCCAGAGCTCGCCCTTGCGCGGCGCGCGGCCGTTGATGGTGAACTGTTCGGCGAAACCGGGCCACTTCGACAGCACCGGCACGCTGCGACCCCAGTAGTGGGCAATGGTCTCGTGCACCGGGTGGCCCTTGCGGGCATAGTCGATGCTCGGTTGCAGCACCTCGCGCATCGGCAGGCGGCCGAAGCGGCCATGCAGGGCGAACCAGGCATCCACCGTGCCGGGCACGGTGACGGGCAGCGGGCCGTGCGGCGGAATTTCGGTGTAGCCGTTTTCCTGGAACCACTCCAGGGTGAGCGCGCGCGGCGAGCGGCCGGAGCCGTTGTAGCCGTACAGCTTCTTCGTCTTCGGGTCCCAGACGATGGCGAACAGGTCGCCGCCGATTCCGTTGCCGGTCGGCTCCATCAGGCCGAGGGCGGCATTGGCGGCGATGGCGGCGTCCATGGCGCTGCCGCCGCGGCGCATGGTGTCCAGGGCGATCTGGGTGGCCAGCGGGTGCGAGGTGGCGGCCATGGCCTCGGGCGCGATCACTTCCGAGCGCGTGGCGAAGGGCTGGCCGGTGATGCGGTCGGCGCACATGGCGGGGGCTCCGGCGAGACTGGTGGCGAGGGCGAGCAGGGCGGGCAGGTGGCGCATGGACGTGGCTCCGGGCATGCCAGTGCGGGAAGATAGCGCGGTCGCGGTCGCGGCGCCGGCATCGCCCCCGGCGGCATGCCGACATCCGGCACTGACGGGCAACACGGAGACGCACGGGAATGCCACCAGCCATGGCCTTGGACGCCTTCGCCCTGATCTTCGCCATGCTGGCCCTTGGCCTGTTGTTCCGGCGCCTGCACTTGCTGCCGGAGAACGCCGGCGAAGTGCTCAATCTGGTGGTGCTCTACGTTTGCCTGCCGGCGGCGGTGCTGCTATACGCGCCACGGCTGCGGCTGGAGCCGGCCCTGCTGGCGGTGGCCGCCGTGCCCTGGCTGTTGCTGGCCGTGGTGGTGCCACTGGTGGCCCTGCTGGTGCGTTGGCTGCACCTGCGTCGTGACGAAGGGGCGGTGCTGCTGCTCTGCCTGGCCCTGGGCAACACCAGCTTTCTCGGCTATCCGCTGGTGCGGGCACTGCTGGGCGAGGAGGCGTTGCCGTACGCGGTGGTCTACGACCAGTTCGGCGCCTTCCTGATCCTGTCCACCTTCGGCCTGTACGTGCTGGCGCGCTACGGCGGCGACCACGAGCCGGGCTGGCGCGACATGGCGCGGCGCATCGTCACCTTCCCGCCCTTCCTGGCCATGGTGTTCGGCCTGACGCTGATGCCGTCGGATCCGCCGGCCTGGATCGCCGGCGGACTGCAGCGTCTGGCCGACGCCCTGCTGCCGCTGGTGGTGCTGGCCATCGGCCTCGGCCTGCAGCTGCGGCTGCCGCTGGACGAGCTCAAGCCACTGGCGGCCGGCCTGGTGTCCAAGCTGTTGCTGTTGCCGCTGGTGGCCTGGGGCCTGGTGTGGCTGCTCGGCGTGCAGGGCACGATGCGCGACGCGGTGGTGCTGGAGTCGGCGATGCCGCCGATGGTCACCGCCGCCGCGCTGGCCATCTCCCACCGCCTGGCGCCACGCCTCGCCGCGGCCCTGGTCGGCTACGGCATCCTCCTTTCTCTGCTCAGCCTCCCCGCCTGGACTGCCGTCCTCCGCTGACCCGCCAACACCTGACCCTTTGTTCTGACCCTTTGTTCTGACCCCAATATCTGGCGAGTGATGGAAGCCGGGTAGTGCGCGGAAGGGGGAGTGTGGCATGGTCGGGGCGTCACCCAGGCAGGAAGGAACTGGCATGAGAAAGGTCGTGAAAGCCCTGGTGCTGGCGCTGGCCTGCGGCGTGGCCGCGCCTGTCATGGCGGAGGAAGCACTGGCGACCGATCCGGCCCGGCAGCAGGCCATGACCCGCTACTACCTCGCCGCCGCAGAAGCCGAGGGTGAGCCGATCTCCGACCTGATGCTGCTCGAGATGCTGCGGCCGGATAGTGGCTTCATCGCCGAGCCGACCGAAGCGGCCCAGGCCGCGCGCCTGCAGCTGGTCCGCCGCCGGCTGGAAGCCCGTGTCGAGGCCGCCAGCCGGCATGACCCGGCCGTCCTGGCCCAGCGCCTGGGCTGTGACGGCCAAAACGTCAATACCGAGACTTGCGTCCGCAATCTGGACCACCTGGCCGAACTGGCCGGCGACAATGCTTACTACCACCTCGTGGGCATGTCCTACGCCTGGATGCGCAACGACGCCGAGCGCTTCTTCCGGCACGCTGAACTGGCCGCTGTCGCCCCGGAGTACAAGCCGGAGATCTGGCGTCACCTGGATGCCTATCGCGATCGCCTGCGGCACGCCCCGGTACAAATGCTGCCCGAACACGCGGAAAACCCCGCGCTTCCGCTGTCGGACATCCAGGCGATGAGCCTGGCTGCGGCGGTCGCCCTGCCCGCCTTCCACTACTTCAGCCAGCCCTGCCGGGAAGCCGAGGGCCAGCTGCGCCAGCATTGCCTGGCGATCGCCATGAAGATGGTCGGGCAGGACGATTCCCTCATCGACCTGTACATCGGCGAGTCCGTGGTGCGCGCGTTGGGCGACGAAGCGCAGAAGACCTGGGCCCGCGAGCGCCGTCGAGGGGCCGCCTGGCTGACGGAAGCGATCACACCCGTGCTCGCCGACATCGAGGGCGATCCCGAGGCCATCGTTACCTACTTCGACCTGTTGACGGGCGAAGGCGAACTGGCGGCCATGCGCTGGATCGCCGAAACCCGGGGTCTGCCGGTCACACCGCCGGCCGACTGGGTCGACCGCAGCGAGCGTGAGCGGACCGCCGGCGACGCACCGAAGGCCCCTCGCTGACTGAAACCAGAGTCAGGGGTCAGACCCTGGGGTCAGATCAAAGGGTCAGATCAAAGGGTCAGATCAAAGGGTCAGATCAAAGGGTCAGATCAAAGGGTCAGATCAAAGGGTCAGATCAAAGGGTCAGATCAAAGGGTCAGATCAAAGGGTCAGATC
>NZ_VUOD01000012.1 GCF_008386465.1 Arenimonas fontis
GATCAAAGGGTCAGATCAAAGGGTCAGATCAAAGGGTCAGATCAAAGGGTCAGATCAAAGGGTCAGATCAAAGGGTCAGATCAAAGGGTCAGATCAAAGGGTCAGATCAAAGGGTCAGATCAAAGGGGTCAGTCGTCGAGGGTGAGCAGGGAGGCGTTGCCGCCGGCGGCGGTGGTGTTGATGGTGAGAGTGCGCTCGGTGGCGAAGCGCAGCAGGTAGTGCGGGCCGCCGGCCTTGGGGCCGGTGCCGCTCAGTCCTTCACCGCCGAAGGGTTGCACGCCGACCACCGCGCCGATCTGGTTGCGGTTGACGTAACAGTTGCCCACCTTCACGGTGCGGGCGATCTTCTCGACCGTGGTGTCGATGCGGGAATGGATGCCCAGGGTCAGGCCGTAGCCGGTGGCATTGATGTGTGCCAGCACCTCGTCCAGCTGGTCGGCGCGCCAGCGGATCACGTGCAGCACCGGCCCGAACACCTCGCGGTCGAGCTGCGACAGCGATTGCAGCTCATAGGCGCGTGGGGCGAAGAAACAGCCGTGTTCGGCGCCTTCCGGCAGCTTCACCTCCTTGATCAGCTTCGCCTCGCGGTCCATGCGTTCGGCGTGCGCCTGCAGGATCCGCCGCGCGTCCTCGTCGATGACCGGGCCGACGTCGGTGCTCAGCAGGCCCGGGTCGCCCACCACCAGCTCGTCCATGGCGCCGGCGAGCATCCGTATCACCTTGTCGGCGATGTCCGCCTGCACGAACAGTACCCGCGCCGCCGAGCAACGCTGGCCGGCCGAATCGAAGGCCGAGACGATGGCGTCTTTGACCAGCTGTTCCGGCAGGGCCGAGGAATCGGCGATCAGTGCGTTCTGGCCGCCGGTCTCGGCCACCAGGGCGGCGATCGGGGCATTGCGGGCCGCCAGCGCCCGGTTGATCGCCCAGGCGGTTTCGGTGGAGCCGGTGAAGGCCACGCCGTCCACGCGCGGATCGGCGGTGAGCGCGGCGCCGACGGTGGCGCCGTCGCCGGGCAGGAACTGCAGCACGTCTTGGGGGATGCCGGCTTCGTGCAGCAGCCGGGTGGCGGCATGCGCGACCAGGGTGGTCTGCTCGGCCGGCTTGGCGATGACGGCGTTTCCGGCCGCCAGGGCCGCCGCCACCTGGCCCAGGAAGATCGCCAGCGGGAAGTTCCACGGGCTGATGCAGACGAACACGCCGCGGCCGTGCAGGAACAGCTGATTGCTCTCGCCGGTCGGGCCCGGCAGCGGCGTCGGCTGGCCGAACAGGCGGCGCGCCTGCAGGGCGTAGTAGCGCAGGAAGTCCACCGCCTCGCGCACCTCCGCCACCGAGGCCGGCAGCGACTTGCCTGCTTCCTTCACGCACAGCGCCATGAACTGCGGCATGCGCTGTTCCAGCAGGTCGGCGGCGTGCTCGAGAACGAGGGCGCGGCTGGCGGCCGGCGTGCGGTCCCAGGCCTCCTGGGCGGCACGGGCGTTCTTCAGCGCCTGCTCGACCGTGGCGGCGTCGGCTGGCAGCCACTCGCCTACCTGTTCCCGCCGGTCGGCCGGGTTGCGTACCGGCACCGGCGTGCCCGAGGGGCTGGTGCCCGGCACCAGCGGCGCGGCCCGATGTGGCTTCAGCGCGGCATTGATGTCGCGGGCCAGGGAGGCGAGGGTGTCGTCGTTGGCGAGATTGGCGCCCATGGAATTGGTCCTGTCTTCGCCGGCGGCCCGGTACAGGTCGCGCGGCAGGGGAATGCGCGGATGCGGCTTGCTGGCGTAAACCGACACCGTTTCCACCGGGTCGGCCACCAGCGATTCCGCCGGCAGCGACTCGTCGGTGATGCGGTTGACGAAACTGGAGTTGGCGCCGTTCTCCAGCAGGCGCCGCACCAGGTAGGGCAGCAGGTCCTCGTGCGAACCCACCGGCGCGTAGACGCGGCAGGGCACGCCCAGTTTGTCGGCCGGCACCACTTCGGCGTACAGGTCGTCGCCCATGCCGTGCAGCTTCTGGTACTCGAAGCGCTTGCCACCGGCGAAATGGTGGATGGCGGCGATGGTCTGGGCGTTGTGGGTGGCGAACATCGGGTAGATCGCGTCGTCGGCCGCCAGCATGCGCCGGGCGCAGGCCAGGTAGCTGACGTCGGTATTGGCCTTGCGGGTGAAGACCGGATAGCCGGGGTGGCCGTCGGCCTGCGCCTTCTTGATTTCGCTGTCCCAGTAGGCGCCCTTGACCAGGCGCACCGGGATGCGCCGGCCGGTGCGGCGGGCCAGGTCGGCGATGAAATCGATCACGTAGGGCGCGCGCTTCTGGTAGGCCTGTACGGCCAGTCCGTAGCCCTCCCAGCCGTCCAGCGAGGCGTCGGCATAGGCACCGGCGATCACGTCGAGGCTCAGCTCCAGGCGCTCGCTTTCCTCGGCGTCCACGGTGAAGCCGATGCCGCGGGCCCTGGCCAGGCGGGCCAGCTCCAGCACCCGTGGGGTCAGTTCGGCCAGCACCTGGGCGCGGCGCGCGTGTTCGTAGCGCGGATGCAGTGCCGACAGCTTCACCGAGATCGAGGGCGCGGCGAAGACGTCGGTCGCGGAACTGCCGGCGCCGATCGCTTCGATGGCGTCGCGGTAGGCCCTGAAATAGCGCTCGGCGTCGCCGCGGGTGAGGGCCGCCTCGCCGAGCATGTCGAAGGAGTGCAGATAGCCCTGCTTCTCGTCCTTGGCGGCGCGTTCCAGGGCTTCCTGGATGGTCCTGCCCATGACGAACTGGTGGCCCATGATCTTCATGGCCTGGCGCACCGCCAGCCGGATCGCCGGTTCGCCGGCCCGGCCGACCAGTCGGCGGAAGGCGCCGATGGCGTCGCGCCGTGTTTCCTCGGCCAGCTGCACCAGCCGACCGGTCAGCATCAGGCCCCAGGTGGAGGCATTGACCAGCACCGAACTGGATTGCCCCAGATGCCGCTTCCACTCCGCCTCGCCCAGCTTGTCGCGGATCAGCGCGTCGGCGGTGGCGCGGTCCGGGATGCGCAACAGGGCCTCGGCCACGCACATCAGCAGCACGCCTTCCTCGCTGGACAGGTCGTACTGGCGCATGAAGGCTTCGACCATGCCCGGGTCGGCGGCGCGGATCCGGGTCCGGCCCACCAGGGCCAGGGCGGTGGCCTGCACCCGTGCCTGTTCCGCGGGGGGCAGGCGGGCCTGCTCCAGCAGTTCGGCCAGGTGTTCGGCTTCGTCGCGGTGATAGGCGGCAGTGATGCGGGCGCGCAGGTCCGGCGCGGATCCGGGCAGTTCGGGGCTGAGAATGGGCTTCACGGCGTTCCGGCGGTCGATCCGGCAAGGGGCCGCGCAGGGCGCGCGGGGCCGCGCATTCTAGCAGGCCGGCGAAAAACGGCCCGCCCGGGGCGGACGGGATGGCCACGACGGCGAAGCGGGCGCGCGAGCGATTGATTCGCCCCGGAGCGGGTCCGGATACGTGCCGGGCTGGCGGCGGGAGAGGGGCGTGGCGACAAGCGTTTTCCCGCAACCCGATGCGGGCCTGGCCGGCGGGCCGGGCGCCGACGGCGCCGTCCGCAGCCCCGTTCGGCTTGCCCCCCCGGAGCACGGCTCGGTAAACTCCCGTGGTTTTCCGAAGCGGGGCCTTGGGCTGCGGTGATCGAGCTCGTGCCAGCGGCGCCGACCGGGTCCGGGGCCTCCCTGGTGCTCCGGCCGCGGCGCGCCATGAGCGCGGGCCAGTTCGCCGTCCTGTTCCTCGCCCTGTCCCTGGCCATGTTCCTCGTGGCCGGGTACGCCTGGAGCCGGGGCAATGTGTTCGCCCCGGCCTTCGCGCTTCTGGACGCGGCCTTCATCGCGGCGGTGCTGCGATGGGTGTGGCGCCAGGGCGAGCGCTTCGAGGTGATCGCGCTGGACGAGCGCCGCCTCGAGGTTCGCCGCTCGGCCCGGCCGGGTCCGGACTTCGTGGCCCACCCCTACTGGGTGCGGCTGCGGGTGGACGGCGACGAGGACGGGCAGCGGGTGCTGCTGGCCTGCCAGGGCCGGCAGGTCGAGGTCGGCGCCTTCCTCTCGCCGGGAGAGCGCCGGGATCTCGCCGCCCGGCTGGAACGAATGCTGGCGGCGGCACGGCGCCGCGGCCTGGACCAACGGGATTGACGTGTTGTCGGGGTATGTTCGGATGAATGCAGCGATGAGATCAGCGATTGCCACAGGCCTGGCCACCGCCCTGGCCGGCCTTCCGGCCTGGGCCGACAGCGAACCCCGGCGCTGGCAGCTGAACATGCCGCGCGGCGTGACCGAGACCGCGTACAACGCCTACGACATGCACATGCTGATGTTGTGGATCTGCGTGTTCATCGGCCTGGTGGTGTTCGGCGCCATGGCGGTGGCGATGTTCCGGTTCCGCAAGTCCAGGGGGGCGGTGCCGGATACCGGCTTCACCCACAGCACCCGGCTGGAGATCCTCTGGACGGTGATCCCGATCGTCATCCTGGTGGTGATGGCGGTGCCGGCCACCGTCAAGGTGATCGAGCAGTACGACACCAAGGGCAGCGAGATGACCGTCAAGGTCACCGGCTACCAGTGGATGTGGCGTTACGAGATCGTCGGCGAGGACGTCAACTTCATCTCGCGGCTCGACCGCGAATCCGACCGCCTGCGCCAGAGCGGCGTCGTGCCGAGCGAGGCTGACCATCCGCACTACCTGCGCGACGTTGATCGCCCGCTGGTGCTGCCGGTGGACACCAAGATCCGTTTCGTCTTCACCGCCGACGACGTCATCCACGCCTGGTGGGTGCCGGCGCTGGGCTGGAAGCAGGACGCCATCCCGGGCCTGATCAACGAGGCCTGGACCGAGATCAAGCAGCCGGGCACCTACCGCGGTGTCTGCGCCGAGTTGTGCGGCAAGGACCACGGCTTCATGCCGATCGTGGTGAAGGCGGTGCCGAAGGCCGAGTACCAGGCCTGGCTGGCCGCGCAGAAGGCCGGCAACGAGGCCGAGGCCGCCCGCATCGTCGCCGCCGCCACCGCCCGCGCCGGCGGCGAAGGCTGAGCAGCAGAACCAGAGAGAGGCAGAAAGACATGGCACACACCGACGCCGCGCACGCCGACCATCACGGCGAGCACAAGCAGAGCTTCTTCCAGCGCTGGTTCTACTCGACCAACCACAAGGACATCGGCACTCTGTACCTGGTGTTCTCGCTGGTGATGTTCTTCATCGGCGGCTCGATGGCCCTGGTGATCCGCGCCGAGCTGTTCCAGCCCGGCCTGCAGCTGGTCGAGCCCGAGTTCTTCAACCAGATGACCACCATGCACGCGCTGGTGATGATCTTCGGCGCAGTCATGCCGGCCTTCGTCGGCCTGGCCAACTGGATGATCCCGCTGCAGATCGGCGCGCCGGACATGGCGCTGCCGCGCATGAACAACTGGTCGTTCTGGATCCTGCCCTTCGCCTTCACCCTGCTGCTGCTGCCGACCTTGCTGCAGGTGCTGTTCGGCATCGGCGGCGGCGGCCCGGCCGGCGGCTGGACCCTGTATCCGCCGCTGAGCCTGCAGGGCGGCAACAGCACCGCCTTCACCATCTTCGCCATCCACCTGATGGGCATCAGCTCGATCATGGGCGCGATCAACATCATCGCCACCGTGCTGAACATGCGCGCCCCGGGCATGGACCTGCTGAAGATGCCGGTGTTCGTCTGGACCTGGCTGATCACCGCCTTCCTGCTGATCGCGGTGATGCCGGTGCTGGCCGGCGCGGTCACCATGCTGCTGACCGACAAGTTCTTCGAGACCAGCTTCTTCAACGCGGCCGGCGGCGGCGACCCGGTGATGTACCAGCACATCTTCTGGTTCTTCGGCCACCCGGAGGTCTACATCATGATCCTGCCGGCCTTCGGCATCGTGTCGGAGATCATCCCGACCTTCGCCCGCAAGCCGCTGTTCGGCTATCAGGCCATGGTGTACGCCACTGCCTCGATCGCCTTCCTCTCGTTCATCGTCTGGGCCCACCACATGTTCACAGTGGGCATGCCGCTGGGCGGCGAGCTCTACTTCATGTACGCCACCATGCTGATCGCGATCCCGACCGGCGTGAAGGTGTTCAACTGGGTCACCACCATGTGGCGCGGTTCGATCAGCTTCGAGACGCCGATGCTGTTCGCGCTCGGCTTCGTGATCATGTTCACCATCGGCGGCTTCTCCGGCCTGATGCTGGCGATCGTCCCGGCCGACTACCAGTACCACGACACCTATTTCGTCGTGGCGCATTTCCACTATGTGCTGGTGACCGGCGCCGTGTTCGGCATCATGGCCGGCGTGTACTACTGGATCCCGAAGTGGACCGGGCACATGTACAACGAGAAGCTGGGCAAGCTGCATTTCTGGCTGTCCACGATCTTCGTGAACCTGCTGTTCTTCCCCCAGCATTTCCTCGGCCTGGCCGGCATGCAGCGCCGCGTGCCCGACTACAACGTCGCTTTCGCCGATTTCAACATGTGGTCCACCATCGGCGGTTTCGGCTTCGGCATCAGCCAGCTGCTGTTCGCCTGGATCGTCTGGCAGACCGTTCGCGGCGGCGCCAGGGCGGAAGCGCGCAGCTGGGAGGGTGCCAAGGGCCTGGAGTGGACCGTGCCCTCGCCGGCGCCGCACCATACCTTCACCACTCCGCCAGTCATCAGGGATGGCGACCTGGCGCACGGTGACGTGACCCACTGACGGAGGAAGCGGCGCCGCCCGGCGCCGCGCCAGGCCCATGAACGCCCAGCACGACCCGTTCCGCACCGAAGCCCGCCGCCGCGGCATCCGCCGCACGGCCTGGGCGGTCGGCCTGGTCGCGCTTGCCGTATACCTCGCCTTCATCCTGTCGGCGGTGCTGCCATGAACGCGCCGGTGTCGCCGCGTCGTACCTTCCGCACCATCGCCCTGGTGGCGGCTGGATCCTTCGTGTTCGCCTTCTCGCTGGTGCCGCTGTACCGGATCGCCTGCGAGAAGGTGTTCGGCATCAAGCTCGAGCAGGGGCCGGCCGGAGAGTCGCGGGTGGCAGGCCTGGAAGTGGACGAGTCGCGCACGGTGATCGTCGAGTTCGACGGCACGGTGAACTCGAAGCTACCCTGGGAGTTCCGGCCGCAGGTGCTGCGCATGGAAGTGCATCCGGGCAAGCTGTACGAAGCCAACTACATCGCCCGCAACGTCTCCGACCGCGCGATCGTCGGCAACGCGGCGCCCTCGGTGGCGCCGTCCACCGCTTCGACCTACTTCAACAAGACCGAATGCTTCTGCTTCACCGAGCAGCTGCTGCAGGCCGGCGAGGAGCGCCTGATGCCGGTGCGCTTCATCATCGACCCGGCGCTGCCCGACAACGTGAGCACGGTCACGCTTTCCTACACCTTCTTCAGCAACGACGCGGCCACCGCCCGGGTCGCGGCCGGCAACCATCCCGCCGCCGCCGCCCGTACGGCACCGTGACCGCAGGCCTTCCAGGAGCACCGGGGAACCCCATGGCACAGACCCACGACGCCAACGTGTACTACGTCCCGCACCACAGCCCGTGGCCCTTCATCGGTTCGATCACCCTGTTCGCGACGGCGCTGGGGGTGGCGAACTGGTTCAACGGCCACGCCTGGGGCCAGACGCTGTTCTTCATCGGCCTGGCGGCGACCCTGGGCGTGCTGGCGGCCTGGTTCGGCAACGTCATCTCGGAATCCATCTCCGGCAAGTACAACGCCCAGGTGGACGTGTCGTTCCGCATGGGCATGATGTGGTTCATCTTCTCCGAGGTGATGTTCTTCGCCGCCTTCTTCGGCGCCCTGTTCTATGCCCGCCAGTTCGCCCTGCCGTGGCTGTCGGGCGAGGGCGACGGCGCGCTGACCAACCAGTACCTGTGGCCGGGTTTCACGGCCGGCTGGCCGAGCAACGGCCCGGCCGGCATCGGCGGCGCCTTCCAGACCATCCCGGCCTGGGGCCTGCCCCTGGTCAACACGCTGCTGCTGCTGAGCTCGGGCGTCACCATCACCATCGCCCACCACGCGCTCAAGGCCAACCGGCGCGGCGCCCTGATCTTCTGGCTTGGCGCCACCATCCTGCTGGGCACCGTCTTCCTGTGCGTGCAGGGCTACGAGTACGTCCACGCCTACCAGGAGCTGGGCCTGACCCTCGGCTCCGGCATCTACGGCTCGACCTTCTTCATGCTGACCGGCTTCCACGGCATGCACGTGTTCCTGGGCACGGTGATGCTGATCGTGATCTGGCTGCGTTGCATGAAAGGGCACTTCAGCCCGGACCACCACTTCGGTTTCGAAGCGGTGGCCTGGTACTGGCACTTCGTGGACGTGGTCTGGCTGGGCCTGTTCCTGTTCGTCTACGTGCTCTGACGCGACTGCGGTCGCGGCAGTCCGTGCGCGGGCCGGCCCAGTGCCGGCCCGATGCCTTTGCAGGCCTCAGCGGCCGATGCCGTGCGGCTGTACCAGGCCAGTGGCGATGCCGAGGATGACCAGCAGGATCAGCGCCACCGACAGGCCGATGCGCCAGGTCAGCGACCTCACCGTGCGCTTGGTCCTGCCCTTGTCCACGATCATGTAGTACAGGCCAGCGCCGAGGTTCCAGAGGATCAGGATCAGGAAGGCGATGACGACGAGGGTTTTCAGCTCATTGCTCATGGCGTGGCCCGAATGGGAGAACGCGCCATTATCCGCCGATGCGGGGATGGGGTGGTGAAACGTCGTGTCGTCCTGGTGCTGACCGGCCTGTGCCTGGCGCTCGCCTTTGCCGCGCTGGGTCGCTGGCAGCTGGGCCGCGAGACCCAAAAGCGCGAGCTGCTGGCACGGGCCGATGCCGCGCTGCGTGCGCCGGCCTCCGACCTGGCCGCCGCCCTCGCCGATCCGGGCCCCTGGCCGCTGCGGGTGCGGGGCCGGGGCCGCTTCCTCGCCACGCCGGTGCTGTGGCTGGACAACCAGCGACGCGGCGACCGGGTCGGCTTGCGCATGTACTGCGCCTTTCAGCCCGCGGACGCGGCGGCCTTGCTGGTGGACATGGGCTGGCTGCCGCTGGCCGGCGACCGCCGCCTGCCGGTCGAGCACTGCCCGCGCGGCGACGCCGAGCTGGCCGGCCTGCTGGTGCCGCCACCGGCCCCGGGCCTGGCCCTGGGCCCGGGCATGCAGGCGCAGACGGACGGCAGCTGGCTGGCGCTGCGGCTGGAACCGGCCGCGGTGGCCCGGGCCTGGGCCCTGCCGGACCTGGCCGCGCGGGTGCTGCGCCTGGATCCGGCCCTGCCGCTGGGCCATGAACGCGATCTCGACCTGCTGCCCAACACCCTGCCGCCGGAGAAGCATCGCGGCTACGCCATCCAGTGGTTCGGCCTCAGCGCCGCCACCCTGGTCATCCTGATCGTCCTGAGCTTGCGCCGACGCCCATGAAAGACACATCCGCCAAGACCCGATCGCGCCTCACCCTGCTGCTGGTGGCCGTCCTGTTCCTGGGCAGCTTCGGCATCGCCGCCGGCCTGTTCTTCGGCGGCTGGAAACCCGGCCAGACCCGGAACCTGGGGCAGATGCTGGACCCCTACCCCCGCTTGCAGGACCTGCCCCTGAGCCGGGCCGACGGCCAGGCCTGGCGCTGGCGTCCGGAAGAGCGGCACTGGCACGTGGTCGTGCCGGTGCCGGCGGACTGCGGCGCTTCCTGCGTCAGGTTGCTGGACGCGCTGCACCGGGTCTGGCTGAGCGAAGGCCGGCATGCCGACCGGCTGAAAGTGCTGTGGTTCGGCGAACTGCCGGCATCCGCGCCGGCGTTTGGCGGCCTGGTGCCGATGGCCGCTTCCGCCGAGTTGCTGGCCCTGCTGCCGGACACGCCGCGTCCGGACGCCCTGCCGGTCTATCTGGCCGATCCCAATGGTTACCTGGTCCTGCGTTACGCCCCCGGATTCGATCCCTCGCACCTGCGCAAGGATCTCGGCCGGGTCTTGAAGTAAGGTCGCCGGCATGAACTCCCCGCACCGTCACTACCACCGCCTCGCCTGGGCCGCCGTGCTGCTGGCCCTGGCTGTGATCGTGTTCGGTGGTTTCGTCCGGCTGTCCAATGCCGGCCTGAGCTGCCCCGACTGGCCGACCTGCTACGGCAAGGCGACCTGGCCGGTGGCCGAGCACGAAGTCGAAGCGGCCAACGCCGCCTTCGAGCGCGCGGTGGAACCGCACAAGGCCTGGCGCGAGCAGTTCCACCGGCACATCGCCGCCCTGCTGGGCGCCTTCGTGCTGGCGCTGGCCCTGCTGGCGGCGCGCAAGCGTCCGGGCGGCATCGCCAGCCTGCTGACGGCGGCACTGCTGGTGGCGCTGTCCATTCCGGCCTATATGGGAGTGCCCGGCCTGCTCGCACCCAACCACGGCCTTTCCCTCGCACTGTTCCTGGCAGCGGAACTGCTGCTGCTGGCGCAGGCGATCCGCTGGTCGAACGCGGACGCCTCGCGGCTGGCGACCGTGCTGTTCATGGTCATCGTGTTCCAGGCCGTGCTGGGCATGTGGACGGTGATCTGGCTGGTCAAGCCGGTGATCGTGATGGCGCACTTGCTGGGTGGCCTGCTGACCTTCTCGCTGCTGGTGTGGCTGGCCTGGGCCACCACGCCGGGCAGCGCACTGGTGCTGGCCGAGGCGGGGCGGCTGCGGCGCCTGCTGTGGGTCGGCCTGGGCCTGCTGCTGGTGCAGATCGCGCTCGGCGGCTGGACCAGCGCCAACTACGCCGCCCTGGCCTGCGGCACCGACTTCCCGACCTGCCTGGGCCAGTGGTGGCCGGAGCAGGACTGGCGCGAGGGTTTCGTGCTTTGGCGCGGTATCGGCGTGGATTACGAAGGCGGCGTGCTCGATGGCCCGGCCCGCGTCGCGATCCAGATGGCCCACCGCCTGTTCGCGCTGCTGGTAGTCGGCCACCTGGCCTTCCTGGCGCTGCGCCTGATCCGGACACCGGGGCTGGTGTTCTGGGGAACGGTCCTTGCCGTGCTGCTGCTGGCGCAGGTGAGCCTGGGCATCAGCAACATCGTTGCTGGCCTGCCGCTGTGGGTGGCCACGGCCCACAACGCCGGTGCCGCCCTGCTGCTGTTCACGGTGGTTGGCCTGCTGGCCCGCCTGCGGACGCCGGAATGAGCCGCGCCATCGCCTACTGGGAACTGACCAAGCCGCGGGTGGTGGCGCTGATCGTGTTCACCGCGGTGATCGGCATGTTCCTGGCGATCGAGCCCGGCCGGCCGTGGCCCTGGCCGCGCATCCTGCTGGGGGCGCTGGGCATCTGGCTGGCGGCGGCCTCGGCGGCGGCGATCAACCACCTGCTGGACCAGCGCATAGACGCGGTGATGGCGCGCACCCGGCACCGGCCGCTGGCTACCGGCTCGCTCCGCTCCGGCCAGGTGCTGGCCTTCGCGCTGGCGCTGGGCACGGCGTCCATGGCCTTGCTGTGGGCGGGCGTGAACGGTTTCACCGCGCTGCTGACCTTCGCCTCGCTGATCGGCTACGCGGTGGTCTACACCGGCTGGCTGAAACGGGCCACGCCACAGAACATCGTCATCGGCGGGCTGGCCGGCGCGGCGCCGCCGTTGCTGGGCTGGGCCGCGGTACGCGGCTTCCCGGCCGAGGGCACCCTGGCGGCGCTGTGGGAGCCGGCCTTCCAGTACCACCACGCGCTGCTGCTGGTGCTGATCATCTACGTGTGGACGCCGCCGCATTTCTGGGCCCTGGCGATCTTCCGCCGCGAGGACTACGCCAAGGCGCTGGTTCCGATGCTGCCGGTGGTGTACGGCGTCGGCTATACCCGCTGGCAGATCCTGTTCTACACCGTGCTGCTGCTGGTAGTGAGCCTGCTGCCCTTCGTCGCCGGCATGAGCGGAGTGTTCTACCTGGGCGGCGCCCTGGTGCTGGGCGGCGTCTTCCTCTACTACGCCATTCGCCTGCTCGACCCGCCCAGCGAGTTCTATGCCATGCAGGTGTTCAACTATTCGGTGGTCTACCTGATGGCGCTGTTCGCCTTCCTGCTGGCCGACCACTGGTTGCTGCCGGGCATGGCGCCGGCGCCGGCGCTGGAACTCGTTCCGGGGGAGTGAAGGACGCCGGCGACACCGCCGGCATCCGGTCCATCTGCGGCGCCGCCTACTTGCCCAGCAGGTGCTTCTGCCAGAACAACATCGCCGCAGCGTTGAAGAAATCGCTGTTGCTCTTCTTGCGGAAGCCGTGGCCTTCATCCCTGAACATCAGGTACCAGACCTCGCCGCCGTTGCCGCGTACCGCCTTCACGATCTGCTCGGCCTCGGTCCAGGGTACGCGCGGGTCGTTGTAGCCCTGGGCCACGAACAGCGGCCGGGTGATCCGGTGGGCATTGTTGAGCGGGGCGATCCGCTCGTGGAAGGCGGCGATCTCGGGAATGCGTTCGTCGCCGTACTCGGCCCGGCGCAGGTCCCGGCGGTAGCTCTCGGTGTTCTCAAGGAAGGTGCGGAAATGCGAGATGCCGACCACGTCTATGCCGGCGCGCAGGCGGTCGTCGTAGTGCACCATGCTGGCCAGCACCATGTAGCCGCCGTAGCTTCCGCCCATCACGCCGACGCGCGTGGCGTCGAGCTCGGGCCGGGTGGCGATCCATTCCAGCAGGGCGCCGATGTCGCGCACCGAATCCTCGCGCTTGAGGCCATTGTCCAGCTGCAGGTAGGTCTTGCCGTAACCGGCCGAGCCACGCACGTTCGGCACCAGCACGGCCACCTTCAGCTCGTTGAGCAGGAACTGCGTGTTGGGGTTGAACACCGGCAGGGCCTGCGATTCCGGGCCGCCATGGATGCTGATGACCACCGGGAACGGGCCCTCGCCCTCGGGGCGGTAGTAGAAGGCCGGGATGGTGCGCGGCTGGCCTTCGACCTCGTCGAAGGTGGGGAAGCGCACCAGCTCGGGCGCGCGGAAGCGCGAGGCATCCAGGCCACCGACTTCGCTCTGCGTCCAGCGCGCCAGCTTGCCCTGGGCCAGGTCCAGCACGTAGACGTCGCTGGGCGAGGTGGCGCTGTTGAGGGTGAGCGCCAGGCGCCGCCCGTCGGGCGAGAAGCCCAGGCTGCCGATCACGCCGATGGGCAGTTCCGGCAGGTCGAGCTCGCGGTGGTCGGGCAGGCTGAGTACGCGCAAGCGGCTGATGCCGTCCTCGTTGCTGACGTAGGCCAGGTGCCGGCCATCGGCGGCGATGGCCAGTTCGCGCACGTCCCAGGGCACATGGGCGCTGAGCGCGGTGGGCGCGCCGCCGCGCGGGTCGTGCTGGAATAGGGTGAGGAACTCGCGGCCTTCGTCGGACACGTAGTAGACCGAGCGGCCGTCCGGCGCGTAGCGGAAGGCGCGGAACGCCGCCTTGCCGCCGTCCACCGGAAACATCCGCAGCTCGCCCGTGGCCAGGTCCAGCTCGCCGGGGTAGCTTTCGTTGATGCTGACGTACTTCATCACCAGCAGGCGCCCGCTCTCGGGCGAGAAGTCCATCGGCAGCCACATCCCGCCCTGTTGCAGCACGATGCGCGCTTCGCCACCGGCCATGTCGCGCAGCCACAGGTCGTAATCGGTGCCGTTGCGGGCGGTGCTGGACCAGGCCAGCCACCGGCCGTCGTGCGACCATAGCGGCGCGGTGTTCTGGCTGCGGCCGCCGTCGGTGAGCAGGCTCACTTCGCGGCTGTCCAGGTCGTACCAGTGCAGTTGCCAGAACTCCGAGCCGCCCACGTCCTTGCCGAAGACGAAGCCGTCGGCGCCGGCCGCCGGCGCGGCGGTGACGGCGCTCACCGGTTCGCGGTAGAAGGTCAGCTGTTCGCGCATGCCCATCGGCATGGCCACACGATGCACCTGGCTGGTTTCGCCGAAACGGGTGGTGACCAGCAGGCTGCCGTCCTCCAGCCAGCCGGAGAAGGTGGCGCCGCGGGTGTTCTGGTAGCGGTCCAGCCGTTCGATCAGCTCTGCCGGCACCTCCGGCAGGTTCTCCATCACCCGGTTGCCAACCTCCACGCGCTCCACCGCTGCGGCCGGCAGCACCAGCCATGACAACAGCCCCAGCACGATCAGCCTCATCGCTCCACCTCCAGCTTGGGATGGTCGAAGCATACCCCGGTGTCGCCATGCGGGACGGGTCGGCGGTGTGGCGCCATCTGGCGACCCGGACGGTAGGGTGGGGAATCTCAGATGCGCAACATCGCGCAACGGCGCGGGCAGCCGAAGCCCCGCACGGACGCGCGCCCTAGCGCGCCGCGTGCAATTCCCGCAGTTCGGCCTTCTCGGCTTCGCTCAGGCCGGACATGCCCACGTCGCGGACGCGATCGTTGAGCTCCTCCAGCCGCTGCTGTCGCGTCTGCCGATCAAGCTGCGCCAGCGCGTCCAGCAGCTCGGCGCGCCAGCCGGCCTCGTCACCTGGGAAATCCTGCGCGGCCAGCTTCTGCAGCGCCGCTTCCTCATCGCGGCCGGCGAAATGCTCCAGTACCGCCCCGGTGCTGATGCCGGGCCGGCTGCGGGCCAGGCTGAGGATTTCCATCAGCAGCGGGATGCCGGGCTGGCGCAACACGGCGAAGAGATAGGGCGGCTCGACCGCCTCGGCCAGCGCCGGCTTCTGCAGCAGCAGGCCGATGGCGGTGCGCACCAGGCTGCGTTTCGGTGCCGGACCGCGGCCGCCGCCGGGCGCCGGGGGCGGTGCCGCCGGGGGCGGACCGGCGGTCACGACGGCGCCGACGCCGGTGAGTTCGGCCAGGCGCTGGTACATCAGGTCGCGGAAGGCGCCGTCGGGAATCTGCGCCAGCAGCGGGCGCGCGCGTTCGGCCAGCCGGGCCTTGCCCTCGACGCCGCCCAGGTTCACGTCCTTGCCCAGTTCGGCGAAGAAGAACGCGCTCAGCGGTGTCGCCTGCTGCAACCGGGCGTCGAAGCCGGCGGCACCCTCCTTGCGCACGATGCTGTCCGGGTCCTCGCCTTCGGGCAGGAACAGGAAAAAGGCCTGGCGGCCGTCGCGCATGCGCGGCAGCACCGATTCCAGCGCGCGCCAGGCGGCGCTGCGGCCGGCGCGGTCGCCGTCGAAGCAGAAATAGACGTCGGCGGCGTTGCGGAACAGCAGTTCGGCGTGTTCGGGCGTGGTGGCGGTTCCGAGCGTGGCCACGGCGGTGTCCACGCCGTACTGGAACAGCGAAAGCACGTCCATGTAGCCCTCGACCACCACCAGCCGCGGGATCCTGGCGTGCGCCTGCCGCACCTGCCACAGGCCGTACAGTTCGCGGCCCTTGTGGAAGAGGGCGGTCTCCGGCGAGTTGAGGTACTTGGGGCCGTCATCCTTCTCCAGCACCCGGCCGCCGAAGGCGATCACCCGGCCACGGCGGTCGTGGATGGGGAACATCACCCGGTCGCGGAACTTGTCGTAGACGCGGCCGGCGTCGTTGCGCGAGAACAGGCCCACCTTCTCCAGCAGCGCCAGCCGGCGTTCGTCGGTGCCCAGGGCGGCCTTCAGGCCCTCCCAGCCGTCCGGCGCGTAGCCGATGCCGAAGCGGGCGCGGATCTCCGCCGACACGCCGCGCCTGTCCAGGTAGGCCCTGGCCTTGGCGCTGCCCTGCAGCTGTTGCTGGAAGAAGCGGGCGGCGGCCTCCAGGGCCGCGTACAGCTCGCGGCTTTCACCGTTCTCGTTGCGGGCGCGGGTGTCGCGCGGCACGTCCATGCCGGCGCGTTTGGCCAGTTCCTCGACCGCGTCGAGGAACTCGAGCCGGTCGTAGTTCATCAGGAAGCTGATCGCGGTGCCGTGCGCGCCGCAGCCGAAGCAGTGGTAGAACTGCTTGGTCGGCGACACCGTGAACGAAGGCGAGCGCTCGTCGTGGAAGGGGCAGAGCGCCGCGTACTCCCGCCCCTGCCGCTTCAGCGGCACGCGCGAACCGATGACCTCGACGATGTCCGTCCGGGCCAGCAGCTCGTCTATGAAGGCGTCGGGAATCCTTGCCATGGCCGCCTAGCATGCCCGAAAGCCCCGCCCGGGGTCGCCGGGAAAGCCTCAACCGGCCAGCGACTTCTTCACCAGCTGGGAAACCAGGCCCATGTCGGCCTTGCCGGCCAGGCGCGGCTTGAGCGCGGCCATCAGCTTGCCCATGTCGGCCGGGCCGGCGGCGCCGGTTTCGGCCCTGGCGGCGGCGATGGCGGCCTGGATCTCGGCTTCGCCCATCTTCTCCGGCAGGTAGGCCTCGATCACGCCCAGTTCGTAGCGCTCGGCCCGGGCCAGGTCATCGCGGCCGGCCGATTCGTACTGGGCGATCGAATCCTTGCGCTGCTTGACCATCTTCTCCAGCACCGCCTGCACCAGCGCGTCGGTCATTTCCACCCGCTCGTCCACTTCCTTCTGCTTGATGGCGGCATTGATCAGGCGGATCACGGCCAGGCGGTCCTTTTCGCCGGCCTTCATCGCCGTCTTCATGTCCTCGGTCAGTCGGGCCTTCAGGTTCATGCTCGATCTCCGGGTATCAGGAACACAAAAAGCCGGCAGCGGGACGCATGCCGGCTTCCTGTCGTCGCGGAAGAGCGGCCGCGGACGGCCGCCGTTCCGCGCGGGAATGCGCGATCAGTACAGGCGCTGGCGCTTGGTGACGTCGCGCGACATGCGCCGCAGCTGACGCTTCACCGCGGCGGCGGCCTTGCGCTTGCGCTCCTGGGTCGGCTTCTCGTAGAACTCGCGCTTGCGGGTCTCGGCGAGGACGCCGGCCTTCTCGCAAGTGCGCTTGAAGCGACGCAGCGCAAACTCGAACGGCTCGTTTTCGCGGACTTTCACAGACGGCATGGAATGCTCCGGGATGCGTGGATTTCGCCCGGCCTGGCCGGCGAGCCGGGTATGATACGCGGTCTCCGGCGCGGCAGGCAAGCCAAGCCCCGGATTTCCCTTGCAACCGGGCCTTGCGGCCCCAGAACCCGCCCATGCGCGTCCTCGGCATCGAAACCAGCTGCGACGAGACCGGCGTGGCCGTCTACGACACGGCCGCCGGCCTGCGGGCGCACGCCCTGCACAGCCAGGTGGCCCTGCACGCCGAATACGGCGGGGTGGTGCCGGAACTGGCCAGCCGGGACCACGTGCGCCGGCTGCTGCCCCTGGTTCGGCAGGTGCTGGCCGAGGCCGGCCTGCGCCCGGCCGATCTGGACGGGGTCGCCTACACCGCCGGTCCCGGCCTGGTCGGGGCCCTGATGGTGGGCGCCGCCGCCGGCCGCGCCCTGGCTTGGGCCCTGGACGTGCCGGCCGTGGCCGTGCATCACATGGAAGGCCACCTGCTGGCGCCCATGCTGGAAGACCCGGCCCTGAAGCCGCCCTTCGTGGCCCTGCTGGTGTCCGGCGGCCACACCCAGCTGGTTCAGGTTCGCGCCGTCGGCGACTACGAGCTCCTGGGCGAGACCCTGGACGATGCCGCCGGCGAGGCCTTCGACAAGACCGCCAAGCTGATGGGCCTGCCTTACCCAGGCGGTCCCGAGCTGGCCCGCTTGGCCGAGCGGGGCCGCCCCGGCCGGTTCCGCTTCGCCCGGCCCATGACCGACCGGCCGGGCCTGGATTTCAGCTTCTCCGGGCTCAAGACCCAGGTGCTGCTGGCCTGGCAGGGCTCGGACCAGAGCGGGCAGACCCGGGCCGACCTGGCCCGCGGCTTCGAGGAGGCCGTGGTGGACACCCTGGCGATCAAGTGCGCCCGGGCCCTGGACCGGACCGGCGCCGACACCCTGGTGGTGGCCGGCGGCGTCGGCGCCAACCGCCGCCTGCGCGAGAAGCTGCAGGCCCTGGCGGCCGAGCGTGGCGCCCGCGTGCGCTTCCCGCGCCCGGCCTTCTGCACCGACAACGGCGCCATGATCGCCTTCGCCGGTGCCCTGCGCCTGCAGGCCGGCCAGCGCGAGCCCGCCGCCGTCACCGTGACGCCACGCTGGGACATGGCAAGCTTGCCGGCCGTTTGAAGGAGCCGCGAATGGACAGGGTTTTCATCGAGGGCCTGCAGATCGAGTGCGTGATCGGCATCTACGACTGGGAACGCAAGATCCGCCAGCCGGTGGTGCTGGACATCGAGATGGCCTTCGACAACACCCGCCCGGCCGCCACCGACGCCATCGAGGACACCCTGGACTACAAGGCGGTCAGCAAGCGCCTGATCCAGTTCGTCTCCGAATCCAGCTTCGGCCTGGTGGAAACCCTGGCCGAGCGCTGCGCCGCGATCATCACCGGTGAATTCGGGGTCGAGCACGTGCGCCTGAAGCTGAGCAAGCCAGGTGCCGTGCGCGGGGCGCGCTCGGTGGGCGTCATCATCGAGCGCAGCCGGCAGCCGTGAGCCGGGCCTGGCTGAGCCTGGGCAGCAACATCGAAGCCGAGGCCAACCTGCGCGCCGCGGCGGCGGCGCTGCGCCAAGGTTTCGGCGACGTCGTCTTCTCGCCGGTGTACCGGACGCCGGCGGTGGGCTTCGAAGGCCCGGACTTCCTCAACGCCGCCGCCGGCCTGGACACCGAGCTTTCACCGCAGGCGCTGAACGACTGGCTGCACGCCCTGGAAGAGGCGCGGGGCCGCGTGCGCGGCGGCCCGCGTTTCGCCAGCCGGCCGCTGGACCTGGACATCGTGCTTTACGACGACCTGGTGCTCAGTGGTCCCGACAACCTGCAGTTGCCGCGGCCGGAGCTGAAGCACGCCTTCGTACTCTTTCCGCTGGCCGACATCGCGCCGGACCTGCGCGTGCCCGGCAGCGGCCGCAGCCTGGCCGAGCTGCGCCGCGATCATCCCGGCCAGCCCGGCCTGGTGCGGCTGGACTGGACGCTGTAGCGGCGGTCGGGGCATGGCCGGGTGACGTCCGGCCTTGCGGCGCCGGCGCACGCTCCGCATGATCGGCCGGGTACCGGGCCGGCCGCCCGGGAGGAGGGCGACACCATGTTCGATCGGCTTTCCCGCAGCTGGTCGCTGGTCAAGGCCAGCGCCTCGGTGCTGCGTTCCGACAAGGAGCTGCTGCTGTTTCCGGTGATCTCCGGCATCGCCACCCTGCTGGTGGCGGCCACCTTCCTGCTGCCGCTGTTCGGCCTGGGCCTGCTGGACGGGCGCGGGCCGGGGCCGGGCCTGTACCTGCTGGGCTTCCTGTTCTACCTCTGCCAGTACTTCGTCATCTTCTTCTTCAACACCGCCCTGGTCGGTGCGGCCATGATCCGCCTGGAGGGCGGCGACCCGACCGTGGCCGACGGCCTGCGCATCGCCCGCGAGCGCATCGGCGCCATCCTCGGTTACGCCGCCATCGCCGCGACGGTGGGCCTGATCCTGCGGGCGCTGGAGGAACGCGCAGGTTTCCTCGGCCGCATCGTCGTCGGCATCATCGGCCTGGCCTGGACCCTGACCAGCTTCCTGGTGGTGCCGGTGCTGGTCAGCCGCAAGGTCGGCCCGATCGAGGCGCTCAAGGAAAGCGTCGGCCTGCTCAAGCGCAGCTGGGGCGAAAACCTGGCCGGCAACGTCGGCATCGGCCTGGCCTTCGGCCTGATCACGGCGGTGGTGGCCATCGTCGGCATCGCCCTGGTGATCGCCTCGGCCCGCATCGGCGGCGCCCCGCTGGCGATTCCGGTGATCGCGATCGCGGTGCTGGCCGTGGCCTTCATCGGCGTCCTGCAGGCAGCCCTGACCGGCGTGTATTCGGCGGCGCTGTACCGCTACGCCGTGGACGGGCATGCGCCGGCCGGTTTCGACGAGGGCGCGCTGCAGGCGGCCTTCGTCCGCAAGTGATTCAAAGGTTCAGGCTGCGCCCGCCATCCACCCGGATGACTTCGCCGGTGGTGTAGCGGGCATCCTGCAGCAGCCAGCGCACCGCCTCGGCCACGTCGGTGGGGTCGCCGGCGCGACCGAGGGCCGTGGCCGCCAACATGGCGGCCTTTTCCTTTTCCGCCTTGCCGGCCTCGGGCCAGAGCACGGCGCCCGGCGCCACCGCGTTCACTCGCACCTCCGGCGCCAGCTCGCGCGCCAGCGAGCGGGTCAGCATCAGCAGGGCGGCCTTGGCCATGCAGTACAGGGTGTGATGCCGCAGCGGCCGCTCGCCGTAGATGTCGGCCAGGTTGACGATGGCGCCGCCGGCCGCGCGCAGGGCCGGCGCCGCCGCCTGCGCCAGGAAGAAGGGCGCGCGGGCGTTGGCGGCGAACAGTTCGTCGAACTGCGCCGGCGTCGTCTCGCCGATCGGCGTCGGGTAGAAGGCGCTGGCGTTGTTGACCAGGGCGTCGAGCCGGCCGAAGCGGGCCAGGCATTCCTTCACCAGCCGGGGCGGCACGGCGTCCTCGGCCAGCTCGCCCTGCAGCCGCAGCACGCTGTCCGGCCGCGCCGCGTTCAGCTCTTCGGCCAGGGCGCCGGCCTCGGCGGCGCTGGCGCGATGGTGCAGGGCGATGTCGTAACCGGCCGCGTGCAGGCGGCGGACGATGACGGCGCCGACCCGACGGGCGGCACCGGTGACCAGGGCGACGGGACGGGCTTGCTTCATCTGCATTCTGGCCGTGGACGGGAATGCCGGTATCCTGCGCGGACCCGCGGCAAGATTCCATGATGAGCACAGCCCTTCCCACGCCCGGTCCCGAGGCCCAGGCGCACAGCGACCGCCTGCTGGCGCTGATCCGCGACCAGATCGCCGCCGCCGGCGGCGCCATTCCCTTCTCCCGCTACATGGAGCTGGCGCTGTATGCGCCGGGCCTGGGCTACTACAGCGCCGGCGCGCGCAAGTTCGGCGCCGAGGGCGATTTCGTCACCTCGCCCGAGCTGGGGCCCAGCTTCGCCCGCTGCGTGGCCGACTGCGCCCGCCAGGTGCTGCACCAGTTGGGCGGGCAGGGCGATTTCCTGGAGATCGGCGGCGGCAGCGGCGCCTTCGCCGAGGCGGCGCTGCTGCGCCTGCACGCACAGGAGGCCTTGCCGGGCCGCTACCTGATCCTCGAGCCCAGCGCCGACTTGCGCGAGCGGCAGCGGCAGCGCCTGCAGGCCGGCCTGCCGGAAGCGGCGAGGGCGCGCGTGCAGTGGCTGGACGGGCCGCTGGAGCAGCCCTGGCAGGGCTTCCTGTTCGCCAACGAAGTGATAGATGCCTTGCCGACCCCGCGTTTCGCCGTGCGCGGCGGCGAAGTGTTCGAGGAACACGTGGCCCTGGACCGCGAGGGCGCGCTGATCCGGGTGGACCAGCCCGCCGATGCGCTGCTGCACGCGGCCGTGCGCCATGTCGAACGCGACCTGGGCGCGCCGCTGCCGGACGGCTACCGCAGCGAACTGCTGCCGCAGCTGCCCTACTGGATCCAGGCGGTCGGCGGCCTGCTGCGCGACGGCGCCATGGTGTTCGTGGACTACGGCTACCCGCGCGCCGAGTATTACCTGCCCGAGCGCAGCGACGGCACCCTGGTCTGCCACCACCGGCACCGCGCCCACGGCGATCCCTTCCACCTTCCCGGTCTGACCGACATCACCGCCTTCGTGGATTTCACCGCCCTGGCCGAGGCCGGCGTCGGCGCCGGCTTCGATCTGGCCGGCTACTGCGCGCAGTCGAGTTTCCTGATCAATTGCGGCCTGGCCGAGTGCCTGGCGGAAATCGAGGCCATCGCCGATCCGGTCGAGCGCCACCGCCGGCACAACGAGGTCAAGCGGCTGATGCTGCCGGGCGAGATGGGCGAGCGTTTCCAGGCCATGGGCTTCCAGCGCGGCGTGGACATCCGCTGGGCCTTCGCCCGGGGCGACCTGAGCCGGCGCCTGTGAGCCGGCGCCGGTGGACCTGCATCCGCAAGTGCGCGCAGGCAGGCCTGTATCCATGAACCCACCGTCATGAGCCGGCATTCGTGAGCCTGCGCCGCTTTCACCGCCCCCGGTTGTGGCTGAGCCTCTGGGCGCTGGGCTGGCTGCTGTGCATAGCGCTGTCGCTGTCGCCGCCGGTGCCGCTGGCGATGCCACCGGGGTCGGACAAGCTCGGTCATCTGCTCAGCTATTTCCTGCTGGCGGCCTGGGCGGCGATGCTGTTCCGCGGCCCGCGCGCGCTGCTGCCGGCCGGCCTGTCGCTGCTGTTGCTCGGTGCCGGCCTGGAGGTATTGCAGGCCACGCTGACCGAGCAGCGCCTGGGCGAGTGGCAAGACCTGGCGGCCAATGCGCTGGGCATCGCCGCCGGCCTGGCCGTGGCCGGTACGCGCGCGGCTGCGGCCCTGGAATGGCTGGACGGGGCCATGGCCGGGAAGCGCGGGCGGGAGGCCGGCGAAAGAAACCCCGGCGCGTGAACACGGCGCCGCGGCCGCGAACTCCCCGGCGCGGCGGCCGCCGGGTGCCCGTCGCGCGGCGCGAGGCCACGACGGCATGGCGCGATGAGGGTACGCCGGCGGCTAGGGCGCGCCAGTTTCGCTCCAGTGCTTGCGCAGGCTCGCTGCCGCCTCGATCCGCGCCTTGCGCAGCCATTCGCCCACCGCCGGACCGGACAGGCCCCTGGCCACCGCCTGGCCGGCGGTGACGGCCAGCATGGCCTCGTGCAAGGCCAGCAGGCGACGGCCTTGCGGGTAGTCGTCCTCCTGCCGGCCCAGGCGGCCGCGGCTGTCGGCTTCGCAGACCAGGGCCAGCTGGCGGATGCGTTCGGGCTTGCGGAAGCCGTCGCAGCGCGCGACCAGGTCGTGCACGGTGTCCGCACGCAGTTCGTCCAGGCGATGCACGTTCAGGTGCTCGCGGCAGGCGATCTCGGCGGCGGCGGCATACTCGGCCGGCACCTTCAGGCGGGCGCAGACCGCGCGCAGCGGCCGCACGCCGCTGTGTTCGTGGCCGATATGGCGCGGTAGTTGGTCTTTCGGCGTCAGTGCCTTGCCCAGGTCGTGGGTGAGGGCGGCAAACCCGACCAGGGCATCGCCCGGGGCCAACCGCGCCGCCATGTCCAGCACCAGGCACAGGTGCTCGCCGGTGTCCACTTCCGGGTGGTATTCCGGCCGCTGCGGCACGCCGAACAGCGCGTCCACTTCCGGCAGCAGCCTCGCCAGCGCGCCGCAGTCGCGCAGCAGGCGGAGCGCGGCGGAGGGCTGTGGCTCCTCTAGGGCCTTGCGCAGCTCCTGCCAGACCCGTTCGGCGACCAGGTGGTCCGCCTCGCCGGCGACGACCATGTCGCGCATCAGCTGCAGGGTTTCCGGCGCCACCGTGAAGCCCAGCGGCGCGAAGCGGGCCATGAAGCGGGCCGCGCGCAGGATCCGCACCGGGTCCTCGGCGAAGGCCGGCGAGACATGCCGCAGCACCCGCGCCTGGATGTCGCGGACGCCGCCGTAGGGGTCCACCAGGCTGCCGTCCTCGGCCTGGGCGATGGCATTGACGGTGAAGTCTCGCCGGGCCAGGTCCTGTTCCAGGGTGACGTCGGGCGCGGCGTGGAAGCTGAAACCGTGGTAGCCGGGCGCGGTCTTGCGCTCGGTGCGCGCCAGGGCGTACTCCTCCCTCGTTTGCGGATGCAGGAACACCGGGAAGTCGCGGCCCACCGGCAGGTAACCGGCGCGGATCATTTCCTGCGGCGTGCTGCCCACCACCACCCAGTCGCGGTCGCCTTCGGGCCGGCCCAGCAGCCGGTCGCGTACCGCGCCGCCGACCAGGTAGGCGCGCATGCTTCAGCGGACCGACCGGTAGCGCGCGTAGCGCGACTGCTTGTCGGTGGCATGGCCGAGGATGGCCGGCAGCATCGCCCCGACCCGGGTCGGCTCGATGCCGAGCCGGTGCAGACCGTCCACGCCGCCGACCGAATCGGTCAGCAGCGAACGGAAGTTGTCCGAGGAGAAGGGCTTGCCCGGCACGAAGTCGAACACGAAGCCCTGCAGCCTGCCCAGCGCGTCCGGCAGCGGCAGCACCCAGCGGCGCAGGCCGAGCTGGCGCGCGGTCATGCGGACGATTTCGGCCAGGGTGAAAGTCTCCTGCCCGTACAGCTCGTAGACCTGGCCGTGGCTGGCCCGGTTGCCCAGGCAGCGCACGAAGGCCTCGACCACGTCACCGACGTACACCGGCGCGAACCGCGCCCGGGCCCGGGCCAGCGGCAGTACCGGCGCCAGCCGCAGCAGCGCCGCGAACCGGCAGAAGAAACCGTCGCCCGGCCCGAAGATCACCGAGGGTTCGAAGATGGTCCAGTCCAGGCCGGAAGCCTTGACCGCCGCCTCGGCTTCGCCGCGCGACTTCAGGTAATGGCTGTGGCCGCGGCCGGCATTGAGCGAGCTCATCTGCAGCAGGCGACGCACGCCGGCCAGCTTCATCGCCGCGATCACCAGCTTGGTCAGCTCGACGTGCACGCGGCGGAAGCCGCGACCGTTGTCGCCGCGCTCGTTGAGGATGCCGACCAGGTTGATCACCGCGTCGGCGCCGGCGAAGGCCTGCTGCAGCGCGGTCGGGTCGTAGACGTCCAGCTCGCGCAGTTCCACGCCGGGCGGCAACAGGCGGTCGCTGTGCGTGGCCAGGTTGCGGCTGAGCAGGACGATCCGGTGACCGTCGCGGGCCAGCCGGGACACCAGGTGGCGGCCGACGAAGCCGGTGCCGCCGAGGATGACGAGCGTTTGCGGAGTCATGGCGCGGTGGGCGTGGCGGGTTCCGGGTCGGTGCGGCAGGCGAAAGGCTTGCGCCTGCCGGCGGGGTCGATGCGGCCCAGCATCCGGTCGGTGACCGGGATGGCGCGGCCTTCCAGGCGCCAATCGTAGATGACGCTGAAGGCCAGCACGCGGGCGACGTATTCGCGGGTCTCGCGGTAGGTCAGGGTCTCGATCCAGAAATCGGGCTCGACGTTGGGCCGGTCGCGGTTCCAGCGCGCCACCGGTCCGGGCCCGGCATTGTAGGCGGCTATGGCCTTGTAGGCGACTCCATGCTCGTCCAGCATGTGGCGCAGGTGGGCGATGCCCAGCACCAGGTTGGTTTCCGGGTCGTAGAGGCTGGCGATGCCACTGTAGGCGATGCCCAGCTTGGCGGCGGTGTGCCGGGCGGTGGAGGGCAGCAGCTGCATCAGGCCGCGGGCGTCGGCGTGCGAACGCGCACGCGGCATGAAGGCGCTTTCGGCGCGGATCTGCGCCGCCACCCAGGCCGGATCCAGGTCGTTGCGCTTGGCTTCACGGCGCAGCACGTTCTCGTGGTGCAGGGGGAAGCGCAGCGAGTAGTAGCGCAGGTCCTCGGGCGTATCGCCGATGAAGAACACCGCCCGGTCGTACCAGCGGGCGTCGCCGGCGAAGGCGATGGCGATCTTGCGTTCGGCCGGCGACAGGGTGCGCATCAGTGCGCGCCATTCGATGCTTGCCAGCGGCAGGCGATCGATCGTGAACAGTTCCAGCGCGCGTGCCAGGCCCGGATCCTCGGCCACGCGCTGGCGCAGCTCGGGGTCGTCGCTCGGTTCCAGCGGGCACAGCGCATAGGGCTGGCCGAGCCGGTCGGCGGCCAGGAAGCCGTGGAAGCTGGCATGGCGCGCCGCCTTGGCCAGCACCGCCTTGGCCTCGTCGGGCCGGCCAAGGCGCTCCAGGTGGCGGGCCTCGAACCACAGCCAGCGCGGGTCCTCGCGCATGTGCGCCGGCATGGCGCGGATCGCCTGCAGGGCGGTAGCGTCGTCGCGCCGGTTCATGGCCTCACGCACCCGCCATTCGTGCAGGCGCTCGTCGTAGGCGGAAGCCGGCACGGCGGCCAGGCGTTCGGCGCTGCGCGGCAGGTAGCTGGCCACGGTCCACAGGGCGATCTGGTAGAGCACGCGGGCTCGCTGGGCCTCGTCCAGGTCCAGCACCGGCGCCAGCGCGGCCAGACGGGTTTCGGCGCCGTCCGGCGAACGGCGCGCCAGCCGGGCCAGGCCCTCGGTGGCGACGGCGCGGCTGCGCGCATCCTTCGGCCAGCCGCCGGCGAGGTCGTGCGGTTCGTCCACGAAGTCGGCGTAGCTGCGGGCCAGCGCGGCCTGCTCGGCCGGCAGGCCGCCGGCCAGCCAGCGCGCCAAGCCGGTCTGGCCGGCCAGCAGGGCGCCCTCGAGGCGCTGCCAGCGCAGTTCCTGGCCGATGCCGCCGCGTGCCTGCAGGGTCCTGAAGGGCGCGTCACAGGCATCGGGCAGGCTGTGCGGCGTCACCCAGAGCGCGCGGGCATCGGCCAGCCAAGCTTCGCCGCTCTCGCCGGTCGCCAGGCGCGCCGCCAGGTGCTGGCAACGGCGCAGTTCGCTGTCGCCTTCGGCGGGCGTGTATTCGGCGAGGAAGGTCTGCCAATCGCCACGGCGGGCCAGCTCGTCGAGCCAGGCCGCACGCAGCCAGTCGGCGGCCGGCTCGCCGGCGAGGCGATGCAGCAAGGCGCGGACCTCGCTGGTGCGGGCCGCGCCCAGACGTTTGCGCTGGTTGGTCGCCTCGACCCAGCCGCGCAGCGGGTGGTCGGAGATCCGGGCGAGGTCCTGTACGCTGAGCTGCCCCTGCTCGGCCAGGCGAAAGGCCTCGAGAATGGCCGGGCGCTGCCGCGAGAGGTCCGGCGGTTCCGGGGTATCGGCGCCGGCAGGGCCGGACAGGCAAAGGCAGAGCAGGCAGAGCAGGCAGAACGCGAGGCGGCACATGCGATCGAGTGTAGCCCATGGCTGATACGGCCCCGATTCCGCGGGAGCACTCGTCTTGAGCCTGTCCTGGCTGATTTTCCTCGGGCTTGGCGCCTTCACCGGCCTCAGCGCCGGCCTGCTCGGCATCGGCGGCGGGCTGGTGCTGGTGGCGGCCCTGGTGTGGCTGTTGCCCGGCCTGGGCGTACCGGCCGACCAGGCGGTGCACGTGGCCCTGGCCACGGCTCTGGCCAGCATCGTTTTCACCGGCCTGTCTTCGGCCCGTTCCCACCACCTGCGCGGCAGCGTGCTGTGGCCGACCGTGGCCTGGCTGGTGCCGGGCCTGTTGCTGGGCGGCTGGCTGGGCAGCCTGCTGGCGACGCGCCTGCAGGGCGAGGCCCTGCGCTGGTTCATCGCCGCCTACTGTTACCTGGCGGCCCTGCAGATGGCCCTGGACTGGCCGAAGTCGCGAGCCGAACGCGGCGACGCTCCGCGCGGCCCCGGCTACAGCCTGGCCGGAGCCGGCATCGGCGCCGTCTCTGCCCTGGTCGGCATCGGCGGCGGCAGCATGACCGTGCCGCTGCTGGTCTGGCGTGGGGTCCGGCCGGTACGGGCGGTGGGAACCTCCAGTGCCTGTGGCGTCGCCATCGCCCTGGCCAGTGCCGCCGGTTACGCCAGCCACGGCCCGACGGAAGGGCTGCCGCCGGGCAGCTGGGGTTATGTCTACCTGCCGGCCGCCCTGGGCATCGCCCTGGCTTCGGTGCTGACCGCCCCTCTTGGCACCCGGCTGGCACACTGGCTCAGCGGGCCGGCCCTGCGGCGGGTGTTCGCGGCCTTCCTGGTCCTGGTGGGCAGCAGCGTCCTGCTGGGCTGAGCGGCGTCGGGTCGCCACCCCCAAGGTAAGTATCACTAACACGGACAGCGATATTCCGGCTTGCCGGTTCTTTACCCTTTTTTTACAAGGGGAGGGCCGGCGCACAGGGGGAACGACGCCGGCACCGACCTTCTTTGGGGAACAACATGAAGACCTTGCGCATTTCCCGCCTGGGCATGGCGGTCCGTGGTGCCCTGCTGCTGGCCTGTCTTCCCGGCCTGGCCCTGGCCCAGCAGGCCAGCGACGACGTGAAGACCCTCGACCGCGTGGAAGTCACCGGTACCCGCATCAAGACCTCCGAGGCCGAGGGGCTGGTGCCCGTGCAGCGGCTCAGCCGCGAGGACATCGACCGCACCGGCCTGACCTCGATCGGAGACATCATCCAGGCACTGACCGGCTCCGGCTCGGCGCTCAACACCAAGTTCAATTCCAGCGGCAACTTCGGCTTCCCGGCCGACGGTTCCGGCGTCGGTGCCGGCTCGGCGCAGGTGGACCTGCGCCACCTCGGCTCCAAGCGCGTCCTGGTGTTGGTGGACGGCGTGCGCTGGGTCAACGAATCGTCCGCGTCGGGCGTCGGCGCCTCCACCGACCTGAACACCATTCCGCTGGCCATCGTCGAGCGCATCGAGGTGCTGGAGGACGGCGCTTCCTCGCTGTACGGCTCCGACGCCATCGCCGGCGTCGTCAACATCATCACCCGGCGCGACTACGAAGGCATGCAGCTGCGGACGCAGCTTGGGCAGTACGACGAGGGCGACGGCTTCTCCAAGGGCCTGGATTTCGCCTGGGGCCGCTCCGGCGCCCGTTCCAACTTCTTCCTCGGCCTGAGCTGGACCGACCAGGACGAGGTGTTCTCGCGCGACCGTGCCCAGTCCAGCTTCCCTAAGCCGGGAACCGGCCTGGCCTTCGGCAGTTCGGCCACGCCCACCGGCCGCTTCATCTTCGAAGACCCGAACACCGGCGTGGTGCACGACATCACGCCCAACGATGGCGCCAGCAGCCCGGTCTACGACGGCAGCATCCTGGACTGCAACCGCACCGACGATTACCACTGCTTCAGCACCGCCGACCGTTTCAACTTCTCCCAGTACAACCTGTTGCTGACGCCCTCCGAGCGCTACGGCGCCTTCGGCCAGTTCCGCTTCGAGTTCAACGAACGCACCAGCGGTTACGTCAAGCTGCTGTACAACCGGCGCGAGTCCATGAACCAGGCCGCGCCCGAGCCGATTTTCCTCGGCCCGGAGGCCGGCACCGGCAACCCCCTGGCGGACAACATCGTCATTTCCGCGCTCAACCCCTACAACCCGTTCGGCTTCGACCTGGATTCCTCCACCAACCTGATCCTGATCGGCCGCCGGCCGGTCGAGGGCGGACCGCGGCAGTTCTTCCAGGACGTGGATACCTGGTATCTGGGCGGCGGCCTGGAAGGCCTGTGGGACGTCGGCTCGCGCACGCTGTTCTGGGACGTGAACGTGGCCTTCAGCAACAACAAGGCCAGGCAGACCAACTACGGCAGCTACAACATCTTCAACATCGCCCTGGCCCTGGGCGATCCGGCCGCCTGCGCGGCGGTGGCCGGCTGCGTGCCGCTGAACATCTTCGGCGGCCCCGGCACCATCACGCCGGAGATGCTGGCCTGGATCCAGCCGGTGGTGCGCGACCGCAGCGAGAACGAGCTGGCCCTGTTCACCGCCAACCTGTCCGGCACCCTGTTCGACAACTGGGCCGGTCCGGTGGATTTCGCTGCCGGTCTCGAACATCGCCGCCTGGAAGGCTGGTACGAGCCGGACCCGCTGACCGTCATCGGCCATTACAACGGCGTTCCCTCGCTGCCGACCCGCGGCGAGTACGACGTCAGCGAGCTCTATTTCGAAGCCAATGTGCCGCTGATGGCGGAGAACGACCAAGGCAGCCGTCTCGACCTGACCCTCGCCGGCCGCTACTCCGACTACTCCACCGGCGTCTCCGAGTTCACCCCCAAGGTCGGCTTGCGCTGGCAGGTGGTGGACGAGCTGGTGCTGCGCGCCAGCTACGCCGAAGGCCTGCGCGCCGCTTCGATCGGCGAACTGTACGGTTCGGCCAGCCGGTTCGACCGCGAGATGGTGGATCCGTGCTCGCTGGGGCCGAACGGCGAACCGCCGGCGAACCCGGCCAACTGCGCCGCCCTGGGCGTACCGGCCGGCTACACCCAGCCCAATCCGCAGATCTCGGTGACCACCGGCGGCAACCCGGACCTCGACCCGGAGAAGTCGGACAGCTATGCCTTGGGCATGATCTGGAGTCCCTCCTTCCTGGCCGACTCGGCCGCCGCCGAGCGGGTGGACTTCGAGATCACCTATTACCGGCATGAAGTCGAAGGCGCCATCCAGGCGATAGACGCGCAGGTGCAACTGGACCTGTGCGTGGCCACGCTCGATCCGATCTACTGCAACGGCATCACCCGCGCGCCCACCGGCGGCATCAACGGCTTCAACAATCGCCTGACCAACCTCGGCGTGATCAAGACCGACGGCTGGGACATCGACCTGATCTGGGTGTTCCCGGAGGGGCGCTGGGGCAAGTTCGCCGCCGCCTGGCGCAACACCCTGGTCGGCGAGTACGAAGCGGTGGGCGCGGCCGGCCAGCCGCAGCCGCAGGGCCCGGGCATCGAGGTGGCCGACAGCGGCATCCCGGAATGGACCTCGAGCTTCACGCTGGACTGGAAGCTCGGAGCCTGGAACGCGGCCTGGGGCATCCGCCACATCAGCGAACTGCGCGAAAGCTGCAGCGGCGCGGCCGGCTTCCCGGTCTGCTCCGATCCCGCCAACAACACCAACCGCCTGCCGGCCACCACCTACCACGACGTGCAGCTGGGCTATCGCTTCGACTGGATGGACGGTTTCCAGCTGAGCTTCGGCGTCAACAACCTGTTCGACGAGGACCCGCCGATCTGCCTGTCCTGCTCGCTCAACGGCTACGACGCCTCCACCTACGACATCCCGGGCGGGCGCTTCTACTACGTTCGCGCCCAGCTCGATTTCTGAGCCGCGCAGCGGTGATACCTTCAGGCCGGCGGTTCCCCGCCGGCCTTCTTTTTCCCCGCCTGGGTTCCCATCGTCGCGCCCCTTCGCCGCTGCGGCCGGGTCGGGGAAAAGTCGGGGAAAAACCTGGCAAGGGGCGGCGGCGCTCAGTTCCTGCGGGGAGAGAGTTCCACGGCAACCGCCAGATGGTCGGAGCCTGCGGCGGGCACGGCGCGGTAGTCGTGCACCTCGAAGCCGCCGGTCAGCACGTGGTCCAGGCAGCGCCGCGGCGCCCAGCTCGGGAAGGTGCGGATGCGCTCGGCCGGCGGTTCCAGCGAGGTCTGCCGGTACAGCGGCCGCATCTCCGGGGCGTCGGCATCGCAGTTGAAATCGCCCATCAGCACCAGGCGCGGATAGTCGGACAGCAGTTCGGCCAGGAAGGACAGTTGCAGCTGGCGCGAACGCGCGCCCAGCGACAGGTGCGTGACCGCCAGGTGCCAAGCCTGCTCGCCCTCGCCGAAGCGCGCCAGCAGCACGCCGCGGCCGGCGATGCGCCCGGGCAGGGCGTAGTCCAGCAGCTCGACCGGCTCCAGCTTGCTCAGCAGGGCATTGCCACTGCCCGCGATGCGGGACACGCGCCGGTTCGGCTGGTGGCTCCAGTAGGGAAAGCGGGCCGTTTCGGCCAGGTAGTCGGCCTGGTTGGTGAACCCCGAACGCAGACTGCCGGGATCGCTTTCCTGCAGGCCGACCAGATCGAAATCACGCACCAGTTCGGCCAGGCTGTCCAGGTTCAGGCGCTTGCCGTTGGGCAGGACGTGCGCCCAGCTGCGGGTCACGTAGTCGGCGTAGGCGCGCGTGCTCGATCCGGCCTGGATGTTGGCGCTGAGCAGGCGCAGGCGGTCGGGCATCGCGGTCATGCGGGAATGGTGCGTCCGCCTCCCGGCCGGGACAAGGGGCCGACAGGAAAAGGGCCGCCTGCGCGGCCCCGTTGCTCGGCCCGGTGGCGGCCGCTCAGAAGCCGGCCGGTGCGTTGCCGCGCTCGCGCGCGACCAGCCAGTCCACGGTATCGAGCAGGCCCTGCATGCCGCGGTCGCGGGTGGCGGTGGCCCGGTACTTGCCGGCGACGATCATGGTTGGCGTGGCGCTGACGCCAGTGCGCAGGCCGAACTGGCGGGCGCGGTTGACCTTGCCGGTGACCGCGAAGCTGCGCATGGTCGAAAGGAAAGTACCGCGGTCGGCGCCCTGCGCGGCGTACCAGTCGGCGATCTCCTCCTCCGAACCGCTCTGGAAGCGGCGCTCGACCAGAACGGCCTGGAACATCGCGTCATGGGTACGGTCCAGCAGGCCCATGGCTTCGGCGGCGAAGTAGCCGCGGGCGAAGTTGTCGATGGCGCCGCCGAAGGCGGCCGGCACATAGACGAAGCGCACATCGGCCGGCAGCTTCGCTTTCCAGGTGTTGACGTGCGGCTGCAGGTTGGCGCAGTGGATGCAGGTGTAGGAAAACACCTCGGCCACTTCGATGCCGTCACCGCCGGCATAGGTCGGTTGCGGAGTCGGCAGCACTTCGTAGTCCACGCCCTCGCGCGGCGGTGGGCCGCTGGGCGGGGGGATGTCGGCGACGGCGCCGTCCGCCGGAGCTCCGGCTTCCGCGGCGGGCGCCTCGGCGCCGGCGGCCTCGTCGGCCTGGGCGTCGGCGTCACCGGCGGGGGCGGCGTCCTCGACCGGACCATTGTCTCCGGCCGGGGCGGTGTCCTCGGTTGCCGCCGCCGGGGCGCTGGTTTCGGGTGCCGGCGCGACGGGCTGCGCATCGGGGGCGGCGGGCTCGCGGCCGCACCCGACCAGGAGCAGGGCCAGCAGGGCGATCGCAAGCAGGCGCTTCATCGTCTACTCCTTCGCGCCCTGGGCGACCGCGCCGGCCTCGGCCGCGTCGGCGATGTGATGCAGGCCCTCGGCAAAACTGGCCAGGGCCTGGATTTCCTCGTCGGTGAGACGGGCGGCGACGCCGGCCATCACCGCGTTGGCCCGGTCACCCTGGCCCCAGACCTGGCCGTCGCGGAAGGCCTTCAGCTGCAGCGCCGTGTAGGCGGCGTGCTGGCCGGCGATGGCCGGGTAGGTGCCCGGCACGCCGGCGCCGGCCGGCCCGTGGCAGGCCTGGCAGGCGGGGATGCCGCGGTCGGCGTCGCCGGAGCGCCAGAGCGCCTGGCCGACTTCGTAGAACTTGCGGCCGGCGTTGGGACCGTCGGCGATCACGCTGTCGTCGGCAACGCCCGGCAGCGCCTTCTGGCTGGCGTAATGGGCGCCGATGTCGCGCATGTCCTGCGCGCTCAGGGTGGCGGCGAAGCCCAGCATGATCGCGTTCTGGCGCTCGCCGCTCTTGAACAGGGCCAGCTGGCGGGCGATGTACTGCTCGTGCTGGCCGGCCAGCTTCGGGTACTGCGGGTCGGCAGCGTTGCCGTCCATGCCGTGGCAGGCGGCGCAGACCGCGGCCTTGGCGGCGCCGGCGGCGGCATCGCCCCAGGTGGCCGGGGAGTCGTCGGTTTCCAGGGCGGTGACCGGGGCCGGCTCGGCCTCGGGAGCGGCCGACACCGTGGCGGCTTCCTGGGCCATGACCGGGGCCACGGCCAGGGCGGCGGCCACACCGAGGATGCGCGAGAACTTCATGGGCTGCTCCGGAACGCTCGAAAATCCAATGGGAAAGGGGCGATGCGGCGTGCGCACGCAAGGCGCGGATTATCCCTTCGGCCGGCCGGACGGGTCAATTGAAGTGCGTCGGCACACGGCCCGGGCTGGTCAGGGCGCCTGCGAGTGGCCATGCTGACGCCCTTGCCGGCCCACGCCCGGCCCGTGCCCGCTCCGGAAGACCATGCCCAACCCGCTTGCCCGCGCCAGGTACCTGACTTCGGTGCACCAGCTGCGCCAGCTGCCGCCCGACGCCGGCCGGGAGGTGGCCTTCGCCGGCCGTTCCAACGCCGGCAAGTCCAGCGCGCTCAACGCCCTCGCCGGCCAGGGTGGCCTGGCCCGGGTCTCGAAGACGCCGGGCCGCACCCAGGCGCTGAACTACTTCGCGCTGGGCGAGGGCCGTTGCCTGGTGGATCTGCCCGGTTACGGTTATGCCAAGGTGCCCGAGGCGATGCGCGAGGCCTGGGGCCGGGTCATCGACGGTTACTTCCGCCAGCGCCGCTCGCTGGTCGGCCTGGTGGTGGTGATGGACGTCCGCCATCCGCTGCGCGACTACGACCGGCAGATGCTCGACTACGCCGCCGCCCGCGGGCTGCCCGCCCATTGTCTGTTGACCAAGGCCGACAAGCTCGGTCGCGGCGAGCAGGCGAAGGTGCTGGCGGCGGTTCGCAGGGAGCTAGGCGATGCCGCCAGTGCGCAGCTGTTCTCGGCGGAAACGAAGCTGGGTGTGCCGGAAGCGCGGGACGTGCTGCTGCGCTGGCTGGAGCTCGAGCCCGCCGGTGACGCCGCGCCAGTCGCCCCGGATTCGCCGCGCTGAGCCCGGCTGGCCTCGTGGCGCCGGCCGTGCCGGCAGGGCTCAGTCGCGCAGCCGCGGGTCCATCCAGGCCCGCAGGCCGTCCACCAGGGCGTTGATCAGCACGATCGCCGCGCCGATCGTCAGCACCACGCCCAGCACCAGGGTGTAGTCGCGGTTGAGCGCGCCCTGGACGAAGTAACGGCCGACGCCGGGGATGCCGAACACCTGTTCGACCACCGCCGAGCCGCTGACCACGTTGATCAGGGCCGGGCTCAGCCAGGCCACCACCGGCAGCAGGCCGGGCCGCAGCGCGTGCACCAGCAGCAGGCGGGCGCCGCCGACGCCGCGGCCGCGGGCGGCCTGAAGATAGTCGGCGCCCAGGACCTCCAGCAGCGAGGCCCGGGTCAGCCGCGCGCAATAGGCCAGGTTGGGCAGGGCCAGGGCGATCACCGGCAGCACCATGCTGCGCCAGCTGCCGTCCCAGCCGCCGGCGGGCAACCAGCCCAGCACGACGGCAAAGGCCAGGATCAGCAGCGGCGCCGCCACGAATTTCGGTATCGCCAGCCCCAGGCCGGCGCCGAACATCAGCAGGCGATCGGTCATGCGCCCGGCCCGCAGCGCCGCCCACAGGCCCAGCGGAATCCCCAGGCCCAGCGCCAGCACCAGCGCCGCCACGCCATTGAGCAGCGAGATCGGGAAGGCCGCCGCCAGCAGCTCGTTGACGCTGTAGTCGGGGTACTGGAAGGAAGGGCCGAGGTCGCCGCGCAGCACGTCGGCCAGCCAGTGCCCGTACTGCGCCGGCAACGGCTGGTCGAGGCGGTAGCGCTCCGCCAGCGCCGCCTCGACCTCTGGCGGCACCGTCTTCTCGCTGTCGAATGGCCCGCCCGGCGCCGCGCGCAGCAGCAGGAAACACAGCGTCGCCAGCAGCCACAGCGTGAACAGCGCTTCCAGGGCGCGGGCGGCAAGCAGGCGGGCGGCGGGCATGCGCGGACTTTGCCCAAGCGCCCCGGCGCTGTCACCCTTGCCGCGGGGAGGGCGACGATGGCGCGGACGAAGTTTCGCCAGCAGGTCCTGCACACAGCCGGCGGCGAGCTGGCGGTGGCGGCCAGCTATCTGCTGGCCTGGCTGTTCGCGCCCTGGCTTCCCGACGGCGTGCTGCTGGCCCTGGTGGTGGCGGTGCTGCTGCAGCTGTGGTTCCCGGCGGCCCTGCTGGGGGCAGTGACGCCACGCGGCTTCCGCGGAGTGTTCTGGTGTGTGTTCGGGCACCTGGCCGTGTTCGCGCTGATGGCCTACGTGGCTTCGGCCGGCGGACGGGTGATGCCGGACTGGTGGAGCCTGGCCCTGGCCCAGGGCCCACTGCTGTTGCGCAACCTGCTGCGCCTGAGCCGGCCGGCACACGAGAAACCGGTGTACTGGCTGGAGGCCCTGGGGCCCCTGCTGCTGATCATCCCCGCCGTGCTCGGCGGGATCGTGCTCGACCTGCTGCTGCCCGACCTCGGCCTGGCCGGCCGCGAGATCCGCTTCGAGCACTACGCGCCGCTGGAAACCGGGCACCTCAAGTTTGCGCTGATGGCGGGTTGCAGCTACTTCGCCACCTATGCCGTCGCCCGTACCGCCTGGGAGCGGTGGCTGGGCCGGCGCTAGTCGCGCAGGCGCAGGAATCGGCTCGGGTGCCGGTCCAGGGGGTTGGCCTCGAAGCCTTCGACCTCCGGTCGCACCAGGTGCTTGGAGGTGTAGAAGTACAAAGGTACCAGCGCGTGCGCCTGCAGCAGCCGCGCCTCGGCGGCCCGCAGGGCGCCGGCGCGCTGCTCCAGCGTGGCGGCGGCATCGGCCTGCGCCAGCAGCGCGTCGAACTCGGGATCGACGTAACCGCTCCAGTTGTTGGCGCCTTCACTGTGGAACAGCTGCAGGAAGTCGCGGGCATCGTCCACGTCGGCGATCCAGCCGCCGCGGAAGGCCTGGGTGATCAGGCCCTGGCGGCGGTTGCCGACGAAGACCTTCCATTCCTCGTTGCGCAGGCTGACGCGCGCGCCCAGCACCTCCCGCCACATCGCCGCCACCGCCAGGGCCAGGCGCCGGTGCGGGGTCGAGGTGTTGTAGCGCAGCTCGATCTGCAGCGGCCGCTCGCGCGAATAGCCGGCCTGCGCGTACAGCGCGCGGGCGCGCGCCTCGCGTTCGGCCTGCGTACCCTGCGCCCATTCGGGTGATGGCGGCTCGTAGCCGGCAATGCCCGGCGGCACCACGCCGAAGGCCGGCGCTTCGCCCAGTCCGGTGACGTGGCGGGTGAGGACGTCGCGGTCCACCGCCAGCGACAGCGCCTCGCGCAGCAGTGGTTGCTCGCGCAGCGGCGGCCGGCGCAGGTTCAGTCCCAGCCAGAAGCTGCCCAGGTAGGGGCTGATGCGCAGCTGCCCGCCGAAGCGTTCGCGCAGCGAGGCCAGCGGCTGCGGCGGCACGGTTTCGGTGATGTGCAGGTCGCCGGCCTCGAAGCGGCGCAGCTCGCTGGCGGCATCCTCGGTGACGTGGAAGCGCACTTCCGGGATCGGCGCCGGTTCCCGGAAATGCGGATTGCGCTCCAGCACGATGTGCGCCTGCGGCAACCACTCCTTGAGCCGGTAGGCGCCGTTGCCGATCAGCCGGCCGGGCCGGGTGTGGCGGGCGCCGAAGGCATCCACCGCCGGCAGGTAGACGGGGTAGGCGATCGGCAGCACGAGCAGCCGCGGCAGGTCCAGGCTGCGCTGCAGCCGGAACAGCACGGTGCCGGGGTCGGGCGCCTCGATCGTGCGGACGGCATCGAAGTGGTGGGCATGAGGCGCGGCGGTCGCCGGCTCCAGCGCCCGCCTGAACGAGGCGACCACCTGGCCGGCGTCCAGCGGCTCGCCGTTGGACCAGCGCAGGTCTTTCCGCAGCCGGAAGGTCCAGGTGCGGCCATCGGCCGAGACCTCCCAGCTTTCCGCCATGCCCGGGATCAGCCGGCCGGCGCCGTCCTCGGCCACCAGGCCTTCGTAGATGTCGCGCAGGATGTTGGCGCAGGCCACTTCCGGACAGCGGTGCGCGTCCAGGGTCGAGGGCTCGGGGCCGTTGCCACGGTCCAGCCGTTCGGCGCCGGCCATCACCGCCCCGGAACAGAGCAGGGCGGCCAGCAGGACGCCGGTGGGCAGGGCGCGGGTTAGCATTCGCATCCCCGCGATGGTACCCAAGGCAGGCCCCGTGTCCGGACCCAGCAGCGCCAAGGACAGCCCGATCAGCGACCGGCGCGAGCTGGTCGAGTTCCTGGAGGCCGGCTGCAAGCCTGTGCCGGATTGGCGGATCGGCACCGAACACGAGAAGTTCGGCTTCCGGCTCGACGACCTGCGTCCGCCGGCCTGGGAAGGCGAGCGCGGCATCGAGGCCTTGCTGCGCGGCCTGACCCGCTTTGGCTGGCAGGGCCATGAAGAGCACGGCAGGCTGATCGCCCTGTCCAAGGACGGTGCCTCGGTGACCCTGGAGCCGGCCGGCCAGCTGGAGCTTTCCGGCGCGCCCCTGGAAACCATCCACCAGACCTGTTGCGAGACCCGCAGCCACCTGCGCGAGGTGAAGGCGGTGGGCGACGAGTTGGGTCTGGGTTTCCTCGGCATGGGTTTCCAGCCCAAGTGGCGGCGCGAGGACATGCCCTGGATGCCCAAGGGCCGCTACCGGATCATGCGCCGCTACATGCCCAGCCGCGGCAGGCTAGGCCTGGACATGATGACCCGCACCTGCACCGTGCAGGTGAACCTCGACTTCGCCGACGAGGCGGACATGGTGCGCAAGTTCCGGGTCGGCCTGGCCCTGCAGCCGGTGGCCACCGCCCTGTTCGCCGATTCGCCCTTCACCGAGGGCCGGCCCAACGGTTACCTCAGCTATCGCTCGCACGTGTGGTCGGACACCGATCCCGATCGCACCGGCATGCTCGATTTCGTCTTCGAGGACGGATTCGGTTTCGAGCGTTACGTGGACTACCTGCTCGACGTGCCGATGTACTTCAGCTACCGCGACGGCGAGTACCTGGACCTGGCCGGGCGCAGCTTCCGCAAGTTCCTGCGCGGCCAGCTGGAGGAGCTGCCCGGCCGGCTGCCGACCCTGCGCGACTGGGCCGACCACATGACCACCGCCTTCCCGGAAGTGCGGCTGAAGCGTTATCTGGAGATGCGTGGCGCCGACGGCGGCCCCTGGAACCGGATCTGTGCCCTGCCGGCGCTGTGGGTGGGACTGCTGTACGACGACGCGGCCCTGGACGCGGCCTGGGATCTGGTGAAGGACTTCAGCCGCGAGGAGCGCCACGCCCTTCGCGACGGCGTGCCCAAACACGGGTTGAAGTTGCCGTTCCGGCGCGGCACGGTCCGCGAGCTGGCCCTGGAGGTGCTGAAGATCGCCGGCACCGGCCTGGCCCGGCGCGACCGCCGCAACGATTCCGGGGCCAGCGAGGCGGTGTTCCTGGAACCGCTGCTGGAGTTCGCCCAGGCCAACCAGACGCCGGCCGAACGCAAGCTGGAGCTGTTCCACGGGCCCTGGGGCGGCAGCGTGGACCCGGTCTTCCGCGAGTTCGCCTACTGAGTTCCCGCAGCGGCGAGGCCTTCTCCCCGCCGGTCCGCAAGGACGGTAGGCTGTCGGCATGAGCAGCGACGCCGACAGCCTGCGCGAGATCGATTTCCCGCCCACCGACGATCTGTTGCGCGAGGACGTCAAGCGCCTGGGCGCCCTGGTCGGGGACATCCTGGCCGAACAGGTGTCGCCGGAGTTCCTGGCCGAGGTGGAGGCGTTGCGGGTGGCGGCCATCCGCCGGCGCGAGGCCGGCGCGCCCCTGGCCGACGTCGCCGAACGCCTGGCCGGCCTGCCACTGGACCGGGCCGAGCTGCTGGTGCGTGCCTTCAGCACCTACTTCGGCGCGGTGAACCTGGCCGAGCGCGTGCACCGCATCCGGCGCCGGCGCGATTACCAGCGCCTGCAGGGCGCGCCCCAGCCCGGCGGGCTGGACGATGTGCTGGGCCGGCTGCGGGCCGAAGGGGTGGCGCCGGCCGACATTGCCGCGGCGGTGCTGCGCCTGCGCATCGAACCGGTATTCACCGCCCATCCCACCGAGGCGGTGCGGCGAGCGCTGCTGGAGAAGGAAAGCGAGCTGATGCGCTGCCTGGTCGAGGACATCGACCGCTGCCTGACCCCGCAGGAGCGCCGCGCCGGCCTGGAGCGCATGCGCCTGGCCCTGACCGCCGGCTGGCAGACGGCGGAAACGCCGGCGGCCAGGCCCACCGTCGCCGACGAGTTCGAGCACGTCGCCTGGTACCTGACCGAGGTGCTGTACCGGGTGTTGCCGGTGTTCCATGAAGACCTGGAGCGGGCCCTGGCCGAGGCCGGCGTGCAAGGGCTGGATCTGCCGCCGCTGCTCGGCTTCGGCTCCTGGGTCGGCGGCGACATGGACGGCAACCCGAACGTCGGTGCCGGCACCATCGTCGCCGCCCTGGCGCGCCAGCGTGAGCTGGTGTTGGGCCTGTACCGCGCCGAGCTGGGCCGGTTGGGCTCCTTGCTGAGCCAGACGGAGGGCCGGGCCGAGTTCTCGCCCGACCTGCTGGCGCGCATCGAAGACTATGCCGCGCGCCTGCCCGAGGCCGCGGCGGCGGTCAGGCAGCGCCACGCCGACATGCCCTATCGCCGTTACACCGCCCTGTTGGCCGCGCGCCTGGATGCCACCCTGGTGCAGGATGGCTTCGCTTATCGGGATGCCGGCGAATTCGTCGCCGACATCCGTCTGCTCGAAGCCAGCCTGGCGGCGCATCGCGGCGAACACGCCGGCGCTTTCGCCGTGCGCCGCCTGCGCCGGCGGGTCGAGGCCTTCGGCTTCCACCTGGCCACGCTCGACCTGCGCCAGGAGTCCGCGGTGCATGATGCCGCCCTGGCGGCCCTGCTGGACGACCCGGCCTGGCCGGAGCGGCCCTGGTCCGAACGCGCCGAACGCTTGCGCGGCCTGCTGGCCGACCCGCGCGTGCCGAGGCCGGACGATGACGGCGCGCGGCGCGTGCTGGCGGTGTTCGCTGCCGTCGCCGAAGCGCTGCCTCATTATGGCGCCCGCGCCATCGGCCCCTACATCATCAGCATGAGCCGCAGTGCCGCCGACGCCCTGGCGGTGCTGGCCCTGGCCCGTCTCGGCGGCCTGGGCGAGGCGGCCGACGGCGTACCGCTGGACGTGGCACCGCTGTTCGAAACCGTGGACGACCTGGAGGCGGCGCCCGAGACCCTGCGCTCCTTGCTGGCCGACCCGGCCTACCGCGAGCACCTGCGCCGGCGCGGCGACCGCCAGGTGGTGATGCTGGGTTATTCGGACAGCGCCAAGGACGGTGGCCTGGTCGCCTCGCGCTGGGCCCTGCAGCAGGTGCAGGTGCGGCTGACCGCCCTGGCGAAAGAGGCCGGCATCCGCATCGCCTTCTTCCATGGCCGCGGCGGCTCGCTCTCGCGCGGCGGCGGCAAGACCGAGCGGGCGGTGATCGCCGCGCCGCGCGGCTCGGTGGACGGTTACCTGCGCCTGACCGAGCAGGGCGAGGTGATCCACCGCAAATACGGCACCCGGGCCATCGCCCTGCGCAACCTCGAACAGGCCACCGGCGCGGTCTTGCGCGCCAGCCTGCGGCCGCGCCCGGCCGAGTCGCGCGAGGCACGCTGGCGGGACATGGCGACGACGATCGCGGCGGCGGCACGTGCGCACTACCGCGGCCTGGTGTACGCGACCGAGGGTTTCGTGGACTACTTCCGCGAGGCCACGCCCATTGACGTGATCGAACGCCTGCGGATCGGTTCCCGGCCCAGCAAGCGCGGTCAGGCCGGCGGCGTGCGGTCGCTGCGGGCGATTCCGTGGGTGTTCGCCTGGTCGCAGTGTCGCTGTGGCCTGACCGCCTGGCTCGGCGTGGGCACCGGGCTGGCCGAGGGCATCGAGCGCTTCGGTCGCGAGGCCATGGCCGAGATGGCGCGCGACTGGCCATTCTTCGCCACCCTGGTGGACGATGTGGAGATGGTGCTGGCCAAGTCGGACCTGGCCATCTTCGAGGTCTATTCGCGGCTCTCGCCGGCGCACGGGCGTTTTTTTCCGGCGATCGCCGGCGAGTTCGCCCGCACTCGCGACACCATCCTCTCGCTAAAGGGGGCCGAGCGGCTGCTGGCTGGCGATTTCCGCCTGCGCACCTCGATCCGGCTGCGCAACCCCTACGTGGACCCGATCAGCCTGCTGCAGGCCGACCTGCTGGCGCGCTGGCGCGCCGCCGGCCGACCCGAGGACGGGCCACTGTTCCGGGCCCTGGTGGCGACGGTCAACGGCATCGCCGCCGGCGTGCAGAACACCGGCTGAGCCGGCCAGGCCGTGGCGCCGTCGCCGGCGCCCGCCTCAACGGACGTCGCGCAGTTCCCAGTGACTGCCCGCAAGCATGCGCAGGCGGTGGCTGAGTACGGAGGAGGGCAGGCAGGTGCGGACCTCCAGCCGGATCATCAGGTCGTCCTGTTCGCCGGTGACGGCGGCCTCCGGATCGGTGACCGCCAAGGCTTCGTCTATGTTCTCCGGATCGTCCTGCAGGGCCCGCCAGCGCAGGAACAGCTGCGGTCGGCGCAGCGCGTCCTGCAGCTCCTCGGCAAATCCCTCCGCGCTTTCGGCGCGGAAGGCCAACGAGGGTTCGGGACCGCGGGCCCTGGCGGGGTCGGGAAGGCGGAGCAGGTAGCGGGTGGTCATCACGGTTCCCCCGGGATCGTGGTGAGGTTGGTTGCCTTCACGCTGTCACCGGCGCCAGCCTGCTTGGTCGTCAGTGCCGGTGGCCCGCCGACTTCGGACAGTGGCAGGGTGCGGTCGGGCCGTACTGCACGCCGATCTGCAGGCCGTTGCCGTGCCGCTGCCAGAAGAACTCCGGCGCCGGCCTCCCCTTGCCGCCGATCTCCGACATGTCGGCAGCGCTGAACATCCGGCCGTTGACCATCACGTATACCGTGTCGTCGCTGTGCTGGATGTCCTGCAGCGGATTGCCGTCCACCACCACCAGGTCGGCGCGCTTGCCCGGCTCGATCGAACCGAGTTCGCCGCCCAGGCCGATGTAGTCGGCCCCGTCGATGGTGGCGGCACGCAAGGCCTCCCAGGGGCTGAAGCCGCCCTGCACCAGTGACCAGATCTCCCAGTGCGGCGCCTTGCCCTGCAGCTGCCCGTGTCCGCCGACCTGGATGCGCACGCCGGCGTCGCGCAGCGCCTTGGCCGCCCTGGCCACATCGACGTGGTAGTAGTCCCATTCCGGCGCCAACTCGCGGCGGATGTTGGCATCCAGGCTCTGGCGCGGGAAGAAGCGCTGCAGGCGCGGTTCGTTCCAGACCTCGCCACGGGCATACCAGTAGCGTTCGCCGTTCAGGCCGCCGTAGTTCACCACCAGGGTCGGTGTGTTGCGCACGTCGGTCCGGCGCCAGAGCTCGATCACGTCGCGGTACAGCGGCGCTACCGGAATGTTGTGCTCGATGCCGGTGACGCCGTCCACCACCATGGTCATGTTGTGCTGGAAGGTGCTGCCGCCTTCCTCCACCACCAGCATGCCCAGCTCGCGGGCGGCCCGGTTGATCTGCTGGCGCTGGTCGCGGCGCGGCTGGTTGTAGCTCTTCACCGAGAACGCGCCGTTGGCCCGCATCCGCCGCAGGTGGCCGCGGGCGTCCTCCAGCGAGTTCACCACCGCCTTGAAGTCGCCGTCGGCGCCGTAGAGGATGGTGCCGGTGGAGAACACGCGCGGGCCGACCATCCTGCCGGCCTTCACCAGCTCCGACTGCGAGAACACGAACTCGGTGCTGGCCGAGGGATCGTGCATGGTGGTGATGCCGTAGGCCAGGTTGGCGTAATAGGCCCAGTTCTGCTGCGGCACCACGCCCTGGCCGAAGTGGGCGGCATGGGCATGGGCGTCGACGATGCCGGGAAACACCGTCTTGCCGGCGACGTCCAGCTCGCGTGTGCCGGCCGGAATGGCCACCTCGCCGCGCCGCCCCACCGCGACGATGCGTTCGCCGCGCACCAGCACCACGCCGTCCTCGATCACCTCCCGGGTGTTCTCGGCGTCGCGCATGGTCACCACCCGGCCGCCGACCAGGGCGAAGCCGTCGGCCGGCCGGTCGGTCGGCACGCGCAGGCCGACCGGCACGCCGGCGTCGGCCTTGTCCGCGTCCAGGCGACGGCTGTGGTAGCGGTCGCCGACCATCCAGTGCAGCGTTCGCGAATCGGCGCCCCAGTGCAGGTAGCTGCCCATGTCGGTACCCAGGGCAGTGACCGGGATGGCCTTGGTGTCCTTGCCCAGCTCGATGCTGGCGCCGGTGGCCGGAAGCGGCGCCACGTAGCCGTTGAACAGTTCGGTGAAGGCGACCCGGCGGCCGTCCGGGCTGATCGCGACATGGTCCACGTACTTGAGGCCGAACACTTCCCGCGGGCGCTCGCCGTGCAGGCCGACGCTCATCAGCTTCTTCTCCAGGCCGCTGCCGGTGAGGTAGTAGACCCGGCTGCCATCGGCGGAGAACTGCGGATCGGCGCCGGCATCGGCCACCTTCAACGGCTCGCCGCCGGCGGCCGGCATCACGTACACGCCGCGGTCGCCGCTCCACAGGCTGCCGGTCAGGCCGCCGCCGCCCTGGCGCGAATAGACGACATGGCTGCCGTCCGGGGAGTAGCGCGGGCCGTAGTAGAAGCCGGGCTCGCCGGTGAGCTTGCGGCTCTGGCCGCTGGCCAGGTCCAGCTCGTGGATGGCGCCCATCTCCGCATCCGACCAGGTGGTGTACAGCAGCTTGCGGCCGTCGGGACTGAAGGCCGGCTGGTACTCGAAGCGGGAATCGTCGTCGAACAGGCGTTGCGGCCGGCCGTCCGGCAAGGCCTTGCGCCACAGCTGGCCGACCGCGTGGAAGACCAGGGTGCGGCCGTCAGGACTGGTGGTCACGTCGCGGATCATCTTCGGCGCGAAGCTGTCGCCGTCGAGCCGTTGTTCGAAGCGCAGCGCCGGCAGCACGCTCTGCCGTACCTCGGCGCGGAAGGGGATGTCGGCGGCCAGGCCGCTGGCCACGTCCACCTTCCACAGCTTGCCCTGGGCCCAGATCACCACGGCTTTCGAATCCGGAGTCCAGTCGAAGTTCGGATAGGGGCCGAAGATCGCCCAGGCTTCCTGCTGGTCGTGCGAAAGGCCGTCCCAGACCGGCCGGACCGCGCCCGAGGCCAGGTCCAGCACGTGCAGCACCGACTTGTCGCGCACGCGCTTGACGAATGCCAGCGACTTGCCGTCCGGCGAGGGTTGCGGCCGCACCGCCCCACCGGGGCTGGCCACCAGGGTGCGCACCTCGCCGGTTTCCCGGTCCAGCCGCTTGATCGCGTAGATCAGGCCGTGCACGTTGCGGTTGTAGTCGAACTGGCCACCCGGGCTGACGTCCTCGGAGAAATACACGTAGCGGCCGTCGGGCGAGACCGCCGGCTCGCCCAGGTCCTGCTGGTCGTTCTTGCGCTTGGTCAGCTGCAAGCCGGCGCCGCCGTCGCGGTGGTACAGCCACAGCTCGCCGGCGCCGAGCGAGCGGGTCGAGGTGAAGTGCTTGCGGCCGATCAGGTACTGGCCGTCCGGGGTCCAGTACGGGTTGTTGAGCAGGCGGAAATCCTCCTTGCTCACCTGCACCATGCCGCTGCCATCGGCCTTCATGCGCCAGAGGTTGTTGCCGCCGCCGCGGTCGGAGGTGAAGGCGATCTCGCCGCCGTCGGGCGAGAAGCGCGGCTGGATGTCCCAAGCGGGTCCGGAGGTGATGCGCCGGGCCTGGCCGCCCTCGATCGGCAGTACGTAGATGTCACCCAGCATCGAGAAGGCGATGCGGCGGCCGTCCGGGCTCAGGTCCAGATCCAGCCAGGTGCCCTCGTCGGTGCTGAAGCTCACCGTCCTGGCGCCGGCGTGGGCGGCGTTGACGTCCCATTTGGCCGCGTCCTTGCCGGCGGCGGACAGGGACGGAACGGTCAGGCCGGTGGCGAGTACCAGACCCAGGGAGAGCACGAGCGGACGCGGCGACATGGCGACTCCGGAAGCGGAAAGGACGCCGCGATGCTAGGCGAAACCGCCCCTTCGACCCTAGTACGAAGGTCATGGCCGTGTGAAAGCGTGAGGCGTTTGGCGATATCGCGATCTGGCGGCGGCGGATCGCTTGTGCCCCGGTCGCCGGTGCCGGACAGTAGGCCGGCCATGGCCCGCAGACCGCCCCCCGTCGCGCGTTTCCCTGGCTTGGCCGTCCTGTCGGGACTGGCCGGGCCGGCCATGGCCGCGCCGGCGGATATCGCGTCGACGCTGGTCGGCCTGGCCTGGCTTGGCCTGGGCCTGGCGCTGGGCCTGGCAGCCGCTTTCGTCGCCTGCTGGTGGGTGCTGCGCGCGCGCGTCGCGCCCCGTTCCGGGTGGGGGCCCTTCGCCCTGACTGCCCTGGTCGCCTTGCCGGTGCTTGCCTGGCTGGGTCCCCGTGCGCCGGTGCCATCGCTGCTGCTGGTGCTGGCACTGGTGGCCTGGGGGCTGTGGCTGGTGAACCGCTTGAGCCGGCGCGTGCGCGCGCTGCTGGACGAGCGCGACCACGCCAAGGCCGAGGCCAAACGTGCCCAGCTCAACTCCGAACGCGATGCCCTGACCGGCATCTACAACCGCGGCGCCCTGCGCCAGCGACTGGAACGGTTGGCCGAGGAAACCTGGCAGGACGGCCGGCCGCTGTCGCTGCTGTACTTCGACATTGACCTGTTCAAGCTGATCAACGACAGCCTGGGGCACGCCGTCGGCGACGAATGCCTCAAAGCGGTGGCGGCGGTGGTCGGTTCCGAGCTGCGCGGCGGCGACGTGCTGGGCCGCCTGGGCGGCGAGGAATTCGCGGTGGTGCTGCCTGGCGCCAAGCGCATCCACGCCATCGCCGTGGCCGAACGCATCCGCCAGGCGGTGCAGAACCAGTGCCGGGTGGTGGGCGAGGAAGTGGTGGAGCTGACCGTCAGCCTCGGCGCCGCCGAGTTCCTCGGCCCGCAGGAAAGCATGGATGCCCTGATGGACCGCGCCGACCGCGCCATGTACCAGGCCAAGGACAGCGGCCGGAACATGGTGGTGGCCGATCCGGGCACGCCCGGGCCGCGCGGCTGAAGCGCCTACCCGCGTTGCCGCGACGGGCCTGCGTGCCGCGGCTCAGGACCGCCCCTGCGCCACCGGCAGCCCGGCCAGGCGGCGGAACTCCGGCTCCTGCAGCAGTTCCGGGTCCCGCAGCACCTCCAGGGCAAAGTCCATGGCGTCCTCGCCCCAGAACGGCTCGCCGTTCACCACCAGGGTGGGGACGCCGAACACGCCTTCGCCGACGGCGGCCTCGAAATTGTCGCGCAAGGCCTGTTTCACGGCGGGCGCGGTGATGGCGGCCGCAACGTCGGCGATGCCCAGGCGGGCGGCCAGCGGTGCCAGGGCCTCGGCGCTGTCGCCGGCCCGGCCCTCGGCCCAGATCCAGTCGAAGATGGCCTGCACCACGTCCGGCCGCGTCTCCAGGGCCAGGCACAGGCGCAGCGCCGCCAGGGGATTGAACGGGTGGCCGGGCGGGAAGCGCATCGGCAGTCCCGCCCGCCGGGCCCGCCACAGCGCGTGCCGATAGGTGAACAGGCGCTTGCCTTCGATCTCCGCCGGCCCCTTGTGCCCGTGCCGTTCCAGCAGGCCCGCCAGCAGGATAGGCCGCAGTTCCACCGGCCGCTCGCGCAGCAGCGCGCGCACGCGCGGCCAGGCCAGGTAGGCGAACGGCGAGATGAAATCGAAATACCAGCGCACCGGTTCAGGCCGCCGGCCAGAGCGCCAGCACCAGACCGATCACCGTGAACTGCAGGGTGTGGTAACCGGCGTTGATGGCGAACAGCTTGAAGCTGCGGCGCTCGAACAGGTAACTGATGCCGAAGCTGGAGGCCACCCAGCACAGTCCGGCCGAGAATCCGGCGCCCAGACCCAGGGCCAGCGGCGGGCGCGGGCCCAGGAACATGGCGAACACGAAGCTGGCGATCAGCAGCAGCACGAAGGTGCTGCCGAAGATCACGCCCATGTTGCCCTTGGCCAGTTCTTCGTCGCTGAGCCCGACCTCGCGCTGCCAGGCCTTGCCGAACAGCATCGGCGAATACCACAGGCCGCCCAGCACGAAGCTGGCCACGGCGGCGGTCAGGATGGCCCACACGTTGATTCCTTCCATTGCCGTCTCCCCCTCGGTGTCGGTTCGGAGGCGCCCAGTGTGCCTTCCCCGGGGCCGGGCGTCTTGGATTTTCGTTACCTCAGCACCAGGCTGCCGCCGTCGGCCATGGCGTGCCGGATGAACTGGCCCGGCGACAGGCCGGAGAAGGCGCGGAAATCCCGCACCAGGTGCGACTGGTCGAAATAGCCGCAGGCCTCGGCCAGCTCGGCCCAGGGCACCCGCTCGCGGCCGGCCAGCAGGGCGGTGGCGGCGCGGAAGCGGTGCACGCGGGCCAGGCTCTTCATGCCCATGCCGACCTGGCGACGGAACAGCACGGCCAGGTGCTTGCGGCTGACCCCGGCCTCGCGCGCCAGCGTTTCCACCGGCAGACGGCCGGCGCTGGCCTCGATGCGGCCCAAGGCCCACAGCGTCAGCGGCGAGGGCGCGTAGCGCGGCCGCAGCCGCGCCAGCAGCCAGTCTTCGACCAGGGCGAAACGGGCCTCCAGCGTCCGGGTCTCCAGCAGGCGTTCGCGCAGCGTTTGCGCGTCCCCGCCGACCAGATCCTCCAGCGGCAACACCCTTCCGACCAGCCGGTCGGCGTCCACGCCCAGCCAGGGCCGGGCGCCGGCAGCGCGGAAGGTCACGCCGAATAGCGCGTTGCCATGCGGCGCCTCGGTGTCGATCGGCCCCTGGTGCAGGCCGGAGTACCAGACGTCGCGGAACGGGACGCGCCGCTCCGGCGGCCCGGGCTCGATGCGGTACTGCACCGGCCCGAGGTTGATCAGCAGCTGGCTGCCGCCCGAAGGCAGGATCCGGTCGCGCTGGTAGGCGACCCGGCCTTCGCCGTACCACAGCATGGTGACGACGTCGGCCAGCGCGGCGGGCGATGACCGCCAGGCCACCGTCCAGCGCCCCAGGGCGTCGTCCTGGTGGTGGACGTGGAGATGGCGGTGGCGGGGTGTTCCGTCCATTGGCCTTCCGGCCTCATTTCACGTAGGCCCGCGGCAGCTCGCCCGAGGGCACCAGGTAGCGGTCGCGCAGCTCGGTCTGGCGCGAGCGCATCGGTACCGGTTTGCCAGCCAGCCACATCTGCTGCGCCAGGCTGGTCACCTCCAGCGGATCGCCGCTCCACAGCACCAGGTCGGCCACCTGGCCGACGGCGATGCGGCCGCGGTCGCGGATGCCGAAGATGCGCGCCGGTGCCGAGGTCAGCCCGGCCAGGCCGGCCTCCCAAGGCAGGCCGTTGGCGACGGCGTTGCCGGCCAGCTGGCGGATCTTGCGGGCGTTGTGGGTGGCATCGCCGCTCTGGCTGAAAGCCACGGTCACGCCGGCGCGGTGCAGGCGGGCGGCGTTGTCCAGGCGGGCGCCGAGGCGGTCGAAGTCGTAGGGCAGGTTGAGCAGCGGATCCAGCAGCACCGGCGCGCCGGCCGCGCGAAGCTCGTCGGCCACCTGCCAGGCTTCGGCGCCGCCGGCGATCACCGGCCGGATGCCGTGCCGGCGGGCGAAGGCCAGGGTCTGGCGGATGTCGGCGGCGCGGTCCACATGGAAGACCACGCGGCCGCCGTCCAGGTAGCGGGCCAGGGCGGCGCGGCCGGCCCGGGTCAGCAATTCGTCGCTGCCGTTGCGGGCATCGGACACCGCTTGCTCCAGCAGCATCCACTGGCCGGCCCGGCTGCCTCCGGACAGGGGCGAAACATCACTGCCCAGGTTGATGAACAGGCTGCGGCTGCCGGCCAGGGGGGCGTGGCTACCGTCCAGCACGAAGGCGCTGCCCTGGCCGGCCAGCAGGCTGCCGCCGGGCACGGCGCCGGGCGCCAGCACCGTAAAGCTCAGGCCCTCGATGCGGCTGACCGGGATGGCCATGGACGCCGGATTGAAGGCCAGGTCCAGATCGAACTCCGGCCGCCACACCGCCTGCTGCGGCGGCACCAGGGTGCCCAGGGCGAGATTGCCGTCCACGGTGGCGGCCTCGCCGGAGACTTCCTCCACGCCCAGGCCGCTCAGGCCGGCGAACAGTCCCGGGGTCAGCGGCCGGCCCCCGGCCTCGACGACGGCGGCGCCGGCCGGGGCCGGCAGGTCCCTGCCGATGGCCCGGATCACGCCGCCCCGCACCAGCACGTCGTGGTCCTTCAGGGTGCCGGCGGCGTCGGCGGTGTGCACGGTGGCGCCGCGGATCAGCAGATCCTGGGCCGCGGCCGGCGCGGCGAGGGAGCAGGCGCAGGCGATGGCGATGGCGAACAGGCGCTTCACGGCGACACCTCCTGGCCGAGCATGAAATCGCCGACCGGCTGGCGGGCCGGATCGTCGCGGTCGTACAGCAGGGCGCCGTCCACCCAGACCTTTTCGGCCTTGGCGTAGACGCTGAAGGGGTTGCCGCTCCACAGCACCAGGTCGGCCATCTTGCCCGGGGTCAGGGTGCCGGTCTGGTCGGCGATGCCGAGCGCGCGGGCGGCGTTCTGTGTCAGCCAGCGGATCGCCCGCTCCGGCGGCAGCGACAGCCCCGCCGCTTCGCCGCGCGCCATCACCTTGGCCGCTTCCTGGTTCAGCCGCTGGATGCCCTCGGGCGAATCGGAATGGACGATGGCGCAACCGTTGGCCGGCCGGTCCACCAGGGCGATGTTTTCCTGGATGCCGTCCAGCGCTTCCATCTTGAAGCCCCACCAGTCGGCCCAGAGCGCGCCGCAGATGCCGCGTTCGGCCAGGGTGTCGGCCAGCTTGTAGGCCTCCACGCCATGGTGGAAGGCGGCGATGCGGAAGCCGAACTCGTCGGCGAGGTCGATCATCTGCGCCATCTCGTCGGCGCGGTAGCAGTGGATGTGCACGGTGATGTCGCCGCGCAGGGCCCCGGCCAGGGTCTCCAGGCGCAGGTCGCGCTGCGGCGCTTCGTCCTTGCCGGCGTCCGCGGACTTGCCGCGACGGCGATTGCCTTCCTCCCTGGCCGCCAGGTGGCGGTCCCAGGCCTCGCGGTATTTCTGCGCCTCGATGAAGGCGGCGCGGTAGCCGGCGATGTTGCCCATGCGGGTCATCGGCGCCTGGCCGCGGCCGCCGTAGACGCGCTTGGGGTTTTCGCCACAGGCCATCTTCAGGCCGTGCGGGGCGTCCGGGAACTTCATCGCCTGCACGGTCGTCGCCGGCACGTTCTTCAGCACCACGCCGCGGCCGCCGATCAGGTTGGCCGAGCCCGGCAGCACCATCATCGTCGTGACGCCACCGGCCAGGGCGGTGGCGAAGCCGGGATCCTGCGGCCAGACGCCGTGTTCGGCCCAGACCTGGGCGGTCACCGGTGCGGTCATCTCGTTGCCGTCGGCATGCGCGGTCACGCCCGGGGCCGGGTACACGCCCAGGTGCGAGTGCACGTCGATCAGGCCGGGCGTTACCCACTTGCCGGCACCGTCCACCACGACGGCGTCGCCGGCATCCAGGTCGCGGCCGACCGCGGCGATGCGGCCATCGCGCATCAGCACGTCGGCCTGCTCCAGGCGCTGGCCGTCGCCGGTCAGCACCGTGGCGCCGCGCACCAGCACCGGCGCAGACGGCACCGGCCGGTAGGTGCTCGGGAAGGAGGCATCGGAAGAAGCGGCCCGGGCGGTCGGGGCCGGTATGGCCGCGGCCAGCAGGACGACTGCCAGCAGGCCGGCTTCGAGGCTTGGTTTCATGGCGTGCTCCCCAGCAGGTGCCGCCACCCTAGCCACAAGCGCGGGCCGATGCCAAGGCCGTCCGGTCACGGTTCAAGGCCGGCGTGCCAGAATGCCCGGGCGATACGGAGAAGAAAAAGGCCTCTTTTCAATTTCGAGTGGGTAAGCTGGACCTGAGCAGGTACGGGATCGGGTATGACTGACAAGCTGTTTGAGGCTGCCTTGGGGGTCTCTCCGCCGTGGCAGGTGACGGGCGCGGACTTCGAT
>NZ_VUOD01000013.1 GCF_008386465.1 Arenimonas fontis
CCTTCCCGAACTCGGAAGTGAAACGCAGCCGCGCCAATGGTAGTGTGGCCCATGCCATGCAAGAGTAGGTCATCGCCAGGGGCTTTACCCCCAAACCCCCGCCGGCCCCGGCGGGGGTTTTTTCTTGCCCCGCCCGAACCCGCCCCGGCCAGGCCGGGATGGCCCAGGGCCGGACACCGCCCCCGCCCCACCGGGGGGACATGAGCTCGCCGTTCGCGCCACCAGGAACCAGGCTGGCCGTCTCCCGGGCAGCGCCAGGACCCCGGCGCCGTTGCCGCCGTCGCCAGCGCCGGCAGAGCGTTCCATCGAGCGGATGGGCGGCCAGAGCACGTGGCCGGGAACCGCCGGACAGGCGCCGACAAGGGGCCGCCCGCCGCCCGCCTCATCGCCCATGCCGGCCGCGCGGCGGCGCGCACACGGGATGCGGGCTTGCGGGAATCCCGGGGTTGCACCGGCGCGAACGCGCCGGCGGGAATGCATCAGCGCAGGGCGTAACCGAACTGCTGGCGGAACTGCTCGGCGAATTCCTCGTAGTCGAAGCGCTGGTTCTGCGGCCCCAGGTGCTCGATCTTCAGTGCGCCCATCAGCGAGGCGATCCGGCCGGTGGTGGCCATGTCCATGTCGTTCATCAGGCCGAAGATCAGCCCGGCCCGGTAGGCGTCACCGCAGCCGGTCGGATCCACCACCCGCATGGCGGTCGCCGCCGGGATGTTCATCACCCCGGTCCGGGTATGGACCTCCGAACCCTTGGGGCCGCGGGTGATGATGTAGGCCCGCACCCGCCCGGCGATGTCCTTCTCGCTCAGGCCGGTGCGGTCCTGCAGCAGGTTCGACTCGTAGTCGTTGACCGTCACGTAGGTGGCCTGCTCGATCATCTGGCGCAGCTCGCCGCCATTGAAGAGCGGCATGGCCTGGCCCGGATCGAAGATGAACGGGATGCCAAGTTCGGCGAACTCCCGACAATTCTGAAGCATCGCCTCGTAACCGTCCGGACCGACGATGCCGAAGCCGATTCCCTGGACGTCCCGGACATGGTTCTCGTAGGACCGCATCATGGCGCCCGGGTGGAAGGCCGTGATCTGGTTGTCGTCCAGGTCGGTGGTGATGAAGGCCTGGGCGGTGTAGAGGTCGGGGATTTCCTTGACATGGTCCAGGCGGATGCCGCACGCCTCGAAGTGCTCCCGGTACGGACCGAAGTCCTGACCGACCGTGGCCATGGGAACCGGTTCCCCTCCCAGCAGCTTCAGGTTGTAGGCGATGTTGCCGGCACAGCCGCCGAACTCGCGCCGCATGCGCGGAACCAGGAAGGAGACGTTCAGGATATGGACCTTGTCCGGCAGGATGTGGTTCTTGAACTGGTCCGGGAACACCATGATGGTGTCGTAGGCCAGGGATCCGCAGATAAGCGCTGAGGTCATTGCATGGGCCTCGGGTAGGGGGCGGCCGGCCGCCCGGGCAAACCCGCGCATGGTACCCCGGCAGGGCGCCGGAAGGCACGGAATTCCCGGGAATTTTCCTTGTGGGGCCGGTCCGGCGTTGTTACGCTAGCCAGCCCCCGAACCCCATCCCAAAGCGGGATTCCCGAATGTTCAAGTACCTCCGCGGGCTGTTCTCGAACGACCTTTCGATCGACCTCGGCACCGCCAACACGCTGATCTTCGTTCGCGGCCAGGGCATCGTCCTGAACGAGCCCTCGGTCGTCGCCGTGCGCCACGGACCCGCCGGTCGCGAGGTCGCTGCCGTCGGCACCGAGGCCAAGCGCATGCTCGGCCGCACCCCCGGCAACATCACCACGCATCGCCCGATGAAGGACGGCGTCATCGCCGACTTCACCCATACCGAGGAGATGCTCAAGCAGTTCATCAAGAAGGTGCACCGCTCGCGCTTCCTGCGGCCGAGCCCGCGCGTGCTGATCTGCGTTCCCTGCGGCTCGACCCAGGTCGAACGGCGCGCCATCAAGGAATCGGCCGAGGAAGCGGGCGCCCGCGAGGTCTACCTGATCGAGGAACCCATGGCCGCGGCGATCGGTGCCGGCATCCCCGTCGACGAGGCGCGCGGCTCGATGGTGATCGACATCGGCGGCGGCACCTCGGAAGTCGCGGTGATCTCGCTCAATGGCATCGTCTACTCGCAATCGGTGCGCATCGGCGGTGACCGCTTCGACGAAGCCATCATCAACTACGTGCGGCGCAACCACGGAACGCTGATCGGCGAAACCACCGCCGAGCGGATCAAGCTGGAGATCGGCTGCGCCTTCCCGCAAGCGCAGGTCAAGGAATTCGAGGTGTCCGGCCGCAACCTCGCCGAGGGTGTGCCGCGCATGATCACCATCAACTCCAACGAAGTGCTCGAGGCCCTGCACGAACCGCTCAGCGGCATCGTCAGCGCGGTCAAGCAGGCGCTGGAGCAGACCCCGCCGGAACTGTGCGCCGACGTGGCCGAGCGCGGCATCGTGCTCAGCGGCGGCGGCGCCCTGCTGCGCGATCTCGACAAGCTGATCTCCGAGGAAACCGGCCTGCACGTGCACGTTGCCGACGATCCGCTCACCTGTGTCGCCCGCGGCGGCGGTCGGGCCCTGGAGCTGATCGACATGCACGGCAACGAGTTCTTCTCCGCCGAGTGACAGGCACCATGACGCCGTGGCCTACACCGGCAACCCAGCACCCCGACTGAGCGACAGCGCCGCCGGCACTCTGCCGCTGCTGGCCTACCTGGCCATCGCCCTGGTGCTGATGGTGGCCGACAGCCGCGGCGACTTCGGCGCCAGGGCGCGGGCGCAGATGTCGCTGGCGGCGGAGCCGGTCTGGTGGTTGGCTTCGGCGCCCAGCCGCGTCGCCCGTGCGCTGCGCGAGAACTTCGTCACCCGTGCCGGCCTGCGCGAGGAGAACCTCCGCCTGCGCCGGGAACTGGAACTGAGCAATGCCCGCCTGCACCGGCTGCTGGCGGTGGCGGAAGAGAACCAGCGCTTGCGCGAGCTGCTCGGCGGCACCCGCGGCTACCGCCTGCAGGCCCGTCTGGTCGGCATCCTCGACGTGGACCTGGATCCCGCCCGGCAACGCATCCTGCTCGATGCCGGCGAGCGGGACGGCGTCGCCGTCGGGCAGGCGATGATAGATGCCGGAGGCGTACTCGGGCAGGTGATCGAGGTCGGCCCGCGTACCGCCACCGCGCTGTTGCTCACCGACCCCGATCACGCCGTGCCGGTGCAGGTGGCGCGCAGCGGGTTGCGCCTGATCGCGTTTGGCACCGGCCGGGCGGACCGCCTGCTGCTGCCCAATATTCCCCAGAGCGCCGACATCCGGGTCGGCGACCGGCTGGTGACCTCGGGCATCGGCGGTCGCTTCCCGGCCGGCTTCCCGGTGGCGGTGGTGGCATCGGTGCGGCCCGACGAATCCGGCCTGTTCATGCTGGCCGAGGCCAGGCCGACGGCGCGTCTGGATCGGGGCGTGGAGGTGTTGCTGGTCGCCAATACCCTGGAGGGCGTGGACGACGGCCCGCCGGTGCCGGCGCCCGTGAACCCGCCGGCCGACGAGGGCGATGCCAGCGCGTCGCCCGCCCGTACCGCTCCGGGCGCCGCCGCCGATCCGCCCGGACCCGGCGGCGGGGGGCGCCGGCCATGAATCGCGCGGTGTCCCCCTGGATCCTGTACGGCAGCCTGTTCCTGGGCCTGCTTGCGATGGTGCTGCCGCTGCCGGCGGGCATGGATCTGGCGCGCCCCTACCTGCTGGCCTTGCTGCTGGTGTACTGGCAGCTGGAGCTGCCGGAGCGGGTGGGCCTGGGCACGGCCTTCCTGGCCGGCCTTGCCGCCGACCTGGTTTCCGGCACCTTGCTGGGCGAACAGGCAATGCGGCTGGTGATCCTGGCCTTCCTGGTGCAGCGCTTCCGCGCCCGCCTGCGCTTCTTCCCGCTCTGGCAGCAGGCGGCGGCCGTGACGGCCTTGCTGCTCAACGATCGCCTGGTCGCCTTGGCGATCCAACTGTCGGCTGGTCAGGCCCCGGCGCACTGGGCCACCTGGATATCGCCGCTGCTGGGTTTCGCCATCTGGCCCTGGCTGTTCCTGCTGCTGGACGAACTGCGGCTGCGCCAGCGCGAGCGCAGCGGCTGAGCCATGCTTTCCTTCCGCCGGCAACGCCTGAAGAACCTGCGCGCGGAAGCCGAACAGTTCCGGCGTCGCGCCGCGGTGGCGGCGGCGCTGGTCGCGCTGGCGATGATCGGCCTGGCGGCCGGCTATTTCCGCCTGCAGGTCCTGCAGCACGAGGAGTACCGGTTGCGCTCCGAGGCCAATCGCATCAAACCCCGGCCGATCGTCCCGGCGCGCGGCCTGATCTACGATCGCAACGGTCGCCTGCTGGCCGACAACGTGCCCGCATATCGGCTCGAGATCGTGCCCGAGCAGGCCGGCGACCTCGACGCCACCTTGCGGGACCTCGCGCAGCTGGTGGCCCTGGACGAGGAAGAGATCGCCCGCTTCCACGACACCCGGCGTGCCACCCGCGCCTTCCGGCCGATCCCGCTGAAACTGCGCCTGACCGAAGGCGAACTATCGCGGCTGGCGGTGAACCGGCACCGCTTCCCCGGCGTCGAAGTGGTGCCCTACCTGATCCGCCGCTACCCCTACGGCGAACTGTTTTCGCATGTCATCGGCTACGTCGGGCGGGTGGATGCCGCCGATCTGGAGGCGATGGGGGACAGCCGCGACAGCGCCCGCACCCATATCGGCAAGGCCGGCATCGAGCGCTACTACGAAGAACGCCTGCGCGGCGAGATCGGCTACGAAGAAGTGGAAACCAACGTCGAGGGCCGCGCCTTGGGTGTGCTGCGCCGGCACGGCGCCCGACCGGGCACCGACCTTCATCTGAGTGTGGATGCACGCCTGCAGCAGGCCATGGTGGATGCCTTCGAGGGGCAGCACGGCGCGGCGGTGGCGGTGGATCCGCGCACCGGCGAAATCCTGGGGATGGTCAGCCTGCCCGGCTACGACCCCAACCTGTTCGTCACCGGCATCAGCCACAGGGACTGGCAGGCGCTGCAGGGTCCGGCCCGGCCGCTGTTCAATCGCAACGTACTGGGCGGCTTCCCGCCCGGTTCCACCATCAAGCCGTTCATGGCCCTGGCCGGTCTCGAGCTGGGCCTGCGCAGGCCGGAGGACACCACGTTCTCCACCGGCGAGTTCTTCCTGCCGGGCCAGAGCCGCGGCTACCGCGACTGGCGGCCCGGTGGCCACGGCAGGGTGGACCTGCGCGAGTCGCTGGCGCAGTCGGTGAACAGTTACTACTTCGAGCTGGCGGTGGAAATGGGCGTGGACCGCATGGATGCGTGGTTCGACCGGTTCGGTTTCGGCCATCCCACCGGCATCGACCTGGCCGGCGAACTGGCCGGGGTGCGTCCCTCGCGCGACTGGAAGCGGCGTCAGCTGAACCAGCCCTGGTACCCCGGCGACACCGTCAACGCCGCCATCGGCCAAGGCTACTGGGTGACCACGCCGCTGCAGCTGGCCCAGGCCACGGCGGCGTTGGCCAACGGCGGCGTGCGGCACCGATTGCACCTGGTCAGGGCCAGCCAGTCCGGTTTCGACCAGCCGCGCGTGCCGGAGCCGCAACCGCCCGGCGTGCGGGTGGTGGACGACCCGAGGCATCTGGCGCCGGTGATCGACGGTATGGTGGCGGTGGTGCACGGACCCACCGGCACCGCCCGCGCCATCGGCGCCGGCGCGGCCTACCGTATCGCTGCCAAGACCGGTACCGTCCAGCGCACCAGCAGGCGCGGCGACGAACGCACCGACCCGAACGAACTGCCCTACCACCTGCGGCATCAGGCCTGGACGATCGCCTTCGCGCCAGCCGACGCCCCGACCATCGCCGTGGCCGTCCTGGTCGAGCACGGCGGTTCGGGTTCGCGGGCGGCGGCGCCGGTGGCCCGGCGCATTCTCGATGCCTGGCTGTCGCCGCCGGAGGAGTCGCCGCCATGATGGCCTTCCTGCGCTGGCTGCGCGATCTTGCGGCCCGCCTCACCGACAGGCTGGACCTGCCGCTGTTGCTGGCCCTGCTGGCATTGATGGCGATCAGCCTGGTGGTGCTGTCCAGCGCCTCCGAGGGCAATGCGCGACTGGTGCTGTCGCAGGGCGCGCGTTTCGGGCTCGGTCTTGCGGCGCTGGTGCTGATTTCGCGGATTCCGCCGGCGAAACTGCGGCTCTGGACGCCCCTGGCCTATGCCGGCAGCCTGGCGCTGTTGTCGTTGGTGTTCGTGTTCGGTTCCGGGCGCAGCGCCAACCTCTGGCTGAACCTCGGGCTGTTCTACCTTCAGCCGGGCGAGCTGCTGAAGCTGAGCGTGCCGATGATGCTGGCCTGGTACCTGCACTCGGTGGTGCTGCCGCCACGCTGGGGTGCGCTGGCGGTATGCGCCGGCATCATCGGCCTGCCGGTGGGCATGGTGGTGCTGCAGCCGGATCTGGGCACCGGCATGCTGGTCGCCGCTTCGGGTGTGTTCGCGGTATTCCTGGCCGGCATGGCCTGGTGGCGCATCGGCCTGTTCGTTGGCCTGGGCCTGGCGGCGCTGCCGGTGGCCTGGAACTTCCTGATGCCCTACCAGCGCGATCGCATCCTCACCTTCCTGGATCCGGAGTCGGACCCGCTGGGCGCCGGCTGGAACATCATCCAGTCCAAGATCGCGATCGGCTCCGGCGGGCTTGCCGGCAAGGGCTGGGGCCAGGGCAGCCAATCGCATCTGGATTTCCTGCCCGAGCACACCACCGACTTCGTGTTCTCCGTGCTGGCCGAGGAATGGGGCTGGATCGGCGTGGTCACGGTGTTGGCCCTGTACCTGTTCGTCATCGGCCGCTGCCTGTGGATGGCGGCGCAGGCGCGCGACGGCTATTCGCGCCTGCTGGCCGGCGCACTGGCTCTGGCGTTTTCGGTCTACGTGATCGTCAACGGCGGCATGGTGGCCGGCCTGCTGCCGGTGGTCGGCGTACCGATGCCCCTGCTCAGCTTCGGCGGCACCTCGGCGGTGACCCTGCTGGCCGGCTTCGGCATGGTCATGTCGGTGTACGCGCACCGCAAGTTCATGGGTTGAGCGCCGCGGCCGGCCGGCTCCGGCGTGGTAGATTGGCGGCGTTTCCGCCTGTCCAGACGCCATGCCCGGTATCCGTTTCCGTCTCCTCCTGCCCTTCCTGTCGTTGCTGGCCGGCCCGGCCTTCGGGCAAAGCGGACCGGTCCCGGATCCCGGCCTCCGGGCCGAGTTCCTGGCCCAGGCCACCGGCAAGTACGGCCTGCCGGCCGGGGAAGTGGAGGCCTGGCTGGCCCGGGCCAGCTACCGGCAGTCCATCGTCGACGCCATGGCCCGACCGGCCGAGGCAGTGAAGCCCTGGAAGGACTACCGGCCGATCTTCCTCACCGGCAAACGCATCGCCGACGGCCGCCTGTTCCTGGCCCGGCACCGGGAGGCGCTGGCGAAGGTGGAGGCCGACACCGGCGTGCCGGCCGAGATGATCGTCGCCATCCTCGGCGTGGAAACCAGCTATGGCAGCATCACCGGCAGCTACCCGGTGCTGGACGCGCTGTACACGCTAGGCTTCTTCTATCCGGCCAGCGGCAAGCCCGAACAGGTCGAGCGCGAGCGCCGGCGCGGCGCCTTTTTCCGGGACGAACTGGCCCAGGTGATGCGGCTGGCGGACGAGGAGGGCCTGGACCTGGCCAGCCTGCGCGGCAGCTACGCCGGCGCGATGGGCTGGGGCCAGTTCATGCCCTCAAGCTACCGCGCCTACGCCCGCGACGGCGACGGCGACGGACGCCGCGACCTGTTCCGTTCCCTGCCCGACGTATTCGCCTCGGTGGCCAACTATTTCGTCGCCCATGGCTGGGAGCCCGGCGCGCCGGTGGCGATGCCGGCGGTGGCCGGAGAAGGCGCCCGCTTCCAGCCGGACGGCCTGGAAGCGCGCTACAGCCTGGCCGAGCTGGGCGAGGCCGGGTTCCGGCCCGCGCAGGCCCTGGGCGAGGATCGGCCCGCCACCCTGGTCACGCTGGAGGGCGACGCCGGCGTCGAGCACTGGCTGGGCTTCCGCAACTTCTACGTGATCACCCGTTACAACCGTTCGCCGATGTACGCGCTGGCGGTTTACCAGCTCTCGCGCGAGATCGCCGCGGCCCGGGAGGCGGCCCTCGCGCCATGAAGTGGGCGACCGGCGTGCTGCTGGTGATCCTGCTGGCAGCCTGTGGCGGTCGCCAGGCCAGCAGGCCGCCGATGGCGCAGGAGCCGGCAGCGGACGTCCCGCGCCGGATGGCGGCGGAGGCGGCGGCGCCCGCCCCGGTGGTGCCGCCGGCCTGCGTGCAGGTGCGGGAGCATCGCGACGAGGACTACACCGCCGGCGGCCTGTACGCTCCGGGCGTGCGCGACAGCGCCCCCGAACATCCGCTCGACGTCAGCGGCATCCCCGAGCCGGAACCGCGCCACGAGCCGCGTGCCGCCTATGGCAACCGCTCGCCGTACACCGTGCTGGGCCGGAGCTATCGCGTGCTCGACAGCGCCGATGGTTACGTCGAACGCGGCGTCGCCTCCTGGTACGGGCAGAAGTTTCATGGCCGGCTGACCTCCAGCCGCGAGCCCTATGACATGTGCAGCTTCAGCGCCGCGCACCGGACCCTGCCGCTGCCAAGCTATGTGCGGGTCACCAACCTGGAGAACGGTCGCAGCGTCGTGGTGCGGGTGAACGATCGCGGCCCCTTCCACGACGGCCGCATCATCGACCTCAGCTACGCCGCGGCGGTGCGCCTGGGTCTGGACCGCGCCGGCACCGCCCGGGTCGAAGTGCGCGCGCTCAGCCCGGGGGACGGCGGGCCGCCCGTGTTGACCGCGGACGCGGCCGGCGATGGTCGCCGGATCGTCCAGGTCGGCGCCTACGGCGACAAGGACAATGCCCGCCGGGTCGCGCGGCGGCTTCAGGACGCCGGCATCCGCGGCGTGGAAGTGGACGGCGTGCGTGTGGACGGCCGCAAGCTGTGGCGTGTGCGCGTAGGGCCGCTGGCCGCCGCCGCCGCCGAGGAAGTCGCGCGCGCCGTGGTGGCGCTGGGCCTGCCCAGCCCGAGAGTGTTCAGCGAATGAGGCCTAACCTCTAGGCCTTCCCGTGTTTCACCCGACAGGTCGGCCCCCGGCCGGCCCCGCCCCGGAGTTCTGCCCCATGCGTTCGACCCGCCTGTTCCCGCTCGTCCTGGCCCTGCTGGCCGATGCCGCCCTGGCCCAGACCCCGGCGCCTGTGCCGGCGCCCGCCCAGCCGGCCGCGCCGACCGCCATCCCCGAGGCGCCGGTGCCGCAGGGCGCCAAGGCCTGGATCCTGATGGACCACGCCACCGGCCAGGTGCTGGCCGGCCAGAACATCGACGAGCCGCTGGAGCCGGCCAGCATCACCAAGGTGATGACCTCCTACGTGGTGGCCGCCGAGATGGCCGCCGGCCGCGTGTCCGCGGAGGACATGGTCAATATCAGCGAAAACGCCTGGCGCCAGGGCGGCGCCGGCACCGACGGCAGCTTCAGCGCGCTGCCGGTGGGCTCGCAGGTGAAACTGGACGACATCCTGCATGGCCTGGTCATCCAGTCCGGCAACGATGCCGCCATCGCCCTGGCCGAGCACGTGGCCGGCAGCGAGGCCGCCTTCGTGGACCTGATGAACCGGCATGCCGCCGAGCTGGGCATGACCGGCAGCCACTTCGAGAATTCGCACGGCCTGTCCGCGCCGGGCCATGTGATGACCGCGCGCGACATCGCCACCCTCTCGCGGGCGTTGATAGCGCGTTATCCGGAGCACTACGCGCTTTACCGGATCAAGGAGTTCAGCTTCAACGGCATCCAGCAATGGAACCGCAACGGCCTGCTGTGGAAGGACGCCAGCGTGGATGGCCTGAAGACCGGCCACACCTCTGCCGCCGGCTATTGCCTGGCCGCCTCGGCCGAACGCAACGGCCAGCGCCTGATCTCCGTGGTGCTGGGCGTGCACGCCGACAATCGCCGCGACGGCTTCCGCCTGCGCGAGGAAGGCAACCTGGCCCTGCTCAACTGGGGCTTCCGCTTCTACGAAACCCACACGGTCTACGAACCTGGCACCGAGGTCGCCGAACACAGGGTCTGGCGCGGCGAGGCCGACCAGGTGGGCCTGGGCGTGGCCGAACCGCTGCGGGTGACGCTGCCGCGCGGCCGCTACGGCGAGCTCAAGCCGAGCATGGACGTGCCGCGCCAGCTCAGCGCGCCGATCGCCCGGGGCCAGACCATCGGCGTGCTGCGCCTGAGCCTGGACGGCGAGGTGCTGGCCGAGCGGCCGCTGGTGGCCCTGGAGGAGGTGCCCGAGGGTGGCTTCCTCAAGCGTCTGAGCGACGACTTCTGGCTGTGGTGGGAAAGCGAGTGACGGACGTGGTTGCGGCCGGGACGCGCCGTTGCCCCGGCCGCGCTTGGGCCGGGACCGGCACCGGGGGATAATGCCGGCCATGGCCATCCATTCCGACAATCCCGAGCACGGCTTCCAGTTTCCGGGCGTGTTCGAGCTCAGCGCGATGGGCGCGGTCGAGGCCGAACTGCAGGCGGTGGTGCCGGCGGTGCTGGAGGCCCTGGGCCTGACCGTCTACCGCGACCGCACCCGGATCCGGCCCTCGGCCAAGGGTAATTACGTCTCGGTGACGGTGGTGTTCGAGGCGCACTCGCGCGAGGACTACGACGCCGCTCACGGCGCCCTGCGCAACCACCCGGCGGTGCGGTGGACTCTGTGAGCGCCGTAGCCTGCCCGGCGCCTGCCGCGCCCCAGGCCGCGGGCCGCGCCTGGATCGTGCGTGAGCTCGGACGCCAGGCCTACGAGCCGGTCTGGCGGGCCATGCAGCGCTTCACCGACGCGCGTGGCCCCGACACCCCCGACGAGCTCTGGCTAGTCGAGCACGAGCCGGTGTTCACCCTCGGCCAGGCCGGCAAGGCCGAACACGTGCTGGCCCCGGGCGACATTCCGGTGATCCCGGTGGACCGCGGCGGCCAGGTCACCTACCACGGCCCGGGCCAGATCGTCGCCTACCCGATGCTGGACCTGCGCCGGCTCGGCCTGGGCGTGCGCGAGCTGGTTTGCCGGATCGAGCAGGCCGTAATCGAGGTCCTGGCCGCTTACGGCATCCGCGGCGAGCGCCGCGAGGGCGCGCCCGGCATCTACGTGGACGGCGCCAAGGTCATGGCCCTGGGCCTGCGGGTGCGGCGCGGCTGCAGTTTCCACGGTCTGGCCTTCAACATCGGCATGGACCTGGAACCGTTCCGGCGCATCAACCCCTGCGGCTACCGGGGGCTGGAGGTGACCTCGGTGCTAGACTTGGGCGGCCCTGGCGACCTGGCCGCGGTCAAGCCCGTCCTGGTCGCCGCCCTGTCCCGCCAGCTTGGCCTGCAGGCCCGGTTTTCGCCGGAGCCGCCCGGGCTTTCTCCCTGAGCGCCGCCATGTCCGATCCCGCCAAGACCATCCCGCTGCAGGTGCTGGGCTCGCCGCTGGCCGAGGGGCAGAAGCAGGTGGCCGCAGACAAGATCGCCCGCAGCCCGGTGAGGTTCGACGAGAATGCGCCCGTGCTGCGCAAGCCCGGCTGGATCCGGGTGCGCATTCCCTCCGGCAACGCCGTGCAGAAGCTCAAGGCCAAGCTGCGCGAGAACCGCCTGGTCACGGTCTGCGAGGAGGCGAGCTGCCCGAACATCCATGAATGTTTCGGCCATGGCACCGCCACCTTCATGATCCTGGGCGAGGTCTGCACCCGCCGCTGCAGCTTCTGCGACGTCGCCCACGGCCGGCCCCGGCCGCCGGATCCGCAGGAGCCGGCCAACCTGGCCCGCACCATCGCCGACATGGGCCTGCGCTACGTGGTCATCACCTCGGTGGACAGGGACGACCTGCGCGACGGCGGCGCTCAGCATTTCGTGGACTGCATCCGCGCGGCGCGGGCGCTGTCGCCCTCGCTGAAGATCGAGATCCTGACGCCCGACTTCCGCGGCAAGGGCCGCATGGACCGGGCCCTGGAGATCCTGGCGCAGGCGCCGCCGGACGTGTTCAACCACAACCTCGAGACGGTGCCCGAGCTGTACCCGAACGTGCGGCCGGGCGCCGACTACCAGTGGTCGCTGACCCTGCTCAAGCGCTTCAAGGCCCAGCATCCGGAGGTGCCGACCAAGAGCGGCATCATGCTCGGCCTGGGCGAGACCAAGGAGCAGGTGCTGGCCACCCTGCGTGACCTGCGCGCGCACGAGGTGGACATGATCACCATCGGCCAGTACCTGCAGCCCAGCCCGCACCATCACCCGGTGATGCGTTACTGGACCCCGGAGGAATTCAAGGAGCTGGAGCGCGCCGGGCTCGACATGGGTTTCACGCACGTGGCCTCCGGCCCGATGGTCCGTTCGTCCTACCATGCGGACCGAATGGCGGCTGAAGCCGGTTACGTCGCCGATCCCGCCTGAACGGCGGCGAGGATATGCTCCCGGAAAGCCCCCACCATCGGCACAGGCCCGGGGCCGGACTCCGGGCGCAAGCTGGGCCCCTGAACCCACGGACCGCACCATGCTCAAGCACAAGCTGATCGCCTTCACCGCCGTCCTGCCGCTGGCCCTGGGCCTGGCGGCGGCCGGCTCCGCGCCGGCCCGGACCGAGCCGGCGGCGGTCGGGTTCCAGCCCGGGCCCGAGCAGGTGGCGGCCGCCCGCTGGGTCTACGGCATCCTGTCCGACAGCCGCTACGTGTACCGGCCCAAGCCCCTGGACGACGTTCTGTCGGCCGACATCCACCGCCGCTACCTGGAGTCGCTGGACGGCCAGAAGTTGTTCTTCACCCGCGCCGACATCGCCCGCTTCGAGGCCTACCGCAACCGCCACGACGAGGCCATCCGCCAGCAGCAGCTGGAGCCGGCCTACGACATCTTCGCCACCTACGTGCAGCGGGTTGACGAGCGCATCGCCCATGCCCGGGAGCTGCTGAAGCGGCCCTTCGACTTCAGCGGCGACGAGACCTGGCACTACGACCGCAAGGATGCCGACTGGGCGGCCGATTCCGCCGAGCTGGATGCGCTCTGGGCCAAGTACGTCAAGAACGACGCCCTGCGCCTGAAGCTGGCCGGCCGCGACGACGAACAGATCCGCGCCACCCTGGACAAGCGTTACGCCGGCATCGCCGAGCGCGTGCACGAGCTTCGCGCCGACGATGTGTTCGAGAACTACATGAACGCCTATGCCGGCGCCATAGACCCGCACACCAGCTACATGTCGCCGCGCACGGCCGAGAACTTCAACATGCAGATGCGGCTGTCGCTGGAAGGCATCGGCGCCGTGCTGCAGCGTCAGGACGAATTCGTGGTGGTGCGCACCATCGTCCCGGGCGGCCCGGCCGCCAACGGCGGCCGACTCAAGGTCGGCGACCGGGTGGTCGCGGTCGGCCAGGGCAGGGACGGGGCGATGGTGGACGTGGTCGGCTGGCGCATCGACGACGTGGTGGCGCTGATCCGCGGCAAGAAGGGCACGATGGTGCGCCTGGACGTGCTGCCGGCCGAAGCCGGCGTGGACGCCAGGCCGCGCCAGATAGCCATCGTCCGCGACAAGGTCAAGCTGGAGCAGCAGGCCGCGCAGAAGCGGGTCATCGACGTCGGCGGGCGCCGCATCGGCGTGATCGAGCTGCCGACCTTCTACACCGATTTCGAGGCGCGTCGCCGCGGCGATCCCGAGGCCCGCTCGGCCACCAGCGACGTGGCCCGGCTGTTGCGCGAGCTGCGCGCCGAGGGCGTGGACGGTGTGGTGGTGGATCTGCGCGACAACGGTGGCGGCTCCCTGCTGGAGGCCGTGGAGCTGACCGGCCTGTTCATCGACAGCGGCCCGGTCGTGCAGGTACGCGAGGCCGGCGGCCGGGTCAGTGTCGAGTCGGACAAGGAGCCGGGCGTGGCCTGGTCCGGCCCGCTGGCCGTACTGGTCAACCGCAGTTCGGCTTCGGCCTCGGAGATCTTCGCCGCCGCCATTCAGGACTACGGCCGCGGCCTGATCATCGGCGAGCCCACCTTCGGCAAGGGCACGGTACAGAGCCTGATCGATCTGGACCGCTTCCCGCGCAAGGACGACGTCAAGCTGGGTCAGGTCAAGCTGACGGTGGCGCAGTTCTTCCGTATCGAAGGCGGCACCACCCAGCATGCGGGCGTCACCCCGGACCTGCAGTTCCCGGTCACCCTGGATGCCAGCGAGTTCGGCGAGAGCACCTACGACAATGCCCTGCCGGCCACCCGCATCGCCCGCGCGGCGCACCCCAGCCTGGGCAACCTGGCCGCCCTGGCGCCGCAGCTGCGGGCCAACCACGAGGCCAGGGTCGCCGACGACCTGGAATACCGGTGGTGGGCCGAGGATGTGGCCAGCTACCGGGCCGAGCGCGCGCGCAAGACGCTCTCGCTCAACGAGGACGAACGGCGCAAGGAGCGCGATCAGCTCGAAGCCAAGCGCCAGCAGCGCCAGGCCGAGCGCAAGGCTGCCGGTCTGGACGCCGACGCCCTGGCCCAGGCCGACGACGGCCTGAACGAGTCCGAACGCAGCGTGCTGGAACAGGCCCGGCGCGAGGAGGCGGCCAAGGCCCGGCCGGATCCGCTGCTGCGGGAGGCAGCCGCCATCCTGGCCGACGCCCTGGACCTGCTGGAAGCCGACCGTCAGCTCACCGCCCAGGTGCTGCCCCTGACCCGCCAGCCCCGGGTCTGGGCGGAGTGAGCGGCGTCGCAAGATCCGGATAGCCCGGCGCATCGGCGGCGATTAGCCTGCCACCATGGAAAACACCCCCGATCCCCGCCTCGAACGCGCCCGCTGCCTGCTCGACCGGGACGACATGGACCTGGCCGGCCTGGGCCGGGCGGTCGGCCTGAGTCCCTCGCATCTGCAGCGGCGTTTCCGCGCCCAATACGGCCTGAGCCCGGCGGAGTACCGGGCCCAACGCCGGCTGCAGGCCTTCAAGCGCGAACTGCGCGCCGGCAGCGAGGTCACCCGCGCCGTGTACGAAGCCGGCTACGGCTCGCCTAGCCGCGTCTACGAGGACGGCGCCGCCCGCCTGGGCATGGCGCCGCTGGCCTACCGTCGCGGCGGTGAAGGCATGGAGATCCGCTGGTCGCTGGTGGACACCGCCCTGGGCCTGGCCCTGGTGGCGGTGACCGAGCGTGGCGTCTGCGCGGTGCTGCTGGGCGACAGCGAAGGGGAGCTGGCGGCGCGACTGCAGGCCGAGTTTCCGCGCGCCCGCTTGCAGCGGGTGGACGCCGGTCGCGACGAATTCCTGGCGCCGCGTGTGCGCGCCGTCGCCCAGGCCCTGGCCCAACGCCGTGCTTCGGTGCCGGTGGAACTGGTCGGCACCGCGTTCCAGCAGCGCGTGTGGCAGGCCCTGATGCGGATTCCGCCTGGCCAGACCCGCAGTTACGCCGAGATCGCCGCCGAACTCGGCCAGCCGCGCGCGGTCCGCGCCGTCGCCCGTGCCTGCGCCGGCAACCGGGTGGCGGTGCTGGTGCCCTGCCACCGCGTCATCCGCAGCGACGGCAGCCTGGGGGGCTACCGCTGGGGCCTGCCGCGCAAACGCGAACTTCTGGCCCGTGAAGCCGGGCGCGAACCTACGCGCGAGGGAGCCGCCCGCCACGCATGACTCCTGCCGCTTCGTCCGTCGCGCCGTCCCCGTGGGCGGTGGCGGCCGCGCTTGCCTCGGTCTACCTGGTCTGGGGCTCCACCTACCTGGCGATCCGTGTCGGCCTGGAAGGCTATCCGCCTTTCCTGATGGGAGGCCTGCGCTTCGTCGCCGCCGGCGCCGTCTTCTACGCCTTCCTGCGCTGGCGCGGCCATGCCGCGCCCACCCGTGCGCAGTGGCGCAATGCGGCCGTGATGGGTCTGCTGATGATGCTGCTGGGCAACGGCCTGGTGAACGTGGCAGAACAGACCGTGTCCTCGGGCCTGGCCGCCGTGGCGGTGGCCTCGATGCCGCTATGGGCCGGCCTGTTCGGCGCCTTGCGCGGCCAGCACCCGGGCCGCCTGGAATGGCTGGGCCTGGCGGTGGGATTCCTGGGCGTGGTCTGGCTGAACATCGGCAGCGAGCTGAACGCCAGCCCGGTCGGCCTGCTGGCGCTGCTGGTGGCACCCGTCGCCTGGGCCTGGGGCTCGATCTGGAGCCGCGGCCGCGACCTGCCCGGCCCGTTCATGAGCACGGCGGCGCAGATGCTGTGCGGCGGCGTCGCCATGACCGTGCTGGGCCTGGGCCTGGGCGAACGCATCGGCGAGGTGCCGCCGCCCAGCGCCACTCTGGCGGTTGCCTATCTGGCCGTGTTCGGTTCGATCCTGGCCTTCAGCGCCTATGTCTGGCTGCTGCACCACGTGCGCCCGGCCCTGGCCACCAGCTATGCCTACGTCAACCCGCCGATCGCGGTGTTGCTGGGCGCCTGGCTGATGCAGGAACGGGTTGGCGCGCAGGCCGTCGGCGCCATGGTGGTGATCCTGGCCGGTGTATTGATCATCAGCCGGGCGAAGGCGCGGGTCGGCTGAGGCCCGGCGGATCCGGCGACGGATCCTCGGGACGGATCGTCGGCAGGCTCAACGCGCCGGCTCGTTCTCCGGCGGCGGCGCCGCGCCGTCGCAGGCCGGCACGGTTTCCGCCGCGATGTCCTGCACCGGCAGCGGCCGCTGCCGGGCCCGGCGCAGGCCGTCGCCGGCATAGATGAGCAGGGCCAGCCAGATGCAGCCGAAGCCGACCGCCTGGACGGCACTGAACGGCTCGCCCAGCAACAGCACGCCGCAGATCAGCTGCAGGCTGGGCGCGATGTACTGCAGGATGCCGACCAGAGAGTAGGGGATGCGGCGAGCGCCGAAGGCGAAGCCGATCAGTGGCAGCGCCGTCAGCACGCCGCCGAGCATCAGCAGGGCGTCGCTACCGGGCTGGCCGCCGAGGAAACGCGCCGTGCCCTGCGCATGCATCCAGCCCAGCAGGCCTAGGGCCGGCAGCAGCATCAGCAGGCTCTCGATGGCCAGGCCCGGTACCGCGTCCACGTTGGCCACCTTCCGGATCAGGCCGTAGAAGGCGAAGCTGAAGGCCAGGGCCAGGGCGATCCACGGCGGTTGCCCGTGCTGGATGGCCAGCCACAGCACGCCGGCGCCGGCCACCGCCACCGCCGTCCACTGCGCCCGGTTGAGCCGCTCGCGCAGCACCAGCACGCCCAGCAGCACGTTCACCAGCGGATTGATGAAATAGCCCAGGCTGGACTCGACCACGTGGCCGTGCGTCACCGCCCAGATGTACAGGCCCCAGTTGCCGCTGATCAGCACGCTGGAGACCAGCAGCATGCGGCCGACGCCCGGGCGCAGCGCCGCCCGCAGCCAGCCCGGCCCCTCGCGCAGGAACAGCCAGCCGGCGACGAACAGCGCGCACCAGACGATGCGGTGAGCGATGATCTCCAGCGCCGGCACGTGCCGCAGCAGGTACCAGTACAGCGGGAACACGCCCCAGAGCGCGTAGGCGGCAATGGCCGCGGCCAGGCCCTGGCGGTCGAGGGAGGGTTGGCTGGGGGTCACGGGAAGGCTCCGGCGGGCAGGCGATTATCCGCCGGAATCCATGCCGCCGAATGCAACGGTGTGGTGCCGGCCCGACACCACGGCGCCAGGCCGTGGCGTCAGGGGCAAGCCTCATTGCGTGCGCAGCGCCGTCGTCACCGGCACGCGCGCCGCGCGCACCGCCGGCAGCAGGCCGCCGATGAAGCCGATCACCACGGCGATCACCAGGCCGGCCAGCACCAGGCCCAGGCTGACCTGGAAGGCGAACACCACCTGGGTGAAGCTCTGGCCCAGGGTGGACACCGACAGGTTGTCGAACAGGGCCCAGGCCAGGAAGGCGCCGAGCAGGCCGCCGATCAGGGCCAGCACCACCGCCTCCACCATCACCGAGACCAGCACCGGGAAGCCGCCGAAGCCGATCGCCCGCAGCGTGGCGATCTCGCGGGTGCGGGTGGCCACGGCCGCGTACATGGTGTTGAGCGCAGCGAAGATCGCGCCCAGGGCCATGATCAGCGTCACCACGCCGGCCAGCACCGTCACCATGGCGCGGAACTGCTGGGTCTGCGAATTGTAGTAGGCGCGCTCCTGCAGTACTTCGGTGCTCAGGCGCGGGTCGGCGGCCAGGGCGGTGCGCAGGGTTTCGATGGCCTCGGGCGATTCCAGGCCCACCCGCACCGCCGACACCGAGTTGCCGCGGCCGAAGGCCGATTGCGCGGCGCCCAGGTCGGCCCACATCTCGCTGTCGTTGGCATCGCCGGCCTCGAACACGCCGACCACGGTCCAGTCCGAGCCACGCATGCGCAGCACCTGTCCCAGGGCCACGCCTTCGAACTGCCGGGCGACGCCGGCGCCGACGATGATCTCGCGCAGGCCCTCCTTGAACCGCCTGCCCTCGACGATGCGCAGCTGCGGCCGCAGGGCGAACGACGCGGCCTCGACCCCGCGCAGGGTGACGTTGGCGCCGTTGACCGTCTCGCCCTTCTTGAACAGCTCGGCGATCACGATCAGCTCGCCGGCGGCCAGCGGCTCGCCGTCCTCGCCCTTGCGGATGCCGGGCGCCAGCCTGATCAGGTTGACGGCGTCGCCACCCAGGCCGGAGTTGAGCTCGGCGCCGGAGCCGCCGCGCATGACCAGGGCGTTGTCCTCGCGTCCGGCCTCGCGCAGCGTGCTGGCGAAACCCTGGGCCATGGCCAGCAGGGCGGTGAACACGGCCACCACGCCGGCCAGGCCGATGACGATGACCAGGGAAGGGCCCCAGCGCTGCGGCAGGCTGCGCAGGTTCAGGCCGGTGATGGCGAATATCTGTCCCAGCATGTCGGTTCCTCCTCAGCGGCCGGCCAGCGCGTCGACGATGCGCAGCCGGCGCGCGCGCAGCGCCGGCAGCAGGCCGACGGCCAGGCTGAGCAGCACGATCGCCGCCAGCCCGGCCAGCCAGACCCGGCCCTCGATGGCGATCGGCAGCATCGGTCCGGCCGCCTGCGCCACCAGGATGCCCAGCAGCGTGGCCAGGCCCAGGCCGACCAGGCCGCCGATCGCGCACAGGGCAAAGGTCTCGGCCAGCACCAGCCCGAGCACGGCGTTGTCGGTGAAGCCCAGGGTCTTGAGCACCGCCAGCTGCGGGATGCGCTCGCGCACGCTCTGGGCCATGGTGTTGCCCACCACCAGCAGCAGGGTGAAGAACACCGCGAACAGGATCCAGCGCACGATCAGGCCGATGTCGCCGAGCTGCTTGACGAAGCCGACGTTGAAGTCCTTTTCGGTCTGGGTCTTGGTCTCGTCCGGCGAGTTCTCGTAGCGTTTGTCCACCAGGGTGGCGATGGACTCGGCCATGTCCGGGTCCTCCAGCCGCAGCACGAAGATGCCGGCCAGGCCGCCGCCGAACTGCGCCGCCTCCTTGAAATAGGCATGGTTGACGTACATGCCGCCGGCGGTCTGCCGCTGCCACTGTTCGTCCACGCCGTCGTAGATGCCGACCAGGTCGAAGGTCCAGTCCTTGCTGCCGTCCTTCTGCGGGAAGATGGTGGACTGCAGCGGGATCTTGTCGCCGACCTTCCAGCCGTACTTGTCGGCCAGCAGGCGGCCGGCAATCATGCCGGTACGGGTGTCCCTGAAGGCTCGCCACTGTTCTTCCGGCATCACCCATTCCGGATAGACCTTGTGCAGGCGCTCGGGCTCCACCACGAAGGCGAAGATCTGGGTGTCCTCGCGGAACTTGGCGCCGAACCACTGCTGGAACATCACCGCCTGCACGCCGGGGATGGCATCCATCTCCGGGACCATGCGCAGCGGCAGCGACTGGGTGAAGGACACCCGCGACTGCACCACCAGCCGGGTCGCGCCGACGAAGTCGGCGCCGGCGCTGAACACCAGGTTCAGGGCCTGCAGCAGGCCGAACAGCACGAAGGCCGCCACCACCGACAGCAGGGTCAGGCCGGTACGGGTCTTGCGGTGGAACAGGTTGGCGAGGACGAATCCGGTCCGTGTCATGGCGGCCGCTCCTCAATGGACCGGAGCCGCGTCCACCAGCAGACCCTTGTCCAGGTGCACGGTGCGGGCGGCGTACTCGGCGGCCTTGGGGTCGTGGGTGACCATGATGATGGTTTTTCCGTGCTCGCGGTTGAGCACCTGCAGCAGGCCGAGGATCTCGTCGGCGGTCTTGCGGTCGAGGTCGCCGGTCGGCTCGTCGCAGACCAGCAGGGTGGGGTCGGTCACCAGGGCGCGGGCGATGGCCACGCGCTGTTCCTGGCCGCCGGAGAGCTCGCTGGGCTTGTGTCCGGCGCGGTCGGCCAGGCCGACCAGGCTCAGCGCCACCTGTGCGCGGCGGGCCCGTTCGGCGCCGCCCATCTTGCGCAGCAGCAGCGGCAACTCGACGTTCTTTTGCGCGCTCAGCACCGGCAGCAGGTTGTAGAACTGGAACACGAAGCCGACGTGCTCGGCGCGCCAGCGCGCCAGCTCGCCGGCCTTGAGCTGGTCGATGCGCTTGCCGTCCACGCTGACGCTGCCGGCGGTGGGCGTGTCCAGGCCGCCGATCAGGTTCAGCAGGGTGGTCTTGCCCGAGCCCGAAGGGCCCATCAGGGCGAGAAAGGCGCCACGCTCGATGTCGAGGTCGATACCGTGCAGCACCTCGACCTTCTGCTTGCCGCGGGTGTAGTGCTTGGTGAGTTGGCGGATCTGGACCAGGGGCTCGGACATCGGGGGCCTCTCTTGTCGCGCTGGAAAGGGAAAGGGGAAGATCACTCGATCACGGTGACGGCGTCGCCGTCGGCCAGTTCCGCAGGTGGCGACAGCACCACCCGTTCGCCGGCGGCCAGGCCGCGGCCGACCCGGCGGCGGCCGTCGCGGGCCTCGCCGGACTCGATCTGACGCAGCTGCGCGCGCCCGTCCTTGACCACGAAGGCGACGGTACGGCCGTCGCGGCTGGTGACGGCCTCGGCCGGCACCGTCACGCCCGGCACCACCGGCGCGCCATCGGCCACGGCCGGGGTTTCCCCGAGGAAGGACACCCGCACGCCCATGTCCGGGACGATGCGCGGATCGCGCTCGAGGAAGGCGATGCGCACCTTGACCGTGGCCTTGCTGCGGTCGGCGGTCGGCACGATGGCGATGACCTCGGCCGGGACCTTCCAGTCCGGGTAGGCGTTCAGCACCGCCTCGACCTTCTGGCCGGCGCGGACGCGGCCTATGCTGGCCTCGTTCACGTCCACCTGGATCTCCAGCGAGTCCATGTCCACGATGGTGCCGATGCCGGTGCGGGTGAAGCCGCCGCCGGCGGAGATCGGCGAGATCATCTCGCCCGGCTGCGCCGCCTTCACCGTCACCACGCCGTCGAAGGGCGCGCGCACGATGGTGTTGTCCACGCCGATCTCGGCCAGGTCCAGGGCCTCGGACGCCACCTGCACGTTGCGGCGTGCGGCTTCGAGCTGGGCGGCCAGGGCGTCGCGCTCGGCCCGGGCCTGGTCGAGCGCGGACTGCGCCACCAGCTGGCGGCCGGCCAGCTCGCTGGTGCGGGCCAGGGTCTGCTCGGCCAGGCGCAGCTGCGCCTCGGCGCGGGCGACTTCGCTGCGGGCGGCGGCCAACTGGGCCGCCGACAGCTCGCGCTGGGCCAGGGCATCGGTGGCCTCGAGCCTGGCCACCACTTCGCCTTCGCGCACCACCTGGCCTTCCTCGATCAGCACCTCGACCACCTTGCCGGTGATCTTCGAGGACACGGTGGCGATGCGGCGGGCGGTGACGTAGCCGGAGGCGTCCAGCACCGAGGTCGCGGCCGGGCCGCCGCTTTCGGCGCTCAGCAGTTCGGCGGTGGCCACACGTACCTCGCGGGCCGGTTCGCGGGTGAACAGGAACAGCGCCAGCGCGGCCAGCACCAGCACCGTCGGCGCGATCCAGCGCCAGTGCCGGCCGGACGGCGGCGAAGCGGGCTGGCGCTCGCGATCGATGCGGAGCTGGCTGATCAGGTCGGACGGAGCCGTCATCCTGGCGATTCCTCGGGTTCTCTCGCGGGCGGCCAGTGTACCCGGGGCCCGGTGAGGACCAAGGTGCCGGAAGCAACCTTTTGCGGACAGTGACGGTCCTCAGCGGGACGGCGTGACAAACGTCCTGCCGACGGCTCAGCCCGTCGGGTAACGCGCCTTGAGCATGGCGAAGGCCGCGCGCAGGCCCTGGGCCTCGCCGCCGGCCGGCTTGCCGGGGCGGTCGCTGTCGTTCCAGGCGTACACGTCCACGTGAGCCCAGGTCTGCCCCTCGGGCACGAAACGGTCGAGGAACAGGGCGGCGGTGATGCTGCCGGCCATGCGCGAGGCGCCGGAATTGGCCAGGTCGGCGATGCCGGAACGCAGGTAGGTGAGATACGGGCGCCATAGCGGCATGCGCCAGAGCGGGTCGCGTTCGGCATCGCCGGCGGCCAGCCAGGCCTGGGCCACGCCGTCGTCGTTGCTGTACAGGGCCGGCAGGTCCGGGCCCAGGGCGATGCGGGCCGCGCCAGTGAGGGTGGCGAAGTCCAGCAGCAGGTCCGGCGCGGATTCGGCGGCGTAGGCCAGGGCGTCGCAGAGCACCAGCCGGCCTTCGGCATCGGTGTTGTCCACCTCGACGCTGATGCCCTTGCGGGTGGCCAGCACCTCGCCGGGCCGGAAGGCGTTCGGGCCGACCGCGTTTTCCACCAGTGGCAGCAGCAACTGCAGGTGCACCGGCAGGCGCCGGGTCATGACCAGTTCCGCCAGGGCCAGGGCGTGGGCGGCGCCGCCCATGTCCTTTTTCATGTTGCGCATGCCCTCGGCCGGCTTCAGGTCCAGGCCGCCGGTGTCGAAGCACACGCCCTTGCCGACCAGCGCCAGGCGCGGGTGGCCGGGCTCGCCCCATTCCAGTTCAAGCAGGCGCGGCGCCCGGTGGCTGGCGCGGCCGACCGCATGGATGGCAGGGAAGCCGTTCGCCAGCAGTTCGTCGCCGCGGAACACGCGCGCCCGGGCGCCGTGCGTGCGGGCGATCTCCAGGGCGGTGGCTTCCAGTTCGTCCGGGCCCATGTGCTCGGTCGGCGTGTTCACCAGGTCGCGCACGCGCAGGCAAGCGGCCAGCACGGCGGCGGCCTCGGAGTCGGCCGCGACCGGTTCCGGCAGCAGTCGCGCCGGTGCGCGGTCCCTGTCGCCGAGGTAGCGGCGGAAGCGGTATCCGCCCAGACCCCAGCCCAACAGCAGCCGGCCCGGGTCGGGCCGCAGCGGCGAGCCCGGGTCGAGCCGGTAGTTGCCCGGAGGCAGCTGGCTGGGCAGGTGCGCCACCGACAGCGGATCGGCGACGTCGCCGATGCCGGCCAGGGCGAAGGCGGGCCGGCCGTCGGCGCCCGGCACCAGCAGCGGCGCGCCGGGCTGGCCGTCGAAGCCGCAGGCCTGAAGCCAGGTCCGTACCGCTTCCGGCTGCCCGGCCGACCAGGCGGCCAGGCCGGCCCGGTCCAGCAGCACCAGGGGCAGGGCCCCGGGCGCGTCCCCGGGGCGGGCGAAACAGTCGGGCAGGCTCATCGGGTCTCCAGGGACAGCGGTTGGTCCGGCGAAAGCGTATGGCGCTCCAGCCAGTCGGCCAGGCCGGCCAGCGTACCGAATTCGAGGTCGGGCCGCGGCAGTTCGCGCGGCCAGTGGGCGTTGCCGCGGTTGATCCAGCAGGTGCGCAGGCCGGCCCGGCGCGCGCCGGCGACGTCCAGGTGCGGGTCATCGCCGACGTGCAGCACCTCGTGCGGCGCGGCGCCCAGGCGTTCGCAGGCGGCCAGGAAGATCGGTGGCTCGGGCTTGGCCACGCCCGTGTCCCGGGCGCTTACGTAGGCGCGGAAATGCCCCTGGATGCCGATCCGGGCCAGGTCGGCGTTGCCATTGGTCAGGGCCGCCACCGGCGCGCGTGCCGCCAGCCTTTCCAGCGCGTCCAGCGCATCCGGGTAGAACTCCACCCGGTTGCGCGCCTCGTAGAAGACATCGAAGGCGGCCCGGGCCATCGCCACATCGTCGCCGGCCTCGCACAGGGCCCATTCCAGCGACACCAGGCGCTGGCGGGTGAAATCGTGGGCGATGTGCGGCTGTTCGGCCGCTACCCTTGCCCGTAGCTCGCGCATCTTCGCGACCGGGAAACGGGCGGCGGTGCGCGGGCAATGCCGGCGCAGGAAGGCGTCCAGGGCCTGTTCGGCCCGCTCGATGGCCGGCCAGATCGGCCAGAGGGTGTCGTCGAGATCGAGGCTGAGCGCGCGCGGCAGGCTGTTCACCCGGCGATTCTACCGCTGCGTTCCCGCCGGCCGCGTCAACGCGGGCGGCGGCGCCCGCTGTCGCCGGCGTCCCGGTCCGCGTCCCCGGCCGTGCCCTCGCCGGGGCAGCCGTCCGCTTCCTCGGTCGCGTCTTCGTCCGGGTCAGGTGCGGACTCCCCGTCCTCTTCGCCGCCGTCTTCGCCCAGGTCGGCGGTGGCAGCGGCCAGCCCGGCCATCAGGCCGGGCAGCAGGGTCTGGCCGAGCAGTTCGAACATCGGCCCGGCCAGCCTGGCGGCGCCCACGGCCTCGGGGCCGGCCTTGCCGGCCACGAAGCCCAGGCCCAGGCCGCCGACGACGATGCGGCCGGGCGTGGCGGCACGGCCCAGTTCGCTGCGCAGGCCGGCCCAGGAGTGCTCGGCCCGGGTCCGGGCACGCCGGCATTCGGCTTCGGCGGCGGCGACGGCGGCGCGGGCGGTGGAAAGCCTCATGCCGGGGGCTCCTCCGGCGGCCGGCCGGACTCCGTGGCCGTCCGGCCACGCGCCAGCTGCCGGCGGGTGGCTTCGAAGCGGGCCAGGCGCAGGGTCCGCAGCAGGCGCCACACGGTCAGGCCGGTGAGCAGGGCACTGGCCAGCAGGCAGAAGGCCACCGAAGCGGTCCAGGGCAGGCCCAGCGCCTGCAGCCCGAGCACGGCCAGGACGATCAGGAGCAGGCAGGTGGCGACGGTCAGGCCCAGCGCCAGCGCGGCCAGCCAGAGGCTGCGCAACAGGGCGGCGCGCGCCAGGTCCAGTTCGGCCAGGAACAAGCCGTGCAGTGCCCGCAGCGCCTCCGACCACGCGCCGGCGGTCTCCCGGGCCGCCTGCAGCACGGCCCGGGCATCCTGGCCCAGCGGGCCGGCCGGTTCCGGTGTCTGCCGGGGTTCCTCCACGACTCAGCGGCGGCGGGTCAGGGCGGCGATCAGGTAGCCGGCAGCGAAGGCGATGCCGAAGGCCGCCAGCGGCTTCTCGCGGATCAGCAGCTCGGCCTGGCTGAGCAGGCCGCGGCCCTGGTCGAGCAGGCCTTCCAGGCGTTCGTCCAGCTCGGCCCTGGCCTCGGCGGCGCCTTCCTTCAGGTGCTCGCGGGCCTTGGACAGGTGGCTGGCGTCCTCGGGGGTGGGGCTCATGGGCGTGTCCTCCTGGGGGGCGGGTCCACCTTACACCTTCGCGCCACCCCTCACTGCATGATCAGGTAGCCGAAGCGGCCGCCGCGGGCAACGCTCAGCACCAGGTCGCGTGGGGGGCGCGCCAGGGCCTCGCGGAAATCCTGCAGGTTTTCGACGTCGCGGCGGTTCACCTGGGCGATGCGGTCGCCGGCGCGCAAGCCGCCGAGCGCCGCCGGGCTGCCGGGCTCGACCTTGCTGGCGATCACGCCGGTGACGCCGCGCTGGCGGAAGCGCTCGGGCACTTCGGTCAGGGTGGCGCCGGCGAGGCGGCCGTCGATCCGACCGCCGTCGATTTCGGTGGCGCGCGGCTTGAGCCTGGCCTGCACCTGCAGTCGGCGCTCGCCGCGCAGCAGGTCCAGCCGCACCACCTCGTCCAGCGGCAACAGGCCTTCCAGGTTGCGCAGGGCCTGGGCGGAATCGATGCGCTCGCCGTTGGCGGCGACGATGAGGTCGCCCGGACGCACGCCGGCCTGTTCGGCAGGGGAATCGCGGTAGACCCGCGTCACGACGGCGCCGCGCTGCCCGGCCGGCACACCCAGGTGTTCGGCCAGGCGCGGGTTCATGTCTTCGCTGTCCAGTCCCAGGGTGCCGCGCCGCACCTCGCCGTAGGCCAGCAGCTGGCGCTTGACCTCGTCGGCCAGGTTGGCCGGGATGGCGAAACCCAGGCCGATGTTGCCGGCGGCGCTGCCACGCGGATTGAAGCTGGCGGTGTTGATGCCGACCAGCTCGCCGCGCAGGTTCACCAGCGCGCCGCCGGAGTTGCCCGGGTTGATCGAGGCGTCGGTCTGGATGAAGTGCTGGTAGCCAAGCCCCTGCAAACCGCTGCGGCCCACCGCCGAGACGATGCCGCTGGTGACGGTCTGCCCCAGCCCGAAGGGATTGCCCACTGCGACCACGAAATCGCCCACCCGCAGCTTGCTGGAATCGGCCAGCGGCAGCGCCACCAGGTTTTCGGCCGGGATCCGGATCACCGCCACGTCGGTATCGGGATCGGAGCCGATGAATTCGGCCTCGAAGGTGCGGCCGTCGGCCAGGGTCACCGACACGGCGTCGGCGTTCTCGATCACGTGGTGGTTGGTCAGCACCAGGCCGCGCTCGGCGTCCACGATCACCCCCGAGCCCAGTGACTGCTGCACCCGCTGCCGCGGCACGCCCTGCATGCCGAAGAACTCCTCCAGCGGATGCCGCACCCGCACCACCTGGCGGGTGTAGATGTTGACCACCGCCGGGGTCACCCGTTCCAGCATGTCGGCCAGGGAGGGCAGGGGCTGGCCGTCCACCTCCGCCGGCAGGGCGGCGTGGGCGGCGCGCGGCAGTGCCAGTTCGGCGGCGCTGTCCAGGGCGGCGCGGGCCCGGCCGGGGGTCGGGCTTTCGGCGTCTGGCGGCGCGGACAGCCAGCGGTGGCCGACGGCCCCGCCCGCAGCGGCGACCAGCAGGCAAAGGGTGGCGATCAGCGGACGCATGTTTCTCCTTGGGCCCCGGAGGGGCGATGCCGGTGTCGGAATGCCATACCAGATAGGCGCTGGACCGGGGCTGGACAAGGGCCGGAAGGCGTGTCCGCCGCCGCCCCGGCCGGCGGGAACGCAATCCCCCGCGGTTTCAGGACATTCTGGAAGTGTTTTCCAGGGGCTTGATGGGATTGGAGTTTTTCTTCCGCCGTCGCCTGTGTCCGGCGGTTGACAGCCCCGGTGCCGAGGGGTAGCTTTGCCTTCCGCTGCCACTACATCTTGTGTCTGGCGGCGGGGGGCGACCCCAAGGCTTTGGGGTCGGCAGGCTTGCACGACGCGGCGGCGAAACGGCATGCGGAAACCGGACAGGACATGGCTTTTGCCGCGGGGCAGCGCCCCGGCGGCGGGGGCGTTCCTCGCCGTTCGCCGCCCCGGCCAACGCGGATAACCACAGAACAGGGCGCCCCGCCGGAAGGGGGCGACCCGGGAGGACGGAAGGACACATGAGCACGGTTCGCCTGGAGGCGGTCAAGAAGAAGGCATCCCGAGAGATCGAGATGCAGCCGGCGTCGTACGACATCTGGGACAAGAAGTACCGCCTGAAGACCAAGAAGGGCGAACCGGTCGACGCGACCATTGACGACACCTACAAGCGCGTCGCCAGGGCCCTGTCCGAGGCCGAGCCCACTGCCGAGAAGCAGAAGTACTGGTACGAGCGCTTCCTCTGGGCGCTGCGCCGCGGCGCCATCCCCGCCGGCCGCATCACCTCCAACGCCGGCGCCCTGGAGCACAAGCCGGCCACCAGCACGATCAACTGCACCGTGTCGGGCACCATCACCGACTCGATGGACGACATCCTGGCCAAGGTGCACGAGGCCGGCCTGACCCTGAAGGCCGGCTGTGGCATCGGCTACGAGTTCAGCACCCTGCGCCCGCGCGGCGCCTACGTGTCCGGCGCCGGCGCCTACACCTCGGGCCCGCTGTCGTTCATGGACATCTACGACAAGATGTGCTTCACGGTCAGCTCGGCCGGCGGTCGCCGCGGCGCCCAGATGGGCACCTTCGATGTCAGCCACCCGGACGTGAAGGAGTTCATCGGCGCCAAGCGCGAGGACGGCCGCCTGCGCCAGTTCAACCTCTCGCTGCTGGTCACCGACGAGTTCATGCAGGCGGTCGAGGCCGACGGCGACTGGCCGCTGGTGTTCCCGGTGAACGTCAAGGAAGCCGGCGACGTGGACCTGAAGGACCCGGCCCAGGTGGTCTGGCGCGACTGGCCGCACACCAGCAACTACGTGGTGCGCGAGGACGGCATGGTGGCCTGCAGGATCTACGGCCACATCAAGGCGCGGCAGCTGTGGAACCGCATCATGGCCTCCACCTACGACTACGCCGAGCCGGGCTTCATCCTGATCGACCGCGTCAACGAGATGAACAACAACTGGTGGTGCGAGAACATCCGCGCCACCAACCCGTGCGTGACCGCCGACACCTGGGTGCAGACCGGCGAAGGTCCGCGTCAGGTGGCCGACCTGGTCGGCACGCCTTTCCTGGCGAGGGTGGACGGTCGCGACCATGCCACCGGCAGTGAGGGTTTCTTCCGTACCGCGACCAAGGCGGTGCTGCGCCTGCAGACGGTCGAAGGCCATGCCCTGCGTCTCACCGCCGATCACCGCGTGCGCCGGGTCACCCAGCTTTCGCGCTGGTCGGTGCGTACCGAGTGGTGCGAGGCCGGGCGCCTGCAGCCCGGCGACCGCGTGCTGCTCAACGACCATCGCCGGGGCGCCGAATGGCCCGGCGCACACGGATACGACGAGGGCTTCCTGCTGGGCCTGCTGGTCGGCGACGGCACGCTCAAGGCCGATGGCGCCGTGCTCTCGGCCTGGACGCCGGCCGCGGCGGCCAATGCCGTCGGTGTGGCTGCGCCCGTGGCCTTGATGGAGGAAGCGCTGCGCTGCGCCCGGGCCCTGCCGCATCGCAGCGATTTCGCCGGCTGGAGTCCGGTGGCCGGCCGCGGCGAGTTCCGTCTGAAGTCGGCCGCCTTGCGCGATCTCGCCTTCTCGCTAGGCCTCGAGCCCGGCAAGAAGGCCATCACCCCCGCGCTCGAGAAGACCTCCAGCGATTTCCATCGCGGCTTCCTGCGTGGCCTGTTCGATGCCGACGGCAGTGTCCAGGGCAGCCAGGACAAGGGTGTCAGCGTCCGCCTGGCGCAGTCCGACCTGTCGCGCCTGGAGGCCGCGCAGCGCATGCTGTTGCGGCTCGGCATCGCCTCGGTCATCTACCGCAACCGCCGTCCGGCCGGCCAGGCCATGCTGCCGGACGGCCGCGGCGGCGTCCGCGCCTACCCCACCGAGGCCCAGCACGAGCTGGTGATCAGCGGCGACAACCTGGCGGTGTTCGCCGAGCGTGTCGGTTTCGCCGATGCCGCCAAGGCGGCGCGCCTGAAAGCCGCCCTGTCCGGTTATCGCCGCATGCTGAACCGCGAGCGATTCGTCGCCACCGTCGAGGCGGTGGCGGAGGACGGCGTCGAGGACGTGTTCGACGTCCAGGTGCCCGGCATCAACACATTCGATGCCAATGGCCTGCATGCCCACAACTGCGGCGAGCAGCCGCTGCCGCCCTACGGCGCCTGCCTGCTGGGCTCGGTCAACCTGACCAAGTTCGTGCGCGAGCCGTTCACCGACAACGCCCACTTCGACTGGGAGGAGTACCGGGAGGTGGTGCGGGTGTTCACCCGCATGCTCGACAACGTGGTGGAGATCAACGGCCTGCCGCTGCAACAGCAGCGCGACGAGATCATGCGCAAGCGCCGGCATGGCATGGGCTTCCTCGGCCTGGGCAGCACCCTGACCATGCTGCGGATGAGGTACGGCAGCGGCGAGTCGGTGCAGTTCACCGAGGACGTGTCCCGGGAGATGGCCCTGGCCGGCTGGGAGGTCGCGCTGAGCCTGGCCAGGGAAAAGGGCCCGGCGCCGATCATGGACGAGGAATTCACCGTCACCGCCGAGATGCTTCGCAAGCGACCGGAAATGAAGCGGGACGGCTGGAAGGTCGGCGAGAAGATCAAGGGTCGGCAGCTGCACGCGCTGTATTCGCGCTACATGCAGCGGGTGGCCGAGGTGGCGCCGGACCTGGTGAAGGAGCTGAGCGAGGTGGGCGCGCGCTTCACCCACCACAGCTCGATCGCCCCGACCGGCACCATCTCGCTGTCGCTGGCCAACAACGCCAGCAACGGCATCGAGCCCAGCTTCGCCCACCACTACAGCCGCAACGTCATCCGCGAGGGCAAGAAGACCAAGGAGAAGGTCGAGGTGTACAGCTACGAGCTGCTGGCCTACCGCACCCTGGTCAATCCGGACGCGATGCCCTTCGCCAGCGACGAGAAGAGCCGTCTGCCGGACTACTTCGTCTCGGCCGACGACATCACCCCGAAGGAGCACGTGGACATCCAGGCGGCGGCGCAGAAGTGGGTGGACAGCTCCATTTCCAAGACCGCCAACGTCCCGACCGACTACCCGTACGAGGACTTCAAGGACATCTACATGTACGCCTACAGGCAGGGCCTGAAAGGCTGCACGACCTTCCGCTTCAACCCGGCCGCCTTCCAGGGCGTGCTGGTGAAGGAGCAGGACCTCGAGAACACGACCTACCGCTTCGAGCTCGAGGACGGCACCGTGGTGGAGGCCAAGGGCAACGAGGAGATCGAGTACGACGGCGAGGTGCATACCGCCGCCAATCTCTTCGACGCGCTCAAGGAAGGCTACTACGGCAAGTTCTGAGCGGTGACCCTGACGAGGAACTGTGTCATGAGCAATGGAAATGGCGTGACGGCGGCGATCTCCACTGCCGCGGAAACAGTCGGCGAGAAGGCCTCCGAGATCGGCGGCGCGATCGCGAGCCGGGCCGGCGAGGTGGTCGAGGCGGCGCGCGAGGCGGCGGCCCCGGTCATCCGCAAGGCGAAGGCGGGCGTGCGCAAGGCCCGGGCCTCGGCTCCGGCCAAGGCGGTTCGCAAGGCCGCCGGCAAGGCGAAGAAGAAGGTCGCCGCCGCGGTGAAGGCCGTCGAGGGCGCGGTGGCCGGCAAGAGAAAGCCGGCGAAGAAAGCCGCGAAGAAGGCGGCCGGAAAGACCGCCGCGAAGAAGGCGACGAAAAAGGCCGTGCGCAAGCCCGCCGCCAAGAAGGCGGCAGCGCGCAAGGTCGTGAAGAAGAAGGCGCCGGCCCGCAAGGCCGCCGCCAGGAAACCCGCCGCGAGGAAGGCGGCGGCGAAAAAGGCTGCCGCGCGCAAGCCGGCGGCCCGCAAGACGGCCCGAAAGGTTGCCAGGAAGCGTTGACGCCGACGGCTGTCCCGATTGTCGTACCCCGTCCCCCCGCCGTCCGCGCGGCGGGGGGCTCCGGGCCCCGGAATTCCCCAGCAGATCCACACCACGGAACCAGGCATGGCCATCAAGATCAACAAGAAAATCAAGGGTTACAGCGTGCAGAAGCCGGAGGACAAGGCCAAGGAGGCTGCTCCCGCTGCCGCACCCGTCGCCCGCGCCGAGCCGGATTCCAACATCATCCAGATGCACGAGAAGGTGGAGCGGCCCGACGTCCTGGTCGGCTCGACCTACAAGATCAAGTCGCCCCTGGTCGAGCACGCGATGTACGTGACCATCAACGACATCGTGCTCAACCCGGGCACCGAACACGAGCTGCGCCGTCCGTTCGAGGTGTTCATCAACTCCAAAAACATGGACCACTTCCAGTGGATCGTGGCCCTGACCCGGATCATGAGCGCGGTGTTCCGCAAGGGCGGCGACGTCACCTTCCTGGTGGACGAGATGAAGGCGGTGTTCGATCCGCGCGGCGGCTATTTCAAGGCCGGCGGCGTCTACATGCCGTCCATCGTCGCCGAGATCGGCTCGGTGGTGGAGGAGCACCTGAAGTCCATCGGCATGATCGTCGACCCGGAGCTGGGCGAGGAACAGAAGCGCCTGATCGCCGAGAAGCGCGCCGCCTACGAGGCCCGCGCCAAGGGCAAGTCCAAGGCCGGCCCGGAACCGGGCAGCAACGAGTCCGTGGCCGTCACCGGCGAGGGCACCAGCTTCCCGCCCAGCGCCACCATGTGCAGCAAGTGCAACACCAAGGCCACCGTGATCATGGACGGCTGCGCCACCTGCCTGAACTGCGGCTACAGCAAGTGCGGTTGAGCTGATCGCGCGAAAAGGCCCTCCGGCGACGGCCGGAGGGCCTTTGCGTCCGCGTGTATCCTCCTTGGTGAAACAGGGGAGGAGATCGTGAGGAGCTTCTGGCTGCTGCTTGGCCTGGCTTTCGCCGATCTGGCCATCGCCGGCGTGATGGCCGGGCATGGGGATCGGAATCTTGCCCTGGCCTTTGTCCTGCTGGCCGTCATCACGGCAGCGTTCGCGTTGTTCGCGGGTGTTTCCGCCTGGAAACAGGGCCGCGACAAGTCGCGTCATTCCCGGGAATTCCCGCTGTCCAACATCGTCGCTTCGTTTGGCGCGGCGGCGATCCTGTCGGCGGCGGCGTATGTCGCGGTGACCACCACCTCGGTGCCAGCGCCGGCATCTGTCGGCGAGCCCGTTCACCTTTCGCGCCCGCCGGCTAATGATCGCGTACCGCCGTCGGCGCCCAGGCCCGTCCGACGCCGGGTGCACCTGCTTTACAAGTGCGTGGCGGCGGACGGGCAGGTCAGCATCCAGTCGCAGTCCTGTCCTCCAGGCAGCCGGCAGGTGTGGGAGCGTGATGCCACGCCGGAAGCCGAGCCGCTCCGGGGCAGGCGCACTACCCTTGGCGGCGACGAACGGACGCCACCCTCGCAGGCGTCATGGTCGTGGGACCAACCGCGCGCGCCGGAGAAGGGCGAACGCAGCGCTGCCTGCAGGACAGCAAGGGCGGCGGATGCGGCGTACCGGCGAAGGCCTCTGAATCAGATCACCCACGACGGCCTGCGCCGTCACGGAGACGCGATCCACGAGGCGTGCAGGTAGTCGCCGATCAGCCTTCGGACGACTCGAACCGCAAGCACTCGTTCCGCACCCAGCCCCGCTCGCTGTGCCGGTCCTCGCACCAGCAGGCGCCGTGGGCGGGATCCTCCCAGATCAGGCGGACGCTGTCGCCGGGCTGCACGCTGAGTTCGGCACTGCAGTACTCGGCCTTGGCCGTGGGCCGGCCGGCGTTGGTGTCGATCAGGTCCATCGGCACCCAGCCGGCGCTGAGCTGGCCGTCCTCCACCCAGACATAGCCCGGCCGGTCGGGATGGGCGTGGCGCACCTGCACCACGTCGCCGGGCCTGAGCGTCAGCGGGATGGCGTCGGGGCTGTCCTGGGGCGCGATCACCCGCGCATGGATGGACTTGAGCGTGGACATGGAGGCGTGGATTTCCTGCTCCCCCTGCAGGAGCGCCCGCCAAGGATACCCGCAGCGGCCAGGACACCCGCAGCGGCCACCCCCGGGTTCGCGCTGCCGGCGCCTTCCGGTCGCTGGCGAGACGGCCTCCGCTCGTCAGCAAACCGTGACCGAGTGCCCGAAATCCGGGAAAAGTGTGAACTGCATCACAGTTCATGGGCGGGCCGGCCCGGCCCAATGGGCGGCGAGCAGGCATTCGGCCCGCCGCCCCGGGCGGGCTTTGGAGAGGTCATGGTCCCCGTCTACATCGCCCAGAGCGCCCTCGACGCCCAGCTGGTCCGCGACCTGCTGACGGGGGCCGGTATCCACGCCCACGTGTTCGGCCCGAACGTGGCCGGCGCCATCCCCGAAGTGCCAGGGACCGGCCTGATCCGGGTGGTGGTGGAGGAGGCCGAGGCCGAACAGGCCCAGGCCCTGATCCGGGACTGGGAGTCGGCGCCGGACGAGGCCGAGGTCGAGGCGGCGGCCCTGGATGCCGCCGACGGCACCGCCGACCTGCGCCTGCCGGACGACGAGGCCATCGAACTGGACCTGCTGGCGGACCCGGACGACCTGCTGAGCCTGGACGGAACCGACTGAGCCTGCCGGCCCTTCCGGGCCAGGCGCCGGCGCGGCAGACTCGCGCCATGCACCCGCTCGACAATCCGGTCTGGGAATCCCTTGCCGGCCGGCATTCGCCGCTGGCCCTGGGCCGCGACGGCGTATTGCGTTACCCGGCCGGGATCGCTCCCTTCCTGGGGGTGCGCGAGCCGGGCCTGAGGGTGGACGATGCCCTGCACGAGCTGGTGGCACCGGGCGAGGAAACCCTGCTGCTGGGCCCCTTGCCGCAGGCGCCGGCGGGCTGGCGGCTGGAGCCGATCATCGAGCTGGTGCAGATGCACTGCCCGGCGCCGCTGCCCGCTCAGCCGGGCCCGGACATCGTCGAACTGGGCGACGCCCATCAGGGCGACATCCATGCGCTGGTGGCCCTGGTCTATCCGCACTACTTCCGCTCGCGGACCACCGCCCTGGGCCGCTACTTCGGCATCTACCTGGATGGCCGGCTGGCGGCCATGGCCGGCGAACGCATGGGCCCGGCCGGGTTCCGGGAGCTCAGCGCCATCTGCACCCATCCGGATTTCCTCGGCCGCGGCCTGGCGCGCCGGCTGATGGCCTTCCTGTCCAACGACCTGCTGGAGGGCGGGCTGACGCCCTTCCTGCACGTTAGCCCGGAGAATCGCCGGGCTCTGGAGCTCTACGAGCGCAACGGCTACCGCCTGCGCGCCCGGATTCCTTTCCATCGCCTGTGCCGGCCGGCATCGGAGCAAGCCGCATGAGCGCCGTGCGGTCGCTGACGTGCCTGGTCCTGCTCGGGGCGGTGCCGGCCGCGTCGCCGGCCGCTTCGCTGTACAAGTGCGAGGGCGAGAAGGGCGCGGTGAGCATCCAGCACGAGCCTTGCCCGCGCGGCACACGCCAGGTCTGGAAACGCGAGGTCAGGCCCGAACCCGAGCCGGGCCCGGAAGAACTGGCGGCGCGCGCCGCCGCCCAGGCCGAAGCCGAGCGCGCCGCCGAGCAGGCGCGGCGACAAGCGCAGGCCGAAGCGGAGGCGCAGGCGCGCGAACAGGAGCGCCGGCGCGAGGAACGCAAGAGCCAATGCCACCTGGCGCACGATTTCCAGGACCAGGCCCTGGCCCTGGACGACATCCTGGTGTTGGGCGAGGCGCAGAAGCAACGCCTGCGCGACTGGGTCGTCGAGACCTGCCGCGACCCGGACGCACCGCGCGCCCGGCCTTGAGTAGCCGGGCCGGCGCCGCCCGGATCGGCAGCGCCCGTCCCAGGCGGCACGCCCCACTGTCTGGGCCGTTCGCCCTGGGCGACAATGCCGCGATGGAATCCTCCCGGAACCTTCGCGGCATCGTCGCGATGCTGCTGGCGGTCGGCTGCTTCTCGCTGATGGACGGCGGGCTAAAGCATCTGGCCGGGCATTACCCGCCACTGCAGGTGGCGGCGCTGCGCGGCCTGTCGGCGCTGCCGCTGGTGAGCCTGTGGGTGCTGGCCAGCGGCCGCTTCCACACCCTGTGGCGGGTGCGCTGGGGCCTGCACCTGCTGCGCGCGGGCCTGTCCATCGGCATGCTCGCCGCCTTCGCCTACGCCATCCACCGCATGCCGCTGACCAGCGCCTACGCGCTGTTCTTCGTGGCGCCGCTGCTGATCACCGCGCTGTCGGTGCCGCTGCTGGGCGAGAAGGTCGGCCTGCGGCGCTGGGCCGCCATCGGCGCCGGCCTGGCCGGCGTGCTGGTGGCACTGCGGCCGGGCGGCGAGGGCGTGGCCAGCCTGGCCGGCCTGGCGGTGCTGGCCGCCGCCGCCGGCTATGCGCTCTCGGCGATCATGGTGCGGATCCTGCATCGCACCGACAGTTCGCACAGCCTGGTGTTCTGGATGATCGCCATGACCGCGCTGTTCGCCAGCCTGCTGTCACTGCCGGGCTGGGTCCCGCTGCGCGGCGACGACGCCTGGGTGCTGGCGGGCGTCGGCCTGACAGGCTTCCTGGGCCAGGTGGCGATCACCGAGGCTTTCCGGTCCGGCGAGGCCTCGGTGGTGGCCCCTTTCGAATACAGCGCCCTGGCCTGGGGCCTGGGTCTGGATCTGGTGGTCTGGAACACGCTGCCGGACGGATGGACTTTCGCCGGCGCCGGCATCGTCATTGCCTCCGGCCTCTACCTGATCCATCGCGAGCGCGTGGTTTCCACCGATTCCAGGGCCATTCCTTGAAGTGCTTTTGCGCTGTTGGTGTCCATCCGCGTAAATCCGCGTCAAGGCGGTATGCTTCGCCGGTCACGGTTGGAGGTGGGCGGCGAATGGGGAAGGTGGCTGTGCCGGGGATGGCTGGGCTGGTCGTTCTGCTGGCGGCTTGCGCGGCCGAGGAGGCGCCGGCGCCGGCGGCGGCCGAGCCCGAAGTGCCGGTGCTGGCGGCACCGGTCGGGACGGACTGGAGCACCTGCCGTTTCCAGAACCTGCGCCTGCCGGTGCCGGGCCGGCTGTTCGTGGTGGATGCCGGCGCGCCGCTGGAAGACAGCGAGCCCGGCCGCGAGACCATCCGCCGGGTGGACGTGATGGTGCCGGGCCAGGTTTCGTTGCTGCTGACCGCCTCGCATGCGACCGCCTGGCACGTTCGGCCCTGGCCGGAAACCGAGGTCGTGGCCATCTTCGCCAGCGGCGCCGGCAGCCAGCGCATCACCGGTGCCGGCCTGGGCGAGCACCGCATGGAACGCTCGCAGGATCTGGGCGACGACTGCGGCCGGCACTGGATGGCCGAGGGGCCCGGCCCGGCCGTGGCGGAGGCGGCCCGGCAGGTGTTCGGGCGCGTGCCGGACGCGTACTACCGCATGCGCGTGGGTAGCGTGGTGATCGGCAGCACCGAGGCGACGCCGGAACTGCTGGAGGCGCGATGATCCGCCTGGTCGGTTTCGACGGCGACGACACGCTCTGGCACAGCGAGGGCTATTACCGGCAGGCCCAGGCCGAGTTCGAGGCCATCGTCGGCAAGTACGTGGACCTGGCCGACGCCAACCTGCACGAGCGCCTGCTGCAGGTCGAACGCAGCAACCTCAAGCTGTTCGGCTACGGCGCCAAGGGCATGGCCCTGTCCATGATCGAGGCAGCGGTGGCGGTCACGCACGAGAAGATCAGCGCTACCGACCTGCACCGGATCGTAGGCATCGGCAAGGGCGTGCTGGCGCATCCGGTGGAGCTGCTGCCGGACATCCGCGCCGCGGTGGAGGAGGTGGCGCAGAGTCATCCGGTGGTGCTGATCACCAAGGGTGACCTTTTCCATCAGGAAGCCAAAGTCGCCGCTTCCGGCCTGTCCGACCTGTTCCGCCGCATCGAGATCGTTTCGGAGAAGGACCGGGCGACCTACACCCGCCTGTTCGCCGAGTTCGGCGTGCAGCCGGAGGGTTTCGTCATGGTCGGCAACTCGCTGCGCTCGGACATCGAGCCGGTGCTGCGACTGGGCGGCTGGGGCGTGCACATGCCCTACCACGTCACCTGGGCGCACGAGCAGGAACATGGCGTGACCGACGCCGATGCCGGCCGCATGGTGCGGGTGGACAGCGCCGCGGCGATTCCCGCTGCGATCGGCGAACTGCACCAGCGCGCCCTGGCCCGGCTGCGCGGCCGCGGCTGAGGCGGGCGCGGCGCCCTCAGTCGGCCGGGGACCAGCCCAGGCCGATCATCACCGAGCTGGCGTGATCGCGTTCGACGATCGGGCTGTCGGCGATCTCGCCGGGATAGCGGCTGTGGCCGATACGTGCGAACAGGCTCCAGCGCGGGCCCAGCCTGCGTTCCACCAGCAGCGAGAGTTCGGCTACCAGGGCAGTATCGCCTTCGTAGGCGGGCCGGTCGGGCAGGGCCTCGCCGGGACGCACGCCGTAGTAGTAGTCCACCAGGTCGGCATCCTGCCAGCGCAGGGCCAGCGCCGGCAGGAAGCCCCAGCCACCGCGGCGGAACGGCAGGCCCCAGGTCAGGCTGGCCTCGCGGCCGCCGCTGCGGTCGAGCGCATCCTGCAGCAGGGCCAGCTCGATGCCGCCCAGCGGCGTGCGCCAGGTCGCCGCCAGGCCCAGGTCCAGGCTGGACCTGCGCCGGGCCATGCCGGCCAGCGCCGGCGAATCCTTGGCTTCGTAGCCGTTGAGGCGGGCCTGGGCGAGACCGGCCAGTTCGAAATCGTCCCTGTCCACGAAGCGCCAGCCGGCGCGCAAGCCGCGCAGGTAGGCGCGCTCGCCCTCGAAGCGGACCAGCGGCACCAGCAAGGGGTCGCGATCGATGTCGGCGTAGGGATCGGCGCGATCGATCAGCAGGCCGCCGAAGGTCCAGCGCGGCGGCCCCTTGCGGTCTTCCCCGCGGCCGCCGTCCTGCGCCGCGACAGGCGGGGCGGCGAGGGCGATCGCAGCGATCAGGCAGCCGAGGGCGATGCTACGCATGGACGTTCCTGGAGGGATCCGGGATGCCCCAGCCTAAGGGCCTGCCCGTGTGGTCAGCGTGAGCGTCCCGGGCGCCGGCCGCAAGCCCTCGGCGCCCGGGAGGCGCTCAGGGCGATCAGGGCAGGCTGAACCGGATCGGCACCAGGGCATAGGCGGCGATGGCGCGGCCCTGATGCCGGGCCGGATGGAATCGCCAGCGGTTCAGCACCTGCTCGCGGGCGGCGCGGTCGAGCTCGCGATGGCCGCTGCTGCGCTCGATCTCCACCGACTGCGGCTGGCCGTGTTCGTCCACCAGGACCCGCAGCCAGACCGTGCCTTCGTGGCCGGCGCGCAGGGATGAACGCGGATAACGCGGCGCCGGCGCGACATCGTAGGCCAGCTGGGCCAGTTGCGGCGGGCCGGGATCGTAAGTGTCGGCCGCCGGCGTGGCCTCCTCGCCGGCTTCGCCGAGGATCTCACCGCTCTCGAACACCGGTGCCGGGTCGGTCTGCACCGGCGCCAGCACCGGTGCCGGCCCCGGGCTCGGCCGTGGCACCGGCCGCCGCGGTATCTGTTCCGGCGGCGGCTGCGGTGGCCTGGGCAGCGCCGCCGGCCGCAGCTCGACCGGCACCACGCTCATCTCGCGGATCGGGCGTTCCGGCGGCGACCAGGCGCTGGGCGTCATCAGCACGCCGAAGGCCAGGGCGTGCAGGGCGATCACCAGACTGGTGCCGGCGATGCGCTTGCCGTCGAGTCCGGCGAAGGGAGAAGGCTGGGCGAGGTTGCGGACCATGGGACACCTCCTGGCGTGGCGGGCATCTCCATGAACGCGTAGCGGCACTGAACGGGGTTTGAGCCGCGCCGCTCGTGCCGGTGCCGGGATGGGGCTAGCATGGGCGGCTGATGAGCCCCGTTCCGACATCGCGTTCCCGTGTTCTTCGGCCGCTGTTGCTGGCGCTCCTGCTGGCAGCGTGCGGGCGCGAGCAGGCCGGGCAGGAAGAGGCTGCCGCAGGCGTGCCGGGCGATGCACCGGCACTGGCGCAGGGCGGCGATTTCGATCGCCAGTGGTTCGGGGTGCTGCCCTGCGCCGATTGCGACGGCATCCAGACCCGGCTGCGGCTGCTGCGCGAGGACGGCGAGCACCGGTTCGAGCTCGAAGAGCGTTACCTCGGCGACGATGTGGCGCCCGCCTTCAGCCAGCAGGGCCGGTGGCAGGAACAGGAACGTGGGGGCCGGCCCGAATACCTGCTCGACCCCGAGGGTGCCCGCCTACGGCTGCGCCCGCTGGAGGACGGCAGCCTGGAGCTGTTGGGCCCGGATGGCGAGCCGCTGTCGCAAGGCCCGGAGTACCGCCTGGGCCGACTTTAAGCCAGGATTCACCCGCCTCCGCCAGACTGCCGGCGGGATCTTCTGGAGCGAGCCCATGAAAACCGGAATCATCGGAATCGTGCTGGGTCTGGGCCTGGCCTGGTCGGCCGGCGCGCAGGCCATCGACAACTTCGTCTTCGGCTTCAGCCCGCGCACCGGCGACGCCTTCGTGGACGCGCAGCTCGGCGACATCAACGTGTTCGCCGCCGGCAATACCGACGGATTCATCGACGAGGTGGTGGTCGGCTTCGGTGCGCCACGTTACCTGGTGCGCGAGTACTACTACGACCGCCGCTGGGCGCCGGGCGACATCTATTACGCCTGCGCCATCGCCTACCACCTGGGCCGGCCCTGCCTGGACATCCTGCGCATCTACGAGCGCGACCATGCGCAGGGCTGGGGCGTGATCGCCCAGCGGCTGGGCATCAAGCCGGGCTCGCCGGCCTTCCACGCGCTCAAGGGCCATGTCGGCAAGGGCCATGGCCGGATGCAGGGCAATGCCGGGCGCGGCGGTCCGCCGGCGGCCTCGGGCAAGGGCGGCAAGCCCGCCGGTGGCCCGCCTCCGGGCAAGGGCCAGGAAAAGGGCGGCAAGGGCAAGGGCAACGGCCGCGGCTGAGCCTCGCGCGGCACCTTTCCAGGTGGCGAACGAAGCGGCGGCCATCGGGCCGCCGCTTCCGTTTCCGCGCCCGTGGCGGCGCTCAGCGGGCGGTGTAGCCGCCGTCTATGACCAGCTCGGCGCCGGTGACGAACTTGCTCTCGTCGCTGGCCAGGTAGACCACGCCCCAGGCAATGTCGTCGGGTTCGCCCATGTGGCCCAGCGGATGCAGGCGGCCGACCTCGGCGCGGGCCGCGTCCAGGTCGGTGGCGCCGCTGGCCTTGAGGTGGTTTTCCACCATCGGCGTCCAGATGTAACCCGGGTGCACCGAGTTCACCCGGATGCGGTCGGGGGCGTAGATCATGGCGTCGGTCTTGGCCATCAGCCGCACCGCGCCCTTGCTGGCGTGGTAGGCCGGCACGTCCGGCGCGCCGACCAGGCCGTAGATCGAGGACAGGTGGATGATGCTGCCGTGGCCGGCCCGTCGCATGTGCGGGATGGCGTGCTTGCTGCAGAACAGGACGCCCTTGACGTTTACCGCCTGCACGCGGTCCCACTCTTCCTCGCTGATTCTTCCGCCAGCCGCTCGGCGCAGGCGCGGCCGATGCCGAGCGCGCCGCCGGTAACGATGCAGACCTTGCCTTTGACCCGGTTCATGGCCGTGCTCCGGTCGGAGGGTGAGGGCAGTCTGCGTCCGGGAGGTGCCGGGAGCCTTGATCGAGGTCAGGTTCGCGGGGGTGGCGGCGTCCGGGCCGTTCCGGCGCTGACACGACGCCACCGGGCCCGAGGCCGGGCCGGTGGCGCTCCGCTCGCCGGTACCGCGGCGCCCGGAACACGCCTGCCTGGCGTCGGGGCATGGCATCCTAGGGCCCATGCATACGACCCCCGACGCCGGCGCTGCCGGCCAGTGGCGCCTGTCGGTCGCCCCGATGATGGACTGGACAAACAAGAGACATTTTCCTCTGTAAAGCAATAACTTACGTTAATTATTTAGTTACATGTAGCATCCGTGGTGCACCGTGGCTGTCGCAACCCCTGAGGAGGGCTCACTTGACCATTCCCTCTCCGCAGTGCGTAGTGAACCCAACATGGACAACAAGCGAACCGTCACGTTCCGGCTGAAGGGGAAGTTCCCCAGCGACTTCAGCATTGAACGAATCGCCCAGTACCTGCGCGCAGTCTCGGCACTTGTCGGGGACGACGGCGTGCGTCTTCAGAAAATTGGTCGAGGCAGCGTTAATTTCGCCCTAGAGGTCCCGGCTGCGAACTATCCCGCCGTCGTGTACCGGGTTGGGCAAGCCAAGAATCCACAATTAGCCGACCCAAAAGCAGCTAGGGCGGCAGTTGAACTTGAAACGATGATCAGCGCCGACCAGGTCACCGCTGAGGTACTCACAGGTCGCACGAAGATCCTCCAGTTGTTCGGCTACCGCATTGGGGATGCTGCGCGAATCGGGCCAATTGCGCAGTCCGTGTCGGTTCGTGGGCGGATCCTTGGCCTCGAAGGAAAAGATCGGACCAAACATGCTCGCGTTGAAGAGTACGGAACCCAGCGAGAGTTCTCGGCTGAAATCGTAGACGAAGGACTCGCGAACAGGCTCAAGGATTATCTTTGGGGCGAAGTGATTGAGCTAAAGGGGACCGCGCGGCTGATACGGACGGCCGAAGGGAGATGGGAGACCAAGTCGTTTCGTTTGGAAGCAATCGCCGAACTAGGTCTTGCTCGTTTCTCTGAAGTAGCCGCGAGCCTCCGAGGCGAGATGAACGAAGATGCCCTTACAGAGCTGGCGAGGCAGTTGGTCCGGGGGAGGCACTGATGCGCGTCGTGGTAGATGCAAGCGTACTCATCTACTTGATCTACCCCAACGCGCCGGCCCCCAAGAATTCCACGGGAACTGGTGTGGTCACTCATTGTCGTGAGCGAATCGAAGGGCTTCTTGAAGCGCTCGATGAAGACGGGACAGAGGTCATTGTTCCTACGCCGGTGCTTTCTGAGCTTCTAATCAGGTCGTCTGGAAAAGAGCAGGAAGTCATCGCAATCTTGAGTGGCAAGCGGTCTGTGGTTGTCGCTGAGTTCGACGATCGTGCAGCGATAGAGAATGCGATGCTTCGGCGCTCGGCGGCTGCCAAGAAGCCATTCTTGCCGGCCAAAAAAGAAGGCCTCTTTTCAATTTCGAGTGGGTAAGCTGGACCTGAGCAGGTACGGGATCGGGTATGACTGACAAGCTGTTTGAGGCTGCCTTGGGGGTCTCTCCGCCGTGGCAGGTGACGGGCGCGGACTTCGAT
>NZ_VUOD01000014.1 GCF_008386465.1 Arenimonas fontis
ATCGAAGTCCGCGCCCGTCACCTGCCACGGCGGAGAGACCCCCAAGGCAGCCTCAAACAGCTTGTCAGTCATACCCGATCCCGTACCTGCTCAGGTCCAGCTTACCCACTCGAAATTGAAAAGAGGCTGTTTCGTTTGAGGCCGTTTCGGACCTCGTGTTCACTATGGTCAGACCAGGAGATCCTGAAGACGTGGAAGCCCACGGGACTTGGTTCAAATAGCGGCGTGAGGGACCTGATCGGGCGTCGACGACGTCCGCGGTATCTTTCGCTCAAAATTTGTAGTTGACTCCAGAGTTAGCACGTTGTCGGTACGCAGGACCTGCGGCAGGCCGTGGTCGCGCTTGAGCTGCTCGAAGATGCGGACCAGGCGCGTGGACGAGATCGAGGTGTCGACCTCGATGTGCAGCGCCTCGCGGTTGAAGTCGTCGACCACGTTGAAGGTCCGGAAGCGGCGGCCACACGCCAGCGCGTCGGCCATGAAATCCGCTGACCAGACGGCATCGGGCAGCAGGGGAACGTAGAGCGGTACGCGTTCGCGCTTGGGCAGCCGCTGCTTGGCCTTGCGGCGCAGATTGAGCTTCATCGCCTTGTACACTCGGTAGATTCGCTTGTGGTTCCAGTCCGGACGCGCACGGCGCAGGACCTTGCAACACTTCCAGAAGCCGCGGCTCGGGCGATTCTCGACCACCTCGGCCAGGGCCGCGATGATCTCGGCATCCCGTACCGTCCAGTGCACCGGCGGCTGGTACCACGCTGCCCGCGACAACCCAACGCAATCACAGGACCGGCTCAGGGGCCGCGTGTGCACCTCGACCAGGTACCGCACGGCCTCGCGCTTCTGCTCCGGCCCTACAGTTTTTTTGCGATCAGATCCTTCATCGCGGCGTTGTCGAGCGCCAGCTCGGCGTACATCCGCTTGAGCCTGGCGTTCTCCGCTTCCAGGTCCTTGACACGCCGCAGCTCGGAGGCCTCCAGGCCGCCGTACTTCGACTTCCACTTGTAGTAGGTCGGAACGCTGATGCCGGCCTGCCGGCAGATGTCCTTGACCGGCACGCCGGCGTCGGCCTGCTTGAGGATCGAGACGATCTGGGTCTCGGTGAAACGGGACTTCTTCATGGAACCTCCTGGCTGGGGAAAACATGCCAGAAAGTTCTACTTATGGGGTGTCTGCGGATCGGGGAAGCTTACGCCGAACTCGGCAGTGGCGGCAGTTCGTCGCGGACGGGTTCGCCTTGTCGCTGTGCTTGTTCGTAGTCCAGGATGTCGGCGAGGCGGTAGCGCACCACTTTCGATAGCTTGATGTACCGGGGTCCACGGTTCTCGCTGCGCCAGCGCTGCAAAGTCTTGATGCTGATGGCCCATCGTTGGGCCAGCTCGATTTCGGTGAAGGCGGGGTCGTTCGACATGGTCTGCTCCGCTCGGGCTGCGGCAGACCATTACGGCGCTGTTCGCGCAACCAGCCAAGGCGACATGGCCGGTGTGGCCGCGTGCGGGCGAGTTCAGGGCGATCGGGAAGGTCGAGGAAACCCGGGTGAATCAGCGGGGCGCCTACTCGCCTCGAATTGATTGCAATACCGCCGCGCGTCGTCGAGGGTCTCTCAATACCCGGACATGGTGGGCTTCCTTTTCGTTAGCCTTCCGCCACCACTTTTCAGCGCCCAACCGGCTCCGGTTGGGCGTTTTCGTTTGTGGAATCCGCGACTCCGCCGCAGTGCGGGGTTCAGGCAGACCGCCTCGCGAGCCTCCCAACACATCTTTTCGGCCAGCCACGTCCACGGCCTGATCGTGATGCGCTGCAGCGCCGTCGAGCCGGTGCTCCGCCGCATTGCCAATCTCGCAGACTACCCGCAGAAAGCCGTGTTCCAGCGTCCTGCAGCATAGGTATTCGTCGAACTCCTCGCGCACGTGCTCAGGCAGCGCGCGGGTGCCGTGGGAATGCTCGATCTCGCCGACGATCTGCCGAACCAATGCAATGGCGGCCGCGGACAGGCCCGACGATGGACGAGAACGGTTCGGGCAGCACAGACTCCGCCAGCCCCGCATCGCGGGGCCTTCGTCGTTCCGGCAATGGCGAAAAACAGGCGCCGGTGATCAACCCTCTTCGCGGAAGAGTTCGACGGCCTCGGTCGGACCGTCCAGGCGGAACCGGGTGGAGTAGCTTACCCCCGAGGAGGAAAGCATCGTCGGGGATTCCCCCTCCAGCACCCAGGGCTGGGGCACGAAGGGGACGTCGATCACCGGCTTCCAGAAGCTCATGCCTCCAGAGCGGTCCTGTACCTGGAACGTGACGGGCACGATGCAACGACCCTGGCAGCCGCTGACGGTCCAGTGCTTCGCCGCGCGCTCGGAAGCCTGGGCGAATTCGGAAAAGGCGGAGCGCACGGTGCCGGGCTTTATGCCCTTCGCGCGGGCGTAGAGCACGCCGCCGCGGGTGGCAGCGCGGTTCACCCGGCCAGATTCGTCGGTTTCGACGAGCACTTCCACCCGTCCCCCCAAGCCCCGCCTGAGCAGCGATTCGGGGTAGGGCGGCGGATACATCCCCCAACTCTGCCCGCCCTCCTCCGGCACCGAGGCCGACGGCGACGGCGGATCGATGAACTGCACCTTGGTAATGCCGGCGGAAACCAGCGACGTTCCGCTGACGTCCATGTACAGGTCGAGTTGCATGTGGCCGAGCGCACGCACCCGTTGCCCGTCGATCTCGATGGGCTGGAAGGTCCAGCCACGGATGGCGTTTTCGTAAAGGCCGCGAAGTGGTGGCTTCAGGGCCTCCGGCAGGCTGACCTCGCTGACCCGGCCATCGGGTTCGACGGTGAATATGCCGTACGCCTGGGCCTCGAAACGCTGGGTCACCGGGCGGGCATCGGCGGAAGAAACGGCAAGGGTGGCCAGCAGGCCGGCCAGTACAAGCAGGTGTCCTCTCATCGGACTGTGCTCACTGCACGGAGGGAGCCCGGAACTTAGCGGACGGCCGGAAATGTGGCAAGCAAACCCCGGCACCGCCAGCTCACGTCGGTCCTGCGCTGGAGTCCGGCCCGCCTAATCCCCGCGCATCCTCTCCCAGCCGGAGTTTCCGCCGTAGCGCCAGGCCATGCGTCCGTGGTCGTCCAGGGCGAACAGGTGCAGCCAGCGGTTGTCGAACAGCGCGCGCACTTCCGGATGGCGGTCCAGCACCGCCGTTATCGCCTCGCGCGGCGCTTCCAGCAGGACGGACATTCGCAGGGGTTCATGCACGAGCCGCTCGCCGTCGTGCACCGATTGCCAGGGAAGCCCCCCGCGCAGCAGCCCTCCGTTGCCTTCGACGACACCGATGCCCCCGATGACGTTGTGGAGCAGCTTGTTGCCGGCGCCAAAGACGTCCGGCGCAACGGCAGAACCGTAGTACTGCAGACTGATCCAGCTGGCGACGACCACGGGCGCCGTCAGGATCAGTTCCAGTACGGCGAAGTCCTCGTCCCTGCGCCACTGGTAGTCGTGAAGGAAGATGCGCCCCTGAAGGTCGCGTCCTTCGGTGCGATACCGTGGCGCGGCGATGAAGGCCTGACAGCCGGCGAGCGCCCATTCCGGTCGCACCTCGGCCCAGTCGCGGGCACGACGGGCGATGTCGCCCGCCCCGGAAGCGCGCGGCAGGCGCCGCGCACGCTCGGCGCGCGCCAGGGCTCCGGCGGCGAGCAGCCAGGATCTGGCCTGCCGCAGGTCCTGCACATGCGATCGGGCGGAATGGTCGTCGTCGAACAAGGTCACGGCATCGGTGGTGGTGTCGTGCAGCGCGCCGAGGAAGAGGGTGTCGTCCGGCACGGCTATTCCCCTGCCGGCCAGGGCGGCGCGTACGTCAGTGTCGTTGAGCAGACCGGCAAGCAGGCGCGCGTTCACCTCACCCGAGTAGCCGCCACAGGCACCGCATTGCAGCGCGCTGGCATGCGGGTTGTTGACGACGCCGGCTCCGTGCCCGGCCAGCAGAACCAGGCGAGCAAAACCGTCGGTCAGCGACATCGCCCTGAGCACCCGCTCCGCCATGTCCACCCGTGTCCCCAGGTCGGGAACCGGATGATCGAAACGCGGAGGCGGCTCGGCAGGAGCCCGGTTTCCCGCCAGCCGCAGCCCGTCACGCAGCAGCTTCCCCACGTAAACCGGCCCCATCGCCTCCACGAAGGCGAAGGAAGAAATGGCGGCCAGCTTGAACCGCCCCCACGCGCGCCTGGCGCGGGCCGCGATTCGCGCCGCCAGATCCGCGGCCTCCACGTCCGGCGTCGGTTTCCCCGAGCAGGTGGTCAAACCCGGCTTGAGCAACACCGGCAGGCGTGACTCGACCACATCCGAGGCGAACCGGCGGTGGGCGATGCCCAAGCCGAAGAATCCGGCGAACCCCAGGGTCTGGATGCCGGCGTCCAGCCCTTCCAGGGCGCGGCGAAAGACTTCCGAACGCACGTCGATGCAGAACGCGACCTGCAGGGCCGGGCGCCTACCCGACGGGGCCGCCGGGGCCGACGGGGAGCCGGCCAGGACCTCCTGCAGCCGCCGTTGCGCCGAGCGCTCGGCTGCCTCTTGCAGCGTCGCGTCGATCTCGTCATCCGCACTCGGCGCCAGCGGCCGCGCGTACGCCGCCACCGCGGCCCGCCACCGGGGCAGGATGGCCGGCTGGTACCTTTCCAGCAAGGCCGTCTCCCAGGTCAGGCGGATGGCCAACAGGTCGGTCACGGTCGCGTCCGTCCCGCCGGCCAGCTCCGCCTGCCAGAGACGATGGCGTGCAAGCTGCGCCCATCCGCCCAGGCTCATCAACAGACGGTGGAAATAGCCCACCAGCGCCGCTTCGCCCAGGCCCAGCCGCTCCACCGCCGCCAGCGTGCCCGCCTCCGGACTTTCCGGCCAGGCTTCCACGCTAGAGGCGAAACCCTTGAGACCGGCGATCTCCGGCGTCAGGTCGTGCATGGCAACCGATCGCCACGTCGCGTAGGCGCCGCGTGCCCGCGGCATCGCCCAAAGCGCCTGCCCCTGGTCGAAATAGCTCGCGGCGAAATGTCCCACGCGCTCGTCGATCAGCCCAGGCCAATCCACGCCCGAGATGTCGGCGGCCAGCTCGGCGACGGTGGGCAAGGCCACGGGGGCGGGTCTTTCGCCCGCCGCTGCCTGCCTGAGGGATTCCACGGTCAGCGGCGACGTGCTGCGCGGCGTCGCCGCAATGGCGGCCGCGAGGTCCGCCTCGGTGATCTGTCCGCTGCGGATCCGCTCGGCGTACCACGCCCTCGGCATCGTCAGGGCAATGCCCGCCACACGCGCCAACCTAGCCGCCGCCGACGGCAGCGCTTCCCCGGCCTGGCCCAGAAAAGGATTGACCGCGACGCTCGAGGCCAGCGGCCACAGCGGCGGTATGGATCGCACGGCCTGCTCGACCGCCCGGGCGACGGTCTGCGCATCCGCCATCGGCGCCGGCGTCGCAATCATGGTCATGGGAACATCCTGGCTCATTGCCGCGTCCGCCGAACCCGCCAGCCGCCGAGCAATCGATCGACTGCGGCGTTGACGTACAAGCCGTTCGAAAGGTGGACGCGCAGGCCGGCCGCGGCCGGGTGCGCGGTCCAAAGCGGGAATAGCGCCTGTGCGATCGCCACCAGCCCGAAGCTCAGCACTGCAAGCGCCATCAGCGCCCATTCGAGCCGGCCAGGCGCGGGCGTTGCCGGCAAGGTGCCCGCGGTCGCCCATTCGGCGATGGACTGCAGGGAAAAGTAGCCGATCGCGGCCGCTGTCGAGTACAGCGCGGTCCTGCGCGTGAGCAGACGTGGCGCGGCGTCGGCGAAGCCCTGCGCCAGCAGGTATGCGACTCCGAAGATGAGGATGGCGCCGAGGGCGAATGCCTGGGGCGATTTTTGCCCGAGGCCGAACGTGAGTCCGAAGCCCGTGCCGATCGCTGCGTAAAGCGCCAGCGCGACGAGGAACGCCCGCGCCACCGCCGCCCCGTCCGGAACCGCGATCGGCCCGGGGCGCCTGATCGCCGCCACCTGTTCCACCGCGCCACCCGACGCCAGGAACGCATGTGCCTTGTACAGGGAGTGCGCCAGGATGTGCAGCAAGGCCAGCGGAAACAGCGCCAGCCCGCACTGCAGGAGCATGAAGCCCATCTGCGCGACCGTCGACCACGCCAGCGATGTCTTCACCGCCGGCTGGGTCAGCATGACCAGCGCTCCGAACAGTGCGGTGAAGCCGCCCAGCATCGCCAGGACCGCCAACACGCCAGGCGCGGCCACCATCAGGTCGGCAAAGCGGATGAGCAGGAAGCCGCCGGCGTTGATCACCCCGGCGTGCAGCAGGGCCGAAACCGGCGTCGGCGCCTCCATCACCTCCGTCAGCCAGCCGTGGGTGGGAAACTGGGCGGACTTGAGCAGTGCCGCCACGGCCAGCAGGGCGGCGGCGGCAAACGCGAGCCGGCCCATTTCGCCCGCGCGCACCTCGGCATTGATCGTGGCGATGTCCGTGGTGCCGTAGCCGATGCCCAGCAACAGCATCGCCAGGACCAGCGCGGCCGAGCCGAGGCCGGAAAACAGGGCCTTCTTTCGTGCCGCCCTCCGCGCCGCCGCCCGCTCCGGATAGAACAGCAACAACCGATGCAGGCACAGGCTGGTCGCAATCCACGCGCCGGCGAGCTGCACGAGGTTGCCGGCCTGGACCAGCATCAGGACCGCGCCGATCGCCGTGCAAAGCCAGCCCGCGAAAGCACCCTGGCGGGATTCGCCGTCGAGATAGCCACGCGCGTAGCGGACCACGATCCAGCCGACGAAGGAAACCAGCAGAAGCATGGCAGCGCTTACCACGTCGAGCCGGGACGATATCCCGATCCCGGCCAGCGCCAGCAGGGGGCTGGTGCCGGGACCGCGGTGGAGCAGCAGGCCAAGGGCGGCCAGCGCGACGATGAGGGCGGCAAGCGCCGCGCCCTCTGCCAGGACGGGCACCAGGCGCGGGCGCCGTCCCGGCCGCAGGAAGGCCAGGGCAGCGGCCAGCAGCAGCGGCACCGGTGCCAGCAGCGGGAACAGGTAAGGGATGGAATCGGTCACCGGGGATGGGGCTGTATGGAAGCCGCGCGCAGGATAGCCTCGGCCCGGACCGCTGAAAAATTCATTGTTTTTGCCATATCGTTTGGTTATATAGAACGATCATGGCAGCCATCAACTACAACCATCTGCGCTACTTCTGGGCGGTCGCCCATGACGGCAACCTGACCCGCACGGCCAAGCGGCTCAACCTCACGCAATCGGCACTGTCTGTCCAGATCCGCAAGCTCGAGGGGCGATTGGGCCATGCGCTGTTCGAGCGTCGCGGCCGCCACCTGCACCTGACCGAGGCTGGCCGGATCGTGCTCGACCATGCCGACGCGATCTTCGCGACCGGGGACGAGCTCCTGGCTACCCTGAGCCATGCGGGCTCGACGCGAAAGGCGCTGCGTGTGGGGGCGCTGGCGACGCTCTCCCGCAACTTCCTCATCACCTTCCTGCGCCCCGTCCTCGGCCGCACCGACATCGAGCTCATCCTGCGGTCGGGCAGCACTGCCGAGCTTCTGCAGTCACTCGAGGCGCTCAGCCTCGACGTCGTGCTGGTAAACCGCCCTCCCCCGCACGATGCCCTGACGCCCTTCGTCGCCCACCGCCTGGCCGAGCAGCCGGTCAGCCTGGTCGGCACCCCGACGCGCCTGGGCGGAAAGGGCGGCGGGCTTGCCGAGCGGCTGCGCACCCATCCGATCATCGTGCCGACGGCCGACAGCGGCGTGAGGACCGGATTCGATGCCCTGGCCGACCGCCTGGGAGTGCGCCCGCAGATCGCCGCCGAGGTCGAGGACATGGCAATGATGCGCCTGTTGGCCCGCAACGACGTCGGACTTGCGGTACTGCCGCCGATCGTCGTCCGGGACGAAATCGCCGCCGGCTTGCTGGTGGAAACCGATCAGCTGCCGAACATCGCGGAGACCTTCTACGCCGTCACGGTCGAGCGGCGTTTCCCGAACCCGCTGCTGCGGCCGCTTCTGCACGCCGACCTCGACGACGGTAGCGGAAGCGACGGCGGCGCGTAGGGCCGGCCCCGGGCGACCGGCCTTCCTTCCCGCGTCCACGGCAAGGGCGACGGGCCTTCGGTACGCCGACGCCGCCGCGACATCGGGGAGTCGCCGGCGGGTCCTGTCGCCTCCAGGGTCGGCCTGCTATGCTCGGCCGGCTCCATTCGCCGCCGTATCCAAGCCGCCATGTGCCGATTCCGACTGCTCCTTCCGCTGCTTTCCGCCCTGCTTCTGGTCGCCTGCGCCGGCGGCCCGCCAAAGCGGATCTTTCCGCCCCAGGTCAGCCTGCACGAGCTGAAGGTCGAGGCCGACGGGCAATGGACGGCACAACTGCGGATCCGGAACTTCAGCACCGTGCCGATGCACTTCAACCGCCTGAGCGCCACGCTGAGCATCGGCGCCGAGGTGGCCGGCCGAATCGAGGTGGACCCCGGTCTGGGCGTCGGCCCGGGTTCCTCCGAACTGGTCAGCCACCGCTTCAGCCCTTCGCCCGCCGCCCGCGCGGTGCTGGACCAGGCCCTGGCCCAGCGGCGCGGGCTGCGCTACCGGCTGGAAGGCCGGATCACCAGCAAGGATCCGGGCACCGACGACCCCTTCGACTACCAGAGCGCGCTGGACCCGGTGCCCGGGCTGAGCGGCGTGCTGCGCTGACCCAGGGAATACCGGCATGAACAGCTACAAGGCCCCCTTGCGGGACATCCGTTTCGCCCTGTTCGACGTCATCGGCGCCGACCGGCTCTATGCCCGCCTCGGCATCGAAACCGCCAGCCGCGACCTGGTGGACGCCGTGCTGGAGGAAGCCGCCCGCTTCACCGAAACCGTGCTGGCGCCGCTCAATGCCGCTGGCGACGAGCACGGCTGCGGGTTCGACCCGGCCAGCGGCGAGGTGCGCACGCCGCCCGGCTTCCGCGACGCCTACGCCCAGTACGTCGAGGCCGGCTGGGCCGGCCTGACCGCGCCCGAGGCCATGGGCGGACAGGCACTGCCCGAGAGCCTCGGCGCCGCGGTCAAGGAGATGATCGACGCCGCCTGCCTGAGCTGGGGCAACTATCCCCTGCTCTCGCACGGCGCTACCGAGCTGCTCAAGCAGTACGGCGAGGACTGGCAGAAGGAAGCCTTCCTGCGCCCGATCGTCGAAGGCCGCTGGACCGGCACCATGTGCCTGACCGAACCGCACTGCGGCTCCGACCTTGGCCTGCTGAAAACCAAGGCGGAGCCGCAGGCCGACGGCAGCTACACCGTCACCGGCACCAAGATCTTCATCACCGGCGGCGAACACGACCTGGCCGACAACATCGTCCATCTCGTGCTGGCCCGCCTGCCCGACGCTCCGCCGGGCACCAAGGGCATCTCGCTGTTCATCGTGCCCAAGTTCAAGGTCGGCAGGGACGGCCGGGCCGGCGAGCGCAATGCCGTGCGCTGCGGCTCGATCGAACACAAGATGGGCATCCACGGCTCCGTCACCTGCGTGATGAACTTCGACGGCGCCCAGGGCTGGCTGATCGGCCAGCCCAACAAGGGGCTCAATGCCATGTTCACCATGATGAACACGGCGCGTCTGGCGGTGGGCATCCAGGGGCTGGCCCTGGCCGACCGCGCCTGGCAGAACGCCCTGGCCTACAGCCGCGAGCGCCTGCAGGGCCGCGCCGCCGGCGGCCCCAGGTACCCCGACAAGCCGGCCGACCCGCTGATCGTGCACCCGGACATCCGGCGCATGCTGCTGACCTGCAAGGCGCTGGTGGAAGGCGGGCGCATGCTGGCCCTGCACGCCGCTACCCAGGTGGACATCGCCGAACGCTCGCAGGACCGGGAAGAGCGCGAGCGTGCCGAGGCGCTGCTCGGCTTCCTCACCCCGATCACCAAGGGCATGCTGACCGAGTGGGGCAACGAATGCGCCTACCACGCCCTGCAGTGCTTCGGCGGCCATGGCTACATCCGCGAATGGGGCATGGAACAGCTGGCGCGCGACGCCCGCATCACCACCATCTACGAAGGCACCACCGGCATCCAGGCGCTCGATCTGCTCGGCCGCAAGACCCTGCAGCAACAGGCCGCCGGCCTGCAGCTGTTCCTGGGCATGGTGCGGGAGTTCTGCAAGGAGAACTCGGAGAACGCCGCCCTGGCCGAGTTCGTGCTGCCGCTGGCCGAGGCGGCCAGGCAGTGGGGCGAGCTGACCATGGAACTGGGCCAGAAGGCGTCGGCCAGCGGCGAGGAGCTGGGCGCGGCGGCGGTGGACTACCTGTTCTATTCCGGCTACGTCGCCCTGGCCTACTGGTGGGCGCGCGCCGTGGCCGCCGCCGAGGCCGGCGATCACCCGGCCGGTTTCAAGGCCGCCAAGCGCGAGACAGCACGGTTCTACTTCGGCCGGCTGCTGCCGCGCACCCAGGCCCATGCCGCTGCCATCCGCAGTGGCGCGGGCAACCTGATGGACCTGGAGCCCGGGCTGTTCGACAGCTGAGCGGGAACGCCACCCCGCACGGGTTGCGCGACCCTGCACGGGTTGCGCGGGAACCGCGCGGTGGACCTCGCAAACAGGAAACCCGCCGTGAGGCGGGTTCCTTCGTTTCCGGATTGGTCGGGACGGTGAGATTCGAACTCACGACCCCTAGCACCCCATGCTAGTGCGCTACCAGGCTGCGCTACGCCCCGATCGGAATGCCCCGGCGGCTGGCGCCGGGCCCGGCATTATATACGCGGCGCCCCCGTTTGGGGCGGCCGCGTTGCCTCAACGCTTCAGCAGCTGCAACAGGTCCTCGAGTTCCATGCGCACCTGCTTGACCACCTGGGCGGTCAGGCTGGACTCGACCTTGCCGGCCTCGCCTTCCAGGCGCTGGCGGGCGCCGGAAATGGTGTAGCCCTGTTCGTACAGCAGGGCACGGATCTGCCGGATCGTCAGCACGTCGTGACGCTGGTAGTAGCGCCGGTTGCCGCGCCGCTTCACCGGCTTGAGGCTGGAGAATTCCGTTTCCCAGTAACGCAGCACGTGCGGCTTGACGTCGCACAGCTCGCTGACCTCACCGATGGTGAAGTAGCGCTTGGCCGGGATCGGCGGGAGTTCGCGGTTACTGCCTGGATCCAGCATAGGCTTCCACCCGCTCCTTCAGCTTCTGGCCTGGACGGAAGGTCACCACCGTGCGGGCGGAGATCGGAATCTCCTCGCCGGTCTTGGGATTGCGGCCCGGGCGCTGGTTCTTCCGGCGCAAATCGAAGTTGCCGAAGCCGGACAGCTTGACCTGCTGCCCACGCTCCAGCGCCTCCCTCAACACATCGAAGAAGGAGTCCACGAATTCCTTGGCCTCGCGTTTGTTCAGACCGACCTCTTCGAACAGACGCTCGGCCATTTCGGCCTTGGTCAGTGCCATATCCGCCCCTGTAAACCGCCGTTTCCGGCGCAAATCATGACCTCAAGCGCGCTCCGCAGTCCCTGGCCAGCGCCTCGAGGGCGCCGGCGACGGCCTGATCGGCGTCGCGGTCCGTCAGGGTGCGTGAAACGTCTTGGAGAATCAAGCCCATAGCCAGACTCTTTGAACCGGGCTCTAGGCCGGGGCCGACGTAGCGGTCGAACAGCACCACCTCGCGCAGCTGCGGGCCCAGGGCGGCCTTCAGGCTGTTCTCCAGGGCCGCCCAGGGGGTACTTTCCGGGACGACGAGCGCGATGTCCCGGCGGACGGACGGGAAGCGGGACAGGGTTCCGGCCTGCGGCAGGGCCCGGGCCGCCAGGGCCTCCAGGTCCAGCTCGAAGCCGACCACTTCGCCGTCCAGGTCCAGGGCTTTGGCCAGGGCCGGATGCAGATGGCCCAACCAGCCGATCTCCCGGCCGTCGCGCCAGACCGAGGCGCTGCGACCGGGATGGCCGAACGGGCGGGCATCGGGCCGGAACTCCGCCCGGGTGCCGGCCAGGGCCAGAAGGGATTCGACCACGCCCTTGACGTCGTGGAAGTCCACCGTCCGCTCGGCCTGGCCCCACTGCTCGGGGAGGTCCGGGCCGCAGGCCACGGCCGCCACGCGGGCGGTTTCCACCAGTCCCTCGTCGGACCGGCGAAACACCCGCCCCAGCTCGAACAGGCGCACCCGGCGCTGCTGGCGGGCGCGGTTGCGGCCCAGGGCGGCCACCAGACCGGGCAACAGGGTCGTGCGCATCACGGCCAGGTCGGCGCTCAGCGGGTTGGCGAGGGCGACGGCGTCCTCGGCCAGTCCCCAGGTTTCAAGCAGGCCGGCGTCGACGAAGGCGTAATTGACCGCCTCCTGGAAATCGCGCGCCACCAGCTGCCGGCGCAGGAGCGCCTCCTCCACCCGGGTTTCGCTGGGAACCGCCAAGCGGCTGGCGCCGGCCGGCAGCCTGGTCGGGATGGCATCGTAGCCATGGATGCGGGCGATCTCCTCGACCAGGTCTTCCTCGATGGCGATGTCGAAGCGGCGGCTGGGCGGCAGCACCGACCAGCCCTCCTCCGTGGCGCTGACCCGCATGCCCAGGGCACGCAGGATGCGCTCGACCTCGGCGTCGGCCACGGCCAGACCGAGTACGCGACGCAGGCGCTGGCGACGCAGCGGCACGGCCGCCGGTGCCGGCAGGTGTTCCGGCAGCACCGCCTCGGTGAGCGGGCCGGCCCGGCCGCCCATGATCTGCATGGCCAGGGCGGTGGCGCGCTCCACCGCATGCCGCGGCAGTTCCGGATCCACGCCCCTCTCGAAGCGGTGGCCGGCATCGGTATGCATGCCCAGGCGGCGGGCGCGGCCGATGATGGCGCTGGGCGCCCAGTGCGCGGCCTCGAAGAAGACGCGGGTCGTGGCGTCGGTGACGCGGGTGTCCCAGCCGCCCATTACGCCGCCCAGGGCCGCCGGGCGATCGTTGTCGGTGACCAACAGAAAGGACGGATCCAGCTCGACCTCGCGCTCGTCCAGCAGCTTCAGGCGTTCGCCGGCGCGGGCGTGGCGGACGATGACCGGGCCGCCACTGAGGGTGTCGGCATCGAAGGCATGCAGGGGCTGGCCCAGCTCCAGCATCACGTAGTTGGTGATGTCCACCAGAGGGCTGATCGGGCGCAGGCCGGCGCGGCGCAGGCGCTCGGCCATCCACAGCGGCGTGCGCGCGTTCGGATCCAGGCCATCGACGACACGACCGCAGAAACGCGGGCAATCGGCACCGGCTTGCAGGCGTACCTCGAGGCGGGCGTCGCTGCTCACCGGCGCCTCCGGGATTTCCATCGGATTGACCTGCACGCCGAAGGCGGCGGCCACATCGAAGGCGATGCCGCGCACGCCGAAACAGTCGGCGCGGTTGGGGGTGAGCTTGAGCTCGATGCTGGCGTCGGGCAGGCCCAGGTATTCGGCCAGCGGCTGGCCCACCGGCGCGTCGGCCGGCAGTTCCAGCAGGCCGGAGGCATCGGCGTCCACACCCAGTTCTTTTGCCGAGCAGAGCATGCCCTGCGACTCGACGCCGCGCAGCTTGGCCGCCTTGATGGCGATGCCGCCCGGCAGTTTGGCGCCAATGGTGGCCAGCGGTGCCTTCAGGCCGGCGCGGGCATTGGGCGCGCCGCAGACGATCTGCACGCTGCCGGCCCCGGTGGCGACCTGGCAGACCTGCAGGCGATCGGCCTCGGGATGCTTTTCGCAGGACAGGATCTCGGCCACGACCACGCCGTCCAGGCCCTCGCCCAGCACGGTCAGTTCCTCGACCTCCAGACCGATGGCGGTCAGGCGCGCGGCCAGCTCCTCGCGGGAGGCCTCGATGGTGACGTGCTCGCGCAGCCAACTCTCGGGGAATTTCATCGCTGCCCTCCCTGGCTCAGGCGAACTGCCGCAGGAAGCGGCTGTCGTTTTCGAAGAAGCTGCGCAGGTCGTCGACGCCGTAACGCAACATGGCCAGGCGCTCCACGCCCAGGCCGAAGGCGAAGCCGGTGTAGCGCTCCGGGTCTATGCCGACGTTGCGCAGCACGTTCGGATGCACCATGCCGCAGCCCAGCACCTCCAGCCAACGGGTGCTGCCGTCGGCTTGCTGCCAGGCGATGTCCACTTCGGCCGAGGGCTCGGTGAAGGGGAAGTAGCTGGGGCGGAAACGCATCTCGAAGTCGCGCTCGAAGAAGGCGCGGATGAACTCCGTCAGCGTGCCCTTGAGGTCGGCGAAGCTGGAACTCTCGTCAACCAGCAGGCCCTCGACCTGATGGAACATCGGGGTATGGGTCTGGTCGCTGTCGCTGCGGTAGACCTTGCCGGCGGCGATCATGCGCAGCGGCGGCGCGTGCTCCTTCATGAAGCGCACCTGCACGCCCGAGGTGTGGGTGCGCAGCAGCCGGCCCTCGCCGCACTGGTCGGCACGCAGGTAGAAGGTGTCGTGCATGGCCCGCGCCGGATGGTGCGGCGGGAAGTTCAGGGCCTCGAAGTTGTGCCAGTCGTCCTCGATCTCCGGCCCCTCGGCCAACTGGTAGCCCATGCGGGCGAAGATGTCGGTGATGCGTTCCAGCGCGCGGCTGACCGGGTGCAGGTTGCCCAGGCCGGGGCCCCGGCCAGGCAAGGTGACGTCCACCCGCTCGCTGGCCAAACGGGCGGCCAGCGCCGCCTGTTCCAGCGCCGAGCGGCGCGCGGCGATGGCCTCGCTGAGCGCGTCGCGGGCGCGGTTGACCGCCTCGCCGGCGGCCTTGCGCTGCTCCGGCGGCAGCTGGCCCAGCTGCTTGAGCTGGCCGGTGACCCGGCCGTGTTTGCCCAGCAGCGACACGCGCAGGCTTTCCAACGCCTCCAGGCTGGCGGCGGCTTCGACCTCGGCCAGGGCCGAGCGGGTCAGGGCTTCGATCTCGGACATGCTCGCCTCGTGGGGGGTGCTGCGAAAACGAAACGGGGAAGGACTCGCGCCCTTCCCCGTTCCGGCATTGCCTTGCCGCGGCGATCGCCGCGGGCTGTCGGCCTCAGGCCGCGAGGGCGCGCTTGGCCTGCTCGGCGACCTGGCCGAAGGCGGCGATGTCGTGCACCGCGAGGTCGGCCAGGGCCTTGCGGTCGAGCTCGATGTTGGCCTTCTTCAGGCCATTCATCAGCCGGCTGTAGCTCAGGCCGTACTGACGGGCCGCGGCGTTGATGCGCACGATCCACAGGCTGCGGAACTGGCGCTTCTTCTGCTTGCGGCCGATGTAGGCGTACTGCTGCGCCTTGGTGACCGCCTGCTTGGCGACGCGGAAAACCTTGCGACGGGCGTTGTAGTAACCCTTCGCCAGCTTGATGATCTTCTTGTGGCGGCGACGCGCCGTGACGCCACGCTTGACTCGTGCCATGACTTATCTCCTCAGAGGTACGGCAGCATGCGGTCCAGACGGCCGGCATCCTCGGCGCGGACGTGGTTCGTCTGCCGCAGGTTGCGCTTCCGCTTGGTCGCCTTCTTGGTGAGGATGTGGCTACGGTTGGCGTGGCCGGCCTTGTACTTGCCGGAAGCGGTCTTCCGGAAGCGCTTGGCGGCCGCCCGATTGGTCTTGATCTTGATCTTGGCCATGGTCGTCCCTTGAGGGTCTGTTCGTTACTGGCCCGGGCGGTGGCCGACGCCACGCTTTCCATCCTGCCCTGACCGGCTTGTAAGCCGCTGTATCCGAAGGGATTTGCGGCTGGTCCATAGCGGTTTTCGCCCGGATGACCGGGCCCGGGAACCGTACCGGGAGCCCGCCGGAAGGCCGGCGGGCCGCGGATTATGCAACAGAATCCGCCACTTGGGTAGCCACGACGGTACCGGGCGGTGCTCGCCGGCCCGGCCGCGGCTCAGCCCGGACAGGGGCATGGGCCCGGCCGCGGCTCACTTCTTCTTCGGGGCGATCATCATGATCATCTGCCGGCCCTCCAGGCGGGGGCGTTGCTCGATGATCACCTCGTCGCCCAGGTCGGCCTCGATGCGCCGGGCCATCTCCAGGCCGAGCTCCTGATGGGCCATCTCGCGACCGCGGAAGCGGATATTGACCTTGACCTTGTCGCCCTCCTCGAGGAAGCGGCGGAGGTTGCGCATCTTGATGTTGTAGTCGCCGTCGTCGGTGGTCGGGCGGAACTTCAGTTCCTTGATCTCGACCACCTTCTGCTTCTTCCTGGCCGCGCTGGCCTTCTTCTGCTGCTCGAACATGAACTTGCCGAAGTCCATGATGCGGCAGACCGGCGGGTCGGCGTTCGGCTGTATCTCGACCAGGTCCAGCCCGGCGTCCTCGGCCAGGGCCAGGGCCTCGTCGCGCGACAGGATGCCGACCATCTCGCCGTCGGAACCGATCACCCGCACGCGGGGGACGCGGATTTCCTGGTTCCTGCGGTTACGCTTTTCAGTGGCTGTGGTGTTGATTCGCGTGATTCCTGGTGGTTGCCTTGTTCCGGCCGCGCTCAGGCGGCCGGGCCGTTCTCCGCCTGCAGGCGGTCGATGAAGTCCTGTACCGGCATGGAACCCAGGTCCTCGCCCGACCGGGTGCGCACCGAGATGTGGCCGTTGTCCCGTTCGCGGTCGCCGGCCACGAGCAGGTACGGCACCTTCTGCAGCGTGTGCTCGCGGATTTTATAGCCGATCTTCTCGTTCCGCAAATCTGCTGCAACCCGGAAGCCTTGATTCGCAAGGGTTTTCCGTACCGACTCGACGTACTCGGCCTGGGCGTCGGTGATGTTCAGCACCACCGCCTGCACCGGTGCCAGCCAGACCGGGAAGGCGCCGGCGTAGTTCTCGATCAGGATGCCGATGAAGCGCTCCAGCGAGCCTACGATGGCGCGGTGCAGCATCACCGGATGCCGGCGCTGGCTGTGCTCGTCCACGTACTCGGCGCCCAGCCGGGCCGGCATCATGAAGTCCACCTGCATGGTGCCCAGCTGCCAGGTGCGGCCGATGGCGTCCTTGAGGTGGTACTCGATCTTGGGGCCGTAGAAGGCACCCTCGCCGGGCAGTTCCTCCCACTGTACGCCGGCGGCCCGCAGGGCCGAGCGCAGGGCTTCCTCGGCCCGGTCCCAGGTCGCATCGTCGCCCAGACGCGAGTCCGGGCGCAGGGCGATCTTGATCATCGGCTCGCCGAAGCCGAAGTCCCGGTAGACCTGCAGGGCCTGGCGGTGGAAGGCCGTGACTTCGGCCTCGACCTGGTCGGGAGTACAGAAGATGTGGCCGTCATCCTGGGTGAAGCCGCGCACCCGCAGAATGCCGTGCAGGGCGCCGGAAGGCTCGTTGCGGTGGCAGGCGCCGAACTCGCCGTAGCGGATCGGCAGGTCGCGGTAGCTGTGCAGGCCGGCGTTGTAGACCTGGACGTGGCCCGGGCAGTTCATCGGCTTCACCGCATAGGTCCGCTTCTCGGACTCGGTGAAGAACATGTTGTCCTTGTAGTTGTCCCAGTGGCCCGAGGCCTTCCACAACGAGACGTCGAGGATCTGCGGGCAGCGCACTTCCTGGTAGCCGCTGTCGCGGTAGACCTTGCGCATGTACTGCTCGACCACCTGCCAGACCGCCCAGCCCTTCGGGTGCCAGAACACCAGGCCCGGGCCCTCCTCCTGCAGGTGGAACAGGTCCAGCTGCCTGGCGATGCGCCGATGGTCGCGCTTTTCGGCTTCCTCGATGCGGGTCAGGTAGGCCTTGAGGTCCTTGTCGTTGGCCCAGGCGGTGCCGTAGATGCGGCTGAGCATCCGGTTGTTGTGGTCGCCGCGCCAATAGGCGCCGGCCACCTTCGTCAGCTTGAAAGCGCGCAGCCTGTCGGTGGAGGGCACGTGCGGGCCGCGGCACAGGTCGGTGAACTCGCCCTGGCTGTACAGCGACAGCTCCTCGTCGGCCGGGATGGCCTGGATGATCTCGGCCTTGTAGTGCTCGCCCAGGCCCTTGAAGAAAGCCACGGCCTCGTCGCGCGACTTGACGCTGCGGCTGACCGGCAGGGCTTCCTTGACGATCTTGTGCATCTCGGCCTCGATGGCCGGCAGGTCCTCGGGCGTGAACGGCCGCTCGTAGGCGAAGTCGTAGTAGAACCCGTCCTCGATCACCGGGCCGATGGTCACCTGCGTGCCCGGGTACAGCCGCTGCACGGCCTGGGCCAGCAGGTGGGCGGTGGAATGGCGCAGCAGGTCCAGGGCCTCGGGGCTCTTGTCGGTGACGATCTCCAGGCGGGCGTCGCGCTCGATGCGGTGGCTGGCATCCACCAGCTTGCCGTCCACCTTGCCGGCGAGGGCGGCCTTGGCCAGGCCGGGGCCGATCGAGGCGGCGACCTCGGCGACGGAGACGGGATGTTCGAAGGAGCGTTGGCTGCCGTCGGGAAGGGTGATGTTGATCATGGGTTTGCTGGGGTGGCGATGGGTGCGGGCTGGCCGCAGGCAACAAAAAAGGGCGCCAGGCGCCCTCGCGGATGCGAAGCCTGGCCGTGTCCTAGCTGGGCGTGGTAGTGCTCATGTCGCACGCTCGACGCCGGTTTCCCGGGGCCACCTCGTTCAAGCGGTTTCGCGACCAAACTTAGGGCCGGGGCCGCCGGAAGTCAATCGCGCCGGGCGGCGCGGCCCGGAAACGCGGAAGCCGCCCGGAGGCGGCTTCGGAATCCGGTCTTCGGCCCATCCCGCGGATGCCGGGATGGTGGGCGGTACAGGGTTCGAACCTGTGACCCCTACCATGTCAAGGTAGTGCTCTACCGCTGAGCTAACCGCCCGAAGGGGCGCGAAGTATAGCAATGGGTCCGAAGCCGGGACAACGGCGGGCTGCCAGCCGGCCCGGCCGGCTTCAGGCCATCAGGCCCTGGGAGCGCAGCCGGTGGATCTCGTCCCGGCACCTGGCCGCCTCCTCGAACTCCAGGTCGCGGGCGTGCCGGTGCATGCGTTCCTCCAGCTCGCGCAGGCGGGCAGCCAGCGCGGCCGGGTCCAGGGTGGCGTAGTCGAGGGCCGGCTCGGCCACCTTGCGCCCCCTGCCCCGTCCGCGGGCCTGGTCCGGCTCGGCCCGGGCGCCTTCCATCACGTCCATCACCGCCCGCCGGATCGAGGTGGGGGTGATGCCGAGGGCCTGGTTGTACTCCGCCTGCTTCTGCCGGCGCCGGGCGGTCTCCTCCATGGCCGCCTTCATCGAGTCGGTGATGCGGTCGGCATACAGGATGGCCTTGCCACGGACGTTGCGGGCGGCGCGGCCGATGGTCTGGATCAGCGAGGTGGTGGAACGCAGGAAGCCTTCCTTGTCGGCGTCCAGCACCGCCACCAGCGAGACCTCCGGCATGTCCAGGCCTTCGCGCAACAGGTTGATGCCGACCAGCACGTCGAACTTGCCCAGGCGCAGGTCGCGGATGATCTCGACCCGCTCGACCGTGTCCACATCCGAGTGCAGGTAGCGCACCCGCACGTCGTGCTCGGCCAGGTAGTCGGTCAGGTTTTCGGCCATGCGCTTGGTCAGGGTGGTCACCAGAACGCGGTCGCCCATGGCAACGCGGGCATTGATCTCCGAGAGCAGATCGTCCACCTGGGTGGCGACCGGGCGCACCTCGACCTCGGGATCCACCAGACCGGTCGGGCGAACCACCAGCTCGACCACCTGGCCGCCGGCCTTGTCCAGCTCGTAGGGACCGGGCGTGGCCGAGACGAAGATGGTGCGCGGCGATCGCCGCTCCCATTCCTCGAACTTGAGCGGCCGGTTGTCGAGGGCCGAGGGCAGGCGAAAACCGAACTCGACCAGGGTCTCCTTACGGGATCGGTCGCCCTTGAACATGGCGCCGATCTGCGGAACGGTCACATGCGACTCGTCCACCACCAGCAGCGCGTCCGGCGGCAGGTAGTCGAACAGGCAGGGCGGCGGCTCGCCGGGCATCTGCCCGGTCAGGTGCCGGCTGTAGTTCTCGATGCCCGAGCAGAAGCCAACCTCGGCCATCATCTCCAGGTCGTACATGGTGCGCTGCTGCAAGCGCTGTGCCTCGACCAGGCGGTTCTCCCGGTGCAGCACCTCCAGGCGCTCGCGCAGCTCGGCCTTGATGGTCTCGATGGCGTCCAGGACGGTGCGCCGGGTAGTGACGTAGTGCGACTTCGGGTACAGGGTGAAGCGCTGCAGCTTGCGGCTGACATGGCCGGTCAGCGGGTCGAACAGGGACAGCGCCTCGATCTCGCCGTCGAACAGCTCGATGCGCAGGGCTTCGATCTCCGACTCGGCCGGATGCACGTCCACCACCTCGCCACGCACACGGAAGGCACCGCGCACCAGCTCGGTCTCGTTGCGGCTGTACTGCATTTCGGTGAGGCGGCGGATCAGTTCGCGCTGATCGATGCGGTCGCCCTTGACCAGGTGCAGCACCATCCGGAAGTACTCGTTCGGATCGCCCAGGCCGTAGATGGCCGAGACGCTGGCCACGACGATGGAGTCGCGGCGCTCGAGCAGGGCCTTGGTGGCGGACAGGCGCATCTGCTCGATGTGCTCGTTGATGTTGCTGTCCTTCTCGATGAAGGTGTCGGTGGCGGGAATGTAGGCCTCGGGCTGGTAGTAGTCGTAGTAGCTGACGAAGTACTCGACGGCATTGTTCGGGAAGAAGGACTTGAACTCGCCGTACAATTGCGCCGCCAGGGTCTTGTTGTGGGCCAGTACCAGGGTCGGCTTCTGCACCTGCTGGATGACGTTGGCGATGGTGAAGGTCTTGCCCGAGCCGGTGACGCCCAGCAGCACCTGGTGGGCCAGGCCGGCCTGGAAACCCTGCACAAGGCGCTCGATGGCCTGCGGCTGGTCGCCGGCCGGCTGGTAAGGGGCGCTGAGCTGGAAGCGGTCGTCGGACACGGCGTCTCGCGAATTCCGGGCAAGCAGGCAGTATAGCCACGCACGGAGGACAGGTTCGGTCCCCTACCCGGGCATGCAGCACCGGCCGACGGCGGCGGTGGGGCGCCACGCGCCAGCCTGTGGCCATGCAGGTCACGGAGCCATGCCGATGCGATGCCACCACCACGGTTTCACCCTGGCCGAGCTGGTCGTCACCGTGGCCGTGCTCGGCATCACCCTCGGTCTGGCCCTGCCCTCGCTGGCCCTGTTGCGGGAACGCGCCCAGGCACTGGATGCCCTGCATGGCCTGACTGCGTCCCTGGTCATGGCACGGATGGCGGCGGTGACCCGCGGCCGACCCGTGAGTGTCTGCCCAAGTGCCGAGGGCCTGCGCTGCCGCACCGACCTGGTCTGGGACGAGGGTTGGCTGGTGTTCGTTGATGCGAACCGCAGCGGACAACCGGCGGGGCCCGAGGCCGTGCTCCGGCACGTCCAGCGCCGGCCCGGGGAGCCGCCGATACGGGCAACACCCGGGCGGCACCGGGTTCGTTACCAGCCGAGCGGCATGGCCGGGGGCAACAACATCAGCCTCAGCGTGTGCCGACGCGGCGATACCCGCCTGATCGGACGGGTGGTGGTCAACCTGGCAGGCCGCGTCCGCAGCGAAAGCGGCCTGGGCCGGGATCTGCCCTGCCCCTTCCAGCCCTGAAACACCGACGAAACCCCGCCTGATCAGGACTTGACCCCGGGGGGTGGTGGTTTAAAATGCGCGTCCCCGCCCGAATAGCTCAGCCGGTTAGAGCACTTGACTGTTAATCAGGGGGTCGTTGGTTCGAGTCCAACTTCGGGCGCCAGATGTCTGAGATGAAAAGGGCCCGCAGCGATGCGGGCCCTTTTCCTTGCCTCGGTGAACCTTGCCTCGGTGAACCGATCGCCTACCAGCACTCGCTGGCATCGGCGGCGGTACCCGATTCGGTCCGAGCTCCCCTCTGGTCCAGGCCGATCGTGCCGCACTTGGTGTCGCGCAGCTGCGCGCCCTGCGGGGTTGCCTGGATCGTGTAGGTGCTGGCCGTGACGCCCGAAAGGGCAAAGGTGTAGAAGGGCGCGAGATCCGCCTGACAGGCGGTACCGGCCGGCAAGGCGGCGCCCGTGTAGGTCAACTCTGTCGTGTAGTAGCGCTCCATGAACTGGCTGAGCTCGATCAGGCACCCCGCCGCGGCAGCCCTGCGCGAATTGGTGGTGTGGTTGATGTAGGCCGGGTAGGCGATCGCGGCCAGTATGGCCAGGATCGCCACCACGATCATCAACTCGATCAGGGTGAAACCGCGGCTCTGCTTGCTGCTGCTCATCGCTCAGTCTCCGAAGATCTCTCGCCAGGACGTGCGGCGCGGTTGCCCCACCCCGGTCGCGCCCGGCGCGGCCGGCACTTCTTCGCAGGTACCGTCGGAACCGCAGACCAGCACCAGATCCTCGATCTGGCTCGATTCGGTCGGCATGCCGATACCCAGGTCGATGGAACCGATCGGCAGGGTATTGCCGTCGCCATCGGTAATGGTGTCGTCCGCGCCGGTGCCGGAACCGTCCACGTCGAAGAAGGAAGCGGAGCCACCACCCTCCGAACCCTCTGCGCTGGTGCCGGTGAACATGTCTATGGCATTCAGGTAGCCGCCGCCGCCGGCTTCGCAGCCGTCGCCGGCCGAGGGTATGACGCTGGACACGAAGGCTGCCCGGCCGCTGACCCGGGCGCCGCTGACCACGCGCTCGCCCGGTGTCGGTTCGTCCAGATCCACGTACCAGCCCATCGAGCCATCCGGCAACTCGGAGAACTCCTCGAAGGCCCGCACAGGACGGCCGTCGGCATTCGTGCCGACGATGGCGATCTCGCGGGCGGTCAGGTCGTCACGGCCAATGGCCGCGTCATCGTCAATGATGCCGTACCAGGTCTGGATGTCGGTCGAAGAAAGGTCGCTGATGGTGATCAGCTTGCCGGTACCGAAGGTGAGCCAGATCTTGTTCGTCCCCGGTTCCCGCGCCAGGGCGATACCGCCGGTGATCGGCTGCCGGTCGCCGTTGGCGTCGGTTGCGACGAACAGGGGGCCGCCGACGTCGGCATCCACACCCCAACTGTTGGGATTGTTGGAGGTGAAGTCGAACTTCCAGACATTGCCCCTCAGGTCGCCGGCGTAGATGTAATCCGCCTTGCCGTCGCCATCGAGGTCGGCCGCGCGCGGCGAAGCCAACCCGTTGCCGCCCGAGCTGTCGGCGACGATCTTCGCCAGCTGGTTGCCGTTGGTGACGTTGTAGACGTACAACGTGGCGCTGCCGTTGGCGCTGTCTATGCCGTTGGGGACGATGGCCAGGACGACGTCGTTGTTGCCGCGCACGATCAGCGGCAAGCCCGTGACGTAACCCATGTCGGCGTCGGTCGTGGCCGTGTGATCCCAAAGCACGTGGCTGTTGGTGAACCGGCTGTTGGCGTTGTTGTGCCTGACGTCGCTTACGTCGAGCGCGAAGGCGCCCTTGCCGCCACGCCCCAGGGTGCCGACCAGATAGTTCTTGCCGGACTGCACCCGGTAGCTGGACACCGTCACCGGACCGTCCACGAAGAAGCCGTGGGTGTAGGCCGGATCGCTGAGCGTGGCAAGCTTGGCGAAGTTCACGCCCGCCGGCACGTACGAGAACAGGACGTTGCCGTTGAGCGCATCTATGCCGTGCAGCATGCCGTCGTTGGCGCCGACGTAGATGGTTTCGGTATCGCGGATGTAGAAGGGCGAGGAGTTGATGATGTCGCCCAGGACCGTGGTGCGGTTGCGCAGCACTCCGCCGCGGGCCAGTTCCAGGGACTGGTCGCCCTTGATGTAGGCGGCGTTGTTCGCGCCGGTGACGGGCGCCGGCCCGGTCGAACGGGTCAGCAGGGTGCTCTGGGCGGCGGTCGGGAAGGCCGCGCCGCCGCCCGCCCCGGAGGTATCCCAGGTGCGCACGACCCGGTTGTGGAAGTCGTTGCCGGACTGGTTGTCGGCATAGGTGGCGGCGATGCGGTCGGTCACGCGCCAATCGGGCGTGCTGGCGATGCCGCCCGAGCGGGTCACGCTGTAGGCCGACAACTCGCCGGTCCAGGACCCGGTCCGGTAGGTGGCCTGGAAGGCCCGGGTGTCGGACTGGAAGGTGGTGCTGTTGGTGGCGACGTTGGAGCCGGAGGCCAGGCGCGACTGGATCTGGCCCAGGACGGCGGTCAGGGAGTCGCGGAACTGCTCCGCGCTGGTGGCGGCGATGAACTCGCCATGGCCGTTGACCGCGGCATGCAGCAGATCGTCGATGCGCTCGGCGTTCTCGGCATCGGTCGGATCGGGCCAGTCAACATCGTTACCGTTACGGCGCGGACGGCCGTCCTGCAGCACCTGGGCCACCGAGCCCTGGTCGAGGGTGCCCTTCAGGCCGATCGAGATGCCGAAGGTGACCATGTGCTGCCAGAACGCCGGGTTCTGCGCGCCGGGCGGGACGATGTTGTCCAGGTCCGGCCGCAGGTCGGTCTTCCAGTACTTCATCGCCACGTCTGCCAGGGTATTGCTGTAGTTGGTGCTGCTGCCGGTGTCCTGGTAGGGGTGGGACCGGCTGTACCTGACCGCCGTGGTATCGTCTTCGGGGTTGTAGATCGCCGAGCCGCTCGTGCCGTCCTGGTCACCGATGGAACGCGAGCCGATGCTGCCGTTCCAGAAGCCGTCGGTGGTCAGGATGGCGAAGTTCTGCCTGCACGCCAACTGGTCGCCGGCGCTGGCCGGGCCGTATGGCCCGGTGGCGGAAGAGTCGCTGAAATACTCGCCGACATCGTAAAGCGAGGCCCGCAACGGCGTGTTGCTTCTTCCGAGAGCGCCGAAAAGACGTCCGAACCAGGTGCCGCGTGAGCTCCCCTCGAAGATGCCGTCATTGCCGTCATCGACGGGGATGTTGAAGGTGTTCCGGTTGTGGATTGTGCGGAAACCGACCCGGACGTTGTTGCCCAGCTGCGCGAAGGCGGCGCTGGCGCCCGACTTGGCCACCTTCATGCGGGTACGGTGGTAGGAGAACCAGGTGGCGTAGTTGGTGAATTCGTCGGCCTCGCTGCGGCCACTCGGCGTGGCATAGGTGCAGCCACCCCAGCCGTAACTGCTGCTCGACACCGGCGCGCAACCGAAATCGCCCTGGGAAACCATCGCCGTGACGGTCAGCGACACGTTGTTGAAGGTGGAATCTGCGAAGACCCGAACACGGTACGACCCGGGCTGGGGGTTGGACACATCGCAGGTTTCGTTGCTGCTGTTACCGGTCGCGCTGCAAACGGTATCCCAGCTGTTCCAGCCGGTCTGACGCTGGATGTAGATGTCCGCATCGGGATCATTGCCGACCGTCTGCGCCCTCAGCAGAACCGTGTCCGCAGGAACGGTGAACGTGTAATAGAGGTTGTTGTTGTTGTTCAGGTCGATATCGTTGTCGCTGACCAGCACGTTGGCGACCGGCGGGAAATCGCCGTAGCCGCCGCCAAGCACCAGCTCGCTGCGGACCATCCTGGGCACCCCACCGATCATGCGGATCTGGTAGCGGTAGTAATTGCGGGTCTCGCGCAGATAGGTGCTGCCGGTCTGGCTCGTATCCTTGGGCACGTAGAAGGTCTGAACCCCGCCGCACACCGTGGTGTTGGAGCCGTTGCGGTCATAGGTCTCGCAGCTTCCCGTGTCGGTCAGGTCGATGGTGTCGCTTTCGCCGCCATGACCGCTTCCGGCATGGTTGAAGGAGCCGTACACGGCCTGCAGCGTAGTGCCGCCCGTCATCTGGCTGCCGTCAGTGGTAACCCAGGGGTCGTAATCCGCTGCCGGATCGTAGTAGATGGTGTTGCTCGTATAGGTGAAGTCTGTGATGGTGTTGCCGGCGCAGCCGCCGCTGTTGTTGCGCCGGCACACGGACGACAGGTCCGGATTGGGCATGTCCTCGAAGGACATCGAGCCGGAATCGTCGAGGATGAACATGATGTTCGGTTCGATGTTCCCGGCGCCCGTCTGCAAGGGAAAATCCGGGAAGCTCTGCGCCAGGGCCGAACTGACCGGCAGCGCCAGCAGGGTGGCGCCGAAGGCGAGGGCGGCTGCCAAGGCCTGCTTGCGGACGGAGCGGTTACGCTTGCTGTTCATGGAAGTACCCACCTGCCTTACGGCACCTGGTAGCCGGATTGGAGCACCACCTCGGCGCCATCTCCCAGGCGCGCGTAGGCGGTGATGCGGTAGTTCTGGGCATTGGAGCTGCCGCCGCCGCAGCCGGGGGCGGACATGTCGATGTCGCTGGTGCACCCCGCCGAGGGCGCATTGCCCTCGCCCATGTCCTCGATCACGTAGCGGGCGACGAGGTTGAATTCGGTGTCCTGGAGCTCCTGGCCGGAAACGCGGTAGCCGGCGCCGGCGGTCGTCCAGAAGGTCGGCGACTCCCAGGGCGGCGTAGCGGTGGGCGCCACCATCGCGCAAACACCGTCCACGCAACCGGAAGCCGGGATGGGCGGCCTGGATGCCGCCACCACCTCCGCCTCCCGGAGCACCGCCTCCGCGAACTGGAAGGCCTTGGCGCGGGCGTTGGCATTGCCGCTCATGCGCTCCTGCATCACCGTGCCCCTCATGGCCGCCAGTCCGAGCACGGTGACGACGAGCAACAGAAGCAAGACCACGATCAGGGCGACGCCGGACTGCCGGCCAGCCGCGGCATGGTTCATTCGGCTCACAGTACCGCCTCCCGGTTGCGCAGCTGCACCACGTGGGTCAGGGTCCTGCCCAGGACCTGGCCGTCGGTGCCCTGGATCTCGCTTGCGGTAAGCGCGCCTTCGGTGCCCACCATGTCCAGTCGAATGCGGACGGCCACCACCTGTCCCCAGTCGGCGACCCCGGCCGGAGCGGTGTAGGTGTTCTCGCCGGCTTCCAGGTAGGTCACCGTCAGGTCCTCGATCCCTTCGACGACTTCATAGACCTCGTGCAGGGTATCCGGCGTGTTGGTATTCGAGCGGTTGGAGATGGTTGCCCGGTAGAGGGACCGGCCGCCACGGGCATTGTTGCCGACGTACCAGCGCACCGAACCCACCCTGGCCACGTAGGCAGGCCCGCGCCCGAAGCCGTCGCACTGGGCGCTGGGCGTGGCACCGGGGACGAAGCAGTAGCCGAAGGCGCCGCTGGCACCGGTCCCGGTGCAGGGATTTTCGTACTGGAACTCCTGGGCACAGTTGAGGCTGGTGCCGCTGTTGTGCTGGATCTGGTTGGAGCTCGGCAACGCGGTGACCTGAAAGATGAACGAATAGTCCATGTTGCAGATCACCAGAATGTCGTCCTCCTGTATGTCGCCCTGGTTGGTCACCTGGACCACCGCGCTGGGCTGGGCGTGGTCCACGACCCGGATCCCGCCGCCCAGGGCGGAATTGATCTCGACGGCATCGGTACCGGCGACGCGCTGGCCGACGCCGGTGCCGAACACGCCCATGCCCGCCACCGTTCCCGGCATGGCGTCGGCTCCGGAATAACCGCGGATCCCGTCGCCCCAGTTGGCCCACCAGTCATTGCCGCCGGAAGTCATCTGGTTGATCACGGGCGCCGACGCCGAACAGGGGTTGCCGCCCGCCTCACGGATATCGCGCGACATGAGCTCGAAACCGACCCTGATGCCTTCCTGGATACGGTTGACCGTCTCGGAGGCGTTGTAGACGCGCTTGTTGGAGATGAACACGCCACCCGCGGCCGCCACCACCAGCAGGCCGATCAGCAGTGCGATCATCAGCTCGATCAGGGAGAAGCCGGCCTGGACGGCCCGCGTGATCGTCGGTTGCTTGCGATGGATGCGCATGGTCAGAGCCTGGTCCTGGTACTGATTTCCTGTTCGGCGCTGCCGCCGGTGGCGCGCTCGTCATTCCAACGGATATCCACGGCGCAATCGTTGGCGTTGCAGGCGATGCGGGCACAGGCGGTCGGGCCCACGCTCTGCTGCAGCTGGGCGATCCAGAGCGCCCGGTCGGCGTTGACCCGGGTACTAGTGTCGGCCGGCGGCGAGCACCGATAGCCCTCGTTGTAGCGGCCGGCGAGCGCGTCATCCCGGTTGGCCCGCATCATGTCCAGGATGGCGTAGCTCTGGATGATGGCGGCCGTCCGTTCGGAGGCGCTCTGGGTGTTCTTCAGGGTGAGCGATTGCAGGGCGGCAATGCCGAGCAGGCCGATGGCCAGCACCAGCACCGCCACCAGCACCTCGATCAGGCTGGTGCCGCGCTGGCGGCCGACTCCGGGGGTGTGGTCGAGACGGTTCATCGGCTACCTCAGTCCTGGACCTGTGCGGACGCGCAGCCGGCACCGCCGTCGCGCACTTCGACGCTGACCCGGCTGACGGCGATCTGCACGTCGCGGGTGTTCTCCGCCTGGGTGACCCGGCTGGAGCAGACCGACAGCACGCCGCTGGTATCGTTGCCGCCGCCGACCCGTACCAGGCCGTTCGGGTTGAAGGCGATCTGGCTATTGGCGGCGACGTTGGCGCTGCCGGTGATCGAGATGCCGCTGCCGGTGACCAGGAACTCGCGCACCACCTCGTTGCTCGAGGGCACCCTGACGATGGTGCGCATCCAGTTGCTGCCGCTGCAGGCGGCCCCGTCCAGCGTCGGACAGAGCACGACCTGGCGGTTGCGGCGGATGGCCTCGGCGCGGGCCAGCTGCACGGCCGCGACCAGCTCGTTGGCCGCGGCGGTCAGGCGGTTGCGCTGGATGATGCCCTGGAAGCTGGGCACGGCCAGCCCCAGCACCACCGCCAGCACGGCCACCGTGACCAGCAATTCGATCAGGGTGAAGCCCCCGGAGCGGGAAGCACCCGAGCAACCGGGTTCGACGACGGACGACATGGTCCCCTCCCATCAGGCCATTGCCGGCAACTTAGGCCGGTCCGACCGGGGAATGCCACGGCAGGCCGACGAGCGGCCGGGACGCCGGGCCAGGCGGTAGGCACCGGCGTCCGATACCGGCATTTGCGGGCATCATGTCGGCGCCGTCCGACACCAGGGACCTTGCATGCCGCCCTCCCCCCTCCATGCTGCCGCCCGCCCGCTGGACGTGCTCTGGCAGGCCCGGGCCCTGCTCTGGATCATGCTCGGCGGGGAGGGCCTGGCGGCCGTGCTGGCCCTGGCCCCCGGCCTTCCGGAAGATCGCTGGGTGTATTTCGGCCTCGCCTCGCTGTGGATCCAGTGGACCAGCCTGCTCACTCTCGGCGTGCTGTATCTGGCCCGGCGGCGATTGAATCGCCTGCCACCGCAGAGGGTCGCCGCCGTCGCCCTGGCGGTCGGCCTGGCCGTGTGCTGGCTGCTGACCCTGCTGATCAGCCTGATGCTGGGCCCCGGAGACCCGGCCCGGCCGGTTGACTGGGTAGACCTGGGCCTGCAGGTGTCGGGCATCACCCTGACCGTGGGCCTGCTGGGGCTGGCCGCCTTCGACAACCATTGGCGTGGCCGCCTGGCCGCGGTCCGGGCCAAGCAGGCCGAACTGGAGGCCTTGCAGGCCCGCATCCGGCCGCATTTCCTGTTCAACACGCTCAACACGGGAGCGGCGCTGGTTCATGCCAGACCGGGCGAGGCGGAACGCCTGCTGCTGGATCTGTCGGACCTGTTCCGCGCGGCCCTGGCCGGGCCCGGCGAGTTGCCGCTGGAAGACGAGCTGGGGCTGGCCCGGCGTTATCTGGAAATCGAAGCCCTGCGATTCGGGCCGCGCCTGCAGGTGGCCTGGCAGCTGCCCGAGCCGCTGCCACCGGTGCGGGTGCCGACGCTGTCCATCCAGCCGCTGGTCGAGAACGCCATCCGCCACGGCATCGAGCCCTCGCCGCAGGGCGGGCGCCTGGACATCGAGGTCGAGCAGGACGCGGCCGAGGTCCGGATCATGGTGCGCAACGACCTGCCCGCCCCCGGCACGCGGCCGGCGCCCGGCCACCAGGTCGGCCTGGCCTCGGCGCGCGAGCGCGTCGAGGCCCTGAGCGGCGGCCAGGGCCGGCTGGAGACGCGGGTGGAGGACGGGCGCTACGTCGCCGTCATCCGCCTGCCGCGGACGGCCGCCTAGCCGACCACCCGGTAGCAGGGTTCGTAGCGGCCGGAGATCTTCATGCGCCGCTGCTCCACGAAGGCGGCCAGCAGCTGGTCGAGGGCGCGCATGATGTCCTTGTCGCCATCGATCTGGAACGGCCCGTGCTTCTCGATCTGCCGCATGCCGATTTCCTTGACGTTGCCGGCGACTATGCCGGAGAAGGCCCGGCGCAGGTCGGCCGCCAGCAGGTGCAGCGGCTGGTCGCGGTGCAGGTTCAGCGCGCCCATGGCGGCATGGGTCGGCTCGAACGGCTGCTGGAACTCGAAGGGCACGTGCAGCGACCAGTTGAAGAAGAAGGCGTCCTTGCCGTCCAGCCGGTGCTCGCGCACCTTGCGCAGGCCTTCCTTCATCAGCCGGGCCACCCTGGCAGGGTCGTCCACGACGATCTGGTAGCGGCTGGTCGCCGCCTCGCCCAGGCTGAGGCGCAGGAACTGGTCTATCTGCTCGAAGTAGGCCGCCGATTCGGCCGGGCCGGTCAGGATCAGCGGGAAAGGCAGAGTCTCGTTCTCGGGGTGCAGCAGCAGGCCGAGCAGGTAGAGGATCTCTTCGGCCGTGCCGACGCCGCCCGGGAACACGATGATGCCATGACCGAGCCGGACGAAGGCCTCCAGGCGCTTCTCGATGTCCGGCATGATCACCAGGTGGTTGACTATCGGGTTGGGCGACTCGGCGGCAATGATGCCTGGCTCGGTGATGCCGATGTAGCGTGGCTTCCAGTGCCGCTGCTTGGCATGGGCGATGGTGGCGCCCTTCATCGGCCCCTTCATGGCGCCCGGGCCGCAGCCGGTGCAGATGTCCAGGCCGCGCAGGCCCAGCTCGTAGCCCACCTTCTTGGTGTACAGGTACTCGGCGCGGTTGATCGAATGGCCGCCCCAGCAAACCACCAGGTTCGGATCCTGGAAGGACTTCATTACCCTGGCGTTGCGCAGGATTTCGAACACGGCTTCGGTGATGCCAACGCCGGTGCCCAGGTCGAAACGCGGACTGGCGGCGATCTCGTTGGCGTTGTAGACGATGTCGCGGACCACCGCGAACAGGTTCTCGGCGATGCCGCGGATGATCTCACCGTCCACGAAGGCGGTGGCCGGGGCGTTGCGCAGCTCGATCTTGATGCCGCGGTCCTGCTGCTGCACCTCGATGGCGAAATCCGGGTACCGCTGCGAAGCCTCGCGCGGGTCGTCGGAATCACTGCCGGTGGTCAGCACCGCCAGGGCGCAGCGGCGCAACAGTTCGCCCAGGCCGCCCTGACTGGCATCGCGCAGGCGGGCCACTTCGACCCGCGACAGGATGTCCAGGCCGCCGCGGGGGGAGATGCGTGCATTGACCGTGGCATCGGTGGAGGGATGGTCCATCTTCGGGTTTCCGTGCTTGCTCTCAATGTGTCTCGGCCGCCCACTGTAGCGGAAAAGAAAACGGCCGGCGTTGCCGCCGGCCGTTCTGGACCTGAAACCCCGCTCCGGCTTCAGAACCGGTAGCGGAAGCCCACCTGAACCGACCAGCGGGACTCGCCGGCGTTGTCACGAACGAAGGTGCCGTCGGGCGTGTTGAACCGGTACACGTACTTGCCGGTAACCGGATCGATGCCGCCGTACTCGACGATACCCCGGTTCAGGGGGAAACCGACCTCTTCGATGCGGCCCCAGTCGTCGTTGATCAGGTTGCCGACGTTCAGGACGTCCAGCCAGATCTCCGACTTGTGGCCTTCGAAAAAGCCCGGCAGCTCCTGGGATATACGCACGTCGAAAGTGTTCACCCAAGGCGCGCGCTCGCCGTTACGCTCCGCCACCCGGCCGCGGTACCTGGCCAGTTCCGGATTGGCATCGAGGTAGGCGAAGAAAGCCGCTTCCTCGGCCGCCGAACCGAACAGGACGTCGCCAGGGCCAGTCGGCACGTACAGCAGATCGTTGCCGAAGATGCCGTCGCCGTTGGCATCGTTGTCGAAGGTGTAGCTGAACGGCTTGCCGGAACGGCCCTCGAAGAAGACCGAGAACTCGGTCTTGTAGTTGTCGAAGAAGAAATGCCGGTAGGTCATCGCCGCGGTGAAGCGGTCGCGGACCGTGTAGTTCGAACGGGATGCCACTTCCTCGTTGGGGTTGAAGATGGCCCGGCCGTTCCAGTTGGAGATGGCGCGGCTGGAGGTCAACGGGCTCACTTCAGTGGCGTTGTTGAACGAGTAGCCGACCTGCCAGAACAGGTTGCTGTCGTTGGTGAACGGCTTGGTCAGCGAAACCGTCAGGCTCTGGCCGTTGCCCTTGCCAGTGGGACGGGCGAGGACCACGTCGCGATAGGCGGAATCGCGATTGGCGCGGTTCAGCACTCCGCTGCCGCTCGGGTTGGAACCGAACTGGGTCCAGTTGGCGGGATCGTAACCGGCGGCGTTCCAGTACATCAGACGGCCATCCGGCCCGACGCCGGTGGGCGCGCCCAGATTCAGGTGCTCGTAGAAGATCGCCTGTTCCACCTCGGTGAACAGCAGTTCGGCGGTGGCGACCAGCCCCCAGAAGGGGAGCTCGTGGTCGAATGCCAGGTTCGCCTTCCACACCGACGGCTGCTCCAGGTCCGGATGGATCAGGTCGACGTCGGCCGCCGGGGGAACCGAGACCGGGGTCGGCTGGTTGTCGGGATCTGGCTCGAAGACGCCCACGCCCAGACGGTCCTCGTACACGGCGATGGTGAGGCCGTTATTCGTGTAGGGGTTGGCCAGCCACACGTTGGCGGCGGAGCCCTGGAACAGGCCGAAACCGCCGCGCAACTGGGTCGGACGCTCGGTGTCGAACGTGTAGTTGAAGCCGAAGCGCGGCTGGATCAACTCATTGCCGTCGATGGTGGCGGTGTTGTCGTAACCAAAGGTGGAAAGCACGTCGGCGTTGAACGGCGGACGATCGTCCACGGACGGCACGTCCAGGCGCAGGCCGAACTGCAGCGTCAGGTTGTAGTTGACCGACCAGGTGTCCTGAACGAACAAACCGAGGTTGTCGAGGGTGAAGTCCGCGGCGGCGTCGTTGACGTTGCCCGTCGTCGAGGTGCGGTACAGGTAACTGTCGTAGGCGCCGGTCTCGAAGTCGGCCAGGCTGGTGAAGCGGTAGTTGCCCAGCGACGACTCCAGGAACAGGTTGAAGATGTCGTTGGACTCGTAGTCGGCGCCGAATTTCACCTGATGGTCACCGATGAACCAATCGGCAGCGAAATAGGCGTTGAAAGTTTCGGTCTGCAGCAGATTCGCGTGACGGAACTGCTCGGTGCCGCCGGCGATTTCAGCGGGCCCGAGATCGATGATGACCTGCGGCAGGCGGGAGAAGGTCTGCGGCGCGGACTCGTACTCGCGGTAACTCAGCTTGACCTCGGTCGACAGGTTGTCACTCCAGTCGCTGTACAGCTGGGCGACATAGGTATCGAAAGTCTTGACCTGGTCGTACCAGTGGCTGGAAAGGGAGAACTCGTCGCTGTCGAGGTTCGGCGTGATCAGCTGGTTCTGCTCCACCGAGGTGTAGCGGAAGCTGGCGCGGTGGTTTTCGTTGATGTTCCAGTCGAACTTGACCAGGACGTTCTCGGTTTCGTTCTTGAGATCGCCGATGCTCGTTCCGCCGATGTCGAAGCCCCAGACATCGCGGGCGATACGCTGGGCCTCGGCCACGTCGGCGGAGGTCAGGCCGCTGATCGGGTTCGAGCAGGCCACGTCGGACGGGCAGAAGTCGGGACGCGGCGAGGAGCGGGTGAACTTCTCGTAGTTCAGGAAGAAGAACAGCGTGTCCTTGATCAGCGGGCCGCCGAAGGTTCCACCGTAGGTCTCTTCGTCAATGAACCCGTTGAACTCGTTGCCGTCCGGGTCGTCGCCGACCATGTCGGAATCGCGATAGATGTAATACAGCGAACCACTGAACTCGTTGGTGCCCGACTTGGTTACGGCGTTGATGTTGGCGCCGGTGTACCTGGTCTGGGTGACGTCGTAGTTCGCGACGTTGACCTGGACCGCCTCGATGGTGTCGATCGAGATCGGCTGCCGTTCCGTCGGCAGGTTGTTCGATTCCAGGCCGAAGGTATCGTTGGTGGTGACGCCGTCGATGGTGATCGAGTTGTACCGGGTGTTCTGGCCGCCGGCGGAGATCTCGCCGCGCTCCTTGTCGGTCTGGGAGATGCGTGGATCCAGACGGACGTAGTCCTGGAGGTCGCGGCGGATGGACGGGAAGCCTTCCAGCTGGTCGGAGGTGAGGTCGGTGCCGGTGCCGAACTTGGTCGGGCTGAACACGGTGGAGCCCAGCTCCCCGGTCACCGTGATGGCCTCGAGTTCGGTGGCCTGGGCCGCGGCCAGGTCCACGTTCACCGAGGAGGATTCGCCCAGTACCAGGTACACGTTCTCCTGCACCTCGCTCTGGAAGCCGTCGCGGATCACGGTGACGGTATACGGGCCGCCCACGCGCAGGCCGCGGGCGCTGTAACGGCCGCTGGCATCGGTGGTGGCGCGGGAGGTGGTACCCGAGGGAGTGTGGACGATGATCACCTCGGCGCCGGCGATCGGCTGACCCTGTTCGGAGGTCACGACGCCGCCGAGGGCAGCGGAGGTCTGCTGCGCGAAGGCCGGAGCGGCGGCCAGCGCGAAGGCCAGGCCGAGGGAAAGCTTCGAAAGCCGTACCCGGTTGCGATTGGTCATGGTGTGAACCCTGGTTTTGGGATGACGAGAAGAATCCTGATGACGCGGCTTCCAGCCGCCGCACCCGTTCGGGCGGGTGTCGTGGTTCCTTGATATCTGCCGGCGGGATGCCCCCTGCTGCCCGGTCAATAACAAGAGTTTAACACGGTAATCCGGTTACTTGTCATTCATGTGACAGCGCCGGGACCCCTGAAGACCCGGCCGCCAGCGCCCCTCCCGGCGCCTTGGGCGGCCACGCCGGACGCTCAGGCCGCCAGGTAGGCCTTGACGCCATCGAGCAGCATCTGCACCGAAATGGCCACCAACAGCATACCCATGAGCCGTTCGACCGCCACCAGCACCCGCTTGCCCAGCACCTTGTACAGGTAGGTCGCGGAGAACAGGATGGCCGCCGTGGCCGCCCAGGCCAGAACCAGGGCCAGGCTCCAGTCCAGCATCCGGCCGGGGTACTGGCTGCCCAGAAGCATCACCGCCGCCATCCCGGAAGGACCCGCCACCAGGGGGATGGCCAAGGGCACGATGAAGGGCTCGCCCTCCGGGGCGTCGCCGAACAGCCCTTCCGGACTGGGGAAGATCATCCGCAGGCCGATCAGGAACAGCACGATGCCGCCGGCGATGGCCACCGACTGCTGGCGCAGGTGCATCAGCTCCAGTACGTGCCTGCCCACCCACAGGAAAACGAACAGCACCACCAGGGCGATCAGCAGTTCGCGCGCCAGCACCACCCGTCGGCGCCTGGCCGGCAAGGGCTTGAGCAGGCCCAGGAACACCGGGATGTTGCCCAGGGGATCCAGGATCAGGAACAGCAGCAGGGCCGCCGAGAGCGTGGTCATGCCGGCACCCGCGGCGTCCAGACCCGGCCACGGAAAGCGGCGCCGGCCGGGGAAAGCAGATGCACGCAGGCCGGGGCATAGGCCGCCGGCGCGGGTACCCGCAGCCGGGCTTCGTCGGCATAGGCGCGCGCGCGCAGGTCGGTGCGCATCGGCCCGGGCTCCAGCCCGCTGACCCGGACGCTGCCGGTGTCGGTCTCGGCGCTGAGCTGGCGGACCAAGGCGGCCAGGGCCTGCTTGGCCAGGCCGTACGCGCCCCAGTAGGCCCCGCCTACCCTGGCCGGGTCGTCGGTGACGAAGACGACGGCACTGTCGGACTCCTTCTCCAGATGCGGCAGGCAGGCCTGGGTCAGCAGCCAGGGCGCGCTCAGGTTCACATGCAGGCAACGCACGAAGGCCTCCGGATCGACGGTGGCCAGAGGTGCCAGACCGGTGAACTCGGCCGCGCAGTGCAGCAGGCCGTGCAGGCCGCCCAGCTCGCCCGCGACCCTGGCCGCAAGCTCGGCGAAGTCGGCAGGGTCGGCGCCGGCCAGGTCCATCGGATAGATGGCCGGCTCCGGCCCCAGGGTCTTGAGCGCGTCATAGACCCGATTGAGCTTGGGCACGCGCCGGCCCAGCAGCACGACGGTGGCGCCGGCGCGGGCGCAGGCCTTTGCTGCCTCCGCGCCCAAGCCGCCGTGGGCGCCGGTGACGACCACCACCCGCCCGGCCAGGGCATCGGCGGCGACCTCCGGCGGCGGCGCGTGGGTCGCGCTCATGCGCCCTTCTGCGCCTCGGCGACCATGCGGGCCAGCTCGCCGCTCTCGTACAGTTCGACGGTGATGTCGCAGCCCCCGATCAGCTCGCCGTTGATGAACAGCTGCGGGAAGGTGGGCCAATCGGAATAGCGCGGCAGGTTGGCGCGGACCTCCGGGTCCTCCAGCACGTTGACGGTGTGGTAGCCGACGGCGCCGGCTGCCTTCAGGGCCTGTACCGCGCGGCTGGAAAAGCCGCACATCGGAAACTGCGGCGTACCTTTCATGAAAAGCACGATGGGATGGGACTCGACCACCGTCTTGATGCGGTCCATGACGCTCATGCGAAGCTCCGTTGCGTGGGCGCCCGTCCGGGCCGGGGCGCGATGGGGCTAGAATTATACGGCTCGGGCGCCGCCCGAAGGCGCCATCAACGGAACGAACCGGAGACAGCCATGGCCATCGAACTGCCCGCCCTGCCCTACGACCGCACTGCCCTGGAGCCGCACATCTCGGCCGAGACCATCGATTACCACTACGGCAAGCACCACCAGGCCTACGTCACCAACCTCAACAACCAGATCAAGGGCACCGAGTTCGAGAACCTCGATCTGGAAGCCATCGTCCGCAAGGCCCAGGGAGGCATGTTCAACAACGCCGCCCAGGTCTGGAACCACACCTTCTACTGGAACTGCCTAAAGCCGGGCGGCGGCGGCGAACCGGGCGGCAAGCTCGCCGACGCCATCAACAAGGCGTTCGGCTCCTTCGCGGCCTTCAAGGAACAGTTCACCCAGACCGCGGTCACCACATTCGGCTCCGGCTGGGCCTGGCTGGTGCAGCGCCCGGACGGTGCCCTGGCGCTGGTCAGCACGCCCAACGCCGCCACGCCGATCACCGGCAACGACAAGCCCCTGCTGACCTGCGACGTGTGGGAGCACGCCTATTACATCGATTACCGCAATGCCCGGCCGAAGTACGTCGAGGCGTTCTGGAACCTGGTGAACTGGGACTTCGTCGAGAGCCAGATGGCCTGATGCCCACTCCCGGGCTCCTGCTCGAAGCCGACCGGCTGTCCTGCGACTACGCGGGGCGGCCGGCCGTCCGCGAGTTGAGCCTGGACCTGCGGCCGGGCGAGCTGGGCTGCCTGCTCGGACCCAGCGGCTGCGGCAAGACCACCCTGCTGCGGGCCATCGCCGGCCTGCATCCGCCTGCGTCCGGCGCCCTGCGCCTGCGCGGCCGCGACGCCCTCCCGCTGCCGCCCGAGCAGCGCGGGCTGGGCTTCGTTTTCCAGGATCTGGCGCTGTTCCCGCATCTTAGCGTGGCGGGCAACGTCGGCTTCGGCCTGCACCGGCTGCAGCCGGCTGCACGCCGCGAACGCGTCGCCGCAACCCTGGCCCTGCTCGGCCTGGACGGTCTGGGCGGCCGTTACCCGCACGAGCTGTCCGGCGGCCAGCAACAACGCGTCGCCCTTGCCCGCTCGCTGGCGCCGCGCCCCGACCTGCTGCTGCTGGACGAGCCCTTCTCCAGCCTGGACGCCGACCTGCGCGGTCGGCTGCGCGACGAACTGCGCATTCTGCTCAAACAGCTGGGCATCGCCGCCCTGCTGGTCACCCACGACCAGGAAGAGGCCTTCGCCTTCGCCGACCGGGTCGGGGTGATGCAGGGCGGTCGGCTGCTGCAATGGGCCCCCGGCTTCGAGCTCTATCACCGGCCGGCCACCCCGTTCGTGGCCTCCTTCGTCGGCGAGGGCCGGCTGCTGCCGGCACGGGTGGCGGCCAACCGCCGCCTGCGCACTCCGCTTGGCGAACTCGATCTGCCGGCAGGCCTGGAATGCGCCGAAGGTAGCCGCGTACAGGTGCTTCTGCGACCCGACGATCTGGTGCTGAGCGAACACGAAGGCATCGAGGCGGAGGTCGGCGCGGTCGCCTTCCGCGGAGCGGAGTCGCTGCACACGCTGGTGCTGGCCGACGGTACCGCATTGGCGGCGCTGTTTCCCAGCCACCAGCAGAAACGCGTGGGCGAGCGGGTCCGGGTCCGACCGGACCTGGCGCACGTCGTGGTATTCCCCGCAGCCGCGGACGGCTGATTCAGGCTCCGCGCAGGCGCGCGGCCACCGGCGCCACCTGGGCTTGCCGGCCCAGGGCCCGACCCACGCGCTCCAGCGCTGCCGCCAGTTCCTGCGGATCGTCGGCGCGCAGCGTGGCATGACCGACCTTGCGGCCGGCCCGCGGGGACTTGCCGTAGTCGTGCCAGTGTCCGCCGGGCTCGGCCAGCACCGGCGCTGCCGGTGGCAACTCGCCGATCCAGTTGAGCATGCAGCTGTGACCTAGCGGCCGCACCTCGCCCAGGGGCAGGCCCAGTACCGCGCGCAGATGGTTCTGGAACTGGGAGGTCTCGGCACCCTCGATGGTCCAGTGCCCGGAGTTGTGCACGCGTGGCGCCATCTCGTTGGCCAGCAGCACGCCGTCACGCAGGAACAGCTCCAGGGCGAAAACGCCGACATAGTCCAGGGCCGCGGCCACCTTGCCCGCCGCCTCCAGGGCCTGGCGCTGCAGGCCGGGCTCGGCGCTTGCCGGCGCCAGGCTGGCCGAGAGAATGCCGTCCACATGCCAGTTCTCGGTCAGCGGCCAGGCGCGCAATTCACCCTCCCGACTGCGCACCGCCACCACCGACAGTTCGCGCTGGAAGGCCACGAAACCCTCGAGGATCAGGCCGACCGTACCGGCCTGCGCGCCCAGCGCCGCCCAGGCCGCGTCGGCGTCCGCGGGCCCGCGCAGGCGGAACTGGCCCTTGCCGTCGTAGCCCAGGCGACGGGTCTTGAGGATGCAGGGTGTGCCGATGGCGGCCAGGGCCGCGTCCAGCGTTTCGCGCGAATCCACCGCGGCAAACGGCGGCACCGGAATGCCCAGGTCGCGGAACAGGGTTTTTTCCGCCATCCGGTCCTGGGCCACCGCCAGCGCGCGCGGACTGGGGAACACCGGCACCCGCTCCGCCAACCAGCCGGCGCTTTCGGCCGGTACGTTCTCGAAATCGAAGGTGACCACGTCCACGCGCGCGGCGAATTCGGCCAGGGCGGCCTGGTCGCGGTAGTCCGCCTGCAGCAGGGGGGCGAACTGGGCGGCGCAGGCGTCGGCCACCGAGTCCAGCACCAGGAAGCGCAGGCCCAGCGGCGCACCGGAAAGCGCCAGCATGCGGGCCAGCTGCCCGCCCCCCAGGATGCCGACGGTGGTCACGGCTGCCGCGGGTCCGGCTTGTCCAGCACCTCGGCGGTCTGCCGGGCGCGGAAGTCGTCCAGGGCCCGGCGGATGCCGGCGTGCTCGGCTGCCAGCAGGGCGGCGGCGAACAGGCCGGCGTTGGCGGCGCCGGCCGCGCCGATGGCAAAGGTGGCCACCGGCACGCCGGCCGGCATCTGCACGATGGAAAGCAGGGAGTCCAGGCCGTTGAGCGCCTTGCTCTGCACCGGCACGCCCAGCACCGGCAGCGACGTCATGGCCGCCAGCATGCCGGGCAGATGGGCCGCCCCGCCGGCGCCGGCGATGATGGCGCGCAGGCCACGCTCGCGGGCGGTCCTCGCGTACTGCACCAGCAAATCAGGGGTGCGGTGCGCCGACACCACCCGCACTTCGTGCGGCACGCCGAGCTGGTCCAGCCGGGAAACGGCATGCTGCATCGTCTCCCAGTCGGAACGGGAACCCATGACTACCCCGACCAGCGGGGCGGAGGCGGCTTGGTTCATGGCGGTCGCCTGCGGCAAAAGGCTATTCTAGACGGCATTCCCGCCCACGGACACCAAGCCCCATGGACCGCAAGCTGCTCGACATCCTCTGCTGCCCGACCAGCCGCCAGCCGCTGGCGCTGCTCAGCGGCGCCGAGCGCGACGCCATCAATGCCGCCATTGCCGCCGGCGGCATCCGGCGTGCCGATGGCAGCCCCCAGACCGAGCCGCTGGCCGAGGGCCTGATCACCCGCGACCGCCGCACCGTCTACCGGATCGACGACGGCATCCCGGTGCTGCTGGCCGACGAGGCGCTGGACACGGCCCAGGTGGACGGCTTCCCGCGCTGATGGCGAGTCGCCCACCTCCCTCGCCACCCCCGGCCGAGACGGTGGCGGCGGATGTCGCCCGTGCCCTGGCCGAGGATCTGGGCCCGGGCGATGCCACCGCCGAGCTGCTGCCCGACCGACCGGCGATCGCCCATGTCATCGCCAGGGAGCCGGGCGTGATCGCCGGCCGTCCCTGGTTCGACGCCTGCTTCCGTAGCCTCGACCCTGGAGTGGAGATCCACTGGCGGGTGGACGAAGGCCAGGCGGTCGGCGCCGGCGCGGTGCTGGTAGAACTGTCGGGACGCGCCCGGGCCCTGGTCAGCGCCGAGCGGCCGGCGCTGAACTTCCTACAGACCCTCAGCGGCACCGCCACTGCCACCGCCGATTGCGTGGCCCGGGTGGCCGGCAGCCGGACCCGCATCCTGGACACGCGCAAGACCCTGCCCGGACTGCGCCAGGCACAGAAGTACGCTGTGCGCTGCGGAGGCGGCGCCAACCACCGGATGGGTCTGTACGACGCGGTGATGCTCAAGGAAAACCACATCCATGCCGCCGGTTCGATCGCAGCGGCTGCGGCCGCGGCCCGTGCCCGGCACCCGGCACTGCCGCTGATCATCGAAGTGGAAACGCTGGACGAACTGGACCAGGCCCTGGCCACCGGCTGCGACCGCATCCTCGTGGACGAGTTCTCCGACCGGGATCTGCGCGAAGCCCTGCGCCGGGCAGCCGGGCGGATTCCACTGGAGGTTTCGGGCGGCGTCACCGCGGAACGCCTGACGGCGCTGGCGGCGATCGGGGTGGACTACGTCTCCATCGGCGCGCTGACCAAACATGTCCGCGCCCTGGACCTCTCGCTCCGCTTCGGTCCGCCGCCCTCCGACCCCTGATCTGACCCTTTGATCTGACCCTTTGATCTGACCCTTTGATCTGACCCTTTGATCTGACCCTTTGATCTGACCCTTTGATCTGACCCTTTGATCTGACCCTTTGATCTGACCCTTTGATCTGACC
>NZ_VUOD01000015.1 GCF_008386465.1 Arenimonas fontis
AAGGGTCAGATCAAAGGGTCAGATCAAAGGGTCAGATCAAAGGGTCAGATCAAAGGGTCAGATCAAAGGGTCAGATCAAAGGGTCAGATCAAAGGGTCAGATCAAAGGGTCAGATCAAAGGGTCAGAAGTCGCCCCAGCACGCCTGCAGCGCTGCGACGGCGGCGAGTCCGGCGGTTTCGGTCCGCAGCACCCGCGGTCCCAGGCGCAGGCTGCGGAAGCCGGCGGCGCGCAAGGCTTCGAGGTCGCGCGCCGACAGTCCGCCTTCCGGGCCGACTGCCAGCGCAACCGCGTCGGTAGCGGGTAGGTCGGCGAGGGCTACGCCGCCCTCGGGCTCCAGCACCAGCTTCAGCGGCTCGCGGGCGCTTGCCGCCCACTGCGCCAGGGGCACCGGTGCCGACAGCGTGGGCAGCCTTGCCCGCCCGCATTGTTCGCAGGCCGCGGCCAGCACGCCACGCCAATGCGCCAGGCGCTTGCCGGCGCGGTCGCCGTCGAGCTTGACTTCGGTGCGTTCGGTGAGGACGGGGACGATTGCCGCCACGCCCAGCTCGGTGGCCTTCTGCAGCACCCAGTCCATCTTGTCGCCGCGGGCGATGCCCTGCGCCAGGGTGATGCGCAGCGGCGATTCGTTCGCCACCGGTACCTGGCCCGAGACTTCGGCGCTGGCGCCGCGTTTGCCGGTCTCCAACAGAACGGCGGGATAGTCGTGGCCGTCGCCATTGAACAGCACCAGGGCGTCGCCCGGCCCCAGCCGCAGCACTCGTACCAGGTGCGCGGCCGCCGGCTCGGGCAGGGCGACGATCTGGCCGGGCCGCAGCGGCAGGTCCACGTGGCAGCGGACGGTCCTCATCGCCAGACCTCGGCGATGGCGCTGGTGGTGACCTCGGCCAGGTGCAACAACTCTTCCTCGCCGACGCAGTAGGGCGGCATCCAGTACAGCACGTCGCCCAGCGGGCGCAGCACCACCCCGCGGGAGATCGCATGGCGGTAGGCGCGCAGGCCGGCGCCGCCGGCGATTTCCACGGCGGTGCCGTGCTCGCCGCTGGCCGCGCGTGTCTCTATCGCCAGAATCATGCCTGTCTGGCGCAGGTCTGCCACGCATGGATGTTCGGCCAGCGGCGCGGCCAGCTCGGCCATGCGGGCAGCAGTGACGCGGTTGCGTGCCAGGACGTCGTCCTCGGCGAATATCGCCAGCGAGGCCAGCGCCGCCGCGCAGGCCAGCGGATTGCCGCTGTAGCTGTGCGAGTGCAGAAAGGCGCGTTCGCGCGAATCGTCCAGGAAGGCCTCGTAGACCGCCTGGGTGGTCAGTACCGCCGAAAGCGGCATGAAGCCGCCGGTCAGGCCCTTGGACAGGCAGAGGAAGTCCGGGGCAATACCGGCCTGCTCGCAGGCGAACAGGGTGCCGGTGCGACCGAAGCCGACCGCGATCTCGTCGGCGATCAGGTGCGCGCCATGGACGTCGCAGATCTCGCGGGCGCGGCGCAGATAGGCCGGGTGGTGCATGCGCATGCCACCGGCGCACTGCACCAGCGGTTCGAGGATGAGTGCGCTGATTTCGCCGGGGTGGGCCTCGAAAATGGCGCGCAGCTCTTCGGCGCGGCGCAGGGCGCAGGCCTCGGCCGATTCTCCGGGTTCGGCTTCGAAGGCGTCGGGCGACGGCGCGAACAACGGCTGCAGCAACAGCGGCGCATATACGCGCCGATAGAGCGGAATGTCGCCCATGGACAGCGCGCCGAGGGTTTCGCCGTGGTAGCTGTTGCCGAGCGCCACGAAGCGGGTGCGCCGGTCGTCGCCGCGGTTGCGGTGGCAGTGGAAGCTCATCTTCAGCGCCACCTCGATGGCTGCCGAGCCATTGTCGGCGTAGAACACGCGGGCCAGCGGCGGTCTGCCGGCCTGGCGTGGCGCCACCGCCAGCAGGGCCTCGGCCAGGCGCAGGCCCGGCTCGTGCGAGAAGCCGGCGAAGATCACGTGCTCCAGCTCACGCGCCTGGGCGGCGACGGCCTCGGCGATGCGCGGCTCGGCATGTCCGAACAGGTTCGTCCACCAGCTGCTGACCGCGTCGAGGTAGCGTTTGCCGTCCACGCCTTCCAGCCAGGCGCCGCGACCGCGCCGGATCGGCACCAGCGGCAGGGCGTCGGGGTGTTCCTTCATCTGCGTGCAGGGATGCCAGAGCACGGCCAGGTCGCGGTCGCGCCAGGCCCGGGCGGCGGCCGTCGCGGCTGCGGTCGGGTTCGTTTCCATGGCCGGGAATGATCCGCCGCCGCCCCTGGCCTGTCCACGCCGGGACGGCGTCGGCCGCAGCGGCTAGAATCGCGCCATGTCCAGCCCGCCGCGCCCCCTGCCCGTCATCCACCGCCGCGAGGTCCAGGAGGCCGGCGGCACCCGCCGGGAATGGCTGGATCTGGAGTTCAGCAATGGCGAGCGCCGGCGTTACCACCGCATCCTCAGCCCGGGGCTGGGCTCGGTGATCATCGCCGCCATTCCGGAACCGGGCACGGTGCTGCTGGTGCGCGAATACGCCGCCGGCGTGCATCGCTACGAACTGGGTCTGCCCAAGGGCAAGATGGACGCCGGCGAAACCGCCACGGAGGCAGCCAACCGCGAGCTCAAGGAGGAAGTGGGCATGGGCGCGCGCAAGCTGACCCTGCTGCGCCAGATCACCACCGCGCCCACCTACATGCAGCACCACATCCACCTGGTCCTGGCCGAGGACCTGTACCCCGAGCGTCTGCCCGGGGACGAACCCGAGCCGCTGGAAGTGGTGCCATGGCGTCTGGACCGCCTGGGAGAGTTGGCCCTGCGCGAAGACTGCTCGGAAGGCCGCTCCCTGGCCGCCCTGTTCATCGTCCGGGAAGTGCTGGAGGGACGTGCGTGAGCGAGTTGCGTGAAGCCTGCATCACCCTGGCCCGCGCCGCCGGCGCCGCCATCCTCGAGGTCTATGCCCGCGATTTCAGCGTCGAGGCCAAGGACGACGCCTCGCCCCTCACCCAAGCCGATCTGGCCTCGCACCGGATCATCTGCGAAGGCCTGCGCCGGCTCGACCCGGCCATCCCGGTGCTGAGCGAGGAAGCCGCCGGCATCGCCTGGGAGGAACGTCGCGCCTGGTCGCGCTACTGGTTGGTCGATCCGCTCGACGGCACCCGCGAGTTCGTGAAGAAAAACGGTGAGTTCACCGTCAACATCGCCCTGGTGGAAGGCCATCGGCCGGTGCTTGGCGTGGTCTATGCGCCGGTGTTCGACTACCTGCTGCATGCGCAGGCTGGCGAGGGCGCCTGGCTGCGCGAGCAGGGTCGCGACATTCCGCTGTCCACGCGCCGGCCGGCCACCACGCCGCTGCGGGTGGCCGCCAGCCGCTCGCACCTCGATGCGCGCACCACTGCCTTTCTCGATCGCATGGGCGAGGCCGAACGGCATGGCCTGGGTTCTTCCCTGAAGTTCTGCCGGATCGCCGAGGGCCGCGTGGATGTGTACCCGCGTTTCGGCCCGACCAGCGAATGGGACACCGCGGCCGCCCAGTGCGTGCTCGAGGCCGCCGGTGGCGTGGTACTGGGGCTGGACGGCCGGCCGCTGGAATACAACCGCAAGGAATCGCTGCTCAATCCGGACTTCATCGCCCTGGGCGATGCCTCGTTGCCCTGGCGGGAGTGGCTGGAGGCGGTGCCGGCGCATGGCTGACATCCGCGAGCTGCTGGAGATCATGGCGCGCCTGCGCGACCCGCAGCGCGGTTGCCCCTGGGATATCGAGCAGGATTTCGCCAGCATCGCCCCGTACACCATCGAGGAAGCCTACGAGGTCGCCGATGCCATCCGCCGCGGCGATCTGGTCGATCTCAAGGACGAGCTTGGCGACCTGCTGCTGCAGGTGGTTTTCCATGCCCGCATGGCCGAGGAGGCGGGCGCCTTCGACTTCGGCGACGTGGTGGCGGCGATCCGCGACAAGATGCTGCGCCGGCACCCGCACGTGTTCGGCGACGAATCGGTGGCCGACGCCGAGGCGCAGACGGCGGCCTGGGAGGAACACAAGCGGCGCGAACGCGCCGCCCGCGGCGAGGGCGACGACAGCGTGCTGGCCGGAATCGGCCGCGGCCTGCCGGAGTGGTTGCGGGCGGTGAAGCTGCAGAAGCGCGCCGCCACCCTGGGTTTCGACTGGCCGGGGCCTGAGCCGGTATTGGCCAAGCTGCACGAGGAAATCGAAGAGGTCCGGGCCGAGTTCACTGCCCTGGCGGCTGGCGACGAAACCGCCCGCGAACGGCTCGAGGACGAGCTGGGCGACGTGCTGTTCGTGGCCGCCAACCTGACCCGCCACGCCCGGGTGGATTTCGGCGCCGCCCTGCGTCGGGCCAACGCCAAGTTCGAGCGCCGCTTCCGCCGCATGGAGCAACTGGCCCGGGCCGAGGGCGTGGACCTGGCCGGCCTGTCGCTGGCGGCCCAGGATGCCTACTGGGACCGGGCCAAGGCCGAGGAAAGGGCCGCAGACGAGGCCGGGGAAGGGGGCGCCGTGGCAGAATTCCCCGGGCAGGCACCGGCCGGGAGGGGCGTGACATGAGCAAGCGTTTCGCCAGCTTCAGCGAGTTCTATCCCTTCTACCTGGGCGAGCATCGCCACCGCATCTGTCGCCGCCTGCATTTCGTCGGCAGCTGCGTCGCCCTGGGCTTCCTGGCCGCGACTGCGGTCACCCGTGATCCCTGGTGGCTGCTGGCGGCACTGGTGTCCGGCTACGCCTTCGCCTGGATCGGGCATTTTTTCTTCGAGAAGAACAGGCCGGCCACCTTCCGGCACCCCTTCTACTCTTTCCTGGGCGACTGGGTGATGTTCCGGGACATGTTGCTCGGACGCATTCCGTTCTGATGGCCCAGGCTCAGTCCAGGAACAGCAGGAAGGCCGCCAGCACGATCAGGGCGAAGGCCGCCACGTGGTTCCACTTCACCGGCTCGCCCAGGTACCACGCGGAGAAGGCGGCGAACACCAGCAGGGTCAGGATCTCCTGGATGCCCTTGAGCTGCGGCGCCGAATAGACCGCGTGCCCGAGCCGGTTGGCCGGCACCTGCAGGCAGTATTCGAAGAAGGCGATGCCCCAACTGGCGAAGACCACGATCCAGAGCGGGCTGGCCTTGTATTTCAGGTGCCCGTACCAGGCGAAGGTCATGAATACGTTGGAGGCGAGCAGCAGCAGCACGGGGGTGGCGTAGGCGCCGAAGGTGGACATGCGGGCAGTACCGGTCGGGGTGGCGGGCCAGGGCGGGCAAAGCCTAGCCGCTCGCGTGGGCCGGCGGTACGGTCCCGGCGCAGGGGCCGGCGACCACATGGACCGGCGTTCGCGGGCCGTTGGCCGGCGTTGCCGCCCGGCTGGCCGCCAAGGGCAGGGGCCGGGACGGCTTCACGGTGTCCTCACCCCGGTTCCGGCCTACTCTTCACAAAGCTGAAGGCGTAACGGAGGCCCCCTATGCGACGCGAAGACCCGGCCGGCATGGTCCTGGTGGTGGAAGACAACCGGGGGCTGTCCGAAATGGTGGGCGAGTACCTGGAGTCCCGCGGCTTCGGCGTGGACTACGCCAGCGACGGCGTGGACGGCTACCGCCTGGCCAGCGAGAACGGTTACGACGTGATCGTGCTGGACCTGATGTTGCCGCGCATGGACGGCATCGAAGTCTGCCGGCGCCTGCGCCAGGAGGCGCGCAAGGCCACGCCGGTGCTGATGCTGACCGCCCGCGACACCCTGTCGGACAAGGTCACCGGCCTCGAGGCCGGCGCCGACGATTATCTGGTCAAGCCCTTTGCGATCCAGGAGCTGGAAGCGCGCCTGCGCGCCCTGATCCGCCGCGAGCGGCGTCAGGTCAGTGCCGGCGTGCTGAAGGTGGCCGACCTGGTGCTGGACACCGCCAGCCTGCGCGTCACCCGTGCCGGCCGCGAGCTGCAGCTCTCGCCGATCGGCCTGCGTCTGCTGACCATCCTCATGCGGGAATCGCCGCGGGTGGTCAGCCGGCGCGACATCGAGCGCGAGATCTGGGGCGACAGCCTGCCGGATTCGGACACCCTGCGCAGCCACCTGTACAACCTGCGCAAGATCATCGACCGGCCTTTCGATCGTCCCTTGCTGCACACGGTGCAGACCGCCGGCTACCGCATCGCTGACCTCGACGCGCCGCCGGCGGCCTGAACGCATATGGACGGCAAGCGCAGCGGCCTGCGCCGGAAGATATGGACGGCCTTCATCCTGCAGGCGGCGGCGATCAGCTTCGCGGCGGTGCTGGGCGTCTACGGCGCGTCGGCCGTGCTCAAGCACGTGCTGATCCAGCAGGCCCTGCGCCAGGAGGCGGCACACTACTGGCAGCGGCTGGCGCGCGACCCGGCGGCCGAGGTTCCCGACACCTACAACATGACCGGATACCTGCTGCCGCCCGCGGCCGACAAGGCCGGGCTACCGCCCGAGCTGCAGGCGCTGCCGCCTGGTTTTCACATCCTGCCGCGCGAACAGGGCGGGTCACTGGTGCTGGTGGAGCGCGCCGACGATGGCCGGACGATGTACCTGCTGTTCAAGCAGGAGCAGGTGGACAGCCTGGCCTTCTGGTTCGGCATGGTGCCGCTGGCGATCGTGCTGGTGGTCATCTACGTCATCGCCTGGGGCACCTATCGCAGCTCGAAGCGGGCGGTATCGCCGGTGATCTGGTTGGCCAACCAGGTGCAGCAGTGGGACCCGAAACAGCCCGATGCCTCCCTGCTCGGTCCGCACCGGCTGCCAGCCGACCTCGAGGGCGAGACCCTGGTGCTGGCCTCGTCCCTGCACGAGTTCGCCAGCCGGATCGAATCCTTCGTCGAGCGCGAACGCAACTTTACCCGGGACGCCTCGCATGAGCTGCGCACGCCGCTGACCGTGATCCGGGTGGCAGGCGACATGATGGCGGCCGACGAAACGCTGTCGCCGCGTTCGCGCCGGGCCCTGGAGCGCATCCGCGGCGCCGGTCGGGACATGGAAGCGCTGATCGAGGCCTTCCTGATCCTGGCCAGGGAGGGCGACCGCGGCCTGCCGGAGGAGGACTTCCTGGTGTCCGAGGTCGTGGCCGAGGAAGTGGACAAGGCGCGGCTGCTGCTGGCCGGAAAACCGGTGGTGCTGGAGCTGGAGCGGGCCGGCGACTTCCGCCTGCATGCGCCGCCGCGGGTGCTGGCGGTGCTGCTGGGCAACCTGCTTCGCAACGCCTGCCACTACACCGATGCCGGCAAGGTGAGCGTGGGCATCCGTCCCGGCCAGATCACCGTGGCCGATACCGGCATCGGCATGAGCGAGGCCGAGCTGGCCCGGGCCTTCGATCCCTTCTTCCGGGGTGGCGATGGCCGGCGCGAGGGTCAGGGCATCGGCCTGACCCTGGTGCGCCGGCTGGCCGACCGTTACGGCTGGCCGGTGCGGCTGGACAGCACCCCCGGCCAGGGCACGGTTGCGACCATCCGCTTCCCCGAGGCGTCTCCTGTCTGAGGCGGGGCTTGTCAACCGCGCGGCCGCTGCCGCGTTTCACCCGTCGTCGTTCCGCCGCTGGAGTGCACATGCCTGGACTGCGCAGCTTTTCCCTGTTTCGCCTTCTCATCGCCGCTGCCGCCATCCTGCTCGCCTTTGTCCTGTGGTCCGCGCTCGGCAGCCGCGACGATGGCACTGCGCGCTATCGCACCGCTGCCGTGGACCGCGGCCAGTTGCAGCTTGCCATCTCCGCCACCGGCGCCCTGCGCGCCCTTTCGACGGTGGATGTGGGCTCGCAGGTGTCGGGGCAGGTCAAGAGTGTGGAGGTGGACTTCAACCAGCGCGTGCAGGCCGGCCAGGTGATCGCCCGCATCGATCCGGCCACCTTCGAGGCGCGGCTCAACCAGGCCCGGGCCGATCTTGCCAGTGCCCGCGCCGCGCTCGAGGAGGCCATCGCCAATCGCCGCAATGCCGAAGCCGACTACGTGCGCAAGCGCGAACTGGCGGAGCGACGGTTGATCGCCGGCAGCGAACTGGATCTGGCCCTGGCCGCCCGCGACCAGGCCCGGGCCCGGGTCGGCTCCGCCGAGGCGGCGGTGCTGCAACGCCAGGCGGCGGTGGCCAACGCCGAGCTCGACCTGCGCCATACCGAGCTGCGCTCGCCGGTGGACGGCGTGGTGCTCAACCGCGCGGTCGAACCGGGCCAGACGGTTGCCGCCAGCTTCCAGACCCCGGTGCTGTTCCAGATCGCCGAAGACCTGTCGCAGATGTTGATCGAACTGAGCGTTGACGAGTCCGACGTCGGCCAGTTGCGCGCGGGCCAGCCGGTACGCTTCACCGTGGACGCCTTCCCCGGCCGCGAGTTCGCCGGCCAGGTGAAGCAGGTGCGCCTGTCGGCCACCAATACCCAGAACGTGATCACCTACCCGGTCATCGTCGCGGTGGACAATCCGGACGGCAGCCTGCTGCCGGGCATGACCGCCAACGCCGAGATCGAGGTCAGTCGGCGCGAGGGCGTACTGCGGGTGCCGATCGCGGCCCTGCGCTACCGCCCGGCCGACGCGCCGGAGCCGCCGGCCGGCGCCATGCGCGTGGGCGGAAGCGAGCTGGCGGCGGCCATCCCGGCCATGGTGGCGCCCCTGAACCTGGACGCGAGCCAGCGCGCCGCCCTCGACGCCGACCTGGCGGCGATGCGCGAGCGCATGCAACAGCGCCGGACGGCCGCGGCCGGCCAGGCCGCAGGTCCGGCTGTCCCGGGCGGTGGTCCGGGTGGAGGCGTCATGATCGTCGCCGGCGCCGGCAACGGCGCGCCATCGCCCGAGGCCATCCAGCAGGCCATCCTCCGGCGCGTGCTGGAAGGCTTCGCCGGCTTTCGCGCCAGCCTGGACGAGGCCCGTCGCGCTGCCTTCGACCAGGCCCTGCGCGAGCACCTGTCGGCCCGGCGGGCCACCTTGTGGCGGCTACAGTACGGCAAGCCGGTGCCGGTGCCGGTGCGGGTCGGCGCCTCCGACAGCCGCCACGCCGAAGTACAGGGCGAAGGCCTGTCCGAAGGCGACCTGGTGATCGTCGGCGAGGAGCTTGCCGGCTGATGGCGGCGCGCCCGGTCATCGAACTGGACGGCATCCGCAAGGTCTATGCCGAGGGCACACCGGCCGAGGTGGTGGCCTTGCGCGGCGTGTCGCTGCGGGTGGACCACGGTGAGTTCCTGGCCATCATGGGGCCATCGGGTTCGGGCAAGTCCACCCTGATGAACATCATCGGCTGCCTGGACCAGCCGACGTCCGGCCGATACCGCTGCGATGGGGAAGATGTCGCCGAACTGGATGCCGCCGGCAGGGCCGCGCTGCGCCTGCGCAAGATCGGGTTCGTGTTCCAGGGCTTCCATCTGCTTTCCCGGCACACGGCGCTGGAGAACGTGATGCTGCCGCTGGCCTATGCCGGCATCCCGCGGCAGGAGCGGCGGGCCCGGGCCGAGCAGGCCCTCGCCGAGGTCGGCCTGGCCGAACGTGCCGGGCACAGGCCCGCGGAACTCTCCGGCGGCCAGCAGCAACGCGTGGCCATCGCTCGCGCCCTGATCAACAAGCCGCCGGTACTGCTGGCCGACGAGCCCACCGGCGCGCTGGACACCCGTACCGGCGACGAGATCATGGCCCTGTTCAAGCGCCTGCAGCACGAGGGTCACACGGTGGTCCTGATCACCCACGAACAGCATGTGGCCGATTTCGCCGACCGTGCCGTCGTCATGCGTGACGGCGAGCTGCAGGAGGCCGCATGAAGGGCGCGGGCATCGGCGACATCCTCGGCATGGCCCTGTTCGCCCTGCGCGGCAACTGGCTGCGCAGCGTGCTGACCGCCCTGGGTGTCATCATCGGCATTGCCGCCGTGATCGTGATGGTGTCGGTGGGTGAAGGCACCCAGGCGGAACTCGATCGGGCCATTTCGCGGCTGGGCACCAACCGCATCGACGTCAATCCAAACTTCGGCCGCCAGGGTGCGGTGCGCATGGGGGCCGGCAGCATCTTCTCCCTTACCGACGACGACGTCCGGGCGATCCGGGAGCGGGTGGAAGGCGCGCAGTACGTCAGCGGCTCTATCCGCGGTGGCGCCCAGGTCATCAACGCCGACCGGAACTGGTCCACCAGCTGGTATGGGGTGGAGGCGGACCATTTCGCCATCAACGACTGGAACATCGCCCTGGGCGACTACTTCGCCGAGCGCGACTACGGCGCCGCCGCGAAGGTGGTGCTGCTCGGGCAGACCGTGCGCGAGAAGCTGTTCGGCGACGAAGACCCGGTCGGCGCGACCATCCGCGTGGGCCGGGTGCCCTTCACCGTCGTCGGCGTGCTCGAGCCGCGTGGCGCCAACAATTGGGGAGGCGACCAGGACGATGTGGTGTTCGTGCCGCTGGAAACCGGGCGCCGCCGCCTGATGGGACAGATGAGCCTGCCGCCGCGCACGGTCATGCAGATCACCGTCGGCGCCGCCAGCGCCGAGGTCATGCCCGAGGTCGAGCGCCGCATCGCCGAGGTGCTGCGGGAAACCCATCGCATCCAGCCGGGTGCCGACGACGATTTCACCGTGCGCAATCTCACCCAGATCGTCAGTACCCGCACCGAGACCACCCGGCTCATGTCGTTGTTGCTGGGCGCCGTGGCGACGATCTCGCTGATCGTCGGCGGTATCGGCATCATGAACATCATGCTGGTGTCGGTGACCGAGCGGATCCGCGAGATCGGCCTGCGCATGGCCGTGGGTGCCGGTCCGCGGGAAATCCAGCTGCAGTTCCTGGCCGAAGCGATGATGTTGTCACTGGGGGGCGGCGTGATCGGCATCGTTCTGGGCGTGGCCGGCACCTGGCTCACGGCGAAGTTCGTGGCCCTGCCGGTGGCGCTGAGCCTGGACGTGATCGCCCTGGCCACGGGCTTCGCGGTCGCCACCGGACTGTTTTTCGGCTTCTACCCCGCCCGCAAGGCCGCCCGCCTCGACCCGATCGAAGCGCTTCGCCATCAGGGCTGAGCGGGCGCCTCCTGCGGCGCCGCGGGCGCAAGGCCGTGCCGGCCGGCGCTGTGCCGGCACCAGCTGTTTAACCGCCGCCGCTTACCTGATAGAACTCTCCGCAGTTCCCGTGGAGTTGCCCGCATGCGTGCCTGGCTTTCGATGTCCTTGTCGCTGGCATTGGCGGCGTCCGTTTCCGCCTTCGCGGAGGCGCCGCGCACGGCGCTGGTGATCCACGGCGGGGCAGGGGTGATCGAACGCGGCAGCCTTTCGGCGGAGGATGAGCGGGCGATCCGGGCCGACCTCGGCAGGGCGCTGGACGCCGGACAGGCGGTGCTGAACGAAGGCGGTGCCGCCCTGGACGCCGCCATGGCCGCGGTCGAGGTGCTGGAGGATTCGCCCTGGTTCAATGCCGGCAAGGGCGCGGTGTTCAATGCCGAGGGCGGACACGAGCTGGATGCGTCGCTGATGGAGGGCCACACCCGCCGTGCCGGTGCGGTGGCCGGCGTACGCACCGTGCGCCATCCGATCCGGCTGGCGCGGGCGGTGATGGAGCATTCGCCGCACGTGATGCTGGTGGGGGAGGGAGCCGAGGCTTTCGCCGACACCCGGCCGGAGATCGAGCGCGTCCGCCCGGACTGGTTCGACACCGAGCGGCGCCGCAAGCAGCTGCAGGACGCGCGTGAACGCGCCGCCCGGCAGCAGGCGGGGCGCCGCCAGTATCGGTGGGGCACGGTCGGCGCGGTGGCCCTGGATGCCCAGGGTCATCTCGCCGCGGCGACCTCCACCGGCGGCATGACCCTCAAGCGCTGGGGCCGGGTCGGCGATTCGCCGGTGATCGGTGCCGGCACCTGGGCCGATGCCGGATGCGCACTCTCGGCGACCGGGTGGGGCGAGTACTTCATTCGTCTGGCTGTCGCACACGAAGTCTGCGCCCGGGTGCGCCTGCGCGGCGAGCCGCTGGCCTTGGCCGCCGAGGCGGTGGTGAACGGCGAGGTGCCGGCCCTGGGCGGTGACGGCGGCGCCATCGCCCTGGATGCGCGGGGCAATATCGCCATGCCCTTCAACACGCCGGGCATGTACCGGGCCTGGATCGCTCCGGACGGCAGCCGCGGCGTCGCCATCTACGCCGACGAGTGAACGCCTGGCTGCTGGCGGCTGTCGTCGCGGCCGCCGACCCGGACACCCTGGATGCCGTCACGGTGACCGCGACCCGGGTGCCGCGTTTCGCCGAGGAGGTGCCGGCCTCGCTCAGCATCGCTGGCGAGCCCGGGCCGTCGCCCGGGATCGGCATGTCGGAGTGGCTGCGGGGCGTGCCCGGCCTGGCCGCGCGCGAACGGCAGAACCATGCCCAGGACACTCAGCTTTCCATCCGCGGCTTCGGCGCCCGCGCCGGCTTCGGCATCCGCGGCATCCGCGTGCTGGTGGACGGCATCCCGGCCAGCCAGCCGGACGGGCAGGCGCAGATCTCGCATGTCAATCTGGCCAGCGTGGAGACGGTCGAAGTGCTGCGCGGGCCGTTTTCCGTCATGCACGGCAATGCCTCCGGCGGCGTGATCCGGGTTGACAGCGGCAGTGGCTCCGTCCGGCCGGAGTTCACTGCCGGCGCAGCCGCTGGCGGCGGTCGCGATGCCCGGGCGTCCCTGGCCGCGCGCGGCCGGATCGGCGGCTGGGGCTATGTGCTGGGTGCTTCCACCTTCGCCACCGAGGGCTGGCGGCCGCAATCGGCAGCGCGGCGCGATTCCTTCAACCTGCGCCTGCACCAGGGTGAGCGTGCCGACGGCGAGGGCTGGTCCCTCGTGCTCAACCGGGTGGACAGCCCGCGCGCCGAGGATCCCTTGGGCTTGAGCCGGGCGCAGTTCGAGGCCGATCCGCGCCAGACCGCGCCGCAGGCGCTGGCCTTCGATACCCGCAAGCGCTTCGCGCAGGACCAGATGGGCCTGCGTTGGCGCGGCGGCCTGGCCGGTACTGGCCTGGAAGCCCTGGCCTGGGTCGGCCGGCGCGAGGTCTGGCAGGTGCTGGCGGTGCCAGTGGCCGCCCAGGCCAATCCCCTGCAGGGCGGCGGCGTGATCGCGCTGGACAACGATTACGGCGGTCTGCAGCTTCAGTCCGATGGCGAGATGGCATTGGCCGGGCATCCCCTGCACTGGGTGCTGGGCCTCGGTCACGAATGGCTGGCGCAGCACCGGCGCGGCTACGAGAACTTCGTCGGTGCGCAACTGGGCCTGCAGGGCGCCCTGCGCCGCGACGAACGCAACCGGGTGGCCGGCAGCGACTTGTTCGCCCAGGCAGACTGGCGCTTCGCCGACGATTGGTCCCTGTTGGCGGGCCTGCGTGGCAGCCGGGTCCGCTTTCGTTCCGACGACCGCTACGTACGGCCCGGCAATCCCGACGACAGCGGTGCCGTGACGTTCCGGCGCTGGACCCCGGTGCTCGGCCTGCGCCGGGCCTTGGGGCAAGGCGGCGCGGTCCATCTTGCCTGGGGCAGCGGCTTCGAAACGCCGACCCTGGTCGAGCTGGCCTACCGGCCCGACGGTGTGGGCGGGCTCAACCTGGATCTCGCCCCGTCGCGCAGCCGTAGCGTCGAACTGGGTCTGAAGTGGCGGACCGATGCCTGGTCGGCGGCGGCCAGCCTGTTCAGGATCGATACCCGCGACGAACTGGTGGTGGCCAGCAGCGTGGCCGGCCGGGCCAGCTTCCGCAATGCCGCCCGCAGCCGACGCCATGGCCTAGAACTGGAGTTCGAGCGCGCGCTCGGCGAGCACTGGACACTGCGCGGCGCCTGGACCCGGCTCGATGCCGAGCTGCGTGAAGGCCCGGCGTCCGCTGGCACGCCGCTGCCGGGCATTCCCGAGCGGCAGGCCTGGCTGCACCTGCAATGGCAGGCCGGGCCGGCCTGGCAGGCCTGGGCGCAGCTGCGCCATGTCGGTCGCGTGGTCGTGGACGACCACGCCAGCGATGCCGCGGCCGCCCATACCCTTATCGACCTTGGCATTGCCCGTCGCTGGCGGCTGGGTGCGCATTCGCTGCGCCTGGCCGCGTGGCTCGACAACGCGACGGATCGCCGCCATGTCGGCTCGGTGATCGTCAACGAGGCCAACCGCCGCTACTTCGAACCCGGCCCCGGCCGTACCGCCTGGGTGAGCCTGGAGTGGCGCTGGCAGGGTGCTCAGTTCCCGGCATCGGCGATGCTGGCCAGCCGGTAGGCCAGCGACAGGCTGAGAGCCAGCGCCAGGGCCAGCAGCGCCAGCGTTTCCGCCTGCCCGAGCATGCCGGCGACGCCGGCCGCCGTCAGAGGCGTCGCCGCCCGTGCTAGGCCCTGCCAACGCGCCAGGCGGCCATTCCAGTAGCCGACGCTGTCCCTGCCATACAGGGCTTGCAGCAGCCAGGGGCGGGACAGGGTGAGGATGCCGGCGCCCAGTCCGAACACCGCCACGCCGATGGCCGAGGCCACGGCGCCGGGTGAGAACGACACCAGGCCGAGCCCGATGGCCTGCAAGGCCACCGGCCAGACCACCAGCGTCCGCATGGACGGGCGATGCCGGCCGCGCATCAGCCAAACGCGTCCCGGCAGTTGCATCACGCCCAGGCTCGACAGGGCCAGGGCAGCACTTTCCGGCGACATCCCGCGCGCCACCAGCAAGGGCACCAGCAGCGTGGTCATGGCCATGGCGGCAACCGTGCCGGTGACGAAGGTGGCCAGTACCGCGGCGAAACCGGCGCCCGCCCGCGCACCTGTGGTCTGCACCTGTGCCTGTGCCGGGCCGGTGCCGGTCGGGGCCGGTACCCCGGTTCGGGCGAGCGTGGGCAGCACGGCACGGGACATCATCAGCGAGGCCAGTGCCACCAGTACCGCCATCGCCATCAGGGTGCCGCGCCAGCCCAGGCAGGCCAGCGCATACGCCAGAAGGGGCAGACACAGGGTGCTGGCCAGGCCGCCGAGCACGGTGACCGTAGCCAGGGCGCGCAGGCGATCCTCGCTCTGCCGGAAGTGGCGGATCACCAGACCGAAGGCCGGTTCGTAGAGCAGGCAGGCCATGGCCAGGCCGAGCAGGCCCCAGGCAAGATAGAGCAGGGGCAGATGCTGCGCGGCCAGGCCCAGGACCAGGCCGGCGAGGGCAAAGCCGGTGCCGGCATGGAACACGGCGGCGGCCCGGCCGCGATCGATCCGGCGACCCACGGCCGGCGCCGCCAGGGCCATCACCAGCAGGCCAAGAGAATAGGCGCCGGCGACCTGCGCCTGGCTGCCGCCCGAGGCCCGCTGCCAGGGCAGCTGCAGAACCGCGAAGCCGTAATACAGCAGGCCCCAGTACAGGCACTGGCTGGCGCCCAGCCGCCAGACGGCGCGACGTTCCGTCGGGCTCATGCTCAGGCGCAGCAGGCGGCGCTCGCCGCCGGGCGGCCGCTGCCGCAGCCGGTGCCGCAACCGACCGTTGCGCTTGCAGGTGCCTCCGCCAGTCCGGCGCTGTCGGTCAGTGGCGGCGCGCAGCACCGGTTGGGCGGCGCCCCTTCGCCCTCGTCAGCGAACCGGGTGATGCAGACCCCGGTTTCCGGCAGCACCAGTTCGACCCGGGCGGCGGCGGCATGGTCGCCGGCGATGCCGGCCACCACCGAACGCACCTGCTCGTAGCCGGTCAGCAGCAAGAAGGTCGGCGCGCGGCCGTAGCTTTTCATGCCGACGATGTAGACGCCGGGATCGGGGTGGGCCAGCTCGGCGATGCCATGCGGGCGGACGCTGCCGCAGCTGTGCAGGTTGGGATCGATCAGTGGCGCCAGCGCGACCGGCGCGGCAGTGCCCGGATCCAGGGCCAGGCGCAGTTCGGCAAGGATGCGATGGTCGGGCCGGAAGCCGGTGGCGGAGACGATCTCGTCCACCGGCGGCAAGGCACGCTCGCCGTCGCGGGCGACGATGCCCTCGTCGGTGCGTTCCAGGCTTTCCAGATGGAAGCCGGTTTCCGCGCGCAGCACGCCGGCCTCCAGCCAGCGCTTGATGGCCAGGCCCAGGGCACCGCGTTCGCGCAGCTGGTCATGCTCGCCGCCGCCGAGCACCCGGGCCACGGTGGCGCGGCGCAGGGCCCAGACGATGCGGGTGCCCGGTGCTTCTCCCGCCAGCGTCGCCAGATCGTTGAGCACGTTGAAGGCGGAGTGGCCGCTGCCGACCACCAGCACCCGGCGACCGGCATAACGGTCGCGATCGCGTCCCAACACGTCCGGCATGCCGTGGACGACATGCGCGGCCACGGCGGCCTCGCCGCGCGCGGGCAGGCCGGAGGCGCCCATCGGGTTGGGGAGGCTGGTGGTCCCGGAGGCGTCGATCACCGCCCGGGCGCGGATGTCGTGTTCGCCGCGACTGTCCACGTAGCGGACGAGAAACGGCGTGTCGGCGCGGCCGGCATCCTTCATCCGGTCGCGGCGCCAGCGGCTGACGGCGATGACGCGACTGCCGGTGCGGATGCGCGGCGCCAGCTCCGGGGTGGCGGCCAGGGGCGCCAGGTAGCGCTCGGCCATGTCCGCGCCGGTTGGGAAGCCTTCCGGATCTTCGAGCCGCCAGCCGTGGCGCTCGAGCAGGGCGCTTGCTGCCCGGTCCACGTTGTAGCGCCAGGGCGAGAACATGCGCACGTGGGCCCAGGACAGCATGCCGGCGCCGACCCGCTCGCCGGCTTCCAGCACCAGCGGTTCCAGGCCGCGTTCCAGCAAGTGCGCGGCGGCGGCAAGGCCGACCGGACCGGCGCCGATCACCACGACAGGGAGGGAGGCGTTCATGAGGGTTTCCTTGTTGGTGGTAGTAACAACAAATTGGGCGAGCCGAATCAGGCGCAGCCTGGACGGCGGCCCTCCGATGGCGCGCAGGCGCCGGGACCGCAGCCGCCGGCGTCGAGGAACCGGCGTTCGGCCAGCCCCGCCAGGCGGTCGAGGGTTTCGATGGTGCCGCGCCTGACCTCGGCCGGCAGGTCGGCCAGCAGCGCACGCTGCTGGGCCACCAGGTCGTCGTTGATGCGCTGGACCAGACGGCGTCCGGCGGTGGTGGCGCGCAGGCGCACGGCGCGGCGGTCCTCCAGGTCGGGGCTGCGCTCGGCATAGCCCTTGCGCACCAGGGCGTCCACCACGCGGGTGGTGGTGCTCTTGTCCAGCAGCAGGGCATCGGACAGGGCCTGGCTGCGCATCGCGCCGCGTTCGACCAACAGTTCCAGGGCGTGGCACTGGGTCACCGACACGTCATGGCAGCAGATCCGGTCGCGGTCGCGGAACTGGTACACGCGCAGCAGCCGGGCCAGGGCCGCCTGCAAGTCGGCGGCATCCTGGGCCAGGCGATCGGTGGCGGCGGTGCGGGCGGAGTGCGGCATGGCGATCTGCCGGATATGGTTGGCAGTCACAACCATATTCGCGGGACGCGTTGCCGTCAAGGCCGCGCCGGAGGCGCGGCCCTTCCGGTAGGGCTCAGAAGCCCCGGTCGCCGGAGATGATGCCGCCCAGGCCGCCCAGCACCGAGCCTTCGCCCTTGCTGCCGCCGCGCTGGTAGGCGGCGCTGAACATGCGGCCGGCCAGGCGCGAGAAGGGCAGCGATTGCAGCCAGACCTTGCCGGGGCCCGTCAGAGTGGCCAGGAACACGCCCTCGCCGCCGAACAGCATGGATTTCACCCCGCCGACCGTGCGCAGGTCGAAATCCACCGTGCTGGTCATGGCGACCACGCAGCCGGTGTCCACGTCCAGGCGTTCGCCGGCGGCCAGCTCGCGCTCGACGATGGTGCCGCCGGCATGCACGAACACCAGGCCGTCGCCGGTCAGTTTCTGCATGATGAAGCCTTCGCCACCGAACAGCGCCGTCATCACCTTCTTCTGGAAATACAGGCCGATCTGCACGCCGCGGGCGGCGCACAGGAAGCTGTCCTTCTGGGCGATGATGGTGCCGCCGTAGTTCGACAGGGTCATCGGCACGATGGTGCCGGGGTAGGGGGCCGCGAACGCCACCCTGGCTTTGCCCGATGTCCCGGCATGGGTGAACACGGTGGTGAACAGGCTCTCGCCGGTGATCAGCCGCTTGCCGGCGCCGACCAGCTTGTCCATGAAGCTGCCGCCGCTGCTGCCGCCGTCGCCGAACACCGTCTCCATGTTGACGGCGGCGTCCTTGTACATCAGCGAACCGGCCTCGGCGACCGCGCTTTCGCCGGGGTCGAGCTCCACTTCGACGAACTGCATGTCCTCGCCGTAGATGCGGTAGTCGATCAGGTCGGCACGCCGATGGCCGGCGGCCGCCGGCGGCGGCGCCGGCACCGGCAGCGCGCCCGGGGCCGATTCGGCGCGCAGTTCGCTGCAGGCGCTGATCGGAATCCATTCGGCGAAGCCCTGCCGCCAGCAATGGCCGTCGGGATTCTTCGCGGCCTGGGCGACCGCGGCGGCGTGGTCGAGCGGGCCGATCTGCCGGCCGTCGTAACTGAGGTACCACTGATGCATGTCGGGACTCCGTGTCGGTGCGGTGGGGATGCGGGAGGGTCGGGGTTCAGGCGGACTCGGCGCCGAGCCGCACATGGATGTCGCGGCGGCTGGCCTCGTCCAGCGACAGGGCCTTGCCCAGCCGGTCCAGGAAGGCCCGCTCCTGTTCGGTCTCGGCGCCGGCGGCCAGCAGGGCGGCCGCGTAGACGGCAGTCTCCTGCCCCGGCAGGGTGCGGGCCGCGAGTTGCTCCAGCGTGAACGGGGCGCGGATCTCCGCCTCGAGCATGCGCAGGTCGTCGTCCTCCATGCCCGCTTCGCGGGCGCGCCCCATGATGGCCTGGCGCTCGGCTTCGTCGATCAGCCCGTCGGCATGGGCGGCGGCGATCATGGCGCGCAGCAGGTGCAGCGCCTCCTGCTCGCGCCGGGTGGCCGGTGGTGGCGTCGCGGCGCCCGGCGGCGGCGGCGGCGGAACGACGGTGCCCGCGCCCGGCCGGGCGGCGTAGGCTCCCGGCGGCGGTGGCGGCGGAACGGCGGCGCCCGGTCCGGTTGCCTGAAGCCCGGCAGGGCTGGCCGAGGCGGATTCGTGCCGGTGGCCGCCCGAGCCCTTGTAATGCTCCCAGGCGGCCATGGCCACGCCCAGCAGGCCCAGGCCGATCTGCGCCTTGGCGCTGCCCGACAGTTTCGGCACGCCGGTACTGCGCTTGCGCCTGCGGCCGCCCAGGCGGCCGTCCAGGGCGTCTCCCAGCATCTGGCCGAGCAGGCGTTCGGGGTCGAACATGGCAGGGTTCCTCGCGCGGACGTTCCGGCGAGCGTGGCGGCGGCGGCGGAGTTGCGCAAGGGCCGAAGGTCCGGGCCGGCCGGCGGTCTGTGGCAGAATGCGCCGTCTTTCCGCTTCCCCGACCTCCCGCATGGCCGACAGCCAAGGCAGCCACGCCCCGCGCAGCCCGTTCCGGGCCTGGCAGGCCTTCCTCTGGTCCATGAAGGGGCTGCGCGCGACCTGGTCGCTCGAGTCCTCGTTCCGGCTGGAGGCCTACCTGTTCGTCGTGCTGGCGCCGCTGGCCCTGTGGCTGGGCCGGGACGGGGTCGAGCGCGCCCTGCTGATCGGCTCGATGATGCTGGTACTGGTGATCGAGGTGCTGAACTCGGCGGTCGAGGCGGTGGTGGACCGCTGGGGCGCCGAACACCACGAGTTGGCCGGCCGGGCCAAGGACATGGGCTCGGCCGCGGTCTTCCTGGCCGACATGAACGTGTTGATCGTCTGGGGGCTGGTCCTGCTCCCGCGCTATCTCTGAGGGATTCGCCGGATGGATTGGCTGTTCAGCACCGAACTCTGGGTCGCCCTGCTGACCCTGGCCGCGCTGGAGATCGTGCTGGGCATCGACAACCTGGTGTTCATCTCCATCGCCGTCAGCCGGTTGCCGCCGGACCGGCGACCGAGCGCCCGTCGTTTCGGTCTGGCCCTGGCCTGCCTGACCCGGATCATGCTGCTGCTGTCGCTGGCTTTCCTGGCCAGCATGGAGAACAACCTGTTCAGCCTGTTCGGCCAGGACTTCTCCGTGCGCGACCTGGTGCTGATCGCCGGCGGCCTGTTCCTGCTGGTCAAGGGCACCATGGAGATCCACGATTCGGTCGAGGGTCGCGGCGAGGAGGAGGACATCGGTACCCGGCCCTCGGCGGTGTTCGGCGTGGTGATTGCCCAGATCGCGGTGATAGACATCGTGTTCTCGCTCGACTCGGTCATTACCGCCGTGGGCATGGTGGACAATCGCGCCATCATGGTCGCGGCGATCCTGGTGGCGGTGGCGGTGATGTTGTTCGCGGCAAACCCGATCGGCGATTTCATCGACCGGCATCCGACCGTGAAGATGCTGGCCCTGAGCTTCATCATTCTGGTCGGCGTGGCCCTGGTCGCCGACGGCTTCGATTTCCATATCGACCGCAAGTTCCTGTACTTCGCCATGGCCTTTTCGGCCGGCGTCGAATCGCTGAACATCCTCGCCGCGCGCAAGCGGCGCAGGACCTGAGCCGGCATGACCATCCTGCACGACATCGATCCGGTCGCCGTGCCGCTGCCGTTCTGGCCGCACGGCATCCACTGGTACGGCCTGATGTACCTGGCCGGCTTCGGCTTTGCCTGGTGGCTGGGCCGACGCCGGGTCCGGGCGGGGCGGTTGCCCGGAGTGAACGAGGAGGCCTTCGGCGACCTGATCTTCTACGGCATGCTCGGCGTGGTGCTGGGCGGTCGCCTGGGCTACGTGCTGTTCTACGGTCTGGAGGCGGCCTTGGCCGACCCGCTGTCGGTGCTGCGCATCAACGAGGGCGGCATGAGCTTCCACGGGGGTCTGCTGGGCGTGCTCGCCGCCGCGGCCTGGTGGACCCGCAAGCACCGCCTGCACGCTTTCGACACCATCGACTTCCTGGCGCCGCTGGTGCCCGCCGGCCTGGGCTTCGGCCGGCTGGGCAATTACATCGGCGGCGAGCTCTGGGGCAAGCCGACCGGCGGCACCTGGGGCGTCGTTTTCCCGGACGCGCTGCCGGTCGAGTACGCCCGCCTTCCGGCCGAGCAGTTGCGCCAGCTGCACGCCAGCGGCGCCCTCGACGCCTTCGCCCGGCATCCGTCGCAGCTGTACCAGGCTTTCCTGGAGGGCGCGGTGATGCTGGCGGCCCTGCTGTGGTTTTCGCGCCGGCCGCGGCCTCGCTACGCGGTCTCTGGCTTGTTCGCCCTGCTGTACGGGCTGTTCCGTTTCGCCATCGAGTTCGTTCGCGAGCCGGATGCGCATATCGGCTACCTGGCCTTCGGCTGGCTGACCATGGGTCAGGTGCTGAGCCTGCCGCTGCTGGTGGTGGGGCTGTGGCTGTTGTGGCTGTCGCGGCGGGCGCCGACGTTGGCGCCGGCGCCGCCCGCGGAGGAAGCGCGATGAGGCAGTACCTGGACCTGCTGGCGCATGTGATGGCGCATGGCACCGACAAGACCGACCGGACCGGCACCGGGACCCGCTCGGTGTTCGGTGCCCAGCTGCGTTTCGACCTGACGGCCGGCTTTCCGCTGGTGACCACCAAGAAACTGCACCTGCGCTCGATCATCCACGAACTGCTGTGGTTCATCCGCGGCGAGACCAATGTCGGCTACCTGCGCCAGAACCGGGTGACGATCTGGGACGAATGGGCCGACGGGAACGGCGAGCTGGGGCCGGTCTACGGCAAGCAGTGGCGACGCTGGCTGGCGCCCGACGGCCGCGAGATCGACCAGCTGGCCTGGGTGCTGGAGGAGATCCGGCGCAATCCGGACTCGCGCCGGCTGATCGTCAGCGCCTGGAACGTGGCCGACCTGCCGGAAATGGCCCTGATGCCCTGCCACGCCCTGTTCCAGTTCTACGTTGCCGACGGCAGGCTGAGCTGTCAGCTTTACCAGCGTTCGGCCGACCTGTTCCTGGGCGTGCCCTTCAACATCGCCAGCTACGCGCTGCTGACACACATGGTGGCCCAGGTTACCGGCCTGGAGGTTGGCGATTTCGTCCACAGCTTCGGCGACGCGCACATCTACCGCAACCATTTCGAACAGGTGCGCGAGCAGCTCTCGCGCGAACCCAGGCCGCTGCCGCGGTTGCGGCTCAATCCGGAGGTGAAGGACCTGTTCGCCTTCCGTTACGAAGACATCGCCATCGAGGGTTACCAGCCGCATCCGGCAATAGCCGCTCCGGTGGCCGTCTGAACCGCTTTTTTCAACCAGGGGAGTACTGAATGTTCCTTTCCACCATGTCGCTGGCGGCCGTGCTGGCGGTCGTCCCCGCCGTCGGTGCGCCGGCTCCGGCGCCCTCCGCCGCTACCGAGGTCGTGGCCGCGGCGGAGCTGAATACGCTGCTCGGCGCGGTCAGGATTCCGTTCGCCTTCAGCGAGCGTTCGCGGAAGGCATCGATCGGCAAGAACGCCGGGATCAGCGCCAGCGAGACCATCGAGCTGGAGGTACTGGACGGCCCCCGCGCCGGCCAGGTTCTGGAAGTCAGCACCACCTACATACTGCCGCAGGGGCTGGACGCGAATCTGGTGCGGCCCATCGCCAGACGGATCCAGGAGGACATCGCCGCCAATGGGCAGACCAAGACCATCCGTCCGCTGCAGCGGGATGGCTTCGAGTTCACCCTTGCCGATACCCGGATGGAGTTCGATGGCAAGTCCAGCCGGATGGCCCGGGTGGTCGGTGTGGTCAACGGTGCCATCGTGAATACGGTAATCATCGACCCGACCGATGGCGAGGCGGCTCCCGATCTGGTCGAGGCACTGGCCACGGTGCGGATAGATTTCGCCGGCCTGCTGCGGACCCGGCAACGCCTGGACGAGGAGACCGGCAGGCTGGTCGTGGACGGCAAGCTGCGCACGGCGATCGGCGACCTGGCTGAACCGCATGGCGTCGGCGCCCTGGCGGCTCTGGTCATCGCCTATCGTGACGGCGAGGGGCGATTGCACGGGGTCACCCAGCAGTTCGGCTTCTTCAAGCAGGGCTTCTGGACCCAGCAGCGCATGGGCCTGTCGGTGAGCTGCGACCTTTCGCCCGACGCCGACCGGCTCGCCGAGCTGCGCGACCCGCTGTCGGGCAAGGACGGCGTTACCGTTGTATCGCGTGATTCGGGCTTGCCGCTGGGGGGGCTGCAGGCGGAGAGGATCCTGGCCAGGCGCGAGAACCGAGACGGTTCCGTATCGGAGGTCACCCACTGGTACGCCAGCGACGGTGAAGCCGCGTACGCGTTGCGGATCGAGCGGGTCAACGGCCGGGCCTTGCAACGTGATCTGGAACGCCAGCTTTCGGGCCTGAGCCTGAGTTGCCGTCCCGAGAGCGGGCTCGGCGCGCCGGTCACGGGCGATGTGGCGGGGCGATAGCACGCCGCTGGCCCTGGTCGCGGCACTGGACCGCCGGCATGGCATCGGCCGGGGCAATGCCTTGCCCTGGCACCTGCCCGACGACCTCAAGCGCTTCAAGGCGCTTACCCTGGGCAAGCCGCTGCTGATGGGGCGTCGTACCGCCGAATCCCTGGGCCGGGCCCTGCCGGGCCGCGAAAACCTGGTGCTGACCCGTTCCGGCCGGGTGCCGTTCGCGGCCATGCGCGCCGTGGCCTCGCTGGAGGAGGCCCTGGCGCTGGCGGCCGGACGCGGACTGATGGTGATCGGCGGCGGCGAAGTCTATGCGCTGGCCTTGTCGCGGGCCACGCATCTGCACCTGACTCACGTGGACACGGTGGTGACGGATGCCGATGTCTTCTTCCCGGCCTTCGATCCCTCGGCCTGGCGGGTACTGAGGCGCGAACGGCATGCCGCCGACGCAAGGCATGCCTTCGCTTTCGAATTCGTGGATTACGGCCGGGCTCAGCCGCCGCGGTAGGCGTCGGCGGCGCGCCGCCGGAAGTGGTTCAAGGCCGCCAGGCTGAGCTCGAGCTCCAGGTAACGTACCGCCTTGTCGGTGGGAATCGCCCGGGCCAGGCGTTCGAACATGCGCTGCCGCTGTTCGGCTTCCTCGATGTCCAGGTCGGTGAGTTCCTCGGCCAGGTCGGCGGGCTTGCCGCTGCCGCCGGCCATGGCCGAGAGCAGTCGGTCCCTGCGCTCGGACAGGTTCGCGAGCGTGCCCTGCCAGGCGTCGTAGATGGGCCAGAAGCCGGCCGCCTCCTCGGGCGTGAGCTGCAGCTGCCGGGCGACGAAGATCTGCTTGCCCGGTGCGCTGGCCTCCAGCAGGGCCTGCACCCGCGCCATCGTCTGTGCTGGCGCGGCCTCCTGGGCGAAGGCCGGCGACAGGGCCGACGCGGCCAGCCACAGGATCAGAGCGGAAACCAAGCGGGACATGGCGCTACCTCCTCCGTTGCCGATGATTCAGTCGTCTCCGCGCGGTCCGCGCTGCGGCGGATCGCGACCGGGAACCTGGTGCAGGCGCAGCTCGGGACCAAGTTCCAGTGCGGTCAGCCGTCCGCCCCAGACCGCGCCGGTGTCTATGGCGTAGACGCCCAGCCCCATGAACAGCCCGAGCGTGGACCAATGCCCGCAGACGATCGGCAGGTCGCGCACCGCCTGGCCCGGCACTTCGAACCAGGGATACAGGCCCGGCTTCTGGCTGCCCGGCCGGCCCTTCTCCTCGAAGCCGATGCGTCCACCGGGCGTGCAATAACGCAGGCGGGTGAACACGTTGATGATGGCGCGGATCCGGTCCACGCCCGCCAGCTTCGGCGACCAGGCGGGCTTGTCGCCGTACATGTGGCGGGCCAGCTTGGCGAAGCCGTCGCCGCGCAGCCGGTCTTCGACCTCGCGGGCGCGGGCCTCGGCCTCGGCGATGTCCCACTGCGGCGCCAGCCCGGCGTGGACCAGCGCGAAGCCGAGCTTGCGATCCACGTGAAAGAGCTTCTGCCGGCGCAGCCAGGCCAGCATCGGTTCGGCGTCATCGGCGAACAGCACCCGCTGCAGGTCGGGATTGACCTTGCGCCGGTCGGCCTCGCGCCGGGTCGAGATGGCCAGCAGGGACAGGTCGTGGTTGCCCAGCACCACGGTGCTGTGGATGGCCAGGGAATACACCAGCCGCAGCGTCTCCAATGACTGGCCGCCGCGATTGACCAGGTCGCCGCAGAACCACAACTGGTCCGCCGCCGGGTCGAAGCGGATCTTCTCCAGCAGACGCTGCAGCGCGTCGTAACAGCCCTGGACGTCGCCGATGGCGTAGGTGGCCATTCAGTGCAGGGTCCTGGGGATGGACAGGGTGAAGGGCGCGATCGGCGCCTCGAAACGGGTGCCGTCGTCGGCCAGCATCTCGTAGCTGCCGCGCATGGTGCCGATCGGCGTCTCCAGCACGGCGCCGGACGTGTACTCGAAGCTTTCGCCCGGACGCAACCAGGGCTGTTCGCCGACCACGCCCTCGCCGCGCACTTCCTGCACGTTGCCGTTGGCGTCGGTGATCAGCCAGTGCCGGTTGAGCAGCCGCGCCGGCACCTCGCCGGCATTCTGGATCCGGATGGTGTAGGCGAATACATAGCAGCCGTCCTCGGGGACGGACTGGTCGTCGAGGTAGCGCGTGGCCACCGAGACCCTGATGGCATGTCGCGGCGCGTCCATGGCGGCCATCTTACCCGCTTGCGCCTGCGCCGCGCCCCGCAAGGTGGTTGGCCAGGCGGATGAAGTCGGCCGGCGCCAGCCGTTCGGCGCGCAGGTCCGGGGCCAGGCCCGCCGCCTCGATGTCTGCGCCGGCGCACAGTCCTTGCAGGGCGTTGCGCAGGGTTTTGCGGCGCTGGCCGAAGGCTTCGCGCACGATCTCGGCGAACAGCGGAGGACTGGCGATGCCTACCGTCGCCGGATCGCGCGGGACCAGCCGCACCACCGCCGAGTCCACCTTCGGCGGCGGCCGGAACGCGCCCGGCGGCACGGCGAACAGCGGCGTCACCTCGCATCTGGCCTGCAACATCACGCTCAGGCGGCCGTAGACCTTGCCGCCGGGAGCGGCGGCCATGCGCTCCACCACTTCCTTCTGCAGCATGAAGGTCATGTCCCGGATCGCGTCGGCATGCTCGAGGGCATGGAACAGAATCGGCGAGGAGATGTTGTACGGCAGGTTACCCACCAAGCGGATGCGCGGTACGGCATGGCCGTCATCGGCGGCCAGTTTGCCGAAATCCACCTGCAGCACATCCTTGTGGATTACGGTCAGCCGTCCCAGGCCTTCGGCGCCTTCCACCAGCGGCGTAATCAGGTCGCGGTCGAATTCGACCACGGTCAGTTCGCCGTGCCGGCGCAGCAGCGGGTAGGTGATGGCGCCCTGGCCCGGGCCGATCTCCACCAGCCGGTCGCCCGGCTTCGGATCCACTGCGGCGACGACACGCTCGATGTAGGCGCGGTCGACCAGGAAATGCTGGCCCAGGGACTTCTTCGGCGGCGGTTTGCTGCGGGCGGCGCTCATGCCGCCAGTTTCCGCGCTCCGAGCCGGGCGCACAACGCCACCGCCGCCAGCATGCTGGACGGGTCGGCCAGGCCACGGCCGGCAAGCGTCAGGGCGGTGCCGTGGTCCACCGCCACCCGCGGGTAGGGCAGGCCCAGGCTGATGTTCACGGCATGCTCGAAGCCGCCGTGCTTGAGCACCGGCAGGCCTTGGTCGTGATACATGGCCAACACGGCATCGCAATGTTCCAGCCGGGCCGGCAGGAAGGCGGTGTCGGCCGGCAGGGGGCCCTCCAGCGACATGCCTTCGGCGCGCAACGCCGTCAGCACCGGCGCGATGACCTCGATCTCCTCGCGGCCCAGGTGGCCATCCTCGCCAGCGTGCGGATTCAGTCCGAGCACGGCGATGCGGGGCTGCCCGAGCCCGAAATCCCGCACCAGCGCCGCATGCAGTATCCGCAGCGTTTGCTCCAGCGATTCGCGGGTGATGGCATCGGCGACGGCGCGCAGCGGCAAATGGGTCGTGGCCAGGGCGACCCGAAGGCCGGGGCGGGCCAGCATCATCACTACCGGGGTGCCGGCCTGGCCGGCCAGCAGCTCGGTGGTGCCGGTGTAGGGGATGCCGCCGGCGTTGATGCTGGCCTTGTGCACCGGGCCGGTGACCAGGCCCTGGTATTCGCCGGCCAGACAGGCGGCGCCGGCGCGTTCCAGCGCGGTGATGACGGCGCGGGCATTGGCCGGGTCCGGCTCGCCGAAGCGGACGGGCGCGGCCTGCGGCACCGGCACCAGGGCCAGCCGGCCGGGGCCGGCGGCCTGGCCGGGTTCGCAGAGTTCGAGCGGAAGCCGCAGGGCGCGGGCGGCGGCCCGCAGGGTATCGGGATCGGCGTACGCGACCAGCTCGGCCGGCTGCGCTTGCTGCGCCAGCCGGACGCAGAGCTCGGGCCCCACGCCCGCCGGCTCGCCCGGAACCAGGGCCAGGCGCGGGCGCATCGCTCAGCCGGCCAGACGGCTCTCGACGTAGGCCTCGGAGCGCAGCTGGCGCAGGAAGCGCTCGTATTCCTCCTCGGCCTTGCGCCGGGAGATGATCTCGCGGGCCTGGTTGCGCCGGTTCTGCTCGGTCACGTCCTGCTCACGACTGCCCAGGCGCTTGACGATGTGCCAGCCGACGTCGCTCGAGAACGGTCGCGACAGCTGGCCATCGGCCAACTGGCTGATGGCGTTGCCGACGGCCGGCCCCCAGGCATTGATGACGAACCAGCCGAGATCACCGCCGGCGGAGCGGCTCAGGGTGTCGTCGGAATGCTCGCGGGCCAGGGTGGCGAAGTCCTCGCCGGCCTGCAGGCGGGCATACAGGTCCTCGGCCTTCTGCCGGGCGGCTTCGAAGGGCAGGGTGGGCGTGACCCGGACGAGGATGTGCTGGGCGTTGTATTCGGTGACCACCTGCCGGCCGCCTTCGCGGACGTCGGCCACGTGGATGAGCTGGAAACCGCCGGAGCCGCGGATCGGGTCGCTGACCTGGCCCGGCTGGAGCGACCGCACCAGCCCGACGAAGGCAGGCGGAATCTCGTCGTAGCCGCGCCAGCCCAGATCGCCGCCGTCGAGGGCGTTGGGGGCGTCGGAATAACGGATCGCCGCCGCGCGGAAGTCCAGCTCGCCGCGCTCGATCACCGCCTTGATGCCGGCGGCCTTTTCCTGGGCGGTGGCGACCTGTTCGGGAGTGGCGCCGTCGGGCAGGGCCACCAGGATGATGCCGATACGCACCTCGGGGCCGCCGATCTCGCGGGTTTCCAGCAGCTGGTCCACCTCGGCCTCGCTGACCTGCACGCGGCTTTGCAGGAAACGCTGGCGCAGCCGCTCGATCAGCATCTCCTCGCGCAGGGTGTCGCGGAACTCGGCGAAGGCGATACCGTCGGCCTCGAGACGCTGGCGCAGTTGCTCCTGGGTCATCCGGTTGCGCGCCGCGACCGCCTGTACCGCCTGGGCGACCTCGCTGTCGCCGACGCGGATGCCGGAATCGCGAGCCCGCGCCACCTGCAGGCGCATCAGCACCAGGCGATCGAGCACCTGGCGCTCGAGCACGTCCTCGGGCGGCAGGGCGCCGGGCTGGTCGGCGTACTGGGCGCGGATGTTGGCGACGGCGCGGTCGAGCTCGCTGCGCAGGATCACGTCCTCGTCCACGACCGCGACGATGCTGTCCACCGGTTGGGTGTCCTGGGCCAGGGCCGGCGACAGGGCCGCGAACACGGCCAGCAGGGTGGCCAGGGCGAGGGATATCCGGTGCTTCATGCGGGGTCGGCCTCCGGCGCCGGATGCGGCGCCCACGGGGTCAGCGGGAGTAGTCAAGAATAGCATCATCCAGCAGCCGGACCGTGTCGCGGCCGAAGCTGCCGACGCCGTTCAGCTCGAATTCGAGGTAGATCCCCGAACCGTAATCGCCGGATTCGCGAACGTAGCGCCTGGCCAGCAGGCGCACCGCCACGCAGCAGCTCTTCCACTCCAGGCCGCCCAGGGCTTCGAGGGTCTGGCGGTCGCGCAGGGAATAGTTCCAGCGGCCGACCAGGCGCCAGTCGCGGTGCACGGGCAGGACGAAAGACAGGTCGCCCTGCTCCAGCAGGTCGGCCCGGTAGCGATAGGCCAGGTTGACCAGGCCGCCCTCGCCGAAGCGCCACTGGCTGCGCACTGCGCTCAGCGAGGTGCGCTCGTCTTCCGGCTCCCATTGGTGCGCCAGGCTCAGGCGCCACTGGCGGGCCAGGGCGATGCTGGCCTCGGCCACCCAGGCCGAACCCTCGTCGCTGAGCAGGGGCGCGCCGGGAATCGTTACCCGTGGCGTTTCGAAGTAGTGCACGCGGCCGACGCCGGCGCTCAGCAGTTCGCGGCCGTCGTCGGCGTCGAACAGGCGCGTGCTCAGCGCCAGCGTCACCTGGTCGGCGTCGGCCTGGCGGTCGCCGCCGCTGAAGCGGTTGGAGCGGAACAGGCCGGGCCAGCCGAAGGTCAGCGGCCGGGTGTCGAACAGGGGCAGGTCGTCCTGCTCGCGATAGGGCGCCTTGAGGTAAAACAGCCGCGGCTCCAGGGTGTGCAGCAGGTCCCGGCCCAGCCAGGTCAGCTCGCGGTCGAAGTAGGCGCCCGCGTCCAGGCTCCAGATCGGCAGGCTGCGGCTGGGGCGGGTGTCGCCATCCGGCAGGGCCAGGCCCTCGTCCAGCGACCAGGTGGTGTAACGCCAGGACAGCTGCGGGGTCAGGAACCAGGCCGCGCCGCCGAAGGGCAGGCGCAGGCTGGGCTGCAGGTCCAGGCGGTCGCCGCCGTCGCGCAGCTCGTGACTGAACCTGACCGCCTCCGCGCGCACGTCCAGCTCCGCCCAGGGCGCCAGCCAGCGGTTCCAGCGCGCCTGCAGCGACGGCAGCTCGCGGTAGGGCTCGCTGAACTCGCTGACCGCCAGGCTGGCCGCCTGCCAGTCCCGCATCCCCAAGCGGAGGTCCCAGCCCTGGCCGCGGCCCTGCAGGGTGGCGTGGCTGTGCAGCAGGGTGATGGTGCTGCCCGCCAGCGATTCGCCGAAGTCGTCGAAATAGCTGCGGTCGGAGACGTGCTGCAACAGCGACCCGAACTGCCAATGGCGGGAGAATCGGGTCGAGTGCCGCCAGGAGGCCAGCCCGCGGTCGCGGCCACTCAGATCATCGTCGGGCAGCCAGTCGCCGGCGATCTCGCCGCGGCTGCGTTCGGTCAGGTAGCGGAACTCGCCGCCCAGCATCAGGCCGCGCCTGGACAGCCAGCGCGGGCTCAGGGTGACGTCGTAGTTGGGCGCCAGGTTCAGGTAGATCGGCTGCTCGTAGTCGAAGCCGTTGCGGTCGTCGTAGCCGATCTTCGGCCAGAGCAGGCCGGTGCGCCGGCGGTCGTCGGTGGGAAAGCGGATCCAGGGCGTCCACAGCACCGGCACCTTGCCGATGCGCAGGGTGGCGTTGCGGGCAGTACCCATGCCCTCCTCGCCGTCCACCTCGATGTCGTCGGCGGAGAACTCCCACTGGCGCTGGCCAGGCGGGCAGGTGGAATAGGTGGCGCCGGCCATGCTGCCGCGCTCGCCCAGCATCACGACGCTGTCGGCCCGGCCGTTGCCCGGGCCGTCGTTGAACTGGTACTGCACGTTTTCCAGCTCGATCCGATCCTGGTCGCTGTCGCCGCTGGCGCGGCCGGCGGCGAAGCGCATGCGCCGATCCTGGTAGCGAACCGGGCCGTCGGTGTGGAAGCGGTTGCCTTCGTGTTCCCAGGTCAGCCGGTCGGTGCCCAGCCACTGGTCGCCGCGGCTGAGTTCGACCTCGCCGGTGAGCACGGTGACCTCGTCGCGGCTGAGGTCCAGCTCGCGGGCGGTAACGTCGGTGGGCGCGCCCTCGCGCGCCGGTGCCGCGCCTTCCGTCCGCGGCCTGTATTCCGGCAGCGTCCCGGGCAGGGGGCAGCGCTGCCAGAGCGGGTCTTCGCTCCCGGGGGCGTCCTGTGCGCGGGCGGCGCAGGCCATGGCCAGGCAGAATGGAAGCAGGCGGAGGACGGGACGGCGCACGGGAACATCCGGGAAAAGGACGCGTAAGCTTGCCCCGAGCCCCGGGGGCGGGGCAACACGAGGAGGCGGCCATGGCCGGCAGGGTCGAAAAGAGCGATGCGCAGTGGCGGGCCGAGCTCAGCCCGGAGCAGTACGCGGTCTGCCGCTGTTCGGCCACCGAACGCGCCTTCACCGGCAAGTACTGGGACCACAAGGCTCCGGGCACCTACGTCTGCGTCGCCTGCCGGGCACCCCTGTTCGGCTCGGCCGACAAGTACGACTCCGGCAGCGGCTGGCCCAGCTATAGCCGACCACTGGACCGGGCGGCGCTGAGCGAACATCTGGATACCAGCCATGGTATGCACCGGATCGAGGTCCGCTGCGCCCGCTGCGATTCCCACCTGGGCCACGTGTTCCCGGACGGGCCGCCGCCGACCGGGCTGCGCTATTGCATCAATTCCGCGGCCCTGGACTTCCTGCCGGCGGAATGAAGCCTCAGGCGCCCAGCCCGCGCAGGTGCGCGACCACGCAGCTGCGCAGGGCGGCCAGGCTGTAACCGCCCTCCAGCAGCGAGACGACCCGGCCGCCGCCGTGGCGGGCGGCCGCGCCGGCCAGTTCGCCGGCCAGCCACCGGTAGTCGTCGGCCTCCAGCATCAGGTCGGCCAGGGGATCGAGGCGATGACCGTCGAAGCCGGCCGACACCAGCAGCAGTTCCGGAGCGAATCGCTCCAGCTCGGGCAGCAGGGTTTCCCGCCAGGCCTCGCGAAAGGCGTCGCTGCCGGCCCCGGGGGGCAAGGGTGCGTTGCGCAGGTTGCCGGTGCCGCGCTCGTCGGCCAGACCGGTGCCGGGAAAGAGCGGCCACTGGTGCGAGCTCAGGTACTGCACCCGTGGCTCGTCCTGGAAGATGGCCTGGCTGCCGTTGCCGTGATGCACGTCGAAATCGACGATGGAGACCCGGCGCAGGCCATGCGCCGCGACCGCGTGCGCCGCCGCCACCGCCGCCGAGTTGAACAGGCAAAAGCCCATGGCCCGGCCGGCTTCGGCATGGTGCCCGGGCGGGCGCACGGCGCAGAAGGCCAGGCGGTCCCCGCCGGCGATCACCGCATCCACCGCCGCCACCGCCGCGCCGGCGGCGTGCAGGGCGGCCAGGGCAGAGCCGGGCGACAGCACGGTGTCTTCGTCCAGGCGATACGGGGCTTCGACCGGCGTGTCGAGGATGCAGGCGACCAGGTCGCGGGTATGCACGCGCAGCAGCTGTTCGCGGCTGGCGGCGGGCGCGTCGCGCCACCGCGCGTTCGGGAAGGCGGCCCTGACCGCCTGCAGCACCGCTTCCAGCCGGGCCGGGCTCTCCGGGTGGCCGGGGCCGGGGTCGTGGGCCATGCAGGCCGGATGCGTGTAGGCCAGCACGTCAGGCCTTGCGGCGTTCGTGATTCCAGATCACTTCGCCATGGCCGCCGGCCCGGGCCAGCACCCGGCACAGCACGAACAGCAGGTCGGACAGACGATTGAGGTAGCGGATCGCCTCGGGCCGCACCGCGTCGTGGCGGGAGAGGGTCACCACCTCGCGTTCGGCCCGACGGCAGATGGTGCGGGCCAAGTGGCAGTGCGCTGCGGCCGGGCCGCCGCCGGGCAGGATGAAATCCTTCAGCGGGGGCAGGTCGGCATTGAAACGGTCGAGGATGCTTTCCAGCCGCTCGATGTCGGCGGCCTGGATGGCAGCGTGGCCGGGAATGCAGAGCTCGCCGCCCAGGTCGAACAGCTGGTGCTGCACCGACACCAGCACCTCGCGGACGTCGTCGGGCAGTTCCTGCGCCAGCACGATGCCGATGGCGGAATTGGCCTCGTCCACCGTGCCGTAGGCGCTGACCCGGGCCGAGTCCTTGGACACCCGGGTGCCGTCGCCCAGGCCGGTGCTGCCGTCGTCGCCGGTGCGGGTGTAGATCTTCGAGAGCCGGTTGCCCATGGCGGGCGCGGATCCGGGATCGTGCGCTCAGCGCGGCGCCCGCGCCGCGCCCAGCCACAGGCCGTGCGCCAGCGAGGCCGTGACGTGCAGCACGGCCGCCAGGCCGACGTACAGGCCGGTGCTGCCCAGGTAAGGCAGGAACCAGTCGCTGAAGTTCTTCCACCAGCCCGCCAGGGTCGGCTCGGCCACCACCGGGCTCAGCCAGTAGAAGCCGCCCTGGGCGAGCAGGTGGCAGGCGGTGACGCCGGCGACCAGGGCCAGGGCCGCCCGGGCCAGCTCGCGCGGACGCAGGCCGGTGTAGCCGCGCGCCAGCCAGGCACCGGCCAGCCACAGCGACAGGTAGGCGGGCACCAGGAACCAGTAGCCCGGCGACACGCAGTAATGGCTCCAGAAATCGAGACCGCTGGCACGGATCACCAGGAAATCCACCAGCACCGACAGCGCCATCAGCAGCGGGAAGGCCCAGCGCAGGTCGCGGCGCAAGTAGAAGCCCGACAGCAGGAACACCGCCCAGGAAGCATCCGGCACCGCGCCGAAGTGGTTCAGCCGGGTCGCCGCCAGCACGGCGGCGAGCAGGGCGAAAAGGGCGAGGCGCGAACGGAGGCTCTGGATCATGGCGTGTCGGTTCAGGTTCCGAAGGTCCGGCCGGCATTCTATCGGATGCGACCGGCCGGCGGGCGTATCATGCCCGCCATGCGAGCGGTCGCCTGCGATCACGACATCCTCATCCTTGGTGGCGGCCTGGTCGGCAGCGCCCTGGCTTGCGCCCTCGATGGCCGCGGCTGGCGGCTGGGGCAGGTGGAAGCCAGCCTGCCGGCCGAGGGCGCGCCCGGCTTCGACGAGCGCAAGCTGGCCCTGGCCCGGGCCAGCCTCGATGCCCTGACGGTGTTGGGTGTGCTGCCGCGGCTGGCGACGCCGCCGGCGCCGATCCGTCGCATCCATGTCAGCCGTGCCGGCGATTTCGGCACCGTGCGCCTGGAGGCCGCCGAGCGCGGCGTCGAGGCCTTCGGCGGCGTGGTGCTGGCGCGCGAGCTGGGCCAGGCCCTGGAAGCGCGGCTGGCGGACGTGGCCGGTCTGGTGCGGCACCGTCCGGCGCGGGTGCTCGAGGTGTTGCAGGATCCGGCTGGCCCGCGCGTGCGCATCAGCGGCCCGGAAGGCGAGCGCGAACTGCGCTGCCGCCTGCTGGTGGCCGCCGACGGTACCCGCTCGCTGGCGCGCACGGCCCTGGGCATCGGTAGCCGCGAACACGACTACGGCCAGAGCCTGGTGGTCTGCAGCCTGGCCACCGACCGCGCGCCCGACGGCACCGCCTACGAACGCTTCACCGAGGAAGGCCCGGTGGCCCTGCTGCCCATGGCCGGCGGCCATTACGGCAGCATCTGCGGCGTCGCCCGCGAGCGGGCCGGGCAGGTGCTGGCCCTGGACGACGCCGCCTACGGCGAGTACTGGCAGCAGCGCTTCGGCTGGCGCGCCGGCCGCGTGCGCCGGGTCGGCAAGCGCAGCGCCTATCCGCTGGTGGCGGTGTGGGCCGAGCGCCTGACGGCGCCGCGGGCGGTGCTGATGGGCAATGCCGCCCAGACCATCCACCCCATCGGCGCCCAGGGCTTCAATCTGGGCCTGCGCGACGCGCTCACCCTGGCCGACCTGCTGTCCGGGGGCGGCGACCCCGGCGCGCCGGCCCTGCTGGTGGCTTACGAGGAACGCCGGCGCGAGGACCGCGAGCGCACCCTGGCTTTCAGCCACGGACTGGCCACCGCCACCGCCACGCCCGGCTTCGGCATGCAGGTGTTGCGTTCCCTGGGCCTATTGGCCCTGGGGCACGTGCCCGGCCTGGCCGAGCCGCTGGTCAGCGGCGCCATGGGCTTTCGTGGCGAGACGCCGAGCCTGGCGAGGAGTGGCGCATGAACAGGCGCGGCGGCCTGGACCTGGTCGTCATCGGCGCCGGCGTGGTCGGCGCCACCGCCGCCCTGGCCGCGGCCCGCGATGGCCTGCGTGTGGCGCTGGTGGAGGCGCATCCGCCGCAGGCCTGGCGCGAAGGCGAAGCGGATCTTCGCGTCTTCGCCATCGCTGCCGACGCGCTGGCGATGTTCGAGGATCTGGGCGTGGGCGCTTCCATCCGCGCCGCCCGCGCGCACGCCTACCGGCGCATGCGGGTGTGGGACGCGGCCGGCGGTGGCGAGCTGGTCTTCGATGCCGACCGGCTCGGCCAGCCCTGCTTGGGCCGCATCATCGAGAACCGCCTGCTGGTGGACCGCCTATGGGCCGCCTGCCAGGCCGAGGCCAATGTCGAGCTGCACTGTCCGGCGCGGCTGCAGGGCATCGAACAGGACGACAGTGGCGTGCGCGCCCGCCTGGACGACGGCCGCGAACTGCGCGCCCGCCTGCTGCTGGGCAGCGATGGCGGCGCGTCGCGCGTGCGTTCGCTGTGCGCCGTCGAGACCGATGCGCACGATTACCGGCAGCGCGGCCTGGTGGCCTTCGTCGGCACCGAGAAGCCGCACGAGGACACCGCCTGGCAGCGTTTCCTGCCTACCGGGCCGCTGGCCTTCCTGCCCTTCGGCGATGGCCGCTGCTCCATCGTCTGGAGCCTGCCCACTGAAGAGGCGGAGCGCCTGCTGGCGGTGGACGAGGCGCGGTTCCGCCAGGAACTCGCCCGCGGCTTCGACGCCCGCCTGGGCGAGATCACCTCGGTTTCGGTCCGCGCCGCCTTCCCGCTACGCCGGCAGTTGGCCAAGGCCTATGTGCACGGCCGCGTGCTGCTGGCGGGCGATGCCGCCCACGTGGTGCATCCGCTGGCCGGGCAGGGCGTGAACCTGGGCCTGCGTGACGTGGCTGCGCTGCGCCGGCTGTGGCGTGAGGCCGGGGAACGCGGCGTGGCCTTCGACACGCCGCACCGCCTGGCGCGCTGGGAGCGCGAGCGCCGCAGCGACGTCACCGTTTCCGCCCTCGGCTTCGAGACCATCAACCGCGTCTTCAGCAACGACGCCATGCTGCCCACCTTCCTGCGCGGCCACCTGCTGGGCCTGGCCGGCCGGCTGCCGCCGGTGGTGCGGGGGCTGTGGCGGCGGGCGGCGGGGGTGTAGGGGCGGGCGATGCCGGCAACACGGGTCACGACACGGCGGCGTGACTCAAACGAAACGGCCTCCGGAGAAGCCGGGGCGGTTCAGCTGGCACGTGGCGAGAACTATGACTCCGAGGCCTGGCTCAGGCATCCGATGGTGCAGCGGCCGGTGCGGGGCCGCGACCTAAGAGACTGATTCACCGTCAGCGCGAGCAAGGTAACAACGGGTCAGACCGACCTGGAGAGAGCCTAGCTAACTGTTCGGCGCCATCAGGTGCGGCGGCTGATCCCCGCGGCATCGGCAAAGCCGATGAATGAATGAGGCCTCCGGGTGCGGTTTTTACCCTGATCCGGACGAGCAACTGGCGTCCAACAAGACCGTTTACGGAAATGCGGTCTGGCAACCGTTGGGCCTGCTCAAGCCGACACGCAACACGCAGCACGAAAGAAGAGGTGTAGCTATCGCCCGAGAGCTAGAGGCAAGAGCGCGGCGTGCGTGAAGTTGACAGGGGTTTCCTTACGGAATTGTTATGCGTCATCTCGTTTGCGCTTGGCTTCTATTGTGTAGGTGGTCCCCTGGCGCTTCTTGCCGCTAAACCTCTCATAGATTTCGCCGAGGAAAGCAGCGCCTGCACCAAACACAACCCAGAGCGGAACGCCGATAGCGGTGCCCAGCGCGGCAATGCCGGCTCCTTGGCCACCGAAAATCACTACTGTGGCAATTGCGGTTGAAATACCAAGTCGACCAGGGAGGCCCCGGTTGTCCCAACCCAGCTCCTTTAAGGCTTTTCCGGTCATAGCTACGCCTTGCTTAAGCTTAGCAATGCGAGGCGAGTTTGAGTTATAGATACTCAGCAAATCTTCTGACAGTGTGGATAGCTCGCGCGGCGTGAGCTCTTTGCCTATCAGGGCAAATAGTGGCTTTAGTGTCGAGAATTTCGCGGTGGCGGAGATGGACGCCGCAACCTTCTTGGCCAAAGAAGCGTTGGACTGCTTTATGGTCAGAAGTTCGTCGGACCATTGCACCAAGGCTTGCTTTTGATCCTCATTGGCTGAGGCTGCTATACGGTCGAGAACTTGCCGGGACTTCTCACTGGCCATCCGAAGGTCTCCAATGACGCATAACACCTGAATTAAGCCGAGCCGCGAAGCGGGTTCGGCTTGAATGAATAGCTATACGTCACAGCAACTCAGCATCAACCCGGCTTTTGATCTTGTGCCTGAAGTCGCTAGCCCCAGCGACAACTAGGCCCCAGCCACAGATGTTCTTCGGCGCACCATAGAAGAGGGATTTCATTTCCCTCGTAAGGTCAACGCCTAGGCCATCACTGCGCTTTCCGAGCGAGTACTCAATGTACTCACGAACGGCGCCAACTGTAAGATCTGCGAGCTGAAGTAAAGACGAGTTCTCGATGTTTTGGAACATAGGGGTGTCAGAAAAGCCAAGGCCAGATAGCGGGCCAGAGTGGTAGGGGTGGCCCTCAATGGTCTTTCCGTCTTTAAAGGCCGAAGCGTACTCACGGCAGAAGGGTTGGGGATCACCCTTGTCTGGCCAGTCAAGAATGACCTCGCATGCGCTGGCGCCAGATTGCTTTGAATGCAAGGCCACGCGTTGCAGTGCGTTGGAGAAGGCGTACTGTGCAATACTTTGCTTTCGTAGCTTGATGATCTTGCGCTCTAGGCTGTATGCCTCAATGGCGGCGAGAACGATCGTCACTTTGGCCGCAACGACCAAGCGAAGAAGCTCTATCCGCCACTCCTTAGATGAGTCGAGTAGTTTCCTGTGCAGTTCTTCAGCGCCCTGGCGCTTGTACAGGTCTTTGAGGTCTTTGAAGTTCCACTTAATTGGTGCGCGCCTAGGGCCATACCTTGACTTTATGTCCTCGATTTGTGTGCGAATGGACGCTTCCTGATCTTGCGGAACGATGACCCCGCCGAAGATAAAAACATCTTGGATTGGTGCGCTTCGCCAGCCCACCATCTCAGAGTTGTCGGCGTACCAGCGCAGCTTCATCGTGACGTATAACGCCTGAGCTAAGCGGCCACATCAATCGCGAAGCGATTGATTGGTCCGCTTGAGCTAGTAGTTAGAACGACATCTGCGAGTAGCGGGGAATGTGCTCAATGACCTCAACGACTTCATACCGAGTATTCATCACAATCCTCGTGTCTGGATCTACTTTGCGGTAGATCTTTAGCACAGCCTTCAGAACATCGCCGGGCGCAATGCGAATGTCGTGTTGAAAGAAGCGATCGTAGAAGTAGTGATCGAGAACAGGCGCAGCGATCTTCATGCCGTGCCAGTAGAACTCCCACTTGCGACGACCTCTTGCCATGATTGCGCGCGAAATCTCTAGGTAAGCGACCTCGAACACCACGTTTAGCTCATCTTGCGGTACGCGATCCATGAGGAGCGCGAACCGAGATCGCGGCACGATCGGGAGATTAGGCGCACTTGCGCCCACTAGCTTCAAGCCAGAAACAGAGGCGTCAGTAGATGCCCCATTGAACACTTGCCCAACGGCGCTCTTGAACTGGGGCGAACGCTCGACTTGTTTCTTCGCCTCGTAGACGTTTCTTGGAACGATGATCCGGTCGTTGCCGCTCTCAATGATTACAGAGTCATCATTCACAATTACTGTAGGCGGCTCATCCTGCCCAAGTGTTGCTTCATAGATGTATGCGGCGATGATGCTGTAGAGAATTGCTTTCGGCGCCTCTTTGGAGAAGACATTCTTCGCACGATCAAAGATTGTTCGGACGGAAGCCTTAAAGCTGCCGTCCTCAAGCCTTTCAACAACGACTTCGACGTAATGCCCAGGATTGATGATCGCGTTCGCTTCGCGAAGCGCGCTCGCAAGCCCTGCCAATGAAAGCGACAGGCCATAAGCACTCGTAAGCTTCCCCGGTCGGTAGACACCCAATAAGTAGAACTTTCTGGCATCTTTTCCCAGCCAGGAGGTTTGCATGAAGAAGTCGAAGTTCACCGAGACCCAGATCATTGCCGTGCTCAAGCAGGGC
>NZ_VUOD01000016.1 GCF_008386465.1 Arenimonas fontis
TGTAGACGGCGAGCCTGTCCTCGGCGGCAATAAAGGCCAGCCAGCCGACCTTCGGGGCGTGGTACTCCCAGGCACCATTGACCCACACTGCAATCTGGTCGGTCCTGCCGGCCCAGGCGCCGGTGGCGCCAGCCGGCACGATGTAGCGATCCCCTTCGGCGGGGCTGGCAGGCGGCGTGGTCGTGCTGCGGCTCGTCACCGACAGGCCCACGACGGCGCCCAGGCGCTTCAGGTTCGCGTCCATGCCGGTGTGCCAGCCGGACTCGCCCAGCGTCCAGCCGTAGGCGAGGCCCAGGTTCGGATCGGTCAATGGCATCGGTTCATCTCCTCAAGGTGTCGCAAGACTCGGCAGTGGCCCCGAAGCCGTGCTGCGCGTGCGGCGGTGGTGCTGGTTCGGGTGCTGCCGCCAGTGGCGTCCGACGAGGGGCAGGTGCAGCACGCTGCCCTGCCTGGCCACGAGGCGGGTGAGGAGCCAGTCGGCGCCGGCGTCGAGATCGGTGATGCGAGGAAGCACCGGCTCGACGGCGCTTCGGCGCATCACGATCAGCCCATGCACATGGCTGGCCGAATGGGCGTGTTGGAAGGCGCTGTAGGCCAGTCGCCGCACGCTGGTGTCGCGGCCTTGCTCGTCCATCAGCGCTTCGTCGGTGTAAGCGAGCACCGCGGAGGGACAGGCATCGAGCGCATCGGCCAGGTGCGCGAAGGCGTCGGCCTCGTAGCGGTCGTCCGGGTCGACGAAGGACACGAGCGGCAAGGTCCCGCGCGCGAAGCCCGCCGCGCGAACCTGCCCGAGCCGCCCAGGGAGGCCTGGCAGCCGGTGCAGGCGGATCGGCGCGCCGGCGAGGCTCGTGAGGCGATCTGCCTGAACCCCGCACTACGGCGAGTCGCGGATTCCACAAACGAAAACGCCCAACCGATAGAGGTTGGGCGTTGAAAGGTGGTGGAGGACTTCACTCGAAAAGACAACCCAACTTCTCCAGCAGGGCGCATGTGGGCGGAAAACCGCGGGCTGGCGCGGAGCCCTCTCCGATTACGCCGGAATCTCGCCAACTGGAAGGAAGTCACCCTGATCGTCGTCTCGTAGGCTGACGTACTCCAGGCGCCACTGATCCATCCGGCGCAGATCAGCGAGCGTCAGGTACGTGTCTGCCACGGCTTCGCAAGCGTCGAGTGCGATTTCCGTGGCAACGTCGGGCTTGCCATAGATATTCTCGAACAACTCGCGCAGCTGCGTGGCGACACGCTCGGCCGCCCTTCTTGCGTCGGCGCCCCCCTCGTTGGCGTCGTAGACAACGGACACCGACAAGGCATAGGGCTCCCCTTCGACCGCTTCTGTGCCTCGCTGCTCACCCAGATCGAAGAACAGCCCAACCAGGTACTTGGCATCGGGCTCCAGAATCTTTGCAATCTTCCGCTCGACCTTGCCCTTACGCAGTCGCTCCTCGAACTCGTTGGGAAAGGCAGGTCGGCCGTATCGTGCAGCAAGCCATTGCTTCAGAACCCGCTTGGCGTCAACCGGCAGCGCGAGGCTGTGATCTTTGACTGCGCGCTCGGCGAAGTCGGCTTTCGGTACGCTGTGGCGGTCACCGTGCCGAAGCTCAAGAATCAAGGGCGCAGTGTTGATGCCCTCGTAGGCGAGGTGGAGTCGTCGCGGATTCTTGGCGTAGGAGAGTTGCGAATCCTCCTTGACGACCACTTCGGCGACGATGACCTCGACGCACAGTTCGCTTTCATGCGGCAGGTCGCAGTCGTGAGCGATAACGATAACGCGGTGCCTCTCATCAGCAGCCGCGACCAGCCCGAGAGCAGCAGCGGCCTCGCGAGTGAGAAGATCGCCCTGTCGCCAGTCCGTATCACGCCCCAGCATCCGTTGGCCCCCGACCTGTCACTCGGGGGCCCCGGGAATGGACACCTCTGCTCGCCAGTCGGTCGAGGGCTTCGCTTTCGACTTCGCCAAACCGGATCGGTCGTATGCTGCATCCATCGCTTGGGCTTCGGCAATCAGCATTTGAATATGTGAGGGCAAAAGCTGCCCGGTAGCAGCGAGGTCCAGCAAGGACCGACCTTCAAACGCCTTCATCTTCAGCATGGCAGACGCCCGCGTAATTCCAGCGTCTCGGAAAGCGTCAGCAGCATGACTAAGGGCGATGATCCGCTCAAACTTCTCAGGCTCAGGCGTGGCTTCGCCGCCGATCCACTTGTAGATCGCCTGCCGGGAGACGCCGAACACAGCGGCCAGATCCGCGATGGCCGGATTCAACACTTGGCGGATGTTGGCAAGGTGGTCAGATGCAGATCGCAGATCCGGGCGCTGTTCTTGGCTCTCGTCAGCCGCCCCCACGTCGACGTGGAATGGAACTCGCGCCTCCAACATCCTGCGCCAGTCTCCGGCGCGGGAAATGTCGAAAACGCTGCCGGTGCCACCGACCGCAAGGGCCGAGCCAAGCAGCGCAAAGGCTGCGGTGGCGGCAGCTCCAATCGGCGCGGCGAACGGCATCGATCGATAAGTAGGTAGGGTCGCGGTGTACATGGCGTCTGGTTTTTCCGGTTCAGGCCCACGCGTCGCGCGCATGATCCGTCGTCGTTGCTCCGAAGACAGACTTAATGGTCGCATGCAGCGAGAGCACCTGCTCACCCAGCTTGTCCATGTCGATCGGCATGCGACCTTCGACAAAGTGGTCCGTATCGATGACCGCATGCGCCCGTGGCTCCCTCACCTCGAATTTCGGATTGATCATCAAGCCGTTGGGCTGCATATCTGGCGGAAACCCCAGCGGCGCGGTCATCCTATGCACCCGGGTCACGAGCGTCCCCGTCGGCACCAGTGGGCCGGTGTCCGTCCCAAAGACCGATTCCGTCAGCCTGTACCGCGGCGTGGCATTGAACTCAATGCCGTGCAGTCCGCCGACGAGGTACTGCTCCACGCTCTCACCGGCGCGAGGCAACACGGCATCCAGGTAGCGAAGACCCAACCGACTGACGTGGTCGAGGGTTGCCACCTCGTGCACGGCCGCCAAACCGCGCAGCAGCTCCGGGATGAACTCGTTGTGCGTGTCGTAGTGGGTCGTGTGGTACGTGATGGCCGACGGCGCCAGGATGAACCCAGCCGTACGGTCGCTGCGCGTGATGAGCCAAGAGACCGTATGCGTAATCTGCGGCTCTGCTTGCTGCGCCTGGCCTGGAGCCGGCACAACCAGGTGCGTGACCTGTTGCGGCTCGAACAATGGATATCCCTCGCGCCGCAGACGATCCTGGATCTGATCCACGTACTTGGACATCGCGGCGACAGGATTGAAGTGCGCCTGCGCGAGCGCGTAATACACCGGCGCGTTCGACATCCTCTCGCTCACTGGTAGGCTCCGATCTTCTCTTGGTTGACAGTCCAGTTGTCAGTTTACACCTTGGTTGACGCTGTGGCCAGAGAAATCCGCAGCCTCTCCCGCGCGCAACTGGCCCGCAAGACCTCCCGCTCGACGACAGTAGTAATCATTTTGCGATTCATATAGTAGCTTTTTCAATCTAATTGACGTTCTGTTTGGATGAGTGTATGATGCACGAAACAATACTGAAGCCAACGCGCAAACATGTCCAGCGACCGACTCCCGGAGATGACCCAGGCGCAACGCGACCGGCTCGCGTTCGTCGAGTTGCGCCTGCGGTTTGTTGGCGAGATCCGCCGCCAGGACTTGGTGACGCGCTTCGGCATCCAGGCTGCGGCGGCCACGCGGGACATCGCCCAGTACAAGGAGCTGGCCCCAGGCAATATGGAGTACGACACCAAGGGCAAGGTCTACGTCCGTGCCGCTTGGTTCCGCCCCCTGTTTGACTTCCCCGCCGAGCGGATCCTCACTTGGTTGTCCCAGGGCTACGGTGACGGCGAGCCCATCCGCTGGAAGGGTGTCGTGGCACAGGAGGGCACCAGCCTGCCGGGCAAGATTGATCTGGATCTGCTGTCCGTCCTGACCCGCGCCATTCACCAAGGCGCCGCTGTTGAGGTCGCCTATCGCGCACTGTCGAGCGGGCTGACGACCCGGGAGATCGTCCCGTTCGCACTGGCCGACAGCGGCCTTCGTTGGCACGTCCGCGCCTTCGACCGGCGCAGCGGTGAGTTCCGCGACTTCGTGTTGGGACGCCTCGACGCCGCCCGCATCCTGCCCGGCCCTGTGGCCGACCACGAGAAGCCCGATCAGGACATCCAGTGGAACCGGATCACCGAGCTCGAGCTCGTGCCGCATCCGGCCAACGTGCAGCACCCCGACACCATCGAGGCCGAGTACGGCATGGACGGCGGCGTGCTCAAGGTGCGGACCCGTGCGGCGATGGCCGGCTACCTGTTGCGCCGCTGGAACGTGGACTGCACCGAAGATCACAGCCTCAAGGGTGGCGAGCACCACCTGTGGCTGCGCAATCGCCAGGCCCTCTACGGAGTTACCAACTTGGTGCTCGCGCCGGGCTATAGCGAGTCCAGCAAGTAGGGGTGACCATGCGATCACCCACGCTTGCAATCCCATCGACTGTCACCGCCGAAAGGAGCTCCATCATGGCTAAGCCCCCCGCCAACCACGGCAAGCAATGGACACCTGCCGAGGTCAAGCAGCTCAAGCAGCTCGCCCAAGAGAACACGCCCACCCGGGTTATCGGCCTGAAGCTGGGCCGCACGGAGGACGCGGTGCGTGCAAAGGCGGGCGAGAACAACATCTCCCTCAAGCCCACCAACCAGTCGCCCTACAACCGGCGTAAGCCCTGAGGGCGGGCCACCAAAAAGAACAAGGGGCGGCACCGTGCTGAAGCTTGAACAGATCCAGAAGAACGCGGCCATCTCGGGCTTGGAGCCCGGGCAGGTCGTGCGCATCGTCACGACAGAGCCGGTCGGTGACAACGCCCTCACCGTTTACTACAAGACCGCCGACGGCTCGCTGCGCGAGCGGATGCTGTTCCGCACTGACGAGGCCAACCTATCGTTGGCCGAGGCCGGCCGCCCCTGGGCCTTCGACGCCCCGGGCGAGGAGTTCAAGCTCGCCACCGAGGCCTACCGGATCAACCTGGCCCACCTGTTCGATCCGATGATGGCGGTGCACACGTCGAATGTGGAGCCGCTGCCGCACCAGATCACGGCGGTCTACGAGTCGATGCTGCCGCGCCAGCCGCTGCGCTACGTGCTGGCCGACGACCCCGGCGCTGGCAAGACCATCATGGCTGGCCTCTTCATCCGCGAGCTGCTGATGCGCGCGGATGCCAAGCGCGTGCTGATCGTCGCCCCCGGCAGCCTGGTCGAGCAGTGGCAGGACGAAATGTTCGAGAAGTTCGGCCTGTCGTTCACGCTGTTCTCGCGGGAGCAAGTCGAACAGTCGCGCAGCGGCAACCCCTTCGACGACCACGACTTGCTGGTCGCCCGCGTCGATCAACTGGCCCGCGCGGACGACCTGCAGGAGAAGTTACGCCTGTCGCGCTGGGACCTGGTGGTGGTCGATGAAGCCCACAAGCTCTCGGCCAACTACTTCGGCAACAAGATCAACAAGACCAAGCGCTTTCAGCTGGGCGAGCTCCTCGGCTCGATCACCCGCCACTTCCTGCTCATGACGGCCACGCCGCACAACGGCAAGGAAGAGGACTTCCAGCTGTTCATGTCGCTGCTGGACGCCGACCGCTTCTACGGAAAGTTCCGCGACGGCGCGCACAAGGTGGACGTGTCCGACCTCATGCGCCGCATGGTCAAGGAGGAACTGCTCAAGTTCGACGGTACCCCGCTGTTCCCCGAGCGCCGGGCCTACACCGTCAACTACAAGCTCTCCGACCTCGAAGCCGCCCTGTACGCGGCCGTCACCGACTACGTCAAGGAGCAGTTCAACAAGGCCGACCAGTTGGCCGACAGCGGACGCAAGGGCACGGTGGGCTTCGCCTTGACGGCGCTGCAGCGCCGCCTGGCCTCCAGCCCCGAGGCCATCTACCAGTCGCTCAAGCGGCGTCGCCACAAGCTCAAGCGCCGCGTCGAGGAAGAAAAACTCCGTCAGCGCGGCCAATCACTGGCCGAGACACTGGGCAGCAACAACAGCCTGCCCGACGACGTGTGGGAAGCCGCCGACGCTCTGTCGCCCGAAGACTATGAGAACTTCGAGGAGGCCGTGGTCGACCAGGCCACGGCGGCCCAGACTATCCAGGAACTGGAGGCCGAGATCATCATCCTCGAAGGCTTGGAGGAGCAGGCCCGCCAGGTGGTGCATTCCGGTCAGGATCGCAAGTGGGACGAGCTCTCCCGCCTGCTGCAAGACACGCCGGAGATGCACGACGCCGAGGGGCGGCAGCGCAAACTTATCATCTTCACCGAGCATCGAGACACTCTGAACTACCTGGCGGTGAAGATCCGCGGCCTCATCGGCAGCGAAGAAGCCGTGGTGATGATCCACGGTGGGGTCAAGCGCGAAGAGCGCCGCAAGGTGCAGGAGCTGTTCCGCAACGACCCCACGGTGCGCGTGCTGCTGGCCACGGACGCGGCGGGCGAAGGCGTGAACCTGCAAAACGCCAACCTGATGGTCAACTACGACCTGCCCTGGAACCCCAACCGCATCGAGCAGCGCTTTGGCCGCATCCACCGCATCGGCCAGACTGAGGTCTGCCACCTGTGGAACATGGTGGCCGCCGAGACCCGCGAGGGCGACGTCTTCCAGCGCTTGTTCGAGAAGCTGGAGGTGGAGCGCCAGGCCCTGGGCGGCCGCGTGTTCGACATCCTGGGCGAGGTCTTCGAGGACAAGCCCCTCAAGGACCTGCTGATCGAGGCCATCCGCTACGGCTCGGATCCCGAAGTCCGTGCCCGCCTGCTCAAGAAGGTGGAAGGCGCGCTGGACACCCAGCACCTTGAAAACATCATCAAACGCAATGCGCTGTGCGAAGAGGTGATGGACGAGAAGCGCCTGTTCGCGGTGAAGGAGGAAATGGAAAAGGCCGAGGCCCGCAAGCTGCAGCCCTTCTTCATCCGCGCCTTCTTCAACCAGGCCTTCCAGCAATTGGGCGGCGAGCTGCGCCCGCGTGAGCCTGGGCGCTACGAAATCACCAACGTCCCGGCCATCATCCGCGAGCGCGACCGGCAAATCACCGGCCGCGACCGCCGCAATGCCGACCCGGTGCTGCGCCGTTACGAGCGCGTCTGCTTCGAGAAGCAGTACGTGCGGCTGACCGACCGTGTCGGCGCCCCGATGGCCAGCCTCCTCCATCCCGGCCACCCCTTGATGCAGGCGGTCACCGACCTGGTGCTGGAAGCCCACCGCAACAAGCTCAAGCAAGGGGCGGTATTGGTGGACCCGAGTGATATGGGCATCACCCCGAAGGTGATGTTCATTGTCGATCACGCCGTCAAGGAAGGGGCAGACCCCGCGCGCATCGTCTCGCGCCGCATGCAGTTCGTCGAGATCGACCCGCGCGGACACGCCATCAACGCCGGTTGGGCGCCTCACCTGGACCTGGAGCCCATTGCGCCTGCCGACCTCAAGTTGATCGAAGACGTGCTGGCCGCCCCGTGGATCGCCAAAGACCTGGAGCAACAGGCTTTGGCCCATGCCGGAAGCTTCCTGGTGCCCGAACACTTCGATGAAGTTCGCACCCGCCGCGAGCAGGCGGTGGACAAAACCCTGGCCGCCGTGCATGAGCGTCTGGTCAAGGAAATCAACTTTTGGTCCGACCGTTACATCAAGCTGCAAGACGACCTGGCTGCCGGCAAGGATGTGCGCCTGACGCTGGAGAACGTGCGCCGCACCATCGACGACCTGACCGCCCGCCGCGAATCGCGCGAGAAGGAGCTGCTGGCCATGCGTCATGTGGTCTCCGCCACACCAGTCGTACTGGGCGGTGCGCTGGTGATCCCGGCGGGCCTCTTGATGCAACGCAAGGGTCAGCCCGGCTGGTCGGCGGATGCCGACGCGCGCAGCCGCATCGAGCACATCGCCATGCAGGCGGTGATGAACGCCGAGCGTGCGCTGGGCCATGAGGTTTTTGACGTCTCGGCGCAGAAGTGCGGCTGGGACGTCACCAGCATCCCCAAGGCCCTCGACGGCCGTCTGCCCACCTCGCGTCACATCGAGGTCAAAGGCCGCGCCAAGGGCCAGACCACGATCACGGTCACCCGCAACGAGATCCTCTATGGCCTCAACCAAGCGGACAAGTTCATCCTGGCCATCGTGCTCGTGGACGGCGACGGCTACGCCGGGCCGTTCTACATCCGCAAGCCCTTCACCCAGGAGCCCGACTGGGCGGTGACCAGCATCAACCTGGATCTGGACGCGCTGCTCGCGCGCGCCACGGCGGCGGAGGGCTCGCTGTGAGCCTGGGCTGCGCCCAGAAACAGAGACGCCCTCACGGGGAGGGCGTCGGGCCAGGGCTGCTCACCTTGGCGGGGCTGCAAGAAGAGACGCCTCCCGAGGGAGGCGTCGGGCCGGAGATGCTATCTCCGGCGGGGTTAATGCGCCATATTGTCGTCAGACCAGGCTCTGCTGTCAAGCCGAGCAGCGTTTCCGGGGGCCAGCCATGCAGCGCGTGACGGCCTACGTGGACGGCTTCAATCTCTACTTCGGGTTGAAGGATTCCAGCTTCAAGCGCTACTACTGGCTCGACGTCTCAGCGCTTGCACAGAGCCTCCTCAAGCCTGGGCAGCAACTGCTGGCCACGCACTACTTCACGGCCCGCATCCGCGCCAATGGCCGCAACTCGGCTGACCAGAAGCGGCAGAACGACTACCTCGAAGCCCTGGCCCTGCGCGGCGTGCGCTGCCAGTTCGGCCACTACCTGCAGAAGACACGCCAGTGCCGGCAGTGCGGCTCGAGCTGGCCCGACTACGAAGAGAAGATGACGGACGTGAACATCGCCATTCAGTTGCTCGGCGATGCCTTTGACAACGCCTTCGACACAGCGCTCGTCATATCTGGTGACAGCGATCTGACGACACCCATCCGCAGGGTGCGCGAGCGCTTTGCCCAAAAGCGCATCGTCGTCGCCTTTCCGCCCAGTCGTTATTCGAACGAACTCAAGCGCTGCGCCAACGGCTACCTCACCATTGGTGAAGACAAGCTGCGGGCCAGCCAGCTGCCCGAACAACTCGTCAAGCCCGATGGCTACGTGCTCGCACGCCCTGCCACCTGGCGCTGAAGGACTTCAAGAATGACCAGCATCAAAACCCCCAAAAAACTCATCGAAGTTGCCCTGCCGCTCGATGCCATCAACAAGGCCGCGGCGCGCGAAAAATCCATCCGCCACGGTCACCCCAGCACGCTGCACCTGTGGTGGGCGCGCCGGCCGCTGGCGGCGGCGCGGGCCGTGATCTTCGCGCAGATGGTCAATGACCCCGGCTACGAACGCCACCTGGGCCGCGGGGTGAACAAGCAGAAGGCCGCCGCCGAGCGCGAGAGGCTGTTCAAGATCATCGAAGACCTGGTGCAGTGGGAGAACACCAACAACGAGGAAGTCCTCGAACGCGCCCGCGAAGAGATCCGCAAAAGCTGGCGCGAGACCTGCGAACTCAACAAACACCACCCGCAGGCCGCCGAACTGTTCAACCCCGAACGCCTGCCCGCCTTCCACGACCCCTTCGCCGGCGGCGGCGCCATCCCGCTGGAGGCGCAGCGCCTGGGGCTGGAGAGCTACGCGTCGGACTTGAACCCGGTTGCGGTGACGATCAACAAGGCGATGATCGAGATCCCGCCGCGCTTTGCCGGCCGCCCGCCGGTTGGGCCGATCCCCGCAGGCGAGAAGCAGGCCAAGCTGCACGAAGACTGGCGCGGCGCGCGCGGCCTGGCCGAAGACGTGCGCCGTTACGGCGCCTGGATGCGGGCGGAGGCGGAAAAGCGCATCGGCCACCTGTACCCGCGGATCGAAATCACCGCAGACATGGCCCAAGAGCGACCGGACTTGAAGCCGCTCGTCGGCCAGAAGCTCACCGTCATCGCCTGGCTGTGGGCGCGGACCGTGAAAAGCCCCAACCCCGCCTTCGGTCATGTGGAGGTGCCACTGGCCTCGACCTTCGTGCTCTCCAGCAAGGCGGGCAAAGAGGCGTATGTGGAGCCCGTGATCGAAGGTGACAGCTACCGCTTCACGGTGAAGGTGGGCAAGCCGCCTGCGGAGGCCAAAGACGGAACCAAGGCCGCGGGCCGAGGCGCGAACTTCCGGTGCGTGCTCTCGGACACTCCGATTGGCGGCGACTACATCAAGGCCGAAGGACAGGCTGGGCGCATGGGGGCGAGACTGATGGCCATCGTGGCCGAAGGTGTGCGGGGCCGCGTCTATCTCGCACCCACGGCTGAGCATGAAGCGATTGCGCAGCAAGCCACGCCGACATGGAAGCCCGCTGGTGAGGTCCCTGCGCGTTTGACCGGCGGAACCTGCGTGCCCTACGGCATGAAGGAATGGGGCGACCTCTTCACCCCACGCCAACTGGTGGCGCTGACCACCTTCTCCGATCTGGTAGGCGAGGCCATCGCCAAGGTCAAGGCCGATGCCCTGGCCGCCGGCATGGCCGATGACGGCATCGGGCTGGACGCCGGCGGCAGCGGCGCAACGGCGTATGCGCAGGCGGTGGGGGTGTATTTGGCCTTTGCCATCAGTAAGGTGGCAAACATTGGTTCGTCAATCGCCTCATGGATGAATGACCGTGGCGCGTTTCGAGAGACTTTCGCTCGCCAAGCTATTCCTATGGTTTGGGACTTTGCCGAATCCAACCCATTTGCGGACGCAGGCGGAAGCCTGGACGCCGCAATTGACAAAGGGGCAATGGCAGTACGAGACCTGCCAAAGACAGGGGTAGGCCGCGCTGAACAAGCTGATGCGCAGACCCAAGCCCTCAGTGCAAACAGGCTCGTTTCTACCGACCCGCCTTACTACGACAACATCGGCTACGCGGACCTTTCGGACTTCTTCTATGTCTGGTTGCGCAAGAGTCTGAAGCCGATCTACCCCAGTCTGTACGCGACGCTGGCTGTGCCGAAGGCCGAAGAGCTGGTCGCCACGCCCTACCGGCATGGCAGCAAAGAGAAGGCCGAGTCCTTTTTCCTGGACGGCATGACGCGGGCTATGCATAACCTGGCTGAGCAAGCACACCCGGCCTTCCCGGTCACCATCTACTACGCCTTCAAGCAAAGCGAAACCAAGAGCGAGGCCGGCACCTCCAGCACTGGCTGGGAGACATTTCTGCAGGCCGTTTTGGACGCCGGCTTTGCCATTACTGGCACGTGGCCTGTACGCACGGAGGGAGCCGGACGAATGGTTGCCAGCGGAACGAATGCGCTCGCCTCCAGCATTGTCCTCGTCTGCCGAAAAAAAGCCAAGGATGCCGCCACCATTAGCCGCCGCGAGTTCATTCGCGAACTCAATGCCACGCTGCCCGAGGCACTGGACGAGATGACGCGCGGCGGCGTCAATTCGCCGGTGGCGCCGGTGGATTTGTCGCAGGCCATCATTGGCCCGGGCATGGCGATTTTTTCCCAATACGCCGCGGTGCTCGAAGCCGACGGCACGCCGATGAGCGTGCGTACCGCGCTGCAGCTGATCAACCGCTTCCTGGCGGAAGACGACTTCGACCACGACACCCAGTTCTGCCTGCACTGGTTCGAGCAGCAGGGCTGGGCCACGGGCAAGTTCGGCGAGGCCGACGTGCTGGCCCGCGCCAAGGGCACCAGCGTGGCCGGGCTGCAAGCCAGTGGCGTGGTGGCCTCCAGCAAGGGCGAACTGCGGCTGCTCAAGTGGGCTGAGATGCCGCGCGACTGGTCGCCTGAGTCCGACGCGCGTCTGCCGGTGTGGGAAGCGCTGCACCAACTCATCCGCGCGCTGAACCAGGACGGCGAATCCGCGGCCGGGAAGCTGCTCGCCCGCATGCCTGCAAGGGCCGAGCCGATCCGCGCACTGGCCTACCGCCTTTACACCCTGTGCGAGCGCAAGGGCTGGGCCGAAGATGCCCGCGCCTACAACGAGCTCGTCACCGCTTGGAGCGCCATCGAGCAAGCGGCAAGCGAAGCGGGCGTGGTCGGCTCGCAGGCGCAACTGGATATCTGATTGGGGAAGATCATGACACTCAAGCCATGGCGCGAAATCGCAGAGCCGCATTCCGATGTGCGGGAGGGCAAGTTCCAGCAGGCGGAGTTTGCGGCGGATCTTTCGCGTGTGCATGCGGGCACCGCCACAGGCGAGTACCAGAACCCGGTGCTGTTCTTCCAGCGCACCTTCATTACCGAGGGCATGCGCCTGCTGCTGGACTCAGTGGTCAAGCGCCTGGCCGGCAAAGGTGGCGATCCGGTCATTCAGCTTCAGACCGCATTCGGCGGCGGTAAGACGCACACGATGCTGGCGGTCTACCACCTCGCCAAGGGGGCGGCGCCGGCGAGCGAGCTCCAGGGCGTGCCCCCGATTCTGGATGCAGCCGGCGTGACGGAGTTGCCCAAGGCCCGTATCGCCGTGCTCGATGGCGTGGACCTGCTGAGCCTGGCCAGCAAGCCGCGCGTCCATGACGGCTGCACGGTGCGCACACTCTGGGGTGAGTTGGCCTGGCAGCTGGGCGGCGAGACCAGCTACGAGCACGTGAAAGAAGCCGACCTGACCGGCACCGCACCGGGCAAGAAGGAGCTCGCGGACCTGCTGGCGGCCAGCGCTCCGTGTGTGATCCTGATGGACGAGCTGGTGCGCTATGTGTCGCAGTTCGAGGAAGGCAAGACCCTTTCGGGGGGTACCTACGACACCCAACTTTCCTTCGTGCAGGCACTCACCGAGGCCTTGAAGGCGGTGCCGACAGCGGTGCTGCTCGCCTCGCTGCCGTTCTCGGATCGCGAGGCCGGCAGCCAGCAAGGCGTGAAGGCCCTGCGTGCGCTCGAACACTACTTCGGCCGCGTGCAGGCGTTGTGGAAGCCGGTGGCCACCGAGGAAGCGTTCGAGATCGTGCGCCGGCGCCTCTTTACCAACATCAACGACAAGCTGGCGATGGAGTCGGTCTGCCGCGCGTTCGCGGACTACTACATCGCCAACCGCGAGGACTTTCCCCAGGAGACGCAGGACAGCAAGTACTTCGAGCGCCTGGTCCACGCCTATCCCATCCACCCCGAGGTGTTCGACCGCTTGTACGAGGACTGGTCCACGCTGGACAACTTCCAGCGCACCCGCGGCGTGCTGAAGCTGATGGCCAAGGTTATCCATCGCCTGTGGAAGGACGGCAACAACGACCCGTTGATCATGCCTGGCAGCGTGCCGCTGATGGATGCCGATACGCGCAACGAGGCCATCTACTACCTGCCGCAGGGCTGGGACCCGGTGATCGAGCGCGACGTGGATGGCGAGCGCTCCGAGACCTGGGAGATCGAGAACAAGGACACCCGTTTCGGCAGCGTGCAGGCCTGCCGCCGTACTGCCCGCGCGATCTTCCTGGGCAGCGCTCCGCATTCCGTCCAGATCGCGTCCAACCAGCTGGTACGGGGGTTGGAGCTGGAGCGCGTGCTGCTGGGTGTCGCCCAGCCCGGCCAGCAGGTCAACCTTTACAAGGATGCGCTGCGGCGCCTCTCCGACCGGCTGCACTACCTGAACCACGCCAACAACCGCTTCTGGCTGGACACGCGCCCGAACCTGCGGCGCGAGATGGAAGAGCGCAAGCGCCGATTCCAGGACAAGGAGGATGTGTTCCCCACGATCCGAGAGCGCGTGCAGCGCAGCTTTGCCAGCGGCGTCTTCGGCGGCATTCACATCTTCACCGGCAGCGGCGACATTCCGGACGACTGGGCATTGCGGCTGGTGGTGCTGCCGCCAGATGCGGCCTTCAGTAAAAGCGGCCAGAGCCTGGCAGTAGAGCGCGCCACCGAGATCCTGAAGAAGCGCGGCGACCAGCCCCGCTTCAAGCAGAACCGCCTGATCTTCGTGGCCGCGGACTACGACAGCGTGAGCCGCCTGAAGGACCACGTTCGCTCGTACCTTGCATGGCGCAGCATCGTCGGCGACTACAAAGACAACCGCATCGTCCTCGACAACCTGATGGCCAAGCAGGCGCAAGCCAGCCTGGAGCAGGCCGAGGAAACCGTGCGGCGGATGATTCGTGAGACCTATAAGTGGCTGCTGGCCCCGGTGCAAGAGGCGCGGCCGGGCAAAGGGCTGTCTGAGGTGATGTGGGAGCACTTTCCGCTCAACCCGGGCGCGCAGAACTGGTCGCAGGAGATCGAACGCGTCCTCAAGGAGAACGAGCTGCTCATCAGCGAATGGGCTCCGATCCACTTGGCCAAAGTGCTGAAGGACTGGTTCTGGAAGGATGACGTCAAGGACGTTCCGGCGCTTACCGTCTGGCAGCAGAGCTGCCAGCAGCTCTACCTGCCCCGCCTGAAAGACGACACCGTGTTCCAGAACACGATGGCAGCGGGCGCCGAGAGCCGTGAGTTCTTCGGCTTCGCGCAGGGCAAGGAAGATGGTCGCTACATCGGCTTCAGCTACAGCAAGCGCACGTCGCTCATCATGGATTCGTCGCTGCTGCTGATCGAGCCGCTGACGGCCGCCGCGTACATGGAAGCCCTGCGCGCGTCTGAAGAGGCCTCGCGTGCCAAGACCGCTGAAGCCGGAACGGGCGCGAGCACCACAACGGTTCCTGCTGGCGGCGGCGAAACCCCGCGCGTCGAAGACTCGGCCAAAGGGGGCTACCAAGCCGGTGGTGCGACCGCCGGCCAGATCGTCAAGAAGCAGTTCTACGGCAGCATCGACCTCGACCCCATCCTGGCCAAGAAGCAGTTCGCAGACCTGGTGGACGAGGTGGTCCAGCAATTCACCTTGCGCCCCGATGTAAAGGTCAAGATCGCCATCGAGATCCAGGCCGAGTCTCCCTCTGGATTCGATGACGGCCTGCAGCGCGTGGTGAAGGAGAACTGCAACGTGCTCAAGTTCAAGAACGCGGAGTTCGAAATCGGGGAGTGACATGATGAGCCGGGATGTCGACCTCTTCGTCCGAGACTTCGTCAAAGAACTCCGCGAGGACAACGCCGCTGTGTTTGCGGGCGCTGGCTTCTCGGCACCGGCTGGCTTCGTCAACTGGCGTGATCTGCTCCGACCTATCGCAGATGAACTTCAACTCGACATCGAGCGTGAACATGATCTGGTAGCGATTGCTCAGTACCACTCGAATGAAAACGGGGGTAACCGGCAACGGCTCAACCAGCTGCTCATCGATCAGCTCACGGTAGGAGCAGGCCCAACAGAGAACCATCGGATTCTGGCTCGCCTTCCTGTCAGCACCTATTGGACAACGAACTACGACCAGTTAATCGAGCAGGCACTCCGCGAGGCAGGCAAGATTCCTGATGTCAAATACACCAATGAGCACCTTGCAGTAACTAGACCACGACGAGACGCCGTTGTCTACAAGATGCACGGAGACGTCGATCATCCAAACGATGCCGTACTGCTAAAAGACGATTACGAAAACTATCACCTAAGGCGCGGCCCATACCTCAATGCCTTGTCCGGTGACCTGGTCTCGAAAACATTCCTGTTCGTCGGTTTCAGCTTCACCGACCCGAATCTCGACTACGTGCTGAGCCGCATCCGGACCACATTTCGCGAGCACCAACGCAGGCACTTTTGCATCTTCAAGCGCAGGACCAAGCAGCCGAATGAAACCGACGCTGATTTTGAACATGCGCAAATCAAGCAGCGCCTTGCTATATCAGACCTCAAGCGTTTCAACATCAAGACGCTGTTGATTGATGACTTCGCTGAGATCACCGACATTCTTTCCAAAATCGAACGTACCTACCGCACTCGAACGATCCTCGTCTCGGGGAGCGCAGCAGAGTACGGCGAGTGGGAGGCAGCAGCAAGCGAGACGTTCTTGCGTGACCTGAGCGGGGCACTCGTCCAACAGGGCTACCGTCTGGTCACCGGAATGGGCCATGGTGTTGGTGACGCGGTTATCACCGGCGCGATTGGTGAGGTCTACGCCCATCGCAAAGGGCACACCGAAGACTCCTTGGTAATGCGCCCATTTCCACGGGCCAACCCTGACCCAGCGGAGCGGGCGCGTCTGTGGGAAGCTTATCGACAAGAGCTCGCATCTGAGGCAGGGATTTGCCTTGTCCTGTTCGGAAACAAGACAGAAGGCGAGTCAACAGTCTTGGCCGACGGCGTGCGTCGTGAGGTCGAAATAGCTCGCGAGAAAGGCCTTACCGTTGTACCTATCGGCGCGACGGGTTATGTCGCCGGTGAAGTATGGGGAGAGATGAGGCAGTCGCTCGAAAAGTATTTCGCCAACGTGACGCCTGAGCTTGCCGACAAGTTTGAAAAACTCGGGATCAAGGTCATAAATCCGTCTGAGCTGATCTCAAGAACTCTCGATTTCATCAACCTCATCACCAAGGAGAGCTGATCGTGACCAGAAAGGTGTTCTTCAGTTTTCACTACGACAGAGACATTCGCCGAATCGTGCAAGTCAGGAACTCGTGGGTAGTCCGTGCGGAGCGAGAGACCCAGCCATTCGTTGACAAAGCCGAGTGGGAGTCCATTAAAAGATCTGGCAAAGAATCCATCGCGAGGTGGATCGATAAACAACTCGACGGTACCTCGGTCACCGTGGTTTTGATCGGGGCGGAGACGTATGAACGCGAGTGGGTTAGGTACGAGATCAAGCGCAGCTATGAACTTGGCAAAGGTATGCTCGGTGTTTATATCCACAACATCAAGGATCCACAACTAGGCATGGACAAGAAGGGTAAGAACCCATTTGAATATTGGTCTATTAAACAGAACGGTCAAGATATCCCCCTCTCTAGACTCTATAAAACGTACGACTGGGTAAACGACGACGGGTACAGCAATTTCTCGAATTGGATAGAGGCTGCCGCAAAGGCGTCAGGCCGATGAGCAGCTGGTACGATGGCAGCGTTGCTGTACGATTCTGGATACGATCCACAGCGATCAGTGTGCGATCCCTCATTTCGGCCTTAGCACTCTTGGTGAGATCGACGGCAGACACGTTTAGATGAATTCCGCCGCGGGACATGCGCACGAGTAATGAGTCGCGGGCGCTTGGCTACGACGTCAGGATTGGCGTGTGACGCATACGGACGTTGCATAACGTCATCGTTGGTCTCGTCTCGACACGAGTGAATCTTGATTTAATAATCAAAAGACTCGGAGATTATCGATGGGGAGGTTGATCGAAGGAGACGATGGCCTGCCAGCGGAGGAAGTGGGGAGCTGGGCCAAGGAGAAACATGACTACCTCTGCCGGTACATCGATATCTCGCGCGCAACCCGGGCGAAGTACGTCGGCGATAGGAAGGGGGGCGCCACGTTCATCGACCTCTTTTGTGGTCCAGGCCGGTGCCAGGTGAGAGAGACCGGGGAGTGGGTTGACGGGGGCGTGGTCGCAGCGTGGAAGAAGAGCTGGGAAGGTGGATCACCGTTCACGCAGATCTACATTGCCGACCTCGATCTGAAGCGGCGACAGGCAGCCGCCGAGCGACTGCGGCAGTTGAATGCACCGGTCATCGAAATTGAGGGTGCTGCAGCACAGGCCGTGAAAGAGGTCGTCACCCGGGTGAATCCCTACGGCCTGAATTTCGCCTTCCTCGATCCGTTTGACCTGGCCAACCTGAGCTTCGATATCATCGTCGCGTTGGCCAGCCTGAAACGAATCGACATGCTGATTCACGTCAGCCAAATGGACTTGCAGCGGAATGCGGTTTCCTACGCGATTGCCAATGAATCTGCCTTCGATTCCTTCGCGCCGGGATGGCGGGACAAGGTAGCTCGAGGCCAATCGCAGCAAGCATTGCGGCAACAGGTCATCCAGTATTGGCGAGGAAAGGTCGCAGACCTCGGGGTGTGGCCATCTACGGAGATGATGTTGCTCAAGGGCGGAAAGAACCAGCCCCTGTATTGGCTGTTGCTAGCAGCGAAACACGAGCTAGCACATAAGTTCTGGGCAACCGCGTCCAACGTGGAAGGCCAGGGTAAGTTCGACTTCTAAGCGCAAGTTGTCGCTTCCGGATACTCGTCCCACGTGCGGCCCCGGAAGATGCGGCCGTTCGCCTTCTTGTGGCGCTTGACACCGTCGGCACCCCAGCCGCCCCATTGCTTGAAAAAGAATGCCGCACCAGCGGCCTCGGCCTGGACCTGTACGTTCGCCACCCATTCTTCTCGCATCGGCCGGGCTTTGTGCCCGGACTCGCCACCGACGATGACCCAGTGAATGTCGCGCAGGTCGATCCGCCCGAGGTCTTCCAGCAGCGGCTCGACGGACAAGAATCGAATATGCGCATCTACTTTGCGCAGGTGTGCGATGCGAGGAACACCGTACTTCTTGTCTTCGACCGAAACCCCAAGCCAAACATTTCTCGGGCAGGCACGGCGAGCAAAATACTCCGGTAACCGTTCCGCTCGCTTGGTGAGGATCTGGTACGTGTGGTGAGGGGTGCGCTCGATGGTCGAGAACACACGATCCAGGAAGGCGTCCGGAACGGCCTCGTGGAACAGATCGCTCATGCTGTTGACGAAGTACGTCGTCGGCTTCTTGCGCAGCAGTGGCTGTTCGAGCCGGCTCTCATGCAACGTGAGCTTGAACCCGTTCTCGTAGCCGGGCGCGCCCATGGCGTGGAGCCTGCGCGCCATCACTTCCGCGTAGCAGTTCTTGCACCCCGGTGAAACCTTGGTGCAACCGGTGGTCGGGTTCCACGTCTGCTCAGTCCACTCGATGGTCGATTGAGTCGCCACGTCAGCCTCCAGTGATTTGAGGCGCAGCACGCGTAACGCGAGTCTGCGCGTGTTCGGACACAAAGGCATCCACCAACCGAGATAGCGCCAGGCGCGCCTGCCGCAGGTCGGGGTCCGCCAGGGCGGCGCGAATGCGTTCTGCCAGTTGGTCGGCGGTGGGGGCGTCTTCCGCCTTTGCCGCATGCACCAGCTGCATGCACTGCTCGATCACTCGGATCGGCGGGCTTGCCTTCCCGCTCTCGTAGCGGCTCACGGAGGACTGTTTCACGCCCAGGAAGGCAGCGAACTCCTTCTGGCTGCGCCCGTTGCGAGCAGCTTTGACCAGTTCTCCAACGCTGGTGATCGCCATTGCCTTAGCCGTTGATGCGTTAAGAGCATAATCTATCATGCTAATGCACGTAGTGCATACACGGCCATGCTCCCGGATCTGTTACCCGTGCACGAGAAGACGCGCCTCGGCTTCCCGTCGAGCAACAAGTCCTGGCAACACTCTCCCACCGCCGTACACCCACCGGCGAAGTTCAGCGGCGGCGGCTGACCAATCCCGCTGGTTGACCCGACGGCGTAGGGTCGACGTTTGCAGACGGCCCGCTCCCAAGTTGAAGGCGAAGTCGGTTATCGCGATCAGCCTCCCCTCCGGCTCGGCGGCCAGCAGCGGGCAGTAGCGCAGCGTGGCGGCCAGCGCCACCTTCAGATCCTGGGCGAGGTAGGCCTCGGCCTCGCCTTCCGTGATCGGCGGGTGCTTCGGATCGCACAGATGCCCGTAACCGATCGTCGGATAGCCGGCCGGACAGATGTACGGATAGGCGCGGTTGGGATCGTGCTTTGGAACGCGGTGACAGCCTTCGAAGCGTTTCGCAAGCTCGATCGCTTGAGGCGGCACGCGAATCACACGTGCGTCCATGTCGCCCCTGCCTTGATCATGCCGACGGTCGATTTGCCGATACCGTAGTCTTTGGCGATGCGCCGATGACTGCGGACGTCGGCGCGAACCCGCGCTACCAAAGCCTCGTCGAGCCTGGCTTTGGGGTGTCTGCTTCCGCGCGGCGGGTTGTCTCGGCGCTTGTTGCGCATGTCCCGAAGGTTCTCCGCCTGCGTACCGACGAAGAGATGCTGCGGGTTGACGCAACCGGGGTTGTCGCAGCGATGACACACCACCAGCCCGGGAGAAAGGACACCAAAGACCAGGCGATAGGCGATGCGATGCGCCAATTGGATGCGCCCGTCGTCATCGGCGATCTTGCCGTAGCCTCCGTCCTTGGTCGATGCGAGCCATTGCCAGCATTCATGCGGGGCGCGCACCTCGACCTTTTCCCAGAAGCGCTCTGCAAGCGGCCGGTGCTTGCGGCTCCACGACCGCACAGTCTCGTCCGACCGCCCCATCACCGCAGCCCCTTTTCCAGGGTGCGATTCAGGAACCAGTAGTTCAGGATGCCTGCGAGCAAGGCCTGATCTGCCTCCGACCAAGCTGCGAGCAACGCTGGCCCGAACCCCACGCCCGACTGAACCGAGCCGACGAAGGTCGAGAGCTTCACCCCGGCATACATCAGCACGAAGAGGTAGGTGACCACCGGCCTGACCGTGGTGGACAGCGCATCAGCCCACTTCACGCCCGAGGGCCGCCCCTGCGCCGCCACCGCTTCGCGCAAGGTCTCGAGGGCCCCCACATTCCAGGCTGCATCGGCCCCGGCACCGATCTCGGCCATCCGCTGGGCACCGCGCAGCTTCTCGAACTCCAGCGCCTTGTCCTGCATGGCAAGTTCATGGCTGCGCTCGCCCTTGCGGTCCAGCCACTTGAGAACCTCGGGCGCCAAGCGGAAGGCTCCGCCCAGGAGGCCACCGAGCAAGGTCTCGATCATTGGCCACCTCCCACCAGCTTCAGCTTGATGGCGGCCCCGACCAGCAGCGCGGCGAGGATGGCGGTCGTGACCACCTTGATGGTGGTCTGCCACGCGGTACGGCGCGCGTCGCGCCACGCTTCCAGCAGATCGCGCAGCTCGCGGAGGTCGCGTGCGGCGTGGCCGTTCTCCAGCCCGAGATGGGCAAGGC
>NZ_VUOD01000017.1 GCF_008386465.1 Arenimonas fontis
CGCCACCAAAACGCTCGGCCCCTACCTTCGTCAGCGCCGCCGTCAGCGTCGTCTTGCCGTGGTCCACGTGACCAATGGTGCCCACGTTCACGTGCGGCTTCTTGCGCTCGAACTTTTCCTTGGACATGGATGTCTGCCTCTGTTCTTGAATCGGTTGCAGCTAAGGATCAGGACTTCTTGATGACCTGCTCGGCGATGTTGGCCGGAGCCTCGGCGTAATGATCGAACTCCATCGTGAAGGTCGCGCGACCCTGGGACATCGAGCGCAACGAGGTGGCGTAGCCGAACATCTCGCCCAGCGGCACCATCGCGTTGATGACCTTGCCCGACGGGCTGTCGTCCGACCCCTGCAGGATGCCGCGACGCCGACTCATGTCGCCCATCACGTCGCCCATGTAGTCCTCGGGCGTCACCACCTCAACCTTCATGATCGGCTCCAGCAGGACCGGGCTGGCCTTCTGGAAGCCCTCCTTGAAGGCCATGGAACCGGCGACCTTGAACGCCATTTCGTTCGAGTCCACGTCATGGAACGAGCCGTCCACCGCGCGGATCTTCACGTCCACCACCGGGAAGCCGGCAAGCACGCCGTTCTTCATGGCCTCCTCGATGCCCTTTCCGGCCGCGACCACGTACTCCTTGGGCACGACGCCGCCAACGATCGCATTCTCGTAGACGAAGCCGCCGCCACGTTCCAACGGCTCCATCTCGATGACGATATGGCCGTACTGGCCACGACCGCCCGACTGCCGCACGAACTTGCCTTCCTGCTTGACGGCCTTGCGGATGGTTTCGCGATAGGCAACCTGCGGCTTGCCGACGTTGGCCTCGACGTTGAACTCGCGCTTGAGACGGTCAACGATGATGTCCAGGTGCAGCTCGCCCATGCCGGAGATGATGGTCTGTCCGGACTCCTCGTCGGTACGCACGCGGAAGGACGGGTCTTCCTGGGCCAGACGGCCCAGCGCGATACCCATCTTCTCCTGATCGCCCTTGGTCTTGGGCTCGACCGCCATCGAGATCACCGGCTCCGGGAAAGTCATCCGCTCGAGCGTGATCACATGGTTGATGTCGCACAGGGTATCGCCGGTCGTAACGTCCTTCAGGCCAACCGCGGCGGCGATGTCGCCGCACAGCACCTCCTTGATCTCGTCACGCTGGTTGGAGTGCATCTGCAACAAGCGGCCGATGCGTTCCTTCTTGCCCTTGACCGGGTTGTAGACCTGATCACCGGCACTCAGGGTGCCGGAATAGACCCGGAAGAAGGTCAGCGAACCGACGAACGGGTCGGTCATGATCTTGAACGCCAAGGCCGAGAACGGCTCCTTGTCGCCAACCTTACGGAAGATCTCCTGCTCGTTCTCGTCCACCCCGCGGATGGCCGGACGATCCATCGGCGACGGCAGGAAGTGCACCACGCCATCGAGCATGGCCTGCACACCCTTGTTCTTGAACGCCGAGCCGCAGAACATGGGAATGATGTCGCAGCTAAGGGTGCGGGCGCGGATGCCGGCGATGATGTCGGCCTCGGACAGGTCCCCCTGCTCGAGATACTTGTTCATCATCTCCTCGGACGACTCGGCGGCCGCCTCGACCATGAACTCGCGCGCGGCCTTGGCTTCCTCGACCAGGTCGGCGGGAATGTCCTTGTACTGGAAGGTGTTGCCCTGGGTCTCCATGTCCCAGATGATCGCCTTCATCTTGATCAGGTCGACCACGCCTTCGAAGTTGTCCTCGGCGCCGATCGGCACCTGCATCGGAACCGGGTTGGCTCCCAGGCGCGACTTCAGCTGGGCAACCACCTTCTTGAAGTTGGCGCCGGTGCGATCCATCTTGTTGACGAAGGCCAGACGCGGGACGTTGTACTTGTTGGCCTGGCGCCACACGGTCTCGGACTGCGGCTGCACGCCACCGACCGCACACAGCACGAACACGGCACCGTCGAGCACGCGCAGCGAGCGCTCCACCTCGATGGTGAAGTCCACATGCCCAGGCGTATCGATGATGTTGAAGCGGTGCTGCTGGAACGACTGGTCCATCCCCTGCCAGAAGCAGGTAGTGGCCGCCGACTGGATCGTGATGCCGCGCTCCTGCTCCTGCTCCATCCAGTCCATGGTGGCGGCACCATCATGCACCTCGCCAATCTTGTGATTGACGCCGGTGTAAAAAAGGATGCGTTCGGACGTAGTGGTCTTGCCGGCATCGATGTGGGCCATGATGCCGAAGTTGCGGTAGCGCTCGATGGGGGTAGTGCGTGGCACTGTCGGAGTCCTTGCCTGTTACCAGCGATAATGCGAGAAGGCCTTGTTGGCCTCCGCCATGCGGTGGGTTTCCTCGCGCTTCTTGATTGCGCCGCCACGGTTCTCGGCAGCATCGAGCAGCTCGGCAGCCAACTTGCGCGGCATGGTGTTCTCGCCACGCTTGCGGGCGGCCTCGATCACCCAGCGCATCGCCAGGGCCATGCGGCGGGAGGCGCGGACCTCGACCGGCACCTGATAGGTGGCGCCACCGACGCGACGGGACTTCACCTCCACCGCCGGCGCGACGTTGTTCAGGGCCTTCTCGACCAGACCGAGGGCATCGGCATTCTTCTCGCCGATGACATCCATGGCGCCATAGACGATTTTCTCGGCGATGGATTTCTTGCCGGACTTCATGACCATGTTGATGAAGCGGGCGACGACCTCGCTTCCGTGCTTCGGGTCCGGAAGGACCGAGCGGGTACCGGGAGAACCTTTGCGGGACATGATGCTTGCCTAGATGGTGTCGGTTGACGGGCGCGGCGCGAAAGCCGGCGCTCAGGACTTGGGACGCTTGGCGCCGTACTTGGAACGACCCTGGCGACGCTTGGTGACACCGGCGGCGTCCAGCGAGCCGCGCACGGTGTGGTAGCGCACGCCCGGAAGGTCCTTCACACGGCCACCGCGAATCAGCACCACCGAGTGTTCCTGCAGATTGTGGCCTTCGCCGCCGATGTAGGAGATGACCTCGAAACCATTGGTCAGGCGAACCTTGGCGACCTTGCGGAGCGCCGAGTTGGGCTTCTTCGGGGTGGTGGTGTACACGCGGGTGCACACGCCACGGCGCTGCGGGCAATTGGCCAGCGCCGGGGAGGCGCTCTTGTAGGTGTTCGGCTGGCGGGGCTTGCGCACCAGCTGGTTGATCGTCGCCATGTGTGAAGTCCTGGATTAAAAACAAGGCAGGCCGGAAACCGGCCCACCGAGAAGCGGGAGTTTACTTCGCGTTAAATACCACTGTCAAACCGCGACGGCGGCACCTGCTGGGGTCCCATCGTCCCTGAATCGAACACGAAGGACCCTCCCTGGTCCCTCCTTTCGAATGTGGGCGGGCCATCGGCGGGCCCGCCAGCGCGCTAGGTCAGCCGTTGGAACCGGCCTCTTCAGTCGTCTCACTGGCCGCCGAGACGGCCCTCAAGGTCTCCAGTTCGGAATCGGAAAGCTCCGGCACCGCCGCCTGGCGCCGCTTGTTGTGGTAGGCCAGGCCGGTACCCGCCGGAATCAGGCGGCCGACGATGACGTTCTCCTTCAGACCCCGCAAGGTGTCGCGGGTGCCGCGCACCGCCGCCTCGGTCAGCACGCGGGTCGTCTCCTGGAAGGACGCCGCCGAGATGAAGGACTCGGTGGCCAGCGACGCCTTGGTGATGCCCAGCAGTACCGGCTGGTACTTGGCCGGGATCTCGTTCCGGGCCTCGGCCCTGGCGTTCTCCTCCAGCACGCGCACCTTTTCCACCTGCTCGCCGGCCATGAAGCGGGTGTCGCCGCCGTCGGTGATCTCGACCTTGCGCAGCATCTGGCGAATGATCACTTCGATGTGCTTGTCGTTGATCTTCACGCCCTGCAGGCGGTAGACGTCCTGGATTTCCTTGACCAGGTAGGCAGCCAACGGTTCGACGCCGAGCAGGCGCAGGATGTCCTGCGGATTCGGCTCGCCGTCCACCACCGTCTCGCCCTTGGTGATGTGCTCGCCTTCGTAGACGATCACCTGACGGTACTTCGGGATCAGCTCCTCGTGCTCGTTGCCTTCGGCGTCCTTGATGATCAGGCGCTGCTTGCCCTTGGTGTCCTTGCCGAAGCTGATGACGCCGGAAACTTCGGCCAGGATGGCCGGGTCCTTGGGCTTGCGGGCCTCGAACAGATCGGCGACGCGCGGCAGGCCACCGGTGATGTCGCGGGTCTTGGACGCCTCCTGCGGAATCTTGGCCACCACGTCGCCGACGCCAACCGGGTCGCCGTCCTGCAGCGTCACCACCGAACGTGGCGGCAGCAGGTACTGCGCCGGCAGGTCGGTACCCGGGATGTTCAGGTCGTTGCCGTCCTTGTCGACGATGCGGACCAGCGGGCGCAGATCCTTGCCCTGCGAGCCGCGACGCTTCGGGTCGGTGATCTCTCGCGAGGCCAGGCCGGTCAGCTCGTCGGTCTTCTCGATGACGGTGACACCGTCCACGAAGTCCACGAAGCGGACGAAGCCCGCAACCTCCGACACGATCGGGTGGTTGTGCGGATCCCAGTTGGCAACCGTCTTGCCGGCCTTGACCTCATCGCCGTCCTTGACGTTGATGACCGCGCCGTAGGGCAGCTTGTAGCGCTCGCGCTCGCGGCCCTGGCCGTCCAGCACCGACACCTCGCCCGAACGCGACACCGCCACCAGGTGTCCGGCGCCGTGCTGAACGAACTTCAGGTTGGTGAACTTGATGCTGCCGGTGGTCTTGACCGTGATGTTGTCCACCGCTGCCGCGCGCGAGGCGGCGCCACCGATGTGGAAGGTACGCATGGTCAGCTGCGTGCCCGGCTCGCCGATCGACTGGGCGGCGACCACGCCGACCGCCTCGCCCAGGTTGACCATGTGGCCGCGGGCCAGGTCACGGCCGTAGCAGTGCGCACAGATTCCGAACGCGGTTTCGCAGGTGATCGCCGACCGCACCTTGATGGACTGGACGCCAGCGGCTTCCAGCTTGTCCACCCAGGCCTCATCCAGCAGCGTGTTGCGGGTGACGATCGGGTCCTCATCGTCGCCCGGCAGATACACGTCTTCGGCCACGATGCGGCCCAGGACGCGGTCACGCAGCGGCTCGACCACGTCACCGCCTTCCACGATCGGGGTCATGGTCAGGCCGTTGCTGGTACCGCAGTCGGTCTCGGTGACCACCACGTCCTGCGCCACATCCACCAGGCGGCGGGTCAGGTAGCCGGAGTTGGCCGTCTTCAGCGCCGTATCGGCCAGGCCCTTGCGGGCGCCGTGGGTGGAAATGAAGTACTGAAGGACGTTCAGACCCTCACGGAAGTTCGCGGTGATCGGCGTCTCGATGATCGAGCCGTCCGGCTTGGCCATCAGGCCGCGCATGCCGGCCAGCTGGCGAATCTGCGCCTGCGAACCACGGGCGCCGGAATCGGCCATGATGAACACCGAGTTCATGGACTTCTGGGCAACCTTCTCGCCCTTGGCGTTGGTGACGTGCTCGGTGCCGATGGCATCCATCATCGCCTTGGCGACACGCTCGTTGGTGCGCGACCAGATGTCCACCACCTTGTTGTAGCGCTCGCCGGCGGTGACCAGGCCGCTCTGGTACTGCTCCTGGATCTCCAGCACCTCGGCCTCGGCTTCGGCCAGGATGTCCTTCTTCTCGGCCGGGATGATCATGTCGTCGATACCGATGGACACGCCGGCGCGGGTGGCGTAGGAGAAGCCGGTGTACATCAGCTTGTCGGCGAAGATCACCGTATGCTTCAGGCCAAGCTGGCGATAGCAGGTGTTGATCAGGCGACTGATGGCCTTCTTGGTCAGCTCGGTGTTGACCAGCTCGAACGGCAGGCCTTCCGGCAGGATCTCCGCCAGCAGGGCGCGGCCGACCGTCGTTTCGACGATCGCGCTCCGGACGGCGCGGTTGCCGTCGTCATCGATCTCTACCTGGCGAAGACGGACCTTGACCTTGGCATGGAGCTCGACGACGCGACTGTCGTATGCGCGCTTCACCTCCGCGACATTGGCGAAAACCATGTCCTCGCCCTTCCTGTTCTCCAGGGCACGCGTCATGTAGTACAGGCCAAGAACCACGTCCTGGGTCGGAACGATGATCGGCTCGCCGTTGGCAGGCGACAGAATGTTGTTCGACGACATCATCAGGGCGCGTGCTTCCAGCTGGGCCTCAAGGCTCAGCGGCACGTGCACGGCCATCTGGTCGCCGTCGAAGTCGGCATTGAACGCGGTGCAGACCAGCGGATGCAGCTGGATGGCCTTGCCCTCGATCAGCACCGGCTCGAAGGCCTGAATACCGAGACGATGCAGGGTCGGCGCGCGGTTCAGCAGGACCGGGTGTTCGCGGATGACCTCCTCCAGGATGTCCCAGACCTCGGCCGACTCGCGCTCGACCAGCTTCTTGGCCGCCTTGATGGTGGTGGCCAGGCCGCGCCGCTGCAGCTTGGCGAAGATGAACGGCTTGAACAGCTCCAGCGCCATCTTCTTCGGCAGGCCGCACTCGTGCAGGCGCAAGGTCGGGCCTACCACGATGACCGAACGGCCCGAGTAGTCCACGCGCTTGCCGAGCAGGTTCTGGCGGAACCGGCCCTGCTTGCCCTTGATCATGTCGGCCAGCGATTTCAGCGGCCGCTTGTTCGTGCCGGTGATGGCGCGACCACGACGGCCGTTGTCCATCAGGGCGTCGACGGCTTCCTGCAACATGCGCTTTTCGTTGCGCACGATGATGTCGGGCGCATTCAGCTCGAGCAGGCGCTTGAGGCGATTGTTGCGGTTGATGACCCGGCGATAGAGATCGTTGAGGTCGGAAGTGGCGAAGCGGCCACCGTCCAGCGGCACCAGCGGGCGCAGATCCGGCGGCAGAACCGGCAGCACCGTCATGATCATCCATTCGGGACGGTTGCCGGACTCGAGGAAGGCCTCGACCAGCTTGATGCGCTTGGTGAGGCGCTTGAGCTTGGTCTCGGAATTGGTGGCGGCGATCTCTTCCTTGAGCCTGAGCAGCTCGGAGTTCAGGTCGATGGTGCGCAGCAGCTGATACACCGCCTCGGCGCCCATCAGGGCATCGAAGTCGTCACCATGCTCCTGACGGGCCTGCAGGAACTGTTCTTCGGTGAGCAGCTGGCCACGCTCCAGCGTGGTCAGGCCCGGTTCGATGACCACGTAGGCCTCGAAGTAGAGGATGCGCTCGATGTCGCGCAGGGTCATGTCCAGCATCAGGCCGATGCGGGACGGCAGCGACTTCAGGAACCAGATGTGGGCCACCGGCGAAGCCAGCTCGATATGGCCCATGCGCTCGCGCCGCACCTTGGCCAGCGTGACTTCGGTTCCGCACTTCTCGCAGACCACGCCACGGTGCTTCATGCGCTTGTACTTGCCGCACAGGCACTCGTAGTCCTTGATCGGGCCGAAGATGGCGGCGCAGAACAGGCCGTCACGCTCCGGCTTGAACGTCCGGTAGTTGATCGTCTCCGGCTTCTTGACTTCGCCAAAGGACCAGCTCCGGATCAGGTCCGGAGAGGCCAGGCCAATCTTGATGCCGTCGAAGTCGAGCGACTGGCGCTGCTGGTTGAACAGATTGAGCAAGTCTTTCATTTCGCGGTTCTCCTGTTCTCGGCGCCTATCACTGCTCTTCCAGCTCGATGTTGATGCCGAGCGAGCGGATTTCCTTGACCAGCACGTTGAACGATTCCGGCATGCCGGCGCTCATCTCGTGCACGCCATCGACGATGTTCTTGTACATCTGGTTGCGGCCCTGCACGTCGTCCGACTTCACCGTCAGCATCTCCTGCAGGGTGTAGGCGGCGCCGTAGGCCTCCAGCGCCCAGACCTCCATCTCGCCGAAGCGCTGGCCGCCGAACTGCGCCTTGCCGCCCAGCGGCTGCTGGGTGACCAGGGAGTACGGACCGGTCGAACGGGCGTGCATCTTGTCGTCGACCAGATGATTCAGCTTCAGCATGTGCATGTAACCGACCGTGACCGGGCGATCGAAGGCCTCGCCGGTACGACCGTCCACCAGGATGGTCTGGCCGCTCTCGGGCAGATCGGCCAGCCGCAGCATGGTCTTGATCTCGGCCTCGGTGGCGCCATCGAACACCGGCGTGGCCATCGGCACGCCATCGGTAAGGTTGCGGGCCAGCTGCAACAGCTCCTGGTCGCTGAACTGGGACAGGTCCACGCGCTCGGCCGCCAGCTTGCGATCGTGGTTGTAGATCTGGTCCAGGAACTTGCGCAGCTCCGACACCTTCTCCTGCGCCTCGAGCATGCGCTGGATCTTCTGACCCAGGCCTTTGGCGGCCCAACCCAGGTGCGTCTCGAGGATCTGACCGATGTTCATTCGGCTGGGCACGCCCAGCGGGTTGAGCACGATGTCCACCGGCGTGCCGTCGGCCATATAGGGCATGTCCTCCACCGGCACGATGGTCGAGACCACGCCCTTGTTGCCGTGCCGGCCGGCCATCTTGTCGCCGGGCTGGATCCGCCGCTTGACCGCCAGGTACACCTTCACCATCTTCAGCACGCCTGGGGCAAGGTCGTCGCCCTGGGTGATCTTGGCGCGCTTGTCGGCGAAGCGTTTCTCGAATTCCTTCTTGTGTGCCTCGATCTGCTTCTGGGCGCGCTCGACCAGCTCGGCGGCATCGTCGTCCTTCATCCGGATCGCGAACCAGTCGTCCTTCTTCAGCCCATCCAGATACTCGCCGGTGATCTCGACGCCCTTCTTCAGGCCGTTCGGACCGCCGTTGGCGATCTTGCCAAGCAGCTGGGAACGCAGACGGGCGTAGATGGCACCCTCGAGGATGCGGAACTGGTCGTCGAAGTCCTTCTTGACCCGCTTGATCTCGCTCTCCTCGATCTGGCGGGCGCGCTTGTCCTTCTCGATGCCATCGCGGGTGAAGACCTGCACGTCTATGACGGTACCGTCCATGCCCGGCGGCACGCGCAACGAGCTGTCCTTAACGTCGCTGGCCTTTTCACCGAAGATCGCGCGCAGCAGCTTCTCCTCCGGAGTCAGCTGGCTCTCGCCCTTGGGCGTGACCTTGCCGACCAGGATATCGCCGGCACGCACCTCGGCACCGATGTAGACCACGCCGGACTCGTCCAGCCGGCCCAGCGCCTGCTCGGACACATTCGGAATGTCGGCAGTGATCTCTTCCGGGCCAAGCTTGGTATCGCGGGCCACGCAGGTCAGCTCTTCGATGTGGATGGTGGTGTAGCGATCCTGCTCGACCACCCGCTCCGACAGCAGGATCGAGTCCTCGAAGTTGTAGCCGTTCCAGGGCATGAACGCGACCAGCATGTTCTGGCCGAGCGCCAGCTCGCCGATGTCGGTGGAAGGACCGTCAGCAAGCACGTCTCCGCGCTCGACCCGGTCGCCGACGTTGACCAGAGGCCGCTGGTTGATGCAGGTGTTCTGGTTGGAACGGGTGTATTTGACCAGGGTGTAGATGTCGACGCCGGCGTCGTTCTCGCCGATTTCCGACTCGTTGACCCGGACCACGATACGACCGGCGTCCACCTGATCGATCACGCCGCCGCGCCTTGCGTTGACCGTCACGCCCGAGTCGCGGGCCACGGCACGCTCGATGCCGGTACCGACCAGAGGCTTCTGCGAACGCAGGGTCGGGACGGCCTGGCGCTGCATGTTCGCGCCCATCAGGGCCCGGTTGGCGTCGTCGTGCTCGATGAACGGAACGAGCGCCGCCGCCACCGACACCGACTGCATCGGCGAGACGTCCATGTACTGGATCTCGGCCGGCGGCTTGAGCAGGGTCTCGCCCTGGAACCGGCAGGGGACGAAAGCAGCCTGGAAGCTGCCGTCCTTGTTCAGCTCGGCATTGGCCTGTGCGATGGCGAATTCGTGCTCCTCGATGGCCGACAGGTACTCGACCTCGTCGGTGACCTTGCCGTTTACGACCTTGCGGTACGGCGTCTCCAGGAAACCGTACTTGTTCGAGCGGGCGTATACGGCCAGCGAGTTGATCAGGCCGATGTTCGGGCCTTCCGGCGTCTCGATGGTGCAAACGCGGCCGTAATGGGTCGGATGCACGTCACGCACCTCGAAACCGGCCCGCTCGCGGGTCAGGCCGCCGGGACCCAGGGCCGAAACTCGCCGCTTGTGCGTCACTTCGGACAGCGGATTGTTTTGGTCCATGAACTGGGACAGCTGCGACGAACCGAAGAATTCCTTGATCGCCGCCGCCACCGGCTTGGCGTTGATGAGGTCCTGCGGAGTCAGGCCGTCGGATTCGGCCAGCGACAGACGCTCCTTCACGGCGCGCTCGACGCGCACGAGGCCGACGCGGAACACGTTTTCGGCCATCTCACCGACCGAGCGCACGCGACGGTTGCCCAGATGGTCGATGTCGTCCACCACGCCGCGGCCGTTGCGGATCTCGGTCAGCGTACGGATCACGTCCAGGATGTCCGAGGTCTGGCCATACTCGGCAACGAGCGCCTTGGCCGCTTCGTCACCGCGCTCGGAGAAGTACTTGTAGTCGTAAAGCACCGAAGCGCCGGTGGTCTCCTTGCGGCCGACCCGACGGTTGAACTTCATCCGACCCACGGCCGAGAGGTCGTAACGCTCGAAAGTGAAGAACAGATTGTAGAAGAGGTTCTGCGCCGCATCCTTGGTCGGCGGCTCGCCGGGGCGCATCATGCGATAAATCTCCACCAGCGCCTCCAGCTGGGTCTTGGTGGGATCTATGCGCAGGGTGTTGGAGATGTACGGACCACGATCGAGGTCGTTCACCCACAGGGTGCCGATGGTCTCGACGCCGGCCTTGCGCAGCTTGGCCAGGCTGGCCTCGTCGATTTCGTCGTTCGCAAGCGCCAGCACATCGCCGGTCTTCGTGTCGATGACGTCATGGGCCAGGATGCGGCCGTACAGGTATTCGTCGGGCACCGCCAAGGTATCCACGTTGGCCTGCTGCAGCTGCTTGACGTGCCTTGCGGTGATGCGCTTGCCCGCCTCGACGATGACCTTGCCGCCGACCACCAGGTCGAAATTCAGGGTCTCACCACGCAGGCGCTCGGCCACCAACTCGAGTTCGACGCCATCCTTGTTGGTGATGTGGAAGGTGTTGATCTCGAAGAAGGTGCGCAGCATCTCCTCGTTGCTGTAGCCGAGGGCACGCAGCAGGATCGTCACCGGCAGCTTGCGCCGCCGGTCAATGCGGGTGAATACGCAATCCTTGGGATCGAACTCGAAGTCCAGCCAGGAACCGCGATAGGGGATGATGCGGGCGCTGTACAGCAGCTTGCCCGAGCTGTGGGTCTTGCCGCGGTCGTGGTCGAAGAAAACGCCAGGGCTGCGGTGCAGCTGCGAGACGATGACCCGCTCGGTGCCGTTGACAATGAAGGTGCCGTTGTCGGTCATCAGGGGCAGCTCGCCCATGTAGACCTCTTGCTCCTTCACGTACTTGATGGCCTTGTTTGCCGACTCCCGGTCGTAGATGACCAGCCGGACGGTGACCCGCAGCGGGGCGCCGTAGGTCAGGCCGCGGTTCCGGCACTCGCGCTCGTCGAACGGCGGCTCGCCAAGCTTGTAACTCACGTACTCCAGGGCGGCATTGCCCGAGTAGCTGGTGATCGGGAACACCGACTTGAGCGCGGCGTGCAGGCCGCGGTCTTCGCGCTTGCCCGGCTCGGCGCCCTCCTGCAGGAACTCCCGGTAGGAGTCCATCTGGATCGCCAGCAGGTAGGGCACGTCCAGCACGGCCCGGCGCTTGCCGAAATCCTTGCGGATACGCTTCTTCTCGGTGAAGGAGTAGGTCATGGTGTGCTACCGCCTCGGGTAATGTTGGGCCGCGCCTGCGCGGCCCCTGGGGGATCAAACTGCCAGTGGGAAGTCGCTGGTATTGCCGGCACCAGCACACCCTCTCCCGCTACTTCCGACTGGCAACTCGTGGTCGTACCGCTTGCTTTCCTGGCGCTCCGCTCCGGCAACGGCCGAAGGCCGGGGGCTTCCGCCCCCAGCCTTCGATGCCCGCCGTCGCGTGTATCGGCGATGCAATGCCGCGATTACTTCAGCTCGACGGTGGCGCCGGCGGCCTCGAGGTCCTTCTTGAACTTCTCGGCGTCTTCCTTCGACACGCCTTCCTTCACGGTCTGCGGCGCACCCTCGACCAGGTCCTTGGCCTCCTTCAGGCCCAGGCCGGTGATGGCGCGAACGGCCTTGATGACCTCGACCTTCTTGTCGCCCGCGGCCTTCAGGACCACGGTGAACTCGGTCTGCTCCTCGGCCGGGCCGGCGGCGGCGACCGGGCCCGCGGCCACGGCAACCGGGGCGGCGGCGGAGACGCCAAACTTCTCTTCGATGGCCTTGACCAGCTCCATCACCTCCATCAGCGACTTGGCGGCGATGGCGTCAACGATCTGCTCGTTGGTAAGGGACATTGTGTTTACCTCTGGATACTTTCTGGAATGGTTGGATTGCGTTGCGGTCGATCGCCGGATCAGGCGGTGGCGGCCTCGGCGGTGGCAGCCTCTCCGCCCTGCTTGTCCGCCACGGCCTTGACGGCACGGGCGAACATCGCGGCCGGCTCTGCCAGGACACGCGCCAGCATGGCCAGGGCCTGCTCGCGGGTCGGCAGCGACGCCAGCACCTCGACATGGCTGGCCGGGTACAGCTGGCCGCCCAGGGCGACCACCTTCGGCTGCAGCTTGTCGTTGCCCTTGGCGAACTCCTTGATCAGGCGACCGGCGGCGCCGGGCTCCTCCAGCGAAAACGCGTACAGCAGCGGGCCGACGAGCGCGTCCTTCGCGCACTCGTAGTCCGTGCCGGCGACGGCGCGGGTGGCCAGCGTGTTCTTCACTACCTTCAGGTACACGCCGGTTTCGCGCGCCTTCTTGCGCATCGCGGTCAGCTCACCGACCGTGATGCCAGCGTACTCGGCGGCGATCAGGGAGTGCGCCTTGGCGGCGACGGCGGCCACCTCGGCGACAACTTCTTGCTTTTGGGACTGATTGAGAGCCATTGCACTCCTCCAATTGGTCACCACCCGCGGCTCCAGCCGCCGGTGGGCTTGGGCGACGCCATTCCTTCGGCGCCGGGGACGTCAGCCGTCCCGGTGGTGGCCTGTCCAGATTTCTCCAGAAGGCGGCACCATCTACGCAGGCCCGGCCCCGGAGGGCGCGGATTAAGCGGTCCCGCTTGCGGCGACGGCGAATCCCTGCCAGTCGCGCATCCCTGCCCGACGTCGTCGCGCGCGAACCGCACCTGCGGTCTTTGATGGCTCCGGCCGGACCTACCCGGCCGGTGCCTTCAAAAACCACCGCCCCGGGCCTCGCCCCGGGGCGGGAAAAACGGTTACTTGGCCAGTGAAAGCGAGGACTGGTCCACGATCACGCCGACGCCCATGGTCGAGCTCAGCGAGATCTTCTGCAGGTACTGCCCCTTGGCCGCGGCCGGCTTGGCCTTGACCAGGTCGTTCAGCAGCGCCTGCAGGTTGGTCTTCAGCGACTCCGGATCGAAGTCGGCCTTGCCGATGGTGCAGTGGATGATGCCGGCCTTGTCGGTGCGGTAACGCACCTGACCGGCCTTGGCGTTGCGCACGGCCTCGGCCGGGTTCGGCGACACGGTGCCGACCTTCGGGTTCGGCATCAGGCCGCGCGGGCCCAGCACGGTGCCGAGCTTGCCGACCACGCGCATGGCATCAGGGGTGGCGATCACCACGTCGTAGTTCAAGTCGCCGCCTTGCATCTTCTCGGCCAGATCATCCATGCCGACCACGTCGGCGCCGGCGGCCAGGGCTTCATCGGCCTTGGCGCCGGGCGGGCAGAACACCGCCACGCGAACCGACTTGCCGGTACCGGCCGGCAGCACCGTCGAGCCGCGCACCTGCTGGTCGGACTTCTTGGCGTCCACGCCGAGCCGTACGGCAACGTCCACGGATTCGACGAACTTCGATCTGGCGTTGTCCTTGATGATCTTCAGCGCCTCGTCGATCGGATAGGCCTTGCCCGGAACGACCTGGGCGCGCGCGGCCTTGTAGCGCTTGGAAAGCTTCGCCATGTCTTTACTCCTCCACCACCAGGCCCATGCTGCGCGCGCTGCCGGCGATGGTGCGCACGGCCGCGTCCAGATCGGCCGCCGTCAGATCGGGCTCCTTCGCCTTGGCGATCTCCTCGAGCTGCTTGCGGCTCACCTTGCCCACCTTCTCGGTGTTCGGGCGCTTGGAGCCCGAGCTGATGCCGGCGGCCTTCTTCAGCAGGATGGTGGCCGGCGGGGTCTTGGTGACGAAGGTGAAGGTACGGTCGGAGTAGGCGGTGATGATCACCGGGATGGGAATACCCGGCTCCATCTTCTGCGTGGCGGCGTTGAAGGCCTTGCAGAACTCCATGATGTTCAGGCCGCGCTGACCCAGCGCGGGGCCGACCGGCGGCGAGGGGTTGGCCTGGCCGGCCTTCACCTGCAACTTGATGTATCCAACTACTTTCTTGGCCATTTTCCTTGTCTCCGGGTACTAGCGCCTTTCGGCTCCCCATCGTGCCGGGTGGGAACGTGCCCCGGCTCCACGTCATGCAAACTACGCGTCAGGCCTTCTCGACCTGGCCGAACTCCAGCTCCACCGGCGTGGAACGGCCGAAGATCGACACCGCCACGCGCAGGCGGTTCTTTTCGTAGTTGACTTCCTCGACCACGCCGTTGAAGTCGTTGAACGGACCGTCGGTGACACGCACCAGCTCACCCGGCTCGAACAGCACCTTCGGCCGCGGCTTGTCGGCGCCGTCCTGGACGCGCCGCAGGATGACGTCGGCCTCGCTGTCCTTGATCGGCAACGGCCGCTCGGCGGTTCCGCCGATGAAACCCATCACCTTTGGCGTCTCCTTGATCAGGTGCCAGCTGTCGTCGTCGATGCGCGGAATGCCGCCTTCGTCGCTGGTCTCGATCTGCACCAGGACGTAACCCGGGAAGAACTTCCGCTCCGACCTGCGCTTCTGGCCGCCGCGCATCTCCACGACCTCCTCGGTCGGGACCAGCACCTCGCCGAACTTGTCCTGCATACCGGCACGGGCGATACGGGTCGCCAGGGCCTTCTGCACCTGGTGCTCGAAGCCCGAATAGGCGTGGACGACATACCAGCGCTTGGCCACGTTGCTTGACTCCTCAGTTACCCAGCAGCAGCCGGATCAGCCAGGAAATGACCAGGTCGAACCCGGCCAGGATCAGGCTGACGATCACCACCACGATCAGGATCACGCCGGTGGTGCGCGTCGCCTCCTCACGGGTCGGCCACACCACCTTGCGCAGCTCGAATACCGATTCCGACAGGAACTCGCGGGCCTGCCGGCCGCGTGCGGTCAAGGCCATCACGCCGGCCGCGGCCGCCACGCCCGCCGCCACCACCAGGCCGCGCAGCAAACCCGGCCACTGCCCGAACCAGTAGAAGACGAACAGGCCGGCAGCCACCAAGGCGGCCGCCAGCACGTACTTGGCGAGGTCGGCGGGGCTCGCCGTTACTTGGTTTTGCTCGACCTTCGTGTTCATCGCTTCTCTGGCCCGGCCCAGCCGGTGCTTGGACCCTCCCGGAGGAAGGCCCGTGGTTTGGCGCGCCAGGTAGGACTCGAACCTACAACCTGCGGTTTTGGAGACCGCTGCTCTGCCAATTGAGCTACTGACGCGCTGGCATTCCCTCAACGGGCGATGGCGGACCGCGCGCGGCCCGCCATTCCCGGGTGTCCGGTCGGCCTCCGCCGCCCGGACGTTCGGCTTGCTCGTTACTTGATGATCTTGGAAACCACGCCGGCGCCGACGGTGCGGCCGCCCTCGCGGATCGCGAAACGCAGGCCCTCGTCCATCGCGATCGGCGCAATCAGCGACACCACCATCTTCACGTTGTCGCCC
>NZ_VUOD01000018.1 GCF_008386465.1 Arenimonas fontis
CCTTCCCGAACTCGGAAGTGAAACGCAGCCGCGCCAATGGTAGTGTGGCCCATGCCATGCAAGAGTAGGTCATCGCCAGGGGCTTTACCCCCAAACCCCCGCCGGCCCCGGCGGGGGTTTTTTCTTGGTTCTTCTCCCAACTGAGGGGAGAGAGGCACACGGCCGACCCGGCAGAATTGTTGTTCTCGAGGCAACAAAACGGGGCCGGCCGTGGCCAAAGTGGATTGTATTGCCCAGTTGGGTGGCTGGGTGGGTTATCGCGTCGATGATTGGCGTCAGGAGCAGCGGGGTGGCCGGTCCTGGGCGGTGCTGGAGCTGACCCCCGAAGAGGGCGTGAAGCGCCGATGTTCAGGCTGCGACCAGCCAGTGACGGCCATCCACGACGTCACGCTGCGGCGGATCCGTGACCTGCCGCTGTTCGAGCACGCTGTGGAGCTGGTGGTGCCGCGGCTGCGGCTGGCTTGCCCGCGCTGCGGCCCGCGACTGGAGGGACTGGACTGGATCGACCCCCACGCCCGGGTCACCCGGAGGCTGGCCGACAGCGTGGCCCGGCTGTGCGCGGGCACCTCCATTCGGCATGCGGCGCAGTGGTTTGGCCTGAACTGGAAGACGGTCAAGGCGATCGATTTCAGGCACCTGGAGCGCACGCTCGGCCCGCCGGATCTGAACGGGGTACGCCTGTTGGCAATGGACGAGTTTGCAATTCAAAAGGGTCACCGCTATGCCACGGTGATCGTTGATCCCGAGCGCAAGCGGGTGCTGTGGGTAGGCCGGGGTCGGTCGAGGGCGGACATTCGGCCCTTCTTTGAACTGCTTGGTCCTGATCGCTGTGCCCAGGTCCGGGCCGTGGCCATGGACATGAGCACGGCCTTTGACCTGGAAGTGCGGGCACACTGCCCGAACGCCGAGGTGGTCTACGACCTGTTCCACGTCGTGGCCAAGTACGGCCGCGAGGTGATCGACCGGGTGCGAGTGGACGAAGCCAACCGGCTCAAGGGCGACAAGCTGGCGCGACGTGTCGTGAAAACGTCACGCTGGCTGCTGCTGCGTAACCGCGAAAACGTGCCGCAGGACCAGGTCGTGCGGCTGGAAGAACTGCTGACGGCCAACAAGGCGCTGTTCACGGCCTACCTGCTCAAGGATGACCTCAAAGCGCTCTGGGACTACCGGTCCGAAGCCTGGGCCAGGAAAGCCTGGAAGAGCTGGAAACGCCGGGCCCTGCGCAGTGGGCTGGAGCCACTGCGGGCCTTCGTTCGTCGCATCGAGCCCTACCTGGCCGGCATCCTGGCCCACTGTCGCTGGCCCTTGGGTACCAACCTGGTCGAGGGCATCAACAACAAGATCAAGGTCATCAAGCGGGTAGCCTACGGCTACCGGGATGACGCCTATTTCTTCCTGAAGATCCGGGCGGCCTTCCCCGGACTTGGGTGAAGAACCTTTTTCTTGCCCCGCCCGAACCCGCCCGGCCGGGCCGGGATGGCCCAGGGCCGGACACCGCCCCCGCCCAACCGGATGGACATGAGCTTGCCGTTCGCGCCACCAGGAACCAGGCTGGCCGTCTCCCGGGCAGCGCCAGGACCCCGGCGCCGTTGCCGCCGTCGCCAGCGCCGGCAGAGCGTTCCATCGAGCGGACGGGCGGCCGGGCCGCCAGGGTTTGCTGCGGGCTCCGCCTGCGCTGCGGGCACGATCCCGGCGCATACGCGGACAGCATTGCAGAGCCGGAAATATGCCGTTTTCCGCTTGTCCGTCGAAATGCGCGGCTGCTATAATTTTGCGGCTTCAGGGAACGCCATCGAGTACGAATTGAACCGCGCGTCCCCTCCCGTTTCGCCCCGAGCCCTCAGGCTGCCCATGTTCCAGCTGGCCTTGGGGCTCGCCGCTGCCGCCGTCGTCGCGGCGGTCATGGGAGGAGCTGCCGGCCTGTCCACGCTGACGGGCGCGGTGGTGATCGCGGCGGCGCAATTCGTTTTCGCCTGGCGGACGGAGTTGCGCTCGCGCACGGCTCCGGCGGCGTTGCAGTTCGGACGCCTGCTCCTGGGAACGGTGCTCAAGTGGGGCGTCATCGGTGCCGGCCTGGTGCTGGCGATGACGCAGGGCCTGGTTCCCGCCTATGTACTGGGGGGCGCGGTGGTCGCGACCCTCGCACAACTGTTCAGCCTGCCTTGGTTGCTTCGATGAAACGACTCCTGCAAGTCGCCGGTGACAGCCCCAGCGAATACGTCACCCACCATCTCCAGCATCTGAAGATGGAGATCGGCCCGGGCGGCTTCTGGACCATCAACGTCGATTCGCTGTTGATGTCGCTGGTCATCGGCATGCTGGGCCTGGGCCTGTTCTGGTGGGTCGGCCGCCGCGCCACCGCCGGCGTGCCCGGCAAGTTGCAGGCCTTCATCGAGCTGGCGGTGGAGTTCATCGACACCCAGGTCCGCGACGTCTTCCACGGCAACCGCCGTTTCGTCGCGCCCCTGGCGCTGACCGTGTTCGTCTGGATCCTGTTGATGAACTCGGTCAAGTTCCTGCCGGTGGACGTGCCCCCAGGCATCGCCCACGCGCTCGGCGCCGAGTACTTCCGCGCCGTGCCCACCACCGACCTCAACATCACCCTGGCGATGTCGCTGTCCGTGCTGATCCTGATGATCGCCTTCGCGATCAAGGCCAAAGGCGGCTTCGGCTTCACCAGGGAGCTGTTCACCGCTCCCTTCCATGCCCATGGCACGGTCATGAAGCTCGTCCTGGCGCCGGCCAACTTCGGCCTCAACGTCATCGAGTACCTGTCCAAGCCGGTCAGCCTTGCCATGCGACTGTTCGGCAACATGTACGCCGGCGAGTTGGTGTTCCTGCTGATTGCCCTGCTTGGCGCAGCCGGCGGTCATTACATCCTGGAGGTCGGTGGAGCCGGTGGCACCGCCGGCGGCCTGCTGGCCTTCCTCGGCGCGGTCGTCGCCGGCGCCGGCTGGTCCATCTTCCACATCCTGGTGATTCCGCTCCAGGCCTTCATCTTCATGATCCTCACGGTGGTCTACCTGTCGATGTCCACCGAGGCCCACTGATCCAACGCTTCGTTTCGTCCACCCTTAACCGAACCTGCAAAAAAGGACTGCACCATGGACATGAACCTCGTCGCCGCCATCCAGGGTTCCACTGCGCTGGCCATCGGCATCATCATCGGCCTGGGCGCCCTGGGCGCCTGCGTCGGCATCGGCATCATGGGCTCGAAGTTCCTCGAGAGCGCCGCCCGTCAGCCGGAGCTGGTGCCGATGCTGTCGGGCCGCATGTTCCTGCTGGCCGGCCTGATCGACGCCGCCTTCATCATCGGCCTGGCCATCGCGCTGTTCTTCGCCTTCGCGAACCCGCTGCTGGCTGCACTGGGCGGCTGATCCAGCCCGCCCGTACCGGAGCGCGGCCGGCCCGAGGCCGCTGCGCTCCCAGCAACGTCATCGCGGAGTAATCGCAATGGACATCAACGCCACCCTGATCGGGCAGGCCTTGGCCTTCGCCATCCTGATCTGGTTCTCCTACAAGTTCGTCTGGCCGCCGCTGATGTCGGCCATCGAAGAGCGCCAGCAGAAGATCGCCGAGGGCCTGGCTGCGGCAGACCGCAGCAAGAAGGATCTGGCCCAGGCCGAGGAGAAGGTTGCCGAGGCCCTGCGCGAGGCCCGCGCCAAGGCCAACGAGATCATCGAGCAGGCGCACGCCCGGGCCAACCAGATCATCGACCAGGCCAAGGCCGAGGCGATCGCGGAAGCGGCCCGCCAGAAGGCGCTGGCGGAAGCCGAGATCGCCGCCGCTGCCAACCGCGCCAAGGAGGAGCTGCGCCGCCAGGTGTCCGCACTCGCGGTCGCCGGTGCCGAGAAGCTGATCCGTCGCGAGATCGACGGCGCCGCCCACAAGGCGTTGCTGGACGAGCTGGCTGCGGAAATCTGAGCCCGAACCCGCCATGAGCCAAGCCCTCACCCTCGCCCGCCCCTACGCCCGCGCCGCCTTCGCGCTGGCCAAGGACACCGGCCGCCTGCCCCGGTGGTCGGCACTGCTCGGGTTCGCTGCCCAGGCCGCCTCCGTGCCGGAGGCGCAGGCGGCGATCGGCCATCCGCTGGCCGCCACCGCCGACCTGGTCGAGCTGCTGACACCGCCCGGCGATGCCGACCCGGAGTTCCGGCAGTTCCTGGCCGTGTTGGCGGAGAACCGGCGCCTGGCACTGCTGCCCGAGATCGCCGGCCTGTACGAGCAGTTGCGCGCCGAGGCCGAGCGCGTGGTCAAGGCCAGGGTCACCTCGGCCCGGCCGCTGGCCGCCGACGAGCTGGAGAAGCTGCGCGCTTCACTGCGCAACCGCTTCGGCCGCGAGATCGATCTGGCGACGGCGGTGGACGAGTCGCTGATCGGCGGCGCGGTGATCGACGCCGGCGACGTGGTCATCGACGGCTCGCTCCGCACCAAGCTGGCGCGCCTCGGCGCGGCATTGGCGAACTGACGACGATTTTCCTTTGAACCAAGCGCCGGCTCCGGCCGGACGACCCAGGGATACCCCCATGCAGACGCTCAACCCGTCCGAAATCAGCGAACTGATCAAGACCCGCATCCAGAAGGTCAAGCTGGCTGCCGAGGCGCGCAACGAAGGCACCGTCACTTCGGTGTCCGACGGCATCGTGCGCATCCACGGCCTGGCCGACGTGATGCAGGGCGAGATGATCGAGCTGCCCAACAACACCTTCGCGCTGGCCCTGAACCTCGAGCGCGACTCGGTCGGCGCGGTGGTGCTGGGCGACTACGAGCACCTGCGCGAAGGCGATACCGCCAAGACCACCGGCCGCATCCTCGAAGTGCCGGTCGGCCCCGAGCTGTTGGGCCGCGTGGTCAACGCCCTGGGCGAGCCGATCGACGGCAAGGGCCCGATCAACGCCCGGCTGACTTCGCCGGTCGAAAAGGTCGCGCCCGGTGTGATCTGGCGCAAGTCGGTGTCGCAGCCGGTGCAGACCGGCTACAAGTCCGTGGACAGCATGATCCCGATCGGCCGCGGCCAGCGCGAGCTGATCATCGGCGACCGCCAGACCGGCAAGACCGCCCTGGCCATCGACGCCGTGATCAACCAGAAGTCCACCGGCGTGAAGTGCATTTACGTGGCGATCGGCCAGAAGGCTTCGACTGTCGCCAACATCGTCCGCCGCCTGGAGGAAAACGGCGCTCTGGCCCACACCATCGTGGTCGCCGCCACGGCTTCCGAATCGGCTGCGATGCAGTACATCTCGGCCTACGCAGGCTGCACCATGGGCGAGTACTTCCGCGATCGCGGCGAGGACGCCCTGATCGTGTACGACGACCTGTCCAAGCAGGCGGTCGCCTACCGGCAGATCTCCCTGCTGCTGCGTCGTCCGCCGGGCCGCGAAGCCTACCCGGGCGACGTCTTCTACCTGCACTCGCGCCTGCTCGAGCGTGCCGCCCGGGTCAACGAGGCCTACGTGGAGAAGTTCACCAACGGCGCCGTCAAGGGCAAGACCGGCTCGCTGACCGCACTGCCGATCATCGAGACCCAGGCCGGCGACGTCTCGGCGTTCGTGCCGACCAACGTGATCTCGATCACCGACGGCCAGATCTTCCTGGAAACCGACCTGTTCAATGCCGGCATCCGCCCGGCCGTGAACGCCGGCATCTCGGTGTCGCGCGTCGGCGGCGCCGCCCAGACCACGATCATGAAGAAGCTGTCGGGCGGCATCCGTATCGCCCTGGCGCAGTACCGCGAGCTGGCGGCCTTCGCACAGTTCGCCTCCGACCTGGACGAGGCTACCCGCAAGCAGCTCGAGCGCGGCCAGCGCGTCACCGAGCTGATGAAGCAGAAGCAGTACGCACCGATGAACATCGCCCAGATGGCCCTGTCCATCTATGCGGTCAACGAGGGTTACCTGGACGACGTGCCGGTGAACAAGATCCTGGCATTCGAGGCTGGCCTGCATGCCCACCTGAGCAACACCCAGGGCGAGCTGGAGAAGAAGATCGTCGAGACCGGCGCCTGGGACAAGGACATCGAAGAGGCGTTCAGAAAGATCATCGCCGAGTTCAAGGCCACCGGCAGCTGGTAAGGCGTCGGCGGGCAAACGTGGCGCGCCCCGGAGGCGCGCCGTGGTCGGAACCAGGAACCTAGCGAGCAGAGCATGGCAGGCGGCAGGGAAATCAAGACCAAGATCAAGAGCGTGCAGAACACCCGCAAGGTGACCCGTGCGCTGGAGATGGTCTCGGCGTCGAAGATCCGCAAGGCCCAGGACCGCATGAAGGCCTCGCGCCCGTATGCGCGACTGATGCGCCAGGTGATCGGCCACATCGCCAAGGCCAACACCGAGTACACCCATCCGTTCATGGCGGAAAGGCAGCAGGTGCGCCGGGTCGGCTACGTGATCGTATCCACCGACCGTGGCCTGTGCGGCGGCCTCAATTCGCAGATGTTCCGCCGCATCGTCGCCGACATGCGCCAGTGGCAGGAGAAGGGCGCCGAGGTGGATGTGGTCTGCATCGGCCAGAAGGCCGCCACTTTCTTCCGCCGGCTCAAGCTCAACATGGCCGCCTCGGTCACCCACCTGGGCGAACGGCCGGAGCTGGCCAGGCTGGTCGGCGTGATCAAGGTGATGCTGGACGGTTACGCCGAGGGCCGGCTCGATCGGGTCTTCCTCTGCTACAACGACTTCATCAACACCATGACCCAGAAGCCGCGGCAGGACCAGCTGCTGCCGCTGCCGCCCTCCGACAGCCTGGAGGCGCGGCACGACTGGGACTATCTGTACGAGCCTGACCCGCAGACCGTGCTCGACCACGTCATGACCCGTTACATCGAGTCCCTGGTTTACCAGGCGGTGCTCGAAAACCTCGCCTCCGAGCATGCGGCGCGCATGGTGGCCATGAAGGCGGCCTCCGACAACGCGACCAAGCTGATCGGCACGCTGAACCTGATCTACAACAAGGCGCGCCAGGCGGCGATCACCCAGGAAATCTCCGAAATCGTCGGCGGCGCCGCGGCGGTCTGACCCGGACCCGGCGCCCCCAACAAGCATCAGAACCGAGGAAACAGCAATGAGCCAGGGCAAGATTGTTCAGATCATCGGCGCGGTCGTGGACGTCGAGTTCCCGCGCGAGAACGTGCCGAAGGTTTACGACGCGCTGAAGGTCGACGGCACCGACATCACGCTCGAGGTGCAGCAGCAGCTCGGCGACGGCGTCGTCCGCACCATCGCCCTGGGCTCCACCGATGGCCTGAAGCGCAACCTGGTCGCCACCAACACCGGCCGCGCCATTGCCGTGCCGGTGGGCAAGGGCACTCTGGGCCGCATCATGGACGTGCTGGGCACCCCGATCGACGAGGCCGGCGAGATCAAGGCCGACGACCACTGGGAGATCCACCGTCCGGCGCCGTCCTACGAGGACCAGGCCTCGGGCAACGAGCTGCTGGAAACCGGCATCAAGGTGATCGACCTGATGTGCCCCTTCGCCAAGGGCGGCAAGGTCGGTCTGTTCGGCGGCGCCGGCGTCGGCAAGACCGTCAACATGATGGAATTGATCAACAACATCGCCAAGCAGCATTCCGGCCTGTCCGTGTTCGCCGGTGTGGGCGAGCGTACCCGCGAGGGCAACGACTTCTACCACGAGATGAAGGACTCCAACGTCCTCGACAAGGTGGCGATGGTGTACGGCCAGATGAACGAGCCGCCGGGCAACCGCCTGCGCGTCGCCCTGACCGGCCTGACCATGGCCGAGTACTTCCGCGACGACAAGGATCCGGCCACCGGCAAGGGCCGCGACGTGCTGCTGTTCATCGACAACATCTACCGCTACACCCTGGCCGGCACCGAGGTGTCCGCGCTGCTGGGCCGCATGCCGTCGGCGGTGGGTTACCAGCCGACCCTGGCCGAGGAAATGGGCGTCCTGCAGGAGCGCATCACCTCGACCAAGACCGGTTCGATCACCTCGATCCAGGCCGTGTACGTGCCCGCGGACGACCTGACCGACCCGTCGCCGGCCACCACCTTCGCCCACCTCGACGCCACCGTGGTGCTGAGCCGCAACATTGCCGCGCTGGGCATCTATCCGGCGGTGGACCCGCTGGACTCCACCAGCCGTCAGCTCGACCCGAACGTGATCGGCAACGAGCACTACGAGACCGCCCGCCGGGTGCAGGCCACCCTGCAGCGCTACAAGGAGCTCAAGGACATCATCGCCATTCTCGGCATGGACGAGCTGAGCGAAGAGGACAAGCTGGTGGTGGCGCGTGCCCGCAAGGTCGAGCGCTTCTTCTCGCAACCCTTCCACGTCGCCGAAGTGTTCACCGGCTCGCCTGGCAAGTACGTGCCGCTGAAGGAGACCATCCGCGGCTTCAAGATGATCGTGGATGGCGAATGCGACCACCTGCCGGAGCAGGCCTTCTACATGGTCGGCGGCATCGACGAGGCCTTCGAAAAGGCAAAGAAGATCGGCGTCGCCGCCTGAGCATCAGGGCTCCCTCCCGACATGGACCAGGGAGCCAAGTGAAGAGGGTTAATCTATGAGCACCATCCGTTGCGACATCGTCAGCGCCGAGGAGGAGATCTTCCATGGCGAGGTGCAGATGGTCGTCGCCACCGGCGAGATGGGCGAGCTGGGCATCGCGCCGCGGCACGCGCCGCTGATCACCCGGCTCAAGCCGGGTCAGGTGCGGGTGATCCTGGCCAATGGCGACGAGCAGTTCTTCTACGTCTCCGGCGGCATCCTGGAGGTGCAGCCGCAGGTCGTGACCGTGCTGACCGACACCGCCATTCGCGCCGCCGACCTGGACGAGGCCAAGGCCCGGGAAGCCAAGGCCGAGGCAGAGCGCATCCTGGCCAACCGTTCCGAGGCCATGGAGATCGCCGAAGCCCAGGCCAGACTGGCCGAGGCCATGGCCCAGCTGCAGGCACTCGAGCGGCTACGCAAGAACCTCAAGCACTGACGCTGCCGCCGGCGCTTCGACGCAGGTACGAAAACGCCGGCCCTGCGCCGGCGTTTCGCTTTTCCTGCGCTCAGCGCCGGTACACCCAGGCCCGCAGGGCCAGGAAACTCAGCACCGCCAGCACCGCCTCCACTGCCGGCTTGGCCAGCCAGGCCGCCGACAGGCCGCGCAGATCCGCCAACCAGGCCAGGACGATCGTGCCCAGTGCCGTGAGCGCCAGCCAGGTGGGCAGGAAGCGGGCCAGCCGCCGCCAACCAAGCCGGGCCCCCGCCTCATCGGCAAAGGTGTAGCGGCCGTGGGCCCAGAAACCCAGCAGCATGGCGCTGAAGCGGCTGAGCGGATTGGCCCAGGCGGTATCGGCGCCCAGGCCGGTCAGCGCCACGTAGACGGCCCAGTCGAGCAGCAGCTGCGCCAGGCCGACGATGACGAAACGGAACCCCTGGCGGGCCCAGGGCGACGGTGCGACGGCTGGCATGGCAAATCGGTAGAAGCCGAGCGGGGCGCCGGAGGTTTACCATGGCGCTACAACCCACGGAAACTCCCGGACATGGCAACACTCCCGCTGCACGTGGTCATCCTCGCCGCCGGCGAAGGCAAACGCATGAAGTCGGACCGCCCCAAGGTCCTGCAACCGGTCGCCGGTCGGCCCATGCTGGCGCACGTGATCGCCACGGCGCGCAGCCTGGGTGCCGCCGGCATCCATCTGGTCTACGGACACGGTGGCGACCAGGTGCGCGCCGCCTTCGCCGACCAGCCTGATCTGCACTGGGCCGAGCAGGCGCAGCAGCTGGGCACCGGTCATGCCCTCCGGCAGGCCATGCCCGCCGTGCCGGATCAGGCGCGGGTACTGGTGCTTTATGGCGACGTACCGCTGATCACCGCCGACAGCCTGCGCGGGCTCCTGGCCGCCGCTGCCGACGGACTGGCCGTGCTGACCGAAACCCTGGACGACCCGGGCGGCTACGGTCGCGTCCTGCTCGGTGAGGACGGCCGCGTGCTGGCCATCGTCGAGCAGAAGGACGCCGACGCCGCACAGCGGGCAGTGCGCCTGGTCAATACCGGTGTGATCGCCGCACCCGCCGCCGATCTTCGCCGCTGGCTCGCGGCCCTGCGCAACGACAACGCCCAGGGCGAGTACTACCTGACCGACGTGTTCGCCATGGCCCGTGACGAGGGCTGCCCGGCCACCGTGGCCGCCTGCACCGTGCCCGGCGAGGCCGAGGGCGCCAACGATCCGTTGCAGCTGGCACGCCTGGAGCGCATGTACCAGCGGCGTGCCGCCGAGGCCCTGATGCGTGCCGGCGTGCGCCTGGCCGACCCGGCCCGCTTCGACCTGCGCGGCGAGGTCGTGGCCGGCCGCGACGTCGAGATCGACGTGGACGTGGTGCTCGAGGGCAGGGTCGTGCTGGGCGACGGCGTGCGCATCGGTCCGTTCTGCCGCTTGCGCGACGTCGAGCTGGCGGCCGGCACGGTGGTCAACGCCCATTGCGACCTGGAAGGCGCCGTCACCCGCGGCGCCGCCAGCATAGGCCCCTTCGCCCGGCTCCGGCCCGGCACCGAACTGGCCGAGGGCGTGCACATCGGCAATTTCGTCGAGACCAAGAAGGCCCGCCTCGGCCGCGGCGCCAAGGCCAACCACCTCAGCTATCTCGGCGATGCCGAGGTCGGTGCGGCGGTGAACATCGGCGCCGGCACCATCACCTGCAACTACGACGGTGCGAAAAAGTCGGTCACGGTGATCGGCGAGGGCGCGTTCATCGGCTCGAACGCCTCGCTGGTAGCGCCGGTCAGCATCGGCGAGCAGGCCACGATCGGCGCCGGATCCGTGATCACCAAGGATGCGCCGGCGGGCAAGCTGACCGTGGCCCGTGGCCGCCAGGTCACCGTGGACGGATGGCAACGGCCGAAGAAGAAATAGCGATCACAGGCGGGCCGGCAACACCATGGTCACGCCCAGCCCGCCGCCGTCGCGGTTGCTCAGATTGATGCGGCCGCCGTGCGCCTCGGCGATCTCCCGCGCCAAGGCCAGGCCGAGACCGGTACCGCTGCGCTTGGTCGAGTAGAAGGGCACCAGGGCATTGGCCAGCACGGCCTCGCTCATGCCGCTGCCGCGGTCCAGGACCTCGATGCGGAACAGTCCGGGCAGGTGGCGGATCCGCAGCTTCACCTCTTCCGGCGGCGAGCCGGATTCGTGGGCGTTCTTGAGCAGGTTCAGCAAGGCCTGCTCCAGCTGCGACACGTCGGCACGCACCGGCTCCTCCGGCAAGCGCCCGTCCACGGCGAACGCGATCTGGCTGCGCAGGCGATCCACCAGGGCCGGCCAGTGCACCACTTCCAGCCGCGGCGCGGGCAGTTTGGCGAAGCGGGCGTAGCCGCGGATGAAGGATTCCAGGTGCCTGGCCCGCTCCTCGATGGTGGCGAACACCGATTCCAGGCGCTGGTACTGGCCGCGACGGGTGAGCTCGGCGCCCGAGTGCGCCAGCGACGCCACCGGCGCCAGCGAATTGTTCAGCTCGTGGCTTATCACCCGGATCACCTTTTTCGCCTCTTTTCAATTTCGAGTGGGTAAGCTGGACCTGAGCAGGTACGGGATCGGGTATGACTGACAAGCTGTTTGAGGCTGCCTTGGGGGTCTCTCCGCCGTGGCAGGTGACGGGTGCGGACTTCGATTTGGCGGCCAAGACGCTCACCATCCGGGTGGACTTCATCGCCGGCAGCCGCTTCGCGCTGGCTGGCGTGGAGGGCCAGCATCCGGTTCACGACACCGTCGCCAAGCGTTACCGGC
>NZ_VUOD01000019.1 GCF_008386465.1 Arenimonas fontis
ACCAACGGCTTCCTCGAAGCGCTCAACGGCCTGTTTCAGTCCGCCAAGCGCCGCGCTCGCGGCTTCACCCGCTTCACCACTATCAGAACCGTCATCTTCCTGATCGCCGGCAAGCTCGACTTCGCAGCGGTCAACCCTCATGCCCGGCAACCCACTCGAAATTCAACAGAGCCAAAAAACCAGGTGAAGGTCGAGGCGCCGTGACCTTCGGCGCCTCGTCAAATCAGTCCTCTCAAGGAGCATCAGCATGGCCAGAAAACAATGCCAAGTCTGCGGCCAGCCCGCCACGGTGCGGGTGGAAGCCAATCTCAATGGTCGCCACAGCACCATGCTGTTGTGTGACGATCACTATCGCCAACTGGTGCGCCAGCAAAAGCGCACCGTCTCACCGCTGGAAGCCTTGTTCGGCTCGCGCAGCGGGCTGTTCGAAGACTTCCTTGGCAGCGACTTCTTCCGCATCGGTGACGACGCACCGTCCATGGCGGCCGATACCGACGAGGTCGTCGATGCCTCGTTCGGCGAACCCGCCCCGGCCGGTACGGGCACCGCGCGCCGTCGCGGCAGTGGGCTCGCCAGCCGTATCAGTGAACAGTCCGAGGCCCTATTGCAGGAGGCCGCCCGACACGCTGCAGAGTTCGGGCGCGCCGAAGTCGATACCGAACACCTGCTGCTGGCGCTATCCGACAGCGACGTGGTCAAGACCATCCTGGGGCAGTTCAAGATCAAGGTCGATGACCTCAAGCGCCAGATCGAATCCGAAGCCAAGCGCGGCGATAAGCCGTTCGAGGGCGAGATCGGCGTGTCGCCCCGGGTCAAGGACGCGCTCAGCCGTGCTTTCGTGGCCTCCAACGAACTCGGCCACTCTTATGTCGGGCCGGAGCATTTCCTGATCGGGCTCGCCGAGGAAGGCGAAGGTTTGGCGGCCAACCTGCTGCGCCGTTACGGCCTCACGCCGCAAGCGCTGCGCCAGCAGGTAAGCAAGGTGGTCGGCAAAGGGGCCGAGGATGGCCGCGCCGAGACGCCGACCAACACGCCGGAACTCGACAAGTATTCGCGCGACCTCACCAAGATGGCGCGCGAGGGCAAGCTCGATCCGGTCATCGGCCGCGCGCAGGAGATCGAGACGACCATCGAAGTGCTGGCCCGGCGCAAGAAGAACAACCCGGTGCTGATCGGCGAGCCCGGCGTCGGCAAGACCGCCATCGTCGAAGGGTTGGCGCAGCGCATGGTGGCCGGCGAAGTGCCCGAGACGCTGCGCGACAAGCGTCTGGTCGAACTCAACATCAACGCCATGGTGGCAGGCGCCAAGTACCGGGGCGAGTTCGAGGAGCGCGTGCAGAAGGTGCTCAAGGAAGTGACCGAGCACCAGGGCGAGCTGATTCTCTTCATCGACGAGGTGCACACCATCGTCGGTGCAGGCCAGGGTGGCGGCGAAGGCGGGCTGGACGTGGCCAACGTGTTCAAGCCGATGATGGCGCGCGGCGAACTGAACCTGATCGGCGCTACCACGCTCAACGAGTATCAGAAGTACATCGAGAAGGACGCCGCGCTGGAGCGTCGCTTCCAGCCGGTGATGGTGCCCGAGCCGACGATAGCGCAGACCATGATGATCCTGCGCGGCCTGCGCGACACCTTCGAGGCGCACCACAAGGTCAGCATCACCGAGGATGCGATCATCGCCGCCGCCGAGTTGTCGGACCGCTACATCACCGCGCGCTTTTTGCCTGACAAGGCCATCGACATGCTCGACCAGGCGGCCGCACGCGTGAAGCTGTCGGCCACGGCCCGCCCGGTGGCGGTGCAAGAGCTGGAGTCCGAACTGCACCAGCTGCGGCGTGAGCAGGACTATGTGGCGGCACGCAAGCAGTACGACAAGGCCGCCGAGCTGGGCAAGCACATCGAGGCCAAAGAGGCCGAACTCAAGAAGCTTGTCGAGGAATGGGAACGCGAGCGCGCCTCGGGCAGCGCCGAAGTCAAGGCCGAGCATGTCGCGCAGATCGTCTCGCGCCTGACCGGCATTCCGGTCAACGAGCTGACGGTGGAAGAACGCGAGAAGCTGCTGCATCTGGAGCAGCGGCTGCACGAGCGCCTGGTGGGCCAGGACGAAGCGGTGCGCGCGGTGGCCGATGCCGTGCGGTTGTCGCGCGCGGGCCTGCGCGAAGGCAGCAAGCCGGTGGCGACTTTTCTGTTCCTCGGGCCGACCGGCGTGGGCAAGACCGAGCTCGCCAAGGCGCTGGCCGAGTCCATCTATGGCGATGAAGGTGCGCTGCTGCGCATCGACATGTCCGAGTACGGGGAACGCCATACCGTGGCACGCCTGGTGGGGGCGCCTCCGGGTTATGTGGGCTATGACGAGGGCGGCCAGCTCACCGAGAAGGTGCGGCGCAAACCCTACAGCGTGTTGCTGCTGGACGAGATCGAGAAGGCTCACCCCGACGTCTACAACATCCTGCTGCAGGTATTCGACGACGGGCGGCTCACCGACGGCAAGGGCCGGGTGGTGGATTTCACCAATACCATCATCATCGCCACCTCGAACTTGGGCTCGGACATCATCCAGCGTCGGCTGAAGGCCCGTGGCGCCGCCGGCGAGGAATACGAGAAGACCAAGTCCGAGGTGATGGACGTGCTGCGCGGACACTTCCGCCCCGAGTTCCTCAACCGCATCGACGAGATCATCGTCTTCCATGCGCTGGGCAAGGAGGAGATCCGCCATATCGTCGGCCTGCAGCTCGATCGTGTGGCCCGCAACGCCGCCAGCCAGGGCGTGACGCTGACCTTCGACCAGACCTTGATCGATCACTTCGCGGAGAAAGGCTACAAGCCCGAGTTCGGCGCGCGTGAGCTCAAGCGGCTGATCCGCAGCGAGCTGGAGACGGCACTGGCGCGTGAGATGCTGGGTGGCGGTATCGGCAAGGCCGATCACGTGAGCGCCCGCTGGGACGACAAGGCCGAACGAGTGGTCTTCGAGCGCCAGGAGCCACCCGCGAGGCCGGCCGAGCCTGAGAAGCCCGATGCCGCGAACGTGGCCGAGACGCCGCCGAGCGACGCGAGCAAGCCTGCGCGCAAGAAGAAGTCAGCGGGCGGCGAATCTTGAGTCATGGGGAGGCTGTCGTGTCCGACCCCAACGTGCTGACATGGGCAGCCACCCTCGTGTCGCTGGCGGTCGCTATCCCCACAGCGGGGCACGCGGTCATCTACAAGCGTGACCCTCGATCGGCCACGCTGTGGGTGCTGCTGATCGCGCTGTTGCCGCTGGGCGGTTCGCTGCTGTATGGGCTGTTCGGCATCAACCGTTACCAGCGGCGGGCGCGGCGGCTGTTTCCGGGGGCAGATCCTGCTGTTCGGCAGGACCTCGCGCCTACGATGCCCCAGGCTGTATCGGCGCCGTTTGCCGGCCTGGCGCACCTGGTGGGACGTGCCACCGGCCAGTCGCTGACCAGCGGCAACCGCATCGAGCCGCTTGTCGATGGCGAGCAGGCCTACCCGGCCATGCTCGCCGCCATCGAATCGGCGCGGTACAGCGTCGCCTTGGCCTCGTACATCTTCGACAGCCAAGGCATCGGGGCGCAGTTCATCGATGCGCTGCGCCGGGCTCATGAGCGCGGCGTGCAAGTGCGGGTGCTGATCGACGACGTCTATGCCCGCTGGTCGCCCCGCAGCGCCTACCGCGCCTTGCAACGCGCCGGCGTTCCGGCAGCTACGTTCAACCCGACGTTGATTCCCGCGCGCCTGCATGCCGCGCATCTGCGCAATCACCGCAAGCTGCTGGTGATCGATGGCGAGACGGGTTTCACCGGTGGCATGAACATCTGCAGCCCGTATTGGCGGCCCGATGCGCCGGAGCAGGCCTGTCACGATTTGCACTTTCGTCTGCGCGGGCCGGTGGTTGCGCATCTGATGCGGTGCTTCACCGACGATTGGTGCGATACCACGGGCGAGCGGCTCAGCAAGGGTTTCTGGGGCGAACCGCCCGCAACGGCTGATGAGCAAGGAACCTCTTGGGCGCGCGGCATCGAGGCCGGTCCCGATGAGGCCCTGGACAGGATGCGCTGGACCTTCATGGGCGCTTTGAGCGCGGCGAAGCATTCGGTGCGCATCTGGACACCTTACTTCGTGCCCGATCAGCCGATGATCGCGGCGCTGAGCACGGCCGCGTTGCGCGGCGTGCGCGTCGAGGTGCTGACGCCCGCAAACGGCGACCATCCCACGGTGCAATGGGCCGCGCGCGCCCACTACTGGCAGGTGCTGGAGCACGGTGTACGCATCTTCGAACGGCCTGGCCCGTTCGACCACAGCAAGCTGATGCTGATAGACGGCCAGTGGTGCTGCCTGGGTTCGGCCAATTGGGATGCGCGCAGCCTGCGCCTCAACTTCGAGTTCAATGTGGAGGTGTACGACACCGCGCTGTCTACGCGGCTGGAATCCCTTTTTGATGCCGCTCGTGATGCGTCGGGCGAGATATCGGCGAAGGCGTTGCGCGCCCGCCCGCTGGCCATCCGCTTGCGCGACGGGGTGGCCCGTCTGTTCACCCCCATTCTCTAGCGGCACGACTTGCGAGGAACATTGCCCATGGAAAAGAAAGATCAATGGAACATTGGCTACTGGATCGTCGCCGGCCTGTTGCTGCTGACGCTGCAGAACTACTGGCAGGCGGCCAAGACCGTCGAGCCCGTGCCCTACAGCGAATTCGAGAAGGCGCTGGCCGAGGGGCGCGTCGCCGAAGTGCTGGTGTCGGACCGCACGGTCACCGGGCGCCTGAAATCGCCGGACAGCCGGGGCAAGACCACCATCGTGGCCACTCGCGTCGAACCCGACCTGGCCGAGCGGCTGTCCAAGTACGACGTGCCCTATGCGCGGGTGGTGGAAAGCACTTGGCTGCGTGATGTGCTGTCCTGGATTCTGCCGGCGGTGGCCTTCTTCGGCGTCTGGTTCTTCCTGTTCCGCCGCTTCGCCGAGAAGCAGGGCATGGGCGGCTTCCTGAGCATCGGCAAGAGCCGCGCCAAGGTGTTCATGGAGAAGAACACCGGCGTCACCTTTGCCGATGTCGCGGGTGTCGATGAGGCCAAGGCCGAGCTGGTCGAAATCGTCGACTTCCTGAAGAACCCGCAGGATTACGGCCGCCTCGGCGCGCGCATCCCGAAAGGTGTGTTGCTGGTTGGCCCGCCCGGCACGGGCAAGACCCTGCTGGCCAAGGCCGTGGCGGGCGAGGCCGGGGTACCGTTCTTCTCTATCTCCGGCTCGGAGTTCGCCGAGATGTTTGTCGGCGTGGGCGCGGCGCGGGTGCGCGACCTGTTCGAGCAGGCGCGCGGGCAGGCGCCGGCCATCATCTTCATCGACGAGCTCGATGCGCTGGGCCGCGCGCGCGGCGTCGGCGGCCCCATCGGCGGCCATGACGAGCGCGAGCAGACCCTCAACCAGCTGCTCACGGAGATGGACGGCTTCGACAGCTCGGTCGGGCTGATCATCCTCGCCGCCACCAACCGCCCCGAAATCCTCGACCAGGCGCTGCTGCGCGCCGGTCGCTTCGACCGTCAGGTGCTGGTGGACCGGCCCGACAAGAAGGGACGGCTGGACATCCTGAAAGTCCACGTCAAGAAGGTGACGCTGGCTCAGGATATCGATCTCGAACAGGTGGCTGCGCTGACCACGGGCTTTTCGGGTGCAGACCTCGCGAACCTGGTCAACGAGGCCGCGCTGGCCGCGACCCGGCGCAAAGCGTCCGCCGTGGAGTTGCAGGATTTCACCGCCGCCATCGAGCGCATCGTGGCGGGCCTGGAGAAGAAGAACCGAGTGCTCAATCCCAAGGAGCGGGAAACCGTGGCCTATCACGAGATGGGGCATGCGCTGGTGGCGCTGGCGCTGCCCGGCACCGACCCCGTGCACAAGATCTCGATCATCCCGCGCGGCATCGGCGCGCTGGGCTACACCTTGCAGCGCCCCACCGAAGACCGCTTCCTGATGACGCGTACCGATCTCGAGCACAAGATCGCCGTACTGCTGGGCGGGCGTGCCGCCGAAAAGCTGGTGTTCGGCGAGTTGTCTACCGGGGCGGCGGACGATCTGGCGCGAGCCACCGACATCGCCCGCGACATGATTACGCGCTTCGGCATGGATGAGGGCTTGGGGTACGTTGCTTTTGAGGCACAGAGGCCGCGTTTTCTTGATGCGCCTGAACTGGTACAGGGTGGCTGCCGGGTAGCCGAATCGACTCAGACACGCATCGATCAGGCCATCCGCGACATCGTGATGGGCGTGTTTGATCGTGCATACCGAATTCTCGAAATTAACCGAGAAGTGCTGGAGCGGTGCGCGCGCGAACTGCTCGCACGGGAAACGCTGGATGAATACAGCATCCGGCAACTGACGCAAGGGCTACAGCTCGAATCCCCATGTCACAGCGGCCCAACTGCCGGAGCCATTACTTCCTCTGTGTCCCAAGGAGCCACCTCATGAGTGACAGCATTCATATCGTCTGCCCACACTGCCAATCCATCAATCGCGTGCCAGCCAACAAGTTGGCAGAGAAGCCCAATTGCGGGCGGTGCCAGCACCCGCTGTTCACCGGAGAACCCATTGATCTGACCACAGCGACCTTCGCCCGTCATCTGGAGCGCAGTGACCTGCCGCTGCTGGTTGACTTTTGGGCGCCGTGGTGCGGACCGTGCAAGATGATGGCGCCGCAGTTCGAGCAGGCAGCCTCCCTGCTTGAACCCAAGGTGAGGTTGGCCAAGGTAAATACCGAGGCCGAGCCTCACCTGGCCGCCCAGTTCGGTATTCGCAGCATTCCAACCCTGATTTTGTTCCGAGGGGGACATGAGGTTGCACGTCAGGCGGGCGCCATGGGCGCGCAGGACATTATGCGCTGGGTGGCTTCGCAATTGCCCCGGTGATTCAGGTGTGATCGAGTCGTACTCTCGGACTCTCCGTTCCATTAACGTTTCATTGAAAGAGAGAGCACAACGCTTATGCATAAAGAATCTGGCCACACGGCCCTTGACGAGATGCGCTCCCAGTGGCAGTTGATGACGGTTTACGAGCGCTTCGAGCAGGTGGTTGCCATCACGCTTTCGGGCGTTATCGCGGTGGTCATTGTGATCTCGCTGATTCAGTTGATTTGGCTCGTCTTCACGATGCTCGTCATGGATGCGCTGAATCCACTGGATCATAAGGTTTTCCAGCTGGTGTTCGGTGCCACCATGACGCTGCTGATCGCCATGGAATTCAAGCATTCGATCGTCAAAGTGGCTCTGCGCAAGGAGGGCATCATCCAGGTCAAGACCGTCATTCTGATCGCGATCCTGGCACTGGCCCGCAAGTTCATCATCCTAGAACCCGACGCTGATCCTGCCAAAGTGGCCGCGCTGGCGGGGACGGTACTGGCCTTGGGTCTGACCTATTGGCTCATGCGTGAACGCGATGACCGCAAGAGCGAGTAATGGAGGCATGACCCCCTATGGTCTAGTCGGCCGACACGATGCCAGGTCGAGGCACCGCTGGCTCAATCGCTTTCAAACCGCGCTGCTGGTTTTGACCCTGGTGGGGATCGCGGCTGCCGCTGGCAGTCTGCTGTTCGGCGAGATTGGCCTTTGGCTGGCACTGGCAACATGCGCATTGACCCTGCTGATCGAACCTGTCGCCGCCTCCGCGATGACCTTGCGTCTGTATGGCGCCCGTCCCTTGCGCCCTGATGAAGCCCCCGCAATCTGGTCGTTGCTGCGAGCGCTCGCAGCTCGCGCAGGATTGCCGAACACGCCGGTTCCGTACTATGTGCCCAGCGACATCGTCAATGCCTTTGCCACCGGCTCCAGGCGCCTTGCCTCCATTGCCCTCACCGATGGCCTGCTCCGCAGCCTGAGTATGCGCGAACTGCAAGCCGTGCTGGCGCATGAAGTCGCGCACATCGCTCAAGAAGATCTTCGTGTCATGGGCTTGGCCGATTCGATCAGCCGGCTCACGAACCTGCTGGCGTTGTTGGGTCAGGTCGCGCTCCTGATCAGCATGCCAGCCTTGCTGGTCGGTGCAGCAGAAATTAACTGGATTGGCTTACTGTTGTTGGCCGCTTCGCCGCAACTTGCACTGCTCGCACAGTTGGGTCTGTCACGTGTGCGAGAGTTCGATGCCGACCGGATGGCAGTAGAGCTGACGGGAGATCCGCACGGGCTCGCCTCGGCGCTGGCGAAGATCGAGCGGGTGAGCCGCTCGTGGCGAGCCTGGTTGTTGCCCGGCTGGGGGAATCCCGAACCGTCCTGGTTGCGCACGCATCCGGCGACAGAGGATCGTATCGCGCGCCTGATGGCGTTGGCGCCTCAGCCATCGCAGGCCCTGCCGTTCCAAACGGAATATCTCGCGCCAAGGTCGTTCGCCCCGATGCGCCCGGCACGCCGGGGCCTGAGCGGCCTTTGGCGCTAAATCACTCGAAAGGAACCCCCGCCATGGCTTACCACGATCCTTACCCACAACGCCCAGCTCCGGATCATTTCGTCCGGCGGTGGCTCTTCATCACTGCGTGCGTTGCCGCACTCATGCTGTTCTGGCAGTTCCTGCCCGCCATCGAGGCCTGGTTCAGCCCGCGCCAAGCCGCTGAGCGCACCGTCACGCCGCGTGGCGATCTGGCCGCTGACGAACAGGCCACCATCGAACTGTTCGAGAAATCCCGGGCATCGGTGGTCTACATCACGACGTCCCAACTGGTACGAGATGTCTGGACGCGCAACGTCTTTTCCGTGCCGCGCGGGACGGGTTCGGGTTTCATCTGGGATGACGCCGGTCATGTCGTTACCAACTTTCATGTGATTCAGGGGGCGTCGGAGGCCACTGTCAAACTGGCCGACGGCCGCGATTACCAAGCCGCGCTGGTCGGGGTGAGTCCGGCCCACGATATCGCGGTGCTCAAAATCGGCGTCGGTTTCCAGCGCCCGCCCGCCGTTCCGGTCGGCACCAGCGCAGACCTCAAGGTGGGACAAAAGGTGTTCGCCATCGGCAACCCCTTCGGCCTGGATTGGACACTCACCACCGGCATCGTGTCCGCGCTCGATCGATCGCTGCCCGGGGAATCTGGCGGAGTGACCATCGAACACCTGATTCAAACCGATGCCGCCATCAACCCCGGCAACTCGGGTGGACCGTTGCTCGATTCGGCCGGCCGCCTGATCGGCATCAACACAGCGATCTACAGCCCTTCCGGTGCATCGGCGGGGATCGGCTTCGCCGTGCCGGTGGACACGGTCATGCGTGTGGTGCCACAACTCATCAAGACCGGCAAATACATCCGTCCGGCGCTTGGGATCGAGGTAGACGAGCAGCTCAACCGCCGATTGCAGGCGCTGACCGGCACCCAAGGCGTGTTTGTGCTCCGCGTCGCCCCTGGCTCAGCGGCGCAAAAGGCGGGGCTGAGCGGTATCACCGTTGGCCCCGAAGGTATCGTGCCGGGAGACCGCATCACAGGCATAGACGGCGCTCCCGTCGACGATGTCGCCAAACTGCTCGCACGGCTTGACGACCGAAAGGTAGGAGATGTTGTGGTCTTGTCAGTTGAGCGGGCCGGTAAACCACGGGAAGTGCGCGTGGAGTTGCAACCTGGCGCCTGATCTGGAGTTGAGGACTTCTGGGGATCAAGCGGCGCAGCGGGCGCAAGCTGATCACGCTGCCGAACGGCGAAACCGCTCCCGTAAGGCCGTGGGATATGACACCGACGCCGCTCCAGTTGGCGCTGGCCAGGGGGCACCGCTGGCTGGCCATGCTGGAGTCGGGGGAAGCGACGTCACTGAAGGAGATCGCCGCGCGGGAGGAGATCGACAACAGCTACGTGAGCCGGATGGTCAACCTGACCACGCTGGCGCCGGACATCGTGGCCGCGATCCTGGACGATACGCTGCCGTCGTGACCACCTTGATGGTGGTCTGCCACGCGGTACGGCGCGCGTCGCGCCACGCTTCCAGCAGATCGCGCAGCTCGCGGAGGTCGCGTGCGGCGTGGCCGTTCTCCAGCCCGAGATGGGCAAGGC
>NZ_VUOD01000002.1 GCF_008386465.1 Arenimonas fontis
CTTCCAGCCACCCAGCTGGGACATACAATCCACTTCGGCCACGGCCGGCCCCGTTTTGTTGCCTCGAGAACAACAATTCTGCCGGGTCGGCCGTGCGCCTCTCTCCCCTCAGTTGGGAGAAGAACCAAAAAAGATCCCCCAAAGTCAGGATCGACTTTGGGGGATTTGTCGGCACCGCAATACGGCCAGCGTTTCAACACGTTAACTTAACGGCTGGGGTATCCCGGGGCCTTGCGGTGAGCGGTCCGGGCAGGTTACTCGCCCATCTGCCGCTGGCGGTGTTCCCAGCGCTCCTGGGCATCGATGGTGCGTTCCGCGGTCAGGCGGGCTTCCAGGCGCTCCAGGCCGATTTCCTCGCCGGTGTCCACGCAGTAACCGTAGGTACCGTCCTCGATGCGCTTGAGCGTGCTGTCAATCTTGTTGATCAGCTTGCGGTAGCGATCGCGGGTACGCAGCTCCAGGCTGTTCTCCGACTCGCGGCTGGCGCGCTCGGCCTCGTCACCGACGTCGCGCACTTCCTCCTTGAGGTTCTCGATCGTCTGCTTGGACTCTTCCACCAGCTCCTCCTTCCACTGCAGGAGACGGCGGCGGAAATACTCCAGCTGCATCGGGTTCATGTACTCCTCGTCCGGGCTGGGCCGATAACCCGGCGGCAACTCGACCGGAGCCCGCAGCGGCACCGTCTTGATGCGTTCCAGGCGCGGCTCGGCCGGCTTGACGTAACCGGCCCGCACGCCGTCGCCACGGCGCGCTGCCGGCTTGGCGGCGGGCGCCGGCTTCGGCGCGGGCACCGCCTGGGCCGGTGTCGGCCTGGCCGCCGGCGCGGTCTGGACAGGGGCCGGCCGGGCGGCCTTGGCGGCCTTCTTCGCCGCGGGCGTGGCGGCCTTCGCGAGCTTCTTTGCCGCCGACGTGGCGGCCTTGGCGGGCTTGGCGGCCTTCTTCACCGCTGGCTTGGCGGGCCTGGCGACCTTCTTCGCCGCCGGCTTGGCCGCCCTGGCGGGCTTGGCAGCCTTCTTGGGCGCCGGCCTGGCAACCTTCTTCGGCGCTGGCTTTGCGAGTTTCGCCGGCCTGGTCTTGGACACCGGCTTCTTCGCCACCGGCCTGGTGGCCTTGGCGGTCTTTCTGGCGGCCGCCGGCTTGGCGGCCTTCTTTGCGGTTTTCTTGGCGGCCACTACGGCTTTTCCTCTCTATTCCTTGAGGCAGGAAGGCGGCGTGTTATAGCCTAGTCCCCCCCGAGCGGCAACCTTATGCCGGTGGCCTTGCCGGCGCAATCGGCACTTTCGTGAAAGCCCTCGTCCTCACCCTGCTGCGCGCATACAAGCGCTTCATCAGCCCTTTGCTGGGCCAGCGCTGCCGCTTCCATCCCAGCTGCTCCGAGTACACCATGCAGGCCGTGGACCGTTTCGGCGTCTTGCGCGGTGGCTGGTTGGGCCTGCGCCGCGTCGGCCGCTGCCATCCCCTCAATGAAGGCGGCCTGGATCCGGTTCCCGAGGTCTGGCCCCCGGAAAGGAAACCATGAACTCTTTCCTGATCAAGAACGCCACCCTGGTCAACGAAGGCCGGATGTTCGAGGCCGACCTGCGGGTCCGTGGCGACCGCATCGACGAGATCGGCCCCGGCCTGACCGCCCTGCCCGGCGAACCGGTCCATGACGCCGGCGGCCACTGGCTGCTGCCCGGCGTGATCGACGCGCAGGTGCATTTCCGCGAGCCTGGCATGGAGCACAAGGGCAACCTGGATACCGAACCGGCGGCGGCGGTGGCCGGCGGTGTCACCAGCTTCCTGGAAATGCCCAACACCCGCCCTCCGACGCTCGACAACGAGGCGCTGGAGGACAAGTACCGGCGTGCCGCCGGCCGGGCCAGGGCCAATTTCGGCTTCTACTTCGGCGCCAGCAACGACAACCTCGAAAACGTCAAGCGCATCGACCCGAAAAGCACGCCCGGCCTGAAGATCTTCATGGGCGCATCCACTGGCAACATGCTGGTGGACGATCCAGCCATCCTGGACGCGATGTTCCGCGAATGCCCGGTTCCGATCATCACGCACTGCGAGGACACGCCGATGATCGACGCCGAGATGGCCAAGGCCCGGCAGAAGTACGGCGACGACGTCCCGGTGGACCTGCACGCCGAGATCCGCTCGCGCGAGGCCTGCATCAAGTCCACCAAGCTCGCCCTGGAACTGGCGCGCCGGCACGGTAGCCGCCTGCACGTACTGCACATCAGCACCGCCGAGGAACTGCAGCTGTTCGAACCCGGCCCGGTCGAGGACAAGCTGATCACGGCCGAGACTTGCGTGCATTTCCTGCATTTCGCCAGGCCCGACTACGCCCGCCTCGGCAACTTCATCAAGTGCAATCCCTCGATCAAGGAGGTCTCGGACCGCGCGGCGATCATCAAGGCCCTGGCCGAGGACCGGGTGGACGTGCTGGCCACCGACCACGCGCCGCACACCCTGGAAGAGAAGCAGCAGCCCTATCTGGGCGCGCCTTCCGGTCTGCCACTGGTCCAGGACTTCCTGGTGGCGGCGCTGGAGAAGGTGCACGAGGGCCATTTCGACCTGCCGCACCTGGTGAAGAAGATCTGCCACGCCCCGGCGCTGCGATTCTCGATCGCCGAGCGCGGCTTTCTGCGCGAAGGCTGGTACGCCGACCTGACCCTGGTGCAGCCGGATGCGCCCTGGACGCGCGAACGCGACCAGGTGCTGTCGCGCTGCGGCTGGTCGCCGTTCGAGGGCCGGCAGTTCCGCTCGCGGGTGGCGGCCACCTGGGTGAACGGCCGGCTGGCCTGGGACGGCCGGCAGCTGGTCGGCGCGCCGAACGGACAGCGCCTCGCCTTCGCCCGATGAAGGCCACGGCGGAACGCCGCCTGCCGATGCTGGCTGGCGTATTGGCCCTGCTGGCGGCCCTGCTGGCGACGCCGGCGCCGGCATCGGACCGGCGCACCGACCTGCCCCGGCAGGTGCGCCAGGGCGACCTGGTGATCGGCACTACGGCGCCGGGGGCGCGCGTGCACTACGCCGGCCGCGAGCTGCGCGTGGACGGCCACGGCCGTTTCGTGTTCGGGGTCGGCCGCGACGAAAGCGGCCCGCTGCGCCTGGACATCACCTGGCCGGACGGTGCCGTCGAGACAGTGAGCCTGCGGGTGCTGGCGCGCGAATGGAAGATCGAGCGCGTGGACGGCGTGCCCCAGCAGACCGTGACGCCGGATCCGGAGATCGCCGCCCGCATCGCCCGCGAGCAGGCCGACGTGGCCGCTGCGCGCGAACGCGACGACCCACGCAGCGACTTCGCCACCGGCTTCCGCTGGCCGGTGACCGGCCGTGTCAGCGGCGTCTACGGCAGCCAGCGCATCTACAACGGCACGCCGCGCTCGCCGCACTCCGGACTGGACGTGGCCGCGCCGGCCGGCACCCCGGTCCGGGCGCCGGCGCCGGGCATCGTCACCTTCGCCAGGCCCGATCTCTACCTGACCGGCGGCACCGTGCTGATAGACCACGGCCATGGCGTCAGCTCGAACTTCCTGCACCTCAGCCGCCTCGACGTGAAGGTCGGCGACCGGGTCGAGGCCGGCCAGGTGATCGGCGCGGTTGGTGCCACCGGCCGGGCCACCGGCCCGCACATGCACTGGGGCGTGAACTGGTTCGACGTGCGGGTGGACCCGCAGACCCTGGTGGACCCGGGCGAGAACCGGCCGGCGAGGTGAAGGCCCGCCGCGCTCAGCGCGGCAACAGTCCCTCCGGCACCGCGCTGTAGCCGCCGGGCAGACCCTTGCTGGTGACGGCAACGGCGTCGTGCGGATGCAGGCTCTCCTGGTGGACCACCCGGGCCCAGAAATCGCTGATCCGCTCGTCCTGCGCCAGGGCGGCCTGGATGCGCCGGGCAGCGTCCTCGCAAAACATCAGGTTCTGGCCATTGAGCAGGGCGAAGGCCTGCTCGTCGGCCCGCTTCACCGCAGTCTGCACTGGCGTACGCAAGGCCTGCTCGACCCGGTCGATCAGGGCCACGATCGGGAAATCCCGGAAGGACGGCACCAGCCGTACCTTCACTTCGGCCAGGCTGCGCTGGCTGTGCGGCGTGGCGCGGATACCGCGTTCACTGCCCAGCCAGGCCAACACGGCTTCGCGATCCAGGGGCGCGCCATCGGCAAAATCGGCCTGGAACTGCTCCTGGATCAGCTGCCGGGCCAAGGCCGCCGAACAGGGACAGGTACTGGAATAGGTGACTTCCACGGCCAGCTCCAGGGCGAAATGGCCTCGCTCCATGACGCCGGTCAGGCGCACGGGGTAGGCGCGCCAGCCACTGTTCTCGCTGGCCAGGGCTGGCCGGCGCACCAGGTGCTCGAAACGGATCGACACCATGGCACGGTCGCTGAGCTCGGCATGGGAATCCAGGAAGTCGCGCAGCAGCCTGCGCAGCGAACAGGGTGTCAGCGGCTCGGCCGACAGCGCCCTGTCCACATGCAGGTACAGCCGCGACATGTGGATGCCGCGGACCTCGGGCCGGGTCAGGTTGACGAAGGCATTGACCCGGGCGCCGCTGCCCACCGGACGGCCATCGTCTCCATTCAGGACGACGGGCATCTCGATCTCGCCCATGCCCACCCAATCCAGCAGCCCGGCCTGAGCCGGACGCGCGTCGGCGGCAACGTCGGGCATCACCCGGGCGGCATTGTCTTGATTGGTCGGGGCCACGGCGACTCTCCTGTGAAAGAACGGTCTCAGGCTAGGTGTTGGCGGGTGCAGGCTACGTCAAGTCGCGGCGTCGGGCACGGAACGGGACGCAACGGTCCGTCTCAGCGTGCCCGTGCCAGGCGCCAGGCCCGAAGTACGGTGGGCAGGGCTGCCGGAGCATCGAAACGCGGCCCACGCGCCAGGCGTCCCAGCCTGGCCCGATCGAAGCCGGTGCGCAGGCGCCGGAACAGGGCCTGGCCGGGCTTCGGGGACGGCAGTACCGCCTGCAGCTCCCGGCCCCAATCGCGCAACAGGGCGCCACCACGCCCTGCCGCCACCGCACTGGCGTCCAGGCCATGCCGCGCGAGCAGATGCAGCGGCAACCGCGCCTGGTCCTCGGCCCCGAGCCCTTCGGGCAAGCGATGCAGCAGCAAGTGCACTGCAACGGCCCCGGCGTCGCCGACCTCGGCACCGAACAGGGCGGCCTCGGCGTTCGCCAGGGCTTCGGCCAGGGGCCTGAGCTGGGCCAGGGCTGCTGCGGTGTCGCCGGGCCGGCCGGCTTCCGCGGTGGCGGTGGCAAGCACGGCCGAGGCCAGGGCCGGCCATGGCACCGCCGCCTCCTGCAGTGCCGCCGCCAGCGGGTGCCTGCCCTGCCCGTCGGCCAAGGCCAGCAGCTCCTCGGCCCACCAGCGACTCTTGGCGGCGGTCACCGCGGGATCGCTGAGCTCGAAAACGGCCTCACGCAACTCGTGCACCAGGGCTCCCCAGGCACGGAAGCGCAGGCGCTCGGCCGATGGACAGAACGGTTCGGCCAGTGCCATCTCCGGTTCGCGCCGCTGCCATTTGGCCACGAAATGGTCCAAGGCACCGTGGTCGGGCGTGCGCGCGCTCATGCCGGCAGGTGTCCGATCAGCTCGCGGGCGGTTTCGCAATCGAGGTCGGCGCCCCAGGCGCGCGGATCCTCGCCGTCCTCGCGGTATCCCCACAAGGCCGTCGCCACCGGCATGCCGGCCGCCCGCGCCGCCTGCACATCGCGCAGGTCGTCGCCGACATACAGGGCCTGGTCCGGAGCGATGGCCAGACGTTCGCAAGCGAATAACAGGGTGGCCGGATCCGGCTTGCGGCTCGGCAAGGTATCGCCGGCCACTAGCACGGCGCAGCGCCTGCCCCAGCCGAAGCCCTCGACCACGCCCTCGGCCAGCCAGCCGGGCTTGTTGGTGACGATGCCCCAGCGCAGCCCCCGTCCCTCGATCGCGGCCAGCAGGTCGGTGATGCCGTCGAACAGGGTGCTGCGTTCGGCAAGGGCCTTGGAGTATTCCTGCAGGAATTCCGGCAGCAGGGCTTCGCGCTCGGCCTCGGTCAGGTCGGGCGCCGCCACCGCCAGCATGGCCCGGCCGCCCTTGGAGACCACCTGGCGCAGGCGCGATTCCGCCACTTCCGCGCGCCCCAGGCGGCGCATCACCCGGTTCATCGCGTCGCAGAGGTCGGGCGCGCTGTCCACCAGGGTGCCGTCGAGGTCGAACAGCACGGCCTGCAGCCGGCCATTGCCGCCAGTCATGCCGGCCTCACCGCGCAGGCCAGGTAGTTCACCGCGGTATGGCCGCCAACCGAGGCGCGCCGGCGCAGCGGGTCGTAGTGCAGGCCGCTGACGTCCTCCAGCTGCAGGCCGGCCGCCCGCAACCAGGCCGCCAGCTCCGAAGGACGGATGAACTGCTTGTAGTGGTGGGTGCCTCGCGGCAACAGCCGGGCCAGATATTCGGCGCCGACGATGGCCAGGGCGAAGGCCGCCGGCGTGCGGTTGAGCGTGGACAGGACCAGGCGGCCGCCGGGCTTTAGCAGGGCCGCGCAGGCGCGCAGCACCGAGCCAGGGTCGGGTACGTGCTCGAGCATCTCCATGCAGGCGATGGCGTCAAAGCTCGCGGGCTCCGCCGCCGCAAGATCTTCCGCTGAGGCCAGCCGGTAGTCCACTTCCAGACCCGATTCCAGCAGGTGCAGCTTCGCCACATCCACCAGGTCGGGCGACAGGTCGGCGCCGACCACGCGCGCGCCTTCGCGGGCCATCGCCTCACTGAGCAGTCCACCGCCGCAGCCCAGATCGAGCACGCGAGCACCGGCCAGATCCACATGCCGGCGCACATAAGCCAGGCGGGCCGGGTTGAGTTCGTGCAACGGCCGCTGCGGGCCCTGTGGGTCCCACCAGCGGGCGGCCAGGGCGCCGAACTTCTGCAGCTCGGCCGGACTGGCATTGGCCTGGACGCGCCTCACGCGCCCCCCGGAATCGCCGCGATGCGCTCGCGCCAGCGGCGCGCCTTGGCGCGCAGGGTTTCGACGTCGATGTCCAGCAGGCGGCCTTCGCGCAGGCGCAGGCGGCCGGCGGTCCAGACCTCGCTGACCTGGTGCCTGCCGGTGGCGTAAACCAGCTGCGACACCACGTGGTGCAGCGGCTGGGTTTCCAGCGGGCTCAGGTCCACCATGGTCAGGTCGGCCCACTTTCCGGGCTCGATCGATCCGATCTGCTCGCCCAGGCCCATGGCGCGGGCGCCGCCGAGGGTGGCGGCACGCAGGGCGCTGGCGGCGTCCATGGCCGAGGCGTCGCCGCTGACCCCCTTGGCCAGCAGGGCCGCAGTTCGCATTTCGCCGAACATGTCCAGATCGTTGTTGCTGGCGCAACCGTCGGTGCCGATCGCCAGGTTGACGCCGGCGGCCAGCAGCTTCGCGCTGGGGCAGAAGCCCGAGGCCAGCTTGAGATTGGATTCCGGACAATGCACCACCGAGACGCCGCGGTTGGCGCACAGGGCAATCTCCTGCTCGTTGAGATCGGTCATGTGCACGGCCATCAGCCGGTCGTTGACCAGACCCAGGCGCTCCAGCCGGGCCAGCTGGCGCATGCCGTGCTTCTGCAGCGCCTCGATGTTCTCGTGTGCGGTCTCATGGATATGGCAATGCACCACCAGGTCGAGCTGGTCGGCCAACATGCGGATGCGCTCGAAACCCGCGTCACTGACCGTGTAGGGCGCGTGCGGCACGAAACACAGGGAAACGGTCGCATCGCGCCGCCAGTTGTCGTGCACTTCCAGGGCCTTGTCGAAGTACTCGTCCTGGGTGCGGGCCCAGGCGGTCGGGAAATCGATCACCGGCAAGCCGACCAGTGCGCGGAAGCCCAGGCGCGAATAGGTGCTGGCCTGGGCGTCCGGGAAAAAGTAGTTCTCGGCGCAGGCGGTGATGCCGCCGCGCAGCATTTCCGCCACCGCCAGCTCGATACCGTCGGCGACGAAGTCCGGGCCTATCACCTGGCCCTCGATCGGCCAGATGTGTTCCTGCAGCCAGGTCATCAGCGGCAGGTCGTCGGCGACCCCGCGCAGCAGGGTCATGGGATTGTGGCAGTGGGCATTGACCAGGCCCGGAATCAGCACCCCGTCCGGGTGGACAACCCGCTCGACCGGCTGGAAACGTTCGCGGGCCTGCCCGCTCGGCATCAAGGCCAGGATGCGCCCCCCACGCACGGCCACGGCGTGGTCGGTCAGGACCAGGCCATGCGGTTCGACCGGGACGACCCAGCCGGCCTCGATCAGCAGGTCGCAGCTTTCCTGCGCGGGCGCCCCGGCCATGCCCTCACTTCACCCTCGAGACGTATTCGCCGGAGCGGGTGTCCACCTTGATCACCTCGTCCTGGTTTACGAACAGGGGAACCCGCACCACGGCACCGGTTTCCAGGGTGGCCGGCTTGCCGCCGCCACCGGAGGTGTCGCCGCGCAGGCCGGGGTCGGTCTCGACCACCTTGAGCTCGACGAAGTTGGGCGGGGTGACCGCGATCGGCGTGCCGTTCCACAGGGTGACCACGCAGGGCTCCTCGCCCTTGAGCCACTTGGCGGCATCGCCGACGCCGTTCTTGTCGGCCTGCACCTGCTCGAAGGTCTCCTGCTGCATGAAATGCCAGAACTCGCCGTCGGAATAGAGGAACTGCATGTCGGTATCCACCACGTCGGCCGCTTCGACCGAATCGGTGGATTTGAGGGTGATTTCCTGCACCCGACCGGACTTGATGTAGCGGTACTGCACGCGAGTGAAGGCCTGGCCCTTGCCCGGCTTGACGTACTCGGTGTCGGTGATCACGCACGGCTCGCCGTTAACGATGATCTTCATGCCCTTCTTGACGTCGTTCATGCCATAGCTGGCCATGCGTAGCTCCTGCGGTATCGTGGCCGCCGCGGCGGACGGCCAGGCTTTAGAATGTGGGGCCCAGACGGCCCGCCGGGCCGTTCCGGAGCCCGACATGATACCCGCCCCGCCCCTCGCTCCGCAGCTCACGACGTCCGAGGCCGGCGCCAGCGACTGGCGCCTGGCCTGGCGTCAGGCCGTACGTGAGCCGGCCGAACTGCTGCGCACTCTCGAACTGCCCGGTCTGGCCGCGCGGGTGTCGGCCGCCGCCGCCGGGCAGTTCCCGCTGCGGGTGCCGCGCGGTTTCGTGGCCCGGATGCGCAAGGGCGACCCGGACGACCCGCTGCTGCGCCAGGTGCTGCCCCTGGACGAGGAAGACCGGCCGGTGCCGGGTTTCGTGCACGATGCCGTTGGCGACCTGGCGGCCGGCGGCGCCACCGGCGTACTGCACAAGTACCGGGGTCGCGCCCTCCTGGTGGCCACCGGCAGTTGCGCCATCCACTGCCGCTACTGCTTCCGCCGGCATTTCCCCTACGCCGACCAGACCGCCGCCGCCGGCCGCTGGCGCGAGGCCCTGGACTACCTGGCCGCGCATCCGGAGGTGGACGAAGTGCTGCTTTCCGGCGGCGACCCGCTGTCCCTGGCCACCGGCAAACTGGCCGAGTTCACCCGCGGCCTGGCCGCCCTGCCCCATGTCCGACGCCTGCGCCTGCATACCCGCTTGCCGGTGGTGCTGCCCGAACGCGTCGACACGGAGCTGCTGGACTGGCTGGCCGGCCAGCCCCGGCAGGTGGTGGTGGTGATCCACGCCAACCACGCCAACGAACTGGATGCCGGCGTTGACCGCGCTCTGGCCGGACTGCGCGAGGCCGGAGCCACCCTGCTCAACCAGGCGGTGTTGCTGCGTGGGGTCAACGACAGCGTCGAAGCCCTGGCGGCCTTGTCCGAACGCCTGTTCCAGGCCGGAGTGCTGCCTTACTACCTGCACCAGCTGGACCGGGTGGCCGGCACCGCCCATTTCGAGGTGCCCGACGACGAGGCCCGGGCCCTGCATGCCGGCCTGGCGGCCCGTTTGCCCGGCTACCTCGTGCCGAGGCTGGTCCGGGAGGTCGCCGGCGCCCCGGCCAAAGTCCCGCTCTGAGGGACGCTGGCGCCGCCCCGACATTCTGGTATTGTCTCAATCCCCCCGCGCAAGCCCTTGATAGCAAAAGGAGTGCCCCTGGATGCCGCAGCAGGACGCCGTGATCCGTCTGCTCCTGGTCGAGGACCGTCTCGAAGACGCGGAGCAGCTCATCAGCCACCTGCGCAATGGCGGCATGGCCGTGCGCCCGCAGCGGCCGGAATCCGATGAGGAACTGGTGGAACTGCTCGCCAACCAGAGCATCGACCTGGTGCTGGCCTCGTTCGAGGCCAAGTACCTGCCCCTGGCCACCGTGGTGGAGCGGGTCACCGCCACCGGCAAGGACATACCGGTGCTGGCCTCGGTCACCACCCTGGACGACAAGACCGTGCTGGCCGCGCTGAAGGCCGGCACCCGCGACATCTGCCTGCGCAACCACGCCGAACACGTGCAGGCGGTGGTGCGCAGCGAGTTCAACGCCCTGCTGGCCCGGCGCAGCCTGCGCCAGCTGGAAGCTTCCCTGCGCGAGACCGAACGCCGCTGCGACGCCCTGATCGCCTCGTCGCGCGACCCGATCGCCTACGTGCACGAGGGCATGCACATCCGCGCCAACGACGCCTACCTGGAGATGTTCGGCTTCGAGGACTTCGAAGAGATCGAAGGGCTGACCGTGCTGGACCTGGTGGCGCCGCAACATGCCGACCAGTTCCGGCAGCTGCTCAAGCGGCTGAGCAAGGGCGAGGCGCCGCCGCGCCAGCTCGAGCTGCAGGCACAGCGCGCCGACGGCAGCACCTTCGACGCGGTGATGGAGTTCACGCCAGCCACCTACGAGGGCGAACCCTGCCTGCAGATCGTGTTCCGGCAACAGACCGTGGACCCGAACCTGGCCAAGGAACTGGACACGCTGCGCCAGCGTGATGCCCTGACCGGCCTGTTCAACCGCCAGCACTTCATGACCGAGCTCGAGGCCGCGGTCGCCCGCGCCGCCGAGGGCAAGGGCCAGCAGGCGCTACTGCTGATCGAACCCGACCATTACGAGAACCTGATCGGCGAAATCGGCCTGGCCGCCGCCGACGACCTGGTCAAGGGCTGTGCCGAGCGCCTGGCCTCGGCCCTGGACGAACAGACCCTGGCGGCGCGCATGGGCGACCACAGCTTCGCCGTGCTCTGCCTGCAACACGACCACAAGCACAGCCAGGCCCAGGCCGAACGCATCCGCGACGCCTTCAACAGCCATATCCTCGAGCTGGGCGAGCGTTCGGTGAACCTGAGCGTCAGCATCGGCGGCGTCCAGATCGGCGAGAAGATCGCCTCGGTCTCGCAGGTGATGGGCAAGGCCGGACAATGCCTGAACTCCAGCGCCGGCATGGGCGGCAACCGCATCGAGATCTTCGATCCGGCCGCGCGCGACCGCGCCGAGGAGGAGCGCATCCAGGCCTGGGTGCAGCGGATCCGCGAAGCCCTCGCCACCGACCAGTTCGTCCTGCACTACCAGCCGATCATCAGCCTGGCGGGTGGCGAGGAAGAGAACTACGACGTCTACCTGCGCATGAAAGGGCCTGGCGGCGAAGTGATTCCGCCGATGACCTACCTGAGCATCGCCGAGGAACACGGCCTGCTGGACGACATCGACCGCTGGGTGATCGCCCATGCCGTGCAGGTGATCGCCGAACGCGGCAAGGCCGGCAAGACCACCAACCTGTTCGTCAAGATCACCCCGGCTTCGCTGGTCGAAGGCGGGCTGGAGAAGCATATCGCCGAGCAGCTCAAGGCCCATGGCGTGGCCGGGCAACGCCTGGTGCTGCAGATCCCCGAGTCCAAGGTATTCACCCACCTCAAGGCGCTGCAGTCCTTCCAGAAGTCGGTCTCGGCCCTGGGCTGCCGGGTGGCGCTGGAACAGTTCGGCACCGGCCTGAACTCGTTCCAGATGCTCAGCCACATAGATGCCGCCATCCTGAAAATCGACCGCAGTTTCATCACCGAGCTGGGCAAGAACGCCGAGATCCAGAAACAGGTGCGCGGCATCGTCGAGAAGGCTCACGCGGCCGGCAAGCTGGCGTTGGCCGAGTTCGTCTCCGACGCGGCCACCATGAGCGTACTGTTCGGCATGGGCGTGGACTTCGTCGAAGGAAACTTCCTCGCCCCCGCCGGCCCGCAGATGAACTACGACTTCGGCTGATTTTCGTCCGCGCAAACCCGCGCCGGGAGCCTCTCCGTCAGACTTCCGCGGACTCGCGCAGGGCCTGGATGCGTTCGGCCAGGGGCGGGTGGCTCATGAACAGGCGGCGCAGGCCGCCGGCGACGCCACCGGAGATGCCGAAGGCACGCACCTCGTTGGGCAGGGTGCTCTGCCCGTAGTTCTGGGCCAGCCGCTGCAAGGCGGCGATCATCTTGTCGCGCCCGGCCAGACGGGCGCCGCCGGCATCGGCGCGGAACTCGCGCCAGCGGCTGAACCACATGGCGATCACCGAGGCGATCAGCCCGAACACCATCTCCAGCACGAACACGATCAGGTAATAGGCCAGGCCCGGGCCCTCGTTGCGACCGCCGCTTAGCCAGGCGTCCACGACCCGGCCGACCACCCGGGCCAGCAGGATCACGAAAGTGTTGAGCACGCCCTGGATCAGGGCCATGGTCACCATGTCGCCGTTGGCGACGTGGCTGACCTCGTGCGCCAGCACCGCCTCGGCCTCGTCCCGGTTCATCGCCCGCAGCAGGCCGGTGGACACCGCCACCAGGGAGTTGTTGCGGCTGGGGCCGGTGGCGAAGGCGTTGATCTCCGGAGCATCGTAGATGCCGACCTCGGGCATGGCGATACCGGCTGCCTCGGCCTGCCGGCGCACCGTCGCCAGCAGCCAGGCCTCGGCTTCGTTGCGCGGCTGGCCGATCACGTACATGCCCGTCATGCGCTTGGCCACCCACTTGGAGATGGCCAGGGAGAACAAGGCACCGCCGAAGCCGAACAGGGCGGCGAACAGCAGCAGGGTGCCGTTGTCGCCCAGGTTCACGCCGGCCGCACTCAGCACGCTCAACACGATGCTGACCAGCGCCAGCACGGCGAGGTTGGTGGCAAGGAACAGGGCGATACGCTTGAACATGGTCTGCTCCATTCGGGTCACTATGCAGGCGATTCCGCCGCCGGGGCCTTCACTGTAGGCTTCCGGCGTGAATTTCAAGTCGCCGGATACCCAGGTCCGCCCGGTCGGGCGTTTCGCGCCCTCGCCCACGGGGCCGCTGCATTTCGGCTCGCTGGTGGCGGCCCTGGGCAGCTGGCTGATGGCGCGTTGGCGCGGCGGTGCGTGGAAGGTCCGGATCGAAGACCTCGATCCGCCCAGGGAAGTTCCCGGTGCCGCCGAGCGGCAGTTGGCGACGCTGCGCGCCTTCGGCCTGGAACCCGACGGCGAGGTCTGGCGGCAAAGCCGGCGTCACGAGGCCTACTCCGAGGCGCTGGCCCGCCTGCTCGCGGCTGGTGATGCCTTCGAGTGCCACTGCAGCCGGGCCGATCTGGCGTCCGCGGGCGGCATTCACCGCCGGTGCCTGCGCGGGCCGGTGCCGGGGCGGCGGCCAGCCGTGCGCCTGCGGGTGACCGAAGGCAGGCTCGGCTTCAATGACGGCCTGCAAGGCCGGTTCGAGCAGGACCTGGCGCGGGAAGTCGGCGACGTCGTGTTGCGCCGTGCCGACGGCTACTGGGCCTACCAGTTGGCGGTCGTCGTGGACGATGCCGCCCAGGGAGTCACGGAGGTGGTGCGCGGCGCCGACCTGCTCGACTCCACCCCCCGGCAGATCCTGCTGCAGCGCAAGTTGGGCCTGCCGACACCCGCCTATCTGCACCTGCCGCTGGTGCTCGACGAGCGCGGGCGCAAGCTGGGCAAGTCGCTGGGAGCCCTGGCAGTGGATGCGGACGAGCCTTGGCCGGCGCTACGCGCCGCCTGGACCTTCCTCGGCCAGGATCCGGCCGCCCTGCCCCGTAGCGGCGACCCGGCGAAGGCCCTGGAGCGCGCCCTGCCATGGTTCCAGCCGGCGCGCCTGCCAAGCAGCAGTCGCCCCGTCAGCAGGATTGACGCGGCGAAAACGCGAAAGGGTCAGGAACCCGGACACGAACCGCTTGCATGACCCTCCAGCCTGGGCGATGCTCCGGTGCCCGTGCCGTCCGCCAACACGGGATCATCGGGGAGGAAAATGGCGCAGGTCCGCATCATCAAGAAGTATCCGAACCGTCGGCTCTACGACACCGGGATCTCCAGCTACATCACGCTGGAGGACGTGCGCCAGCTGATCGTCGAGGGCGAGGAGGTATCGGTGCGCGACGCCCGCACCGGCTCCGACCTGACCCGGGTGGTGCTGATGCAGATCATCGCCGAGCAGGAACCACAGGAGCAGCCAGTGTTCACCAACGAACTGCTGACCCTGGCGATACGTTTCCACGGTGGCAGCCAGCAGGCCCTGCTGTGCGATTGTCTCGAGCGCAGCCTGCGGAACTTCCTGGAACAGCATCGGCAAGCGTCCGGCCCGGGCGAGCCCGGGGCCGTCGCGCCGTTCCGTCGCCGCTGAGCGTCCAGGGCCGGACGCCTCCCGCCCGCACCGCTTTGCCGGACCCGGCGCACCGATTCGAGAAACCGGGTCCGGCGCGACTGTACCGGCACGGACCCAGGCGCCCCCGCTCCGCCGCCGGCGTGTCGCCCGAGCGCAAGCCGCTAGGGCAACGCTGATCAAGTCAGCGTTGCCCGCGCGCCATGGATGGCGCGCCCGCTGACCAAGCACGCAAGTGCTTGATCCGCGGGAGCAAGTCCGGACATGTGCCGGACTTGCGATCACTGAACACGTCCAGGATGGACGTGTTCAGTGTTGCCCTAGATCTCGCGCACCACCCGGAAGCCGACCCGCGGATTGGTACTGGCCGCCGGCGCCGCCTGCCGCGCCGCCGAGCGCGCCCGCTCCAGGGTGCTGGCCCAGGACGCGCCGCGCACCACCCGATCCTCGCAACCCGGGTTGACCCACGCGCTGCCGTCACCGGGCGCGCGCCGGTAACTGTCATGCCAGCAGTCCAGCACCCATTCCGACACATTGCCGATCAGGTCGTAGGTGCCGTAGGGCTCGGCCGGATAACTGCGCACCGGCGCCGGCCCCCAGTGGCCGTCCGAATAGCCGGTGATGGCGTTGGCCCAACGCCGGCCGATGCCCGACTGGTCGCCGTCGCCGGTCAGATTGCCGACCGTGCGCGCCGGCGCGCCCGTGCCCCAGGGCCAGGGGTCGGTGCTTCCGGCCCGCAAGGCATATTCGAACTCCGCCTCGGTGGGCAGCCGGTAGCGTTGCCCGGTCTGCGCCGACAGCCAGGCGGCGTAGGCCTCCGCATCCTCGAAGGAGACATGCACCACCGGCAGCTCCGGCGCAGCCGGCCGGCCAGTGTAGTCGTGCCGCCAGTCCACGCCCTCGCGTTCCGCCATCACGCCTCCGCGCTCGTCGTAGACCAGCGAACGGCCACGCCGGGTTGCCGTCGATCGGTAGCCGCTTGCCTCGACGAAGCGGCGGAACTCGGCCACTGTCACTTCGTTGCGGCCGATGGCGAAACCGCGCGCGAAGCGGATGGTGTGCGCTGGCGCCTCGGCGGGCTGGTGATGCGGCTCGTCCTGATTCGAGCCCATGCGGAACCGGCCATGCGGCAGCACCACCATCTCCGGCCCCTCGCCACCACTGGCCAGTGGTTCCCGGAACACCTCGCCCGGCCGGAAACGACCGTAGTGCCTGGCCAGGGCGATGCGTTGCGACAAGCCCTCCAGACCCTGGGCCTGGACGCTGGCCCGCCCGGCCTCGGCAAGGCGGCGTTCGGCCAGGTCCAGATCGAGCGCGTCCACCGCCGCGTGCCCCTGCGCCAACAGTTGTTCGGCGCGCTGCTGGCGCAGTTCGACGATGCGCGCGGACAGGTCCTGCAAGACGGCCGAATCCGGCAGGATGCGCGCCGCCTCCGCCAGGTAGCGCTCCGACGCCGGGTAGTCGCCCGCCTGGGCGGCCTCCAGGGCCAGGTTCAGGCGGTCTGACTGCAGCCGGTTCAGGCCGTCCAAAGCCGGCAGGTATTCCGGAAACGCCGTCAGGGCCTGGCGGTAGGCCGCCACCGCGCCCGCCCCCTCCGGCCGGAGGATACGCCCTGCCTTGGCCCGGGCTTCGGCCAGGCGGACTGCCGCCTGGGCCCGACGGGCGGCCTCCAGGGCTTCCCGAAAACCAACCAGGGCCGGATCCTGCGGCGTCGCCCGGGCAAGCACCCGCTCCACGCCTTCGGCTTCCCGCAAGCGGCCGGCCAGCAGGGCAGCGCGGCCGCGCGCCTGCAGCAGGGCGGCGACCCTCTCCAGCCCTTGCCGGGCCGCCGGATGCTCTGGTTCGACCGCCAGTACGGCCAGGTAGATTTCCAAGGCGCCCGGCGACCGCTCGGATAAAGCCGTGTCGGGAAGCATCACCGCCGGTTCCGGCTCTCCCGGAAGGCGACCGCCGGCCACCAGCATGCCCGCCTGTTCCAGGCTCTCCGCCTCGCGCAGGGCCGTGCGCAGGTCCCCGCGCGTCAGCGCCGGCAGCTGCGGCTGCCAGTCGGGCACGGGCGGCTGTTCGGCTTCCGGTTCGGGGACGACGTCCTGCTCGAGCCCGGCCGGGTCCACCGCCGGCAGGGGTTCGACCACCGCCGCCTCGCCGGCATCCCCGTTCGGGCTCGGCGCGTCGCCGCCTTCGCCGGAGCCGCCGCAGGCGGCCAGCGTCATGGCCAGCAGCAGCAAGGCCGGCAGGTTTCTCGGCAGTGCATTCATCGGCGGCGGCCGGGCCGACAGCCCGGACATGGACGGGGCGGCCCGAACTTAGGCTAAGGTGCCGCCTCCTGTAAACCGCGGTCTCACACCTTGAAGCACTGGATAGACACCCCCGAAGCGCTGTCGGCGCGGCTGCGCGGCTGGCGTGGCCAGGCCCGGGTCGGCCTGGACACCGAGTTCGTACGCGAGCGCAGCTACTACCCGCAGTTGGCCCTGGTCCAGCTGGCCATTCCGGGAGAAGTACTGCTGGCGGACCCTCTGGTTCCGGGCATGGCTGAAGCCCTGCGGCCGCTGCTGACCGATCCGGCGACCGTCAAGCTGATGCACAGCCCCAGCGAGGATCTGCAGGCCTTGCGGCGCGGCTGCGGCGTCCTGCCGGCGCCCCTGTTCGACACCCAGCTGGCAGCGGCGCTGTGCGGGCTGGGCGCCGGCCTGGGCTACCAGAAGCTGGTCGGGCAGGTCACCGGCCAGACCCTGGCCAAGGGCGAGACCCGTTCCGACTGGCTGCGCCGGCCGCTGAGCGAATCGCAGTTGCGCTATGCCGCCGAGGACGTGCTGCATCTGCATGCCCTGCACGACTGGCTGGCCCCCCGCCTCGCCGGCAGCGGCCGGGACGCCTGGCTGGCCGCGGACATGGAGCGGGCCTTGCGCGCCGCCGCCGACGATGCCGAAGATCCCTGGCCGCACCTGGGCCTGCGCAGCGCCGCCGGCCTGGACTCGGCCGGCCAGGCTCGGCTGTGCCTGCTGTTGCGCTGGCGCGATCGCGAGGCCAGACGCGCCGACCGTCCCAGGGGCTGGATTCTCGACAACGAACTGGCGGTGTCGCTGGCGCGGCGGCCGCCGCGCTCGCTAGCGGAATTCCATGCCACCCTCGACCGCCACCCGAGAGCGCCGCGGCGCGGTCGCACCGAGCTGTGGGCGCTGCTGGAGCGTGGACCGGATCCGGCCGAGTTCGCCGACATGCCCCTGCTCAGCGCAGAGCCGGTGGACAAGCAGGCCTTGAAAGCGCTGCAGTCGGCCGTGGCCGGCATCGCCGAACGCGAAGGCCTGCCGGAAGGCCTGCTGTGCGCGCGAAGGCATCTGGAAGCACTGCTGGACGGGCGCGGCTGGCCGGAGGCGCTGGACGGCTGGCGACGCGAACTGCTGGAACCGGTGCTGAAGCCGCTCTTGCCCGCGGGCTAGCCATGGCGGGCACCGCTGGTATAATCGCCGCCACCTTCCGTGGGGGGGTAGCTCAGCTGGGAGAGCGCGTCGTTCGCAATGACGAGGTCGTGGGTTCGATCCCCATCCTCTCCACCACATCCCGAGGGCCGGCTCCGTTCCGGCCCTTATTCTTTTCCGGATTCTTTTCCGGCGCGCCTGGAGTCCGACATGCGCATGCCTCCGCTGCCATCACTCCTCTTGCCGGTACTGCCTGCCATCGGCCTGGCGGGCCCGGGCGACGGCCTGCGCTCGCCGGTCCCGCTGGCGCCGCGTGAATCGGTGGCGGAGGCGCTGACCTGCGGTGGGCCGGATCCGCTATACGCCATGCGCGTGCTGGCCGCGGAACCGGAGCTCTCTGCCGGCGACGGCGTGCAGGTACAAGCGGACGGGCTGGAGGGCCCGAGCGAACGCATCCAGGTCCGCTTCGATCCGCCTGCCTGGCTGGAGGTCGGCGGACTGCGATTGCCGATCCACGAAGCAAGGCAGTCGTCCGAGCCCGCCTCGCCGGACTTCCGGGCCTTCGTCCACGCCGAGTTCCGGGGCGACCCGGCCACCGTGATCCGGGCCCTGGGCCTGGAGCCCGGCGACGGCCATCCGGGCGCCATCGCCGACTGGATCCGGGTCGCGGAACGCGAGGGCGAGGCCGGCGGCGGTCGCTGTCCGGACATGGTCGGCCTGACGGTGCTGGATGACGGCCGTTTCCTGCTCGGCTGCGGTTGGTGCCGGGACTGAGGTGCCAGCCCGGCGACTGGCCGGCCGCCGCCCCCCATGCGAGAATTCGCGCATTGCACCACCGGCCCCGTAGCTCAGCTGGATAGAGCATCCCCCTCCTAAGGGGAAGGTCACACGTTCGAATCGTGTCGGGGTCGCCACATTCCCGCGACCTGCCCGGGCCCCGGCCCGGCGTCGGTGTTCGCCCCGCAAGCTGCAAGGAGACCGCATGACCCACCCCGTCCTCACCGCGCTCGGCCTGGGCGCCCAGGAATCCGGCACCTACCTCGGCAATGGCGAGTGGTCCGGAACCACTGATGCCGGCGTGCTCGAGCCGGTCAACCCGGACAAGGGCGAGGTGCTGGGCAAGGTCTTCGCCGCTTCGAAGGCCGACTACGAGCTGATCGTCGAGCGTGCCCAGGCCGCCTTCCGCACCTGGCGCACCACCCCGGCGCCACGCCGCGGCGAGGCCGTCCGCCTCTGCGCCGAGGCCCTGCGCAAGCACAAGGACGCGCTGGGGTCGCTGGTCGCCCTGGAGATGGGCAAGTCCAAGCCCGAGGGCGACGGCGAAGTGCAGGAGATGATCGACATCGGCGAGTTCGCCGTCGGCCTGTCGCGCCAGCTCTACGGCCTGACCATGCACTCCGAGCGTCCGGGCCACCGCATGTACGAGCAGTGGCACCCGCTGGGCCTGGTCGGCATCATCTCGGCCTTCAATTTTCCGGTCGCGGTCTGGTCCTGGAACGCCTTCATCGCCGCGGTTTGCGGCGACGTCTGCATCTGGAAGCCTTCCCCCAAGACCCCGCTGTCGGCGATCGCGGCGATGAAGATCTGCAACGAGGCGCTGCGCGCCGGCGGCTTCCCCGACATCTTCTACCTGTTCAACGACGCCGGCACCGGCCTGGCCGAGCGCTTCGTGGACGACAAGCGCATTGCGCTGATCAGCTTCACCGGCTCGACCCGGGTCGGCCGCATCGTCGGCGAGCGCGTTGCCCGGCGCATGGGCCGCTCGCTGCTGGAGCTGGGCGGCAACAACGCCGTCATCGTCGACCCCAGCGCCGATCTGAAGCTGGCCATCCCGGCCATCGTCTTCGGCGCGGTCGGCACCGCCGGCCAGCGCTGCACCACCACCCGCCGCCTGTTCGTGCACGAGTCCATCTACGACACCGTGCTGGAGAAGCTGGTCGCCGCCTACAAGCAGGTCGAGCAGAAGATCGGCGACCCGACCGACCCGAAGAACCTGATGGGCCCGCTCAACAGCCGCGAGGCCGTGCAGGCCTACCTGGCGGCGATCGAACAGGCCCGGGCCGCCGGCGGCAAGGTCGAGACCGGTGGCGCCGCCCTGGACCGCCCGGGCTTCTACGTGCTGCCGACCATCGTCACCGGCCTGAACAACAGCGACCCGATAGTCCAGCACGAGACCTTCGCGCCGATCCTGTACGTGATGAAGTACTCGAGCCTGGAGCAGGCCATCGAGATGCAGAACGACGTGCCGCAGGGGCTTAGCTCGGCCATCTTCACCCAGAACCTGAAGGCCGCCGAGGCCTTCCTGTCGGCTGCCGGCAGCGACTGCGGCATCGCCAACGTCAACATCGGCACCTCCGGCGCCGAGATCGGTGGCGCCTTCGGCGGCGAGAAGGAAACCGGCGGTGGCCGCGAATCGGGCTCGGATGCGTGGAAGGCCTACATGCGACGCCAGACCAACACCATCAACTACTCTGACGCGCTGCCGCTGGCCCAGGGCATCAGGTTCGACCTCTGAGGACATCGCCATGAACATGCCCGTTCGCCCCACCAGCGGCCTGGCCGTCACCAGCCTGGTGGCGGGCATCCTGGGCTGGATCATGCTGCCGGTGCTGGCCAGCCTGGTGGCCGTGGTCACCGGCCACATGGCCCGCAGCGAGATCCGCCGCGCCAACGGCGCGATCGAGGGCGACGGCATGGCCCTGGCCGGCCTGATCCTGGGCTGGATCAACCTGGGCCTGGTGGTCGCGGTGATCCTGTTCTTCGTGCTGTTCCTGGGCGGACTGGCGGCGCTGGCCGCCTTCCTCGGCGTGGCCGGTTCCGCCTGAGGGCGACGCCCGCATGTACGGACTGGCCCGTCCCTTCCTCTTCCACATGGATGCCGAGCGGGCCCACGACCTGGGCCTGAGGGGGCTGGAAACCGCCTGGCGGCTCGGTCTGAATCCGCTGCTGTCCGGCCGGCCCAAACCCCTGCCCACCCGGGTGCTGGGCCTGGAGTTCCCCAATCCGGTCGGTTGCGCCGCCGGCCTGGACAAGGACGGCGCCCACGTGGATGCCCTGCTGGGCCTGGGTTTCGGCTTCGTCGAGGTCGGCACCACCACGCCACGGCCACAGGCCGGCAATCCGCGGCCACGCATGTTCCGTTTGCCCGAGCACCAGGCGGTGATCAATCGCCTGGGCTTCAACAACCGGGGCGTGGACACCCTGGTGCGCAACGTCGAACGGGCCCGGCGCCGGCACGGCCTGCTGGGTATCAACATCGGCAAGAACCGTGACACGCCCAACGAGCGTGCGCACGAGGACTACCTGTTCTGTCTTGAGCGGGTCTATCCCCTGGCCGACTACGTTACGGTCAACATCAGCTCGCCCAACACCGCCGGCTTGCGCGAACTTCAGGAAGAGAACGCACTGCGCCGGCTGGTCGGCACCCTGCGCGAGGCGCAGGAGACCCTGGCCGGCAAACACGGCAAGCGGGTGCCGATGCTGGTGAAGATCGCCCCGGACCTCAGCGACGAGGACGTGGACGCCTGTGGCCGGGTGCTCACGGACCTGCAGGTGGACGGGGTGATCGCCACCAACACCACCACCGACCGGTTGCCGGTGGAGGGCCACCCGCTGGCCGGCGAGGCCGGCGGCCTGTCCGGCGCGCCGCTGTACGGCAAGTCCACCGCCGTGCTGCGCCGGCTGCGCTCGCGTCTGGATCCGGCCGTTCCGATGATCGGCGTCGGCGGCATCCTGCGCGGCGCCGACGCCGCCGGCAAGATCACCGCCGGCGCACGACTGGTGCAGTTCTACACCGGCCTGGTCTACCGCGGGCCGGACCTGATCGGCGAATGCGTGGACGCCATCCGCCGCCTGCGCGAGGGCGCGCCGGCATGAGCGGCTACCAGCTGGCCGAGAACGTCTCCCTGGCCGGCCGCAACACCTTCCGCGTCCCGGCCAGGACCGCGATGATGGCCGACGTGCAGCGCGCCGACGCGCTCGGCGAGCTGTTCGAGTTCGCCATGCTGCGCGAAGGGCCGGTAATGGTGCTTGGCGAAGGCAGCAACCTGCTGTTCGCCGACGACTACCCCGGCGTGGCGATTTGCCTGGCCATGGCCGGCAGCCGCATCGTCCGCGACGACGGCGACAGCGCCGTGGTCCGGGCCGAGGCCGGCATGAACTGGAACGACCTGGTGGCCTGGACGCTCGGTCGCGGCCTTTGCGGGCTGGAGAACCTGGCGCTGATTCCGGGCACGGTCGGTGCGGCGCCGATACAGAACATCGGCGCCTACGGTGTCGAGGTCGGCGAGTTCGTCGAGGCCGTCGAGGCCTTTTCGCGGGACACGGGCCAAGTCAAACGCATCGCCGCCGCCGACTGTGGCTTCGGCTATCGCGACAGCCTGTTCAAGCGCGAGGCCGACCGCTGGGTGGTGACGGCGCTTGAGCTGCGTCTGCCGCGCCGGCGCGAACTGCGCCTGGACTACGCCGGCGTCAAGGAAGAGCTGGCAGCCATGGGCGTGACGGAACCGCGGGCCGTGCACGTGGCCGAGGCGATCAGCCGCCTGCGCACCCGCAAGCTGCCCAACCCTGCCCTGCTCGGCAATGCCGGCAGCTTCTTCAAGAATCCGGTACTGCCGGACGCCGAGGCCGAAGCGCTGGCGGCCGAACATCCGGGTCTGCCGCATTTCCGCGGCGGCGACGGCCGGCGCAAGCTTTCCGCCGCCTGGATGATCGAGGCCTGCGGCTGGAAGGGCTACCGTGAGGGCGACGCCGGCGTGTCCGCCCAGCACGCCCTGGTGCTGGTCAATCACGGCAAGGCCACAGGCCGGCAGCTGCTGGACCTGGCCAGGCGCATCGCCGACTCGGTGCGCGAACGCTTCGGCGTGCAACTGGAGCCGGAGCCGCGCATCGTCGGCGCGGACTTCCGGCCTTGAACGCGGCAGGCCAGTTGCGCCGGGCCGTGCTGTTGATGGCGGCCAGCACGGTCGCCTTCGGCCTGATGGCGGTGTGCATACGCCTGGCCTCCTCGCAGCTGCACCCGTTCGAAATCGCCTTCTTCCGCAACTTCTTCGGCCTGGTGTTCGTGCTGCCGCTGCTATTCCGGCACGGACCGGGCATCCTGCGCACCAGCAAGCTGCCGCTGTACTTCATGCGCTGCCTGATCGGCATCGCCTCGATGCTGGCCGGCTTCTGGGCGATTGTGCACCTGCCGCTGGCGCAGGCAGTGGCGCTGTCCTATTCGACGCCGCTGTTCGTCACCATCGGCGCCGTGCTGGTGCTGGGCGAGGTGGTTCGTGCCCGGCGCTGGTCGGCGGTGGCCTTCGGCTTCCTGGGCATGCTGCTGATCGTGCGGCCCGGCACCGACGCCTTCACCGCCGCCAGCCTGGTGGCGGTGGGCGCGGCAGTGGCCAGTGCCAGCGTCGCGATCAGCATCAAGTTCCTCTCGCGCACCGAGCATCCGGACGCGATCGTGCTGTACACCACGTTGTTGTGGGTGCCGATGTCGCTGCTGCCCGCCCTGGCGGTCTGGGAAACGCCGGTCGGCATCACCTGGCTGTGGATTGCCCTGGCCGGAGCCCTGGGCAGTACCGGGCACATGTTCTGGACCCGCGCCCTGAAACTGGGCGACGCCTCGCTGCTGACACCGATCAGTTTTCTCCAGATCGTGGTGGTGGCGCTGGCCGGCTGGGCCCTGTTCGGCGAGGTGCTGGACCGCTGGACGCTGCTGGGCGCGGCGGTGATCTTCGGCTCCAACGTCTACATCGCCCGTCGCGAGGCCAAACTGGCCCGGCAGGCCGTCACCGATCCGGAGATCAATCCCGAGACACCGACGCCGCGTTGAGCAGGGCCTGTTCTTCGGCCAGCAGCTCGCGGGCGCCGCGCTGTTCGGGTCTCAATTCCGCATCCGGGATGTCGTACAGCCACTGGACGTCGGCGGCGTGAATCCGCCGCGCCTCTTCGCTCCGGCCCAACCTGCGCAGCGCTTCGGCATGCGCCCAGCCCAGCAGCACGTCCGGTTCGTCGCCCTCCTCCCGGCGTGCCGCCGCCTCGGCGCGCTGCGCCGCCAGCAGGCTTTCCGCCAGATCCGCACGTCCCGCGCGCAGGAAGGTGAGCGCCTGGATGCGCTCGGCGGCGCCGGTCTGCGGGTGCCTGGCGCCCAGCACCTCGCGCGCCAGCGGCAGGGCCCGGTCCAACTGGGCCTGCACCTCGGCCGGCGGCCGGCCAGCCCGATGCAGGGTGGTGGCGTGGTTGACCTCGACGAATACCGTGTCGGGATGCCTGGGGCCGAGCAGGCGCCGGCGTGCCTCCAGCACCTGGAGCTCCAGCGGCAGGGCGTCGCCGGCACGACCGCGCCGGGCGATCAGGGCGGCCAGGTTGAGCTGGGCGCGAAGCGTGCCGGCGGCTTCAGGGCCATAGAGCCGGGCCCGCGCCTCCAGCACTGCCCGCATCAGCGCTTCCGCCTCGTCCATGGCGCGCATCTCCAACAACATGTTCGCCAGGTTGCCGCGCTCGGACAGTGTGGCCGGATGTTCGGCGCCCAGTTTGCGCAGGCTGATTTCCACCCGTTCGCGCTGCAGTGCCACTGCCGCCTCGGTATCGCCATCCAGGACCCGCATGACCGCCAGCCGCCCCATGGCCATGAGCGTGTCGTCATGCTCGGGCCCAAGGGCGTCGCGCAGGCGCGGGTAGATGTCCTCGAAGGTGGCGCGCGCCTGGCCGACGTCGCCCATGCGCCCCATGGCCAGGCCCAGGTCGGCTCGCAGGTTCAGCAGCAGCGGATCGTCTGGCGGACGCCGGCCGCTTTCCTCGGCAACCAGCGATTCAAGCAGTTCGCGGGCTCGTGCCCGCTCGCCCAGGGCAAACAGCGCAAGGGCACGGGTGCGCTCCGCGTCCAGGCGCAACCCGTTCGCGTCCTGCCCGGACGGCGCGGCCGCCAGCAACTCGAGGTTGCGTTCGGCCATCGCCAGCGCCTCCTGGTTGCGGCCGGCCGCCACCAGCGCGTCCGCCCACAGCTTCCTGGCGCGCAGGGTCCTGATCGCTCCGGGCCCTTCACTGGATTCCCGCCAGGCGGCGACGCCAGCCAGCACGTCCACCGCCTTGTGCGGCAAGCCCAGAGCCAACTGCACCTCGGCCACCGCCTGCCGCAGGTCGGCCGCCAGCGCCGGCTGGTCGGCGAAATCCCGCTCGATCGCCGCCAGGGCATTGGCCAGGATCTGCCGATCTATCTGGTGCCGGGCCAGGTCGGCCGGACTGGCCGATGACAGTATCTGGTCGAGCAGGGGCAGCTTGTCCGGCGCAGTGTTACGGAGTTGCTCGCGCAAACCGACAGAGAGACCGGTGCCCATGGCCTCGATGTCCACGCCCTCGAGCATGGATTGCTGGAACGCGGCGACCTTTTCCAGCTCGGCGCTGCGCCGCTCGGCCAACTGCCGCTGCGCCGTGGCCTGGCGCAGGCCGTACAGGGACAGGGCCAGGCCGGCCAGTACCGCCAACGCGACTGCCGCCGCCGCCACGCCCAGCCTGTGCCGGGCCAGGTACTTGCTCCACACGTAACGGCGCGTCGGCGGCACCGCCGACAGCGGCCGGCCGTCCAGGAACCGGCGCAGTTCCTCGGCCAGGGCCGAGGCCGAGGGATAGCGCTCATTGCGGTCGCGCCGCATGGCCTTGAGTACCACCCAGTCCAGCTCGTTGCGCAGCAACCTGCGCAGCTGCCGGCGGCGCAGATGCAGTTGCCGGGCCCGGGCCTCGGCATTGCCCGGGGCCAGGGTATCTATCTGCTGCGAAGGCGGTGCCGGCGTGGTCGCCGCCGTACGCACGGCTTCGCCGGTGACGGCACCCGCCGACGGACGCCGGCCGGCGATCAGCTCGTACAGCAGCACGCCCAGGGAATAAACGTCGCTGCGGGTGTCTACTTCGACCCCGTCCTCCAGACCGGCCTGTTCGGGGCTCATGTAGTCCGGCGTGCCGGCACGCTCGAGCCGCGTGTCGCCGGCGGCGCCGCGGCCGGCGGCAGTGGCGATGCCGAAATCGATGATTTTCGGCAAGGGCCGTCCGTCCACCTCGCCGACCAGGATGTTGCCTGGCTTCAGATCGCGGTGGACCACGCCTTTCTGGTGCGCGTGCTGCACGCCTTCGCAAACCCTGATGAACAGCTCCAGGCGCTGGCGAAGAGGCAGTTCCCGCTGCTCGCAGTAACTGGTCAGCGGGCTGCCCTCGATCAACTCCATCGCGAAATAGGGATGGCCTTCGGGCGTGGTGCCGGCGTCGTAGACCTGGGCAATGGCCGGATGGCGCATCTGCGCCAGCATCTGCCGCTCGATTTCGAAGTGGGCCAGGTGCCGGGCGTCCAGCTGCTTCAGGTGCAGGCGCTTGAGCGCCACGGTGCGCCGCACCGGCTCCAGTTGCTCGGCCCGGTAGACCTCGCCCATGCCGCCCCGGCCCAGCAGCGCCTCGATCCGGTAGCGGCCGATGCGGGTACCGGGCGGCAGCGTGCCCTCGGGCATTTCCGCGGACTGGCCGGCGCGGGTGCGCAGGCCCTCGGTCGGCGCCAGGTCGTCGGATTCGTGACCGCTCATCCCCCTCCCCTCCCGTTGCCGATGGTACCCGAAGCTCCCGTCGCCGGCTTCGGCTACACTCGACCCGCGCCCACGGCCCCCGCCCGCATGAGCAACCAGGACGCCGACCCCACCACCACTCAGCTGACCCTGCTCAGTTCCGGACCCCGACGCGGGGCGCCACGCTCTGCCTGCGTGGTGGTCATCCATGGCGACGGCTTGGGCAAGCGCGCCGACATCCACGATCATCCGGTCGTGATCGGCCGCTCGCAGGAGGCCGACCTGCACATTCCCCACAAGTCGGTATCGCGTCGCCACTGCGAGATACGACGCGTGGGCGATGAGTACAGGCTGCGCGACCTGGGCGCCACCAATCCGACCCGGTTGAACGACCAGGTCGTGGTCGAGGCGGTACTGGGCGACGGCGACCACATCACGGTCGGCGAGACCATCCTCAAGTTCATCAGCCACTCCAGCGTGGAGGCGCTGTACCACGAAGAGGTCTACCAGCTGGCCACGCACGATCCGTTGACCGAGCTGTGCAACCGCCGTCACTTTGCCGAACTGGCCGACAAGGAAATCGCCCGCGCCTTGCGCCACGGTCGGCCGCTGGTGCTGTGCATCGTGGACGTGGACCTGTTCAAGCCGGTAAACGACCGTTTCGGCCACATCGCTGGCGACGGCGTGCTGAGGCAGATCGCCGCGATCCTGCGCGGCCTGGTCCGCGGCGAGGACATCGCCGCCCGCATCGGTGGCGAGGAATTCGCCGTGCTGCTGCCGGAAACCGGCCTGGAGGCGGCCCGCCGCTTCGCCGAGCGGCTGCGCAAGGCCGTGGAGGCGGAAACCTTCCTGCTCGGCAACGAGCCGCACCGGCTCACCGTCAGCGTCGGCATCGCCCGGCTCTCGCCCGAGCGCGGCGATCGCAGCCGCCTGATGCAGGCAGCCGACGCCGCCCTGTACCGGGCCAAGGACGAAGGCCGCAACCGGGTCCGGGTCGAACCCTAGCCGGCCGTTTTCCGGCAGCCAGGCAACCGCGCCCGGTCCCTGCTCAGGCCGCGCTCCTGCCCCAGCGCCTGGCCACGTAATCGTCTATCACCGCCATGAACTCCTCGGCGATGCCTTCACCGCGCAGGGTCATGGCTTTCTGTCCGTCGATGAACACCGGGGCCGCCGGCGCCTCGCCGGTGCCGGGCAGGGAGATGCCGATGTCGGCATGGCGCGATTCGCCCGGACCGTTCACCACGCAGCCCATGACCGCCAGCGACAGGTTCTCGACGCCCGGGTACTTGAGCTTCCACACCGGCATCTGTGCCCGCACGTGTTCCTGCACCTTCTTGGCCAGGACCTGGAAGAACTCGCTGGTGGTGCGTCCGCACCCGGGACAGGCGGTGACCAGCGGCGTGAACGCGCGCAAGCCCATGGTCTGCAGCAGTTCCTGGGCGACGACGACCTCGAGCGTGCGCGGCGCGCCCGGCTCCGGCGTCAGCGAAATGCGGATGGTGTCGCCTATGCCCTCCTGCAGCAGCACCGCCAGCGCGGCGCTGGAGGCGACGATGCCCTTGCTGCCCATGCCGGCTTCGGTCAGGCCCAGGTGCAGGGGCCAGTCGCAACGCGCGGCCAGGTCGCGGTAGACGGCGATCAGCTCCTGCACGCCGCTGACCTTGGCCGACAGCACGATGCGGTCGCGGGGCAGGCCGATCTCCACGGCCCGCCCGGCCGATTCGATCGCCGAGACGACCAGGGCTTCGCGCAGCACCCGGGCGGCGTCCCAGGGTTCGGCGCGGGCGGCGTTCTCGTCCATCAGCCGGGCTGCCAGCGCCTGGTCCAGCGAACCCCAGTTCACGCCGATGCGCACCGGCTTGCCGTATTCGATGGCCTTTTCGACGATCGCAGCGAACTGGCTGTCCTTCTTCTTGCCGAAGCCGACATTGCCGGGGTTGATGCGGTACTTGGCCAGGGCTTCGGCGCAGGCCGGCTCGGCCGCCAGCAGGCGGTCGCCGTTGTAGTGGAAGTCGCCGACCAGCGGCACCGGCACGTTCATCATGTCCAGGCGCTCGCGGATGCGCGGCACGGCCGCCGCCGATTCAGGGTTGTTCACCGTGATCCGGACGATCTCCGAGCCGGCCCGCCACAGCTCGGCCACCTGGCGGCTCGTGGCCTCCACGTCGGCAGTGTCGGTATTGGTCATGGACTGCACGACGATCGGCGCGCCGCCGCCGACCTGGACCTTGCCCACCGCCACCGCCAGGCTTCGGCGGCGGGGCCTCGCACCGACATCGCTCATGCGGTCGCGCCCTCCGCCTCCGCCGCTGCGGCGGCCGGCTGCTCCAGCCGTTCGCCCAGCAACACGTAATCGCCGGCGTTCAGCAGCACCTCCACATCGGCCAGCAGGTCCGGCCCGCGCGGACCGGCCTCCGGCACCAGGCTGTTGGCGTCATGGATGACCTCGATGCGGCTGCCGGCATCCACCGAGACGTTGGAAACGAAACGCCGGCCAGGGGAGCCGTCGAGCGGGAAGATTTCCACGGCCCGGTTCACCTGCCGGCTGCCGCCGTCGGCGCTGACCACCCGCAGCGCCACCGGCGTGGCGCGTCGGGCCAGCAGCTCGACCCCGGCCGACAGGCTGCCGTCGGTCTCGTAACGCAACCAGCGCATCACGCCCACCATCCATTCGCTATCGTCGTCGCCCTCGCCGAAGTTCAGCCCGACCAGCTCGCCGACCTTGGCCCGGGCCTGCTCGGCGCTGTCCCAGGCCATGCGGTAGCCGCCCAGGCTCTGGTCCAGCACTCGGGCCGGGAAACGCGGCACCCGGGTCATGGCCGCCGCGCCGTGGGTCCAGGCGGCGCCGGTGATGACGTGCACGGCACCGGCCGCCGACTGCCGCATGAAGGTATCGAAGTCGCGCTGCCCGGCCAGGAAGTAGTGCAGGCCGCTCAGGCCCAGCACCGTGTCCAGATGATGGCCGGCCGGCAGGCGCCTGAGGCCGCGCGCGGACATCTGGCCGAAGGCGCGGCGCAGGCGCAGCAGCAGGTCGTTGCCGACCCGTTCGCCCGGCCCCGGGCCGGCGCCGAGCTCGGACTGGCCGTCCCGCACGCGCTCCAGGGCGCGCTCGACATCGTCGGCGAAGGCCCGCAGGTCCAGCCAGTACGAATGCGGCTCGTCCCCGGCACCGCCCGGCCCGCGATCGGCATCGTCGGGAACGACCGGTGCCAGATCGCCCGGCGGCGAGGTGCTCAGCCCGCAACGGCGGGCATAGCCGCGGGCGATGGGCCACAGGCTGTCCTGCTCGGCCTGGGCAAAGGCGTAAGGGTTGAGCGCGGCCATCAGCAAGGTCTGAACGTAAAGGCCGAGCAGGTCGGGCGGCCCGCCGCCCGCCTTGTCCTCGACCGTCTTGGTTTCGAGCTTGAGTGCGCTGGCGAAACGGTGCAGACGGTGCAGGCCCTGCCACGCTCCCGGCGTCGCCGGACGATACACGCGCCAGGCCAGGGCAAGGGCGCGGCTGTAATGCCAGGCCGCCCGATGCAGTGCCGTCTGTACGCTGCCGCCCTTGAGGAAAGGAATGTTGCCGGAAGGCGCACACAGTTCCGCCACCGCCAGCCGATAGCCATGGCCCAAGCCCAGGTGGAAGCCTTCCGCCAGCGCCGCGGCGCGCGCCTTGTCCGGCGGCAGCGGCAACGGGCTGGCGGCGAACTGCCGCTCCAGCAGGCTCACCGCCTCGAGCACCGCCCCGCGCAGTTCCTCCAGCGCGCCGAAACGGGCGCCGCCGTCCAGCCGCTGACCGGCCAACGCTTCCAGTGCCTGCGCCAGCGCCTGTTCGGTCGCCTGGGGATTGGCGCGCGGCAGGGCCGCCACCCAGGCCCTGACCTTGCGCGGCTCGGCGGCGAATCGCGGCGCGCCCCCCACCGGCGGCGGCAGATCCTGGCTCAGGCGCTGGTAGCTCTCGCTCATCACGGCTCCTTCTGGCCGGCACAGTGTAGACCGGGTCGCCCCAAGGCCCCAGCCCCACCCGGCATGGGGGTATGCTGTCCGGCCCCGAAGGCGCGCCCGATGTCCAGCCCCGTTCGCGATCGCCAGGTCCTGCGACCGTCCCAGCTCAACGCGCTTGCCCGCGATCTTCTCGAGGGCAGCTTTCCCCAGGTCTGGGTGGAGGGCGAGGTCAGCAACTTCTCCCGCCCCGCCTCCGGCCACTGCTATTTCACCCTGAAGGACGAACGTGCCCAGGTACGTTGCGCCCTTTTCCGCGTCAACGCCTCGCGCCTGCGCTTCCTGCCGCGCGACGGCATGCAAGTGCTTGCCCGCGGCCGGCTGACCCTGTACGAGGCCCGTGGAGACTGCCAGCTGGTGCTGGACCACCTGGAAGAAGCCGGCGAAGGCGCCCTGCGCCGCGCGTTCGAGCAGCTGAAGGCCAGACTCGCCGCGGAAGGCCTGTTCGACGGCGCGCGCAAGCGGCCCCTGCCGACGATGCCGCATCGCCTTGGCGTGCTGACCTCGCCGCATGGCGCCGCCGTGCACGACGTCCTGACCGTGTTGGGCCGGCGCTTCCCGCTGCTGGAAGTGGAGGTGCTGCCGGTGCCCGTCCAGGGCGAAGGGGCGGCCGCGCAGATCCTTGCCATGCTGGCAAAGGCCGGCCACAGCGGGCGCTACGACATCCTGCTGCTGACCCGCGGCGGCGGTTCGCTGGAAGACCTGTGGGCCTTCAACGACGAAGCCCTCGTCCGCGCCATCGCCGCCTGTCCGGTGCCGGTGGTCAGCGCGGTGGGCCACGAAGTGGACGTCAGCCTGGCCGACTTCGCCGCCGACTTGCGGGCGCCCACGCCATCGGCGGCAGCAGAGATGCTGGCGCCCGACGCCGGCGATCTGGCCACCCGCCTGCGCCGCGCCGGCGACCGTCTGCACGAGCGACTGGCGCAGCGTCTGGCCACCGCCGCCCAGCGCAGCGACCAGGCCTGGTTGCGCCTGCGCGCAACCAGGCCGCAGCTGCGGCTGGAACGCGGCCGGCATCGGCTGGAGGATCTCCGCCATCGGCTGGCCGCGGCCGGCCGCCAGGCGCTGCAACCTCGCCGGGATCGGCTTGCCCACCTGCTGCGCCGGCTAGACCAGGGCCACCCACAACGTCGGCTGGAGCTGTTGCGGCAACGCCTGCTGCGTGCCGCCGGCCGCCTGGACGCCCTGCCCGCGCGCCTGTTGCCGCCGCGACGCCTGCGCCTGGAGGGACTGGGGCGCGCCCTCGCCGGCGTCAGCCCGCTGGCCACCCTCCAACGCGGTTACGCGATCCTGCAGCGACCCGACGGCCGCGTGCTCACCGACAGCGCCGACGCGCAGCTCGACGACCGCCTCACCGCCCGCCTCGCCCGCGGCTCGTTGCAGCTTCGCGTCGAAAGGAAGGATCGCTGACCCGGACCACGCGATGCCCCAAGGGGAACGCGTCGTGACGGCAGGGCACAGGCGGGATGGCCTGCGGAGAAGCCGGGGCGGTTCAGCCCGCTGCTTGACCACCCGCTGGCCCGGGCCATTGTAGGCGTAGCGCCAGCTGCCCGCCGCCAGACTGAAGCTCCCCCCGCCCGGCTGCGGCAGCGTCTGCCCCGTCGGCCGCCGCAGCTCCACCACCCGCCCCTGGCCGTCGTAGCGGCGCGTCACCACGACACCGCCGCGCGTCTCTTCGACCAGGTTGCCGGCGGCATCGTGCACCCGCGTCCGCCGGCGCGCCGCGGCCGGCGCCGACACGCCAACCAGTGGGCGCGCCAAGGGGCACCCCTGCCGGCATTCAGCGCGGGTCCGTCTGACCCGTGTCCTGCGCACGGCGGCCCAGCGGCAGCGGCGTGGCGAATTCGACGCCCTGCGAGCCGCCCGACTTGGCCCGGTACATGGCCTCGTCGGCCTTGCGCAGCAGGGTCTCGACGTCGTCGCCGTCCTCCGGGAAACGGGCAATACCGATGCTGGCGCCGACCACCACCCATTCCTCGTCCACCGCCACGGGCCGCCCCACCGCGGCCTGCAGGCGGCGCGCCATCGCCCGCAACCAGTCGTCGTCGGTCCCCGGCTCCAGCGGCACGAGCACCACGAATTCGTCGCCACCCATCCGCGCCACCAGGTCGCCCGGCCGCACCGAATCGCCCAGGCGCTGGGCGATCTCCGTCAGCAGCCGATCGCCGGCCGCATGACCGTGGGTGTCGTTGACCGGCTTGAAACCGTCCAGGTCGAACGAGAACAGCGCGAAACGCTCGCCACCACGGCGGCCGCGGACGATCAGTCGCGACAGGCGCCGCAAGGCATGCCGCCGGTTCGGCAGGTCGGTGAGCGCGTCGCGCTCGGCGAGGCGGCGGATGCGTTGCCGGTCACGCAGGATGCGGGTGATGGCCAGGGCGGCCAACAGGGAAACCAGCAGACGGAAACCGAGCCTGGCGTTCAGCCAGGCGCCGCGTGGCAACCATCCCTCGCGCGGCACCGCCGTGATCAGCCAGCTGCCGCCGGGCAGGAAGACCGGCATCCGTACCGCATCCACCGAGGCGTCATGCCGGCGGCCGCGGAACAACTCGCCGCCCGGACCGGCGGCGTCGCGGCCGACGATGGCGATGTCCAGTTCCTTCTCCAGCCGGCGCAGACCCGCCCGTTCCAGCATGGCGTCGTAGTCCAGCACCATGCTGACCGCACCCCACAGCCTTGGAACGCCCTCCCGGTCCAGCCATAGCGGAATGCGCACCGCCAGGGCCCGGCCGCCCTGCACCAGTTCGAAGGGGCCGGCCAGCACGGCATCGTCCTGGCTGATGGCCCTGCGCATGGCGGCGCTCTGCACCGGGTCCTGCAGCAAGTCCAGCCCCAGCGCCGCCTCGTTACCTTCCAACGGATGGATACGACGGATCACGAAGCCGGGCGCAAGGCTCAGGTTGAGGATCTGCGGCTGCTGGCGCAGCAGTTCGGCGGCGATGGCGTCGAAGTCGTGATCGGAGATGCCCTCGGCCAGCATCAGTTGTACTGCCAGCCCGCGCACCAGCGCGGTCGAGGCATAGACGTCGGTCTCCAGCCGGGCCCGGAAGTCCGACAGCTCCCGTTGCACCAGGGACTTGCGCTCGGACAGCTCGCGCCGCCGGTCCAGGCTGGCCGATTCCAGGCTGAGGTAGATGCCCGATACCAGCACCAGCAGGCCCACCAGCACGGGCCGCCCTTGCCGCCACCCTCCCCTGCCCGACGTCGAGGCCGGGTCCGCGGCGGCCTGCACGAACGGGTCGGAACCGGACATGCCGCCAATCTACACCAGCGGCGGACAGGCGGCCTTCCCGGCCGGCGCGCTTGGCCTTAGGCTGCCCGGATGCACCCGGAGCCGACCGACGAAGCGCTGATGCTGGCCTACGGCGCCGGCGACGTCGGCGCCTTCCAGACCCTGTACGCCCGGCATCGCAATGCCCTGTTCCGGTATCTGCTGCGGCAGTTGCGCGATCCCTCCCTGGCCGAGGAGCTCTTCCAGGATGTCTGGCAGCGGGTGATTGCCGCCAGGGAGCGCTGGCGGCCCGAAGCCAGGTTCGCCACCTGGCTGTACCAGGTGGCGCACAACCGCCTGGCCGACCACTGGCGGGCCCGCCAGCACCGCCCGGACGCGCCGGAAGAGGCCCGGGCCATGGTCGAAGCGATACCCGACCCGGATGGCCCGGACCGGCAGCTGTCGGCCTTCGAGGAACGGCGCCGCCTGCAACGCGCCCTCGAGGAACTGCCGGATGAGCAGCGGGAAGTGGTCCTGCTCCGCCTGGAACAGGAGCTGAGCCTGGAGGAGATCGGTGAAATCACCGGGGTCGGCCGGGAAACGGTCAAGTCCCGCCTGCGTTACGCCATGGACAAGCTGCGGGCGAGACTGCGGTCATGAGCATCGCCTGCCCGCAACCCCGTCGCGCCCGGTCGGACGTTGACATTGGTGCCCACCCCGACAGGAGTTCCGCCATGTCTCGTATCCGTCCGACCCTGCTGGCCGCCGCCCTCGCCTTCGCCCTTGGCGCCGGCTGCACGCGTCCGTCCGAAACCCGCATGGAGGCGGAAGCCGATGCCCCGGTCAAGGCCAAGGCCGAACATCATCGGCGCGCCGAAGCCGCTGCCGAGAGCGAACGTCTCGCCGTCGCCGCTGACGGCCTTCCTTCCTCCCAGCCTCTGTACGCGCCGTCTGCCCCGCCTCCGACCGGCGCCGCCCCGGCTGCGCCGGTCCTGCGGACGCCGGTGCCCGAGGTGAACACCGAGAACTACGCCAGGTTCGAGGACAACGGCATCGTCCGTACCGCCGAGAACCCGGTTTCCACCTTTTCCATCGACGTGGACACCGGCAGCTACAGCAATGTCCGGCGCATGCTCAATGCCGGCCGATTGCCGCCGAAGGACGCGGTGCGGGTCGAGGAGATGCTGAACTACTTCGACTACGCCTATCCCGCTCCGGACAGCCGCGAGCAGCCCTTCGCCAGCCGCGTCGAGCTGGCGCCCGCGCCCTGGAACCCGCGCCGCCTGCTGATGCAGGTCGGACTGAAGGGCTACAGCGTGCCGGCCGCGGAGATTCCGGCCGCCAACCTGGTGTTCCTGGTGGACACCTCGGGCTCGATGTATTCGGACGACAAGCTGCCCCTGCTCAAGCAGGCCTTTGCCCAGCTGGTGCCGCGGCTGCGCGCCCAGGACCGGGTTTCCATCGTCGCCTACGCCGGCAGTGCCGGCCTGGTGCTGCCGCCGACCCCGGGCGACCGGCATGGCGAAATCCTGGATGCGCTCAACCGCCTGGAAGCCGGCGGCTCGACCAATGGCGGCGAAGGCATCGAGCTGGCCTACGCCGTGGCGAAGCAGGCCTTCATCGAGAACGGCGTCAACCGCATCCTGCTGGCCAGCGATGGCGACTTCAACGTCGGCATCCGCGATCCGCGCGCGCTGGAAACCAGGATCGAGGCCGGTCGCGAATCCGGCGTGGCCTTCAGCGTGCTGGGCTTCGGCGGCGGCAACTACAACGACGCCCTCGCCGAGCGGCTGGCCGACGCCGGCAACGGCAACTACGCCTACACCGACAACCTGATGGAGGCGCGCAAGGTCCTGGTCGAGGAAATGGGTTCGACCCTGCTGACCATCGCCGGCGACGTCAAGGTGCAGGTCGAGTTCAACCCGTCCACGGTGGCCGAATACCGGCTGATCGGCTACGAGAACCGGACCTTGGCGCGCGAGGACTTCAACAACGACCGGGTGGACGCCGGCGAAATCGGCGCCGGCCACGACGTCACCGCCCTCTACGAGATCTGCCTGCTTGGCATGGGTTGCGATTCCTCCGACCCGCTGCGCTATGGCAAGGTACCGGCCACCGCGCCGCATGCCGACGAACTGGCCTACCTGAAGCTGCGCTACAAGCTGCCGGGCGACGAGCACAGTGTGCTCATGGAGCAGCCCGTCAGGCGCAGCCAGGTACGGGACACCGCCAGCGGGGACTTGCGCTTTGCAGCTGCGGTGGTCGCCTTCGCCGACCTGTTGCGCGGCGGCGGCAACACCGGGGATTTCGACTGGGCGCGGGTCGAGGCCCTGGCCCGTGACGCCCGCGGCGACGACCCCTGGGGTCATCGCGGCGAGTTCTTGCAACTGGTCGGCATGGCGCGCAGCCTGAGCGAGGCACGCCAGCCTGGCATCGCCGCCATCCACGAGGAGTGAAAGCAGCGCCGTGAACACACCGCAGGACCCGCGTACGCAGCCCCTGGCCGGCGAGGAAGCCGAGCTGGCCCGGGTGCTGCGCGCGCTGCCGGCCGGCGAACCGCCAGCCCGGGTGGACGCCGCCATCCTGCGCGCGGCCACCGACGCCGCCGCCGGCCGGGACGGCGGTCGGCCGGTCCCGTCGCGGCGGCGCCTGCCGGCCTGGGCACTGGGCACGGCCGCCGCCGCCGTGCTCGCGGTTTTCGTCGGCGGTCAGCTGCGCCCCGCCCTGTCGCCGGCGCCGCGCGAACTCATCGCCGAGGCCAGGCACGAGCCCCTGCCCCCGGTCGGGGCGGCCGGGCAGGCACCGGTGGCGGACGATCCGGGCGCGGATCTGCCCGATCTGCCGGTTCCACCCCCGCCGCCGCCCGCGCCCCGGGCACCTTCCCCCGGAACGGCAGCCACCCCGGAGGCCGTCGCCACCGGCGACCGGATCGCGCCGGCGGCTGCGCAGGACGATGTGACGGCCGCGGCCGACCCGGCTGACGTCCATCGCGGCGGCGCCGAACGGCAGGCGGCGCGGACCGAGGAACGCCGGCACGCGGCAGCGGCAGCATCGACCGCGGACACCGCCGCCAAGGCGGAACTCGAGGCAGCGGCGAAAGCGGCAGCGGAAACGGTGGAACTTCGCAAGGCCTCGGCTTTCCGGCAAGCCGAGGCGGTCGCCGTACCGACGCCCCTGGCGGACGAGGGCGCGCCCACCGATGCCGGTGCGGCGCCACCGACCGAGCCTCCGGCACCGGCGCCTGAACGCGCTCGGGCAGCGGTCGCCGCGCCCTCGCCGCTGCCGCCGGTGGCGGACGACCGGCTACTGCCGCCCGAAGCCTGGCTGGAACGCATCCGCGAGCGCCTGCACGCCGGCGACGAGGCCGGCGCCCGCGCCAGCCTGGTCCTGCTGCGACGCGCCCACCCGGACCTGGTCATTCCCCCCGACCTGGCCGGATTGGAGCGGTGAGTCGCGCCCAGACCCTGGCGGGTCCGGCCGAGCACCTGCTCGAGGTCCGCAAGAGCCGCTTCCTGGCCCGCGCCAGCCCGGCAACGACACCGGAGCAGGCCCTGACCTTTCTGGCCGGGGTCGCAGATCCCCAGGCCAGCCACAACTGCTGGGCTTACCGGGTCGGCCCGCACTACCGTTTCTCCGACGACGGCGAGCCCGGCGGTAGCGCCGGCCGGCCGATCCTGGCCGCCATCGAGGGCCAGGGGCTGGACCAGGTGGTGGTGGTGGTGACGCGCTGGTTCGGCGGCGTGAAGCTGGGCGTGGGCGGCCTTGCGCGCGCCTATGGCGCCGCCGCCGCGGAATGCCTGCGCACGGCGCCGCGCCGCGATCTGGTGGACTGGGCCGAAGCCGAGCTGGCCTGCGACTTCGCCCACGCCGGGGCCGTGTACGGGCTGCTGGCGCAGCTGCAGGCCGACAAGCTCGGCGAAGGCTTCGATGAAGACGGCTTGCGCCTGCGGTTGCGCCTGCCGGTCGCGCGCCTGGATGAGCTGGCGGCTAAACTGCGCGACCTGAGCCGCGGCAGCGCCCGGCTGCATCGCACCGACAAGGAAACATGAGCTCCTCCGAACGCGTCCGCGTGCCCGTGAACTCGCTGCGCGGGCTGCTGCCCTTCCTGCGCCCGCACCGGGGACTGGTGGCCCTGTGGCTGGGCGCGCTGGCGCTGTCGTCCACCGCCACCCTGCTGTTGCCGGTGGCGGTGCGGCACATGATCGACCAGGGCTTTTCCTCGGAAGGCTCGGTGGACCGCTGGTTCGCCCTGCTGTTCGCGGTGGCGGTGCTGCTGGCGCTGGCGACGGCGGCGCGCTTCTACTTCGTCACCCTGCTGGGCGAACGCATGGTCGCCGACCTGCGCCGGACGCTGTACCAGCACCTGCTGTCGCTGGACATGAGCTTCTTCGAGCGCAACCGTTCCAGCGAACTGCTTTCCCGCCTCTCGGCCGACACCGAACTGTTGCGCAGCGTGGTCGGCTCCAGCATGTCGGTGGCCCTGCGCAGCCTCGTCACCGTGCTGGGCAGCGCGGTGATGCTGGCGGTGACCAGCCCGCGCCTGGCCCTGCTGGCCCTGTTGGGCATTCCGTTGGTGGTGGCGCCGCTGGTGCTGTCGGGCCGGCGCGTGCGCGCCGTGGCCAAGGCGGCCCAGGATCGCGTCGCCGAGGCCAACGCCCGCGCCGGCGAGACCCTGGGCGCCATGCACACCGTCCAGAGCTATGCCCGCGAAGCCTACGAGGCAGGCCGTTTCGGCGAAGCGGTGGCCGTGGCGCTGCGGGCGGCGCGCCGGCGTATCCGCCTGCAGGCGGCGCTGACCGCGGTCGTGATCGTGCTGGTGTTCGGTTCGATCACCGCCGTGCTGTGGATCGGCGCCCAGGACGTGGTGGCCGGGCGCATGAGCCCCGGCACCCTGGGCCAGTTCGTGCTGTATGCACTGATCGGCGCCGGCTCGGTCGGCGCCCTGGCCGAGGTCTGGGCGGAGGTGCAGCGCGCCGCCGGTGGCATGGCCCGTATCGAGGAGCTGCTGAACGAGCGCCCTGGCCTGCCGGTGCCGGCGCAGGCGACCGCGCTGCCGGACCCGGTGCGCGGACACCTCGTCTTCGAGCACGTGCGCTTCCACTACCCCAGCCGCCCGGACGCGCCGGCGCTGGAGGATTTCTCCCTGGACGTGCGCCCGGGAGAGACAGTGGCGCTGGTCGGGCCCTCGGGCGCCGGCAAGAGCACGGTGTTCCAGCTGCTGCTGCGTTTCCACGATCCAGAGACCGGCACGATCACCGTGGATGGTGTGGACCTGCGGGCGCTGGACCCGGTGCAGTGGCGCCGGCACATCGCCCTGGTGCCGCAGGCCCCGGTGATCTTCGCCGCCAGCGCCCGTGACAACATCGCTTACGGCCGGCTGGACGCCCGCCAGGCCGACATCGAGGCCGCGGCCCGCGCCGCCGAGGCACACGAGTTCCTGAGCGCCCTGCCCGAGGGCTACGACAGCCAGCTGGGCGAGCGCGGCGCCCGCTTGTCCGGCGGCCAGCAACAGCGCCTGGCGATCGCCCGGGCCCTGCTCAAGGACGCGCCGATCCTGCTGCTGGACGAGGCCACCAGTGCCCTGGACGCGCAAAGCGAACGTGCGGTGCAGCAGGCCCTGGAGCGGCTGATGCGCGGCCGCACCACCCTGGTGATCGCCCACCGCCTGGCCACCGTGCTCAAGGCCGACCGCATCGTGGTGATGGACCGCGGCCGCGTGGTGGACCAGGGCCGCCACGCCGAGCTGATAGCCAAGGGCGGCCTCTACGCCGAACTGGCGCGGCTGCAGTTCGGCCAGCACTGAGCCCGGACCCTGCGGCGGCCGGCCAGAACCCGCTGCCCCGCCCGCGGAGCCCGGAGGCCCGGCCCCTGCCAGGGCCGGATGCGTACGGAAACAGGAAGCCCCGCACTGGGCGGGGCTTCCTGTTCAAGGCGTTCGATCTGCAATCTGGCCGGGGTTCAGGCCGGCACGACGTTGGCCGCCTGCGAGCCCTTCGGGCCCTGCACGACGTCGAAGCTGACGCGCTGGCCTTCCTGCAGCGTGCGGAAGCCCTTGGCGTTGATGGCGGAATAATGCACGAACACGTCCGCGCTGCCGTCCTCGGGCGCGATGAAACCGAAACCCTTGGCGTCGTTGAACCACTTCACGGTGCCGAAACTCATAAAACGTGACCTCAATGCGGTAGGTAGCGAGCGTGCGCCGTGTTCCGGTTCACCGGGCCGCGTGCACGGCCCGAGTATGAACAAGGGCAAAACGCTTGACAATCACCCCAGCAAGGCCTCGACCACGGCCGGCAAACCGGCCGACGCCGCCTCGACGTTGGCCAGCACATCGGCCAGGGTGATCTCGGTGGCGTCGCCGCAGCCGGCCGCCCAGTTGGCCACCACGGCCAGGCAGGCGTATTCCAGACCCGCCTCGCGGGCCAGGCCGGCTTCGGGCATGCCGGTCATGCCGACCAGATCGCAGCCGTCGCGGCGCAGTCGGGCGATCTCGGCCTTCGTCTCCAGACGCGGCCCCTGGGTGGCGCCGTAGCAGCCGCCGTCCAGCACCGCCACGCCGGCCCGCGCCGCCGCCGCCAGCAGCTCGGCCCGGAATGCCGGGCTGTAGGGATCGCCGAAGTCCACGTGCAGCACCTCGCCGCCCTCGCCGTCCCAGTAGCTGCCGGCACGGCCCCAGGTGTAGTCGATCAGCTGGTCGGGGCAGGCCAGCACCCGCGGAGCGAAACGTTCGGTGATGCCGCCGACGGTGTTGATGGCCAGCACGCGCCGCGCACCCAGCTCTTTCAGCCGCCAGAGATTGGCCCGGTAGTTCACCCGATGCGGCGGCAACGCATGGCCTTCGCCATGCCGTGCCAGAAAGCCGACCCGCTTGCCGGCCACCGTGCCCACCCGCACCGGTCCCGAGGGCTTGCCCCAGGGCGTGTCGCCGCCCACCGCCTCGGCGCCTTCCAGGCTGGCCAGGCGGTAGACGCCGGTGCCGCCGATCACCGCGAGGTCCAAACCGGCCATTTCAGTCCTCCAGGGCGTAGATGGCCGGCAGGTTGCGGCCCTGGCCGTAAACGTCCATGCCGTAGCCGTAGACGTAGCGGTCCGGCACCTTCACGCCGACATGCTCGGCGGCGATTCCGGGCACCCGCCGGTCGTGTTCCTTTTCCGCCAGCACCGCCACCCGCACTTCGCTGGCGCCCTCGTCCAGGCACCACTGGCGGATCGCGCGCAGGGTATTGCCTTCGTCGAGGATATCGTCGGCCAGAAGCACCTTGCGCCCGCGCAGCGGCGTGGCCGGACGATGCAGCCAGGCCAGGCCGGCACCGGTGGTCTGGCCACGGTAGCGGCTGGCATGCACATAATCGAACTCGATGTCGGTATGCATGGCCAGTGCCAGCTGGCCCGCGAAGGGCAGGCCGCCGTGCATCACGGTCAGCAGCAGCGGCCGCTCGCCGCCGGCATAGTGTGCGTCCAGTTCGGCGGCCAGGCGGCGGATCTCGTGGTCCAGGCGCTCGCGGTCGTACAGCACCGTCGAGCGTTGCAGGGCGGTGGCCAGGTCCAGGCTCATCAGGCAACTCCTTCCGGCCCGGCCAGGCGAGCCCGGGCCTGATCGTAACGCGGCTGCGCCAGCAGGCTGTCCCAGCCGGCGGCGCCGCGGCCCAGCAAGGCGGTCAAGGCCGCGGCATTGGTCGGCGGCGCGTCGTCCATGGTCGCCAGCGAGGCCGGCACCAGGGCCGGCGGGCAGACCAGCACCACGTCGCAACCCGCCCGCAGGTGGGCCAGGATGCGGGCGCGCACGCCGCCGGCCGATTCGGCCGCGGCCATGCCGATGTCGTCGGAGAAGACCACGCCGCGGAAACCCATCCGCGCGCGCAGGATCTCGCTGATCCAGCGCGGCGAATAGCCGGCCGGCTCCGGCGCGACCTCGGGATAGCGTACGTGCGCCATCATCACCGCGTCGGCGCCGGCAGCGATGCCGGCCCGGAAAGGCAACAGGTCCTCGACTTCCAGCACCGCCAGCGGCCGCGGATCCACCGCCTCGTCGAAGTGCGTGTCCTCCAGCACCGAACCGTGGCCGGGGAAATGCTTGAGGGTGGCGGCCATGCCGGCTTCGTGCATGCCGGCGACATAGGCACGGGTGAGCTCGGCCACCACCGCCGGCTCGGCGTGGAAGGCGCGGTCGCCGATGGCGCGGTTTCCGCGGCCCAGGTCCACCACCGGGGCGAAGCTCAGGTCCAGGCCGGTGGCGCGGATCTCGCTGGCCATCAGCCAGGCGTGCTCGCGAGCCAGCGCCAGGGCACCGGCGGGGTCGCGCTCGTACATCGCGCCGAGGCCCGCCAACGCCGGCAGCGGCAGGTAGCCGTCGCGGAAGCGCTGCACGCGGCCCCCTTCCTGGTCCACGCAGACCAGTATGGGCCGCGGCGCGGCCTCGCGGATGCCGGCGGTCAGTTCCGCCACCTGTTCGCGCGAGGCGAAGTTGCGCGAGAACAGGATCACGCCGGCCACCGCCGGGTGCTGCAGCCATTCCCGCTCTTCCGCGGCCAGGCTGTGGCCCGCGATTCCGATCACCAGCATCAGGCTTGCTCCTGCGCGCTCCAGCGCGCGTACGGGCGCTCGGCGAGCGCCAGGTTGTAGTACCGCGGCTGGCCGGTCACTTCCGCGCCCAGCCAGTCGGGTCGTTCGAAGGCGGCATCGGCCGAGTCCAGCTCCAGTTCGGCCACCACCAGGCCGGCATTCTCGCCGAGGAACTCGTCCACCTCGAAGACGTGGCCACCGTGGTGCACGTAATGCCGCAGTTTCTCCACCCGGCCGCCTACGCAGAGATTCAGCAGCGCTTCGGCATCGGCGAGCGGAATCTCGTAGTCGAATTCCTGGCGGGTGCTGCCGATCTCGCGTGATTTGAGATTGATCCAGGCGCGGTCGCCGGCGACGCGCACGCGCACCGAGGCCTGCTGCCGGCCCTCGCGCAGGCTGGCGGCGTCGTTGAGATAGCCCTGGACCATGCGCTGCGAGCGCGTGACCCGGCGCCGCCAGCCCTCGCCGATCACCCGGAACTTCCTTTCGATCTCGATTCCCATCCCTTGCCTCAGCATTCGAACAGGGCGATGGATTCGACGTGCGCCGTCTGCGGGAACATGTCCATGGCGCCGGCGGCAACCAGCCGGTAGCCGCGCTCGCGCACCAGGAAGCCGGCGTCGCGGGCCAGCGAGCCCGGATGGCAGGACACATAGACGATGCGGCCGATGCCCCTGAGCGGCAATTGCGCCAGCGCTTCGGCAGCGCCAGCCCGGGGCGGGTCCAGCAGCAGCTTGTCGAAGCCTGCGCGCATCCAGGGCTCGCCGGCCAGGTCCTTCGCCAGGTCGGCGGCATGGAACTCGGCATTGGTCAGGCCGTTGGCGGCGGCGTTTTCGCGCGCCCGCTGCACCAGCCCGGCCTCGCCTTCCACGCCCACTACCCGGCCCGCCCTGCGCGCCAGCGGCAGGGTGAAATTGCCCAGGCCGCAGAACAGGTCGAGCACCCGATCCTCGGGCCGCGGATCGAGCAGGTCCAGCGCCAGGCGGATCATCCGGTGGTTGAGGCCGGCATTGACCTGGATGAAGTCCAGGGGCCGGAACGCCAGGCGCAGGTTCCATTCCGGCAGCAAGAACGACAGCGGGAACCGTTCTGGCCACAGCGGATGCACGGAGTCGACGCCTCCTGGCTGCAGGAACACGGCGTGGCCACTGCGGCGGGCGTAGTCGCGCAGCTTCTCCAGGTCACCCTCGGACAGCGACTCCAGGTGCCGGAACACGAAGGCCAGGCCCTCGTCGCCGGCGATGAACTCGATCTGAGGAATGATGCGGCGACCGTCCATACCATCCACCAGCGCCGCCAGTTCGGGAATGGCGGCCGAGATTTCCGGCAGCACGGTGTGGCATTGCGTAAGGTCGGCGACGAAGCGCGGGTTGGCCTCGCGAAAACCGACCACGGTCCTACCCTTCTTCTCGACGTAGCGCACCGAAAAGCGGCCCTTGCGCCGGTAGCTCCAGGCGGCGTCGGTCAGTGGCGGCAGCACCCGTTCCGGTTCGACGTGACCGATGCGGCGCAGGTTGTCCAGCAGGGTTCGCTGCTTGGCCTCGATCTGCTTCTCCTCGCGCATATGCTGCAGCACGCAGCCGGCACAGTCGCGAAAATGCGGACAGCGCGGCTCAGTCCGGTCCGGCGAGGCCCTCACCACCTCCAGGGTGCGGGCCTCGTCGAAGTGACGATTGCGGCCGGTACGCTCTGCCCTTACCAGTTCACCCGGCAGCGCGCCCTCGACGAAGACCGTCTTGCCCTCGGCGTTGCGGCTGACGCCGCGGCCATCGTGGCTGAGATCATGGATGTCGAGTTCGAGGCGCTGGTGAAGCTTGCTGCGGGAACGGGACACGGGACGGCCTGGTGGAGCGGGCCGCGGATTGTCGCACACCCATGCCCTGCCGGCGGAAAGCAGGGCCCACAGCGCGGCGGGCCGGAGCTGCGCCCGGCTCGCCGCGTTCTGCGTGGACCTTACTTCTGCTTCCAGCTGCCGTCGGCGGCCTGGTACCACCAGCCCTTGCGGGCGCTGGCCACCCACTGCCGGGCGAAGGTCTCACGGATCTGCGCTTCCCACTCCGGGTGGTTGTTGGCCACGGCAATCTCTCGGTACAGGGCCTTGCGGTCGCGGTTGTCGTCAGCCACGGCGGCGTTCACGGCCACCCGGTCCTTGAGCGGCAACAAACCAGCGTCGCGCACCACCACCAAGCCATCTTTGCCGAAACCGAGCGCCCCGCTGTCGAAGTGCGGCTGCAGGGTGCCCTGGAAGCGCTGCGCCATGCGGTCGCGGATCGCCTGGATGGCCGGGGTACGGATGTTGAGCTGCTCCTGTGATTGCGCCTGCGCGCTCGGTATCAACAGGGACAGCGGATCGAAGCCTCGGCGAGCTGCCGGCAACTGCAGCGCCTGCGGCTGCTCGCTGGCCGGGCTGGCCTCGTCCTCGCCGATAACCTTTTCGACGAACTCCTCGGCCGCCTGCTGGGCCTCGGCCGCAGGGAAATAGACGTTGATGGTGACGCATGCTCCCAGCGCCAGCACGGCCGCCGCCACCGTGAACACCTGCAGGAATCTAGAACTGGCCTTGCGCATCGCTCTCTCCTTACTGGATGACCGGGGCCTGGCCCTCGGTGGCCGCCTTCAGGCGGGCCACCAGGGTCGGCCAATCCACCCGGCGGCGGAAGCCCACCACCTGGATGCGCGGCAGCCCCGCGCCCTGGACGATGGTATAGCCATCGCCGGCTGAATCCACGCCCGACATCCGGCAGACGTTGTCGCGCAGCTGGCAGCCCAGGGCCAGGCGGGCGTAGCCGAAGTCGTCGAACAGGCGCAAGGCCTGGGCCTGCAGGCTGCCCATCAGGCCGGCACCGCCGACCCGGGAAATGTCCTCGACCGCGCGCTGGCTGATCCGCCGCTTGCCCTTCCAGCCATCGTCGCTGCGCAGGTAGGCGTCGAAGGTCACCGGCGACCAGTCCACCATGCGCAGGTCGCGAATGTAGCCGTCGAGGCGGCCGGTGATGGAACCGAAACCGAAGGCAGCGGTCATCGGCTCCATGTCCACATCCTCGATCTCGACGTTGGCCGAGAGCGTCGGCGCGACACCAAAGGGCCGCTCCATCACCAGGTCCGAGAGCTCCAAGGTGCCGCCGAAGACCTGCATCGCCAGACCGCCGTCCAGGGTAAGAACGCCATCGGCATAACGCGCCGAGGGAATGCGCCCGCCGAGGCTGCCGCTGAACGGTGGCCAGCCCAGGCGCTGCGACAGGCTGCCCAGGTCGAGTCCGTTCAGGCGGACGCCAAGCTGGAATCGGGCGCCTCGCCCCTTTGCGGGTGGCTGCCAGCGCAAGTGTTCGAGCGTAATACGACCGCCCAGGGTTTCGGCGGCCGTGGGGCGGACCAGGCGCAGCTCGCGGTCGAGGCTGCTCAATTCGAACTCCGCCGCGCCCAGGCCGATGCCGTACAAGGCGGCGCTACGCCAGGCCAGGCGGCTGGCAAGCGGATCAGTGCCGGCATGCCAGCGAAGGCTGCCGTCCAGGCCGGAAAGGACAAAACGTTGGCGTGGGTCCACCGCGTTGAGCATCTCCGCCTCGAGGTCCAGGCGGGTCAGGCGGGCGTCCTGGATGGAGATCTCGGCGCCCAGCACGCCGGTCAGCACCAGGTCGGGAAAGCCGGCCGGCGCCAGGAAACCGCTGAGGTAACGGTCGCGGGCCGTCGTCAGATCGGCGATGCGCAGCTGCAGTTGCAGGTCGTCCAGGCCGGCCTCGGCATCCAGCATCGCCCGTCCACTCACCTCCAGCACACCCGGGTCGAACCAGCGCAAGCGCGGCAAACGCCAAGGGCTGCTGCCGCGCTGCTCCATCTGCAGCTCGGCTTCGGCGCCGCCCACAGGCAGCGGGACGTAGAGGCTGCCGGCGAGGAATTCGCCGCCGCGGACTTTCAGCCTTGCCTGCAGGCTTGTGTCGGAACCCTGCCGATCCAGGTCCAGCGCCAGGTCGCCGCCCACGCCGGCCGCCGCCAGTATACCGCCGGGCGTGTCCAGGCCGATGTCGTCCAGGCGTAGGTCCGCTGTCACCGTAGTCGCCGCGCCCAGGCCGAGATCGAGCCGGCCGTCGACGCGGCCGGAACTCCAGCGCCCGTCGGCCCAGAGCCCGGACAGGAAGCCTTGCAGCCAGGCGACGGGCAATTTCTCCAGCTGAACGCGCACCTGCCCCGGTGCGCCGGCGACGGTGTGCACGCCGATGCGGGTGGCGCCACGGCCCAGCACCGCCTCCAGGGCGGCCGGCGACAGGGCGACCCGCAGGCCGGCCCGCTCGCGGCCACCCAGGCTGACCGGGCCGGCGCAGCTCCACCCGTCCGGCCCCTCGCGCTGGAGCGGGCAGCGCCAGGCCAGATCCCGCCCCTCGAAGGCCAGCAAGGGCGCGATCGCACGTTCGGCCACCAGCTCCAGCTCGCCGCTTTCTCCGTCGTCGGGCCAACGCAGACGGGCCTGCACGCCGGCCAGCTGTGCCGCCTCGCTGCGTACCGTCTCCACCCGCAGGCGCAGCTCGCGCGCCTGCGCGGGCAAGGCCGCCGGCAGCGTCGCCAACAGCGCCAGCAGGGACAGCCCCCAGGTCTTGCCGCGGATCGCGGGTCTGCGCATGCTCGCAAGCATAGTGCCGGGGAACGGCCATGACACGTGCGCACCGATGAATCCAGGTCTGCTCCTGCTCGAAGACGATCCGGTCAGTCGCGGCTTCCTGTCCCAGGCACTGGCCCCCCTGGGCTTGCCGGTGGACTGCGCCGGCGGCATCGCCGAAGCCGAGACGCTGGCACGCGAACGCCGGCATGCCGTCTGGCTGTTCGACCTGTGCTTGCCCGACGGCGACGGCCGGGACCTGCTGGCCCGGCTTCGCCGCGAGGGCCGGGATACCCCTGCCCTGGCCCTGACCGCCGACGACGTCGCGGCCACCGACGGCATGCTGCGGACCATGGGCTTCCGGGCCGCGCTGAGCAAACCCGTCAGCGGTGAAGCCCTGCGCCGCACCGTTAGCGACTGCCTGGCCTTGCCCGCCTGGGATGACCGCGCGGCGCTGGCCGCCCTGGCGGACAACGCCGAAGCCATGCGGCACCTGCGCAAGCTTTTCCTCGACGAGTTGCCCGAACAGTTGCGCCAGGTGCTCGCCTGCCTGGATGCCGGCGATGTCACGGCCGCCCGCGCTCTCCTGCACCGGCTCAAGGGCAGCTGCGGATTCGTCGGCGCAGCCGCGCTGGGACAGGCCGCGCGGGCCTTGCACGACGAGCCATGGGACAGCGCGTGCCGGCGGACCTTCGAGTTTCGGGCGCGGGAACTGCTTCGGCCCGGGGATGGGATCTGATAGGTCGGGCCGCGCCGGATTCATCCGCGACTGAACGCCCCTTGTTCCGGAACCGCATGACGCGGCTACGGGCTCATGGGGTCGATCGGTGAACATCGAGCCGTCCACGGCGTCGGACATCTGGCCCTGCTTCGACCTGGAGTCTCTGGAATCACCGGGGCGATTCGAAGTTCTACTTTCGCGTTGTGTGCTTGACGGGGAAGCTTACGGCCTGACCGCCGCTACCGGTGGCCCAGTGTCGGGTAATTACCCAACTTGTACATGCTAAGGAAACTCTGAACAAATCAGCCTGACTGGGCGACAATAGCGCACCGTATCTGGAAAGACGATCGATGCAGCTGACGTTCGGTGACGCCGAGGACCTGGGCCAGCGCAAGCAGACGCGCCGGGAGCTGTTTCTGGCCGAGATGGAGCAGGTGGTGCCGTGGCAGGCGCTACTGGGTCTGATCGAGCCGCACTACCCGAAGATGGGCCGCCCGGGCCGGCCGCCGTATCCGTTGGCGACGATGCTGCGCATCCACTTTTTGCAGCAGTGGTACGCGCTTTCCGACCCGGCGATGGAAGAGGCGCTGGTCGACACCTCGGTGATGCGCCGGTTTGCCGGGATCGGCGGGCTGCACGCCATCCCGGACGAGACGACGATTCTGAACTTCCGGCGTTTGCTGGAGCAGCACGGCCTGGCCGGGAAGCTCTTTGCGCAGGTCAATGCGCACCTGCAGCGCAAGGGGCTGAGCCTGCGGTCGGGGACGATCGTGGATGCGACGATCATTGCGGCGCCGAGTTCGACCAAGAACCGGGAGGGTCAGCGCGACCCGGGGATGCACCAGACGAAGAAGGGCAACCAGTGGCATTTCGGGATGAAGGCGCACATTGGGGTCGATGACGAATCCGGCCTTGTTCACCATGTGCAATGCACGGCGGCGAACGTGGCGGATGTGACCCAGATGCACAAGCTGCTGCATGGGCACGAGGAGACAGTGTGTGGCGACAGCGGCTACACCGGGGCGGACAAGCGCGCCGAGTTGCAGCATGTTGATGCGGGCTTCCTGATCGCGGAGAAGCCGTCGAAGCTGCGGGCGATGAAGAACAAGCGCGACCGCCACTACGCCGCGCGGTGGGAGCACTACAAGGCCAGCGTGCGCGCGAAAGTCGAGCATCCGTTCCGGGTGATCAAGCGGCAGTTCGGCTACACCAAGGTGCGTTACCGCGGGCTGGCGAAGAATGCGGCGCAGGTGTTGACGCTGTTCGCGTTGTCGAACCTGTGGATGGCGAGGCGACGGGTGTTGCAACCGACGGGATAGATCCGTCCGATGGACGGGAAACCCGGTCGAAAACGGCTCGAAATGGCGTAGATTTGGTCAAACCGAGCCTGGTCGGGCGCTCGACGCTGAAATCAAGCGGTCAAGGCGCGTTGATCAGACCTTCCCTAATGCGTTAACAATTTCAAGAATGGCATCGCGAAGCATTCAAAATAGCCGCGGTGATCCTTTAGGAAGTCTTCGACAAAAGCGCGCGCCTCGTCCTTGCGGCCCATCAGGTACAAACAGGCGGCGACCCGTTCAGGGTATCCACCCAGCACGGGCACACGTTCTTGGAGTAATGGCAACAAGTGCTGGTAGCTTGCGATCGACTCGCCGTAAGGCAGCCCAATGCTCACATACAGATGCGCTAGGCGCGCTGCTTCGGCTTCAAGGTTCGTCTGACGCGTAAAACGAAACATCTTTTCATTTGGTGCCAGTTCGCCCATGTGCACAGCGTATGTCGCAATACTACGGTTGTACTTCCGTCCCTCAAGAGCGGTACAAAGCTTCATGATTGGCACAGCGTGCACACCAACAAATGGATTGACTTCCACATACTCCTGCTTCAAAGCATGATTGAGTCCGACCCAACAATGAAAGTCATTTCTGAGCGGCCAATCAACATTCTCTTTCCGGTAACGCGTGAAACCTGCCGCCTCCAGTGCTCTATAGCACTCCTCCAGAACCCTCTGCTTGTAGGCCGCATCGCAACGTTCGACGGCACTCATCAGCAGCGCTTCACGTCATAGCATTTCATTTGGGTTGGCTTGCCCGGCTCAAGACCTGCATTCGCAGCGTTCTGACCACGAGGCGTGACTGGGCGGCCAGCATCGATGTCCGCTTGCACCGCCCTCTGCCCAGGAGAAAGTCTCCCACCGCCACTCTTCACTTCTACTACTCCACGATCTGTCGTTACGATGTCCGCAACACTTCTTTGTCCAGTTGAAGCTTCAAGCGTCACACGTCGCCCAGCCACCGAATCGCCCAAACTTGTCGCCACAGCATCCTCTGCTCTGGCACCTTTGGCGGCGTTCTCGGCGATGTTACTTCCTGCCTTGATGGCCTTGCCAGCAGCATCACCAAAGACGGGAACAAGCCCAACGCCCGCCGCAGCAATATTGACTGCACTTGGATCCTGAATGGCTTCGAAAACAGCCTTAGCATCACCAACAACAGGGATAAAGTCGACAACAAGCCCTGCTGCCGCACGAGCAGCGGCAGGGTCGCTTGTCGACTGACCCGACGCTGACATACCGCACCCGCTACCGCTAAGGCTGTCGCAGGCCCGCCCATCAGGGTCGCGGTTCGCATACGGATTATTGGCGGCGTAGTTGTACCGGTTGGAGTTCCATCCGGTCGTCATGTCGGCCGCCACTGGATCCACGCTCAGGAACCGCCCGATCACCGGATCGTAATAGCGCTGCTGCATGTACACCAGCCGGGTGGCCGCGTCCATCCGGTGCCCCGTGAAGCCCGGGCCATTGCGCCAGGTGCCGTCCGCCGGCTCGCCCCAGGCCGTCAGCCGCTCGCGGCCCACCCCCTGGCCGGCCTCGTCCGTCTCCGCCACCGGGCTGCCCAGGGCGTCGGTGTGCTGGTAACGGACATAGCGAACGGCGCCGTCGAACGACACCGTCCGCGTCGCCACCAGCGTCCCGCCCAGGTAGATGTGGTTGTGCCTGAACTGGGTCTTGAGGTCGTTCGTGTACAGCAGCCGGCCATCCTGGCCGTACTGGAAGTAGGTCGAGGCACCCTGCACCTCCCGGACCCGGCGGCCCAGGCCGTCATACACATAGGTGCTGGACAGGCCCCCCACCGTGCTGGCGGTCAGCCGGTGGGCCAGGTCAAAGCTGAACGTGTCGGTCGGACCGCCCACCCACTGCCGCTGCACCAGGCGGCCGCGGGCGTCGTAGCTCTGGCTGAACACCCCGGCCCCGGCGGCGTCCTTGACCTGATGGTTGCGGTTGGCCGCGTCGTACGCCAGCCGGTAGTCCCGGCTGCCCTGGGCCAGGCGGCGGAGGTTGTCCAGGGCATCGTAGGCGAAGCTTCCGTTGCCCCCTTGAGCACTGCCTGCGGTCACCCCAAGCAGCCGGTCCAGAGCGTCATAGCGCATGTCCCGGTTGCCGGGCTGGCCGGGCAAGCCATCCGAAATGGCCGCCACGTTGCCGTTGTGGTCGTAGTCGTAGCTGTCGTCCAGGATCACCGTGCTGCCCAGGGCGTCCCGGCTGCGTTCCGGCAGGCCACGGATGTTCTGGCTCAGGGTGTGGACGAGGCCATTGCCGTAGGTGAACTGCTTGATCGCCCCGTTCGGGTGGTAGGTGACGCCGGTGGCGTAGGTACCAGCCTGGGTCGGCTGGCCCAAGGCATTGGGCGCGTAGTTCACCTGGTGGCCGTCCCGGTAGGTCAACGTGGCCAGGTGGCCCAGGGCGGTGTAGCCGTACTGGGTCAGCCAGTCGAGGCTGCCGTACTGCAGGCGCTCGCTGGTCAGTCGCCCCAGGCGGTTGTAGCCATAGGTCAGGGTGACCTGGCCGGACACCACCTGGTGCACGGCGCCGTCCGGGTGGTAAGTGGTGCTCACGTCCGGGGTGTCGTCCGGGTAGTCCACCAGGATCAGGCGGTTGCGGGCGTCATAGCGGCGCAGCACCTTGTCGGCCGCCGCCACGCTGCCGCGGTCGCAGCTCAGCGTGCTCAGGCCCGTCCCCTCGGCGCTCCAGGCCAGGTTGCCGGCGGCGTCGTAGGCGAACAGGGTGGCGCCCGTCTCCGGCTCGATCCGCTTGCACAGCCGCTGCTGGGCGTCATACACGTACTGCCGCACCACCGACTGCGCACTGCCGTCGTACATGCCCGAGCGGGTCAGGCGGGTCGGGTGGCCGAAAGCGTTGCGGGCGATCTGGGTGCTCTGCTGTTCCGGCTGTCCTTCGGCCTGGACGATCTTCACCGGCCAGGCCGTGCTGGGCTGGTCCCAGGCCAGGTACTCGGTCAAGGTGCTGTAACCGCGGGGGTTGGTGACGCGGGTCTTGTAGCCGCTCAGGTAGGCCGTGGTGGTGACGAGCGGGCCAAGTTCGCTGTCCTGGCTGACCCGGGTGACCCGGCCCAGGGCGTCATAGGCGGTGCCCACGCCCTGGCCGAACGAGGCGATGCCGCTGGCACTGGCCCGCGGGTAGCCCTCGAACACCACCCGCCCGTAGGCGTCGTGGCGCCAGCCACGGAAGCGCTGCGTGCCCCCCGGGTCGGCCGCGTCGTACTCCCGCTCGATCACCGGCCGCCACAGGCCGTCGTAATAGGTCGCCTTGCGGTAGCTTCCCCGGCTCTCCACCACCCGCCAGTGCCCGGCCGGAAGGCCGTACTCGCTGCTGGCCACCTGCACGTAGGCGTAGCCGGTCGGCGCCCAGGCGCTGGCATCGCACACCCCGGCCTGGCTCCCCGACGGCCAGGTCACCCCGCTCACCCGGCCCATCCCATCGTAACCGTAACAGGTTCGCGATCCCCGCTCGTCCTCCCGCCAGACGATCCAGCCCTGATCGTTCACCCCCGCCTTCACCACCGTCCCGTCCGCCTGGCCGATCGTCTGCGGAATGCCCCGCTTCCAGTCCGTCAGCGTCGTCGCCTGGCCCCGCCCGTCCGTCACCGTCCACACCGTGCCGTCGGCGTGGTAGGACAGCGATTGCTCGAGCGGACCACGCGTCGTGGTCGTGCCCGGCGCGTAGAACCGTAGCGGCAGTGCCGTCGTAGGGTCGTACTCGACTTCAGCAAGCACGACATCGGGCTCCGTGTCGGTTACCGTCACCCGCGCCACCTGCCCCAGCACCCATGCGCCCAGATGGTGGAAGTATTCGGTGCGTTCCGTGCGGCTGGTACCGAGCGAACTGGCACGGATCACCGACACCGGCCTGCCAAAAGCATCGTACTGAGTCACCAAATAAGAAAAGTCGGTGCCCTGTCGTCTGGTCACGCTGCTCTTCAGTGGCCTCAAGGCCTCGGCCGTAAAGCTGTCGCCGCGCGGCTGCGGGCTCTGGCCCAACATCGGCGGAAACGGCTGGCCGCTTCCGCTGATCTGATACTCGTCATCCCGGCTCTCCAGGATCCCCGTCGGCCCAGTTCCCCGCTCGACCCTCAGCAGCAGGCCCTCGTTGTCCCGGTAACGGTTGCCGAACGTGTACCGCACATAGGTTCCTTCCGGTCCCCTCACTTCGGTGAAGGAATGACCCTGAACCGGCGCGAAGCCAAATACCCCGCCATAATCGTAATTCCACTCGGCCGCAGCCAGGCCGGGACCGGTTACCCGCTTGCGCAACAGCGCCAGCGCATAGAACTGCACCGGATACGCCGGCAGGTCGTCATTGGGGTCGTTATATGGCCCGGTCACGTTTTCGCAGACGTACGGCACGTTCGAGCGGCCAAACCGCCGCGGCGCAACCGTGAACTCCGCAGTCGCACCAGACGGGTGGGTGATGCGACCAACCGCCTCGCCGCTAAGGACGTCCGGCGGATTGAAACAGTCGCGCCACGGTTCCCCGGGCTCCTGGGTCACGTAGCGAATACCCGCGGACGACAACGCGGCAAAGTCGATCGTCCAGCGGCTGCCGTCCGGCAGACCTACCTGCGTCAGACTGCCCCCGGGCCCGTACTGGTATGACCAGCTTCGGCCGTGTGCCGTCACCGAGGCCACCCGCCCCTGGCCGTCATAACCCAACGTGATCCGGCGACCATCGCTGGCTTCCACCGCAGTCAGACGGACCGGCTGGTCGGCCGCATTGGCATAGCTGTACGTGACCCAGTTCCCGAACCGGTCCTCGACCCGGGTGGCGTACAGCGACACCCGGTCACGATAAAGGATGACATCGCCGCTTCTGGCCTCGACCTGGTTGACCTTCGCCCGTAACCCCTCTACCCCGTTGCTCGCCATCCAATCGAACCAGTACCGGGTGCCGTCGGCGGTAATCGCAAGGAACCCCTGGCCGCTGCCATTGCGCACGCTTGCCAGGCAGCCGAAATAAGTCCAGTCATTCGTCACCCAGTACCACGGGCCGCCAGCAGGCCGCTGCGACCCCGCCGCCGTCAGCAACAGTTCCTGACTGCCCCTGCCCGGCAGGTCCACCTGATGACCCTGCCAGTACTGCTCCGGCAGGAAGAAGTTGCTACCCAGGGTGACCGCCGGGGGCTGCGCTGCCGCGACACTGCCCACCGCACACCGGCTTGGGCTACCGCTGGCATTGACCCAGCCCGTCTGCCGGGCAAATACGCCATGTACGCGCGGCAGCTCGATATCCCAGTCGCCGAAGGCCAAGGCCTGGGTCCGATGCTCGCTTACGGCAAAACTGCGCCGGATCGCCACCGTCAGCGCGGCATTGCCCGGCAGCTCCACATCGGTCGCCGAAAAGCGCAGGCTGCCGTTGTACAGGCCAACATCATCACCGGCAAAGTCCGGACCCAGCGCGCCCACCACCTGCCGCGCTTTGACCAGCGCGCTGTGTTCCTCCCACTTGAACTTGGCTTGCGCCGCCACCGGTCCGGCGATCAAGGCAGCAAGCAACGCCAGCGCCGGCATCGCCACAAACAAACGACCATCCCGCATGGGCTTCCTCCCCGCACCCGACCGCGCACCCCAAGCACGCACGCACTCGAAGGTTACGAGGGACGAACCGCCGACAGGACAGGAAAAATGTGACGGACATCACAAATCAGACCTTCGGCAGGTATCGCCCACCCCTACCCCGCCCGCCGCCAACCGGCCCGCACCGCCGGCGACAGCCACCCGGGGCTCCACCATCTGGTCATGCGCCCGACCAGCCCCGGTCTGATGCGGCGGGATCACGGCGCCTCGTCGCTCGACAATCCTCGACGATCCGCGGGTGCTACGGTCGCCTACTCCCGCCCCAGCCTGGCCAGGTCCGAGAGCAGGCCCCAGGACTTCAGCGGCGTCGGTCCCAGATGGGCCAGCAGCACCGAACGCAGCGCGACCCGCAATTCCGCCAGCTGGGCCGGTGGCGGCTGCCGGTCTTCGGCCAGGGCCAGCAAGGCGGCGCCGCTGGGCGAATCGGGCTGGTGGCGCGTGTCGCGGACCGGGCCACGTTCCGGATCGAGGCGGTAGCGGGCGGCCGGGTCAAGGCGCTGGCCGGCCTCGTCCTGATCCCAGGGCAGGCCATAGCCGAGTTCGTCCAGCAGGTCGCGTTCGAAGCGACGCAAGGTCCACGCCAATGAGCCCTCACCGCCCATCTCGGCGCGCAGGCAGCCGTAACGTTCGAACAACCCCGGTGCCGGGTCCTGGCGCGGCAGCAGGCGCAGCACCAGCTCGTTGACATAGAAGGCGGCCATCAGCGCTTCGCCCTGCAGCACCGGCGCAGCATCCACCGCCTCCGCCTGCAGCAGCCGGCCCAGCTCGCCTTGCGGCAGGTAGTCCACGCGAAGGTGCTGCAGCGGCTGCAGGGCGGCGCGCAGCGGATGCCGCTTCGGGCCCTGCACGCCGCGGGCGACTACGCCGACGCGACCGTGGTCGCGGGTCAGCAGCTCGACGATCAGGCTGGTTTCCCGCCAGGGCCGCGCGTGCAGGACGAAAGCGGGCTGGGCCAGCACCCGCATGGCATCAGTCCGAATAGCCGAACCGGCGCAGCGCCGCCTCGTCGTCCGACCAGCCCTCGCGCACGCGGCACCAGGTCTCCAGGAAGACCTTGCGCCCGAACAGCGCCTGCATGGACTGGCGGGCGGCGGTGGCGATCGCCTTCATGCGCTCGCCACCCTTGCCTATGACGATGGGCTTCTGGCCCTCGCGCTCGACCCAGATCACGGCAGCGATGCGCAGCAGATCGCCGTCCTCCTCGAAGCGTTCGATCTCGACCGTGGTGGAATACGGCAGCTCCTCGCCCAGGCGCAGCATCAGCTGTTCGCGCACCAGCTCGCCGGCGAGAAAACGCTGGCTGCGGTCGGTGATTTCGTCCTCGCCGTACAGCGGTCCGGATACCGGCATCAAGCACACCAGATCCTTGACCAGCGCCTCCAGACCCTTGGCCTTGAGCGCGGAGATCGGGTGCACGGAGGCGAACTCGCGCTCGCGGGTGATCTGGGCGATGAAGGGCAGCAGCTGCGCCTTCTCGGCCAGCTTGTCCACCTTGTTGATCACCAGCACCACCGGCACGCCCGCCTGGCGCAGGGCCGAATAGGCCAGCCCATCCTCGTCGGTCCAACGACCGGCCTCGACCACAAGGGCGGCGGCGTCCACGCCCTCGACGGCGCCGCGGGCGGCGCGGTTCATCATCCGGTTCATGGCCCGCTTTTGCTCACGGTGGATGCCCGGGGTATCCACCAGCAACAGCTGCCCCTCGGGGAAGGTGGCGATGCCCAGCAGGCGGTGCCGGGTGGTCTGCGGCTTGGGCGAAACGATACTGACCTTGGCGCCGACCAAGGCGTTGACCAGGGTGGACTTTCCCACGTTCGGACGGCCGAGCACGGCGACGGTGCCGGTGCGGTAAGGCGTGGCGGACTCGCTCACCGGGCCTCCAGTCTCGCCAGGATCCGCTCCGCGGCGGCCTGCTCGGCGGCGCGCAGCGAGCTGCCTTCCGCCTGCTCTTCCAGGCTGGGTTCGCTGGTACGGCAGCTGACCAGGAAGATCCGGGCATGGTCGTCGCCGCGGGTCTCCAGCAGGATGTATTCGGGCCGCGGCAACTGCCGACCCTGCAGCCACTCCTGCAAACGGGTCTTGGGATCCTTCTCGACCTTGCCGGCTGGCAGCCGCTCCAACTCGACATCGAACCAGGGAAGCACCGTCGCCCGGCAGGCCTCGAACCCGGCATCCAGGTAGATGGCGGCGATTACCGCCTCGAGGGCGTCGGCCAGAATGGAATCGCGGCGTTCGCCGCCGCTCTTCATCTCGCCGGGCCCGAGCTCGAGCCGGGGGCCGAGCTCCAGCCGCCTGGCCAGCTCGGCCAGGGCGGATTCGCGCACCAGGGCGGCGCGGGCCCGGGTCAGGGCGCCTTCGTCGGCCTTGGGCCAGCGGGCATAAAGCGCCTCGGCGACCACCAGGTTGAGCATGGCGTCGCCGAGGAATTCCAGGCGTTCATTGTGCGGCGCCCCGGCGCTGCGGTGCCGGAGGGCCTGCTGCAGCAGTTCGGGGTTCCGGAACGGGTGGCCGATCCTGTCGATCACTCCGCGGGGGTGCCGGAAAGGTCTACGGTGTAGTCGAACTTGCCGACCGCGTCGAGGTTGCCGATCAGTGGGGTACGGACCTCATAGGCGATGTTCAGCTGGGCCGTGCGGCCGGTGCGGATTACCTTGATGTTTTCCTTCTTCACCGATTCCACGTAGGCGATGTTGAAGCGGCGGAACAGGTCGGTCTGGATCTGGGCCGGGGTCAGGCTGGCCGAGTTCGGCTGGGCGGCAAAGTCCTTCATCACGCCCTTGAGGTTGTAGTACTCGCTGTACATCGGAAACAGCTTCATCCCGATCAGGGCGAAGAAGCCCACCAGGACCAGGACCATCAGGAAACTCATCAGGGTGATGCCGTGCTGCTCGCGCTTCATGTCCGTTTCCCCTTTCCCCAGGCTTTCCGCTCAGCGGATGGTATCGCCAATCCGGGTGTAGTCAAACGCGCCTGTGCAGAACCAGCCCTCGCAGTTGAGCCAGATCACGAAGGCCTTGCCGACCAGGGCCGATTCCGGCACCTGGCCCCAGTAGCGGCTGTCCAGGCTGTGGTCCCGGTTGTCGCCCATGACGAAATAGTGACCCGGTTCCACCACCCAGCTGCCCTCCCCCCGGGGGTCGCCGAAACGGGCCGCCTCCAGGCTGGCATGGCTGCGGCCGCCCGGCAGTTCGACCTGATACAACGTGGCGCCGGTCATCTCCCGGCCGCGGCCGCTGCCCACGTACACGCCGGCCGCCGTCTTGGCCACGGGCCGATCGTTGATGAACAGGGTCTGGTCGCGGAAGGCGACCCGGTCGCCGGGCAGTCCCACCACCCGCTTGATGTAATCCATGCCGGCGTTCTCGTCGTCCGGTCCCATGCCGGGGTAGCGGAACACCACCACGTCCCCGCGCTCCGGCTCGCCCAGCGCTAGCACCTTGCTGTTGAGCACCGGCAGGCGCAGGCCGTAGGCGAACTTGTTGACCAGGATGAAGTCACCCACCAGCAGGGTCGGCATCATCGAAGACGAGGGAATCCGGAACGGCTCGGCGACGAAACTGCGCAACAGCAGCACGGCGAAGATCACCGGAAACAGCGAGCGCGAGTATTCGACGACGGTCGGCTCGGCCACCTCTTCGCCCTCGTCCCGCATGAGCCGGCGTTGCCTGGCGAAGAACAGGTGGTCCAGCAGCCAGATCAGGCCGGTGACGGCGGCCAGCACGGTCAGGATCAGGGCGAGGTCGATCTTCACGCTTGGCTATCTCCCGCGGCGGCGCCGCTCACTTGTTGTCCACCTGCAGCACGGCGAGGAAGGCCTCCTGCGGGATTTCCACCCGGCCGACCTGCTTCATGCGCTTCTTGCCTTCCTTCTGCTTTTCCAGCAGCTTCTTCTTGCGCGTGGCGTCGCCGCCGTAGCACTTGGCCAGCACGTTCTTGCGCAACGCCTTTACCGTGGTGCGGGCGATGATCTGCGAACCGATCGCCGCCTGGATGGCCACGTCGAACATCTGCCGCGGTATCAGTTCCTTCATCTTCTCGCACAGGTCGCGGCCGCGCCGATCGGCATGGCTGCGGTGCACGATCAGGCTGAGCGCATCCACCCGGTCGCCGTTGATCAGGGTGTCCACCCGGACGAAGGGCCCGGCCTGGAAGCGCTCGAAGTGATAGTCAAGCGAGGCGTAGCCGCGCGACACCGACTTGAGCTTGTCGAAGAAGTCCAGCACCACCTCGGCCATCGGCAGCTCGTAGCTGATCTGCACCTGAGAGCCGAGATACTGGATGCCGATCTGGCTGCCGCGCTTCTCCTCGCACAGCTTGATCACGTTGCCGACGTAATCCGGCGGCGTGAGGATGTTGGCGCGGATGATCGGCTCGCGGATTTCCTCGACCTTGTTCGCGGCCGGCAGCTTGGCAGGGTTGTCCAGCATCAGGATGCTGCCGTCGGTCTGCAGCACCTCGTAGACCACGGTCGGGGCGGTGGTGACCAGGTCCAGGTCGTACTCGCGCTCCAGGCGTTCCTGGACGATCTCCATGTGCAGCATGCCGAGGAAGCCGCAGCGGAAGCCGAAGCCCATGGCCTCGGAGCTTTCCGGCTCGAAGCGCAGGGCGGCGTCGTTCAGGCGCAGCTTTTCCAGGGCCTCGCGCAGGGCCGGGTAGTCCTCGGCATCGACCGGGAACAGGCCGGCAAACACCCGCGGCTTCATCTCCTGGAAGCCGGGCAGCGGTTGCGGGGCCGGGTCGTTGGCCAGGGTCAGGGTGTCGCCGACCGGGGCGCCGTGCACGTCCTTGATCGAGGCGGTGATCCAGCCCACCTCGCCGGCGCCCAGGCGGTCGAGCACCTTGCGCTTGGGGGTGAACACGCCGACCTGGTCGACCTGGTGGGTGCGGCCGGTGGACATCACCAGCATCTTGTCGCCGGGCTTGAGCTCGCCCTGCATCACCCGCACAAGCGAGACCACGCCCAGGTAGTTGTCGAACCAGGAATCGATGATCAGCGCCTGCAGCTTGTCGGTGTCACGCGGCTTCGGCGGCGGGATGCGCTGGACGATGGCCTCCAGCACCTCCTGCACGTTCAGGCCGGTCTTGGCGCTGATGGCGACGGCATCGGAGGCGTCCAGGCCAATGACGGCCTCGATTTCCTTCTTGACCCGCTCGACGTCGGCGGTGGGCAGGTCGATCTTGTTGAGCACCGGCACCACTTCCAGGCCCTGCTCCACCGCGGTGTAGCAGTTGGCCACCGACTGCGCCTCCACGCCCTGGGCGGCGTCCACCACCAGCAGCGCGCCCTCGCAGGCGGCCAGCGAGCGGCTGACCTCGTAGCTGAAGTCGACGTGGCCGGGGGTGTCGATGAAGTTGAGCTGGTAGGTCTTGCCGTCGCGCGCCGTGTACGGCAACGACACCGACTGCGCCTTGATGGTGATGCCGCGCTCGCGTTCGATCGGGTTGGAGTCGAGCACCTGCGCCTCCATCTCGCGCGCCTCCAGCCCGCCGCAGAGCTGGATGATGCGGTCGGCGAGCGTGGACTTGCCGTGGTCGACGTGGGCGATGATCGAGAAGTTGCGGATGTGCTGCATGCTGGGCCGGGCGCCGGACGGGGGCGAAAACACGGCATTATCGCACGGGCCCGGGGGTTCCCGGGACGGGTCGTCCCGCCCCGGGCCCCTGCCCGCGCTCAGCGCAGTATGAAGCTGACGAAGCCGGTGCTGCGGGCGTTGCGGACCAGCAGGCGCACCTCGTCGCCGGGCTTGTAGGCCTCGGCAGCCCGTCGGAATTCGGCCACCGAGCCGACCTGCTCGCGTCCCACCTGCAGGATGACATCGCCGGGATTCAGGCCGGCCTGGCGCGCCGCCAGCCCGGTCACCCGGGCGATGCGCACGCCCTCGCCAGCGCCCAGGCCCAGCTCGGCGCGACGGGCGGCGCTCAGCTCCTCGACCGCCAGACCCAGCAGGTCGGGTGCCGGCGCCTGGGCCGGACCGGTGGCAGCCGTCAGCGCCTCGGTCGCCTGCAGGGCCTCGAGCACCACCACGACATCGCGCCGCTTGCCCTCGCGCAGCACCTCCAGGCTGGCCCGGCTGCCCGGCGCCATGGCGCCCACCAGGGGCGGCAACTGGGCCGATCGGGCAATCTGCTGGCCGTTGAAGGCCAGGATCACGTCGCCGGGGCGAATGCCGGCCCTGGCGGCGGCACTGTCGTTTTCCACCGATACCACGAAGGCGCCGACCGGACGGTCCAGGCCCAGCTCGCCGGCCATGTCCCGATCCACGTCCTGGATGCGTACGCCGAGCTGGCCGCGTACCACCTTGCCGGTCTCGCGCAGCTGCCGCACCGCGTTCATCGCCACCTCGATCGGGATGGCGAAGCTGACCCCCATGTACCCGCCGGAGTTGGAGAAGATCTGCGAGTTGATTCCCACCACTTCACCACGGGTGTTCAGCAACGGACCGCCGGAATTGCCGCGGTTGATCGCCACGTCGGTCTGGATGAAGGGCACGTACTGCTGGCTCGGGTCGAGCGAACGGCGGCCGACGCCGCTGACGATGCCGGCGGTGACCGAATGGTCGAAGCCGAAAGGCGAACCGATCGCCAGCACCCACTGGCCCGGCTTGAGGTTGCGCGAATCGCCCATCGCCAGGGTCGGCAGGCCCTTGGCCTCGACCTTCAGCAGGGCCACGTCCGAAAGCGGATCGCTGCCGACCAGTTCGGCCTTGAGCTCGCGCCGGTCGGCCATGCGCACCAGGATTTCGTCGGCGCCGTCTATGACGTGATGGTTGGTCAGCACGTAGCCGTCGGCCGAGATGATGAAGCCGGTGCCCTGGGACACGCCGCGCGGGCCGCGCTCCGGCGGCACCGGGATACCCGGCTGGCCGAAGAAGCGGCGGAAGAATTCCGGCATCTCCTCCAGCTCCGGCGCCCGGGCCGAACGCTCGCCGCGCTCGCCGAGGGTGGCTTCGATGTTGACCACGGCCGGCCCGGCCCGCTCCACCAGGCGGGTGAAGTCGGGCAGGTTCACCAGCGGCGCGGCCGACTCGGCCTGGCCGAATGCCGGCGAAGCCAGCAGGGCCAGCAGCAGCATCAGGCTGGGGGGAAGCAATTTCATGGGATGGCTCACTCCTTAGCGATTCGATTCCTGTGAACCGGATGCCGATGCGGCCACCGGCCGCAGGACGGGATCCGGCAGACGCCGTTTGGTGGCGCGCACGGCAAGAAAAGTTCCCGCCGACAGGCCGACCGCGGTAGCGATGTCCGGCGGGGCCTGCAGCCACCAAGCCAGGCCACGCCCGAGCATCGCGCCGGCCACCAGGCCCAGCAGCGCCAGACCGTAGCCGCGCCAGGCCAGGCGACGCAGGCCGGCATCATCCAGCGAAAGCACCACCTCCTGGCCGGGCGCCGCCGCGAACTGCGCCGGCGCCGGCACCTCCAGCTCGCCTCCGGCGTCGGCGGCAAACAGGTGACAGCGCCCGCCGCAGCCGCCGCAACCGCTGCAGGCCTCGCCGAGCAGGCGCAGTCGCAACCGGCCACCTTCGTTCGCCAGCAATCTGGCCCGTCGCTCAGCCATCGTCGCGGGCACGCAGGTTGCGGGCGAAACGGTCCACCGTCTCCGCCGGCACTTTGCCGATGGCCAGCACCTGCCAGCCATCGCTCCAGAAAGCGCGGGAATGCACGGCGCCGCGTCGCCGGGCGTCGCTGCCGTGCAGCCCGGCCGGCACCGGCTCGACGTACACCGACACGCTGGCCAGACCGTCGCTGTAGAGCAGATGCGCGCCGCCGCCGTGTGCCCGGGCGGCACGGAGGGCAAAACCGGGCGGCGGCGACCGGACCCGCCAGGCGAGGGCGTTCTCCGCCGGCGATGTCGGCTGCCGCGCCGGCGCCGGCACCGGGGTCGCCGGCGCGCTGGCGGTCAGCTCCCGATCGTCCGGGCGCACGCCGAGCTCCAGTTCGGTAAAGGCCACCCGCTCGACGGCCCTGCCCTCGGCATCCAGCAGATCCACCCGCAGGGGCAGCCCGCTGTCCTGCTCCAGCCACAGCCGGTAGCCGTAGCGCCAGCGGTCGGTCGCGCGCACGTCGACGATCCGGGCGGCATGGCCGGCCACGCGACCCTGACCCCCGAGGGAAATATCGTATCCCCTGGGCAGTTCGCCCTCGCCCAGCGCGATCGCGGCCCGCAGGTGGCCATTGCCGTCCAGCGCGTAGGCAGCATCACCCCCGCCGGTACCGACGCAGACTACCCGGTCGCCGTCGCGCACCAGCTCCCGCGGCGGTCCGCTCAGCGCCACCAGCCGCTCGCGTTCGCGGCCGTCGTCGTTGCGATGGAACACACGCAGGGTTTCCATGCGGCCCTCGGCCACCACCACCAGGGTTCCGCGATAGTCCAGGCCGCGCAGGGCCGGCCCGATCCTGGCCAGCCACGCCCCGGCCGCCAGCGCCTGCAGGGGCAGCGCCAGCAGCGCAGCCAGCAGGAAAAGCCTGCGCCTCACCTGCCGTCGCCCTCCGCGACCGTCGCCGCGGTCGCTTCCCCGACCACCGGGTCGCCTGCGTCGTGCGCCACCACGTCCACGTAAGGCATGAAGCCGCCCAGGCCCTGGTCGCCGACCAGGGCATTGTGGCGGACCAGGTAGGCCTCCATTTCACGGGCGCCCGGCGCCAGCGGCGAACGCGGCCAGGGTTTGGCCTGCGGTCCCCCGGCGACCGCCAGGGTCGCCGGACGCGGATCCGGCGACACCGGCCCCAACGCCGGCGCGACCAGGGGCGCCGCCTCTCCGGCCAGGGCCGGGGCGTCCGGCAGGCCGGGTCCCGGCTCCCGCCCGGCCATTCGCGGCAGCAGTGCCGCCAGGACCACCGCAGCCGCCAGGCCCAGCGCCCACGGCCAGGACCGTCGGCGGTCCGGAATCGCGGTCGACGCCGCCAGCCGCTCGCCCAGGCGGGCCGGCCACCCCGCCGGCATCAGGCGCAGCGGTTGGCCGCGCAGGCAGGCCGAGGCCAGCTGCCACCGCTCCCACAAGGCCCGCAGATCGGGGTCATGGGCCAGACGCCGCTGCAGGAAGGCAGCCTGATCAGGCGGCAGTTCGCCGTCCATCCAGGCACACAGCTGCTCGCGCAGGTCGGCGGGAAGCTCTTCATGGCGCTGATCGCGGTTCATGGGCGCACTCGCTCGTGTTCCAGCAGGGGGCGCAGGCGGGCGTCGATCGCCTCGCGGGCGCGGAAGATGCGCGAACGGACGGTGCCGATCGGGCATTGCATCAGTTGCGCGATCTCTTCGTAGCTCAGGCCATCCACCTCGCGCAGGGTGATGGCCTGGCGCAGCTCCTCGGGCAGCTGCGCCACGGTGTCGGCGACCGCCTGTTCGATCTCCTGGCGCAGCAGCTGGTGCTCGGGCGTGTCGTGATCGTGCAGGCGGGCGGCCACCTCCAGGTGCTCGGCCTGGTCGGCGGCCAGATCGCTGGCCGGCGGACGCCGCTTCCGGGCGACCAGGTGGTTCTTGGCGGTGTTCACGGCGATCCGGTACAGCCAGGTGTAGAACCGGGCGTCGCCGCGGAAATTGGGCAAGGCCCGGTAGGCGCGGATGAAGGCATCCTGGACCACGTCCTGGCATTCGGCATGGTCCGGCACGAACCGGGCCACCACGGCGCCGATCCGGTGCTGGTACTTGCGCACCAGCAGGTCGAAGGCCGCGTTGTCGCCGGCTTGCACACGTCCGACCAGTGCCAGGTCCAGTTCTTCGTCGCCCATCCGGGCCGCTGCTCCCGCGGCCGTCCAGGCCGCACCGTGTGACATCACCGTTCCGGGAAAGTTCCGCCGGCCGTTTGCTCGGCGTTGACCCTCCGGGGCTCGGCCCGGATGATACGGAACTCCTTCCCTACCCCGACGTACGGAGCCGCCATGTTCGACGGACTTCGCCTGCAGCACTGGAAGCCGGAAGCCCGGCAGGACGGCATCATGCTGCTGCGCCTGGACCGCGCCGACCTGGGCGTGAATGCCCTGAACCGGGCGGTGCTGGACGAGCTGGACGCCATGCTCGAGCGCATCGCCCTGGAGCCGCCCAAGGGCCTGGTGATCCTTTCCGGCAAGGCCGCCGGCTTCATTCCCGGTGCCGACATCAAGGGCTTCGAGCAGATCGCCGCCAAGGGCCAGATCGAGGCCTGGATCCGCCACGGCCAGCAGGTCTTCCAGCGCCTGGCCGACTTGCGCTGCCCGACCGTGGCCGCCATCCACGGCCATTGCATGGGTGGCGGCACCGAGCTTTCCCTGGCCTGCCGCTACCGGGTGGCCAGCGACGACGAGAAGACCCGGATCGGCCTGCCCGAAGTGAAGCTCGGCATCTACCCCGGCTGGGGCGGCAGCGTGCGCGCCCCACGCCTGCTGGGCGCGCCGGCGGCCATGGACCTGATGCTGACCGGCCGCGCCCTGTCGGCGAAGGCGGCCCGGGCCATGGGCCTGGTGGACCGGGTCGTGCCGGCGGCCCTGCTGCTGGACGAGGCGGTGAAGCTGGCCCAGCGCGGCACGCGGCGGCCGTTCAGGCAACGCTTCCTGGCCTGGGCCAGCAACACGGCGCCGGCCCGCGCCCTGCTGGCGCCGCAGATGGCCAGGCAGGTCGCCCGCAAGGCACGCCGCGAGCACTATCCCGCGCCCTTCGCCCTGATAGACACCTGGCGTCGCAGCGGCGGCCTGCCGGTGCAGGCCGCGCTGAAGGCGGAAGCGAAGTCGGTGGTGAAACTGGCCGGTACGCCCACCGCGCACAATCTGGTGCGGGTGTTTTTCCTGATGGACCGGCTCAAGGGCCTGGGCGGCAAGGACCCCGCCGGGCACGGCATCCGCAAGGTGCATGTGGTGGGCGCCGGCGTGATGGGCGGCGACATCGCCGCCTGGTGCGCCCTGCGCGGTTTCGAGGTGACGCTGCAGGACCGGGAACTGCAGTACGTGCAGCCGGCCCTGGAGCGCGCCGCCGGGCTGTTCGAGAAGAAGGTCAAGGACGAGGGCAAGCGCGCCGAGACCACCGCTCGCCTGCGGGCGGACGTCGAGGGCGCCGGCGTGGCCGAGGCCGACCTGGTCATCGAGGCCATCTTCGAGAACCTGGAGGCCAAGCAGGGGCTGTTCGCCAAAATCGAGGAAAGCCTGAAACCGGGCGCCCTGCTGGTGTCCAACACCTCGTCCATCCCGCTGGAGAAACTGCGCGAGGGCCGCCGCGATCCGGGCCGCTTCGCCGGCCTGCATTTCTTCAATCCGGTGGCGATGATGCCGCTGGTGGAAATCGTCCGGCACGACCGCGTGGACGAGGACACGCTGCGCCGTCTGGCCGCCTTCTGCCGCGCCATCGACAAGCTGCCGGTGCCGGTGGCGGGCACGCCGGGCTTCCTGGTCAACCGCATCCTGGCGCCGTACATGCAGGAGGCGATCATCGCCTTCTCAGAGGGCATCCCCGGCCCGGCGATCGACAAGGCGGCGCTGAAGTTCGGCATGCCCATGGGCCCGATCGAGCTGGTGGACACCGTCGGCCTGGACGTGGCCGCCAGCGTCGGCCGGATCATGGCCGAGTTCAAGGGCCAGACCCTGCCGGACGCCTTCAAGGTCGAGGAAGGCAAGCGTGGCCGCAAGGATGGCCAGGGCCTGTACAAGTGGGAGAACGGCAAGCCGGTAAAACCCGAGCTGCCGAAGGGTTACCAGGCCCCGGAGGATCTGGAAGACCGGCTGATCCTGCCGTTGCTGAACGAGGCGGTGGGCTGCCTGCACGACGGCGTCGTGGCCGATGCCGACCTGCTGGATGCCGGCGTCATCTTCGGTACCGGCTTCGCGCCGTTCCGGGGTGGCCCGATCGCGCACATCCGCACCGTCGGCGCCGAAAAACTGAAGGCGCGCCTGGAGCAGCTGGCCGGCCGCTACGGTAGCCGCTTCAGTCCGGCGCCGGGCTGGGATTCGCTCTGAGCGGCGCGCCCCGGCCGCCGGCCGCGGCCGGGACGCAGGTGGCCGGAGAGCAGCGCTGGCTCAGCCGCCCCAGGCCTTGAGGTTGAGGAACTCGCGGCGCGTCCTGGGGCCGTAGGTGAGGAAGGCGGGATCGGGCCGCTCGCGATAGCGCTGGCGCTCCTGCGCCACCCTGTCGCCGGCCCCGTGCACGGCCAGCACCTCCTCGGGCACCGGGTACAGCTTCAGGGCGTTCAGGCCGAAGATCTTCGCCCGTATCGCCGGCGTGATCTCGGGGTAGCCGTAACGTTCGCGGAAGGCCGGCGAGATCTGAAAGGTACGAAAGGCCTGGATCTGGTCCTGCGGGCTGCCGTACCAGATCGAATCGGTGCCCCAGAGGATGTTGTCCTCGCCCAGGTGCAGCAGCAGCTTGCCCAGGGTGTGCGCGGCCGAGTCCGGATCGCGCATCAGGAAGCGCCAGGTCGAGCCCAGCTCGGCATAGACGTTGCCGCCCTTGCCCAGGCCGGCGGCCAGAACCGCGTTCACCAGGCCATCCACGCCGTCGCTGCGCTGTGGATCGTGCGGACCCTCCGCCCGGGTGGTGACGAAACCGGAGTGGTAGATCAGGAAGTTCACGTCCGGGAAGCGTTTCGCCACCCGGCCGATGTCGGCGCAGGTACTGTGCTCGTAGCTGCGCGGACCGAAGGGCAGGCCCTTGTGGATGGCGATGTTGCGCACGCCCAGCCGGCGCGCGTTTTCGATCATGGCCAGGCCGGGCTCGTCGTCCATCCAAAAGCCCCGGCCGTCCGGGCCCCACTGGGTGTAGGTCTTCCAGGCGCTGATCCGGAACCGGCTGGCCAGCCGCTCCATGTCCTCCAGGTCACCCGGCTGGTTGGGGTTGACCCGTCCGTGCAGATACAGCCGGTGCGTGCCTTCCAGGCGTTCGACGATGGCGGCGGTGGCGGCCGCCTCCTCGATGGTCAGCGGCTCGCCCTCGCGGGTCGAGGGCACGAAGCTCAGCACCATCAGGTCGGTGTCGGAATCCAGGAAGATGTCGCGCACGAAGGTGTCCGGCCCGAAACACTGCAGCCGGTCCAGCGGCCCCGGCAGGGCCGCCGCCACGCATCCCTCGGCCTGAAAGCCCGACAGCGGCCGCGCGCCTTCCGGCAGGCGCCGGGTCCAGGCGCCGGTCGGGTTCACGAAGTGCCCCTGCACGTCGAAGATGAACTCCTTGCCCTCCACCGCCGACGCCGCCGCGGCCTGGTCCAGCGGCGCCTCCGGCGGCAGCGCGAAGTAACCACCCGCCTTGCCGGCAGCGGCATAGGCGGCGTTCATCGCCGCCAGGGTGGTGGCGGCGCCGCAGGCCGAAACCAGGAAGTCGCGGCGCGACAGACGCAGTCGCCGGGCGTTGAGGTCGGCCTGCTCCAGGGCGAGATGGCGTGCCTGCAGGTGCTGCGGCTGCAGGGGCACCGGCTCGAACTCGCCGTTGCTGGTGCTGTCGAGCTTGATCGGCAGGCGCAGGCCTTCCGGATCGTTGCGGCGACGCATGGGCATGCCTCCGGTCGGAACCTAGCAAGCCTAGCTCGGCCGCGCGCGGACGCAAGCCGCCGCGGGCTCAGCCTCGACAACCCTCGAGACGCAGGGTTTGCCCCGGCCGGATGAGATAGGGCTTGCGCAGGCCGTTGGCCCTGGCCAGGGCTGTCGGCCCTTGGCAACGATAGCGGCGCGAGATTGCGCTCAGGGTGTCGCCTGCCTTGACCCGGTGACTGCCGGTGCCGGGCAAGGCCGATTGCGCCGGCTTGCGCGCGGCCACCAGGCGTGCCGCCAGCTCGGCCCGCTCGCCCTGCAGGCAATGCTCGCGATAGGCCGGCGGCACCGCCACCGGCACGCGCAGCTCGGTACCGGCGGCCAGGCCCTGGTGCGGCTCGTAGCGCGGATTGAGGTTGCGCAGGGCCCGGAAATAGCCGTTGCCCGGCCCGCCCAGGCAGATCGCCAGCTGGTACAGCGAGGCCGGCTGCTCCAGCCTGATCACCGTGGCGGCGCCCTGCACCTGCGGGAACTCCAGGCCGTAGTCCTCCGGATGCAGGAACAGCCAGGCCGCGGCCAGCACGTAGGGCACATAGTCGCGGGTCTCGGGCGGCAACTGGCCGTACACCGCCGGATCCCAGAATGGCTTGCCGCCGGCGGACTCCTTCAGCCGGCGGGCCCGGCCCTCGCCGCCGTTGTAGGCAGCGAGGGCGAATTCCAGCTCGTCGCCCAGTTCGGCGAAGCGCTCGTTGAAGTACAGCACGCTGGCGCGTGCGGCCAGCTGCGGGTCGTAGCGGGTGTCGAAACCGTCGCGCCAGCCCAGGCCGAAGCGGGCGCCGGTGGCCGGCATGAACTGCAGCGGCCCGGCCGCGCCGGCACGCGAAACCGCGTGCACGCGGCCGTTGGATTCCTTGGCCAGGATCCCGAACAGCAGCGCCTCCGGCAGGCCCGCCTGCTCGTATTCGGGCCACATCAGGAAACGCATGTACTGGTAGTTCTCCCAGCTGGTCATCAGGGCGGGGCGCATCCAGGTCAGCCAGTCCATCAGGGCCGCCTGCACCGGTTCGTTGAGCTCGATCAGCTCGCGCAGGTCGCGGCCACGCAAGGTGGCGACCGAGCGGGCGGCCTCGGGCAGGTGCGCCAGCACACCCTCGCCGGCCCCGGCCTTGTCGCCGTTCTCGCGGCTGAAGCCCTCGCCGCCGCCGGCGGCCTGTTCGGCGCCCAGATGCAGGAGCGCGTCATAGGCGGCGACGAAGCGGCCGACATCGCAGCCGCGGGTGTCCTGGCAGCGGCCGGCGGCGTCCAGCAGCTGGCCGGCCGCCTGGCGCAGGGTTTCCCGTCCCCGCTCGCCATCGCCGCCGGCGACCTGTTCCAGGCCCAGGCGATAGGCCTGGCTGGCGTGATCGAGTTCGACGTACAGGGCTTCGGCGCGGGCCTGGCGGCGCGCCGACGCTTCGGGGCTGGCCAGCGCCAGCAGCAGGGCCGCCAGGGCCAGGCATCGGGACAGGGGCATGTGACGGACTTGCGGAGAAAGCGCAGCGCGCAGCCTAGCGATGCCCCGGCGCCGGCCGCAAGCGTGGCGCGTTGGCGGGTGACGGCTAGAATCCGGCCATCCCAGCCGCCCCGGAGCACCACGCATGAGCGACATCCTGATCGGCCAGGGCGAGCAGCCCGTCCGCCTGCTCGGCCGCTACGGCAATCGCCATGGCCTGGTCGCCGGCGCCACCGGCACCGGCAAGTCGGTGACCCTGATGGTGATGGCGGAGGGCTTCTCGCGTCTGGGCGTGCCGGTGGTGATGGCCGACGTCAAGGGCGATATCGCCGGCCTGGCCGTCGCAGGCACGCCCAATCCGAAGATCGAGGAAAGGCTGCGCACGATCGGCCTCGAAGGCTATGCCAACGAAGCCAGTCCGGTGGTGTTCTGGGATCTGTTCGGCAAGCTCGGCCACCCGCTGCGGACCACAGTGTCCGAGGTCGGCCCGACCCTGATGGGGCGCATGCTCGAGCTCAACGACACCCAGGCCGGCGTGCTCGACATCGCCTTCAAACTGGCCGACGACCGAGGCCTGCTGTTGCTCGACCTGGACGACCTGCGCGCCCTGCTCGGCTTCGTCGCCGAAGCACGCAGGGAGATCTCGCAGGCCTACGGCCTGGTCAGCCCGCAGTCCATCGCCGCGATCCAGCGCGCCCTGCTGCGCCTGGAACAGGACGGTGGCAAGCAGTTCTTCGGCGAACCGGCGCTGCAGCTGGCCGACCTGATGCGGCAGGACATGTCCGGGCGCGGCATCGTCAACCTGATCGCCGCCGATCAACTGATCCTGCGTCCGCGCCTTTACTCCAGCTTCCTGCTCTGGCTGCTGAGCGAGCTGTTCGAGACCCTTCCCGAGGTCGGCGACCTGGATGTGCCGAAGCTGGTGTTCTTCTTCGACGAGGCGCACCTGCTGTTCGACGACTGCCCACCGGCGTTGCGCCAGCGGGTCGAGCAGGTGGTGCGACTGATCCGCTCGAAGGGCGTGGGCGTGTACTTCTGCTCGCAGAACCCGGACGACGTGCCCGACGAGGTGCTGGGCCAGCTCGGCAACCGCGTGCAGCACGCCCTGCGCGCCTTCACCCCGCGCGATCAGAAGGCGGTGCGCGCGGCCGCGGAGACCTTCGTGCCCAACCCGAACCTGGACGTGGCCCGGGTGATCGGTGAACTGGGCGTAGGCGAGGCCCTGGTCTCCACCCTGCAGGACAAGGGCGTGCCGATGCCGGTGCAGCGTACCCTGATCTGTCCGCCGCGCTGCCGGATGGGCACGATCAGCGAGGAGGAACGCGCCGTGGTGCGGGCGCGCTCGCCGGTGGGCGGCAAATACGATATGCCGCTCAACCGCGACTCGGCCTTCGAGATGCTGGCCCGGCGCGCCCAGCAGGCGGCCGCGCCGGAACCGGCGCCGGAACCGCCCTCGTCGCCAACTCGTTCCGGCACGCCGGCGCCGCAGGCCGGCAACCAGCCGCGCTCGCGACTGGACGAGTTCCTCTGGGGCACCGGGCGCCGCCAGGGCGCGGTCGAGACCGCGGCCAAATCCGTGACCCGGACCGTGGCCAACGGCATCGGCCGGCAGATCCTGCGCGGTCTGCTGGGCGGTCTGCTGGGCGGGAAGCGCTGAGGCCACTGCCCGACCGCTCGCAGCCCGCCCCCGCAGGCTGGCAACGGCAGGGCCGGACGCCCGCACCCCCGGGCAGCCGGATGATGGCTTGGGTATCATCGCCCCCTTTCGGGCCTCCGCCCGCAAGCAGGGAGTCAGCACGCATGACCGACGCCAAGCCCGCCAAGCGCAGCGCCATGGACCGATTCCTGGGCATCATCGAACGCGGCGGCAACGCCCTGCCGCATCCAGCCACGCTGTTCGCCCTGCTGGCCCTGGCGGTGGTGCTGGCGTCCTGGCTGGCCTCGCTGGCGGGCCTCAGCGTCGCCCACCCGGCCACCGGCGAGCCGGTCGCTCCGGTCAACCTGCTGAGCATCGAAGGCCTGCACCGGATGCTGACCGGCGCGGTCAGCAACTTCACCGGCTTCGCCCCGCTGGGCGTGGTACTGGTGGCCCTGATCGGCATCGGCGTGGCCGAGCACAGCGGCCTGATCGGCGCCTCGCTACGCCTGCTGGTGCTGTCGGCCCCGCGTTTCCTGCTGACGCCGGTGCTGGTGTTCGCCGGCGTGATGTCGAACATGGCCAGCGAGATCGGCTATGTGCTGCTGGTGCCGTTGGGCGCGCTGATCTTCATCAGCGCCGGCCGGCACCCGATCCTGGGCATGGCGGCGGTATTCGCCGGCGTTTCCGGCGGCTACTCGGCCAATCTGCTGATCGGCACCATCGACCCGCTGCTGGCCGGCCTGTCGCAGGAAGCCGCCCGCATCATCGATCCGGACTACACGGTCAGTCCGCTGGCGAACTGGTACTTCATGATCGTGTCCACCCCGGTGATCACCCTGCTGGGCTGGTTCGTCACGGAAAAGATCGTCGCCCCGCGTTTCCCCGATACTCCGCCGGCGACGGTGAAGATGGCCGACGACGCCAGTCCGGAGGACCAGCGCCTGAGCCCGGCGGAGAAGCGCGGCATGCTCTACGCCCTGGCTGCGGTCGGCCTGTTCACCCTGCTGCTGGTCTGGGCGGCCTTGCCCCAGGGCAGCCTGCCCGGCGCCGGCTTCCTGCGCGGCGCGGACGGCGACCTGCTGCGCTCGCCCTTCCTCAGCGGCGTGGTGGTGATCATCTTCCTGTACGGCGTGATCGCCGGCGTCGCCTTCGGCATCGGCGCCGGCACCATCAGGTCCGACAGCGACGTGATCAAGGGCATGGCCGCCAGCATGAGCACCCTGGGCGGTTACCTGGTGCTGGTGTTCTTCGCCGCCCAGTTCGTCGCCTTCTTCAACTGGACCCAGCTGGGCCTGATCTTCGCGGTCGAGGGCGCCGAGTTCCTCAGGACCCTGGGCCTGCCGACCATTCCGCTGTTCGTCTGCTTCATCCTGCTTACCGCCGCCGTCAACCTGTTCATGGGCTCGGCCTCGGCCAAGTGGGCGCTGATGGCGCCGGTGTTCGTTCCCATGTTCATGCTGCTGGGTTATTCGCCGGAGATGACCCAGGTGGCCTATCGCGTCGGCGACAGCGTGACCAACATCATCTCGCCGATGATGAGCTACTTCGCCCTGATCATCGCTTTCTTCCAGCGCTACGAACCCAAGGCCGGCATCGGCACCCTGGTGGCGACCATGCTGCCTTATTCGCTCGTGTTCCTGCTGGGCTGGAGCGCGATGTTCGGCCTGTGGATCTGGCTGGAACTGCCGATAGGCCCCGACGCGCCGCTGACCTACATTCCGGCGGCGCCCGCGGCGGAGTGAGCCATGGGCCGCTGGCGGCCGCCCGGCGAGAAGTCCACGGCGATCATCACCCGTGCCGGTTTCGAGCGTCTGCGTGCCGAGCTCGACGAGCTCTGGCGCCGACGCCGGCCGGAGGTGGTCAAGGCACTGGCCGCCGCGGCCGCCGAAGGCGACCGCAGCGAAAACGCCGAATACACCTACCGCAAGAAGCAACTGGCCGAGATCGATCGGCGGGTCCGCTACCTGAGCAAGCGCCTGCAGACGCTGAAGGTAGTGGAGGGCCGTCCGGCCGATCCGGAGGTCGTCTACTTCGGCGCCCGGATCGAGCTGGAACGCATGAGCGACGGCGAAATCGTACGTTACCGCATCGTCGGCGCCGACGAGGCCGATGCCCGCGCCGGCCTGATCAGCGTGGACTCGCCCCTGGCCCGGGCGCTGCTGCGCCGCCGCCTGGACGACGAAGTCGAGGCGCAACTGCCGTCCGGACCGGTGCGTTACATGATCGTCGCCATCGAGTACGACTGAGGCGGCAGCCGGCGCCGGCGGCAAGGGTTTGCGCCGGTCAGTCCCCGTCGTCCGGGTCGCCGACCAGGCCGAACAGGTCGTGCTCGTCGCTGCCCATGATCCGCACGTCGCAGAAGTCTCCCGGCTTCAGACCGGCGGCGGCGCCGTCCTGGATCTGTACCAGACCGTCGATCTCCGGGGCGTCGGCCATCGAACGGGCGATGGCCAGCTCGCCGTCGATCGCGTCCACCAGACAGCGCTGCACGCTGCCGACCTTGGCTTCCAGCCTGGCCGCGCTGATCTCTGCCTGCCGCGCCATGAAGCGGGCCAGCCGCTCCTGCTTGACCTGCTCCGGGACCGGGTCGGGCAGCGCATTGGCGGCGGCTCCTTCCACCGGCGAGTAGGCGAAGGCGCCGACGCGGTCAAGCTGCGCCTCGCCCAGGAAGGCCAGCAGTTCCTCGAACTCCTGCCCGGTCTCGCCGGGAAAGCCGACGATGAAGGTGCTGCGGATGGTCAGCTCCGGACAGATCTCCCGCCAGCGGCGGATGCGCTCGAGGGTCCTGTCCACCGCGCCGGGCCGCTTCATCAGCTTCAGGATGCGCGGACTGGCGTGCTGCAAGGGAATGTCCAGGTAGGGCAGCAGCCTGCCCTCGGCCATCAGCGGGATCACCTCGTCCACGTGCGGATAGGGGTAGACGTAGTGCAGCCGGACCCAGACGCCCAGTTCGGCCAGTCCTTCGCACAGCGCCTTCAGGCGGGTCTGGTAGCGGCGTTCGCGCCAGCTGCGTTCGGAGTACTTGAGATCCACGCCGTAGGCGCTGGTGTCCTGGGAGATCACCAGCAGCTCGCGCACGCCGCCGCGGACCAGCCGCTCGGCCTCGCGCAGCACCTCGTCCACCGGCCGCGAGACCAGGTCGCCGCGCATCGAGGGGATGATGCAGAAGCTGCAGCGGTGATTGCAGCCCTCGGAAATCTTCAGGTAGGCGTAGTGGCGGGGGGTCAGCTTCAGTCCGTAATCCGGCACCAGGTCCAGGAAGGGGTCGTGTTTCGGCGGCAGGGCCTGGTGCACCGCCGCCATCACCGAGGCGTAATCCTGCGGCCCGGTGATGGCCAGCACATCCGGATGGGCCTCGCGGATCTGCTCGGGGCGCTTGCCCAGGCAGCCGGTGACGATGACCTTGCCGTTCTCGGCCAGGGCTTCGCCGATCGCCTCCAGACTCTCGGCCACCGCCGATTCGATGAAGCCGCAGGTGTTGACCACGACCAGGTCGGCGGCATCGTAGCTGGGCACGATGTCGTAACCCTCGACCCGTAGCTGGGTGAGAATGCGTTCGGAATCCACGAGGGCCTTCGGGCAGCCGAGGCTGACGAAACCCACCTTGGGCTGGCTGGCGGACATGGCGGCGCGGGCACGGGAGGGGCGCGGATTATAGCCTCCCGGGCCGGGCCAGCCGGTGTAGGCTAGTTGCCGCGCGACCTGCAGGGGAGGATTGCCGATGGGCCAGTCTATCTCGCTCAACACCCGCCACGGCCGCATTTCCGGCTGGATCGCCCGGCCGCACATCGCTCCCCGGGGCGCCCTGGTGCTGGTGCACGAAGTGTTCGGCCTGACCCCGCACATGCGCCAGACCGCCGACCGCTTCGCCAACTATGGCTACGTCACCCTCGCGCCCGCCCTGTTCGACCGGGTTCACCCCGGCACGGTGCTCGAATACGACGAGGCCGGCCTGGCCCGGGGCCGGCAGATCGTCGAGGAGCTGGGTTTCAACGGCGCCCTGGACGGGGTACGCGGCGCCTACGACTACCTCGAGGCCGACCACCGGGTCGCCGTGGTCGGCTATTGCTGGGGCGGCACCGTCGCCTACCTGGCCAATGCCCGCATGGGCATCCCCGCGGTCAGTTACTACGGTGCCCGCACCGTGCCCTTCCTCGGCGAGCGGCCGAAGGCGCCTCTGCTGCTGCACTTCGGCGCCGAGGACCCGCTGATTCCGCCCGACGACGTGGAGAAGCACCGCGAGGCGCTCTCGGGGGCCGAAATCCACGTCTGGCCGGGCGCCGGCCATGGCTTTTCCTGCTCGGCCCGACCGGATTTCCATGCCGAAAGCGACCGCCTGGCCATGGAACGCACCCTGATGTTCCTGCAGAAGGTGTTGCGCTGACGTGCCCGCCGCCTTCGAACCGGACCCGCGCCTGGCCGCGGACAGCCTGCTGGTCGCCGAGGGCCCGCTGTCGCAGCTGCGGCTGATGGACGACGCCCGCTTCCCCTGGCTGCTGCTGCTGCCGCGGGTCGCCGGCGTCGAGAACTGGGTGGACCTGGACGGCGCCAGCCAGCGCCTGCTGCTGGCCGAGATCAACCAGGCCAGCGACCTGCTGCGGGCGGTGTCCGGCCTGGGCAAGCTCAACATCGGCCAGCTGGGCAACGTGGTGCGGCAGCTGCACGTGCACGTGGTCGCCCGCCGGGAGGGCGACGCCGCCTGGCCCGGGCCGGTATGGGGCAGCGGCCCGCGCCAGCCCTACCCGGCCGATCGGCGCGAGGCCCTGCTGTGGGCGCTGCGGCAGCGCCTGGGTGGCCAGGAACCCGTCCGCATGCCGGAGACGGGCTGAGAGCCGGCCCCGGGACGCCGGCGAGCCCGCCGGCACACCAGCGGCCTGCAGAAGGACGGCATGGAGCCGGGCGGCACCTGCTCAGGTGCGCGGCAGGGTGACCCCGGTCTGTCCCTGGTATTTGCCGCCGCGGTCGCGGTAGCTGGTCTCGCAGGCTTCGTCGGACTGGAAGAACAGCATCTGCGCCACCCCCTCGCCGGCGTAGATCTTGGCCGGCAACGGCGTCGTGTTGCTGAACTCCAGGGTCACGTGGCCTTCCCACTCCGGTTCCAGCGGCGTGACGTTGACGATGATGCCGCAGCGCGCGTAGGTGCTCTTGCCCAGGCAGACGACCAGCACGTCGCGCGGGATGCGGAAATACTCCACCGTGCGCGCCAGGGCGAAGCTGTTGGGCGGGATGATGCAGACCTCTGAATTCACGTCCACGAAGCTCTTCGGGTCGAAGGCCTTGGGATCCACGATGGTGGAGTTGATATTGGTGAACACCTTGAACTCGCCCGCGCAGCGCACGTCGTAGCCGTAGCTGGACGTGCCGTAACTGACGATGCGATGGCCGTCGGCGGCGTGCTTGACCTGGCCTGGCTCGAAGGGCTCGATCATGCCCTGCTCGGCCATGCGGCGGATCCAGCGGTCGGACTTGATGCTCATGCTCGGGAAGGTCCAGGCGTGGGACGGAAGCGGCGATTCTAGCCGGACCGGCTCAGCTGTTGCTGAGCACGATGTTGGGCAGGCCGATGGCCTTGTTGCGCGCCTGCAGCGACAGCCGGGCCGCCGCCCGCCGGGCCATCAGCCGGTAGGCCGCGGCCAGGGACGAACCCGGCTCGGCTGCCACCGTGGGCGCCCCGGAATCGGCCTGCTCGCGGATGTGGATGTCCAGCGGCAGCGAGGCCAGCAGCGGCACCCCGTATTGCGCCGCCATGCGCTCGCCACCGCCGGCGCCGAACACGTGCTCGGCGTGCCCGCAGTTCGGGCACACGTGCACGGCCATGTTCTCGACGATGCCCAGTACCGGCACCTGCACCTTGTTGAACATCTGCAGGGCCTTGCGCGCATCGAGGGTGGCGATTTCCTGCGGCGTGGTGACGATGACCGCGCCGGAGACCGGGATGCGCTGGGCCAGGGTCAGCTGGATGTCGCCGGTGCCCGGCGGCAGGTCGATGACCAGGTAATCCAGGCCTTCCCAGCGGGTGTCCCCCAGCAGTTGCTGCAGGGCCTGGGTGACCATCGGGCCGCGCCAGATCATCGGCGTGTCCTCGCCGACCAGCAGGCCAATGGACATGGCCTGCAGGCCATGACCGATCTTCGGGGTGATGGACTTGCCGTCAGGGCTGTCCGGCCGGCCTTCCAGGCCCAGCATCCTGGGGATGGAGGGACCGTAGATGTCGGCGTCCAGCACGCCGACCCGGGCGCCCTCGGCCTGCAGGGCCAGGGCCAGGTTCACGGCGGTGGTGGACTTGCCGACACCGCCCTTGCCCGAGGCCACGGCGATGATGTTCTTGACCTGCGGCAGGGGCGTGAGCTCGCCCTGTACCTTGTGCGAGAGCATACGCGAGGACACCGCGACAGTGACCCTGGCCACGCCCGGCACGGCCAGGGCGCGCCGGCGGATCTCCCCGGCCAGGACCTCGTGCCAGCCGGCAGCCGGATAGTCCAAACGAACCTCGATGGCCACGGCCTCGCCGTCCACGCCGATGCCACGCAGCGCGCCGGTGTCGGCCAGGGGCCGCTCGAGATGGGGATCCTGCAGGTCGGCCAGCGCCGCCCGCACGGTGTTTTCCAGGGACATTGCCATACTCCTCGGCCGGATGCGGCCTGCCGGCACCGATTCTACCGGCCCCGGGCCCCCGGCCGGCGGCGCGGACATGGGATAATGCCGCCTCCTTGATTCCGGTCAGAAAGATGCCGCAACCCCGCCCTGCCCTGGTCACCACCGCCCTGCCCTACGCCAACGGTCCGCTGCACCTGGGCCACCTGGTCGGCTACGTTCAGGCCGACGTCTGGGTACGGGCCCGGCGCATGGCCGGCGGCGAGGTCCATTTCGTCTGTGCGGACGATGCCCACGGCACGCCGATCATGCTGGCGGCGGAAAGGGCCGGCATGGCCCCGGAAGACTTCATCCGCGGCATCCAGGCCGGGCACGAGGCCGACTTCAAGGCATTCTCGGTCGAATTCGACCACTATCACTCGACCCACAGCGATGAGAACCGCGAGCTCGCCTCGCTGATCTATACCCGGCTGCGCGACGGCACGCACGGACCGAAGGCCATCGCCGTGCGTTCGATCCAGCAGTTGTACGACCCGGTCCGGCAGATGTTCCTGCCCGACCGCTACATCAAGGGCGAGTGTCCGAACTGCGGTGCCGCCGACCAGTACGGCGACAACTGCGAGGTCTGCGGCAAGGCCTACTCGCCCACCGAGCTGAAGAACCCGCGCTCGGTGGTCTCCGGCGCCAGCCCCGAGCTACGCGATTCCGAGCACTACTTCTTCGAGCTGGGCCGTTTCGAGGACTTCCTGCGCAGGTGGCTGGCCGGCGAGGTGGCGCATCCGGCGGTGAAGGCCAAGCTGGCCGAGTGGCTGGAGGGCGGCCTGCGCGACTGGGACATCAGCCGCGACGCGCCCTATTTCGGCTTCCCGATCCCGGACGCGCCGGGCAAGTTCTTTTACGTCTGGCTGGACGCGCCGATCGGCTACCTGGCTTCGTTCAAGGCCTGGTGCGCACGCCGCGGCCTTGATTTCGCCGCCTTTACCGATGAAGCCCGCAACCGCTCCGGCGAGACCGAGATGCACCACTTCATCGGCAAGGACATCATCAACTTCCATGGTCTGTTCTGGCCGGCCATGCTGCACGGCGCCGGCCTGCGCCCGCCGACCGCGCTGCACGTCAACGGCTACCTCACCGTCAACGGCGCCAAGATGAGCAAGTCGCGCGGCACCTTCATCATGGCCCGCACCTACATGGAAGCGGGCCTGGACCCGGAGGCGCTGCGCTACTACTTCGCCGCCAAGACCGGCGCCGGCATCGTCGACCTCGATCTCAATCTGGACGACTTCGTCGCCCGGGTGAACAGCGATCTGGTCGGCAAGTTCGTCAACATCGCCAGCCGCTGCGCCGGTTTCATCGGCAAGCGCTTCGACGGCCGCCTGGCGGAGGCATTGCCGGAGCCGGAGATGCAGGCCCGCTTCGCCGCCGCCCTGGACGACATCGCCGCCAGCTACGCCCGCGACGAGTACGGCCAGGCGATCCGCCAACTCATGGCCCTGGCCGACGAGGCCAACCGCTACATCGACGAACGCAAACCCTGGGTCATCGCCCGGCAGGAAGGCGCCGAGGCCGAGCTGCAGGCGGTCTGCAGCCAGGGCCTGAACCTGTTCCGTGTGCTGGCCGCCGGCCTCAAGCCGGTACTGCCGGCGCTGGCCGAGAAGGCCGAGGGCTTCCTGCGCGCGCCGGTGCGGCGCTGGGAAGACGCCAAGCAGCCGCTGTTGGGCCACCGCATCGATGCCTTCCAGCCCCTGATGACCCGAATCGATCCCAGGCAGATCCAGGCCATGACCGACGCCAGCAAGGAAGACCTCAAGCCCGCCGAAGCCGAAGCCGCCAAGGCGGCCGACATGCCCGCCGCGGAAAAGAAGGCGGCCGCTGGCGATGCCGCCACGGTGCAGCACGTCGGCATCGAGGACTTCGCCAAGCTCGACCTGCGCATCGGCAAGGTGCTGGAGTGCGGCTTCGTCGAGGGCTCGGACAAGCTGCTGCGCTTCCTGCTCGACGCCGGCGAGCTCGGCCAGCGGCAGATATTCAGCGGCATCCGCGCCAGCTACGGCGAGCCGGAGAAGCTGGTCGGCCGGCACGTGGTGTTCATCGCCAACCTGGCCCCGCGCAAGATGCGCTTCGGTGTGTCCGAGGGCATGATCCTCTCGGCCGGCTTCGACGGCGGGTCCCTGGCCCTGCTGGGCGTGGACGAGGGCGCGCAGGCCGGCATGCCCGTGAGGTAGGCCGCGATGCTCGACGAAATCGCCCTGCTGTTGGTCGGCGCGGCCTTCGTCAACAACTTCGTGCTGGTGAAGTTCCTGGGGCTGTGCCCCTTCATGGGCGTCTCGCGCAGGCTGGACGCCGCCTACGGCATGGCGCTGGCGACCGGCTTCGTGCTCACGCTGTCGTCTGCCCTGGCTTGGGCCGTGCACCACTGGCTGTTGCTGCCGCTGGGCCTGGAGTACCTGCGCACCCTCGGTTTCATCCTGGTGATCGCGGCGGTGGTGCAGTTCACCGAGTTGGTGCTGCACAAGCAGAGTCCGCGGCTTTACCGCGTGCTGGGCCTCTACCTGCCGCTGATAACCACCAACTGCGCCGTACTGGGGGTGGCGCTGCTGAACGTGCAGGCCCGGCGCGGACTCTTCGAGGCGGTGCTGTACGGCTTCGGCGCCGCCCTCGGCTTCGGCCTGGTGCTGGTACTGTTCGCGGCCATGCGCGAGCGGCTGGAAACCGCCGACGTGCCTGCCGCCTGGCGCGGCGCGCCGGTGGCGCTGGCGACAGCCGCGCTGATGTCGCTGGCCTTCATGGGCTTCGCCGGCATGGTCCCGGCCTGAGATGGCCACCGCCCTGCTCGCCCTGGGCCTGCTGGCGGCCGCGCTGGGTGCCTTGCTCGGCTGGGCGGCGGTGCGGTTCCGGGTCGGGGCCGACCCCATGGTGGAACGCATCGACCGGCTGCTGCCGCAGACCCAGTGCGGCCAGTGCGGCTACCCAGGCTGCCGGCCCTACGCCGAGGCCATCGCCAGGGGCGAGGCCGACATCAACCAGTGCCCTCCCGGCGGCGAGGCCGGCGTGCGCGCCCTGGCCGAGCTGCTGGGCCGCGAGCCCAAACCGCTCAACCCGGACAACGGCGAGGCAAAGCCCGCCCTGGTGGCGCTGATCGTCGAGGAGGATTGCATCGGCTGCACCAAGTGCATCCAGGCCTGCCCGGTGGACGCGATCGTCGGCGCGCCCAGGCTGATGCACACCGTAATCCCTGCGCTCTGCACCGGTTGCGAGCTGTGCCTGCCACCCTGCCCGGTGGACTGCATCGTGATGGTGCCGCCGGCGCCGAAGCCGAGCCGGCCGGCCTGGCCGGCGCCTCAGAGCCGCTCGACCGTGTAGCCCTCCGCCTCCAGCAAGGCCACCAGCCCGTCCTCGCCCAGCAGGTGCAGGGCGCCGACCACCACCAGCACGTCCTGGTCCGTCGAACCGTCCAGCATCGCTTTCAGGCGTGGCAGCCAGGCCCGGTTGCGCTCGGTATTGACCCGCGCGTACAGCTCGGGTTGTTCGGCTTTCATCTCCGCGCCGGTCATGGCGTACAGGCCGTCGGCGTCGCCATCGCGCCACAGCCCATGCATGCGTTCGACCCGCCCGCGCAGATCCTCGATCTCCTCCAGGGTCCGCTCCAGGCTGCGCACCTGCAGCTCCGGGTCCATGTCGTCGAACAGGGCGATCTGCTCGGCGACGGTTTCCAGCCCCTCGGCGGGTTTTCCCGCGGCGGCGGCGCGTCGGGCGAAGTGCTTGTCCAGACCATGCTCGGGCAGCATGCCCTGGGCCTGCATCTCCGACAGGCTCACCATCAGGCCGACGTACCAGGCCTCGAGGTTCTGCATGGGCTCCAGGGGCAGACGCCGGCGCTGGGCATGCGCCTGAAGACGTTCCCAGGCCGCTTCCGGCAGTTCGTCGCGCAGACGACTGCCGTCGGTGCGTTGCGCGGCCTGGATCATCAGCCGGGTCGTGGCCGGATCGGCCATGGCATCGGGCGGCAGCTCGAAGACCAGGCGCTCGGCATCCTCGAAGGCAAGGTCGGTCGCCGGATCCAGGGGATAGTCGCTCTCCTTCAGCAGGTGGAAGGAGCCCAGCAAGTACAGATGGTTGTCGCCGTCGCCAACCTTCCACAGCAGGGGCCGCGGCGGTGGCTCGGCACAGGCGGACGCGGTCGCCGCCAGGAACAGGACCAGCAGCAGGCGGACCGCGCTCGCGAGCATCCCTCACCTCATGGCTGATAGGGCAAGGGTTTCTTTTCGCCTGCCGTCACCCGCAGGTCAAGCCGGTTCTCCGGCGGCGGCAGCGGGCAGGTGGAGAACTCGGTAAAGGCACAGGGCGGGTTGTAAGCCCGGTTGAAGTCCAGATCCACGAGGCCGTCCGGTCCGGGCGGATCGGCGTACAGGAACCTGGCCGCGGCATAGCTCTCGTGCCCGCTGGTGCGGTCGGCAAAGGTGAAGAACAGGCGACCGTCGCCCTGGTCCACTGCCTCCAGGCTGTAGGCCTTGCCGTCCTTCTCGAAGTGCACGCGACCGATGTGCGGCATCTTCTCGACCATGCCGTTGACGTCGATGATCTCCATGGTGGCGCCGGCTGGCGCCGGTTCCAGCCGGGCCCGGAAGCGGTAGTCCGGGTCGATGTCGAAATAGGCGATGCCCGGGAACTGCGTGCGCGTGCGCGCCATTGCGTCGCGCACGCGCAGGGCGAAGCGGCCGCCGCGCTCGATCACGATGAAGCTGGCATCGCCGCGGTTGAAGCCGACGACCGTCGCCTTTTCCGCCTGGCGGTCGCTGCGCAGCAGCACCCGGCCGCTGGCCGGCTCGCCATCGACGGTGACTTCGCCCTCGGCGCCAGGATGGATGTCCAGGCGAAGCGTGCCGTCCTTGCCCACGTGCAGCGTGCCCAGGTAGGGCGGGCCCAGCGCCAGGCGGGTGCCGTTGTCAGGGGCGCTGCCGACGAAGGTGGTCCCCGGCTTGAGCCAGTGCAGGCCGACCAGGGACAACCAGCCGTCCGGCCGCTGCAGCGAGCGCAGGCGCTGTTCGCGCCAGTCCAGGATCGTCTTCTCGTAGGCATGCCTGGCCGCTTCGGCGGCACGCGCCTCGGCGTCGTCCGGGGCGGCGTCGCCGCCACCGCCACAGGCGGCCACGCCTGCCAGCAAGGCGGCGGCCAGGACGGGGCGTGCAAGTCGCTTTAATCCGCTCATCTAGCGTCCCCTCAGGAAAAGTCGGTCGAGTTCGGCCCTGGTGAGCTGCACCCAGGTCGGACGGCCATGATTGCACTGACCGCTGCGCTCGGTGGACTCCATGTCGCGCAACAGTGCATTCATCTCCGGAACGGTCAGCCGCCGATTGGCCCGCACCGATGTGTGGCAGGCCAGGGTGGACAGCAGCTCGTTGCGGGCCTGCTCCACCCGGCGGCTGTCACCGTGTTCGCGCAGGTCCGCCAGCACGTCCAGCACGAGGGCGCGCGGATCCAGGTCGGCCAACAGGGCCGGCACCGCACGGATGCTCAGGCTTTGCGGACCGGAACGGCGCAGCTCGAAGCCCCAGCCGGCCAGGGTCTCGGCCTGCTGCTCGGCGATGTCGGCTTCGCGCTCGCTGACCGACAGCGTCTCCGGCACCAGCAGGGGCTGGCTGCGGAGTCCCTCGCCGTCGCGGGCAGCCTTCAAGCGCTCGTAGGTGATGCGCTCATGGGCGGCGTGCATGTCCACCAGCACCAGGCCTTCGGCGTTCTCGGCGAGGATGAATACGCCGTGCAACTGTGCCAGCGCGTAGCCCAGCGGCGGTGTTCCGCCCGCTTCCGCCGGACCCGCCACGGCCGCAGCCGGCGGTGCGGGCGCCTTGTACAAGGCCGCATAAGCGGCTGCCGCTTCCGCCAGGCCCAGGCCACCTTGGCGTGGCGATGGCGCCCATCCCGGCATGTTCCCGCTAGCCGCGCCGGCCGCGGCCACCCCGGAAGACAGGGGGTGCGCTGCCGGCAAGGCCACCGGTTCTCCGCCCACGGCGCCGGCGCGGGCGCCGGCCAGGGCTTCGTGCAGGCTACGGTAGATGAACTCGTGCACCAGCCGCTGCTCGCGGAAACGCACTTCGTGCTTGGCCGGGTGCACGTTCACGTCCACCTGGCGCGGATCGCATTCCAGGAACAACACGAAGGCCGGATGCCGGCCGTGGAAAAGCACGTCGGCGTAGGCCTGACGCACCGCGTGCGCCACCGTGCGATCGCGCACCGCGCGGCCGTTGACGTAGAAGAACTGCTGGTCGGCGCTGGAACGGGCCGCGGTCGGCAGGCCGACCCAGCCGTACAGGCGCAGCCCGGAGGCGGCATGCTCGATCTGCAGGCACTGGCGGGTGAAGTCATCGCCCAGGGCCTCGGCCAGGCGACGCAGGCGCTCGCCGGCGTCGGCCACCGGCCGGTAATGTCTGGACAGCCGCCCGTTGTGGCTGACGCGCAGTTCGACTCCCGGCCGGGCCAGGGCCAGCGACCGCAACCAATCTTCGATATGGCCCAGTTCGGTGCGTTCGGCGCGCAGGAAACGGCGCCGGGCCGGCACGTTGTAGAACAGGTCGCGCACCTCGACCGTGGTCCCGAGCGGGTGCGGATGCGGCAGCACGGGCGCGGCCTTGCCGCCTTCCACTTCCAGGCGAGCACCGTGGCCGGACCCGGCTACGCGCGAACTCAGCGTGAAACGCGACACCGAGGCGATGGACGGCAAGGCCTCGCCACGAAAGCCGAGGGTGGCCACCCGCTCCAGATCCTCCAGGCTGGCTATCTTGCTGGTGGCATGACGCGCCACCGCCAGCGGCAGCTCGTCGGCCGGAATGCCGCCGCCGTCGTCGCGGACACGGATCAGGCGGACGCCGCCCTCCTCCAGCTCGATGTCAATGCGGGCAGCACCGGCATCCAGGGCATTCTCGACCAGCTCCTTGACCACCGACGCCGGCCGCTCCACCACCTCGCCGGCGGCTATCTGGTTGACCAGGGTGTCGGGCAGGGGCTGGATCGGCACGTCGCTTCATTTCCGGAGCAATGGCTCCGGATGATAGCAGCGGCACGGAGGGGCCCGGCCCGGGCAGCGCTCAGTCCGGCGCGGCTGCGACCTGGGGCGGCACCGGAATGGTCAGGCGCTCGCCGGCACGCACCATGTCGCCCCTGAGCCCGTTGGCGGCGCGGATGCTGGCCATGGGTACGCCGTGACGGGCGGCGATCTGGCTGAGCGTCTCGCCACGCGCGACCACGTGCTGGCGGTTGCCGCCGAGCTGGCCCTGACGGGCTGCATACCAGGTGCCGGGCGGCGCCTGGACGGAGAAATAGTTGCGTACCCCATCCACGATGGCCGCGGCCAGGCGCGAACGGTACTTCGGATCGGAGAGCTTGCTTTCCTCGCCCGGATTGGAGATGAAGCCGGTTTCCACCAGCAGCGACGGCACGTCAGGCGAACGCAACACCACGAAGTTCGCCCTCTCGACCTGAGGTTTGTGCGCCTTGCCCACGCCCTTGAGCGCCGCCAACACCTGGCTGGCGATGTCGTCGGACACGCGCATGGTCGCGTTCTGCGAAAGGTCCAGCAGCACGGCCGCGAGGTTGCGGTCGCGGGCATCCAGTTCGACCCCGCCGACCAGGTCGGCAGCGTTTTCCTGGTCGGCCAGCCAGCGCGCGGCCTCGGAAGAGGCGCCGCGCAGCGACAGTACGTACACCGAGGCGCCGGTCGCCGAACGATTGTGCGCGGCATCGGCATGGATGGAGATGAACAGGTCGGCCTGGGCCTCGCGCGCCTTCATGTAGCGCTGCTGCAACGGAATGAACACGTCGCTGTCGCGGATCAGCACCGCTTGCATGCCGGGGTCGGCATCTACCAGCCGGGCCAGCTCACGCGCCACGGCCAGGGTGATGTCCTTTTCGCGCTTGCCGCTGAGCCCGATCGCACCGGGATCCTTGCCACCATGCCCGGCGTCGATGGCGATGACCAGCTTGCGCTCGCCGGCGCCGATCACGTCTTCGATGGTGCGCGCCGGCGCCTGGGCCACCGCCTGACCGTCCATCAGCTCCACCACCAGGCGGGTACGGTCGCCCTCGCGCTCGATGCGGGAACGCGGCTTCACCGCGCCCTGCAGGTCCAGCACCACCCTCAACAGGCGCTCCTCCGGCTTGCCGGTGCGGACGCCGGTGACCACGCCGTTGGGCGGCGGCGCACTGAAGCCGGAGGCCAGGCGGGTGTCGGCCAGGTCCAGGACCAGACGATCGGGGCCGCCCAGGGTGAACAGCTTGTAGTCGGCGGGGCGGTCCAGCTCGAGCACGGCCCGGGTGCCCGTTTCTCCGGCCAGGACCTGTACCCCCTTCAACTGCGCGGCAAAGGCAGGCAGGCCCGAAAGGACCAGCATCAGGACCGCGGCGAGGGCAGGCATCCGGCGCATGGCCGCGATTGAATCACCGCCGGGCCGGGAAGGCAAGCACTTTTCCCTTTGGAATCCGAAGACTGGGGAATCTTCCTCGGATCAGCTTCAGGAAATGCCCGGAACGCCTTGGCCGCCCCCCTGTCGAAGCTCGGCCAGGCGGCCCAGCCAGGCCTCGCCGGACTGGGTGCCGGGCACCAGTTTCGCCCGTCGGCCCTTGCCGTGCACCGCCAGTTGGATCCGGAGGTCGGCCGGCGGCAGCAGGCCCTTGCCGCGCTCCGGCCACTCCACCAGCCACAGGGTGGCGTCGGCGGCCAGCTCGTCCAGACCCAGGAAGTCCAGTTCGGCGGCGCTGGCCAGGCGGTACAGGTCGAGGTGGGCCGCCTCGCCGCCGGGAATGGGATAACGCTCGACCAGGGTGTAGGTCGGGCTGCGCACCGCCCCCTTCACGCCCAGGGCACGCAACAGGGCCCGGGCCAAGGTGCTCTTGCCGGCCCCCAGGCCGCCTTCCAGATACACCACCGCCCAGGCGGGCCGGCAGCCGGCCAGATCGGCCGCCAGGGCAGCCGTTGCGTCCGGATCGGGCAGGTCGAGCTCGCGCTTCATTCGGGATTGGCCATCCGTCGAAGGTGTGGAAACAGGTCCGAGGGCAGCAGGCCGCGCTCTCCCCCGATCCGCGCCGCCTCGTCACCGGCGGCCGCGTGCAGGAGCGCCCCGGCCACGGCGGCAAAGTAGGCCGGCAGATGCTGGGCGCGCAAGGCCGCGATCACGCCTGACAACAGGTCGCCCATTCCGCCGGTCGCCATGCCCGGGTTGCCGGCGCCGATCACCGTCGGCACCTCGCCCGGCGCCGCCACGATCGTTCCGGCACCTTTAAGCACCACCACGCAGCGATAGCGCTGCACCAGGGCCTCGGCGGCGGCGAAACGGTCGGCTTGAACCGTTCCGCTGGCGATGCCCAGCAATCTGCCCGCCTCCCCCGGGTGCGGGGTGAGAATGGCCTGCGGCAAGGGACCGGGGCGGGTCGCCAGGAGGTTCAGGGCGTCGGCGTCCAGCACCACGGGTTTGCCCGAGGCCAGCGCCGCTTCGAGCAGGGAACGTCCCCAGGCGCCCTGACCCAGCCCCGGCCCCACGGCCACCACGTCCGCCCGCTCCAGTAGCGGGACGAGGGCGGCGGCATCCTCGACGGCGTGGGTCATGGCCTCCGGCCGGGCCGCGACCAGTGCAGCGACGCCGGCGGTTCGGGTGGCAACGCTGGCCAGGCCGACGCCGGTACGCAGTGCGGCCTCGGCGCACAGGCGCACGGCACCGCCCATGCCGACCTCGCCGCCGACGCACAGCACATGGCCGTGCTCGCCCTTGTGCGCATTGGCATGGCGCGGTCCCAGCCAGGTTCCGAGATCGCCTGCCCGGGCCCACCAGGCGGCCGGCGAAACGCGGACGAACACTTCGTCGGGCAGCTGCAGCGGCTCGATCACCACCTTGCCGGCATAATCGAGGCCGGCCCCGGTGTGACAGCCACGCTTTCCGCCGATGAAGCTGACGGTGAGTTCGGCCTGCACGGCCGTCCCTGGCGCATGCCCGGTGTCGGCGTCCAGGCCCGAGGGAACGTCCAGGGCGAGCACCGGCCGGCGGCTGGCGTTCATGCGCTCGATGATCGAACAGGCCGCGTCCGACGGCGGGCGGCTCAGGCCGATGCCATACAGACCATCCACCCACAGGTCCGCCTCCGGCAGACTGCCGTCGAAGGCCAGCACGCGGCCGCCGGCGGCGCGCCAGTCGGCCAGGGCCTGACGTGCCGCCGGCGTGCGCGGATGCCCGCCCGGAGGCATCAGCGCCTGCACCTCCAGCCCGGCCTCGCGCGCCAGGCGCGCCAGCACGTAGGCGTCGCCGCCGTTGTTGCCTGGCCCGCAGGCCACGCCGATCCGGGCAGCGGCGGGCCAGCGTTCGCGCAGGTGCCGGAAAGCGGCAGCGCCGGCCCGGCACATCAGCTCGTAGGCGGGGATGCCAAGCTTGCCGATGGCATATTCGTCCATCGCGCGCACCTGGTCGGGGCGGTACAGCGGCAGGGGCCCGGTCATGACCGGATTCTATACTTGCGCCATGCGCACGCCGGACGACATGCAGGCCCTGGCACGGGCCATCAAGGACTGGGGAAGCGAACTCGGCTTCCAGCAGGTCGGTATCGCCGGCACGAACCTGGACCGGGACGTCGCCCACCTGCGCGACTGGCTGGCCAAGGGTCAGCACGGAACCATGGATTACATGGCGCGCCATGGCGACAAGCGCGAGCAGCCGGACCGGCTGGTCCCAGGCACCCTGCGCGTGATCTCGGTACGCATGGACTACGGCAGCGGCGGCGACGATGAGGCCTGGGCGGCGCTGGCCGACGGAAACCGCGCCTACGTGGCCCGCTACGCGCTGGGACGAGACTACCACAAGGTCCTGCGCAAGCGCCTGCAACGGCTCGCCGACCGGATCGCCGCCGAGGCCGGGCCATTCGGCTACCGGGTGTTCGTGGATTCGGCGCCGGTGCTGGAGCGGGCCCTTGCCCGGGACGCCGGCCTGGGCTGGATCGGCAAGCACAGTTGCCTGATCAACCGGCACGGGGGCAGTTGGTTCTTCCTGGGCGAGCTTTTCACCGATCTGCCCTTGCCGGTGGACGAGCCGGCCAGTGCCCATTGCGGCACCTGCCGCCGCTGCATCGACATCTGCCCGACCGGCGCCATCGTCGCGCCCTATCGGGTGGACGCGCGCCGCTGCATCAGCTACCTGACCATCGAGCTGCGCGGCGCCATTCCCGAACAGTTGCGGCCGCTGATCGGCAATCGGGTGTTCGGCTGCGACGATTGCCAGTTGATCTGCCCATGGAACAAGTTCGCCGTGCGCAGCCCGGAGCCCGACTTCCGGGTGCGCCACGGCCTGGACAGGGCCGGCCTGGTCGAGCTTTTCGGCTGGAGCGAGCAGGAGTTCCTGCAACGCACCGAGGGTTCGGCGATCCGGCGCACGGGTTACGAAGGCTGGTTGCGCAACCTGGCGGTGGCACTGGGCAACGCCCCCACCTCGCCGGAAGTGCTGTCCGCCCTCGCCTCACGCCGCGACCACCCCAGCGAACTGGTCCGCGAGCACGTCGCCTGGGCCCTTTCCCGCCATCACGGGGCGCGGAAGGCCGCGGAAGTGGACGAGCGCGGATGAAGTTCCGCCCCGCCCCTTCCCCGGCAGGAGTCTTTCGCCGATGCCCTGCCGCACGGACCTGCGGCAGGGTCGCGGCTAGGCCCGGCCCGGCCAGCGCCTGCGGATCTCGGCGACGAGGTCGCGGGTAACCGGATCCTGCGCTTCGCCTTCGCCGGCCAGCGGGGATTCCAGTTCCCCGGCGATGCGCTTGCCCAGCTCCACGCCCCACTGGTCGAAGGCGTTGATGCCCCACAGGCAGGCCTGGACGTAGACGCTGTGCTCGTGCAGCGCCAAAAGAGCGCCCAGCGATTCCGGCGTCAGCGCGTCCAGCAACAGCAGGGTGCTCGGGCGCCCGCCCGGGTGGCGGCGGTGTGCCTCGCCCGGGTCGGCGCCGTTGGCCAGAGCCTCGGCCTGGGCCAGCAGGTTGGCGAGAAGGGCGCGATGGCTGTCGGCGTACGGGTGCATCGGTCGCGCCACCCCGACGAACTCGGCCGGCACGATCTCGGTGCCCTGGTGCAGGGCCTGGAAGAAGCTGTGCTGGACGTCGGTGCCGGTGCCGCCCCAGATCACCGGCGAGGTGGCCACCGGCACCGCGGCGCCGTCCGTGCGCACCGACTTGCCCAGGCTTTCCATCACCAGCTGCTGCAGGTACGCGGGCAACAGGGCCAGCCGCTGGTCGTAGGGGAGCACCGCCAGGGTGGGAAAACCCAGGGCGTTGCGGTTCCAGACCGCCGTCAGGCCATGCCAGGCCGCGAGGTTGCGCTGCACCGGCGTCTCGCGCACGTGTCTGTCCATGTCGGCGGCGCCGGCCAGCAGGCGGGTGAAACCGCCCTCGCCCAGCGCCAGCCGGATCGAGAAACCGACGGCCGACCAAAGCGAATAGCGCCCGCCCACCCAGTCCCACATCGGCAGCACCCGCTCCGGCGCGATGCCGAAGTCCCGGGCGCCGGCGGTGTTGGCGCTGACCGCGTAAAGACGCTCGGACCCGCCCAGCCAGTCGCGCAGGATGGCGCCGTTGAGCAGCGTCTCCCGGGTGGCAAAACTCTTTGAGACCAGGATGCCGGCGGTCCGGGCCGGATCCAGCCGCGGCAGCAGCCGGCCCGCAGCGCTGCCGTCCACGTTGGAGAGGAAGTGGATGCGGAAACGGCCGGCGTCGAACTCCCGCAGCGCATCCACGACCAGACGCGGGCCCAGATCGCTGCCGCCGATGCCCACGTGCACGATGTCGGTGACCGGGCTGTCGGCGAGCGCGCCGTGCAGCGCGGCCATGCGCTCGCCGGCCTGCGTTGCCAGGGCCGTGGCCGCAGCGGCGGCCGGACCGCGGCCGGCGCCGGCGCGCAGGGCCATGTGCAAGGCCGGCCGGCTTTCGCTCGGATTGACCACTTCGCCGTCGAACAGCGATCGCAGCGCGTCGCCGAGGCCGGCCTCCGCCGCCATCGCCAGCAGCATCGACCAGGCCTCCCCGTCGATGTGCTGACGGGCGAAGCAGGCGTGGACGGGACCCACGGCCAGGGACATTGCCCTTGTCCGTCCCTGCACTGCCGTCAGCGTTTTCAGGGCCTGTCCACGCAGCCGTTCGGCGTGACGGCGAATCTCATTCCAGTGCTGGTCGCCAAACATCTCAGGGAGTGTCGAACTCTAGGTTGTCGATCAGGCGGGTACGGCCCAGGCGGGCGGCGACCAGGGCCAGCAGGCCGGGCTCGTCGGCCGTGCGCGGCCGGGACAGGTCGGCGCGGCGGATTTCGCTGTAGTCCACCTCGAAGCCGGCCGCCTCCAGCCGCTCCCGCGCCTCGTCCTCGATGCCGGCCAGCGGCAAACCCTGCCTGGCCGCCTCGCGCATGAAGCACAGGGTCTCGTAGATGCGCACCGCGGTACGACGCTGCTCGCCCTCGAGATACTGGTTGCGCGAGCTCATCGCCAGACCGTCGGCTTCGCGCAGGGTCGGCGCCGGCACGATCTCGATGGGGAAGCTCAGCTCGCGGGTCATGTAACGGATCACCTGCAGCTGCTGGTAATCCTTGCGTCCGAACACCGCCAGATCCGGCTGCACCATGTTGAACAGCCGGGCCACCACCGTCGCCACGCCGTTGAAATGGCCCGGGCGGTGCGCGCCGCACAGGATGTCGGTGATGCCGGGTACGTGCATCTGTACACAGCCGATGGTGCCGAAGGGATACATCTGATCCACCGTCGGCAGGAAGGCCAGGTCGCAGCCCTGCGCCTGCAATCCCTCGATGTCGCGCTCCGGCGTACGCGGATAACGGGCGTAATCCTCGTTCGGCCCGAACTGGGTCGGATTGACGAAGATGCTCGCCACCACCTTGTCGGCATGCTGGCGCGCCAGTTGCACCAGGGCATGGTGGCCGGCGTGCAGATTGCCCATGGTCGGCACGAAGCCGATGCGCGCTCCCTCTTCCCGCCACTGCCGTACCTGCGCGCGCAGGCCGGCGACGGTTTCGTGCACCTTGATCATTCGTAACCGTGCTCCGGCCCGGGAAAGCCGCCGCCACGGACCGCCTCGGCGTAAGCCGTGAAGGCGCCGAGCACCGACCCGCCCTCGGCCAGGAAGTCCTTGACGAAACGCGGCCGGCGGTGGCCGCTGTCCAGACCGAGCATGTCGTGCATCACCAGGACCTGGCCATCGCAACCGGGGCCGGCGCCGATGCCGATGGTCGGAATGTCCAGTTCGGCGGTGATGCGCGATGCCAGCGCCGAAGGCACGCATTCCAGCACCAGCAGGTCGGCGCCCGCCCGCGCCACCGCGTGGGCGTCCGCCAGCAGCCGCTGCGCCGCGGCCTCTTCCCGGCCCTGTACCTTGTAGCCGCCCAGGCGAAGCACCGACTGCGGGGTCAGGCCGAGGTGGGCGCAGACCGGAATCTCGCGCTCGTGCAGGAAGCGGATCACGTCCAGCTTCGGTCCGGCCCCCTCCAGCTTCACCATCGCGGCGCCCGCCTGCAGGAAACGGGTCGAGGCATCGAGCGCGCGCTCCGGGGTCGCGTCCGCCTGGAAAGGCAGGTCGGCAACCAGCAGGGCGGTGGCCAGCCCCCGCGCCACACAGGCGACGTGGTAACGGATATCGTCCACGCTCACCGCCAGGGTGCTGGCGTGGCCCTGGCACACCATGCCGAGGGAGTCACCGACCAGCACCAGGTCGATGCCGGCGATTTCCATGCTGCGGGCAAAACTGGCGTCGTAGCAGGTCAGCGAAACGATGCGTCGGCCTTCGGCCTTCATCCGGCGCAGCGACGGCACGGTGATCGGCGGCCGGTCATGGGCCTTGGTGGGATTGGCGTACATGGCGTTTCCCGGGCGGGGGCCCCTAAGGTATCGCTTCGATACCGCCCGCATCCACCGCCGCCAGCAGATCGGCGACCCTGCCGCGTCCGGGAATCACCAGATCGGGGGCTATCTCGGCCAGGGGAACCAGCACGAAGGCGCGCTCGTGCAGACGCGGATGCGGCAGGCTCAGACCGGGCAGCTCGACGGGCCGGTCGCCCTGCATCAGCAGGTCCAGATCCAGGGTGCGCGGCCCCCAACGTCGCTCGGCGCTCCTGTCCCGACCGAACCGTCGTTCGATATCCAGCAGGTGTGCCAGCAGCGCCGCCGGCGGCAACCGGGTCCGCAGCTCGACCGCGGCATTGAGGAAGGAGGGCTGTCCCGGATCGCCCCAGGGCGGCGTGCGGTAAACGGACGAGCGCCGGAGGACGCCGGTCATCGGCAGCGCGTCCATGGCTCGCACGGCCTCGGCGAAGGTGGTGCCGACGTCGCCGACGTTGCCGCCCAGCGCCACCCAGGCCTGCTCCGGCGCCGCGGCGTTCACGCCTCGCCGCCCTCGTCCTCCAGCGCACCCTCGCCGGCGCGAGGCTTGCGGCGCCGACCCCGGCGTCGGCGCCCGGAGCCTTCCCCGCCGCCGGCCGCCGGTGCCAGCCGCTCGGCAAGCTGCTCCGGCGCCTGGCTCTGGGCATCGCGCCAAAACGCCAGGTCTTCCGCGAGTTCCGGCGCCGCCGAGGCGCGCAGCTCGAGAAAGTCGAAGGCGGCCCGGAACCGCGGGTGCGCCAGCAGGCGGAACACCCGCTTCCGGGTCCGTTGCTGGAAACGCGGCTGCAGCAGCCATATCTCCTGCATCGGCAGCGAGAAGCGGCGCGGCAAGGCGATGCGTTGCGCCTGATGCAGGGTGACCCGGTCGGCGGCGCGTTGCTGGGCGGCCAGGGGATCGACGCCCTGCTTCTGCAGCACTGCCAGTTCGCGGCAATAGGCCGGCCACAACAGCGCGGCGAACAGGAAGGCCGGCGTCACCGGCTTGTCCTCGCGCACCCGCCGATCGGTGTTGCGCAAGGCCTGCAGCACCATCGTCCGCAAGGCGCCGCTGCGATTGGTGGCGATGGCCCGGGCCGATTCGGGAAACAGCGCGGGCAGCAACCGCAACTGTTCCAGCAAGAGGAAACTCTTTTCGGCGTGCCCGGCCATGAACATCTTCAGGCACTCGTCGAACAGCCTGGCCGGCGGCGCGCCGGCCAGCAGGTGAGATAGCTCCGGAATGGGCGCGGCGGCATCGTCGGCTATGCGGAAATCCAGCTTGGCGGCCAGTCGCGCCGCCCGCAGCATGCGCACCGGATCCTCGCGGTAACGCTGCACCGGATCGCCGATCAGGCGCAGCACGCGTTCGCGGACGTCGCGGAACCCGCCCACGTAGTCGCGCACTGAAAAATCCTCGATGGCGTAGTAGAGCGCGTTGGCGGTGAAATCGCGCCGGACCGCGTCTTCCTCGATAGTGCCGTAGACATTGTCGCGCAGCAGACGGCCGCCATCGTCGGTCTCGCGATCGTCGTCGTCGGCGGCGCTGTTGGCGCGGAAAGTGGCCACCTCGATGATCTCCCGGCCGAACACCACGTGCGCCAGGCGAAAGCGCCTGCCGATCAGCCGGCAGTTGCGGAACAGGCCACGAATCTGCTCGGGCGTGGCGTCGGTGGCGACGTCGAAGTCCTTGGGATGCCCGCCGATGAGCAGGTCGCGCACGGCGCCGCCGACCAGGCATGCCTGGAAGCCGGCATCGCGCAGGCGGTACAGCACGCGCAGGGCATTGGGGCTGATGTCCTTGCGCGAGATGCCGTGCTCGGCGCGCGGCACCAGCAGCGGCTGGGCGGGAGTGGGCGTGGGGGTATCCGTCATGGGTTCGGGCGGCGCGTGGTCCTTGCGCGGCGTGGCCGGGGCGTGTCGAGGACTTCCCGGCCCAAGGAAAGCCCGTTATACTACCGCCCGCTTCATGGCTCCGCCATCGCTGCTCCCTTCGTCTAGTGGTCCAGGACACCGCCCTCTCAAGGCGGGAACACGAGTTCGAACCTCGTAGGGAGCGCCACCCTGTTCCGGAAACCCGGCCCGCGCCGGGTTTCCTTCGTTTTGTGTTGTGCCCGCGTTTCAGGGCCACCGCCGGGCGCAGCACTGGTCACGCCCCCGGACTCCAGGCTGGGCGTCACGCCGGCGCGCCGGCTAGAATCGCCGGGTTCGAGCCACCGGAAACACGGCCATGCCCTTCGTCGTCACCGAAAACTGCATCCGCTGCAAGTACACCGACTGCGTGGAGGTCTGCCCGGTGGACTGTTTCCACGAAGGGCCGAACTTCCTGGTGATCGACCCGGACGAATGCATCGACTGCACGCTGTGCGAGCCGGAATGCCCGGCCAAGGCCATCTATCCGGAAGACGACGTGCCAGCCGGCCAGGAAGGCTTCATCGCCCTCAACGCCGAACTGTCCAGGACCTGGCCGGTCATCACGACCCGCAAGGAGCCGCCGGCGGATGCCGCCGACTGGGACGGCAAGCCGGGCAAGCTGCAGTTTCTGGAGCGCTGAGCGCGGGCGAGGCGTCCGAACGGGTTTCGCGGGTTTCGCGCCCGCACCCGACCCGGCCGCCGGAACCCGAACGCCGCCGCAGGCAACCGGCGAGTCGCCGGGGGTCAGCCGAGACGGGCTTTCAGCAGGCCCAGCAAGCGGGCCGCGGCGCCGCCGCTCAGCGGACGCCCGTCAGCGCCGAGTGCGACCACGCGCACGGCCTCGCCGACCTGTTCCGCACGCACCAGGAAGGCCTGGCCCTGGTAACGCACGCTGTAACTGTTGAGCAGCTGCGCGCGCTCGTCCACGGTCACGCCTTCGATCTTGCCCAAGGCCAGGCCGATGCGCCGCCAGGCGCTGGCCAGCGAGTCTTCGAGCGTGAACGAGTCCATCGCCGGAACGGTGGCGGCCGCACCGGGACCGCCCGGCACCGGCCCTTCGACCGGCGCGCTCGCACGGGGGCTGGCCGACACTTCCGGAATCGCCACGCCGCCGGCGGTGGACGGCGTGTCAAGACCCGGCGGCACCTCCAGCGGCCGATTCTGCACGCTGCGCTGGTAGGCGTTCTCGGTACCGAACTTGCTGCGCAGCCAGCTGCAACCGCTGGTGCCGACCAGGGCGGCGGCGAGGACGGCCGAGAGGGCGGCGCGGGCGAGGGAGCGGGTCGGGGTCATTCGCGGGTCTCCAGGGGGCCGGGCCGAGGGGCACGGCGATCGGTCGGTAAGCTTACGCCAGTTCGGCTTCCAGCTGCGCACAGGCTTCGGCCATGGCCCGGGCCTGCTCCCGGTACGCGGCCGACAGCGGCAGCAGCGGCAAGCGCAGGCCGTGGCCGATGCCCTGCAGGGCCAGAAGCGCCTTCACCGGGATGGGATTGGGTTCGACGCCGAGGAAGTCGTAGAGCCCGCGCAGACGCGCATCCAGGGCCCACGCCTCCTCCGCCCTGCCCTCCGCGGCCAGCGTGCACAGAACGGCGAAGGCACGCGGTACCACGTTCGAGGCCACCGAGATGACCCCCCGGGCGCCGCCCAGCACGGCCCGCACGAAGGTCGGGTCGTCGCCGCTTAGCAGGCTGAAGTCGGAGCCGGCCAGCGGATAGAGCGCGTTCCAGCGCTGCTCGTCGCCACGCGCTTCCTTCAGGGCAATGATGTTCGGATGCCGACACAGGCGCGCCACCGTCTCCGGCTGCATGTCGCAGCCGGTGCGGCCGGGCACGTTGTACAGCACCACCGGCAGGCCGCCCTGATCGGCCACCGCGGTGTAGTGGGCCACCAGCCCTTCCTGGGTGGGCCGCACATACGGTGGCGTCACCACCAGCGCGGCATCGGCGCCGAGGTCGCGAGCCAGGCGAGTGCGGGCGATGGTGGCGGCGGTGGCGGACTGGCCGGTACCGGCCAGGACCGGGATGCGGCCACCGAGCCTGGCGACGGCTGCACGCAGGAGCTGGCCGTATTCCTCTTCGGACAGGGCGGCAGCCTCGCCGGTCGAGCCGGCCACGACGACCGCGGCGGTGCCGGCCTCCACTTGCATGGCGAGCAGCCGCGCCCAGGCGTCCATGTCGAGCCGGCCGTCGGGCGCGAACGGACTGGCCAGCGCGGTGATGCTGCCGGAAAGATGCAAGGAAGTCGGCCTCTCGTGGTTGCCGGCGATGTTACTTGCGGCCGGAAAGCGCCGGCAAGTATGCTGGCCGGGTATTTCGAGCGCCGCTTTCCGGCGCTGCCAGGACCACTGCATTGAGCTCTCCCGCCGCGCGCCCGACCGCCAACGAGAACCACCTGCTGATCAGCGCGTACACCACGCATCCGCAGTCGCCCCTGCTGGCGGTCACCCGCCGCATTTCCGACAGCGGCTGCAACCTGCTGGACGCCCGCCTGGCCACGGTCGGCCGCGACGTTTCGGTGACCGCGCTGGCGGTGGGCTCCTGGGACGCGGTGGCCAAGCTCGAGGCCATGCTGTCCCGGCTCGAGCGCGAGGAGGGCTTCAAGCTGGTCTGGTACCGCACCGGCCCCAAGCCGCTGCAATCCAACCTGCTGCCCTACGTGGTGGAAGTGGTCGCGGCCGACAAGCCGGGCATCCTGTTCCAGCTGGCCGACTTCTTCGACCGTCAGGGCATCACCATCGAGAACCTGCACTCCAGCCGCTACCGGGCCATGCAAACCGGAGCGGACATGTTCTCGGCGCAGATCACCATAGGCATTCCGGCCAACATGCACATCGCCGCCTTGCGCGACGATTTCCTCGAGTTCTGCGATCACCTCAACCTCGATGCCATCATGGATCCGATGAAGTTCTGAGGCCCGGCATGCTCGACGTTGGCGACAAGGCACCCGATCTGGAGCTGGCCCTGGGCAACGGCGCGACCGCCCGCCTGTCCGACTATCGCGGCAGGTGGCTGGTGCTGTACTTCTATCCGAAGGACAACACGCCCGGATGCACCGCCGAAGGGCTGGATTTCAATGCCCTGCTGACCAGGATCCGTCGTGCCGGCGGCGACGTGCTGGGGGTCTCGCGCGATTCGGTGAAGTCGCACGCGAACTTCTGTTCCCGGCAGGGGTTCCGCTTCGACCTGGTCTCCGATCCGGACGAAACGCTGTGCCGGGCCTTCGGGGTGATCAAGGAAAAGAACATGTACGGCCGCAAGGTGCTTGGCATCGAACGCAGCACCTTCCTGCTCGACCCGTCGGGGCGGGTCGCCAGGGCCTGGCGCGGGGTCCGGGTGCCCGGACACGCCGAAGCCGTGCTGGCCGCGCTGCAGCAACTTTCCAAGGCCGCAAGGGCAAAGTGATTCCGATCCAGCACATCCGGCCGCCGGCCCGCAGCGCGGGTACCGGCGGCGCTGCCGTTTCCGGGGCCGGCGCCCCCAGTCAGAGAAACCCATGACCCGAAGCAAGCGCATCTACGTCCTGGACACCAACGTGCTGATGCACGACCCGACCGCGCTGTTCAAGTTCGAGGAGCACGACGTGTTCGTGCCGATGATGGTGCTGGAGGAACTGGACAACGCCAAGAAGGGCCATTCGGAAGCCAGCCGCAATGCCCGTCAGGTCAGTCGCTTCCTCAACGAGATCATCGAGGCGCACGGCGGCGAGCGCCTGGATGGCGGCATCAGGCTGGAACGGCCCAGCGGCCTGCAGTTGCGCGCACCCGATTCCGCCGGCCGTCTGCTGTTCCAGCTCAAGCCGGTGGAGGTGGGCAAGCGTTTCGGCAACGTGCTGCCGGACAACCAGATCCTCGGCGCGATCCTGCAGTTGATCGAGGACCACCCGAAGGTGCCGGTGGTGTTAGTCTCCAAGGACATCAACCTGCGCATCAAGGCTTCGATCTGCGGGGTCAAGGCCGAGGACTACGAGAACGATCGCGCCATCGACGACTTCAACCTGCTGTTCACCGGTGCCAGCGAACTGCCGGCGGATTTCTGGGAGCGGCACGAAGGCAGCCTGCGCAGCTGGACCGACCGGGGCCGTACGTTCTATGAGGTTCGCCGCACCGACGACGACGGCTGGTTTCCCAACCAGTTCCTGTACATGCCTGGCGAGGAAGAGGTCGAGATGAAGGTGGCCCGGCTGGAGGGCGACCGGGCAGTGCTGCAGATCGTCGACGACTTCCGCAACCCGCAGCATCAGGTCTGGGGCATCAATGCCCGCAACCGCGAGCAGAACTTCGCCTTCAACGCCTTGATGGACCCGGAGATCGACTTCGTCACCCTGCTCGGCACCGCCGGCACCGGCAAGACCCTGCTGGCGCTGGCGGCAGGGCTCACGCAAACCATGGACATCCAGCGCTATCGCGAGATCATCATGACCCGCGCCACGGTCAGCGTCGGCGAGGACATCGGTTTCCTGCCCGGCACCGAGGAGGAAAAGATGACGCCCTGGATGGGCGCCCTGACGGACAACCTGGAGGTGCTGACCCACACCGAGGACCATGGCGCCTGGGGCCGCGGCGCCACCAACGAGTTGCTGGCCAGCCGGATCAAGATCCGCTCGATGAACTTCATGCGCGGCCGAACCTTCCTCAACCGCTGGGTGATCGTGGACGAGGCGCAGAACCTCACGCCCAAGCAGATGAAGACCCTGGTCACCCGCGCCGGCCCGGGCACCAAGATCATCTGCATGGGCAATGTCGAACAGATAGACACGCCCTACCTCACCGAAACCACCTCGGGCCTGACCTACGCCGTGGACCGGTTCAAGAACTGGGACCACAGCGCCCACATCACGCTGCGTCGCGGCGAGCGTTCGCGCCTGGCCGACTACGCTTCGGAAGTGCTCTGAGACCGGCGATGGCCAGTTCCGACCCGCGTCCGCTTTGCGCCCTGACCATCGCCGGTTCCGACTCGGGCGGCGGCGCCGGCATCCAGGCCGACCTGAAGACCTTTGCCGCGCACCGGGTGCACGGGCTGTCGGCGCTGGCGGCGCTGACCGCCCAGCACACCCGTGGCGTCACCGCCGTGCACGTACCGCCGACGGCCTTCCTGCGCGCCCAGATCGACGCCTGTTTCGACGACTTCCGTATCGGTGCGGTCAAGCTCGGCATGCTGGCCACGGCCGAGGTCATCCATGCCGTCGCCGACGCGCTGGATGCGCACCGCCCGCCCCGGGTGGTGCTGGATCCGGTGATGGTCGCCACCTCCGGCGCCAAGCTGCTGGCCGACGATGCCCTGGAGGCGCTGCGCGTCCGGCTGCTGCCGCTGGCCGACATCGTCACGCCCAACGTTCCGGAGGCGGAGCTGCTGCTGGGCCGGGGCATCCACGACCAGGCCGGCGCCGAGGCCGCTACCGGGGAATTGCTCCAGGCCGGCGCCCGTGCCGTGCTGCTCAAGGGCGGCCACTTGCCCGGCGACGGCGAGATGGTGGACTGCTTCCGCGACGCCGAACGCATTGCCCGCTTCCGGCATCCGCGCCTGCCGGTGAATGGCCATGGCACCGGCTGCACCCTGGCCTCGGCCATCGCCGCCAACCTGTGCCTGGGCCACGACCTGCCCGACGCCTGCGCGGCTGCCGCCGACTACGTGCACGGCGCGCTGCGCCAGGCCTGCCGACCGGGACGCTCGGAGGTGGCGGTGCTTGACCATTTCTGGCTGCGGGCCGGCTGAGCCCTGTGATGCCTGGTGCATCACAATGAATGGTTCAGGCCTGCATTCCGATAGCCTGTCGTGGAATAATGGCACCCGCCTTACCGGGAGCCCCCAGCATGATCTCCGCCGCCCAGCTTCGCGCCGCCCGTGCCCTGCTCGGCCTGGACCAGCGCCGCCTGGCCGCGCTTGCCGGCGTTTCCGTACCCACGGTGCAGCGCATGGAGGCCAGCCCCGGCCAGGTCAGGGCGACGGTGGAAACGCTGACGCGCATCGTGACCGCGCTGGAGAACGCCGGCGTCGAACTGATCGGCAACGAACAGCCCAGCCACGGGCGCGGACGCGGCGTGCGCCTGAAGGAACCGCCCACGGCCGGCACCGGCCACACCGAAGGCTGAGCCGGAGCCCGGGCCGATGCCGCCCTTGCCCGAGCCGCCCGTATTCCTGCCCAAACTGCTGACCGTTTGGCGAGAGGGTTACGGACTGCGCGATCTGCGCGCCGATGCCGTCGCCGGCCTCACCGTCGCCATCGTCGCCCTGCCCCTTGCCATGGCCCTGGCCATCGCCAGTGGCGCCAAGCCCGAGACCGGCCTGCTAACTGCCATCGTCGCCGGCTTCCTTATCTCGGCCCTGGGCGGTTCACGTTTCCAGATCGGTGGCCCCACCGGCGCCTTCATACCGGTGGTCTATGCCGTCATCGCCAGGCACGGCTTCGACGGACTGGTACTGGCGACGCTGATGGCCGGCGTGATGCTGGTGGCCGCCGGCCTGCTGCGGATCGGCACGCTGATGAAATACGTCCCGCAGCCGCTGGTGACCGGCTTTACCTCGGGCATCGCCGTGATCATCCTGGCCAGCCAGTTCAAGGACCTGCTCGGCCTGCAGGTGGCCGACGTGCCGGCCGACTTCCTGCCCAAGCTCGAGGTGCTCTGGCAGCACCTGGGCGAGTTCAATCCCTGGGCCTTCGGCCTGGCCCTCGGCTGCGTGGCGCTGATCATCGGCCTGCGCCGGCTGTCGCAGACGGCACCGGGTTTCCTGATCGCGGTGGTGGCCGCCTCGGTGCTGGTGGCGGCGGCCGGCATCCCGGTGGACACCATCGGCTCGCGCTTCGGCGGCATCCCGACCTCGCTGCCGGCGCCGCAGTTGCCCTCGCTGGACTGGGCGCGAATGGTGGAACTGCTGCCGGCAGCCTTCACCATCGCCTTCCTGGCCGGCATCGAGTCGCTGCTCTCGGCCGTGGTCGCCGACGGCATGAGCGGCGGCCGGCACCGCTCCAACACCGAACTGGTCGCCCAGGGCCTGGCCAACTCCGCCTCCGCCCTGTTCGGCGGCCTGCCGGCCACCGGCGCCATCGCCCGCACCGCCACCAACATCCGCGCCGGCGCCCGCACGCCGGTGGCGGGCATGCTGCATGCGCTGTTCCTGCTGCTGTTCGTGCTGGCGGGCGCCAGGCTGGCCGCCTGGGTGCCGCTGCCGGCCCTGGCCGGCGTGCTGGTGGTGGTGGCCTGGAACATGAGCGAACACGGCCATTTCCGCCACGTGCTGCGCTCGGCGCCGCGCGGCGACCGCGCCGTGCTGCTGCTGACCTTCCTGCTCACCGTGTTCGTGGACCTGAGCCTGGCCATCCAGGTCGGCATGGTCGTCGCTGCCTTCGTGTTCATGTACCGCATGTCGGAGGCGGTGCAGGTCGGCGCCGGCCTGACCCTGGTGGACGAGGACGAGGACATCGACGCCGAGGCGGCCCGCCGCGCCAGCGAGGACGCCCGCCAGCGCATCGGCCTGCCGCCGGGCGTGGAGGTGTTCCGCATCGCCGGGCCGCTGTTCTTCGGCGCCGCCAACCGCCTGGACAATCTGCTGGACCGGCTTGTACCCAAGCCAAAGGTGTTCATCCTGCGCATGCGCATGGTCCCCATCGTGGACGCCAGCGGCGTGCATGCGCTGGCCAACCTGGCCGAACGCTGCCGTCGGCAGGGTATCGTCCTGATCCTCTCCGGCCTGCAGGAGCAGCCGCACGAGGTGCTGAGGCGGATGGGCCTGCAGCCGTGCGAAGGCGCGCTGTACCTGGCCGCCGACTTCGACGAGGCACGTCGCCTGGCGGAACGGCTGCTCACCATGCCGGCGCCCGACGCCTAGGCCTGGCCGGCAGCGGAGACGGGCATCACCGCTGTCGCTGCGGCGCCGGCATGAGCTATGCTCGGGCGGCGCCGGCGCAGGGCCGGCCACGAACCGCAAATCCGGGAGCGACAGATGCGCAGCGGCAACCCCGCCCTCAACCAGAACACCTTCCTCGACGTCGGCAGTGGCCAGGTGCTGGCCCGCGGCGGCGACGTCATGACCCTGAACGGGACGGTCAACAAGACCGGCCTGCTCCTGCTGCTGGTGGTGCTGACCGCCAGCTACACCTGGAGCCTGTTCGACCCCTACAACCCCTCGGCGACCATGCCCTGGATGCTGACCGGCGGTATCGGCGGCTTCGTCGTCGCCATCGTCACCGTGTTCAAGAAGCAGTGGGCGCCGGTCACGGCGCCGCTGTACGCGGCCCTGGAAGGCCTGTTCATCGGCGGCATCTCGGCCTTCTTCGAGGCGCGCTTCCCCGGCATCGTGATGCAGGCGGTGATGCTGACGCTGGGCGTGCTGGCCTCCCTGTTGCTGGCCTACAAGTCCGGTCTGATCAAGGCCACGGAGAACTTCAAGCTGGGCGTGGTCGCGGCGACCGGCGGCATCGCCCTGCTGTACCTGGTGAACATCGGCCTGCGCCTGTTCGGTTTCGAGGGCTTCGGCTTCATCCACGAGTCCAGCACCATGGGCATCGTGTTCAGCGTGTTCGTGGTGATCATCGCCGCCCTGAACCTGGTGCTGGACTTCGACTTCATCGAGTCGGGCGCCGAAGCGGGCGCGCCCAAGTACATGGAGTGGTATGGCGCCTTCGGCCTGGTGGTCACCCTGGTCTGGCTGTATCTGGAAATCCTGCGCCTGCTGGCCAAGTTGCAATCGCGCGACTGAAGCGGGCACACGATGCCGACAAGGAAGGCCGGGCCATGCCCGGCCTTCTCTTTTCCGCGCTCGCGGAAGCATCCAGGGGCACCCCGCGGCCGGAGTCGCACGGCGCGGACGGCCATGGCACCCTCCCCGGCGAAGCACGATGCCCGGAGGGCGGCCTATGCGGCGTGGCGGGATGGTGGTGCTGGTGGGCGGCAAGCCGGTGCGGAGCATCCGTTGGCGGCGAGCCGTGCTTGCCTCCGCGGCCACCCTGGCCTTGCTGCTGGGCGCGCCCTGGCTGCTCTCGCATCCCGAGCCCCTGCGCCTGGATGCCACCGCCCGCACGGCCGCGCCCGGCCGCTTCGCCGAGCTGTCGGCCGGCCGTACCCACTACCAGCTGCACGGACCGCGGCGGGGCCGCCTGGTGGTGCTGGTGCATGGCGCCATCCTGCCCGGGCTGGTCTGGCGCCATAACATCCCGGAGCTCGCGGACGCGGGATACCGGGTACTCAGCTTCGACCTCTATGGACGCGGCTATTCCGACCGGCCGGCGCGCCGACACGGGCTGGACCTGTACGTCGGCCAGCTCGAGGAACTGCTGAACGAGGTGGCGAAAGGCGAGCCGGTGGACCTGGTCGGCCATTCCATCGGCGCGATCATCGCCGCCGAATACACCCGCCGCTACCCTGGCGCGGTCCGCCGCCTGGTGCTGGTGAGTCCGGCCGGCCTGGAAACCGACCTGCCGCTGAGTGCGCGGATCGCCAGAACGCCCTGGGTCGGCGAATACCTGCTGGAAGTCGCCGGCACCCGGTTGCTGCGTCCGTCGCGAAACATGCTCTTCGCGCCGGACAGGCACCCCGACCTCGATGCCGCCTACCTGGACTCGATACGTTTTCGCGGCTCCCGCGACGCGGTGCTGCAGGGCCTTCGCCGCCTGCCATGGGATCGTTATGGCGACCGTTACCGCGAGCTGCGCCGCCTGGGCATCCCGATCCTTCTGGTCTGGGGCAGGCACGACCGGATCGTGCCGATCGCCGCCGGCGATCGCCTGCGCCGCCTGACCGGCGCCCGGGACCTGCTGGTGGTCGAGCAGGCGGCGCACCTGCCACACTACGAGCAACCGGCACTGGTCAATCGCGCGCTGCTGGATTTCTTCGCGCAGCGCTGACCGCCATTTTCCCGGCGCCGAAAGGCACCCTCTGCCCGGGCGTCGCCGGCTGCCGGACTCAGCCGGCCGCGCGCGCGGCGATCGCCCTGGCGAAGTCCTGGGTGGTGCCGCTGCCGCCCAGGTCGGGAGTCAGACCGTCCCTCGCCTGCAGGGTGTCCACAATGGCCTGGCGCAGGCGCCTTGCCTCGTCGCAGCGGCCCATGTGGTCGAGCATCTGGCCGGCAGCCAGCAACAGCGCGCAGGGATTGGCGATGCCCTTGCCTGCGATGTCCGGAGCCGATCCGTGCACGGCCTCGAAGATCGCCGCCTCGGTGCCGATGTTGGCTCCGGGCGCCAGCCCCAGACCACCGACCAGGCCGGCGCAGAGGTCGGAGATGATGTCGCCGAACAGGTTGGTGGTAACGATCACGTCGAACTGCTGCGGGTCCATCACCAGCTTCATGCAGCAGGCATCCACGATCGCCTCGTTGCACTCGATGTCCGGGTACTGCTGCGCCACCTCGCGCGCCACCTTCAGGAACAGGCCCGAGGTGGTCTTGAGGATGTTGGCCTTGTGCACCACGGTCACCTTCTTCCGGCCCAGGCGCCTGGCCAGGTCGAAGGCGTAGCGGACGATGCGCTCGGAACCGCGGCGGGTGATCTTCTGGGTCAGGGTGGCGGTTTCGCCGTCGGCGCTGAGTTGCTGGCCTTCGCCGATGTAGGCGCCCTCGGTGTTCTCGCGCACCGTGATCAGGTCGATGTCGGTATAGCGCGAACGGGTATTCGGGAAGCTGATCGCCGGCCGCACGTTCGCGTACAGGTCGAAACGCTTGCGCAACTCGACGTTGATCGAGCTGAAACCGCCGCCGACCGGCGTGGTCAGCGGCGACTTGAGGGCGATGCGGTGACGGTGGATGGCGTCCAGGGTGGCTGCCGGTAACAGCTCGCCCTGCTTTTCGTAGGCGCCGAGGCCGGCCTCGACGAACTCGTACTGCAGGCCCAGCTTCAGGGCATCCAGCACCTGCAGGGTGGCGTCCATGATCTCCGGGCCGATGCCGTCGCCGCGGATCACCGCGATGGTCTGGGTCATAAGATTCCGATTCCGATGAGGATCACGGCGACCGGAGCGGTCGCCGGAAGCCGGACATTATGCCAGAGACGACGGTACGCCGCCGTACTGGACCTTGGTCGACACCCGGACGGGGGGCGGCGCCGGAACCCCGGGCCGACCACGGATTCAGCCGTGCGAGTGACCGGGCTGGCCGCCGGGCTCTCCGGCTTCGCCGGCTTCGAGCCGGTCGAGGAAGTCAACCGCCCTGCGCAGGTGCGGGATGACGATGGAGCCACCGACCACCAGGCCAACGGAAAATGCCTCGAAGAACTGCTCGCGGGTGACGCCTGCCTCGCGGCACTGGGCGACGTGGTAGCTGATGCAGTCGTCACAGCGAAGCACCAGCGAGGCGACCAGGCCGAGGAGTTCCTTGGTCTTCACGTCCAGGGCGCCGGCCCGGTAGGCCTGGGTGTCCAGGGCGAAGAAACGCCGGACCACCTGGTTGTCTTCGGCCAGGATGCGCTCGTTCATGCGCTGCCGGAACTCGGTGAAGGCCTTGATCCGGTCCTCGCCGCCGCTCACGACACCGCCTCCAGCAGGGGCTTGAGCTCACCGGCCCGATCCAGGGCCGCCAGCTCCTCGTAACCGCCGACATGGCGGTCGCCGATGAATATCTGCGGCACGCTGCTGCGGCCGGTCAGGCGCTGCATGCGCTCCCTGGCGGCGGAATCCAGATCCACCCGGACCTCGGTCCAGGCGGCGCCGCGGCTCTTGAGCAGGTTCTTGGCGGCAACGCAGTAGCCGCACAGCCCGGTGGTGTACAGGGTGATGCCGGACACGTTAGTCCTCCGGTTTGACCGCGGCAAGTGTGGCGGTCGGGCCGGCGCTTTTCCAGCCGGCGGCTGCAACGCAGCGGGCCACCGCGCCGGCATGGGTCAGGACGGATTCACCCGGACCGGGACGCAGCCGGTATGCTGCGGCCGGACAGCCGACCAGGAGCTCCCGTGCGTATCCCCGCCGCCCTCGCCTGCACCGTCGTCTTCGCCCTGGGCCTTGCCCGGGATGCGCACGGACAGGACAGTCGCCTGCCCGACATCGGCTCCTCCGCCGGGGAGGTGGTGGATCCGGCGACCGAGGCCCGTTATGGCGCCTACGTGCTGTACGAGCTGCGGCGCATGGGCCTGGTGCTGGAAGACCCCCTGCTGGATGGCTGGCTGCAGGGCATGGGCTACCGCCTGGTCGCCGCCAGCGACACGCCGAATCAGGATTTCACCTTCTTCATGATGCGCGAACGGCAGATCAATGCCTTCGCCACCCTGGGCGGCTACATCGGCGTCAACTCCGGCCTGGTGCTCACCGCCGAGAGCGAGGGCGAGGTGGCCAGCGTGATGGCGCACGAGATCGCCCACGTCAGCCAGCAGCACGTGCTGCGCGGCATCGAGCGGGCCAAGCGCGACCAGGTGCCGATCCTGCTGGCCATGCTGGGCGCCATCGCCGCGTCGCAGGCGATCAACACCGACTCGCGCACCGACAATTCGCGCAGCAACGCCTCGGCCGCCGCGGTTGCCGGCGCCATGGCCTTGATCCAGCAGCGGCAGATCGACTACACCCGCTCCAACGAGTCCGAAGCCGACCGCATCGGCATCCAGACCCTGGCCCGGGCAGGTTACCCGCCGGAGGCCATGGGTGACTTCTTCGAGCGCATGCAGCGTGCCTATCGCAGCAACAGCGGCGGCTACCAGCTGCCCGAGTACCTGCGCACCCACCCGGTCACCATCACCCGCATCAGCGAGGCCCGGCAGCGTGCCGCGCAGTTGGCCGCGGCCGGGCCCGGCGCTTCCCCATCGCCGTCCCCCGGGGTGGTCAGTCCGCTGTTGCCGGACCGCTACCGGCTGAGTGGCGCCGGCCTGGGCCAGCAGTCGCCGGGCGATCAGTTCGAATGGGCGCGCGAGCGGCTCCGGGTGCTGAGCGCCAGCGATGCCAAGGCCGCCGTCCGGGAATACGAGGCCTTGGCCGGGGCGCCGGGTGCCCGCCCCAGCGATCCGCGCCGTTACGGGCTGGCCCTGGCGCGCGTCCGGGCCGGCGACCCGGACCTGGCGATCGGCGAATTCGAAGAACTGCTGGCGCGGCATCCGGGTCACCTGTGGATCGAACTGGCCCTGGCCGAGGCCCTGGCCCGGGCCGGCCGGGAGGGAGAAGCCACCGAACGCTTCGAGCGTCTCCTGCGCCGCCACACGGGCAGCCGGGCGGTCCGCCTTGCCTACGCCGACGTCCTCGGCGAACGTGGTACGGCGGCCTCGGGCCGCCGTGCCCAGGAGGTGCTGCGACCCTTGCTGGCCGAAAGTGGCGACGACCCGCTGTTCCAGCGCAGTTTCGCTCGCGCCTGCGAGCTGGCCGGGGACCTGGTCCGGGCGGGCGAGGCGCACGCGGAAGCGGCCTTTCTGACCGGCCGGGCCATCGATGCCCTGGGCCTGCTGGACCGCCTGCTCAAAGAGGAAGACCTGGACTACTACCAGCGCGCCCGCATCGAAGCCCGGATCGCGGCCATCACCCCCTATGTGCTGGAAATGCGCCGACGCGGCATCGAGCCGGGAAGACAGCCCGCCGGTCCCTGACGATGCCGGTGTCACCGGACCGTCACGAAAGTGATATCTAATGCCTCCGGGCCCACCCGGCGACCCCGTCCGTGCAGAAGCGCATCCTCATCGTCGACGACGAACCCGCCATCCGCGAAATGGTCGCTTTCGCCCTGCGCAAGGGCGAATACGAGCCGGTACATGCCGGGGACGCCCGCGAGGCCCAGACCGCCATCGCCGAGAAGGTGCCGGACCTGATCCTGCTGGACTGGATGCTGCCCGGCGCCAGCGGCCTGGAGCTGGCCCGGCGCTGGCGCAAGGACGAACTGACCCGGGACATCCCGATCATCATGCTGACCGCCCGCGGCGAGGAGAACGATCGGGTCAGCGGCCTGGAATCGGGTGTGGACGACTACGTCGTCAAGCCCTTCTCGGCCCGGGAACTGCTGGCGCGAATCCGGGCGGTACTGCGGCGCTCCCGCGAGGACGACGATGACGGTTCGGTGACGGTCGGCAGCCTGCGCATAGACGGCGCCGCGCACCGGGTCTTCGCCGGCGAGCAGTCGGTGCATCTGGGCCCGACCGAATACCGGCTGCTGCACTTCTTCATGACCCACACCGACCGGGTTTATACCCGGACCCAGCTGCTCGACCACGTCTGGGGCGGCAACGTCTACGTGGAGGAGCGTACGGTGGACGTGCACATCCGGCGGTTGCGCAAGGCCCTGGAGCCACATCGGCTGGACGGGATGGTGCAGACGGTACGCGGCTCCGGCTATCGCTTCTCGGCTGCCACCACTTGAGCGGGGGCGGCGGCCTCGCATGAGCCTGTCCCTGCTGCTGCGCCTGGCCTGGCGACAGTCCCTGATCCGCCTGTTGCTGTTCTACGCCCTGGCCCTGGCCGTCGGCCTGGCCCTGGACGAGCCCTGGTGGGCCCTGGGCCTGGCCACGGCCGTCGTGGCGTTACGGGCCTACTGGCGGCTGTACCGGGTGCTTCGTTTCCTGGACTGGCGCAAACAGCTGCAGACCGTGGACGGCCAGGGCCTGTGGGCTGCGCTGGAGACCCTGATCCATCGGCGCCAGACCGAAAACCGGGCGCGGACCCGCCGGCTGGTGCGGTTGTTGCGCGCCTACCGGCAGGCGGCCACCGCCATGCCCGACGGAGCCCTGATCGTGAACCGGCACGACGGCCGCCTGGTCTGGTTCAACAAGACCGCCCGCCACCTGCTGGGCCTGCGCTACCCGCAAAGCCTGGACACGCCGCTGGCCGAGGTGTTCGAGGGCCAGCCGCGGGTGCGGGACTGGTTCGCCGCCGGCATCACCGACGAGCCGCTGACCGACCTGCCCAGCCCGGCCGAGCCGATGGCCCGGCTCAGCCTGCGCCTGATCCCCTATTCGCCGACCCAGTGGCTGGTGGTGGTGCGCGACGTCACCAAGCTGATGCGGCTGGAGCAGGTGCGCCGGGATTTCGTCGCCAACGTCTCGCACGAGCTGCGCACGCCCCTGACCGTGGTGCACGGCTACCTGGACATGATCGAGCCGGACGAGCACCCCGAACTGGCCCACATGGTCGAAGAAATGCGGCGGCAGTCCCAGCGCATGACCCAGCTGGTCGAGGATCTGCTGACCCTGTCGCGACTCGAGGCCCAGGAATCCCTGCCGGAAGAACCGCTGGCGATGGCGCCGATGCTGGTGACCCTGCGCCGCGAAGCCGAGGCGCTGAGCCAGGGACGGCACCAGGTCCTGGTGGAGGACCGTGCCGGCGTGGACCTGACCGGCTCCACGAAGGAACTGCACAGCGCCTTCTCCAACCTGGTCAGCAACGCGGTTCGCTACACGCCGACCGGCGGCCGTATCCTGATCCGCTTCGAGCGCAGCGCCGACGGCGGCGCGCGGCTGGCAGTGCAGGACAGCGGCTATGGCATCCCCGCCCAGCACCTTCCGCGCATCACCGAGCGCTTCTACCGGGTATCCACCAGCCGCTCGCGCGAATCCGGCGGCACCGGTCTGGGCCTGTCCATCGTCAAGCACGTGCTCAGCCTGCATCAGGCCAGGCTGGAAATCGAAAGCGAGGTCGGCCGCGGCAGCACCTTCGCATGTGCGTTCGGGCCGGCCCGGGTCCGGCAGCGGGAAACGGCTGAAGCCGGGGCCGGCGGCAGCGTAGACTAGCCGCCATGAGCCCCGACCTGCCCGAACCGGTAGACCTGCAGTCCCCCGAGCTGTACCTGAACCGGGAGCTGTCGCAGCTGGAGTTCAACTTCCGCGTCCTGGCCCAGGCCCAGGATCCCTCGGTGCCGCTGCTCGAACGCCTGCGCTACCTGTGCATCAGCTGTACCAACCTGGACGAATTCTTCGAAATCCGCGCCGCTACCGTTCGCACCGCCTTGCAGTTCGGTGGGCCGACGCCGCCGGACGGCATCGCGCCGGCGCGCGCGCTGGAGCTGATCCACGAAAAGGCCGGCCGCCTGGTCGACGCCCAGTACCGCTACTGGAACGAAACGCTCCGCCCCGAACTCAACCGTGCCGGCATCCGCATCCTGGCCCGGGACAGCTGGAACGCCAGGCAGAAACGCTGGCTGCACAAGTACTTCCGTGACGAGCTTCTGCCGGTGCTGTCGCCGCTGGGGCTGGACCCGGTGCATCCGTTCCCGCGCATCCTCAACAAGTCGCTGAACGTGGTGGTGGTGCTGGAAGGCAAGGACGCGTTCGGGCGCGAAGGCGGCATGGCGATCGTCCGGGCGCCGCGCTCGCTGCCGCGGATCATCCACCTGCCGCCGGAGGTTTCCGGCGGACCCTATGACTTCGTCCTGCTGTCGGCAGTGCTGACCGCCTTCGTGGACGACCTGTTCCGGGGCATGAAAGTCAAGGGGGCCTGGCAGTTCCGGGTGACCCGCAACTCGGAACTGTTCGTGGACGAGGAGGAAGTCGAGAACCTTGCCAGCGCGCTCAAGGACGAACTGGCCAGCCGCGGCTTCCGGCCGGCGGTGCGCCTGGAGATCGCCGACAACTGCCCGCGCCACATCGTCGACACGCTGCTGGAGAACTTCGGCCTCAGCGAAAACGCGGTCTACCGCATCAACGGCCCGGTCAACCTGAACCGGGTGATCCAGGTCTACGACCTGGTCACCGACCGCCCCGAGCTGAAGTTCCCGCCTTTCACCCAGGGCGTCGCCAGGCTCGATCCCGAAGCGCCGTTCGAGACCCTGCGCAAGGGCGACGTGCTGCTGCACCATCCCTACCAGAGCTTCCAGTCGGTACTGGATCTGCTGCAGGCCGCCGCCAACGACCCGGACGTGCTGGCGATCAAGCAGACGCTGTATCGCACCGGCAAGGACAGCAAGATCATCGAGCATCTGATCACCGCCGCGCGCAACGGCAAGGACGTGACCGTGGTGGTGGAGCTGCGCGCACGTTTCGACGAGGAGGCCAACATCCGTCTGGCCGACCGCCTGCAGGAAGCGGGCGTGCAGGTGACCTACGGCGTGGTCGGGCACAAGACCCACGCCAAGATGATGTTGATCGTCCGGCGCGAAGGCGGGCGCTTGCGTCGCTACGCGCACCTGGGTACCGGCAACTACCATGCCGGCACCGCCCGCATGTACACCGACATCGGCCTGATGACCGCCAACGCCGACATCGCCGCCGACGTCCATGACATCTTCCAGCAGCTGTCCGGGCTGTCGCCGGCGATCAAGCTGCGCCGTCTGCTGCAATCGCCCTTCACCCTGCACAAGAGCCTGCTGGCCAAGATCGCCCGCGAGGCCGAACATGCCCGCGCCGGCCGCGGCGGCCACATCATCGCCAAGATGAACGCGCTCAACGAAGCCAGCGTGATCCGGGCGCTGTATGAGGCTTCCCGGGCCGGGGCCCGCATCGAACTGATCGTGCGCGGCGCCTGCTGCCTGCGGCCGGGCGTACCCGGCGTATCCGACAACATCACCGTGCGCTCGGTGGTCGGGCGTTTCCTCGAACACAGCCGGGTGTACTGGTTCGGCAACGCCGGCAAACCGGAGATCTTCTGTTCCAGCGCCGACTGGATGGAACGCAACCTGTTGCGCCGGGTGGAAACCTGTTTCCCGATCCTGGATCCGAAGCTGGCGGCGCGCGTGTTCGACGAGGAACTGGCCAACTACCTGGCCGACAACCTCCAGGCCTGGCGCTTGCTGCCGGACGGCAGTTACGAGCGCGTGCGGCCAGAGGGCGACGAGATGCCGCATTCGGCCCAGGCGGCTCTGCTGGCGAGGTTCTGCCGCTGAGCCATGCCGGCCCGCGCCCTGCCACCACTGGAGGACGGCGAACTGCTGGCGGCGGTGGACCTGGGTTCCAACAGCTTCCACATGGTGGTCGCCCGACACGTACTCGGCCAGTTGCGCATCGTCGACCGCATCAAGGAGACCGTGCGCCTGGCCGAAGGCCTGGACGGCCGCGGTGGCCTGGACCCGGCCGTGATGCCGCGCGCCCTGGACTGCCTGGCCCGTTTCGGCCAGCGCATCGCCAGCATCCCGCCGCACCGGGTCCGGGCCATCGCCACCAATACCGTGCGCCAGCTGGCCAATCCGCAGGCCTTTCTGCTGCCGGCCGAAACGGCCCTGGGCCATGGCATAGACGTCGTCGCCGGCCGCGAGGAAGCGCGCCTGATCTACCTGGGTGTCGCCCACGGCAAACAGCTTCCGCCCGGCAAACGGCGCCTGGTGATCGACATCGGCGGCGGCTCCACCGAGTTCATCGTCGGCCAGGGCTTCGAACCGATCGAACGCGAGAGCCTGCAGATGGGTTGCATCGCCAGCACCCGGCGCTTCTTCCCCGACGGCAAGCTTTCGCGCAAGCGCTGGAAGGAGGCGCGCACCGAGATCACGGCGGAGTTCCAGCAATTCGCCCAACTGTTCCGCGCCCGCGGCTGGGACGAGGCGATGGGATCCTCCGGCACGATCAAGTCGGTCTGCGACATCTCCATCGCGCTGAAGCTGACCAAGGCCTCGATCACCGCCGAATCGCTGGCCGAGATCCGCGAGCGGGTGCTGGAGTTCGACCGGGTCGCCGAGGTGAAGCTGCCCGGATTGTCCGGCGACCGCCGGCCCATCCTCGCCGGTGGCCTGCTGGTGCTGGATGCCGCCTTCGCCGAACTCGGCATCGAACGCATGTACGTCAGCGACTACGCGCTGCGCGAGGGCGTGCTCTACGATCTGCTCGGGCGCAGCCGCGACGAAGATCCGCGCGAAGCGTCCATCCAGGCGCTGTGCGACCGGTACGGCGTCAACCTCGAGCAGGCAGGACGGGTCGAAGCCACTGCCCTGCGCCTGTTCGACCAGGTGCAGGCGGACTGGAAGCTTGAACCCGACGAACGCCGGCTGCTCGGCTGGGCGGCGCGCATCCACGAGATCGGCCTGGCCGTCGCCCATAGCCAGTACCACGTCCACGGCGCCTATCTGGCCGAGCACTCCGACATCGCAGGTTTCTCCCGCACCGAACAGCAATGGCTGGCTGCCCTGCTCCGGAACCAGCGCCGCAGTCTGTATCTGGCCGCTTTCGATCGCCTGCCCGACCGGCTGATGGCCAATGCGGTCAACTGCGCACTGCTGCTGCGCCTGGCGGTGCTGCTGCACCGCAGCCACCACCGGGAGCCTTTGCCGGTGGTCGAGCTGGACATCGGCGAAGGCCAGATGGTGCTGCGCCTGTCCAGGCGCTGGCTGGACGCCCATCCGCTCACCCGCGCCGACCTCGACACCGAACGCGAACATCTGCAGGACATCGGCCGCCGGCTTTCGATCAGGGCGGTCTGAGCCGTCACCTCGGCGTCATCGCAGCGTCACGGTCCTGGCATGGCCGGGCACCAGCATGGCGCCATGGACGCGCGCATGCACATCGAACTGGTCACCGAGACCTGGCCGCCCGAGGTCAACGGGGTGGCCCTGACCGTCCAGTCCATGGCCGAGGGTCTGCGCCAGCTCGGCCACCAGGTCGGGGTGGTGCGACCGGAGCGGCCTGAAGAATCGCCCCGACCGGATCCGATGCTGATGCTGGTGGAAGGCGCGCCGATGCCGCGTTATCCCGGGCTGCGCTTCGGCCTGCCGGCCGGGCGGCGACTGACGGCACGCTGGTCGGCCGCCCGGCCCGATGCCGTATACATCGCCACCGAAGGCCCGCTGGGCTGGTCGGCGCTGCGCACCTGCCGGCGCCTGGGCATTCCGGTGGCGACCGGATTCCACACCCGTTTCGACGACTATGTCGGCCGTTACGGTGCCGGCTTCCTCGGCCCCTGGGTGCTGGCCTGGCTGCGCCGTTTCCACAATCGGGCCGATGCTACCCTGGTGCCTACCGAGGAGCTGCGGGAGAGTCTGCTCCGGAACGGCTTCCGGCATCCGGTCCGGCTGGCGCGGGCGGTGGACACCCGGACTTTCCACCCCGGCTGGCGCGATTCGGCCTTGCGTGCCGATTGGCAGGCCGGTCCGGACACGCCGGTGGTCATGCACGTGGGCCGGATCGCCCCGGAAAAGAACCTGGAGCTCGCGGTACGGGCCTTCCGCGCCCTGCAGGCCGAACGGCCGGATGCCCGTTTCGTCTGGGTCGGCGATGGCCCGGCGCGGGAACGCCTGCAGTCCGCCAATCCCGACTTCCTGTTCGCCGGCATACGGCGCGGCGACGACCTGGCGCGCCACTTCGCCAGCGCCGACCTGTTCTGCTTCCCCAGCCTCTCGGAAACCTTCGGCAATGTCACCCTGGAGGCCATGGCAAGTGGCGTCGCCACCGTCGCCTTCGACTACGGTGCCGCCCGCGAACACCTCCGCGACGGCGAGCATGGCGCGGCAGTGCCCTTCGGCCACGAAGACGGGTTCGTGCAGGCCTTCGTCCGGACCGCGCTGCACCCACGGCGCGCCGCCATGGGCGCTGCGGCCCGCAAGGCCGTGGAACACCTGCACCCGCTGGCGGTGGCGGGCGATCTGGCCAGCCTGCTGGCGGCCCTGGGTCCACGTCGGGAGCGGGCGGCGTGAACGCCCGCGCCCGCCGGCTGGCGCGGCAGGAGCAGGTCTGGTGCCTGGCCGCCAATCGTCTGGGCGCGCGGGCGGCAGTCCGCGCCTGGTTCCGCCTGGTCAGCCGCCTGGGCGACGGAATGTTCTGGTACGCGCTGATGGCGGGCCTGGTACTGCTGGACGGTTGGCGCGGCCTTGCCGCCTCGGCGCAGCTGGCGGCCACAGGACTGGTGGCTCTGCTGCTGTACCGCCGCCTGAAGCGCTGGACGCGCCGGCCGCGTCCGTTCGCGGTGGACGGCCGGATCCGCGCCTGGATCGCGCCGCTGGATGAATACAGCTTCCCTTCCGGCCACACCCTGCATGCCGTCGCCTTCACCCTGGTCGCGCTGGCCCACTATCCGGCCCTGGCACCGCTGCTGCTGCCCTTCACCGGCTGCGTGGCGCTGTCGCGGGTGGTCCTTGGCCTGCATTACCCCAGCGACGTGCTGGCGGCCACCGGCATCGGCGCGCTCCTGGCAGGCATTTCCCTGCTGCTCTGGCCGGTCGGCTGAGGGTCGTCCGCGCCGCCGTCCGGACCGCGACACAGGACCCGGCGCGCCGCCGGCAAGGCTCACAGCCGACGCAGCCAGAAGGTCAGCGGCTTCTCGCTGGCGACCGCCTCGCCGATCTCCCGCCAGGCCAGGCGCACCGTCATGCCAGGCTGGCGGACGTAACCACGCCGGGCCCAGAAGGCCTCATTGCCGCGATGACCGGCTGGCCGGCGCGGGTCGTCCGGGTCGCGGTCCACGGCGCAGAAGGCGGTCCAGGCGAAGCGGCCCAGAGCGCGGGCATGGGCCTCGCGCTCGTCGAAGAAGCGATGGCCGATACCGCGGCCGCGCCAGGCCGGCAGCAGCACGGATTCGCCGAAATAGAACACGTCCTCGAACGGACGTCCGGCCTCGACGAAGGGCTGGCGGAATTCCGGCGTGTCGTCGGCCAGCGGCAGGCCGGTCGAAGCGCCCACGACCTCGTCGCCGGCGATGGCCAGCACGAACACGCTGTCGGCCGACTCGGCATAGGCTCGCAGGTAGTCACGCTCGTAACCGAAGTCGCCCTCGTACAGGTAGGGCCAGTCGCGGAACACCGCTACCCGCAGCCGGGCCACGGCATCCAGCCAGGGGGCGATCCCGCTTCCGCTCAGCCGCCGGATCCGGATGTCGTCCTGCATGGGGTGTCCTCCGTCGCCGATGCCGGCGATTGTAGCGGCCGGCTGGCGTAGACTCCCGCCGCATTCCGGTCGCAGGCGCGACCGTGCCCCGCCCGCGGAGCCGCAATGAACTACCGCCACGGATTCCATGCCGGCAACCACGCCGACGTGCTCAAGCACCTGGTGCTGCTGGCGCTGCTGGACGCGCTGCGGGGCAAGGACGCGCCCTACTTCGTGCTCGACACCCATGCCGGCCGCGGCAACTACCCGCTGGCCGCTGAGCCGGCGCAGCGCACCGGCGAGGCTGCCGGCGGCATCCTGCGCCTGCAGGCGGCGGCTCCGGACGGGCCGCCGGCACTGCGCCGCTATCTCGAGGCGGTCGCCGCAGCGCAGTCGGAGAGCCCCGGCGACTATCCCGGCTCGCCGCGCCTGGTCGCCGCCGCCCTGCGCGCCGACGACCGACTGGCTGCCTGCGAACTGCAGCCGGAGGAAGCGGCGGCTCTGAAAGCCTGCCTGGCCGGCGACCGCCGCTGCCACGTGCACCGGCGCGACGGCTACGCGGCGGTGAAAGCCCTGCTGCCGCCGCGCGAGGGCGAACGCCGCATCGGTCGCGCCCTGGTGCTGATCGACCCGCCCTACGAAGCGCAGGAGGCGGAGTATCCGAAGGTGCTGAAGGCCCTGCGCGAAGGCCTGGCGCGCATGCCGCAGGCGCAGTTCGCGGTCTGGTATCCGATCAAGCGGCGCGCCGCGCTGGCGCCGTTCCTGCGCGAGGCCGCCCGCATGCCGGTCCGCTCGCTGCTGGTGGCCGAGCTGCTGGTACGCCCGGACGACTCGCCGCTGCGCATGAACGGCAGCGGCATGTTGCTGGTCAACCCGCCCTGGCGGTTCGACGAGCGCATCGCCCCCGCCCTGCCGGCACTGGTGCGCCTGCTGGGCGAAAACGGCGCCGGCTCGCGCCTGGAATGGATCCGGCGCGAGCCGGGCTGAGCCTCACTCGTAGCGCAGCGCCTCGATCGGGTCCAGGCTGGCCGCCTTGGATGCCGGCATGATGCCGAACACGACGCCCACCAGCGCCGAGAATCCCGCCGCCGCCACCACCACCCACAACGGCACCTGGGCCGGCGGAAAGCCGGGAATCAGCGCTGCCACGCCGACGCCGGCGCCGTAACCCAGGACGATGCCGATCAGGCCGCCCAGCAGGGCCAGCAGGCCGGCTTCCAGCAGGAACTGTACCAGGATGTCGCGCCTGGTCGCGCCCAGGGCCTTGAGGATGCCGATCTCCCGGGTCCGCTCGGTCACCGACACCAGCATGATGTTCATGATGCCGATACCGCCGACCAGCAGGGAGATGCTGACGACGCCCGCCACCACCGCGGTGGCGGTGCCGGCCACCTGCTCGAACTGCTTGACGAAGGAGTCCGCTGCCTCGACCCGGAAGTCGTCCGGCTGACCCGGCTTGAGCTTGCGCGACAGCCGCACCGCCCGCTTGACCCGCTCGCGCACCGCTTCGACCTCGGTCAGATCGGCGACGTTGAAGCTGATGGACATGAAGGGCCGGGTGCGGTCGCCGGACATGGCCCGGCCGACCTCGAACGGGATCACCACGAAGTTGTCCTGGGAAAACCCCAGGATCTCGCCGCGGTGCTCCAGCACGCCGACCACCTTGAACCACTCGCTGCCGATACGGACGTACTCGCCGATCGGGTCGGCCGGCATGTCCAGGTCCTCGACCACCTTGCTGCCCAGCACCACGACCCGGCGCCGGCCACGGTCGTCGCTGGCCACGATGAACCGGCCCCGCTCCACGTAACGCCCCTGCACCACCTGGAACTCCGAGGTGGTGCCGACCACCGAGGGGTTGATCGTGCGGCCGCGGTAACTGACGCCGGCGGCGTTGATCTGCATGGTCGGCGTTACCTGCTGCACGCCGGGCACCCGGTAACGCAGCACGTCCACGTCGTCGAAGGTGATGAAGTTGAGCCTTCCGGTACGGAAGTTCTCGTTGGTGTTGACCGCGTGCAGGGTCAAGGTGCTGCCGCCCATGTCGGCGAACTGGTCGGAAATGGAAGCGGAGAAACCCTGTACCAGCGACACCACCGCAATCACCGAGCCGGTGCCGATGAGGATGCCGAGAGTGGTCAGGAAGCTGCGCATCCGGTGCGCCGACAGGTTGGCCAGGGCCGCACGCAGTGCTTCGAGATAGGCCTGCATCAGTGTGTCCCCCGCTTGCGGCCAGGATTCGGCGCGTCCTCGACGACGCGGCCGTCGCTGACCCGGACGATGCGCTCGCAATGGGCGGCGATGTCCGGTTCGTGGGTCACCAGCAGCACGGTCTGGCCGTCGTGATGCAACTCGTCGAACAGCGCCATGATCTCGGCGGACGTCCGCGAATCGAGGTTACCGGTGGGCTCGTCGGCCAGCAGCAGCGAGGGCCGGCCGACCAGGGCCCGCGCCACCGCCACGCGCTGGCGCTGTCCGCCGGAGAGCTGATTGGGCCGATGGCCGAGGCGGTTGCCCAGGCCCACCCGTTCCAGCGCCTCGGCTGCCAGCCGGCGCCGTTCGGCACGCGGCACGCCGCGGTAGACCAGCGGCTGGGCGACGTTGTCGAGCACGCTCATGCGCGGCAGCAGGTGAAAGCTCTGGAACACGAAGCCGATCTCGCGGTTGCGCACCTGCGCCAGTTCGGTATCGCGCAGGGTCGAGGTGTCGCGGCCGTTGAGCAGGTAGCGGCCGCTGCTGGGCGTGTCCAGGCAACCGATCAGGTTCATCAGGGTGGACTTGCCCGAACCGGAGGCGCCGACCAGGGCGACGTATTCGTTCCGGCCGATGTCCAGATCCACGCCGTCGAGGGCCAGAACCTCCTCCTCGCCCATCTGGTAGCGCTTGCTGATGCCGCGCAGGGAAATCATTCGGCCGCCGCCTCCACGGTCGAGCCGGCCCTGTCCTCCGCGCCCTTCTCCTTGACCGCCACCGCGTCGCCCTCGCGCAGGGTACGCAGGGCCTTGGCCGGGCCGGTGATCACCCGGTCGCCCGCCTGCAGGCCGGAGCTGACGGCTTCCCAGCGATCGTCCGACAGTCCGGTTTCGATGGCGCGCTTCTCGGCGCGGCCCTCGCGCTCCAGCCAGACATGCCGGCGCACCTGCCGGTCCTCGCCCTCCTCGACGACGACGGCCTCCACCGGTACTGCCAGCGAACGGCCGCCGTCGCCCAGATGGATGTCGGCGCGGGCGCTCATGCCCGAACGCAGTGCCAGGCCTTCGGGCACGTCCAGCAGCAGCTTGACCTCGTAGGCACGGCCTTGGGCCTCGACGGTCGGGGCCAGGGCGATCTGCCGCACCACGCCCGGCACACCGGTGTCCTGGAAGGCGGCGGCGTAGACGTCGGCCTTTTGGCCCAGCCGGATGCGGGCGATGTCCGCCTCATCCACCTTCATGCGCGCCTCGATGGCCGAGGTGTCGGCAATGGTCATCAGCACCGAGCCGGCCAGGGCATTGGTGGAGGGAATCGCCGTCTCGCCGACCTTGATCGGCAGGCTGACGATGGTGCCGGCGATGGGTGCGCGGATGTCGGTCTTGGCCAGCTGCTCGCGGGCCTCGCCCAGCACCGCCTCGGACCGGCGCAGGGCCTCTTCGCTGCCCTGCAGCTCGACCTTGGCGAGGTCGCGGGCGTTGCGAAGCTCGTCGTACTGCTCCTGACCGATCATACGCTGCTCCAGCAGCCGGGCGCCGCGCTCGAGCTTCTTCTCGGCCAGGGCCAGAGCCAGGCGCTGGCGCTCGATGCTGATCAGGCTCTGCCGGCGGCTGGCCTCCTCGCGCTCGACCGCGTTGCGGTAGGTTTCCGGATCCAGGCGCAGCAGCAATTGGCCAGCCTCGACCTGGTCGCCTTCCTTGACCAGGATCTCCTCGACCTTGGCCACCACCTCGGAAGTCAGGTTGACCTCGGTGAGGTAGTTCACCGTGCCCGAGGCAAGGATGGTCGGGTTGATCTCCTGCTCTGCGGCCGTGACCACCTCGACCTCGGTGCGGGCCTCGCCACGCACCGACTTGATCAGCACCGGCAGCACGATCACCGCCAGCACGACGCCGGCGGCCAGCCATTTCCTGTGCAACTTCATCGAAAGTTCCCGATCCGGATCAGAGGATGGCGAAGATCGCCATGACGCCGTAGACAAGCACGCCCGGCAGCACCGACACGACGATTGCCTGGCCCCAACCGGTGTTGAACCAGGTGCGCCAGCCCAGCGCCGCCAGGAACCAGCTCCAAAGGTTCAGCAGGCTGAAGGACTTGGCCAGCCGCGCCCAGTCATGGTCCATGGGCAACTGCACGAACAGCGGATCCACATTGAGCATCTGCAAGGACTCGAAGCCCACCTGGTTGGAACCCGCGTACATGGCCGCCAGGCCGGCGAGCACGCCCAGCACGCCGGGCAGACCGGCCCAGGCAGACAGGCAGAGGCCGCGCCGGAAGCTGATACCGGTGCCGGTGACCTTGCCGGCCAGCAGGTAGTACAGGGCCATGATCAGGTTGACCACGACCACGGTGACGATGGCCATCGGCGCGGTGATCCAGGCCAGGGTGCGGGCGCCAGGCATGAACCGGCGCATCTGCTCCAGCTCCTGCGGGCTCATGTCGGGATTGCCGGCCAACACCTGGGCCTCCTGATGGCGGGCGAACCACTCCGGATCCACGTACAGGAAATACAGCAGCCCGAACAGGCCCGAACCGACCGCCAGCAACAACATGGGCAGGACGAAGCCGGGCTTGTCCTGCAGCGCGCGGAAGGCCTTGGCCGGCTCGAGAAAGATGTTGATCAGCTGGGACATGGACGGCTCCTGGTCAGGGGACGGACAGTCGCGCCATCGCGCGACGCGGTTCGGCGCCGGAAGCATACGCGCCTGCCACCTGCGCAGGCGAACTGGCGACGAATGTCCCTGTGACGGCGACGAACCCGATGACGGGCGGACGGAATCCGATGTGACCGGCCCTTCGCCGTCCGGGCGATCGACGGGGCGCACGGCCGGGCGGACCGCTCGCCCGTGGGGCTCAAGGCTGGCCGGAGAACTGCCGGGCCAGGCCGCTGCTGGCCAGGAAGGCTTCTGCGTCCTCGATGGCCAGCATGTCGCGCAGGGCCTGGGACTTGTCTTCCGCCCGCTCGTAATAGGCCTTGGCGATGCGGTAACCCATCCAGTAGCCGAGGTCGGCGGGGCGGCCTTCCACCTGGCCGCCGTACAGCCATCCGGCGAGATCCGTACCGTCCTTGCGCCGCCGGAACTCCTCCCAGAGCTCGGCCGCCCTCGGTTCCGCCCACTCGTGCACATGGCTGTTGATGTGGCTGCCGGCGACCAGTTCACCGACGAAGTCGGCCACGCCCTCGTTCAGGACCGCCTGCAGCAAGGTGGGCTGGCCGGAAAGGGACCCGCGCTGCTGGTAGTGCACCAACTCGTGGGCGACGATGGCGGGTAGCGCGTCCATGCCGCGCAGGACCTGGCGGTGCCATTGGCCCAGTTCGTGTTCGGGAGCACCGGCTTCGCGGCCGTACATCTCCAGGCCGATCAGCAATCCGGTGTCCGCCAGCGTCCCGCCGGAGTTCATCCGCCCGATCAGGAAGTAGACGTCGGGAATCCTCGCGTCCGGCAGCAATCGCGACATGCCGGCGAACACCCGGCGTATCGCCGGTTCCGTCTCCGCCAGGCGCCGTTGCTGCCACCGCAGGGAGGCGTAGTACGCCGGTGCGGCATCCACCGCCGCTGCCAGGCTGGCACCGTCGCCGATCCGTAGTTCGGCGAAGGCGCGCAGGCCCGGGCTGCCCTGGTCCAGGTATTGTGTCTGGTAGATGGCGGCCCGCCGGGCCGGATCGGACTCGTGCGCAGCCAGGTCATGCGCCCGCCAGAACCGGGCCAGGTCCTCGGAGACCAGGCGGGGCACGGCATCGGCCGCCAGGACCTGCCGTCCGGCCAACAGCAGGGACAACAGTATCGGGAGCAATCGTCGGTACATGGCCTGCCTCGTTTCCGGGGGATCGGGAGCATGGATGCCATGTGCCACCCGAAGGTTTCATCCAGCGCGGGGCTGGCATAATTCCGGCATGGACTACACGATCAAGCGCCCTGAGGAGATCGCCGCCATGCGCGTGGCAGGCCGGCTGGCCGCCGAGGTGCTGCAGGTGGTGGCCCCGCACGTGAAACCAGGGGTCAGCACGGCCGAACTGGACCGCATCTGCCACGAACACATCGTCAAGGTCCAGAACGCCGTCCCGGCCAACATCGGCTATGGCGGCGACCGCAGCCGCCCTCCCTTCCCCTGCGCGGTCTGCACCTCGGTCAACAACGTGATCTGCCACGGGATCCCGAGCGCGTCGAAGATTCTCCGGGACGGCGACATCGTGAACATCGACGTCACCGTCATCAAGGATGGCTGGCATGGCGACACCAGCCGCATGTACTACGTGGGCACGCCCTCGGTGCTGGCGCGGCGGCTGGTGGAAACCTGCCGCGAGGCGATGTTCGCCGGCATCCGTGCAGTGCGCCCGGGAGCCACGCTCGGCGATGTCGGCCACGCCATCCAGCAGGTCGCCGAGGCGGCCCGGTTCTCGGTGGTGCGCGACTACTGCGGGCACGGCATCGGTCGGGTCTACCACGAGCCGCCGCAGGTGATGCATTACGGCCGGCCGGGCCAGGGTCTGGTCCTGCGCGAGGGCATGAGTTTCACCATCGAGCCGATGCTCAACGCCGGCCGGCCCGATACCCGCCTGCTGCCCGACGGCTGGACCGTGGTGACCCGTGACAAGTCGCTGTCAGCGCAATGGGAGCACACCGTGGCGGTGACGGCCGACGGCGTCGAGGTCCTGACCATGCTGCCCGGGGACGACAACGCCGCCTTCCTGGCCCGGGCTGCCTAGCCAACCCGGACCAGGCGCAGGCCGTTACCGTCCACATAGCTGCGCGCAGCGGCGTAGCCGCTGCTGCGGCCATAGCCGCGGCCGACGGTGCGCTCGCGGTAGCGGTCGGGCCGGATGGGCGCCGCGGATGGGCTGGAGGTCGCGGGGGCCGGGATGTCGGCGGCGGTCGTGACCGCCGGACGGGACGACCGCGCCGGCAGGGCCGGGCGGGCGGGGAACAGCCGGTAGAAGTCGCTCAGGGTCTTCATGGTCGGGCCTCGTGAGTTGGTGTGCTGGTAGACTACAACACCTACCCAGTCCCGCAATGGGCCGGAAGTCATGCCGGCAACCCGTTGATGTATCAGACAGTTTCCCTTCAGTCCGCCTTGGGCGCGGGCGACCAGACGATGGTGATCGAACTCAGGGTGTCGGTCCGCTCGGTTCCGGGCTGCACCTCGGTGTTGTGCCGGGCCTGCAGGCTGGCCTTGAGCGCCAGCGAGGCATTGATGCTGACCTGCAGGCCGATGTCGTTCTGGGCGAAGATGTTGTCCCTGCCTGCCTCGACCAGGAAGGTGTTGAAGAAGCGCGTCGTGCCGGTCAGCTGGTGGCGATAGTCGGCGTAACCGCGCAGCAGGCCGTCGCGCTGGAATTCCCGGGTTTCCGCGTCGCGGGCCTGGCGCAGGCCCGGGCCGAACTCCGCCTGCAGGGATTTGTCTTCGTCCCGTATCAGCCAGGCGCCGTAGTTCAGCGCCAGCGTACTTTGATGGGCATAGGCGCCGAAATCATCGTTCTCGTAGCGGCCGACACCGGCCAGATAACGACGTTCGCCGAACAGGCGCCCGACTTTGGCGCCAGCCTCGAACCGGTCGGCAGTGGCCTGGCCGGACTCCTCGGCACGCAGTACGGACAGGTAGTGATCGTGCAGCCAGGCGGCCGTCACACCCTTCAGGCCGAAACGTCCACGCGCGCTGGCGGTGTCCGAGTTACCTGTGGTGGCCACCAGGCCCAGCTCCGCTTCCGGCTTCCAGCCCTGCAGGGAAGGGTCGACCTTGGGCAGGTCGGCCCGCGCCGGCGCGGCCAGCACCGCCGAAACGGCCAGCACGGCCGGGAATACATGCTGCTTCATGCCGATATCGTCCATGTCAACCGGTCGCACATTACACCCGGCCATCCATGAACGAAGCCTCAGCCGCGGCGGCTCAGGGCAGCGCACGCTCCAGCAGCGTCGCTATCGGCGCCTCGGCGGGAAGCATCCCGTAGACGCCGGTCGCCTCGCCCAGGCGCGAGTCGCAGAAGGCCGCGGCCAGGTCGGCACGGCCGGCGCGGAACAGCAGCGTCGCCTGCAGGGCCAGGGCCATGCGCCCGACCAGCCGACGGGCGCCTGCTTCCTGCGCCTCGCGGTCCCCACAGGGCTGCAAGGCTTCGCGCAGCCGGGCCGTCATCGCGTCCAGCTGCGGATGGGCACCGCGTGCGGGCTCCAGCTCGGCCAGCAATGCCCGCCCGCATTCCGGCTCGCGTTGCAGGGCACGCAGCACGTCCAGGCACTGGATGTTGCCGCTGCCTTCCCAGATCGAGTTCAGCGGCGCCTGCCGGTACAGCCTGGGCATCGGCGTGTCCTCGACGTAGCCGATGCCGCCCAGGCACTCCTGGGCCTCGTTGACGAAGGCCGGCGCGCGCTTGCACACCCAATACTTGCCCAGCGCAGTGCCCAAGCGCGCCAGGGCGGCCTCGGACGGGTCCCTGCCGCCGGCATCCACGGCCCGGGCGACGCGGAAGGCGAGCGCTGTCGCCGCCTCCGATTCCAGGGCCAGGTCGGCCAGCACGTTGCGCATCAGCGGCTGCTCCGCCAGCGGCTTCCCGAAGGCACGACGCTGTCGGCAGTGGTGCAGGGCTTGTACCAGGGCCTGCCGCATCAGCGCCGCCGAGCCCAGCAAACAGTCCAGCCGGGTCAGGGCCACCATCTGCAGCACGGTGGCCACGCCCCTGCCTTCCTCGCCCACGCGCCAGGCCAGGGCATCCTGGAACTCGACCTCGCTGCTGGCATTGCTCCAGTCGCCCAGCTTGTCCTTCAGGCGCTGCAGGCGCAGGCCGTTGCGCGAACCGTCGGGGGCGAAGCGCGGCAGCAGGAAGCAGGTCAGCCCGCCCGGCGCCTGCGCCAGCACCAGGAAGGCATCGCACATCGGCGCCGAGAAGAACCACTTGTGCCCGACCAGGGCGTACATGCCATCGCCGGTGGGCGTGGCCACGGTGGAGTTGGCGCGCACGTCCGAGCCGCCCTGCTTCTCGGTCATGCCCATGCCGAGCGTGTTGCCGGCCTTTTCCCAGGCCGGCCGCTGCGCCGGGTCGTAATGCGGCGCCACCACCCGCGGCAGCCACTCGCGGGCCAGGATGGGCTCGGCGCGCAGGCTGGGCACGCAGGCATAGGTCATGGTCAGCGGACAGGCCGTGCCCTGGTCGGCCTGGTAGTGCAGGTACATCAGCGCCGCGCGCGCCACGTGCGCGCCGGCCTGGTCGGCATGGCGCCAGGCGAAGCCGGTGACGCCGTGGCTGATCGCCGCCTCCATCAGCCGGTGGTAGGCCGGGTGGAATTCGACCTCGTCCACCCGCCGGCCGTAGCGGTCGAAGGGACGGAAGCGCGGGCGGTTCTCGTTGGCCAGGCGGCCCAGCTCCATCAGCTCGCCGCCGGCCAGCCGGCCATAGGCGGCCAGTTCGGCAGTGGCCCAGTCGCCGCCCTCGCGGCCGACGGCCTCGCGCAGCGGCAGGTCGGTGGCCCAGGCGTCGTAGGGTTCCAGCGGCAGCGGCTGGTTCTCGACCCGGTGGGTATCGAAGCGAGTCCGGCTTTCCATGCGTGCATGACAGCCCAGGCCGGCGGCCGGTGCAAGCCGGCGCTTGCCCGCGCCCCCGCGCGGCTGCCTAAACTCCGGCCAGGCCCCCCGGAGGTTCCCCATGAAGAAGCCCGTCCTGCGCAAGTCCACGCCGGTCCTGCCGGTGCCGAGCATCGAAGCCAGCCTGCCCTTCTGGGAAGCCGTCGGATTCACCCGCACGGTGGAAGTGCCGCACGGCGAGTCGCTGGGCTTCGTGATCCTGGCTGGCCACGGCATCGAGCTGATGCTGCAGAGCCACGCCTCGGTGGCCGAAGACGTGCCCGCCCTGGCCGAAGATGCCCGCCAGGGCCGCGCCTTCCTGTACGTGGAAGTGGCCGAGCTGGAACCGGTCGAGCAGGCGCTGTCGGCCTATCCGGTGGTGCTGCCGCGCCGGCAGACCTTCTACGGCGCCACCGAGGTCGGTTACCGCGAGCCCGGCGGCCATGTGGTCACCTTCGCCCGCTTCGGCGAGCAGGAAGGCTGAGACGGCCGACCCTCAGTCGGCCAGCTCGCGCTGGCGCTTCTTCGGCAGTTTGGCCCGCACCAGCTCGTAGGCCCAGCGCAGCAGGACCTCGAGTTCCGCCTTCGGCATCACGCCCGGGTCGTCCATGGCGATCCAGTGCGCCCGGGCCATGTAGGGCGCCGGTACGATGCCGGGGCGGTCAGTGAACTCCAGGAAGCGCTCGGGCTCGACCTTGAAGGCCAGCTTGCCGCGGCTCTTACCGCCGATGCACAGGCAGGCGAACATCTTGCCGTCCACCATGAACACCAGGTCGTCATCCCATTTGATGTCGGTGCCGACGCCGGGCCAGGGGCCGTAGAGCCGGCGGAGCCAGGTTTCGTCCACGTCCGCACCTCGCCTGCCTGGAATCTTGTCGGCAGGATTAGAGCACGAACCCGAACCGGCCCTGCCACGCTTCCGGCCATGAAACCGCTGCGCCAGCCCCGGCGGCCGTCGCGTCGCCCCGAACGCACCGAAGTCCGGCGCCTGCCGGACCGCCGCGAGGTATGGGTGCGGCCGGTGCACCCGGCCGATGCCGGTCCGATAGCCGGCGGCTTCGCACTGCTGAACGAAGAGGAGGTGCGGCGCCGCTACCTGCATCCGGTGAAGTCACTGGATCCGGCCTATCTCCGGCGGCTGGTGAACCCGGAGCCCGGCCGGTCCTTCGCGGTGGTCGCCGCCGAACCGCTGCCGCCGGGCCAGGCCCTGGTCGGCGCCCTGGCCCGCCTGAGCCGGGACCCGGACGGCGACGGCGCCGAGTTCGCCATCCTGGTCTCGCACTTCCTGGCCGGCCAGGGCCTGGGCCGGCTGCTGATGGACCGGCTGGTCGAGTGGGCCCGGGCCAACGGCATCCGCAGCATCCGCGGCGACGTGCTCGAGGACAACGTGCCGATGCTGGCCCTGTGCCGGCTGATGGGCTTCCGGACCGAACGCAAGACCGCGCCCGGCGGCGGCCTGGTGCGCGTAGTGCTGGACCTGGACGCACCGCGCAAGCGCAGGATGCCCCGCCGCTGAGGCCACGGGTCCGGCACGGCCGCCTGCGTTAAACTTCGCGCCCCCATGGAGACCCCCACCCTTCCCTCCGCGCCGCGCCCCCGGCCTGGCCAGCAGCGCGCGTACCTGCGCGCTCCGTACAGCGCCAGCGCCCTGGCCCTGGCGGTGGCCGAGCTCGCCCGCGGCCACGACGGCCTGGTCCTGGCGGTGGCCCGCGACAGCCATTCGGCGCAGTCGCTGGAACACGACCTGCGGGTGTTTGCCGGCTCCGGGCTGCCGGTGCTGCATTTCGCCGACTGGGAAACCCTGCCCTACGACCTGTTCAGCCCGCACCCGGACATCGTCTCGCAGCGAGTTTCCGCCCTGTCGCGGTTGCCGACGCAGAAGCGCGGCGTGCTGGTGGTGCCGGTCGCCTCGCTGATGCAGCGGCTGCCACCGCAGGAATGGATCGCCGGCAACGTGCTGGACCTGCACCGCGGCCAGAAGCTGGACCTGGACGCCGAACGGCGCCGCCTCGAGGCGGCCGGCTACCGGCACGTGCGCCAGGTGATGGACCCGGGCGACTTTGCCGTGCGCGGTGCCCTGCTCGACCTCTACCCGATGGGCGCCGACCGGCCCTGCCGCATCGAGCTGTTCGACGACGAGATCGACTCGCTGCGCAGCTTCGACCCGGAGACGCAGCGCTCCGAGCAACCGGTGGAATCGATCCGGCTGCTGCCGGCGCGCGAATTCCCCATGGACGAGAGGTCGATGCGCCGTGCCCGCGAGGCCCTGAGCGAGCGCTTCGACTTCGATCCGCGCCACTGCCCGCTCTACCAGGACCTGAAGGAAGGCACCGCGCCGGCCGGCGCCGAGTACTACCTGCCACTGTTCTTCGAGCGCACCGCGCCGCTGTTCCGGCACCTGGCGCCCGGCGCCCTGGTGGTGCTGGCGGCCGGCGTCATGGAGGCGGCGGAGGAGTTCTGGGGCCAGACCCACGACCGCTGGGAGCAACGCCGGCACGACATCGAGCGACCGGTACTGGCCCCGGGCGAGCTGTTCCTGCCGCCGGAGGAACTGCGCGCCGAACTCAACCGCCTGCCGCGCACCGAGGTGGTGGGCGAAGGCCATCCGCGTTACGGGCAGGCACATGCGCTGCCGGAGCAGGAAGCGCCGCAACTGCCCTGGAACCGCAAGGGCGAGGAAGCCGGCGCCGCCCTGCGCCATTACCTGCTGAACTGGCCGGGCCGGCTGCTGCTGGCGGCCGACTCGGCCGGCCGCCGGGAGGCCCTGCTGGACCTGCTGCGCGCTGCCGATCTGCGGCCGGAGGTACTGCCGGGCTGGCAGGCCTTCGCGGAAGGCCGGGACCGTTTCGCCATCACGGTGGCAGCGCTGGAGGACGGCTTCGTCCTGACATCGCCACGACTGGCCGTGCTGACCGAGCGGCAGCTCTTTCCTGAGCGCGCCGATCAGTCGCGGCGCCGGCGCAAGCCGGTGCGCGACCCGGACACGGTGCTGCGCGATCTTTCCGAGATCGCCATCGGCGCGCCGATCGTGCACGAGGACCACGGCGTCGGCCGCTACCAGGGCCTGGTCGCGCTGGAAGCCGGCGGCGTGCCCGGCGAGTTCCTGCAGATCGAGTACGCCAAGGGCGACCGGCTGTACGTGCCGGTGACCCAGTTGCACCTGGTGAGCCGCTACGCCGGCGCCTCGCCGGAACACGCGCCGCTGCATTCCCTGGGCGGCGAGGCCTGGGAGAAGGCCAAGCGCCGCGCCGCCGAGAAGGTCCGCGACGTGGCCGCCGAGCTACTGGAAATCCAGGCACGCCGTCAGGCGCGCAAGGGCCTGGCGCTGCCGGTGGACCGGGCCATGTACGAGCCCTTCGCCGCCAGCTTCCCCTTCGAGGAAACGCCCGACCAGCTGGCCGCCATCGAGGCGGTGATCGCCGACCTCGGCCAGCCCGCGCCCATGGACCGGGTGGTCTGCGGCGACGTCGGCTTCGGCAAGACCGAGGTGGCCGTGCGCGCCGCCTTCGTCGCCGCCAGCGCCGGCAAGCAGGTGGCGGTGCTGGTGCCGACCACCCTGCTGGCCGAGCAGCACTACCGCAACTTCCGCGACCGCTACGCAGACTGGCCGATCCGGGTGGAGGTCCTGAGCCGCTTCAAGTCGGCCAAGGAGACCAAGGCGGTGCTGGCCCGTCTGGAGGCGGGCGAGATCGACGTGATCGTCGGCACCCATCGTCTGCTGCAGGCGGACGTGAGGTTCCGCGACCTGGGCCTGGTGATCGTGGACGAGGAGCAGCGCTTCGGCGTCCGCCAGAAGGAGGCGCTGAAGGCCCTGCGCGCCGAGGTGCACCTGCTCACGCTCACCGCCACGCCGATCCCGCGCACGCTGAACATGGCCATGAGCGGTCTGCGCGAACTGAGCATCATCGCCACCCCGCCTGCGCATCGACTGGCAGTGCAGACGGTGATCACGCCATGGGATCCCGGCCTGCTGCGCGAAGCATTCCAGCGCGAGCTGGCCCGCGGCGGCCAGGCCTACTTCCTGCACAACGAAGTCGACACCATCGAGAAGATGGCGCGCGAACTCGGCGAGCTGGTACCGCAGGCACGCATCCGCATCGCCCATGGCCAGATGCCCGAGCGCGAGCTGGAACAGGTGATGCTGGACTTCCACCGCCAGCGCTTCAACGTGCTGGTCTGCACCACCATCATCGAATCGGGCATCGACATTCCAAGCGCCAACACCATCATCATCCACCGCGCCGACCGCTTCGGCCTGGCCCAGCTGCATCAGTTGCGCGGCCGCGTCGGCCGCAGCCACCACCGCGCCTATGCCTACCTGGTGGTTCCGGACAAGCGCGCCATGACTGGCGACGCGCGCAAGCGGCTGGAGGCCCTGGCTTCGCTGGAGGAGCTGGGCGCCGGCTTCACCCTGGCCACCCACGACATGGAGATTCGCGGTGCCGGCGAGCTGCTGGGCGAGGAGCAGAGCGGACAGATGGCCGAGATCGGCTTCAGCCTCTACACCGAGCTGCTGGAACGCGCGGTCAAGGCGATCCGCAGCGGCCAGCTGCCGGATGCCGACCCGACCGAACGCCATGGCGCGGAGATCGAGCTGAACGTGCCGGCCCTGATCCCCGACGACTACCTGCCGGACGTGCACGCGCGCCTTACCCTGTACAAGCGCATTGCCGGTGCCCGCGACGAAGACGCGCTGGCGGAACTGCAGGCGGAGATGGTGGACCGTTTCGGCATGCTGCCTGAACCGGCCAAACAGCTGTTCGCTGCTGCCGCCCTGAAACTGCAGGCCACGCCCCTGGGCATCCGGCGTCTGGAACTGGGCCCGGCCGGCGGCCGGGTCGCCTTCGTCGCCAGGCCGGCCGTGGACCCGATGTCGGTGATCCGGCTGATCCAGTCGCAGCCGAAGATCTATTCGATGGACGGCCCGGACAAGCTGCGCATCCGCATGGAGCTGCCCGACGCCGCCTCGCGCCTGCGCACCGCCCGCGGCCTGCTGAGCCTGCTCGCGCGCGACTGAACCGGCCCGCGGGCGAGCGCACTTGGCCCGGGCGCCGACCCGGGCTAGGCTGCCCGGCGACGCCAACGGGGGAGACACCGACATGAACGCAGTGCAACCGTCACCGGCCCAGGACGCGCCGGTCCTGGCCGGCTGGATCACCCTGGTGGTGACCTGGATCCTGTTCCTGATTCCCTTCCCAGGCTTCGGCATCCTGGGCTGGGTGGCCAATGTGGTTGCGCTGGTACTGTCCATCGTGGTGCTGGCCAAGGGCGCCACGGGCCACGGCATCGCCCAGCTGGTGTGCGCACTTCTGGTTTCGCCGGTGGTCTATTTCATCGGCCTGGCGCTGTTCGTCGGCGCGCTGGCCATGCTGGACCAGATGTGATGGGCGGTTTCCGCGGCCTGCCGATCGCCATCCTGTTGCTGGTCCTTACCGGAGCCGCCAACGCCATGGAGATCCTGGTGCTGCGTCATGCCGAGAAGCAGAGCGGAACCGGCCCCGACCCGGGCCTCAGCCCTGCCGGCGAGAACCGGGCCGCTGCCATAGCCGGGCGTTTCCGGCCCGACGTGGTCTACGCCACCCCCTGGCGCCGCGCCATCGAAACCGCCCGTCCTGCCGCCGAGGCGGCGGGCGTGGTCGTACGCCTCTACGATCCGGCGCGGCCGGAGCAACTGGTCGGGAAGATCCGTGCGCTGCCGCCGGACGCGCAGGTGCTGGTGGTGGGCCACAGCAACACCGTGCCGGACCTGGTGCGGCGGCTGTCCGGCACGGCCGCGGAGGCCATGCCCGAAAGCGAGTACGACCGCTGGACCCTGGTGCGCATCGGCACCGACGGCAATACCGCCGTCGACGTCCGTCGCTACTGAACCGGAGACACGCCATGCCCCGGCTGCTGCCCCCGCGCGTGCACGATCTCGGCGACGGCTTCCTGGTCAAGCGCCTGCTGCCGCATGCCAGCCAGCGCAGCGTCGGCCCCTTCGTCTTCCTCGACCACATCGGCCCTGCCGACCTGGGGCCGGGCCAGGCCCTGGACGTGCGCCCGCACCCGCACATCGGTCTGGCCACCGTCACCTTTCTCTGGGAAGGGGCGATCCTGCATCGTGACAGTCTCGGTTCCGTGCAGGAAATCCGCCCCGGCGACGTCAACTGGATGACTGCCGGCAGCGGCATCGTGCACTCCGAGCGCACGCCGGACCGCCTGCGCGGCAAACCGCAGCGCATGCACGGCCTGCAGACCTGGGTCGCGCTACCCAGGGAAAGGGAAGAGGCGGAACCGGCCTTCGCCCACCACCCTGCCGCCAGCCTGCCGGCCGTGGACGGCGACGGCCTGCGCCTGACAGTGGTGGCCGGCCGCGCCTTCGGCCGGTCCTCGCCGGTGCAGGTGTTCAGCGACACCCTCTACGTGTCCGTCGCCCTGAAGGCGGGCGCCCGCCTGCGCATCCCGGCCGAGCACCCGGAGCGCGCGCTTTATCCGGTAAGCGGCGACGTGACGCTCGAGGACGAAGGCCTGCCGCAGGAGCGCCTGGCCGTGCTCGACGCCGATGGCGAACCGGTGCTGACGGCAAAGACCGACGCCACGGTGATGCTGCTCGGCGGCGAACCGCTGGATGGCCCGCGCTTCATGTGGTGGAACTTCGTTTCCAGCTCGCGCGAACGCATCGAGCAGGCCAAGGCCGACTGGCGCGAAGGGCGCTTCGGCAAGGTGCCCGGCGACGACGAATTCATCCCCTTGCCCGAGCGCTGACCGGCGCCTGCGTTCAGCCGGAGGTGGATGTCTTCACCTCGACCTTGCCGGTCAACAGCCGGTGCACCGGGCAGGCATCGGCGATCTGCAACAGGCGCTCGCGCTGGGCCTGGTCCAGCGGGCCGCGCAGGCTCAGGCGACGCTCGATCACGGCGCTTTCCTTGTCGCGGTGACCGTAGTCCAGGCTGACCTCCACGCCCTCCAGCGGCCATTGCTTGCGTTCGGCGTACATGCGCAGCGTGATGGCGGTGCAGGCGCCGAGCGCCTGCAGCACCAGTTCGTCCGGCGCGGGACCGGTGTCGGCGCCGCCCAGGTCCACCGGTTCGTCGGCCACGGTGTGGTGGCGGCCGACGATCAGCTGGGTGGCGTAGGGCGGATAGGTCGCGCCGTAGCGGACGGTGGCGGTGCGGCTCATGTGGATGCTCCCTGTGCCGGCCGGGCTCAGAAGCGCCCGGCCTGGTAATCCTCGAAGGCCTGGCGAAGCTCGGCCTGGGTGTTCATGACGAAAGGGCCGTAACGCGCAACGGGTTCGTTCAGCGGACGGCCGGCCACCAGGATCAGGCGGGTGTCGGCCTCACGGCCTTCGACCCGAACCCGCTCGCCCGGACCCAGCACGGCCAGTTCACCGGCGCCGACGGTCGCCGCCTCCTGTCCTTCGCCGACCCGTGCGCTGCCCTCGTAAACGTACAGGAAGGCATTGTGGCCCTCGGGCAACACATGCCCGAAGGCGGCGCCGGCGCCCAGGCGGACATCCAGGTAAGTGGGATCGGTGGCGGGCTGCGAGATCGGGCCGGCCACGCCTTCCACCTTGCCGGCAATCACCTTCACCCACGCACCGTCGCCCACGGCCACTTCCGGAAAACGCTCCGGGCCGTACTCCTGGTATCGCGGCTCGGTCATCTTGTCCTTCGCCGGCAGATTCACCCACAGCTGGAAACCGCGCATGCGGCCTTCCTGCTGCTCGGGCATTTCCGAATGCACGATGCCGCGACCGGCGGTCATCCACTGCACGCCTCCGGGGACCAGCACGCCTTCGTTGCCATGATTGTCGCGATGGCGCATGCGCCCGTCGAGCATGTAGGTGACGGTCTCGAAACCGCGGTGCGGATGGGACGGAAACCCGGCGATGTAGTCCTCCGGCCGGTCGGTACCGAACTCGTCCAGCATCAGGAAGGGATCGAGCTGGGGCAACTGCGGCGTACCGATGACCCGGGTAAGCCGGACCCCGGCCCCATCGGACGTGGGCATGCCGCGAAGGATGCGGCGAACCTGGCGAACCTGGCTGTGCATGGCGTATTCCTTGGAGAGTCGGCGCCGGGACGGCGCCCCCGGGGCCCAATGTAGTGCCGGTCGGGGCGGGCCACAGCGCGAGGCCCGCAACGCAGGGTTGCGCGGCGGCCCGGCCGCAACCCCGACCGGCCGGTGGCCGGCAAAAAATACGTATCCGCCAGTAACTCCGCCAGCCACGCCCCCATGGCACTCGGCCTGATGCCCCGCACCAGCCTCCCCCAGGAAACACCGACGCCGACGCCGGTGGCCGTCCCACGTCTGCCGACCCTCGTGGCGCCCCGGTTGTGCCTGCGCTGGCTGGAGCCGCGCGACCTGGACGACCTGTGCGCCGTGTTCTCGGACCCCGAGGTGACGCGCTACCGGATCCACGGCAGCTGGCCGCGCCGGGACGAAGCCGAGATCTACCTGGAGTCCGTCCAGCGCGGCTTCGAACGGGGTGATCTGCTCCAATGGGGCATCGCCCTGCGTGCCAGCGACCGGGTCATCGGCACCGCCACCCTGTCCGGCCTGGACCACGACCAGGGCCGTGCCGAGCTCGGCTTCGCCCTGGCCCGGCCGCACTGGGGCCGACGCTACGCCCAGGAAGCGCTGACGGTGCTGCTCGAGCACGCCTTCGGCAGCCTGGGCCTGCGCCGCCTGGAGGCCGACGTGGACCCGCGCAACCGGGGCTCGCTGCGAACACTGGAGTCGCTGGGCTTCCGCCGCGAGGGCTATCTGCGGCAACGCTGGAAGGTGGCAGGCGAGCTGCAGGACAGCGTGATCATGGGCCTGCTGGCCGGCGAATGGCCACCCGCACACTGAGGCCCGTGCCGGTTTGACAGCATCCGCCCCGGTGCCGACCATGGCCTCCCCCGCATCACGGAGACGCGCCATGACCCTGCGCCCGAGCCTTCTCGCCGTCGCCCTGCTGCTGGCCGCCTGCAGCCGGCCGGAGCCCGCCGGACCCGAAGCCCGGTCCGAAGCCGGCAAGCAGACCGGCCGCTCCGGCGATCGCGTCGTCTACGTCTACAACTGGTCCGATTACGTCGCCGAGGACACCCTGGCCAACTTCGAGCGGGATACCGGCATCAAGGTCGTCTACGACGTCTACGACAGCAACGAGATGCTGGAAGCCAAGCTGCTGGCCGGCGCCTCCGGCTATGACGTGGTCTTCCCCTCGGCCCGGCCCTTCGCCCAGCGCCACATCGAGGCCGGCGTATACCGCCCCCTGGACAAGGACAGGCTGTCCAATCTGGACAACCTGGATCCGCGCCTGATGGCCGGTCTCCGGGATGTGGACCCCGGCAACGCCCACACGCTGCCCTACATGTGGGGCACGACCGGCCTGGGCATCAACCTCGCCAAGGTACGCGAGGCCCTGGGCGAGGACGTGCCGCTGGACTCCTGGTCGCTGCTGTTCGATCCGGTCAACGCGGAAAAGCTGGCCGGATGCGGCATTTCGGTACTGGACGACGAGCAGGAGGCCTTTGCAGCCGCCCTGATCTGGAAAGGCATGGACCCGAACGCGGTCACCGGCCGCGAGGTCGAACTCGTCACCCAGGCCTACCAGGCCATCAAGCCGCACATCCGCTACTTCAACTCGAGCCGCTACATAGACGACCTTGCCAACGGCGACCTGTGCCTTGCCATGGGCTATTCCGGCGATGTCGCCATGGCGGCTGCCCGCTCCGACGAGGCCGAGACCGGATTCGAGATCGTCTACGTGATTCCGAAGGAAGGCGCCTTGCGCTGGGTCGACCTGATCGCCATGCCCAAGGACGCCCCGCATCCTGACGAGGCCCACGTCTTCATCGACTACCTGCTCCGGCCCGAGGTCGCGGCGGCGATCAGCAGTTACGTCGCCTACGCGAGTCCGAACCTGGCGGCCCGTCCGCTGCTGGACCCCGAGGTGGCGGAAGACCCGTCCGTGTACCCCCCGGAGGAGGTCATGGCCAAGCTGGTGGACCCGCAGACCCTGCCGGCCGAGGTCACCCGCGAACGGGTGCGGGCCTGGACGGCGATCAAGACCGGGCAGTGACCGGACGAGGCCGGCGTGTCCGCGCGACGGCGCTCCTGGCGCCGCCCGCCGCTGCCGCGGCTCAGCGCATGGACCGCGGCCGGATCGCCCGGGAGAACCTGCGGGCGTACACGTAGACGGTGGCCGGCGGCACGTTCCACCAGGTGAAACTGGCGCGCCGGCTGCTGAGGTCGAGCGAATCCAGCACTTCCTTCGCCACCGGATTGGCCGGCCCGTAAGTGAACTGGACGAAACGTCCGTCCGGGACCAGGCAGTCGAAGGCCGCCGCCAGGATCGCGCGCTGATCCTGGCGCGGCATGGACAGCAGCCCCAGACCGGAGACGACGGCATGGGCCGGCGCATCCGGCCCGAAACCGCGTTCGCCCGCCACCCGAACCAGGTCGCGGGCGTCGGCACAGGCGATCTGGACCTGCGGAAACCGCTTGACCAGATGCTGATGCAGTTCTTCGTTCAGTTCCAGCACCAGCAGGTCGGCCGGAGCGACGCCATGGTCGAGCAAGGCCTGGGTGAATACGCCGGTGCCGCCGCCCAGCTCGATGACCCGGCGGGCCGAATACGGCAGTTCGGCCATCATCTGCCTGGCCAGCTGACGGCTGGACGGAGAGATGGCCGCGACGCCCAGCGGGTTCTTCAGCCACTGGCGGAAGAAGGTCCAGGTACTGGCGAGGGCGGAAGGGCCGGGGCGGGTCATGGCTGGAGCATACTGCCCCGAACGATGTTTCGCACAGGTTAAGCGGCAGGGTAAAACACTGCCTGCCGCCGCGTCGGCTTTCCGCTCGGGAGTGTCCGCCATGCGTCCGACCCCCCTATTCCTGCTGATCGCCCTGCCCGTCCTCGCCGCCTGTGCCGGCACGGCGGATGGCCCGCGCCGACAACTCCTGAGCGCTGGCGATTGCCTGGACCCCGCGGCGGCGCGCAGCTGGCACCACCCGGGTGGCGGCGAGCTGCTGGTGGACGCCGGCCGGCGCAAATACCGCATCCGCCTGGCCGAAAGCTGCAACGAACTCGGTACCGACCCGGTGATCGTGCTCCAGGGCGCGGGCTTGGGCAACCGGGTGTGCGGGAACGCCGGCGACCAGCTGATCTCGCGTGGACGCATCTGCCGCATCAACGACATCGAGATGCTGGACCCGGACGCCTGGAGGCAGGCCATCGGCGAGTCGCCTCGCCGGAATCCCGCCGACGACGACGGATGAATCAGCGTCGTCGCAGCTCCCAGCACCGGTGGATGCGCGGGTTGCGGGCGAAGTCCGGACCGATGGTGTCAGGACTGATCTCGCGGACCTCGGCGAAACCGGATACGGCGTCCTCGTCCAGGTGGAACCGCCGGTAGTTGTTCGAGAACAGCAGCAGCCCGTCCGGCGCCAGCCTGGCGGCGGCCGCCCGCAACAGCCGCACGTGGTCGCGCTGGGTATCGAAGTCCTCGGCCCGGGCAGAGTTCGAGAACGTCGGCGGATCGCAGAAGACCAGGTCGTACTGGCCGCGATCCGCTTCCAGCCAGGCCAGGGCATCGGCCTGCACCAGCCGGTGCTTTGGGCCGGCGATGCCATTGAGCGCCAGGTTGCGGCCGGCCCAGTCCAGGTAGGTCGCCGACAGGTCCACGCTGGTGGTGTAAGCGGCGCCGCCGACGGCAGCCTGCACGGTCGCGGCGCCGGTGTAGCAGAACAGGTTGAGGAAGCGCTTGTCCTTCGCTTCGGCGGCAATGCGCAGGCGCAGCGGCCGATGGTCCAGGAACAGGCCGGTGTCCAGGTAGTCGAACAGGTTGACCCACAGCCGCGCGCCGCCCTCGCGCACGACGAAGAACTCGCCGCGCCGGTCCAGGCGCCCGTACCTGCTGCCGCCCTTGCCGCGCTGCCGCCGCTTCACCGCCACCTGGGCCGGCGGCACGGCGAAGACGTCGCGGACCGCATCCAGCAGCTCGCCCAGGCGGCGGCGGGCATCGGCCTCGGGCACACTGGCCGGGGCGGCGTATTCCTGCACGTGCAGGAAGGTGCGCGCCTGGCTGCCCTCCTCCACGTAGACGTCCACCGCGGCAGCGTACTCGGGCAAGTCGGCATCGTAGGCGCGGAAGCAGGCGACGGCTTCGCGCTGGCGCCAGCGGCGGGAGTGGCGCAGGTTCTTGCGCAGGCGGTTGGCCACCATCAGCGCCCCTTCGGACAGCGGCCGCGGTGGACGCGGCTCGCGCTCGGGCGGCAGGATCCGGTCCAGCACCAGCAGCGTGCAGTCCAGGGTCCCGTTGCGCAGGGCATAGGTCCTGCGCGCGCGCAGGCCGGTGGCCCGGGCCAGCTCCTCATCGCCGCACAGCAGCACCGCTGCCCAGTCCGGCACCGCCCGGCGCAGGGACTCGCCGAGAAGGCGGTACAGCGCCGGGTCGGCCGCCAGACGGACATCGTAAGGAGGATTGCTGGCGACCAGACCCGCAGACGGACCCGGGGGCGCAAGTAGCCGGATGTCGGCGCGATCGAAGCGGATGGCCTCGGCGACACCGGCCCGGGCCGCGTTGGCGCGGGCGGCCGCCACCGCGCCCGCGTCGGCATCGAAGCCGAAGAACGCCTGTCGCAAGGCCGCACGGCCCGCCTCGGCACGTCGGGCCGCCTCGGCACGGATCTTCGCCCATGCCGCCGTGTCGAATCCGAGCCAGCGGCTGGGCGGGCGGTCGCCATGACGCTGCAGGCCGGGGGCGACGTCGGCGGCCATCAGCGCGCCTTCGATCAGCAGGGTGCCGCTGCCGCACATCGGATCCAGCAAGGCGCCACCGTCGCCGTAGCGACGGAGCCAATCGCCGCGCATGAGCATCGCGGCGGCCAGGGTTTCCTTCAGCGGCGCCTCGCCCCGCTCCAGCCGCCAGCCGCGCCGGTGCAGGGCGCCGCCACCCAGATCCACCGACAGCACGGCCCTGCCCTTGCGCAGCACCAGGTCCAGGCGCAGATCCGGCGACTCCGTATCCACCGAGGGGCGGCGGCCGTGTTCGGCGCGCAGGCGGTCCACCACGGCATCCTTCACCTTCTGCGCGGCGTAACGGCCATGGGTCAGCTGCGGACCGCTGACGTGCGCGTCCACTGCCAGGCTGCCGTCGGGATCGAGGTGGCGCGACCAGTCCAGGACGTGCACGGCCTGGTACAGCGACCGTTCGTCCGGGCAATCGAATTCGGCCAGCGGCCACAAGACCCGGCTGGCCAGGCGCGAGTGCATCACCGCCCGCAGGGCCATGCCCTGGTCGCCCTCGGCGTTGACGCCGGCGATTGCGGCCGTGGCCGATGCGGCACCCAGGGCCGCCAGCTCGTCGGCCAGCTGGTACTCCAGGCCGCGGGCGCAGGCGGCGAAGAACTTCACGCCGGCAGCGACCGCAGGAAGCGAGCGAACTCCTCGGCGCAGAAGCGGACGTGCCCGGCCAGCCGATGGCTGTCGGGCACCAGCACCAGCAGATCGCGCCGCGTTTCGGCCCAGCGCACCACCGCCAGGGCTGGAATCAGTTCGTCTTCCCAGCCGTGGACGATGCGGGTCGGGACCGCGGCGGCCCGAAGCACCGGCGGCGAAGCCTGCAACGCCACCGGTGGCGCCATCAGGAACAGGCCTGCCACCGGCACCTGCAGCGAGGCGTGTCCGGACACATAGGCGCCCATGCTGGAACCGGCCAGCACCAGCGGCTGCCGCGGCGCCTCGCGCGCCCGTTCGAGCAGGCGACGGATCCTTCCCTCGACGTCGCCCAGCTCGCCTCTGGCATCCAGGTCGCGGTAATCCGGCCGCTCGTGGCTCCAGCCCAACGACTCCGCCGCCTCGGCCAGGGCGGTGGCTTTGCTCGCCTCGGGGCCCGAGTCCAGGCCGTGGGAAATGATGACGTGGCCGGCCATGCGGCATCCTCTGCGTATCGTTGGCGCCCGGCCTGGCGCGGCGGCCGCGGGAGCGGCGCAATGCTAGCATGCGGTCATGAGCCCCGACCTGCCGCCCGCGCCGCCGATCAACGAATGGCCTCTGCCCTATGAGCAGCGCCTGGAGGCCCGGCCGCTGCCCCGGATTGACCTGGTGGTCATCCACTGTACTGAATTGCCCGACCTGGCAATGGCGCGCGAGTACGGCGAGCGCGTCCATTACGGCGACGGCACCGGCAACAGCGGCCACTACTACATAGACCGGGACGGCAGCGTGCACCTGTTCGTGGGCCCCGAGCGCGTCGCCCACCATGTCCGTGGCTACAACCCGCGTTCGATCGGCATCGAGCTGATCAACGCCGGCCGCTATCCGCACTGGCTGGACTCCCGCCATCAGGACATGGTCGAGCCCTATACCGAGGCGCAGATTCAGGCCCTGGTAGCCCTGCTGCACGAGCTGCGGCGAGAGATCCCGAGCCTGGAGTTCATCGCCGGCCACGAGGACCTGGACCGCGAGGAGGTACCGGCCAGCGACGACCCGACGCGTACCGTCCGGCGCAAGCGCGATCCGGGCCCGCGCTTCCCCTGGTCGCGCCTGCTCCAGGAGGTGCCGCTGACGCGGATCCGGCCCTGAGCCGGGCGGTTGGCCCGGTATAATCCGCGGCCGTTCACACCGGAGCCGCCATGAACGCCGCCCTTGTCGCCGAACTGGTCGAACTGCTGCGCCTGGAGCGCCTGGAAGACAATCTGTTCCGCGGCCAGAGCCGCGACATCGGCACCAAGTACGTGTTCGGCGGCCAGGTGCTGGGCCAGGCCCTGTCGGCCGCCCAGCAGACCCTGGACGGCGACCGGCACGTACACTCCATCCACGCCTATTTCCTGCGCGCCGGCGACGTCGAGGCGCCGATCGTCTACGACGTGGACCGTACCCGCGACGGCAACAGTTTCTCGGTGCGCCGGGTCAGCGCCATCCAGCACGGCAAGCCGATCTTCGTGTTCGCCGCCTCCTTTCACGAAGACGAACCCGGCAACGAGCACCAGTTGCCGATGCCGGCGGTCCCGCAGCCCGAGGACATCGAGCCGGTACCGGCGCCGACGCCGGAGCAACTGGCCCAGCTGCCGCCGAAGGCCCAGCGATGGCTGAACCGGGTCGGTCCCTTCGAGATCCGCCCGGTCTACCCGCGCGACGAGCTGCGCCCGCCCAAGCGCCCGCCCTTCCAGCAGGTATGGTTCCGGCTGGGCGGGCCGGTGGGTGATTCGCCTGTCCTGCATCAGGCCCTGCTGGCCTACGCCTCCGATTTCCACTTGCTGGGTACCGCCACCTTTCCGCACGGCATCAGCTACTACCACCCGAACGTGCAGATGGCCTCGCTCGACCACGCCATGTGGTTCCACCGGCCGTTCCGCGCCGACGAATGGCTGCTGTACTCGCTGGACAGCCCCAGCGCCCAGGGCGCGCGCGGCCTGGCCCGGGGCATGATCTACAGCCGTGACGGCCGCCTGGTCGCCTCGACCGCCCAGGAAGGCCTGATCCGCGTGCTGCCCGAACGCAAGGAGAGCCGCTGATGCGTCAGATATTCACCTCCCACCGACTGGAGAACGTCGAGGGCGTGCAGCGACTGCTCGCCGAGGCCGGCATCGAGACCAGGATCACCCAGGGCCGCAGTTGGAAGGGGGCCAGTCGCCGCTCCTTCAGCTACAGCGACCGCAAGCACGATCCGAGCCAACAGCCGGCGGTATGGGTGATCCGGCCCGACGACTACAAGCGCGCCCGCGAGATCCTGCACGAGGCCGGTCTGCTGGAGTCCTCCCGCGAACCTTCCTACCTGCCCGAGGCCCTGCGCGGCCAGGACGGGACGCCGCCCGACCCGGCCCGCAGGATCGCCCGCATCCGCCTCGTGCTGCTGGCCGCAGTGGCCGCCGCCGGTGGCCTGCTGGTGCTTCGGATGCTGTTCTCCTGAGCCCTTGCCCCGAGGCCCGGACCGGGCCAGACTGCCGGCCAAGCCCCCCGGGAGTCCGCCATGCGCAGGTCCTTCCGTCGTCCGCTGCGGCCCCTGGCCGCCCTGCTGCTGCTTGCCGCCGCGGTCGCCGCGGCCCAGGCGCCCAGGCCGAACGTCATCCGGCTCGAGCCCAAGCCCATGGCCGGCGTGGACCGCGGCAAGGCGGTGGTGGTCAAGGGCCGCGCCGGTGCCGAGCCGCACCGCTTCATGCTCGACAGCATCACCTACATGCAACCGGTGGCGGTGGCCCTGCGGCCGGTGCGCCGGGGCGAGCGGGTGGACCTCAGCATCACCAAGTACGCCTGGAACCGGCCGCTGCGCCAGGGCAACACCGACGGCGACATCCTCCGCTACGGTTTCCGTACCGAGGGCGAGTTCCAGGTCAGCGTCAGCGCGCCGCAGCCGGGCACCGACTATCGCCTGCTGGTGTGGGTGGGCGACGAGACCAAACCCGATTTCGCGCCGGTGGTGGTCAAGGCCAGCGGGTTCGGGCAAGCCGGCGCCGGCAGCGGTTCGCCGGTGCCATGGGTGATCGCGGCAGTGCTGGCCGGCATCCTGGCCCTGCTGGCGGTACTGGCATTCCGGAGGAAATCGTCATGACGCGCATGCTCCGCATCCTGCTGTCCTGCCTGCCGCTGCTGTGCCTGCCGGCGCCGGCGCCGGCCCAGGACGGCCCCACCGGCGGTGACTGGACCTCGTTCAGCGACGGCCTGGACCTGGACCGCAACCTCGACCTGATCGACGTGATCGTGGACAGCGACGCCATCGACGTCACCCGCGACGCCGATGCCTTCCTGCGCGACTGGGAGGCGCTGGACAGCGAGGAAGCGGCCTGCGGCTCGGCCTATACCGACGCCTCCGGCCCGACCGTGCCCTCGCGTTGCGCCGAAGGCGAGGATTGCCTGCGCTGCTACGAGGACGCGGTCGCCAAGATCAACTTCAACCGCTACTACATCGAACGGGCCCGTTGCATCACTGCCGCCAACGTGCGCATGGCCAACTCCGCCATGGCCTTCGGCGACAGCTCCTCGGGCATCCACGCGGTCACCGGCCTGGCCTGGCAGCTGGAGGGCAAGCCACAGATCCAGGAAGCGGTGAACAAGCTCAAGAAAACCTATACCGACAAGGCGGCCATCTACCTGCGCAACCTCGAGGGCGCGCTGCAGGAACTCGGCCGCTGCGAGGCCGAGCATTACGGCGAGCAGGACTGGTACCAGCGCTACGGCTGGATCTACCACAACTTCATGAAGGCCAAGTACCAGTCCGCGCCGGAATGATCCGTAGTCACATCCGGCGCCGTCGCGCGTCCATGGCCTGAGCCTGCGAGGAGAGCGCCATGGACGCCCAGGTGCTGGAAACCCTGGTCCACACCCACCTGCCGGCCGCGGCCCGCGGCGATGCCGCCGCCTATGGCCGCATCGTCGCCGGTTGCCAGTCGACGGTGACCAGCATCGCCCTGGCCATCGTGCGCGACGTGCAGGCCAGCGAGGACGTGGCCCAGGAAGCCTTCCTGAAGGCCTGGCAGGAACTGGACCGGCTGCGCAACCCCGCCAGTTTCCTGCCCTGGCTGCGCCAGATCACCCGTAACCTGGCCCGCGACCATCTGCGCCAGCAGGCCCGGCGCGCGGCGGCGCCGGCACTGGACGTGGACGGACTCCTGGCCAGGCTGGCCGACCCGAGCCCGGGCCCGGACGAGCGGCTGGCGGAGGCGGAGGCGCATGCGGTGGCGGCCGGCGTCATCGACGCCCTGCCGGAGGAGAGCCGCGAAGTGCTGCTGCTCTACTACCGCGAGGGCCGGAGTTCGCGCCAGGTCGCGGCCCTGCTGGGCCTGCAGGACGCGGCTGTGCGCAAGCGCCTGTCGCGCGCCCGGGAGCGGGTGCGCGAGGGCCTGCTGCAGCGCCTGGGCGACTTCGCCCGCACTACCGCCCCGGGTGCCGGCTTCACCGCTGCGGTGGCAGCGGCGCTGGCGGTCGCCAGCCCGCCTGCAGCGGCGGCCACGGCCTTCGGCCTCGGCGCCCTGGGCACCGCCAAAGGCCTGGCCAAACTCGGGTTGGGCGCGCTGGGTGCTGCCGCGGCGGGCATCGTCGGCGGTCTGGCCGGCATCTGGCTGGGAGTGCGCCGCTTTCTCGAGGATCCCTTCGACGAACGGGAACGGCGCGGGCTGCTCGCCTATGCCACGGTCGGCAGCGGGCTGGTCGTCGGCTTCAGCATCGGCATCACCCTGCTGGCCGGCGTGCCGGGCTGGATTCCGCACTTCGCACTGTCGCTGGCCTTCATGCTCGGCATCGGCCTGTGCTGCGGCCTGTGGCTGCCGCGCATCCTGGCCCGCCGCCGGGCGGCCGAGCGCGCCCGCGACCCGGTGGCGGCAGAGCGTCGGGAACGGCGCGAACGTATCCGTGGCCGGATCGGCCTGGTCCTGGGTTACGGCCTGGGAACGGCCGGCCTGCTGCTGGGCCTGTGGCTCGGCGGCCGGATGGGCTGAGCGGCGGCGCCCTTACATCGTCTGGGTCGGCTTGTCGGCCTCGAGGGTACCGGCCAGCAGGGTCTCGATCTTGCCCTTGACCGCCTCGGCCTCGGCGCTGTCGGCGAACTGCACGCCGATGCCGGCGGTGCGATTGCCCTGGGCCCCGGCCGGCGTGATCCAGACCACCTTGCCGGCCACCGGCAGGCGATCCTTCTCCTCCATCAACGTAAGCAGGATGAAGACCTCGTCGCCGATCGCATAGCGCTTGCTGGTGGGCACGAAGATGCCGCCACCCTTCACGAATGGCATGTAGGCGTTGTACAGCGCCGCCTTGTCCTTGATGGCCAGCGACAGGATGCCCTGCCTCGCGCCCGCGCCTCCGATCATCGTCACGCCCTCCCGCGTTCCCTGCCCATAAGGCTACGCCATTCGAGCAGCAGCCCGGCCAGGACCAGGTCGTGGCGCAGGCCCGGCACCTGCAACTGGGCGCGCGCCAAGTTGATGGCGTCGAACCAGTCGCTGAGCTTCGGGAAATCGGCCGGCGTGGTCAAGCGGTCGCGCCCGCCGGCGCCGACGCCGGCCGCAAAGCTGTCCAGCGCCAGTTCGGCGGCGAAGCGAAGGCGCAGGGCGGCCCGCTCGTCGGCCAACCAGGCCTGGGCCAGCGCCACCGGGGGCTCGCGGCCGGCCGCCAGCGCCTCCAGCCCTTTCCGCACCGACTCGCGCAGCGCCAGGCCATCCTGCTCCAGCCATTCCGCGGCCAGCCCGGGATGGCCGCGGGCCGCATGCAGGGCCCGCCCCAGCGCCGGCTCCCTGTGGCCGCATGCCGCCAGCCAGGCGTGTGCCTCCTCGGCGGGCGGCAGGCGGAACTCCAGCCGCTGGCAGCGGCTGCGCAGGGTGGCGAGCAACTGGCCGGGGCGGTCGCTGACAAGCAACAGATAACGGTCCCGGGACGGTTCCTCCAGGGTCTTGAGCAGGGCGTTGGAGGCGGCCGCGTTCAGGGCCTCGGCCGGCTGGATCAGCGCCACCTTGGCGCCGCCCAGCTGCGGCGTCAGCGCGAACCACTCCGACAGTTCGCGCATCTGTTCGACGATGATATCGCTGCGCGGGTTGCCGGTCTTCTCGTTTATCGCGTAGCTGACCGGCTGCAGGTCGGGATGGGTACCGGCGGCGAACAGGTCGCAGCCGCGGCAATGGCCGCAGGCCAGACCGTCGCCACCGGGAGTGGCGCAGAGCAGCCGGGCCGCCAATACCCGGGCGACCTCGCGCTTGCCCATGCTCTCCGGCCCGCACAGCAACAGGGCATGGCCCAGCCGGCCCTCGGCCAGCGCCGACAGGGCGGCTTGCAGCGGGCGGCGCTGCCAAGGCGGGAAGCGGTCCGGCGCGTTCATCGTCCGCGCCATTGCGCCAGCGCCGTCAGCACGGCCGCGCGCACCTCGCCGGGCGGCCGGCCGGCATCCACCACCCGGAAGCGGTCGGGCTCGGCCGCCGCCCTGGCCAGGTAGGTGTCGCGCACCCGCTGGAAAAAATCCTCGCGCTCGCGTTCGATCCGGTCCGGTTCGCCGCCGCGGGCGCGGGCCCGAGCCAGCCCCTGGGACACGCCGACGTCCAGCAGCAGGGTCAGGTCCGGACGGATGCCTGCGGCCCAGCGCTCGAGCTCGGCGATGCGGCCCATGTCCATGCCGCGACCGCCGCCCTGGTAGGCGTAACTGGCGTCGGTGAAACGGTCGCTGATCACCACTGCGCCGCGCGCCAGCGATGGCAGGATCAGTCTGCGCACCAGTTGGGCACGGGCGGCGAACATCAGCAACAGCTCCGTTTCCGGTGCGAGGTCACTGCCCGGGTCCAGCAGCAGGGCACGGATCGCCTCGCCCTCGGGTGTGCCGCCGGGCTCGCGGGTCAGCACCACCTCGCGGCCTTCCGCCTGCAAGGCTTCGCGCAGTGCGGCGATGACGGTGGACTTGCCGGCGCCCTCGCCGCCTTCGATGCTGATGAACAGCCCACGCGCGCTCATCGGCAACGCCTGCGCTGGTAGCAGTCCACCGCCCGGTTGTGCTCGCGCAGTGTGGCCGAGAACACGTGGCTGCCGTCGTTGCGCGAGACGAAGTAGAGGGCGTCACCGTCCGCGGGCCTGGCGCTGGCCATCAGGGCGTCGCGCCCCGGCATGGCGATCGGCGTCGGCGGCAAGCCGGTCCGGGTATAGGTGTTGTAGGGAGTGTCGGTGACCAGGTCACGACGGCGGATGTTGCCGTCGTAGGCGCTGCCCATGCCGTAGATCACGGTCGGATCGGTCTGCAGCTTCATGCCCAGCTTCAACCGGCGGGCGAACACGCCGGCGATCTGTGGCCGCTCCTCGGCCTTGCCGGTTTCCTTCTCGACGATGGAGGCCAGGATCAGCAGCTGTTCCGGCGTCTCCACCGGCAGATCGGCGTCCCGGCTATCCCAGGCCTCGGCGAGCGCCCGGTCCATGGCCAGCATGGCCCGACGCAACAGATCCAGGTCGCTCATGCCGCGGGCATAGTGGTAGGTCTCCGGAAGAAAGCGGCCCTCGGGATGCTGTCCGGGTCGGCCCAGGGCCGCCATCACGGCAGCGTCGTCCATTCCCGGCAGGGTCTGACGCAGCACCTCGTCGCGGGCGAGGGCGGCCCGCAGTTCGCGCCAGTTCCAGCCCTCGACGAGGGTGAAACGGTACTGGATGACCCGACCGCTCTCCAGCTTGCGCAGCAGCTCACGCGGCGTGATGCCGTGACCGATGGCGTACTCGCCCACCTGCAGGCGGGAGACGACTTGCATCTCGTGCGCCAGGGCCTTCCACTCCAGATCGTGGCCTTGGTGTACGCCCAGGCCGCGCAGCTTGCCCAGGATGTCGCGGAAACCATCGCCCCGCTCGACCACCAGGATACGTTCGCCGCCGGCCAGGGCGATCTGGGTGTCGGCGAAGCGCTGGTAGCACTGCCACGCCCAGCCGCCGATCGCGACAGCGGCCAGTAGGCTCAGCGCGAGCATGGCCTTGAGCAACTTGTACGGCGATTTCTTTGCCAAACCGGAACTCCTCGCGGGTGCTCAGACGGGTCCTCGCTCGAGGAAGGCCGGCACCTCCCGGCCCAGCCGTTCGCGCACGGCCCACACTGCCGGATGCGCCGACCAATCGCGCGACTCCAGGCGGCGGACCGGCAGGATACCCCGCACGGCATTGCAGAGGAAAAGTGCCGCCGCCGCCTCGACCGTCTCCGGTCTCAGGCGCGCTTCCCGCGCCAGACCGGCGGCCAGCAGCCAGCCGCGGCAAACGCCGGCGACGCCGCAGCGGTCCACCGGCGGTGTCAGCCACTCGCCGTCCACGTATGCGAACAGGTTCGCGGCCGTGGCGCAGACAACGAGGCCATCGCCGTCCAGCATCAGGCCCTCGTGCACGTCCGGATCGTTCCACTCGCGCCGGGCCAACACCTGTTCCAGGCGGTTGAGGTGTTTGAGACCGGCGAGCGCCGGTTGCAGGGCCAAGCGGGTATGGCACCAGCGCAGATTCAGACCGTCCGCCGGCGGGGCCGGCGGCGACGGATGCAGGGAAAGCACCATCCCCGGGGCAGGCTGCTCCGGCGGCGCGTAACCGCGATCTCCCTCGCCACGGGTCAGCGTCAGCCTGGCGACGCCGGCCTGGGGCGCCTGCGCACACAGGGCCTGCAACTGCCCGCGCAACCAGCCGGCGTCCGGCATCGGCAGGCCGAGCCGCCGGCAGCCGGCGGCCAGCCGGGCGACATGCGCTTCCCACCATACCGGCTGGCCCGCGTGCAGGCGCATCGTCTCGAACAGGCCGTCGCCGTACGCCAGGCCGCGGTCCAGCGGCGACAGGGCCGGCACCGGTTCGCCGCCGACGAACGCCCGGACCGCCAGTGCCCTCATCCGGCCAGACCCAATGCACGCAGCCAGCCCCGGGCCTTGGCCCGGGTTTCGTCCAGCTCGCGCTCGGCGATGCTGTCGGCAACGATGCCGGCGCCGGTGCGCAGCTGCAGCCGGCGGCCATGCAACCAGGCGCTCCGGATCAGGATGTTGAGATCCATGTCGCCACTGCGGTCCAGGTAGCCGAACGCGCCCGTGTAGGGCCCGCGACCTTCGCCCTCCAACTCGGCGATGATCTGCATGCAGCGCACCTTGGGCGCGCCGGTGATGGTGCCGCCCGGAAACACCGCCCGGATCACCCGGCCGGGAGTGATCTCCGGGCGCAGCTCGCCGGTCACGTTGGAGACGATGTGATGCACGTGCTGGTAGGTCTCCACCACCATCAGCTCGTCCACGCGCACGCTGCCCGGCCGGCAGACCCGGCCCAGGTCGTTGCGCTCCAGGTCCAGCAGCATGATGTGTTCGGCCCGTTCCTTGGGATGGCCGACCAGTTCGCGGATGCGCTCGGCCTCGTCGTCACCGGGAAAACGCGCCCGCGTGCCGGCGATGGGACGGGTGTCCACCCGCCGGCCGCGCACCGAGACCAGGCGCTCCGGCGAACTGCTCAGCAGCGCGGCTTCGCCCAGGCGCAGCAGGCCGGCAAAGGGAGCCGGGTTGGCGCGCCGCAGGCTGGCGTACAGCCCGGCCGGATCCGGCGCGGCGGCGAACTCCGCCCGCCAGGCGCGCGACAGGTTCACCTGGAACACGTCGCCGGCGCGCAGGTAATCGTGAATGCGGGCGATGCCGTCCAGAAAACCTTGTGGCGGTTCTTCCTCCAACCGGACCGGCACATTCGGGGCCGCCTCCTCCACCTCACCCGGCCCGGTCGCCATCGCGGCGGCAGTGGCGATCCGTGCCAAGGCCGCCTCGGCACCCGCTTCCGCCACCGCCAGGCAACGTCCGTCGCGGCGATCGCGCAGCACCGCCGCCGGGCAGCGCAAGGCCAAAGCAACCGGCAGCGGCCCCGGCGCCGCCGGCAGGCGCAGGCCGGGTTCGACCTGCCCTGCCAGTTCATAGGCCAGGAACAGGGCCCAGCCGCCTTGGAACGGCAGGCCGGTTGCGGGTCCGGATTCAGGCACCGGCGCCGGTTCGGCGAGAAAGTCGGCATCCAGGGCCGCCAGGAAATCGTCGCCGGCCTCCCCGCCCCCCAGGCGCCGCACCGGCGCGTCCAGGCGGTCCAGGCACAGGCCACTACCGTCCGTGGCCAGCAACAGGTCCCAGCGCGAAAGCGCATTGCCGCCGGCCACGCTTTCCAGCAGCAGCGGAAAGGCGGCGGGATCGGCCGACTGCAGGCGCAGCAGGTCGGTGCCGACGGGCAGTTCGCAGACGGGCATCGCGGCGGCCGAGCCGGCCGGAATCAGATCCGGCGGAACACCAGGGTGCCGTTGGTGCCGCCAAAACCGAAACCGTTGGACATGGCCACTTCCAGCTTCGCCTCGCGGGCGGTGTTGGGCACGTAATCCAGGTCGCAGCCCTCGCCCGGCTCGTCCAGGTTGATGGTCGGCGGCACGATGCCGGTGTGCAGCGCCATCACCGTGAAAATGGCCTCGACGCCGCCGGCGGCGCCAAGCAGGTGGCCGGTCATGGATTTGGTGGAGCTGACCATGGTCCGGTAGGCGTGATCGCCGAAGGCGCGTTTGACCGCCAGGGTTTCGGCTACGTCGCCCAAGGGCGTGGAGGTGCCGTGGGCATTGAGGTAGCCGACCTGGTCGGGATTCACGCCGGCGTCCTTGAGCGCGGCCAGCATGCAGCGGGCCGGGCCCTCGCCGTTCTCGCTGGGCGCGGTCATGTGGAAGGCGTCGGAGCTGGCGCCGAAACCGGCCAGCTCGCAGTAGATGCGGGCACCGCGGCGGCGGGCATGCTCGTATTCCTCCAGCACCAGGATGCCGGCGCCGTCGCCCAGCACGAAACCGTCGCGGTCCTTGTCCCATGGGCGGGAAGCGCGGGCAGGATCGTCGTTGCGGGTGGACATGGCCTTCATCGAACAGAAGCCGCCCACCGAGGTCGGGGTGCAGCCGTGCTCGGCGCCGCCGGCGATCATGACGTCCGCGTCTCCGTACTGGATCATGCGCATGGCCATGCCGATGGAATGGTTGGAGGTGGCGCAGGCCGAGACCGCCGAGAAGTTCGGCCCCTTGATACCCTTCATGATGCACAGCTGGCCGGGCAGCATGTTGATGATGGTGCTCGGCACGTAGAAGGGGGAAACCTTGCGCGGACCGCCTTCATGCAGGCCGATGGCGGTTTCCTCGATGCCGCGTACGCCGCCGATTCCCGAGCCGATCAGGGCGCCGATACGCTCGGCGTTGTCCTCGGTTACCTCCAGTCCTGCATCTTCCATGGCCTGGAAACAGGCGGCCAGGCCATAGTGGATGAAGGTGTCCATCTTCTTGACGTCCTTCGGCGGCAGGAAGGACTTGGCGTCGAAATCGCGCACCTCGCCGGCGATGCGGGTGGCGTAGGCCGCCGGATCGAAATGGGTGATCGGACCGATGCCGCTGCGGCCGGCCTTGATGCTGTCCCAGGCGGCGGCCAGGGTATTGCCGATGGGCGAGACGATGCCCATTCCGGTGACGACGACGCGACGATGGCTCATGGCGTGGCTCCGCTTGCGTGACAGGGGCGGCCGGAGGCCGCAGCGGCGCCCGGCGGGGACCGGCGCCGCAAACGCACGGGGCCGCGCAAGCGCGGCCCCGGCAGGCATGACATCAGGCGGTCAGGCCTTGACGTGGGCCTTGATGTAATCGATGGCCTGCTGGACCGAGGTGATCTTCTCGGCTTCCTCGTCCGGGATCTCGCACTCGAACTCCTCCTCGAGAGCCATGACCAGCTCGACGGTGTCCAGCGAGTCGGCGCCGAGGTCGTCCACGAAGGAAGCGTTGGCGGTGACTTCCTCTTCCTTCACGCCCAACTGCTCGACGACGATTTTCTTGACGCGTTCTTCGATGCTGCTCATTTGAATGGTCTCCTCCCGGAGGGCATATGGTGCGGGCGCATTGTAATCAAAGTCGGCCGCCGCGGGCGCCGGTCTCGCCACGGCCTGTGCCTGGGGGCGGGATTCTAGCGCAAATCCCGGTCCGGCAAGGGCTTAGGGCATGTACATGCCGCCATTGACATGCAGGGTCTCGCCGGTGATGTAGGACGCCGCCGGGCCGGCCAGGAAGGCCACAGCCCGGGCGATGTCGGCGGGCTCGCCCAGCCTGCCCAGCGCGATCTGGCCTTCCAGCGCCTGGCGCGAAGCCTCGGGCAGGTCGCGGGTCATGTCGGTCCGGATGAAGCCTGGCGCGACCACGTTGACGGTGACGCCGCGGCTGCCGATCTCCTTGGCCAGCGACTTGCTGAAACCGATGATGCCGGCCTTGGCCGCCGCATAGTTGGCCTGACCCGCGTTGCCGGTCAGGCCGACCACCGAGGCGATGTTGATGATACGGCCCTTGCGCGCCTTCATCATGCCGCGCATCACCGCCTTGCAGGTCCGGTAGACGCTGCTGAGGTTGGTGTCGAGGATGGCCTGCCAGTCCTCGTCCTTCATGCGCATGAGCAGGTTGTCGCGGGTGATGCCGGCATTGTTGACCAGGATGCTCACCGGACCGAACTCCTTGCCGATGCTCTCGATCAGGGCATCGACGGCGGCGCCGTCGGTGACGTCCAGCACGCGGCCGACGCCACCTCGGGCGGTCAGCCGTTCCTCGATGGCGGCGGCTCCGGCCGGGCTGGTCGCCGTGCCGATCACGGTGGCGCCCTGCGCCGCCAGCTCGTCGGCAATCGCCGCGCCTATGCCACGGCTCGCTCCGGTCACCAGCGCGACCTCCCCCTTCAGCACCTCAGACATTGCGGTTCTCCATCAGTGTTGTTTGCCGCCGTCAAAACTCATTCCTTCCAATCGCCCAGCGCAGCGTCGAAGTCGGCGGGGGTACCGATGGCGCGGGCGTCCAGGGACTTTTCAATGCGCTTGGCCAGGCCGGTCAGGACCTTGCCCGGGCCGCACTCGGCAATGCGGGTGACACCGCGGGCGGCCAGGGCCTGCACGCACTCCGTCCAGCGCACGGGCAGATAGAGCTGACGGACCAGGGCGTCGCGGATGGACTGCACGCCCTCGTGCACCTCGCCGTCCACGTTTTGCACTACCGGGATCGCCGGCTCCGACCAGGCCAGGCCTGCCATGACTTCCGACAGTCGGTTGGCGGCCTCGCGCATCAGCGGGGTATGCGAAGGCACCGACACCGCCAGCTTGACCGCCTTGCGCACGCCGCGGGCCGACAGCTCCGCCAGGGCGCGGTCGACCGCAGCCGCATGGCCGCCGATGACCACTTGCCCGGGCGAGTTGTAGTTGGCCGGCACCACCACGTCCTCTCCCGAAACGGCCTTGCAGACCTCGGCAACCACGGCGTCGTCGGCGCCGAGCACTGCCGCCATCGCGCCGGCGCCGGCCGGGACGGCCTGTTGCATGAGGCGGCCACGTTCGCGCACCAGGCGGGCACCGTCGGCCAGCGACAGCGAGCCCGCCACCACCAGCGCGCTGTATTCGCCCAGGCTGTGCCCGGCCAGCACCGCCGGCATCGCGCCGCCGCGCGCGCGCCAGGCGCGCCAGGCGGCCACACCGGCGGCCAGCAGGGCCGGCTGGGTGAACTCGGTCTGGTTGAGCCGTTCCTCCGGCCCCTGCTGCGAGAGTTGCCACAGGTCGAGGCCGGCGCCGGCCGAGGCTTCGTCAAAGGCGGCGCGCACCTCGGAATGCGTGGCCGCCAACTCGGCCATCATGCCCAGGGACTGCGAGCCCTGGCCGGGAAATACGAAGGCAAGCGACTGGCCCATGGGCCCTCCGTGCAGCAAAGAGGCGGCATGATACGGCACCGCGGCAGCCGGGCGTCTGTACCGGCGCGTAGGGTCAGGCACTGGCCCGGTGCAGGCTGTCCAGGGCCAGCGCGACCTCGCCGGCGCGGCCGCCGAGCAGGCGCGACACCGGCGCCAGCCAGCGCAAGCGGCGCGCCACCAGGGTCACTTCCGTCCGCACCGCTTCCGAAGCGCCGGCCAGGGCCTCGGCCATCATGCGCGCGTGTGCGCCCGGCCGGTCTGCCAGGAAGCGGGCGGTGGAATGGGCGTAAAACAGCAGATCACGGGCTTGGGCCGCCGCCAGGGGCATGACCTCGGCGGGATCCTCCTCCAGGTCTATGAAGCCGACGTCGTTCCCTTCCAGGGTGAGGTTGCGTGCGAAGGCCTGGCTGAGATAGCCGCCCTTGGCGTGCAGGCGGAGGATCGCTCCGAGCCCCTGCCGCAGCAGCCGCTCGCGCTCCCCAGGATCGGACTCGGCCCGACAGAGCGCGGACAGGGTCGGACCGAGGTCGGAAAGCAGGAGGTGGCGCTCGCCCGCCTCCAGAATCTGCGGGACCCGCGCACCGAGCGCGGCGAGACGGCGGATCATCCGCTGCTCGGTCCGGCACGCCGCTTCGGGACTCAGCGGGATCGGCGCCAGCAGCGCATTCGCGCCCAGGCGCCGGGCCAGCCAGCGCAACACGGCCATGCGCTTGCGTCGGCCGCCGTCGGAATAGGTCTTGCGCCAGGCGATCCGGCCCGCGGCCTGTTCGCGGCGGACCCGGGTGTCGGCCATGGATTCAGTAGCGGATCAGGGCCGAGCCCCAGGTGAAGCCTCCACCGAAGGCTTCCAGCAACAGCAACTGGCCGCGTTGCACCCTGCCCGAACGCACGGCCTCGTCCAGCGCCAGCGGCACCGAGCCTGCCGAGGTGTTGCCATGCCGGTCCACGGTGACGATGACGCGGTCCATCGACATCTGCAGCCGCTTGGCGGTGGCTTCGATGATGCGCAGGTTGGCCTGGTGCGGGATCAGCCAGTCGATCGCCGACTTGTCCAGGCCATTGGCGGCCAGGGTTTCGTCCACCACCGCATCCAGGGCCTTCACCGCGTGCTTGAACACTTCGTTGCCGGTCATCAGCACGCGCACGCCGGCGTTCTCCTCGCCTGGCTTGAAGCCGACCGAGACGCCAACCGGGTTGTACAGCAGTTCCTTCTTGCCGCCGTCGGCATGCAGATGGGTGGACAGCACGCCTGCCTCCGTATCGGCCTTGAGCACCACGGCGCCGGCGCCGTCGCCGAACAACACACAGGTGCTGCGGTCGGACCAGTCCAGCATGCGGGTCAGGGTTTCGGCGCCGACCACCAGCACCGTGCGGGCAGTGCCGGCGCGGATGAAGGCATCGGCGACGCTCAGCGCGTAGATGAACCCGGAACAGGCGGCATTGACGTCGAAGGCGGCGCAGCCATTGGCACCGAGGCGGTGCTGCAGCAGGCAGGCCGTGGAGGGGAAGATGATGTCGGGCGTGGTGGTGCCCAGCACGATCATGTCCAGCCCGGACGCCTGCACGCCGGCCGCCTCCATGGCGGCGAGGGCGGCGCGCTCGGCCAGGTCGCAGGTGGTTTCGCCCTCGGCGGCGACATGGCGCTGACGGATGCCGGTACGGGTGGCGATCCACTCGTCGCTGGTGTCCACGAGCTTTTCCAGGTCGTGGTTGCTAAGAACCTTCTCCGGCAGGGCGCTGCCCGTGCCGGCGATACGCGAGTAAACGCCCATCTGCACTTCCTCTTGCTGCTGCCTGCCGGCGCTGTCGGCCACGCCGGGACGTGAAAAAGCACGCGGCGGGACCGGCCCGCCGCGTGCAGATTACACCGCGAGTTCGCCCCGAGGGCGGATCGCTCAGTCCTCGCTGACGACCTGGGACTTGGTGTCCACGACCTTGCGGCCGCGGTAGTAGCCGTCGGCGGTCACGTGGTGGCGCAGATGGGTCTCGCCCGTGGTCGGGTCGGTGGCCAGCTGCTTGGCGGCGAGGGCGTCGTGCGAGCGGCGCTGGCCGCGGCGGGACGGGGTGACGCGGGACTTCTGGACGGCCATGGTCTGTCTCCAAAAACTACTTCTTCTGTGCCTTCAACGCGGCGAGCGCGGCGAAAGGGTTCGGTCGGCCCGGTTCGTCTCCGGCGGGCCATTCGGCCTCGACCGGCGCCGAAGCCGGATTGATCGGCACTACCGGGATGGCAAGGAGAAGCTCGTCCTCTACCAGCCCGGCGGGATGGAGCTCGCCGCCCGGGCCCGGCTGGACCGGTTCCATGCCCCCCGGCAGCGCCGCTTCCTGCGATTCGTCGGTCACCAGACCCAGTCGCTGCACCAGCCGCACCGGGTACAGGAACCGCTCCAGGGTGCGCTGACAGAGCAAGGGCAGTTCCGCCTGCAGGCGCAGCTCGACATAGGGAATGTCGAGCGCGTCGCGGCCGAACTCCAGCTCGTACCGGCAGTCACCCTCGGCGCCTTCCAGGACCTCGCGCAACCGGGGCATCCCGGCCAGCGGCAAACGGCCCTCGAACAGGCGCCTGGCCGCGACCATGCGCCAAGCGTCGAGCACCGGGGGCAGGGTCGCGGACATAAGCGCTGCATCATAGGCGCGAGACCTGCCACTGTCAAACTTAACTGCCCGCCGGGCTTGGGGTTTGCCGCCCGCCGAAGGGCTGGTGCAGACTGGCCCCTGACCAGGATCCGCCCATGCCCGAACTGTTCACCCTGCTCGCCCTGGCCGCCCTGGCCCTGGCGACCGTCCTGATCCTGCTGATCCGCCGCGGCCGGCGCCGCGACCGCAGCCTGGAGCGCCTGCTGGATCTGGCCGACGAGGTCGAGGCCTTGCTGGACCGCAGCCAGGTGCGCATGCAGGCGCTGCATGCCGTGGTCGGCCGCGTGCCGGCCGACATCGGCGCCGTCGCCCAGGCCTCGCTGGACGGCCCACTGCCGGTGCGCGAGGCCAAGCGCGACCTGCTGCAGCACCGGTTGTGGATCAAACATCACGGCGACGCCGCCAGCCAGGCCGAACTGGATGCCGCCTGCGAGGCACTGGATCGGGCTCGCAGTCGTCTGGCCGAACAGCTGGCCGACCTGGAGCAGGCCGGCGCCGAACTGGCCGAGGCCACCGAAGCCAGCGCCGCCGCGGCCAGCCGGGAGCCGGCAGGGCTGCGCCGGCCGCCCGGACAGGCATGAACCGGCTGATCCTGGCCTCCACCTCGCCCTACCGGCGCCAGCTGCTGGCCAGGCTGCGCCTGCCCTTCGATTGCGACCGCCCCGACGCGGACGAAACGCCGCTTCCCGGCGAGGCGCCCGCAGCGCTCGCCCGCCGGCTGGCATCGGCCAAGGCCGAAGCGGTGGCCGGGCGTCATCCGGACGCCTGGATCGTCGGCTCCGACCAGGTGGCCGAACTGGACGGCCGCGCCATCGGCAAGCCCGGTGGCGCAGATGCCGCCTTCGCGCAACTGCGGGCGGCCTCCGGCCGACAGGTGCGCTTCCACACCGCGTTCTGCCTGCTGCGGGCCGGAGGCCATGACCGTTTCGAACACTGCGACCTGACCGAAGTCCGGTTCCGCGCACTGGCCGATGACGAGATCCTCCGCTACCTCGCCGCCGAACAGCCCTACGACTGCGCCGGGAGCTTCAAGAGCGAAGGGCTGGGCATCAGCCTGTTCGCCGCCATCCGCAGCGAAGACCCGACTGCACTGATTGGTCTGCCACTGATCGCCCTGACCGGCGCCCTGCGCGAAGCCGGCTTCGCACTGCCCTGATCTCAGCGGGCGAACCGTACGGGCATCGCCGGCAGCTCCTCGACGCTGCCGTCCCGGCCATGCACGCGCAGTGACAGCCACGCCGCGCCCGACCGGTTGCCGGCCTCGACACGGGCGCGCAAGCCGACGCCGGTGTCGGCGCCGTCCCGCAGAAGTCCCCAGTAGTCGAGGACATCGGGGCGGGCATGACCATAGATCGCCTCCGCCACCGGTTCGCCGTCCAGCAGCACCTCGACGCGGGCGACGCCGGCGCCGGGCTTGATCGCCCAGCCGGCAACCTCGAAGGCGGATTCGAGCTGCTGACCCGGGCGCGGCGACTCCAGGTCCGCCATCGCCGGCAGCACGCAGCCCCCCCGCTCCGGCGCCGGCAAGGCGAACAGCAGGAAGCGCTTCCTGCCATGGTCCACGTTCAACACCTCCGGCGAATCCAGGCTGCCGGCCCATTCGCACAAGGCGCGGTAAGCACGCAGGCGATGCTTGCCCGGCCGGGCGGTGTCCTCCAGCACCACCAGCACCGATCCTCCGGGCCTGTGTTCGGCCAGCAGGCCCCAGTGCCGCAACTGCGGCGCGCGCCCATGCTTGGCATTGAGCGGATGCTCCAGCACCAGCACGTCGTCGCGGCCGAGCGCCAGCGAGAGCTGGGCACCGAGCATGAAGTTGTCTGCCACCAGCCGGGTCCCCGTCGGCATGGCCTGCAGGCGCCGGCGCGTGGCTTCCGCCACCTCGCTCCAGCCGGAGAAGTTGTCGGCGTATGCCGGCGAGCCTGCCAGCGCGCGACGCCCGTCCGGATCGGCCAGCACGGCGAGATACGCCAGCAAGGCCAACGATCCGGCAGCGGCCATTCCCAGGCAGAGTCGTCGCCATGGCCTTCGCCACCGCCACAGCAGCACGGGCGCGGCGCAGCAGGCCAGCAACCAGCCGGCCAGCGGCCAATGGAAGCTGACCCGATCGCTGTCGGCGAAAAAACCGAGCAGGAACCAGCCCAGCGTCGCCATCGCGCCGGCGCCGAACAGGAATGGCCAGGCCGCGCCTTCCCGGCGTCGGCGCCAGGCTTCCACCAGCGTGCCCAGCAGCGCCGCGAACAACAGCGGCGTCAACAGCACTGCCTGGATCAAGGGCCAGACCAGGCCTTCGGCATGCCAGGTCCAGGGATGGCGGTCCACGAACTGGAAGCCGAGACCGGCGCCGGCATGGTCCAGGTTCCAGCGCAGCAGTGGCCACCAGGCCAGGGCGCCGGCGGCCAGCGCCAGCCACAGCCGGGGTTCGCGCAGCAGGCGTCTTCCCGCCGGCGCCAGCAGCAGGCCGGCCAGACCGGCCGCGAGGAACGCGGCGAACCGGTAGTGGGCCAAGGCGCCCAGCACCAGGCCTGCGGCGAGGGCCGTGGCGCCTGCCCCGCGGCGGCCGGCCATCATCGCGGCCAGGCCGTCCACGCACAGCAATCCTGCCACCAGCAGGGGCACGTCCGGCAGCGCCAGTACGCCCATCAGGCCGCCCAGCGGCATCAGCATCGCCAGCAGCGCCGCCCGGTCGGCCACCTCCGGGCCGAACCAGCGCGCCGAGATCCGCCACAGCTGCCAGGGCAGCAGGGCGCCGAGCAGGAAAAAGGGCAGGCGTGCCGCGAACAGGCCCTGCCCGAAGATCTCCTGACCCAGCCGGGTCAGCCAGGCCGTGAGCCCCGGCAGATCGGAATAGGCCCAGGCCAGGCGCCTGCCTTCCTGGATGTAGAAGGCCTCGTCGCCGAAGGCAGGCAAGCGGGCGGCCAGCCACAGCTTGGCCAGCGAGAGCAGCAACCAGAGCGCGACCGGCTTCACGCGCACGGAACCGGACGGGATGCCACCATCCATGGGTATGCTTGCCTCGTGATTCCCGCCAGGACCTGCCGATGAGCGTATCGCCCCTGCCTGCCGACATCCTACCCGAGCGCCGCCGCCGGGCCCTGGCCGATGCCGAGGCGCAAGTGAACCGGCTGGTGCTGGGCAAGCCGCGGGAGGTGCGCCTGGCCTTCACCACGCTGTTGGCCGGCGGCCATCTGCTGATCGAGGACCTGCCGGGCCTGGGCAAGACCACCCTGGCGCGGGCGATGGCCGCCACGCTCGGCCTGGATTTCCAGCGCAGCCAGTTCACCGCCGACCTGTTGCCGTCCGACATCGTCGGCGTTTCCATCTTCGACCAGGCCAGCCGCGAGTTCCGTTTCCATCCGGGGCCGGTGTTCACGCAGTTGCTGCTGGCCGACGAGATCAACCGCGCGCCGCCGCGCACGCAAAGCGCGCTACTGGAAGCGATGGCCGAGCAGCAGGTCACCGTGGACGGCGTGACCCACGCCCTGCCCCAGCCCTTCTTCGTCATCGCCACCCAGAACCCGGTGGACCTGGCCGGCACCTTCCCCCTGCCGGACTCGCAGATGGACCGCTTCCTGCTGCGCCTGCGCCTCGGCTATCCGGACGCGCAGGCGGAGCGCGAGATGCTGGCCGGCGAGGATCGCCGCGACCTGATCGCCCAGTGCATGCCCTGCCTGGGCGCCGACGACGTCCTGGCCCTGCGGGCGGCCGCCGAAGGCGTGCACGCGAGCGCACCGCTGGTGGCCTACGTGCAGGCGCTGTTGCAGGAAAGCCGCCGCCATGCCGGTGTGCAGGTCGGTCTGTCGCCGCGGGCCGGCCTGGGCCTGCTGCGCGGCGCGCGTGCCCTGGCCTTGCTGGAAGGGCGCGACCACGCGTTGCCCGAGGACGTTCAGGCGCTGTTCCAGGCGGTCGCCGCCCACCGCCTGGTGCCCGAGTCCGAGGCCGAAGGCCGCGAGGCGCTGGCCGAGGGCATCCTGCGGGCGGTTCCGGTGGACTGAGCGGCCGTGACGCCGGCACCGGACCTGGTCGAACGGCTCAGCGAGCGGCTTTCCTCGCTGCCGCTGGTGCGGCCACGCCGCCCGGAAGTCCTGCCCGTCCGCGTGGACCGGCGCCGGGTCTACATCCTGCCCACCGGCTTCGGGCTGTTCCTCGGCCTGATGCTGCTGGCCATGCTGGTCGGCGGTCTGAACTACAACAACAACCCGGCCCTGCTGCTGGCCTTCCTGCTGTTGGCGGTGGCGCACAACAGCCTGGTGCAATCGCACCTGCTGCTGTCGGGATTGCGGTTGCGCGCCCTGCACGCCGAGCCGGTGCACGCGGGCCAGCCGCTGCGCCTGCGCCTGGCCTTCGAAGCCCAGGGCAAACACGACCGTCCCGGCCTGGAACTGCGCCTGGGCGACGCCCACGCCCGCTTCGACCTGGCGCCGGGCGAGCGCCGCGAAGTGGGCCTGCCCTGCCCCACCCGGCAGCGCGGCTGGCTGCGTCCTGGCCGGATCCGCCTCTCGACCATCCGCCCGCTGGGCCTGGCCAGGGCCTGGTGCTGGCTGCAGCCGGACGTCCGCCTGCTGGTCTATCCGGCGCCCGAAGCGGAACCGGTGCCCTTGCCCGACAGCGGCGGCGAGGGAGCGGCGCGGCGCAGCCGCAGCAGCGGCGAACAACCGGATCACCTGCGCGAGTACCGCCCGGGCGATCCGATGCGGCAGATCGCCTGGAAGTCCTCGGCTCGCAACCAGCGCTTGCTGGTGCGCGAGTACGAGGCCAGCGCCCAGCGCGAACTGGACCTGGACTGGTACGCCCTGACCGGCCTGGCGCACGAGGCCCGAATCCGCCGCCTGACCCGCTGGGTGATCGAAGCCGAGCGCGAAGGGCGACGCTATCGCCTGAGCCTGCCGGGACAGCGGATCGGCCCCGGACGCGGTCCCGAGCATCGCCATGCCTGCCTGCGCGCGCTGGCGCTGATGCCGCATGCCTGAGACCTTGCCGATCGGCCTGCGGCGCTGGGCGGTCCTGGCCGCCCTCGCCTGTCTGTTGCCGCTGTTGCCGCTGGTGCCGCCGGGCCTGGCGATGGTCTCGCTGGCCCTGGCCGCGCTGGGCCTGGCCGTGCATCGCCCCTGGCCCGGCTGGCTGCGCGGCCTGCTGCTGACTTGCCTGGTGGGCTACGTGCTGGCCAGCCATGAGTTCCGGCTGGGCCGCGATACCGGCTGCGCCCTGCTGGCCTGCCTGCTGGCAATCAAGCCCCTGGAAACGCGCAGCGTGCGCGATGCTCATTCCCTGTTGGGTTTTTCCCTGTTCGCACCCTTTGCCGCCTTCCTGCAGGACCAGGGGCCGCTGAGCCTGGGCCTGGCCCTGCCCGCGGTCGCCGTGGTGCTGGCGGTGCTGGCCTTGTTGGCCGAGGGCGGCGACGGCAGGTCGCCCGGCTCGGGCCGGGCCAGGCTGCGCCAGGTCGGCTTCACCCTGCTGATGGCGCTGCCCCTGGCCGCTGCCGGCTTCTGGCTGTTCCCGCGTCTGGCCAGCCCGCTCTGGGGCATGCCGGAAAACGCCCTGGGTCGCAGCGGCCTGGGTGAAAGCATGACGCCGGATCGCTGGATCGACCTGTTCGCCGACGACGCGCCGGTGTTGCGCGCGCGCTTCGACGGCCAGGAGCCCGCCCGGCCCGAGCTGTACTGGCGCGCCCAGGTGCTGTCGCGCTTCGACGGCCGCAGTTGGGATCGCGGCCTGGCGCCCGAGCCGCAACCGCCGCGGGTGCGTTCACCGCTGCCGCCGCTGCGCTACCGGGTGACGCTCGAACCCACCGACCGCCGCTACCTGGTCACCCTGGACATACCCCTGGCCTCGCCCGCCGACGGCCAGCTGCGGCGCGACGGCACGGTGCTGGCGTCGGCGCCGGTCAGCCGCCTGGTCAGCTACGACGCCCTGTCAGCGCCGGGCGGCACCATCACCGACGCGCCGACGGGTGTCGCCCGCCGGCAGCTGCTGTCGCTGCCGCCGGACCTCAATCCCCGCACCCTGGCCCTGGCCCGGCAATGGCGCCGGGAGCTTGGCGAAGACGACACCGCGTTGGTCGCCCGGGCACTGGACTGGATCGCCAGCGACTTCAGCTACAGCCTGCATGTGCCCCCTTCCGGGCGGCACGCCGTGGACGAGTTCCTGTTCGACTCCCGGGTTGGCTTCTGCCAGCACTTCAGCTCCTCCTTCGCGGTACTGATGCGCGCGGCCGGCATTCCCTCGCGGGTGGTGATCGGTTACGCAGGCGGTTATCGCAACCCGATCGGCGGCTACTGGATCGTGCGTTCGATGGATGCGCACGCCTGGACCGAGATCTGGCTCGAAGGACGCGGCTGGGTGCGCGTGGATCCGACTGCGGCGGTACGGCCAGAACGCGTGCTCGACACGGTGCAGGACCTCGCCCGACGCGAGGCCCTGCTGCCGCCCGATGCCCTGCTGCCCCTGCGCAACGTCGCCGACTGGGTGCGTCGCGGCTGGAACGATTTTTTCCTTGGCTTCAACGCCGAGCGCCAGGCCGGCCTGCTGCGCCCCCTGGGCCTGGACCGCGCCGACGCGCTGCAGCTGGCTGCCGCATTCGCCGCCGGTGCCGCCTTGGCGCTGGGCCTGACCCTGTGGCTCATGCTGCGTGGGCGCCGGCAGCCGCACGACCCCCTGCGGGCCGCCTGGCGCCGTTTCGATCGCCGGCTGGCCAGGGCCGGACTGGCGCGCCACCCCTGGGAGCCGCCGCTGAGCTTCGGCGAACGCGCCGCCGCCGCCTTTCCCGCCCATGCCGAGATCCTGCGCTCGCTCAGCGGACGTTACGCCCGGCACCGCTACGCTCCGGGCGGATTGCCGGCACAGGAACAGACCCGGCTGGCGGACGAACTGGACGCGTTCCGGCCTTCCGGCCGCGGTCGCTGAAGCAATCGCATTCGCAATGGATCCAGGAGAACCCCATGCACCGGTCCCCGCTTCGCACGACGGTAACGGCGCTGGCCGGACTGCTGCTGGCCGCCTGCGCCAGTGCGCCAAAACCCCTGCAGGGTGAATTCGTCGCCCTCTCGCCCGCGGATGCGGTACGCGCCGGCAGCCTCGGCGAGCGCGTGCGCTGGGGCGGCCGCATCGTCAGCGTCGAACCGCTGGCGGAGGAAAGCTGTTTCGAAGTGGTTTCGCGGCCGCTGGCCGGCGACGGCCGGCCGGTCGACCGGGACGGCAGCACCGGCCGTTTCATCGCCTGCAGGGCCGGTTTCTACGACCCCGAGGTGTTCCGTCCCGGCCGCGACGTGTCTTTCGTAGGCCGCATCGACGGCTTCGAACACCGCAAGGTCGGCGACTACGGCTACCGGTACCCGCGCCTGGCCGCCGAGGTCGTGTACCTGTGGCCGGAGCGCCGCGATGTGGTGGTGATCGAACGGTACCCCTACTGGTGGTGGTAAGCGGCCTGAACGCTCACCCCGGCGGCCAGTGCATGGCTCGCCCGGCCAGCAGGTGCAGGTGAATGTGGAAAACGGTCTGGCCGCCGTCGCGGTTGCAGTTCATCACCAACCTGTAACCGTTCTCGGCGAAGCCCTGCGCCTTGGCCCAGGCTGCCGCCGCCATGACCAGGCGACCGACCAGCGCCTCGTCGCCCGCCCGCAGGTCGTTGAGCGTGGCGATCGGCCGCTTGGGAATGAACAGCACGTGCACCGGCGCCTGCGGGTTGATGTCGCGGAACGCCAGGACGTCTTCGTCCTCGTGGACGATGTCGGCGGGGATTTCCCGGGCGATGATCTTGTCGAAGATGCTGCCGGCCATGTCGCTGCTCCTCAGGGAAGGATCTCGGTGCGCGACCCGAAGGCATGGGCCAGGGTGCCGCGGTCCACGTATTCCAGTTCGCCGCCCAGGGGCAGGCCATGCGCCAACCGGCTGGGTCGCACTCCGGCCTGGCGGGCCAGCTGAGCCAGGTAATGAGCCGTGGCCTCGCCCTCGACCGTCGGGTTGGTGGCAATGATCAGCTCGCGCACCTCGCCGGCGGCCAGGCGCGCCGCCAGCCGCTCCAGGCCCAGCTCGCGCGGGCCGATGCCGTCCAGCGGCGAGAGCCGGCCCTGCAGCACGAAGTACAGGCCGCGGTAGCCGGTGGCGGTCTCGATGGCCAGGCGATCGGCCGGCGATTCGATGGCGCACAGCTGGCTGCGCTCCCGCGAAGCGCTGGCGCAGATCGGGCAGACCGGCGTCTCGCTGAAGTCGCGGCATTGTTCGCAATGCCCGACCCGCTCCACCGCCTCGGCCAGTGCGCCGGCCAGACGCAGGCCGCCTTCGCGGTCGCGCTCGAGCAGGTGGTAGGCCATGCGCTGGGCAGACTTGCGACCGACCCCCGGCAGGCAGCGCAGGGCTTCGATCAGCTGCTCCAGCAAGGGCGAGGCGGACACGGCCGGTGTTACCCGCTCAGAACATGCCCGGCAGCTTCATGCCCGGCGGCAGCGGCAGGCCGGCAGTCGCTGCCGACATGCGCTTCTGGCTTTCCTCGTTGGCCTTGTTCACCGCGTCGTTGAAGGCGGCGGCGATCAGGTCCTCGAGCATCTCCGCGTCGGCCAGCGCCGAGGGATCGATGCGCACCGCGCGGCATTCCATGCGACCGGTCAGGCTCACCCTGACCATGCCGCCGCCGGACTGGCCCTGCACCTCCAGCGCGGCCAGTTCCTCCTGGGCCTTCTTGAGGTTGTCCTGCATGCGCTGGGCCTGCTGCATGAGTTGGGCGATGTTGCCTCGCATGGTCGTGTCCTTCGTGTGCTCAGTGATCGTCCAGCGGACGGATGGTGTCGGGGAGGACGGTGGCGCCCTGGCTGACCAGGCTCGCCACCACGGGATCGGCCAGGAAAGCCGACTCGGCTTCGGCCTGGCGTTCGCCGCGCTCGCGCTCGTTGCGCGCGTGCAGGGTTTCGCCGTCGGCCGCGCGGGCTGATTCGAAGCGGATGCGCGGCTCGCCTCCCAGGGGCCCTGCCAGGGCCCGGGCCAGCTGCCGCACCAGGCTGTCGCTGCGCAGGTGCTCGAAGCTGTCGGGCAGCGACAGCGACAACACGCCCTCGGCATGGCCGCAAAATGCACAGTGCGCCGCCAGTTCCCGCACCGGGCCCTTGAGGCCGGCGCCGGCGACCAGGGACAGCCAGTCTTCCGCGCTGGCCAGGCGGCGGCCGGCGCCCGGGACGCTGCCCGACCCGTTGCCGGACCGGGCGGCTGTGGAAATGGACGCGAGCGGCGCGGCGGCAAGGCCTTCAGGCCGCCGCGCCGGCGCTACCTGCGGAGCGGGCGCGGCGTCGGAGGCGGGGTCGGAGGCCGGCGCCGCGACCGAAGCAGGCACCGCCGACACCGGTGACGCAGCCGGAGCGGGCGAAGCCGCTGCGCCGGCGCTGTGCTGCAGGCCGCCGCCGCTGCCGCCACCCGCCGGCCGGAAGGCCAGCATGCGCAACAGGCTCATCTCGAAGCCGGTGCGCGGGCTGGGGGCCAGGCCGAGATCACGACGCCCGGAGACGGCCATCTGGTACCAGAGCTGGACCAGCTCGGGCGCAAGCTTGCCGGCCAGGCCTGCCAGGTCCACCCGCTCGTCGCCGGCGACAGCTCCCGGCACCAGCTGCTGCAGCTGGATCCGGTGCAGGGCCGTGGCCAGATCCTCGAGCACGTGCCCGTAGTCGGGCGAATAGGCGGCCAGGTCTTCCACCCTGGCCATCAGGGCGGCGCCGTCGCCGGCCGCCAAGGCTTCCAGCAGCTCGCCCACACGGGCCCGGTCCACCGTGCCCAGCATGGCGTTCACCGCCGCCTCGTCCAGCTTGCCGCCGGTGAAGGCGATGGCCTGGTCCAGCAGGGACAGACCGTCGCGCAGGCTGCCGTCGGCCGCCCTGGCCAGCAGGGTGATGGCGCCGGCCTCGGCCGGCACGCCCTCGGCCTCGAGAATGCGGCGCATCTGCCCGGCGATCTGCTCCTGCTCCAGCCGGCGCAGGTTGAACTGCAGGCAGCGCGACAGCACGGTGACCGGCAGCTTCTGCGGGTCGGTGGTGGCCAGCAGGAACTTCACGTGCTCCGGCGGCTCCTCCAGGGTCTTGAGCAGGGCGTTGAAGGCCGGCTTGGAAAGCATGTGCACCTCGTCGATGAGGTACACCTTGGTGCGGCCACGGGCCGGCAGGTACTGGGCGTTGTCGATCAGGTCGCGGACGTTGTCCACGCCGGTATGGCTGGCGGCATCGATCTCAAGCAGGTCGACGAAGCGGCCGGCATCGATGGCCTGGCAGGTCTCGCACTCGCCGCAGGGCTCGGCACCGGTACCACGTTCGCAGTTGAGCGACTTGGCGAAGATACGGGCGATGGTGGTCTTGCCCACGCCGCGGGTGCCGGTGAACAGGAAGGCATGGTGGACCTTGCCCGTCTCCAGGGCGTTGCTCAGGGCCTTGACCACGTGTTCCTGGCCCACCAGCTCGGCGAAGCGCCGGGGGCGCCATTTGCGGGCTAGGACGAGATAGGACATTCGGGGGCTCGGCGGCGCGGCGGAATCCGTCGGGGCATTGTGCCAACCCGAACGGGCCGGGTCCAAGCCGCCGATCGCCGCGCTTGTCCCCTGCGCGGCGGGCGCGTATCATTTCCGGCTCGATTCAGGCGCTTATCTCTGCGGAGAGATGTCCGAGTGGTTGAAGGAGCACGCCTGGAAAGTGTGTATACGGCTAAACCCCGTATCGAGGGTTCGAATCCCTCTCTCTCCGCCACTTCCTGACGGCGCGCCCCTGCGGCGCGCCGTCGCTTTCGATGGTGGCCCCGTCGGCCTCCCGCGACGCTGGTCCGAAAACCCCGCCAGGGCCGGAAGGCAGCAACGGTATCGGATGATGCGGGTGCCGGGACAAGCCGGCGGGGCTGCCGCCCTTCTGGCCTTCGACCGGAAAGGCGGCCCACGATCTGCTGCGCAGATCGCGGGCCCCGAGCTCAGGGCTCCCAATCCCCCGCGCCTTCGGCGTGCCCCCCTTACCAAGGGGGGCTATTCATGCTTGCCGCATGGCAGGATGGCCGGCGTCACCATGGCGGACCGGATTGCTCCTGATCTGTTCCTGCTTCATCCGCGCTCATCCGCGTTGATCCGCGGCTTCCTGTCCGCGTCAGGAACCTACGCCCCGGGATGCAGCCAGGCGGCATCCCCGTCGGCATAGTGTTCGCGTTTCCAGATGGGAACGCGGGATTTCACTTCGTCGATGATCCAGCGGCAGGCGTCGAAGGCGGGGCCGCGATGGGCAGCACTGGCGCCGACCCAGACGGCCAGGTCGCCGATGGCAAGATCGCCGAGGCGGTGGACGCAGGTGGCGGCGATGAGGTCGAAGCGGGTCATGGCCTCGGCGAGGATGGCCTCCCCTTCCCGTTCCGCCAGTTCGGGATAGGCCTCGTAGCGCAGGCCGGCGACGCGGCGTCCCTGGTGGTGGTCGCGCACCCAGCCCTCGAAGCTGGCGCAGGCACCGGCCGCGGGATCCAACAGCCGCTGGCGCAGGACGATTGCGTCCAGCGGCCCGGCGCTGAGGGCGAAACGTTTCACGCCGCCGCCTCAGCCGCCGGACACCGGCGGGATGAAGGCCACCACGCTGCCGGCCCGCGGCGGCGTGTCCCAGGCCACGAACTCGCCGTCCACGGCCACGCGCAGCTTCTCCTTCGGCAGCGGGAAGCGGTAGCGCTCGCGCAGCTGCATGTACAGCTCCGGCAGCGAGGCCGGCAATGGCAGCTGTTCGCTGTCGCGGCCGGCGGCGTCACGCAGGCTGGCGAAGTACAGCACCGTCAGGCTCATCGCTTCACCCTGCCCGCCCCACGGTGCGCTTGCCGCCGCGCTTGGCCAGCAGTTTCGCCGGCCCGATGATGATGGCGTGCGACAGGGCCTTGCACATGTCGTAGACCGTGAGCGCGGCGACGGTGGCGCCGGTCAGCGCTTCCATTTCGACGCCGGTGCGGTGTGTGGTCTTCGCCGCGCATTCGATCCGCAGCACGGTGTCGCTGGCCCAGCCGACGTCGAAGCGGCAGCCCTCGATCGGCAGCGGATGGCAAAACGGCAGCAGTTCGTGCGTGCGCTTGACCGCCATGGTGCCGGCGATGATGGCGGTGTCGGCCACCGGCCCCTTGGCCGAGCGCATGCCGCCGGCGCGCAGCTGCTTCGCCACCGCGACCGGGAAGCGGACGCGGCATTCCGCCACCGCCTCGCGGGCGGTCGCCTGCTTGCCGGACACGTCCACCATGGCCGGGCGGCCGCTTTCATCCACATGGGTCAGGCGCTTGCCGGCCATCTCAACCTCCGATGTAGAACATCTCGATCTTCCTGCGGTCCTTGCCGGCCTGGCCGCGCAGTTCGCTGTAGCGGTCGGCGCGCGCGGTCCAGACGGCGGCGATGCGCGCGGCCAGCGCTGCCTCGTCCTCGCCGGGGGCCGGCCGCAGCGGCGTTCCCTCGCGGGCGAACAGGCAGGTATAGAGCCGCCCGTCGGCCGAGAGCCGGGCCCGGTGGCAATCGCCGCAGAAGGGTTCGCTGACCGAGCTGACGAAGCCGATCTCGCCGGCGCCGTCGGCATAGGCATAGCGGCTGGCCACTTCGCCGCGGTAGACCGGTTCCCGCGGCCGCAGCGGCCAGCGCGCGGCGATGCGGTCACGCAGTTCGGCCGAGGGCACCACGTCCTGCGGACGCCAGCCGTTGCAGGTGCCGACGTCCATGTACTCGATGAAGCGCAGCACGTGGCCGCTGCCGCGGAAGCGCTCCGCCAGCGGCAGCACCTGCTCCTCGTTGACGCCGCGCTGGACGACGCAATTGATCTTGATGCGGGAGAAGCCCGCCGCCTCGGCCGCGGCCAGACCCGCCAGCACCTCGGCCAGGTCGCCGCGACCGCCGGTCAGGGCGCGGAAGCCCTCCGGCTCCAGTGAGTCCAGGCTGATGGTGATCCGGTGCAGGCCCGCTTCGCGCAGCGCCTTCGCCTGTCCGGCCAGCAGCGCGCCATTGGTGGTCAGGGCCAGGTCCTCGACACCGGGAATGCGCGCCAGCCGCGCCACCAGCGCCGGCAGGTCGCGGCGCAGCAGCGGCTCGCCACCGGTCAGGCGCAGCTTGCGCACGCCCAGCAAGACGAAGGCGCGGGCCAGCCGTTCGATCTCGTCGAAGCCCAGGCGGGCACTGCTGCCCGCCAGGGACGGCGATTCCGCCTGGCCTTCCGGCATGCAATACGGGCAGCGGTAGTTGCAGGTCTCGATGACCGAGATGCGCAGGTCGTGCAGCGGCCGGCCGAGGCGGTCGCGCGGCAGCGGCGCGTCCAGGGGCATGACGGCGTTCATGGCGCCGGCTCGCCGGGCTGCGGTTCGGCCAGCACCAGCAGTTCGCCCGGTTCGGCCACGCGATGGCCGCGCTGGCGCAGCGCCGCCGCCTCGCCTTCGCTGCCGTAGTGGTAAAGCACGCAGCGGGCCATCAGGCCGGGCGGATATTCGCGCTCGAGCTCCTCGATGCCGCTGTGCGAGGGATTGCCCTGCAGGCCGCAGTCGTGGGCGACGATCTCGCCGGCGCCGGCATGTTCGGCCAGCATCTCCGGTATCGGCCGGGTATCGCCGGTCCAGACCATGCTGCCGCGCAGGCGCAGGCCCCAGGCGCTGTCCGGCAGGTGATGCCGGACCGGGAACACGCCGAACCATTGCCCCTCGTGCCAGAAGCCGCGGCTCACCGGGATGAGCTGGAAGGCGTCCCACCAGTTCGCACCGCCCTCGGCCAGTACGCCGGGATAGTCGGCGATGCGCGCCTGCAGGTGCGGCACCACCTTCGCCGGCACGTACAGGCGCACGCGGCCGCGCCGCTGCGGATCGAACCAGGTGCCGAAGAACAGCCGTTCCAGGCCGCCGACGTGGTCCATGTGCACATGGGTGATGTAGACGGCATCCGGCAGCGCGTCGTACTGGCGGCGGTAGGCATCCAGCGCCTCCTGGCCGCAATCGATCATCAGCAGCGGCCGGCCGTCGCGCTCGATCACCGCCGAGGCCGAGCCCAGCCGCGGCGCCGCCGCCGCGTTGCCGACACCGAGGAAGCGCAGGGCCCAGCTCATGCCGCCTGCTCCATGGCACGGGCGTAGGCGGCATGCAGCCGCACATAGCCGGATTGCCAGTCGGCATCGCCGGAAAGCTTGGCCAGCGAACGCTGCAGCCGTGCCAGGTTGCCCTGCTGCCAACCGGCGGCCGGTACGCGCAGACGGCCGCGGTCGAAGTCGATCAGCCAGGCCTGGCCATCGCCGTCGAGCAGGATGTTGTGCGCGTTCAGGTCGGCATGCTCCAGGCCGGCGCGGTGGAAACGGGCGAGCATCGCGCCGACGGTTTCCCAGGGTGCGGCGCTGACATCGCCGGGCAACCAGGACGCCAGCGACCGCGCACCGGGAATGCGCTCGACCAGGATGGCCATGCGATGGCCCAGGCCTCGCCGCCACCAGCCCGCCAGCAGCGGCGCCGGCGCCGGCAGGCCTTGCTCGCGCAGGCGGCCGAGCAGGCGGAACTCGCGCAGCGCCCGCACACGCGACTGGCCCAGCCAGAGATAACTGCGTTCGCTCAGCCGCGCCGCCAGGCCGCCACGGCGGTAGTGCCGAAGCACCGCCTCGCCGAAGTCGCCGCGCACGAACCAGGCGGCGCCACGGCCGCCGCTGGCCACCGGCGTCGCCGCCCCGCCCCAGTAAGCGGGTTCCAGCATCTCCGCCGATGCTTGCCGTAGCCGCGCCGGGTCAAAGACAATCGCCCCCGACCCGCGGACATCGCGGACGGGCTGCAGTCGCTCGACGACGGCGGCACTGTTTTCCATGGCCGGCCAGTGTACTCAATGCCCACCCCCTCCGCGCCGCGATCGCTCTGCCTGCTGCGCCTGTCCGCGCTCGGCGATGCCGTACACGCCCTGGCCCTGGTGCGCGACCTGCAGACCGCCTGGCCCGGCCTGCCCATCACCTGGGTGATCGGCAAGGGCGAGGCCAAGCTGCTGGAAGGCCTGGACGGGGTCGAATTCGTCGTCTTCGACAAGAAGTCCGGCTGGGCCGGCCTGCGTGAGCTGCGCCGGCAGCTGGCCGGCCGCGAGTTCGACGTTCTGCTGAACATGCAGCTGGCCCTGCGCGCCGGCCTTGCCTCCACCGGCATCCGCGCCCGCCGCCGCATCGGTTTCGACAGGGCGCGCAGCAAGGAAGGCCATTCCCTGTTCATCAACGAGCGCATCCCGGCTGGCGGCTGGCATGTGCAGGACGCCTTCCGGCAGTTCCTGCAGCCGCTGGGAATCACCCCGGGGCCCATCCGCTGGGACCTGCCGGTGCCGGCCGAGGCGCATGAGTGGGCGGCGCAGCACCTGCCCGGCGAACAACCCACCCTGCTGGTCTCGCCCTGCTCCAGCCACGCGCTGCGCAACTGGCGGCCGGAACGTTATGCCGCGGTGGCCGACCACGCCGCCGGCCGCGGCTGGCGGGTGGCGATCTGCGGCGGTCGCAGCGAGCTGGAAAGGAAAACCGCCGACGCCATCCTGGCGGCGATGCGCGCGCCGGCCCTGGACCTGGTCGGCAAGGACACGCTCAAGCAGCTGCTCGCCCTGCTCGGCCGGGCGACCCTGGTGCTGACGCCCGATTCCGGCCCGGCGCACATGGCCAATGCCATGGGCACGGCGGTGCTGGGCCTGCATGCCTGCACCGACGCCGAACGCTCCGGCCCCTATTCCGACCGCCGCTGGACGGTGAACCGCTACGCCGAGGCGGCCGAGCGCTTCATGCGCAGGCCGGCCAGTGCCCTGCCCTGGGGCAAGCGCATCGAGTTCCCGGGCGTGATGGACCTGGTGACGGTGGACGAGGTGATCGCCCGCTTCGAGTCCTTCCGGTCCGCGCGCGGGCTGTGAACGCCGGGCCGGGCCGCGAGCCCCATCTCGGCAGCTTCGGACGGCAGCTTCGGCGACCGCTCAGGGCCCTTGGCCGGTCCGGTAGTCCTGGTAGCTCTTTTCCTCGACGTAGGCCGAGCCCAGGGCCAGGTTGATCTCCTTCTTGATCCTGGCACGCTCGTCGTTCTCGAAGTAGACCGAACGGGCCAGGCGGACGAACTCCTGGTCGAAGGCCTGGGCCTTTTCCTTCAGGCGGATCTCGTCCTCGATCACCCACAGGCGCTCGTTGACCGCCTTCAGCTGCGCGCGCAGCGCCGAGATGTCGGTGCGCGAGGCCGGATGCGCCGCCCAGGTCGCCTCGAGCGCCGCCAGTTCCTTGCGCACGTTGGCCAGCTTGGCCGGATCGGACATGCGTTCGGACTTGATCTGCAGGATGGCGATCTTGTCCAGCAGTTCGCCAAAGGACACGGGGACCAGGATTTCGGACATGGCGGGGCTCCGGTAGATGGCGCGAAGTTTACCCCTGCCGTTCCGCGCCGACCCGGCCGGCCCGGGTGCGCCACCAGGCGCAGGCAGGGAAGCCTCCGGGGAAAAAGGAAACGGGGCCCGAAGGCCCCGTTTCGCCGCATCTGGCGGAGAGGGAGGGATTCGAACCCTCGAGGCGCTATGAACGCCTGCCTGATTTCGAGTCAGGTACATTCAACCACTCTGCCACCTCTCCGGAGCCGACGCCGCCTTGGACGGGGGCGCCGGGCCGCGGATTATAGGCGCCCCGACAGACCACCGCCAGCCTCAGGGCCCGGTGGCGGCGGTGCGGCCGGCAGGCAGGAACAGGAAATCGCCGCTCTCGTGGCCGGCATAGCGGATCGGGGCGTACTCGGGCACCTGCGGCAGCGGCGAATCAATGGCGGCCAGGGCCAGGGCGGTGGACACTTCCTGGAACAAGCGCTGGCCCGGCATCAGCCGGTTGTTGTCCTGGAGCACGTTGAGGAAGGCCCGGGCGAAGTAGCTGTGCCGGCCGCTGCCGGCGTCGGGCACCGGCATCACGCCACCGGAGCTGAGCACGGTGCGTGAGCGGCCCTTGGCCACCGCCTTCACCCAGGCATCCCACTTGCCGCGATCGGCCTCGGCCGGATCGAAGGTGGGCACCGAGGTTCGCGACAGCGTGCCGGAGTAACAGGAGTCGGCCACCACCAGCACATGCCTGGCGGGCATGGTGTCGAGGATGTCGCTGACGGCTGCATTGGAAATCCAGGTGTTGCTGGCATTGGCGGCACCGTCGCTGGGCACCCAGTAGCCCCGGCCTTCGCCATCTATCTCGCCGTGGCCGGCGTAGTAGACCAGCAGGTTGTCCTCGGGCCCGAGCTTTTTCCGCATGGCATCCAGCGCCGTCAGTATTTCCAGCCGGCTGCCGTTGAGCACCAGCTCCACCTGGTAGCCGTAGCGCCTGCGCAGCAGGTCGGCCACCGCGCTGGCGTCGTTGGCGGCACTCTGCAGGGTCGGGAAAGCGGCATCGCGATAGGCGTTGTTGCCGATCACCACCGCGTGGTAGCGGCCCAGCTTCACGCCGCGTGGCAGTTCGCCGGTCGCCGCGGGCGCCGCCACGGCCGCCGGTCCGGAGGCCTGCGGCAGCAGGTTGAACTGCAGCTCGGCGCGGTCGCCGGCGCTGTCCACCGCCACCACGCTGACCTGGGTGCCGCCGGCCGGCACCTCGATCTCGGCGCTGAAGCCGCCATTGGGCGTGAGTTCGACCTGGCGGCCGTTGACCTCGATCCGGCTCACCAGATGCGGTGCCGTGACCCGGCCGACCACCTTGCGCGTGCCGGGCCCGCCCGGATAGACGGCGGTGTTGCGGCCGCGGGCGGCGACGAAGACCGGATCGAGGATTTCCAGCATGGGTGAGGAATACAGGCCGCCGCCGGCACCACCGGCGCGCCGTTCCAGCGCCGCCAGCTGGGTGCGCTGGGCATTGAGCTGCTCCTCCTGGGCCAGTAACTGGTTCTCCAGCAGCCGGGTCAGGTCGTCGTCCTGGGCCTGGCGGGCCTCGGCCAGCCTGTTCCGGGTGTCCACCAGTTCGCGCTGGGCCTGCTGCAGCGCGGCGCGACGCTGGGCCAGCTCTCGCTGCAGCTGCTGGACCTGCTCGCGCAGGCGGGCGCTTTCCGCCTCGCCCTCGCGCACCTGCTGCTCCAGGCCGCTGATGCGCTCGTCGCGGGCGCGCAGCTCGACCTGCACCACCGAGGCGTACATCAGCGCGTCCTGGATGCCGGAGGCCTCGCGGTACAGGTTCAGGGCCATGGCCGGATCCTTTTGCACGCCCAGGCCCTGTTCATAGAGGTAGCCGAGGTTGATCTTGGCGCGGCCGTAGCCCTGATCGGCTGCCTTGCGGAACCACTGGAAAGCCATGCCGTAGTCGGGCTCCGTGCCCAGGCCCTTGGCATAGATCTCGCCGACGTTGTTCTGCGCCTCCGGATCTCCGGCCATGGCGCCCTCGAGCCAGACCTTGAGCGCGGTCTGGTAGTTGGCGCGGTCGTAGGCGACGTATTCGCCGCCGCGGATCTCGCAGTCCGCCTGGGTGGTACGGACGGGCCGGCGGGCGGTGAGGTAGGTGGCCTGCCGCCCCAGCTTGCGCAACTGGCCCGGCAGCAGGCAGTCGACGATCAGCAGATCCTCGGCGTTGCGCACCGCCGCCTGCGGCGCCCCCGCCGGCAAGCCGGCGGAAACCGTCAGGCCGAAGACAGAAGCGACAACGAAGAGACGGGCGCGGACCGGACAGGTACTGGGCGAGGTCATGGGCTTGGCTCCGTGGGGAACTCCGCGGCCCGCGCCGATGGCCTTGCAGCGGCGCGCCTGCCGCTATACTCGAGCGGCAGTTATAGCCGCATTCCAGGGGAAAAGCGATGCAAGCTTGGTGCGACGCGGCAAGGCTCGAGACGACGATTCTTCCACTGCGGGCCGGCCTGCACGCGCTCGTGCTGGCGGCACTGGCACTGATCGGCCTGCTCTGGGGACAGGAGGCCAGGGCACAGGCGGCGCCTTGCACGCTCAACGCGGCGGTCACCAGCCAATTGGCACCGGCGGGCACCGTGGTCAACTTCAGTTTCCAGGTCCTCCCCGATCCCTGCGGCGGCGGCATCGTGACCGGCAGCATCGCCATCACTGCGGACACCACCGGCGGCGCGGTCCTCTCGGCGACGAGCTTCACCGCCAACAGCGGCGACACCGTCAGCTTCACCCTCACCCTGGGCAACACGCCCGGAGGCAGCGGCACCATCACGGTCACCTGCACGCCGACCACACCCTGCGGCGCCGGCCTGAGCCTCACCTTCGCCACCAACAACGAGCACGTGTTCACTGCCAATGGTCCGACCGCCGTCGTCGCCAACCAGATCACGCCATTCACGGTAGGCGCCAACTACCAGCTCAACGGTGCGCCGGCAACGCTGACCGTCAACTACACCAACGTCACCGACGGCGTGGACTACGGCGACATCGCTCCAGACGCCGCCGGCAACACCTCGATCACGCAGCTGATCACCGGCGCTGGACCCGACACCATCGTCGCCAGCGTGAACTGCCCCACTGCCTTCTTCCTGGAGGGCTGCCCGCCGCCGGCGATCAACTTCGCCGTCAACGTGGAGCCGGTCGAGGTCACCGCGGTGTCGGCACCGTCGGTTGCCACCACCGTCGGCGTTCCAGTCAACCTGGTGGCCCGTTACGGAAGCACCTCCATTCCGGCACCGGACGGCACGGTTCTGGCCTGGTCGGTCAGCGGCCAGCCGGCGGGTGGCGACGGCGCCGTCACCGGCGCCGCCATCGCCGGCGGCAATGGCCACAGCGCCGCCACGTTCACCGCCACCGTGCCCGGCACCTACACCGTGCTGGTGGACAGCGGCTGCGGCGTCTGCGTCACGCCGCAGCTGAGCTTCACGATCAGCGTCAACACCGTGCCAGGACTGTCCATCGTCAGCGGCGATGGCCAGAACGGGCCGATCGGCTTCGCCTTCGCCGCGCCGCTGGTGGTCTTTGCCGACAACAGCGGCGCCGCGGCGGTGGGCGTGCCGATCGCCTGGACCGTCTCCGGCGATGCCACCGTCGCCGGCACCAGTCCCACCGACGGCGCCGGCCAGGCCAGCGCCACGGTCACGGCCGGCTCGACGCCGGGTTCGGTCAGCGTCACCGCGACGCGCACGGACTCGGGTGACAGCGTCACCTTCAACCTGACGGTGGATGGTCTGGGCAGCCTGGTCATCGTCTCCGGCAACGATCAGGCCCTGGTGCCGGGCGTCGCCTCGGCGCCGCTGGAGGTGGAACTGAAGGATGCAGGCGGCGCACCGGTCGCCGGCGCGACCATCAACTGGGCCGTCAGCGGCGGCACGCTCGCCAGCGCCACCAGCGTCACCGACGCCGCCGGCATCGCCAGCAACACCGTCACCGCCGACGACACCGGTGCGGTCGAAGTGGTCGCCAGCTCGCCACTGGCCACCGCGTCCGCGACCTTCACCCTGCAGGCCGGCCTCTCCGCCCTCATCGGTCTGGACGACCGCCAGCGCGAGATCGCCGAGGTCATCGACAACGCCTGCCCCGCCCTGGCCGCGCTGCCGGCGCCTACGCCCGAGCAGCAGGATCTGCTGGCCCGCTGCACGGAGCTGATCGACGCTTCGATCATCGACCCTGATGCCACGGTGACCGCCATCGACCAGCTGATGGCCGACGTCGCCCTGACCCAGGCCAACGCCGCCTTCTCGGCCCTGCAGTCGCAGTTCCAGAACCTGAAGACCCGCATCGCCGCCCTGCGCAGCGGCACCCAGGGCAGCAGTTTCGGCGGCCTGGCCCTGACCACGCCCAGCGGCACGCTGTCGCTGGGGCTGCTGGCCCAGGCCCTGGCCGGCGACGATGCCTCCGCCACCGAGGTGGGCGCCGACTTCAGTCGCTGGGGCTTCTTCATGGCCGGCACCATCGGTCGCGGCGAGGCCGATCCGGGCCAGGTGGAGCCGGCCTACGACTACGACATCGAAGGCCTGACCATGGGCCTGGACTATCGCTACAGCGACAGCTGGATCATCGGCGGTTCGCTGGGCCATACCCGCCAGGACACCAAGCTGCCCGGCCAGGCCGGCAGCCTGGACACCACCGGCTGGACGATATCCGCCTACAGCACCTGGTACCGCGCCGACAGCTGGTATGTGGATGGCGTACTGACCTGGGGCCGCAACGACTACGAGTTGCTGCGCCGGATCCGCTACACCCTGCCCACGCCGGGCGGCGGCAGCACCAGCATCGACCAGGTGGCGGTCGCCGATGCCGACGGTGACCTGCTCTCGGCGGCCGCGACCTTCGGCCGCGACTTCAATCGTGGCGGCTGGGGCTTCGGTCCCTATGGCCGCCTGCTCTACACGCGGATCGGTTTCGACGCCATCAACGAGCAGATGCTGCCCGGCGTGCCCGGCAGCGGCCTGGGGCTGCGCATAGAAAGCCGCGATCTCACTTCCCTGGCCAGCGTCCTGGGCGGCAAACTGACCTACACCCACAGCGCAGCGTGGGGAGTACTGATGCCGCACCTGCAGCTGGAATGGGAGCACGAGTTCAAGGACGATCCGCAGGCGATCGAGGCGCGCTTCCTGCACGATCCGACCGGCAGCACCATGCTCATCCGTGGCGACGAGCTGGATACCGACTACCTGCGCATCGGCCTGGGCATGTCCATGGTGCTGACCAAGGGCCGCTCCGGCTTCTTTTACTACGAGCGGCTGATGGCCAAGGACGGCATGTCCCAGTACAACCTGGCCCTCGGCTTCCGGATGGAGTTCTGAATCGGCTCGCCGGGGCCGCCATCGCTTCCCGCACGGCGGGCCCTGCTTGCGGGCCGGCGCGGTCGGCAAGCAAGATGTGGGCAGACCTGTCGCCCGGCAAGGGCCAGTACGCCAGAGACCTTGCATGATCGAGTTCGGCCACCTCAGCCACGTCGGCCTCCGTCGCGAGCTGAACGAGGATACCTACTACGGCGATGCCGAGCTGGGCCTCTGGCTGGTGGCCGACGGCATGGGTGGGCACGAATTCGGCGAGGTCGCCAGCGCCCTCGCCCGCGACACCGTCGTGCGCGAGGTGAAGGCTGGCCGCTCCCTGGCCGATGCCATCCGCAGGGCCGACGAGGACATCATCCGGCATAGCCGCCAGCGCGGCGAGAGCCTGCCCATGGGTACCACGGTGGTGGCATTGCGGGTGCAGGACAACCGCTTCGAACTGGCCTGGGTTGGTGACAGCCGCGCCTACCTGTGGGATGGCCAGTTGCGCCAGCTGTCCTCCGACCACAGCTACGTGCAGGAACTGATCGACCAGGGAGCGATCACCGCCGAGCAGGCGCGCGCGCATCCGCACCGCAACGTGGTCACGCAGGCCTTGGGCGTCACCGATCCGCAAAGCCTCAAGGTGGAGACCCTGTCGGGTGAACTGCGCCCGGGTCAACAGCTGCTGCTGTGCAGCGACGGCCTGACCGAGGAGGTTGACGACGCCGGCATCGCCGCCCTGCTCGGTCGCAACGACCTGTCGGCGCAGGAGTGCGTGGACCACCTGGTATCGGCGGCACTGGACGCAGGGGGGTCCGACAACGTCACCGTGGTGCTGCTGCGTCGCACCTGAGCGCAGCCCCGCCATGTGGCGCAGGCGGCGGACCAGCCCGTCGAAGCTCAACCCGCCGGCGGCGCTGCCGGCAGCTCCGGATTGCCGCCAGCCTCGCCGGCGGCGGCGGCATCCTGCAGCATCAGCAAGTACTCGTCCCGGCCGTCGACACCAAGACCGGCGCGGACGATGATGCCGCACTGGGTCCAGCGGCCGGCCGAACAGGCGCGATAGGCATAGCTGCGGTAGAACACCAGCAGGTTGGCGATGCCGGCACGGGCGCGAGCGTTGCCGGGATCCATGGCCAGTACCTGACGGTAGTAACCCAGGGCGCTGTCGTCCTCGGGCAGGGTCAGCTTGCGGCCCGGTTCGATATTGGTGCCGTAATCCAGCAACTGGTCGCCGGCATTGAGCAGGCGTTCGATCTCGGCGGCATCGGGGGCATCCACCGGCCGTGGCACCTGGAAATCTGGGGGCAGTGCTCCGGCTTCCATACCGGCCGCCGGCGGCTGCGCATCCTGCCGCGGAGCACCCTCGCCGGTAGGCCAGAATGTCCACGCCAGCAGGACCACGGCCAGCACGCCGGTGCCTCCCGCCGCCGACAGCAACCATGTCGGGCGTGTCGCCTCCTCGCCGTGGCGAACGCGGGTGCGCTGCTGGGTCGGGGCGGCGCCGCCGGATAGCCGCTGTCCTGCGCGCCGTTCCGTCCGCGACTGGACCGCACCCGGGGGCGCATCGGCCAGCGCGCGGTGCAGGGCTTCGACGAAGGCGGCGCCGCTGCTGAAACGCTGGTTGGCGTCCTTGGCCATCAGCCCGTCCAGCAGCGGCTGCAACCAGGCATGCTGCGGCGGCAGTTCCGGCACCGGATGGGTGACGTGCATCAAGGCCACCGTGAAGGGATCGGTGGACTGGTAAGGCGTCTGCCCGGTCAGCATCTCGTACAGCACCGTCCCCAGGCTGTAGAGGTCGGAACGGCCGTCCACCGCTTCGCCCCGGGCCTGTTCCGGACTCATGTAGTCGGGGGTGCCGATCGAGGCGCCGGCCACGGTGGCGCCGCCGCTGCCGTCTAGCGCCTTGGCGATGCCGAAATCGGCCAGCACCGCCCGCCCGTCGTTGCGGAACAGGATATTGGCCGGCTTCACATCCCGGTGCACGAAGCCCTTCTGGTGGGCGAAGTCCAGGCCGCCGGCGACGTCGGCGGCGATGTCCAGGATCTCCGCCACGCTGAGCCCGCCTTCGGCGATGCGCTCCTTCAGCGTGCCGCCGGGGATGTACTCGGCGGCGAGGTAGTAGATGCCGGCGTGGCTGCCGATGTCGTAGATGGTGACCAGGTTGGGATGTTGCAGCTTCGCGGTGATCCGCCCCTCGCTGAGGAACCGCCCAGCAAACTCGGCATTGGCCGCCAGCGCCGGTGACATCACCTTCAGCGCCACTTCGCGATCGAGCGATTCCTGCACCGCCAGGAATACCGAGGCCATGCCGCCCTCGCCGATCGGGCGGACGATGCGGTAGCCGGGAATGTCGATGTCTACCGAGCTGAGCAGGACGGTGGCGTTCACACGACCTCCGTTTCGGGGCCCGGGGGCGGAGTCCGGGGACGGGCCCGATTATCCCCGAACGGGACCGCGGCGGCTCAGGACGGCACCGACTCTGCCCTTGGCCAGACCAGCTTGCCACCCGATTTGCCGGCGATCTTCTCCAGCCGTGCCTCGTGCGCCGCCCGCTCGGCCTCGCTGGCGCGCAGCACCCGCCGCGGGCCGGCCGGCACCACGGCAGGCAGGCGACCCGTGCCGGCATGTGCCACCAGACCAGCGTCCCCGCCCGCCACCAGCATCAGATCGGCCTGGCCGGCGGTCATGCCCAGGTAAACCTCGGCCAGCAGCTCGGCGTCCAGCAGCGCCCCGTGCAGTTTGCGATGGGTGTTGTCCACGCCCAGTCGCCGGCACAGGGCATCCAGCGAATTGCGCTGGCCGGGATACCGCTCCCGGGCCATGGCCAGGGTGTCCAGCACCGTGGCGTGGTCCTCGATGCGGCCGTAGTGCGGGCCCAGGCGCGAAAGTTCGTAGTCGAGGAAGCCGATGTCGAAACTGGCGTTGTGGATGATCAGTTCGGCGCCGCGGATGAAATCGAGGAACTCGTCCACCGCGCTGGCGAACAGCGGCTTGTCGCGCAGGAACTCCAGGCTCAGGCCGGTCACCTCCTGGGCGCCGGCCTCCAGGTCGCGCTCGGGGTTGAAATAGCGATGGAAGTGCCGGCCGGTCTTGCGCCGCTCCAGCAACTCGATGCAACCGATCTCGACGATGCGATTGCCCTTTTCCCAGGAAAGACCGGTGGTCTCGGTGTCCAGCACGACTTGGCGCATGGGCGATGTCTACCTGAATTTTTCCGCTTCGGCGCGCGCCAGCCGGTCTACCCGCTCGTTGTCGGGATGGCCGGCGTGGCCCTTCACCCAGTGCCAGCGTACCTGGTGCCGGCGCGCTGCCGCATCCAGCCTTTGCCAGAGATCCTGGTTCCTGACCGGGTCGCCGCCGGCGGTCTTCCAGCCACGCCTGATCCAGTTCGGCAGCCATTCGACGATACCCTGCTGAACGTAGCGGGAGTCGGTGTGCAAGGCCACCTGGCAAGGCTCCTTCAGGGCCTCCAGCGCCATGATCGCCGCCATCAGTTCCATGCGGTTGTTGGTCGTGTCCGGTTCGCCGCCGGCCAGTTCGCGCTCGCGCCGGCCGTGCCGCAGCAGCGCGGCCCAGCCGCCGGGCCCGGGATTGCCCAGGCAGGCGCCGTCGGTATGGATTTCCACCTGTTTCATCCTTCGCTTCCATGCATGAGCACACACCTCATCCGGCGCTGATGCCCGGCCGGAAGGCAAGGCCGGCGGGAGCGCGCAAGGGAGTCAGCCCTGCCTCGCGCTTGCGCGCCACCAGCAACCGGGCGGCACGCAGCCCTTCCAGGCCGGTTCTGCGTTCGGGCCGGAGCTCGAGCCGATCGCGGCCGGCCCAGAAAGGCCCCAGGCTGCGCCACCGGACCAGTTCCAGTTCCGCCTCCGCCAGGGCCGCGCGGACCCAGCCACCCGATACCGGCCTGAGGCCATGCCGGGCCCAGCGCAAACGCATCGGCGACCATGGATTCAGCACCAGCAGCATCAGACTGCCCTCGGGCTTGAGCACCCGCGCCATTTCCTGCAACAGCTCGCCGGGCGAGCGCGAGGTTTCCAGGACGAACAGGGCGTACACCAGGGCCAGGCTGCCGGTCGCCAGGGGCAGGGCGATGTCCTCGCAATCGAACTGGCCGGCAAAGCCACCGCCGGCCCGATGCAGGCTCACCACCTGGGCCAGCAGATTGCCGGAAAGGCGGGCCGGAACCTGTTCCGAGGGACGAAGGAACAGGCCGGAATGGCCGAACACCCGGGTCAGCTCCGGAACGGCCTCCCGTTGCACGGCCTGGACCAGGCGCAGGGCCGGCTCGCGGGCGAACCAACTGCCAGGACCGGTTTCGGATTGACGACGATGCGGGGCCGGGGGCATGGTCGCGATTCTGCGTCATCGCCGCCGACTGGTCACCCCGTGCTGCACGCAACCCCGCTGCCCGCCCTCGAGGACAACTACATCTGGCTGCTGACGGGTGCCGGCGGCGACGCCGTGGTCGTGGACCCGGGCGAGGCCGCGCCGGTGCTGGATGCCGTCGCCCGGGGCCTGCGGCCGGTGGCCATCCTCGTCACCCATCACCATCCGGACCACATCGGCGGCATCCGGGAACTCCGGGAGCGTTTCGACCTGCCGGTCTACGCGCCGGTCGAACCTCGGATAGGCCTGGACGACTGCATCCGGGTCCGGGAGGGCGACCGCGTCGACCTGCCGGCGCTGGGCCTGGCACTGCAGGTCATGGAGGTGCCGGGCCATACCCTGAGCCATGTCGCCTACTACGGCGGCAGGTATCTGTTGTGCGGAGATACCCTGTTCAGCCTCGGTTGCGGCAGGCTGTTCGAGGGCACGCCGGCGCAGATGCTGGCTTCGCTGGACCGGCTGGCGTCGCTGCCGCCGGACACCTTGGTCTGCTGCAGCCATGAGTACACCGAAGCCAATGGCCGCTTCGCCAAGGCCGCGGAACCGGACAACCCCGCCCGCGACGACCATCTGGCCGAGGTCGCCGTGGCGCGCGCCGCCGGCCGGCCCAGCCTGCCCAGCTCCATCGGCCGGGAGCGGGCGGGCAACCCCTTCCTGCGCCTGGAGTCGCCAGGCATACGGGCCAGCCTGAGCGCGCGGCTTGGCCGGCCGCCGCGCGACCGGCTGGAAGCCTTCGCCACCCTGAGGGCCTGGAAGGACGGGTTTCGCGGATGAGGGCCGGCCTGGTCGCTCTCGGGCCCGGCCTGGCGCTGCTGCTGGCCGCCTGCCAGCCCGGGGCGGTACGCCAGGGAACGGACGAGCACGTGCCAACGCTACCGGCCGCCGCCAGCGTGCCGGCGCCGGAGCCGCAAAGCGCCGAACCGGCGCCAGCCGCCGGCGACCGCGACGACGCGAAGCCGGGCGAAGCGGCAGACGATGCGGCGAGGATCGCGGCCAGGCCGTTCGAAGAAGGCGCGATCGCTCCGGGCGAACCGGAGCGCCTGCGCACCGGCGGCCAGGTCTTCGAGCGCCTGGCGAGCGGCTTCCAGGCGCCAGCCTGCATCGAAGGCGAACACAACCTGGCCTGGCGGCGGCGCTATGCCGGCGATCCCGGGCGCTTCGCCGCGCAGCTGGAGCAAATCCTCCCGCTGCTGGCCTTCGTGACCGAGGAGACCGGCAAGCGGGGGCTTCCGGCCGAGTTCGCCCTGATTCCGATCGTGGAAAGCTGGTACCGACCCGGAGCGATCGGTCCCGGTGGCCCGGCCGGCCTGTGGCAGATGATGCCGGCGACGGCCCGCCATCACGGCATCCTCATCACCTCCGGTTACGACGGCAGGCTCAACCCGGCCGAATCCACCGATGCCGCCCTGGCCTATCTGCAGACGCTGAGCCGCAGATTCGCCGGCGACTGGCGCGCCGTGGCGATGGCCTACAACGCTGGCGAGTACCGGATCCTGCGGGCCTTCCGCGCCAGCGGCGACCACCGCGCATCCGGCGAAGAGCGTCTTCCGGTCGGCCTGGCCAGGACCACCTATGACTACGTGGCCAAGTTGCGCGCCTTGGCCTGCCTGATCGCCGAACCGCACGCCCACGGCCTGGCATTGCCCGTGGACTCGCGCTTCTCCCCGCTGGTTCGCGTCGAGCTGCCGGCATCGGTGCGCGGCCCGGACCAGGCTGCCCATTGGCTGGGCGTGGATGCCGCCAGCCTGCGCGCGCTCCACCCGGCCTTCCGCCGTGGCCAGGCCAGCCACCCCACCGCCGGTCGCGTTCTGCTGGTGCCCGAGACGCCCCTGGTCCGGCAGCGCCTGGCCGCCGGCGCGCCGGACCCGGCGACCCTGCCGCCGGCACCGCCACCACGGCAGCACGAGATCCGGCCCGGCGACACGCTATCCGGGATTGCCGCCCGTTATGGTGTGCCGCTGAAACAGCTCTACCTGCTCAACGGCCTGGATGGCCGCAGCATCCTGCGCCCGGGCCGCCGCCTGCGCATCGATCCCTGACCGCCATGCTTGGCGGTATGGCCCGTCGCGGGCCAAACTAGGCCGTTTCCGCCGCGATGGACGCGGCTTCGGGAGGAATGATCATGGGTTTCCTGACGGGCAAGCGCGCCCTCATCGTCGGCATCGCCAGCCAGCGATCCATCGCCACCGGCATCGCCGAGGCCATGCACCGCGAAGGCGCAGAACTGGCCTTCACCTACCAGAACGACAAGCTGAGGTCGCGCGTGGACGAGGCCGCACAGGCTTGCGGTTCCGATATCGTGCTGCCGCTGGACGTCAGTGATGACGCCCAGATCGAGGACGTGTTTGAGCAATTGGGCAAGCGCTGGGACGGTCTGGACATCCTGGTGCACTCGGTCGGTTTCGCTCCGCGCGAGGCCATCGAGGGCGAATTCCTGGACGGCATGACCCGGGAGAACTTCCGGATCGCCCACGACATCTCGGCCTATTCCTTTCCGGCTCTGGCCAAGGCCGCCCGACCGATGATGAAGGGACGCAACGGCGCCCTGCTGACCCTGACCTATCTCGGCTCGGAGCGGGCGCTGGCGAACTACAACATGATGGGCCTGGCCAAGGCATCGCTGGAAGCCAGCGTGCGTTACCTGGCGATGAATCTCGGCCCGGAAGGCACCCGCGTGAACGCGATCTCGGCCGGCCCGATCAAGACCCTGGCCGCAGCCGGCATCGCCAACTTCCGCAAAATGCTCGGCCATGTCGAGCAGACCGCACCGCTGCGCCGCACCGTCACCATCGAAGATGTCGGCAACGTGGCCGCCTTTCTGTGTTCGGACCTGGCCGCCGGTGTGACCGGCGAAATCACCTACGTGGATGCCGGCTACAACATCCTCGGGATGACCGGCATCGGCGGCGAGTGAGCGCCGCCATCCCGGCCTGAGCGGCGGCGCGGCGGGCCGGCGGAAAACGGCCTGCCGACGCGACCGGGGAGGCCGCACCGACGACGCAAGCGCGCGTGCGATCCGTTCGTCGGGAGCGAGTCCGGACATGTACCGGACTCGTGCCGTGAATGAGCCCGGGGCGTCCGTTCCCGACAGCCTTTTCGGCAGCCTCTCAGAGCCGATCCTCGGCGACCCGCACCGAGTAGTACTGGCGCAGGGCCTGCAGATACTCCTGCAACTCGGCAAGGCCGCGGGCCTGGGCCAGTTGCTCTCGCAGCAGCGAGCGCGTCGCCTCGTCAAGCGTGCCCGGATCGCCCGGCGTGACCTTGTCCACGGCTATCAGCGCGTAACGATCCGGCGCGAGCTCGGCGATGCCCACGCTCGGCTTGCCGTCTTCCGGCGGTGCCAGGGAGAAGGCGACGTCGAGCACCTGCGGCGGCAGCGGCGCCCGCCTGTTGACGCCCGGCAAGCCGGCCACGGTGCGCGAAACCTCCGCTGCCAGCACGTCCAGCGATTCCCCCGCCAGGGCGCGGGCAAGCAGCGCCTCGGCCTGCACCCTGGCGGCATCGGCCAGGCGCGCGGCGGTGTGGTCGGCCCGCACCCGCTCGGCAACCTCCTCGAAGGGCAGGTCGGCCGCCGGCACGTGTTCGACCACCCGCAGCACGACCATGTGGTTCTCGCCGATGTCGATGGCATCGCTGACCTGGCGTTCCAGGCGCTGGGCATCGGCAAAAGCCGCCTCGACCACCTCCGGCAAGGCTGCAATGCCTTCGCCGCCTGCCCTGGAGAACAGGCCGGTACGCTCGACCTTCAGCCCGAACCGTTCGGCGCTGGGCTGCAGGGAGGTCGGATCCTTGTAGACGGCGTCCATCAGGTCGCCGGCCAACTGGCTGTAACGGCGTTCGCGTTCGGTGGCCAGGTATTCGGCTTCGAGTTCGGCGCGCACCTCTTCGAAGCTCCGTTCGCTGCCTTCGCCCAACTCGCGCAGCCAGATCACGTGCCAGCCGTCCGGGGTACGTACCGGGTCGCTGACCTGGCCTTCCTCCAGGGAGAACAGGGCGTCCTCGAAGGCGGGCGCGTACAGCCCCTTCTCGATCACGCCCAGGTCGCCGCCCTGATCACGCGAGCCCAGGTCGTCGGAGGACTCCCGGGCGATGGCGGAAAAATCCGCGCCCGGCTCGCGGGCCCGGGCAGCCAGGGCCTCGGCGCGCTGTCGGGCAGCCTCCACCGCCTCGCCATCGGCGTCGGCCGGTACCGCCACCAGGATGTGCGAAGCTGTGCGCCCGGGTTCGTTGACGTAGCGGGCGCGGTTGTCCTGGTAACGCTGGCGCAGCGTGGCCTCGTCCACGACGGTCGGGACATCCAGCGTACCGGCGTCTATCTCGACGTATTCGATCGCCACCTTCTCCTCGCTGCGGTAGCGGCCGATATTGTCCCGGTACCAGGCCCGCAACGCCGCCTCGTCCGGCGCATCGCCTTCGAGCGAGGGCGTCGGCAGGTCCACAAGGCGCAGGTCGCGGGTCTGCTGGCTCATGCGCAGGTAATCGTCGATGTCCGACGCGGTGGCGATGGCCGTTTCGATCACCTGGCTGGGCAGCAGCCGCCTGGCCATATCGGCGCGCGTGGCCGCCATGAACTGGGCGTGGGTCATTCCGCGGGCAGCCAGGCCGAGGCGGTAGAGATCGGCGCTGTACTGGCCGTTGGCCTGGAACTCCGGCATCTGCTTGAGCAGGGCCGCGACTTCGGCCTCGGGCACCGATATGCCGGCCCGCTCCGCCGCCAGCGCCAGCAACGCCTCGTCCACCAGCGAATCAAGGATCCGGCGCCTGTTCTCCGGGCTTTCAAACGCCGCCGCGTCGAAGGCGTCGCCCTGCGATTCGCGCGCCTCCAGCCGGGCCTGATCGAAACGGCGCCGGAACTCTTCGGGTCCGATCTCCCGTACCTGCTCCCCGTAACCCAGCAGCCTTTCGGGGCCGGTGATCCTGGCCACCCAGGTCTCGACCTTGGGGGCGAAGTAGGACTCCACCCCGAAGAAGGCCATGGTGATGATGATCAGGCCGAGGATGATGAAGGCCAGCCAGCCGGAGGATCTTTCGCGAATCTTTTGCAGCATCTCGGAAGCCGTGTCTTTGGCCCCGGGAGGGTCCGGGGGCCGGAATGCGTTGCCGCCCGGCGGGGCTCCGCCGGGCGGCCCGCTAGCGTATCAGCCCCCGCCGGGAGGGGCTAGACGCAGCAACGGCGCAGCGGCAGGGCCGGCGCCGGCGGCATACCCGGGGCGGCGCCACAGGGGCCGGAAAGCGAAACGCCCGCGGCATGGCCGCGGGCGTTTCCTGATCTGAGTGGCGGAGTGGACGGGACTCGAACCCGCGACCTCCGGCGTGACAGGCCAGCATTCTAACCGACTGAACTACCACTCCGCCGAAAACCGGTGGTGGTGGGTGCTGAGGGTTTCGAACCCCCGACCCTCGCCTTGTAAGGGCGACGCTCTACCGCTGAGCTAAGCACCCCTCCCAAGGAAGGCGCTCAGTTTACAGCATCCTTGAGCGCTTTGCCAGCCTTGAAGGCGGGGTTCTTGGACGCCTTGATCTTGATGGTGTCGCCGGTCTGGGGATTGCGGCCGGTGCGGGCGGCGCGCTTGCGCACCGAGAAGGTGCCGAAGCCGACCAGCGTGACGGTGTCGCCCTTCTTGAGCGCCTTGGTGATCACGTCGACCATGGCATCGACGGCACGGCCGGCGTCGGCCTTGGACAGCTCGGCGGCGTCGGCGACGGCGCTCACAAATTCGGCTTTGTTCATCATTTACTCCCTGAGCGAGTGGAACCCGCGATCTGAAAAACCGGGAAGCGGAGCCCGCGGCCCTCTGCTTCCCGGTCCACCTGTACCGCCGCGTCACGATGCGGCGCGCGGCGGATGCACCGATTTATACCAGCGGCCCATAGGGCGCGCAATACGCGAAACCCGCTATCCATGCGGCTTTCAGCCACTTGCGGGAAGCTTCGTTCAGTGCGTGATCGCGCTGGTGCCGGTGCCCTTTGCACCCTGGCCGCCGACCGGTTCGGCATCCGGGCCAGCGCTGGAACCGGGCGCGAGGGGGCGCACCAGAGCCACGTCCAGCACCTGGTCGATCCACTTGACCGGAATGATCTCAAGGCCTTGGGTGACGTTCTTGGGGATATCCGCGAGATCCTTGCGATTCTCCTCGGGGATAAGCACGGTACGGATCCCGCCGCGCAGCGCCGCCAGCAACTTCTCCTTGAGACCGCCGATCGGCAACACCCGGCCGCGCAGGGTGATCTCGCCGGTCATGGCGACGTCGGCCCGCACCGGCACCCCCGACAGTACCGACACCAGCGCCGTGACCATGGCGATACCGGCGCTCGGGCCGTCCTTGGGCGTGGCGCCCTCGGGCACATGCACGTGCGTATCGAACTTCTGGTGGAACTCGGAATCCAGCCCCAACCTTTCCGAGCGCGAACGCACGACGCTGTACGCGGCCTTGACCGATTCCTGCATGACGTCGCCAAGCTGTCCGGTAAGAATCAGCTGGCCCTTGCCGGGCACCAGCGTCGCTTCGATCTGCAGCAGGTCGCCGCCGACTTCCGTCCAGGCGAGACCAGTAACCAGGCCGACCTCGCTCTGCTCTTCGGCCCTGCCGAAATCGAAGCGCTGCACGCCGAGGTACTTGTCCAGATTCTTTGGTGTGACATGCAGTGCCCTGCCCTTGCCGCCCTTGCGCGGGCCGGCCAGGGCGATCTCCTTGACCACCTTGCGGCAGATCTTGGAGATCTCGCGCTCGAGGTTGCGGACGCCGGATTCGCGGGTGTAATAGCGCACGATGTCGCGCAACGCCGCTTCACTGACCTTCAGCTCCTCCGGCCTGAGACCATTGGCCTTGAGTTGCTTCGGCAGCAGGTAACGCTGGGCGATGTTCAGCTTTTCATCCTCGGTGTAGCCCGGAATGCGGATCACTTCCATGCGGTCCAACAACGGTCCGGGGATATTCAGTGAGTTTGCCGTGGCGACGAACATCACCTCACTCAGATCCAGGTCCACCTCCAGGTAGTGGTCGTTGAAGGCGTTGTTCTGCTCCGGGTCGAGCACCTCGAGCAAGGCCGATGAGGGGTCGCCACGGAAGTCCATGCTCATCTTGTCGATCTCGTCGAGCACGAACAGCGGATTCCTGGTGCCGGACTTGGCCAGATTCTGGACGATACGGCCGGGCATCGAGCCGATGTAAGTGCGTCGGTGACCGCGAATCTCGGCTTCGTCGCGCACGCCGCCCAGGGACATGCGCACGAACTTGCGGTTGGTGGCCTTGGCGATCGATTGGCCGAGCGATGTCTTGCCCACGCCCGGGGGGCCGACCAGGCAGAGGATGGGGCCGCGCATCTGCTTGACCCGCGACTGCACCGCCAGGTACTCGAGGATGCGCTCCTTGACCTTCTCGAGGCCATAGTGGTCGGCGTCCAGCACTTCCTGGGCAGCCTTGAGATCCTTGCGCACCTTGGTGCGCTTCTTCCAAGGCACGCCGATCAGCCAGTCCACGTAGTTGCGCACCACCGTGGCCTCGGCGGACATCGGCGACATCTGCCTGAGCTTGTTCAGTTCCGTCTTGGCCTTGGCTTCCACGGCCTTCGGCATGCCGGCCTCGGCGATCTTTCGGGCCAGCTCGTCCAGCTCGTTGGGCGTGTCGTCCAGCTCACCCAGCTCCTTCTGGATGGCCTTCATCTGCTCGTTGAGATAGTACTCGCGCTGGCTCTTCTCCATCTGCGACTTGACCCGGCCGCGGATACGCTTCTCGATCTGCTGGACGTCTATCTCGCCGTCCACCAGACCGATCAGCAGCTCCAGCCTCTGACCGACCTCAAGCGTCTCCAGCAACTGCTGCTTGTCGGACAGGCGCACGCCAAGATGCGCGGCGATGGTGTCGGCCAGCCGGCTGGGGTCGTCTATGCCCGCCAGCGTCGTGAGCAACTCGGGGGGCAGCTTCCGGTTGGTCTTGACATACTGCTCGAACAGGCTCATCAGCGAGCGCATGGTGACCTCGATCTCGCGCTCGCTGCGCTCGTACACCGAGTCCACCACGTGTCCGCTGGCGGTGAGCGCGCCATCGCGCTCGCCGTAACCATCGATGGCCACACGGGCGGTGCCCTCGACCAGGACCTTGATGGTGCCGTCGGGCAGCTTCAGCAGTTGCAGCACCTGGGCCAGGGTGCCGACCACATGCAGGTCCTCCGCACCGGGATCGTCGGTATCCGGGCTGCGCTGGGCGATCAGCAGGATCTGCTTGTCGCCGGCCATGGCCTGGTCGAGCGCCCTGATCGAGCGGTCCCGGCCGACGAACAGCGGAATCACCATGTGCGGGTAAACGACCACGTCGCGCAGGGGCAGCACGGGCAGGTCGAGGCGCTGGGCGGTGGAGGTCGGTTCGGACATCTCTGGCTCCGGGCGGGGGCGAGACTGCCCCCGGGGTCCACGTTATGGGGCTCCGGGGGGCCGCTTGCAAGGAAGGCGGTCGCAGAAAACCAAAGGCCGGCGGAACCGGCCCTTGATTCAAGGACTTACGGGCGGATCAGTCGCCGGAGGCAGCTTTGGGGGCCGGCTTGGTGACGGCCTGGCTGCCGTTGCTGTAAATCAGGTAGGGCTCGGTCTGGTGGTTGATCACCGACTCATCCACCACGACCTTGCTGACGCCCTCCAGGGAGGGCAGCTCGAACATGGTGTCCAGCAACACCGATTCCATGATGGTGCGCAGGCCGCGGGCGCCGGTCTTGCGTTTGAGCGCACGCCGGGCAATGGCCGACAGCGCGTCAGCCCTGACCTCCAGTTCCACGCCCTCCATTTCGAACAGCTTGCGGAACTGCTTGGTAATGGCGTTCTTGGGCTCGGTGAGGATCTTGACCAAGGCTGCCTCGTCCAGTTCCTCCAGCGTCGCGACCACGGGCAGACGACCGACGAACTCCGGTATCAGCCCGTACTTGATCAGGTCCTCGGGTTCGACCTCGGCCAGAAGCTTGCCGATGTCGGCCTTGCGTTCGCTGCTCTTGACCTTGGCACCGAAGCCGATGCCGCCGGCGTCGCTGCTGCGCGCCTGGATGATCTTGTCCAGGCCGGCGAAGGCGCCGCCACAGATGAACAGGATGTTCCGCGTGTCCACCTGCAGGAACTCCTGCTGCGGGTGCTTGCGCCCACCCTGCGGCGGCACGCTGGCGATCGTGCCTTCGATCAGCTTCAACAGGGCCTGCTGCACGCCCTCGCCGGACACGTCGCGGGTAATGGACGGGTTTTCGGACTTGCGCGAGATCTTGTCGATCTCGTCAATGTAGACTATGCCCTGCTGTGCCTTCTCGACGTCGTAGTCGCACTTCTGCAGCAGCTTCTGGATGATGTTCTCGACGTCCTCGCCGACATAGCCCGCTTCGGTAAGGGTCGTGGCGTCGGCGATGGTGAAAGGCACGTTCAGCAATCGCGCCAGCGTCTCGGCAAGCAGGGTCTTGCCCGAGCCGGTCGGCCCGATCAGCAGGATGTTGGACTTGCTCAACTCGACGTCGTCGTTGCGCATCCGGCTTTCGATGCGCTTGTAGTGGTTGTACACCGCCACAGAGAGCGTCTTCTTGGCCCGCTGCTGGCCGATGACGTACTGGTCCAGCACTTCCAGGATCTCGCGGGGCTTCGGCAAGTGGCTGCGGGCAGCGTGCGCCTTCTCCTCCAGTTCTTCCCGGATGATGTCGTTGCACAGCTCGACGCATTCATCGCAGATGAACACGCTCGGGCCCGCGATCAGCTTGCGGACTTCGTGCTGGCTCTTGCCGCAGAAGGAGCAGTACAGGATCTTGCCGCTGTCTCCGGAACGACCCTGGCGGTCTTCGGTCATGCTGGGTGGCCTGGGTAGTGTGGGTCGGGGCCGAGGATAGCACAGGCTGGCAGCCAGCCAGCCCCGGCCCGGCGGGGGTGGGGGCGGCGCCTTCGGCCAGGTCGCCCGGCGCCTCAGCCGGCCTGGATGGAATCCGCCGGGCGGGCGCTGAGCACGGCGTCCACGATGCCGTATTCGCGCGCCTCGTCGGCGGACATGAAGTAGTCGCGCTCGACGTCGCGCTCGATCTTTTCGAGCGGCTGGCCGGTGTTGTTGGCCAGCTCCTTGTTCAGGCGCTCGCGCAGGTAGAGGATTTCCTTGGCCTGGATGGCGATGTCCGTGGCCTGCCCCTGGGCGCCGCCCGAGGGCTGATGGATCATCACCCGGCTGTTGGGCAGCATGTAGCGCTTGCCCTTGGCGCCGGCAGCCAGCAGGAAGGAGCCCATGGAGCAGGCCTGGCCGACGCAGATGGTGCTCACGTCCGGCTTTACGAAGCGCATGGTGTCGTAGATGGCCAGGCCGGCGGTGACGATGCCGCCCGGCGAGTTGATGTACAGGCTGATGTCCTTTTCCGGGTTATCCGCCTCCAGGAACAGCAACTGCGCCACCACGACATTGGCCATGTAGTCGTCAATGGGCCCGACCAGGAAAATCACCCGCTCCTTCAGCAGACGCGAGTAGATATCGTAGGCGCGCTCGCCACGGCTGGTCTGTTCGACCACCATCGGCACGAGGTTCAAGGCCTTGGTCGGTTCCATGTCTTCTCCCTGCCCGTCAGGCCGGCGCGTCAGGCGCCGGGCCGCATCAGTTCGGCGAAGCCTACCGCCTTTTCGGTGGCGTCGGCACGCTCGGCGATCCAGTCGATCACCTGCTCCTCCATCACCCGGTTGCGCAGGCCGGCCATCAGGTTGGGGTCGTTCCGGTACAGTTCAACCACCTGCTCCGGATCCTCGTAGGTCGAAGCGATCAGCTGCAGGGTCTCGGTCAGCCGCTTGTTGTCCAGCTTCAGGCCGTTCTGGCGCGCGACCTCGCCCACCAGCAGTCCGGCAGCCACGCGCTTGCGCGCCGGCTCCATGAAGTTGGCGGGGTCGAACTTCGCGTCCTTCTGTCCCGCCTGGCGGGCCTGCTGTTCGGCGGCTGCGGCCAGGGAAGCGGCCTCGGCCTCGACCAGGCGGGGCGGCAGTTCCACCCCGGCATAGGCGGCGACCAGCTTGTCCGCCACCTCGGCCCGCAGGCGGGCCATGAGGGCGCCGCGCAGTTCGCGCTCCAGGTTGGCCCGCACTTCCTTGCGGAAGACCTCGAGCTTGCCGCTCCTGATGCCGAAGCTCTTGATGAACGCCTCGTCCACTTCGGGCAACTTCGGTTCGGAGACGCGAACGACCTTGAGACTGACCTTGGCCGGCTTTCCGGCCAGCGCCGCCACCCGCCAGTTCTCCGGGAAGGTGACCTCGACCTCGGCCTCGTCGCCGACCTTCATGCCAGCCAGCCTGGCCTCCAGTTCCGGGTACATGACGTTGGAGCCGAGCACGGTGGCGCCGCGTTCGCTGCCCTCGGCCGGAACCCGGCCATCGGCGGTCGTGGCGCTGGTCTCGACCAGCACCAGGTCGCCGGCCTGGGCGGCACGATCCACCGGCTCCCAGCTGCGGCGCTGCTGCCGCAAGGTCTCGATCATGGTGTCCACGTCGGACTCCTCGACCGAGCTGGTGACCCTGGTGATCTTCAGCTTGCCCGGCTCGATGGTGCCGAAATCGGGCACCACCTCGAAGGTGGCGGTGAAACGCAGGCCTCCGTCTTCGCCCGGGGCCTCCGCCTTGATTTCCGGGTTGCCGGCGACGCGCAGGTTCTGCTCGCGCACGGCTTCGCCGAAGCTTTCCCGGATCAGCTCGCCCATCGCCTCGTTGCGGACCTGCGGGCCGAAGCGCTGCTCGATGACCCTGGTCGGGACCTTGCCCTTGCGAAAGCCCTTGATGTTGGCAGTACGCGCGATCTCGCGCAGCCGGGCACCGACCACACCTTCGAGGCGCTCGGCCGGCAGGCTGACGGTCATCCTGCGTTCCAGATTGGCGGTGTTCTCAAGCGAGACTTGCATGTTCACTCCTGCAACCGCGCACCTCGACGGGCGCGAAAACGAAAAAACCCGCAGAGCCTAGCCGCCCCCGCGCATCCGTGCCCGGATGGTGCGAAAGGAGAGACTCGAACTCTCACGGGTTTCCCCACTGGAACCTAAATCCAGCGCGTCTACCAGTTCCGCCACTTTCGCGCTTCGCGGAGTCCAGCCCTTGTCCTTTGGGCAGGGCTGGAAGGTCTGGTGGGCCGTCTAGGATTCGAACCTAGGACCTACTGATTAAGAGTCAGCTGCTCTACCAACTGAGCTAACGGCCCGTTGACCTTCCCTGCCGCTCCGGCAGCGGAGGCGGCATTATGCCGCATCCCGGAACTGGGGTGGAAGACGGGACTCGAACCCGCGACCCTCGGAATCACAATCCGATGCTCTAACCAACTGAGCTACATCCACCAGATTCTCTGAACCTCAGCCCCCGCCTGGCGCGCCCGGCAGGAATCGAACCTGCAACCGCCGGCTTAGAAGGCCGGTGCTCTATCCGGTTGAGCTACGGGCGCCTGCCGGAATCATACCCGGCGGACCCGCCGCCCGGACCCGGCGCGAGTCGGGGTTCCGGAAGCCGGGGCCGGCCTGGTCGGGGCAGAGGGATTCGAACCCACGACATCCAGCTCCCAAAGCTGGCGCTCTACCAGGCTGAGCTATACCCCGGCGTTCAAGCCCGGCGCCTCGCCGGCGCCACAGGAGGTTCCACTCTACGGCTGCCCCGGCGGGCGCGCAACGCGCGGTACGCCGAGGCCTCCGAAGAACAAAAAGGGTGCCGAAGCACCCGTTTTGCGTTGGTGGCGCGCCCGGAGAGATTCGAACTCCCGACCACCAAGTTCGTAGCCTGGTGCTCTATCCAGCTGAGCTACGGGCGCGCAGAAGCGAAATTATGGAGTAGGCCCAGATATCCGTCAACAGCCGGCACACGATGACGCACCCGGCCACGGCCTTCCGGCGGAAGGCCTCCTCCAAGAAAAATCGCCGCCCAAAGGGCGGCGATCTCGAAGCTGGCGGAGTGAGAGGGATTCGAACCCTCGATAGAGCTTTTGACCCTATACTCCCTTAGCAGGGGAGCCCCTTCGGCCTCTCGGGCATCACTCCGGAACACTCGCCGGGCCCGCCGTTTCCGGCAAAACCGGCCGCATAGGATAGCCCTCAGCCGTCCTTGGGTAAACCCGGCGAAGGCTGCTCGCCGGCGGAGTCGCCTTCGTCCTTCTGGATGCGCTGGAAGATTTCCTCTCGGTGCACGGCGACGTCCTTGGGCGCGGTGATGCCGATGCGCACCTGGTTGCCCTTGACGCCGAGCACGGTCACGGTGACCGAGTCGCCGATCATCAGGGTCTCCCCAACCCTACGCGTCAGAATCAACATCCCCGTCCTCCCGATACGTCCCTGCACCGGCCCGCGGCTTCCCCTCGCCACGGTTCCTTCGCCGGAAAAACACGGCCCGGGCCGATGGTATGCCGGCCCGGGCCCAGGTGCAATGAAGGCTGAACGGCTTCAGCCAAGACGATCGGCGATCCAGGCCGGTACCGCCGCCAGTGCGCGGGCCAGGGCCGGGCCGTCCTCGCCGCCGCCCTGTGCAAGGTCCGGACGGCCACCACCCTTTCCGCCGATCTGGCCGGCAACATGGGACAACAGTTCCCCGGCCTTCACCTTGCCCAGCGCACCGCCCTGCACACCGGCGACCAGCGAGGCTTTGCCCCCGTTGCCGGAAGCCAGGATGATCACGGCGTCGCCGAGGCGCGACTTGAGCTGGTCCACCGCCTCGCGCAGACCCTTGGCGTCGAGGCCGTCCAGGCGGGCTGCCACGACCTTCACGCCGGCGACTTCCGGCGCCGAGGCGGCCAGATCGGCGGTAGCGCCGGCGGCGGCCCTGGCCTTGAGCGACTCCAGCTCGCGCTCGAGCTTCTTCTGCCGCTCCAGCAGCTGCCGCAGCTTCTCGACCACGTCGGAGCGATTGTTGGCACCCAGCAGCTCGGCGGCCTCGGCCAGGCGGGCCTCCTCGGCGCGCACCCAGGCCAGCGCCGTCTCGCCGGTCACCGCCTCGATACGGCGGACGCCGGCGGCGACACCGCCTTCGGAGACGATCTTGAACAGGCCGATGTCGCCGGTGGCGCGCACATGCGTACCACCGCAGAGCTCGGTGGAGAAATCGCCCATGCGCAGCACGCGCACGCGCTCGCCGTACTTCTCGCCGAACAGGGCGATGGCGCCGAAGTCGAGCGCTTCCTGCATGCCCATGTGGCGGATCTCGGCCTGGGCATTGCGGCGGATCTCGGCGTTCACCAGCGCTTCGATGCGCTCCAGTTCTTCGCCGGTGACGGCCTGGAAATGCGAGAAGTCGAAGCGCAGGCGATCGGGCGCGACCAGCGAGCCCTTCTGGGTGACATGCTCGCCCAGCACTTTGCGCAGGGCGGCGTGCAGAAGGTGCGTGGCGGAATGGTTGAGGACGATGGCTGCGCGACGGGCGCCGTCGACGCTGGCGGCGACGCGGTCGCCCAGCTTCAGCGCGCCTTCGGCCACGCGGCCGACATGGCCATGGAACACGCCCGAGACCTTCACGGTGTCGCGCACCTCGAAGCGGGCGGCAGCGCCGCGCAGCTCGCCGGTATCGCCCACCTGGCCGCCGGATTCGGCGTAGAAGGGCGTGCGGTCGAGCACCACGATGCCGTCCTCGCCCGCGGCCAGGGCCTGAACCGGATTGCCGCCGCGCAGCAGGGCCACGACCTTGGCGTCCTGCACCTGCAAACTCTCATAGCCGAGAAAGGCAGTCGGGGCCAGCTGCGCGACCAGCTCTGCCGGCAGCGCGGCAGCACCCGTGAACTTGCTGGCGGCGCGGGCCCGCTCACGCTGTCGCTCCATGTGCGTCTCGTATTCGGCCAAAGCACCCGCGGCCAGGGCCCAACCCTTGTCGGCATTCTCCCGTACCAGGTCGGCAATCAGGTCGGGCGGGCAGCCATAGGTGTCGTGAAGCTGGAACAGCTGCTCGCCGTCGATGCGGTTACCCGATGCCGCCAGGTACTCCTGCAGGCGGGCCATGCCCGCTTCCAGAGTCTGCGCGAAGGCGGCTTCCTCGGCCTTGAGCGCTTGCTCCACCAGCGCCTGCTTCGCGGCCAGCTCCGGATAGGCCTGGCCCATCACCTCGACCAGGGGCGCGACCATGCGCCAGAAGCGGCCATCGGCATGCAAGCCGTCGAGCTTCCAGAAATGGCGGATGGCGCGGCGGATGATCCTGCGCAGCACGTAGCCGCGGCCTTCGTTCGAGGGCAGCACGCCATCCACCACCAGGAAGCTGCAGGCACGGATATGGTCGGCGATCACGCGCAGCGATTTGTTCTCCAGGTCATCGGTACCGGTCAGCCGCGCCGCCGCCTTGATCAGGTGCTGGAACAGGTCGATCTCGTAGTTGCTGTGCACGTGCTGGAGCACGGCGCAGATACGCTCCAGGCCCATGCCGGTGTCCACGCAGGGCGCCGGCAGCGGCACCAGGCTGCCGTCGGCCTGGCGGTCGAACTGCATGAACACCAGGTTCCAGATCTCGATGAAGCGGTCGCCGTCCTCGTCCGGCGAGCCCGGCGGGCCGCCCGGGATGTGCTCGCCGTGGTCGTAGAAGATCTCGGTACAGGGGCCGCAGGGGCCGGTGTCGGCCATCTGCCAGAAGTTGTCGCTGGCGTAGGGCGCACCCTTGTTGTCGCCGATGCGGATGATGCGGTCGGCGGGCAGCCCGACCTGCTCGTGCCAGATGTCGAAGGCCTCGTCGTCGGTGTGGTAGACGGTGACCAGCAGACGCTCGCGCGGCAGCTTCCAGACCTGGGTCAGCAGCTCCCAGGCCCAGAGGATGGCTTCCTTCTTGAAGTAGTCGCCGAAGCTGAAGTTGCCCAGCATCTCGAAGAAGGTGTGATGCCGGGCGGTATAGCCGACCTGGTCGAGGTCGTTGTGCTTGCCTCCCGCGCGCACACAGCGCTGGCTCGAGACCGCCCGCCGATAACTGCGCTTCTCGGCGCCAAGGAACACGTCCTTGAACTGCACCATGCCGGCGTTGGTGAACAGCAGGGTGGGGTCGTTGCCCGGCACCAGCGGGCTGGAGGCGACCACCTCGTGGCCCTTGCTGCGGAAGAACTCGAGGAAGTCCCGGCGGATGTCGTTGCTGGTCTTGGTCATTGCGGCGGCTGACTGGCGGAATCGGAGGCCGACGCGCGGCCCGGCCCTGTCCTTATGGGGGCAGGGCCTGGAGTCCGCAATCGAATCGGCGAGGCCGCCAAGATTAGCAGCCCGGGCGCCATGGCCGGCAGGACCGCTTCAACCGCACCCAGCGGCGCCGGGCCAGGTGCCGGGCATCGCGCCCGGTGCCGCGTCGGGCGGCGAGTGCCGTGGCGACTCAGCCGACACCTTCCGTGCCGGGCGGCGTTACGCCCTCTTCCGCCGCCACCGCCCGCACGGCTCCCCAGGCCTGATCCTGGTCGAAGCCCCGGCGCAGCAGGAACTCCACCCACTTCCGGCAGCGGCCCGGATCGGCCAGCTCGCCCAGCCGCACCCGGCGGGCGACCAGCTCCCGGGCCCGGCCCGCCCAGTCGGCCTCGCAGGCGGCCAGGGCGGCGGTGATGTCGTCCTCGCCCAGGCCATGCCGGGACAGCTCGGCCCGGATCCTTACCGGGCCGTATCCGGCGGCCGCGCGGTCCCGGGCGAAGGCCTCGGAGAACCGGCGGTCATCCTGGTAACCCTGGCCGGCCAGCCGGTCCACGGCCGCCTCGGCCTCCGGCGAATCGAAGCCCCGGGCCACCAGGCGCCGCGCCAGGTCACGGCGCGAGTACTCCCGCCGCACCAGCAGGCCCAAGCCCCTTTGATAGGGGTCGTTGCCGCCCCGGGAAGCCCTGCCGCCGGCCACACCCATGACCTCAGTCCACCGTTTCGGCGGTTTCGTCGCCGATCACCAGGCCGGGCACGAACTTCTCGCGCAGCTTGGCTTCCAGATCCTTGGCCACCTCGGGATTGTCCTTCAGCCACTGGCGGGCGTTCTCCTTGCCCTGGCCGATGCGTTCGCCGTTGTAGCTGTACCAGGCGCCGGCCTTCTCGATCAGCTTGGCGTCTACGCCCATGTCGATGATCTCGCCCTCGCGGCTGATGCCCTGGCCGTAGAGGATCTCGGTGACGATGACCTTGAACGGTGGCGCCATCTTGTTCTTGACCACCTTGATCTTGGTCTGGTTGCCGATGACCTCGTCGCCCTTCTTGACCGAGCCGATGCGGCGGATGTCCAGGCGCACCGAGGCGTAGAACTTCAGGGCGTTGCCGCCGGTGGTGGTTTCCGGACTCTGACCGGGCATCATCACGCCGATCTTCATGCGCAGCTGATTGATGAAGATCACCAGGCAGTTGCTGCGCTTGATGTTGGCGGTGAGCTTGCGCAGGGCCTGGCTCATCAGCCTGGCCTGCAGGCCGGGCAGCTGGTCGCCCATCTCGCCCTCGATTTCGGCGCGCGGGGTCAGCGCCGCCACCGAGTCCACCACCACCATGTCCACCGAATTGGAGCGGACCAGCATGTCGGCGATCTCCAGGGCCTGCTCGCCGGTGTCCGGCTGGCTGACCAGCAGGTCTTCGACGTTCACGCCCAGCTTCTGGGCGTAGGTGGGATCGAGCGCGTGCTCGGCATCGATGAAGGCGGCGGTGCCGCCGGCCTTCTGGCACTCGGCGATGGCCTGCAGGGTCAGCGTGGTCTTGCCGGAGGACTCCGGACCGTAGATCTCGATGACGCGCCCCCGGGGCAGGCCGCCGATACCCAGGGCGATGTCCAGCATCAAGGAGCCGGTACTGACCACCTCGGCCGGTTCGGCCGCCTTGTCGCCCATGCGCATGACAGCGCCCTTGCCGAACTGCTTTTCGATCTGGCTCAGGGCCGCGGCGAGCGCCCGCTTCCTGTTCTCGTCCATGGTCTTGTCCTCGGGGTTCGTGTTCGGGTTGGCGGCCACTCTAGGGGCTCAGAGTCTCAGGGACCGAGATGCAGCCGAAAGCGGCGGAATCCCGGCTCGCGGGTAGGGGAATAGCGCGTCCTGCGCCCTCACCGGTTCGGCCTCACCAGGCCGCAGTACAGGCCCTCGATGGCGAAATCCTGGTCGGGCCGGACCTGGATGGGCGGGTAGTCGGGATTGCGCGGCAACAGGCGGATGCCGTCCTTGCCGGTCTTGAACAGCTTGACGGTGATCTCGTCGTCTATGCGGGCAACCACGATCTGGCCGCTGCGCGCCTCGGGCGTGCGGTGCACGCCGATCAGGTCGCCGTCGAGGATGCCCTCGTCGCGCATGGAATCGCCGTGCACACGCAGCAGGTAATCCGGCGCCGGCGAGAAGAACACGCGGTCGAGCAGCACCATGCCGTCGTGGCCGGCATCGGCGCCGATGGGCATGCCGGCGGCCACGCGGCCGAGGATGGGCAGGCGCAGCAGGTCATCCCCGGCCACCGGGACGAGGTCGGCGGCCGGGGACGACGAAAGCGGCAGAGAAGACGGCGTCCGGGACACCAGGCGGATGCCCCGGGCCTGACCGGGCACGCGGCGGATGGCGCCGGCCTGCTCCAGGGCCTCGAGGTGGTACTGGGCCGCCCGCACGCCCTTGAAGCCGAAGGCATGGGCGATCTCGACCTGGGACGGGGGCACGCCCTCGGCCTCGATGCGTTGGGCGATGAAGGCCAGGATGGCCTGCTGGGTCTCGGTCAGTTTCATTAGTAGCAATACTACTAACCGCCCCGGCCCGGCTGTCAAGCCCCCTTGGCCAGGGCCAGCAGGCCACGCAGGGCGGCGGCGACGGTCTGCCGGCGCACGGCCTCGCGATCACCCTCGAAGTGGAAGACCTCGGCCCGCGGATAGCCGCCACGGCGCTTCCAGCCGATCCAGACCGTGCCCACCGGCTTGTCCGGGGTGCCACCGCCCGGGCCGGCGATGCCGGTCACCGCCACGGCGATGCTGGCACCGGAGTTCACCAGGGCGCCGGACACCATCTCCAGCACCGTCTCCCGGCTGACCGCGCCGTGTTCGGTGAGGGTTTCGGGCCGCACGCCCAGCAGGGCCTGCTTGGCCTCGTAGCTGTAAGCGGTCATGCCGCAATCGAACCAGGTCGAACTGCCCGGGATGTCGGTGATCGTCTTGGCGATCCAGCCGCCGGTGCAGCTTTCTGCCGTGGCCAGCATCTGGTTGCGGGCCTGCAGCAACCCGCCCACCTCGGCGGCCAGGGCGTGCAGGGTGTCGTCGTCGGGGATGGCGGTGGTGTCCATCGGCATAGGGTAGCTGCCGTCGGGGCCGGCCGCCTCCCTCGCCCGCAGCCCCCGGGGGCATGACCGGCATTGCCAGCCCCTGTCGTTGGCCTCAACGAAACAGGGGGTCCGTCCGTCGTCTCCGGCCAGGCAGGGCCGTTCGGCCGCCATTCTCAGCCTGTGAGACAGGGACATGCGACATGACTACGCCATGCGCGGAGGACCTTCCGCAAACCTCCACATCAGGCACCATGAGTTCGGCCACTTCGATGCCAAGCGTTCCTTGGGGCAAATGCAGCCCAGACGGCAACTTCCACCCCTTGGTGGATCATTGCCTGGATGTCGCCATCGTCCTTCGCACCTTGCTCGACCAGGGTTCACTCGCACGCGTCGGCGCCCTGGACGCGCACCAGAAGGATCGCCTGGCGGTCATTACATTTCTCCATGATTTCGGCAAGTGCAACTGGGGTGTGTACGGAAGGCATCCGAGGACCGATGGACGCCGCCATCGCGCGTCCATTGGGTTTGGCTTGCTGGTGGCCACACGGGCGCCGGTGCTCTATCCATCGTGTGGTGCGTGACCGCTTCGGTCATCGCGGCATCGTTAAGCTGGTAGCCGCTGGGACTGCGGTGACCAGGTGTTGGATGCATGGAAGGCGGAACACACAAGCGGCCCATACTCGCAGCGGCACTTTCCCTCCGGAACCATTGAGTCTGCACCGGCGCGTTGCCGGTGTATTCATCTGCCGTTTACATGGGTCCGTATATATAATCGGGCGCATGCCTCTGCGCGCACTCCTGATGCGGTTGTTCCTGATCGTAGCCTTGCTGGCTAACGGTCCGGGCATCGCTGGTGCGTCCATGCACATGACGGAGCACCTGAGCAACTCCCCGGGTGACGCCGCCCACGTGACAGCGACGCAGACAGCGGCCGACTGCCACGGGGCCGGAGTGATCGCTCCGGTGACCGACGACCACCATCATCCGCAGGCCGCTGATCACACCGGGACAGCACCACCGTTGGGCGACTGTTGTGAGACGGGCAATTGTGGTGCCTGCATGCACCACTGTTCAGCGGCAATCGCCGGGTCGGCACTCGCCGATTTCACCGTCCGGTACCGACAAACCGTCGAACCGTTCCTGTCAGTGCACGCGTCCGCTGCACTGACCAATCTTTGCCGACCTCCGATCGGCTAAGTGTCGCCGCGCGCCTTTTAAGGCGCTGATGGGCCCTGTTCGCTGCTCCGCACCGACAGGGAAACGCTCGCCTCGCGAGCCCTCGTCACTCTCCCGGAGTTCCCATGTCATCCGATCTTTTCGGCCGCGCCGAGGGGCTGTCCGCCCCGTCGCGCCGCCGCTTTGTCCAAGGCCTTGCCGCCGGAGGCGCCGTTGCAGCCCTCGGCCTGTGGCCCCGCTCCAGCTGGGCCGTCAAGGCCGAAGGCGTCCCCAATGTGCTCTCGGGCACCGACTTCGACCTGACCATCGGCGAGACGCCGATGAACTTCACCGGTGCCACGCGCCCTGCGATCACGGTCAACGGATCGATCCCAGCGCCCCTACTGCGCTGGCGCGAGGGCACCACGGTCACCCTGCGGGTCCGCAATGCCCTGCCCCCCGGCTCGATCCATGGCGACCAGACGTCGATCCACTGGCACGGCATCCTGCTGCCGGCCGACATGGACGGGGTGCCCGGGCTGAGCTTCAACGGCATCAACCGCGGCGAGACCTACCAGTACCGCTTCAACGTCGTACAGGGCGGCACCTACTGGTACCACAGCCACTCCGGTTTCCAGGAGCAGGCCGGCCTCTACGGGCCGCTGGTGATCGAGCCGCTGGAGCCCGAGCCCTTCGCCTATGACCGCGATTACGTGGTCATGCTCAGCGACTGGACCGACCTCGACCCGGCGCGGTTGTTCGAGCGCCTGAAGAAGCGCTCCGACTACGACAACTACTACAAGCGCACCGTCGGCGACTTCCTCGACGACGTGCGCACGCAGGGCCTGCGCGCGACTTTGGCCGACCGCGGCATGTGGGGCCGCATGCGCATGACGCCGACCGACCTGTCGGACGTCAACGGCAACACCTACACCTACCTCATGAACGGCATGACCTCGCTCGGCAACTGGACCGGGCTGTTCCGGTCGGGCGAGAAGGTCCGCCTCCGCTTCATCAACGGCTCCGCGATGACGTACTTCGACGTGCGGATCCCGGGGCTGAAGATGACCGTGGTCGCCGCCGACGGCCAGTACGTGCATCCGGTGACGGTGGACGAGTTCCGCATCGCCGTGGCCGAGACCTTCGACGTGATCGTCGAACCGGCCGGGCAGGATGCGTTCACCATCTTCGCGCAGGACGCCGGGCGCACCGGCTACGTCAGCGGCACGCTGGCCGTGCGCGAAGGCCTGCGCGCGCCGGTGCCCGCGGTCGACCCGCGCCCGATCCTGACCATGGCCGACATGGGCCACGGCGGGATGGACCACGGCGGCGGCCACGCCGCGATGGATCACGCCGCGCACGGCGCCGCCGCGCAGCCCGATCCGCATGCCGGCCACGCCGCGCACCGCGGGCAAGGGCAGGGGATGCAGACGCATCCGGCCAGCGAGGCGGGTAATCCGCTGGTGGACATGCAGGCGATGACGGCGCAGCCGCGCCTGTCCGATCCGGGCGTCGGCCTGCGCGACAACGGCCGCCGCGTGCTGACCTATGCCGACCTGCGGAGCACGTTCCGCGATCCCGACGGGCGTGAACCCGGCCGCACGGTCGAGCTGCACCTGACCGGCCACATGGAGCGCTTCGCCTGGTCCTTTGACGGAGTGAAGTTCGCTGACGCGGAGCCCCTGCGGCTGAACTATGGCGAGCGCATGCGGATCGTGCTGGTCAACGACACGATGATGTCGCACCCGATCCACCTCCACGGCCTGTGGAGCGACCTCGAGGATGAATCCGGCAACTTCATGGTGCGCAAGCACACCATCGACATGCCGCCAGGCACCAAGCGCAGCTACCGGGTGCGCGCCGATGCGCTCGGCCGCTGGGCCTACCACTGCCACCTGCTCTACCACATGGAAGCCGGCATGTTCCGCGAAGTGCGGGTGGAGGAATGAACGCCATGACCCTATCCCGCCGCAACCCGCTCACCCTCGGCTTGGCCACCGCGCTGCTCCTCACTGCCGGTGTCGCGCCGGCGTGGGGCCAGGAGACAGATCACGCCTCGCACCATCCGGCAGCGAAGCCGACTGCCGCACAGTCGCAGGCCAAGCCGGTTGACCCACGCCCCAGCGACCATGCGCACCACGCAACCCCGTCAAAGCCACCGGCGGAACCGATGGAACATGGAACGCAGGATCACGGATCCATGGACCACGGAAACATGGACCACGGCGCCATGAAACAGGGGGCGGCGGACCCTGCCGGCAGCGATCACTCCACGATGGACCATTCCTCGATGGATCACTCTGGAATGGATGGATCGAACATGGACCACTCGGGCATGGACCACGCTTCCATGGGCCACCAGGCAGGTGCCAGTCAGGATCTCCCGGCCACGGCCGAACCACACGAGCCTATTCCTGTCGTCACGCCGGCCGATCGGGCCGCGGCGTTCCCGGACCTCGATGCGCACGTAATGCACGGCGAATCGATCAACTCCTACTGGTCGCTTGACCGGCTTGAGGCCTGGGACGCGGATGAGGACGGCACCGGCATGGCCTGGGAAGCGAAAGCCTGGGTCGGCTCCGACTTGAACCGGCTCTGGCTGCGCAGCGAGGGCGAGCGGGTGGGCGGATCCACCGAGTCGGGGGATGTGGAAGTCCTGTACGGTCGGGCCATCGCCCCCTGGTGGGACGCGGTCGCCGGTGTCCGCCATGACTTCGGTTTCGACGGCGGTCCATCGCGCACTTATGCCGCGCTCGGCGTCATCGGCCTTGCCCCGTACAAGTTTGAAGTCGAAGCGACCGCCTACGTGGGCGAGTCCGGCCAGGTCGGGCTTGGGGCGGAAGCCGAATACGAAATGCTGTTCACCAACCGGTTGATCGGCCAGTGGCTGATCGAGGGCGAAGCCTGGAGCAAGGACGATCCGGCGGTTGGAATCGGCAGCGGACTGAGCAAGGTCGAAGCCGGTTTCCGCCTGCGCTACGAGTTCCATCGGCAGTTCGCTCCCTATGTCGGCGTCGTCTGGGAGCGTGCCTACGGCGGAACCGCAGACTTCCGTCGCGCGGAGTCCGGTGATGTCGACGACACCCGTATCGTGGCGGGCGTGAGGATCTGGTTCTGACCGGAGTACTCGTATGCAACCGAAGACTCGCAAGCGTCTCTGGCTGATCGGGGTTCCGCTGGTTGTCGTGGCCGGTACGGCGGCTTCATCTGGGGCGGCGTATACAACGTCGCCGCGGATGACATGCACACCAGGCCCGTGCACTTTGTGCTCCAGACCGCACGCGAGCACTCCATCCTGGCGCGTGCGGGAAGGTTGGACGTCCCGCCGGGCCTGGACGATCCAGCGAGAATCGTCCAGGGCGCGGGCAACTATGCGGCGATGTGCGCTGGCTGCCACCTGGCCCCGTCGATGGCCGAAACCGAGTTGAGCCAGGGCCTGTATCCCACGCCGCCGGACCTCAGTAAACACAAGGTCGACGTGGCCAAAGCGTTGATCTCCTTGGAGCCCGCGCAATGAACGCAACAGCAATCTCCTTCACCCTGGCGCTGGCACTGGCCGTCGTGTCCCCCGCAATGGCGCAGGCGACACCGTCGCACGCACATCGCCCCGCTGCCGCGCCATCTGCGGACGTCGACGTCCCAGCCACTGCAGAGGCCGCGGTCGCCGTGGCGGAACGGTTCAACACCGCCCTGTCCAGCGGCGACCTGGCCACGGTCGAAGCCTTGCTCGCTGCCGACGTTCTCATCCTCGAGTCCGGAGGTGCAGAACGCAGCCGCGAGGAATACATGGGCCATCACGCAGTCAGCGATGCGGCGTTCCTCAAGGGCGCCCATCGCCAGCTGCTCCGTCAGCGTGCACGAACCGCTGGCGAGTTCGCGTGGGTCGGAACCGAAAGCGAGCTGCACGCCCAGCAGGACGGCCAGCCACTGACCGTCCAGAGCACCGAGACGATGGTGCTGAAGCGGACCACGGACGGCTGGCGGATCGTCCACATCCACTGGTCCTCGCGGACCAAGCGCTGACTGGAGAAGCCGAAATGAATGCTTACAGATTGAATCGACTGGCGTGGGTGGCTTTTGCGGTCGCCGGCCTGGGTGCCTGCACCCAGGCGGCTACACCCGCGCAATCCACCATCGCACCCGCTGCACAGGTCGTCCCTGAAACAGCCGACGCCACTCCCGCTGCCCTGCCACGCATGACCGTCCACAAGACCCCGACCTGCGGGTGTTGCGGTAGCTGGGTCGACCACGTGCAGAAGGCGGGCTTCACCGTGGATGTGCACGACATGGATGACCTGGGTCCGGTCAAGGAGCGCCTGGGTGTCCCCTATGCAAAGGGCTCCTGCCACACGGCCGAGGTCGGCGGATACGTCATCGAGGGCCATGTCCCGGCCGAGGACATCAAGCGCCTCCTCGAAGAAAAGCCGGACGCACGCGGCCTGGTCCTGCCGGGAATGCCGCTCGGCTCGCCGGGCATGGAGGTCCCTGCCGGGCGACAACAGCCGTACACGGTCGAGCTGGTCCGTCACGACGGAACCACCGAACCCTTCGCACAGCATTGATCCATCGGAGCAACAGGGGCGGTGTTGCGGGCGCGCCGAGTCTCGTCCGCGAGGAAGAAGGAGAACCACATGACTCACCATTCCGCGGCACACCGGTCCCAGGCCATGAACGAGTGCATCGACAACTGCACGCAGTGTCATGAGATCTGCCTGGAGACCATCAACTATTGCCTGACCAAAGGAGGTGCCCACGCGGCCCCGGAGCACATCGCACTCCTTGCGACGTGTGCCGATATCTGCGCAACCAGTGCCGACGCGATGCTGCGCGGTGCCAGCGTTCACGACGTGGTTTGCGGTGCCTGCGCGGAGGTCTGCCGCCAGTGCGCCGATGCATGCGACGCCATGAACGACCCGGAGATGGCGCGCTGCGCCGAAGTTTGTCGCCGCTGCGCGGAAAGCTGCAGCGCCATGGCGGCTTGATGCGTCGAGGATCCCACCTGAGCAGGCGGGATCCTCATCTGCAATATCAAAGCTGACCAACCGTGTTTTCGGTGACAGCCCGACATCCAACGCATGTCGGGTCCAACACAGCACGGCCCCCAACGGGGCTTAGCATCACATTCGCAATGAGGATTAATCACTATGAGATCATCAAACGTCCTTCGCTCCTTCGCGCTCGTCCTCGCGATTGCGGCTGGGCAGTTCTCCCTGCAGATCGCGCACGCCCACGCCGCGCTGCAGCAGTCCACACCGGCGGCAAATGCGGTGGTGGCCTCGCCAGACCAGATCGATCTCGTGTTCAACGAAACATTGATTCCGCGGGCGTCGCGTCTCAAGTTGCTCATGAAGCACGGCAGTTCCACCATGCCGATCGAGAATTTCACGACCGAGATCGTCAACAACGGCAAGACCCTGCGTGCCAAGTTGCCCCAGCCGCTGGCTCCGGGCGTCTATACCGTGGAATACCGCGCCGTTGGTGGCGACAACCACCCCATGACGGGCAGTTTCAGCTTCACGGTGCGCTGAGGAGCCACAAATGCTCGACCTGTCGGCTTATGCAGTGAGGTTCCTGGAATACCTAGTCCTCATGGTTCTTTTCGGGGTCCCATTGCTCGGGTGGTACGGTTCGCGTCGAGCGGCACTCACCGATGCCCTGGCCGGATGGCCACTTATGGGCATTCTATTGGCAAGTGCCGCTGTCGGTATCGTGCTCACCGGCGCCGATGTGGTCTTCAAGACCGCGGGCATCATGGGGATGCCGCTTGCCGACGTTGATCGCGCATCGCTTGGCTGGTATCTGCTCGAGACGTCCGCGGGCCGGGCAGCGATGGCGAGAGGCGCGCTGCTGCTCGCCCTGATGTTTGTGCTTGGATGGCATCGTCGCCGCGGGAAGGTGGAGCCCGCCTTCCCGCTGGCGGTGACGCTGGCGGGCGGCGCACTCGCTTCTCTGGCATGGAACGGCCACGCGGCCGCTGGTGAGGGCGTGGCAGGCGCGGTCCGGCTTGCTGCGGGCCTTGTCCATCTTCTTGCGGCAGGCGGCTGGATCGCAGCGGTCCTGATGTTCCTGGGGATGCTCCTGCGCGGCAAGGAGGCCTCCGGCAGCGGGCGTCTGCGATCAACGCATGACTTTCTGCATGGATTTTCGACGCTGGGAACGATTTTCGTTGCTGCGCTCGTCGTGTCCGGCATCGTGCACTACGGGGATCTCACCGCGTGGTCGTTTTCGGCCCTGTTTCAGAGCACCTACGGGAAGTTGCTGCTGTTCAAACTGGCTCTGTTCGGCGGAATGCTGGGTTTGGGAGCGCTGCACCGATGGACGCTGGTGCCGCGCCTGGGACGGGCGCTGACCAGCGGAGATCCCGCGCAGGAGGTGCGGGCTTTGCGGCAGAGTGTTACGGCTGAGGCCGCGCTGGCCATCTTGATCCTGGTTGTTGTTTCAGTGCTCGGGACGCTCAGCCCCGAATAGCTGTGTAACCCCCAATGGCACACTGCCTTGGCAGTCCATCCCCACTAAAGCGAGCATCGGCATGAACTCACCGTCGTCCCATGACCATCACTCCGCAGGCGCTGTCCCTGTCGAGACTGCAGATGGACGGGTAACCGACCCGGTCTGTGGCATGCAGGTAGATCCCGCCACCACGCCGCATCATGCGGACCACGCCGGCGCCCATTTTCACTTCTGCTCGGAGCGATGCCGCGCGAAGTTCGTGGCTGATCCCGAGCGCTACCTGACGTCCCGGGACGAACCCGAGGTGGCACGGCCCGGCGCCATCTACACCTGCCCGATGCACCCGGAAGTTCGACAACAGGGTCCAGGCAACTGTCCCTTCTGCGGCATGGCGCTGGAGCCGGAAATGCCCAACCTGGAGGACGACGACAATCCGGAACTTCGCGACTTCTCGCGCCGGTTCTGGTGGACGCTTCCGCTGACGGTGGTGACGCTCGTGCTGGCCATGTTCGGCCAGTACCTCCCGCGTATCGTGCTGGGCGGCGTGCAGATCCTGCCGCTGTCGATCGACCTGCAAACCTGGGTCGAGCTGGTCCTGACCACACCGGTCGTGCTGTGGGCCGGCTGGCCGTTCTTCGAGCGCTGCGTGCAGTCGATCCGCAACCGCAGCCCGAACATGTTCACCCTCATCGGGATTGGCGTTGCGGCCGCCTTTGGCTACAGCCTGGTCGCCACGCTGGCACCCGGCTTGTTCCCGCCGTCGTTTACCGAGCACGGGCGCGTCGGTGTGTATTACGAGGCGGCAGCGGTAATCGTATCGTTGACGCTCCTGGGCCAGATGCTGGAGCTGCGGGCACGTTCGAAAACCTCCGCGGCGATCAAGGGCCTGCTCGGTCTCGCGCCCAAGGAAGCACGGCGGGTCAACCCCGACGGTACCGAGGAAGACATCCCGCTGACCCACGTGCATGTCGGCGATCACCTGCGCGTGCGTCCTGGCGAGAAGGTGCCGGTGGATGGCGAAGTGGTCGAGGGCCGCTCCAGCGTCGACGAATCGATGCTCACCGGCGAGCCGATCCCGGTCGAGAAGACCGCGGGCGACCAGGTCATCGGCGCGACCCAGAACGGCACTGGCGCACTGGTGATCCGTGCCGCCAAGGTGGGTTCCAATACGGTGCTGTCGCAGATCGTGCAGCTGGTCGCGCAGGCGCAGCGCTCCCGCGCGCCGATGCAGCGGATGGCTGATACCGTCGCCTACTGGTTCGTGCTCGCAGTGCTGGCGATCGCGGTGGCCACCTTCTTCATCTGGGGCTTCTTCGGCCCGGACCCGGCCTGGACCTTTGCCATCCTGAACGCGGTCTCGGTGCTGATCATCGCCTGCCCCTGCGCGCTGGGCCTGGCGACGCCGATGTCGATCATGGTCGCCACGGGCAAGGCGGCGCAGGTGGGCGTGCTGTTCCGCGATGCCGAAGCCATCGAGCATATGCGCCGCATCGACACCCTGATCGTCGACAAGACCGGCACGCTCACCGAAGGGCGCCCGGCCTTCAAGGAAGTCGTGGCCTTCGAGGGCTTCGACGCCGACCAGGTGCTGCACCTGGCGGCCAGCCTGGACCAGGGCAGCGAGCATCCGCTGGCCGATGCCATCGTGGCCGAGGCCCGACGCCGGAACTTCAAGTTCGACCGCGTGGAGGACTTCGACTCGGTGACCGGCATGGGTGTGCGCGGAACCGTAGCGGGTCACGCGCTTGCGTTGGGCAATACCGCACTCATGGATGATATGGGCGCCGATCCCGGTGCGCATGTCGACGTCGCCGAGCGTCTGCGCCGCGAGGGTGCTAGCGCCATGTTCCTCGCCGTGGACGGTCGCTTGGCGGGTCTGATCGCGGTCGCAGACCCGATCAAGGCGTCGGCCGCGACCGCCATCAATGAGCTGCACGCCGCCGGGCTGCGCATCATCATGGCCACCGGTGACGGGCTCACCACCGCACGGGCCGTGGCCACCGAGCTGGGCTTGGACGAGGTGCGTGGCGAAGTCCGCCCCGAGGACAAGGCCGAGCTGGTGCAGCGCCTCAAGGGCGAAGGCCGGCGGGTGGCGATGGCCGGCGACGGCATCAACGATGCTCCCGCGCTGGCCGCCGCCGACGTCGGCATCGCCATGGGCACGGGCACCGACGTCGCGATGTCCAGCGCCCAGATCACCCTGGTCAAGGGCGACCTGCGCGGCATCCTGCGCGCCCGCAAGATCTCCCAGGCCACCGTGGCCAACATGAAGCAGAACCTCACCTTCGCGTTCCTGTACAACGCGCTTGGGGTGCCGGTCGCGGCCGGGGTGCTCTACCCCGCGTTCGGGATCCTGCTGAGTCCGATGGTCGCGGCGCTGGCAATGAGCTTGAGTTCGGTATCGGTGGTGGCCAATGCACTTCGCCTGGCCAAGTCGGCCGCCGTACCGCCCTCGCCGACGGCACCCGTGCGGGACCGTACCTTGGGCCTCGCCAGGGATTGACTTGAGTCAATTGCATCGGTCCTGGTAAGAGATAAGCTCAAGTCATGGTCCGCATCCGCCATCGGAATTGGTTCCAGCGCACCGCCCTCCTCGCGATGGCGGCGCTGCTCTGGTCCCAGTTCGCGCTGGCAGGCCACGGCGAGTGCCTGGATCTCCCAGGCACGCCGGCGGCGTTTGTCGCTGCCGCCACCGACACCCGACACGACCATGGCCACGGCTGCGATGCCGAGCTCCCCTCGGCGAGCAAGGCACTGTGCGACGCGCACTGCACCGCGGGTGACATCTCGGCGGACAGTGGGCGCATCCCTTCGATTCCGCCGCTCCTTGTCGGAGCATGGCTCTCCTGGTTCGCAGTCGCCGAGATCGGGGATGGTGCGCGGGGCGTCACGTCCACATGGGTGGATTCGCCACCCAGGCCCGCCTGGCACCGACCTACCGCCCATCCCGCGGCGCTCCTGCTGATCTGATGCCCGGACGCTGACTGCTCCGCACCTCTGTGCGGCGCGGTCCTGTGCGTTCGCGCCGTGGCTGCGTCACGGCATGTGTTCCTGCCCTCGTCCGAGCGACCTGCGTCGCGTCGGCCCAAGGACACTGATATGGCATCCCTGTTCGACCCGATGCAGGCCAGGCGCCTGCACCCTTACCCGCTGTTCCGCCGTCGGCCACTGCTCCGGCACCTGCTTGCCTGCGTGTTCGCCGGCGGCTTGTGGACGCTGGCGCTGCCCGCGACCGCCACCGAACCCATCCCGGGGCACAGCCTCGAGTCGATCCGCACCTGGGTTCTGGAACACAACCCCGAGCTGCGGGCCATGGACTTCGAAACCCAGGCCGCCGAAGCGAGGATCCTTCCCGCAGGTGCCCTGCCCGATCCGATGGCCTCGGTTGGATTCCGCGGCCTCGATCCGGACAAGCCCTGGCGCACCGCCGGTGCCGAGCGCGAGGTGAACTACGCGCTGCGCCAGCGCTTCCCGCTCTGGGGCAAGCGTTCGCTGGCCCGCGAGGTCGCCACCCATGAGGCCGAGGCGATGCGGCTGGAGCGCGAAGCCACCGCGCGCACGCTGCTCGCCGAGGCCGAAGCCGCCTACGTCCGCTACTGGCACGCCGACCAAGCGGTGGCGGTGCTCGACCGCCGCATCGCCCTGCTCCGCCAGGTCGAGGAAATAGCCGGCGTGCGCTACGCCCTGGGTCGCGCGGCGCAGCAGGATGCCATCCGCGCCCAGGTCGAGCAGACCAGCCTACAGCGCGAGCGGATCGAACGCCTCGCGACCAAGCAGGAGGCGGCCGCCACCTTGAACGCGGTGCTGGGGCGCCGGTCCGATGCACCGCTGGCGACTCCCGGCGAGGCGCCGCGCCTCGCCGTCCACAGCGCCTCGCTTGCCGAGGTACTGGATGACGCCGATGCGCATCCCGCGGTGCGCTCGCAGCAGGCCCGCGCCGAGGCGGCGCGCACGAACGTGGTGCTGCAGCGTCGCAACCGCTTTCCGGACATCACCCTGGGCGTGGGCGCGATGCAGCTCGGCAACGGTATCGAGAGCACCGAACTGATGCTCGAGGTCGAGATCCCGTTCCAGCAGCGCGCCCGCCGCGAACGCGAGCGCGAATCGCGCCTGCTCGAAGAAGCAGCGCTCGCCCGCAGGGACGCCACGCTGCGGGCCGTGGAGGAACGCGGCGCCTCTGCCTGGGCGCAGTGGACCAGCGCACGCGAACGTCGCGAGCTGATCGAGAACACGCTGCTGCCGCAGGCCGACGCCACCTGGCAATCCGCCCTGGCCAGCTACCAGGTCGGCGAAGTCGACTTCGGAACGCTGCTGGAAGCACTCAATGAATGGCAGGGCGCCGACCTCGCACGGGTCGATGCACTGCGTGACGAACTGTTGGGCGCCGCCGCCGTGCGCGCCATCGAAGGAGAGATCCGATGACCCGTGTCCAGACCCTGTCGCTCGCCATCGGCGTCGCACTCGCCGCCCTCGCCGTCGGCTGGATGGCCGGCCGCGCGACGAACGATGCTCCGAGCGCAGCCACGTCCGCCGAAGCGCCGGCCGCGGAACGCAAGGTGCTCTATTACCGCAATCCCATGGGCCTTCCGGACACCTCGCCGGTGCCGAAGAAGGACCCGATGGGAATGGACTACATCCCCGTCTACGAAGGCGAGGAGGCCACCGCACCCGGCACCGTCGTGCTGACGCCGGAGAAGGTGCAGACGCTCGGTGTGCGCACGGCGGTGGTGGAACGCGCGCCGCTGGCCGCCGGGGTGCGCGCCAGCGCCACGCTGGAGATCGACGAGACCCGGCAGTACGCGATCGCACCGCGTTTCGAAGGCTGGATCGAGCGCCTGTACGCCGACCAGACCGGCATGCGCGTGCGCCGCGGCCAGCCGCTGATGCGCGTGTACAGCCCGGAGCTGATGGCGGCGCAGCAGGAGTACCGCGTCGCCGATGCGGCGGCGCGCAAGCTCGCGCAGAGCGATCCGGTCAGCGCCGCCTCGATGACGCGCCTGCGCGATGCGGCGGTGGCCCGCCTGCGCAACTGGCAGATCGCCCCGCGCCAGCTCGGACAGGGCGACGGCAGCTTCGTGCTGACCTCGCCGGCGGACGCGGTGGTGATCGAGAAGCCGGTCGTGCAGGGCGCGCGCTTCGAGCCGGGCGAGACCGTGCTGCGGCTGGCGGACCTGTCCACGGTGTGGGCGGTGGCGCACGTGCCAGCCGCGCAGGCGGCGGAGCTGCGGGTCGGACAGGCCGCGCGTTTCGAATCCACCACCCTGCCCGGCCGTCGCTTCGACGGCACGGTGACGTTCGTGCAGCCGGTGCTGGACACCGCCACGCGCACGGTGCAGGTGCGGGTGGCGCTGCCGAATCGGGACGGCGTGCTGCGTCCCGGCCTGTTCGGCGCGATCGTGCTGGAGCGCGACGACCCGACGCCGGTGCTGAGCGTGCCGCGCTCGGCGGTGCTCGACAGCGGACTGCGCCAGGTGGTGCTGGTCGAGCGCGCGCCCGGCCGGTTCGAGCCGCGCGAGGTGCGCACCGGGCGGCGCGCCGGCGATCGCGTCGAGATCCTGGAAGGCGTGCGCGAAGGCGAACGCGTGGTGGTGGCGGCGAACTTCCTGATCGACGCCGAGAGCAACCTGCAGGCGGCGTTGCAGGGACTGGGCGCGCACGCCGGCCACGGTGGGTCCGCACCCGCCGCACAGGCGACCGCGCCCGCGGCGGTGGACCACGCCGGACATGGGCCGGCGATGCCACCGGTCGATACGAAGAAGGACACGCAGCCGGCCCCGGCCACGCCGCGACCGACGCCGCAGGCGCCCGCGCAGCCGTCGCCGGCGCCGGCCGACCCGCACGCGGGCCACGCCCCGACCGCGTCGCCCGATCCGCACGCCGGGCACGCCCCGCCCCCGCCATCCGATCCGCACGCCGGCCACGCGCCGGCAACCGACGGCACGCACGACGGCCAGGAGGACCGCTGACATGCTCGGCCGCATCATCGAGTGGTCGGTCCGCAACGTCTTCCTGATCGCGGTGATGACGCTGGCGGTGATCGCCGGCGGCGTCTACACGCTGCTGCGCACTCCGCTGGACGCGCAGCCGGATCTGTCCGACGTGCAGGTGATCGTGCTCACCGAGTATCCGGGGCAGGCGCCGCAGGTAGTCGAGGACCAGGTCACCTACCCGCTCACCAGCGCGCTGCTGTCGGTGCCGAAGTCGAAGGTGGTGCGCGGTTTCTCGTTCTTCGGCGCCTCGTTCGTCTACGTGATCTTCGAGGACGGCACCGACCTCTACTGGGCGCGCTCGCGCGTGCTCGAATACCTCAACTTCGCCTCGAAGAACCTGCCGGCCGGCGTCACCCCGAGCCTCGGGCCGGATGCCACCGGCGTCGGCTGGGTCTACCAGTACGTGCTGCAGAGCGACCGCCACTCGCTGGACGAGCTGCGCACGATGCAGGACTGGTATGTGCGCTACCAGCTCGCCAAGGCGCCGGGCGTGGCGGAGATCGCCAGCGTCGGCGGTTTCGTGCGCCAGTATTCGGTCACCGTCGATCCGGCGCGCCTGCGCGAGTACGGCATCCCGCTGGCGCGCGTGTCGCAGGTGGTGCGCGAGAGCAACCGCGATGTCGGCGGCCGCGTGGTCGAGATGGCCGAGACCGAATACATGGTGCGCGGCCGCGGCTACCTGCGTGGCGTGGAGGATATCGAGAACCTGGTGCTGAAGGCGGAGGGCGGCGCGCCGGTGCGCGTCGGCGACGTCGCCCACGTCGAACTGGTGCCGGACGAGCGCCGCGGCCTGGCCGAGCTCGACGGCGAAGGCGAGACGGTCGCCGGCATCGCGGTGGCGCGCTACGGCGAAAACGCGCTGGCGGTGATCCACGGCCTGAAGGAGAAGCTGGCCGAGATCCGCGGCGGCCTGCCCGCGGGCATCAGCCTGCGCACGGTGTACGACCGCTCCGAGCTGATCCACCGCGCGATTGCGACCCTGCGCACCACGCTGATCGAGGAGAGCCTGATCGTCGCGCTGGTCTGCCTGGTATTCCTGTTCCACGCCCGCAGCGCGCTGGTGGCGATCGTGATGCTGCCGGTCGGCGTGCTGATCGCGTTCATCGCCATGCGCGTGCTCGGACTCAACAGCAACATCATGAGCCTGGGCGGCATCGCCATCGCCATCGGCGCAATGGTGGACGCGGCGATCGTGATGATCGAGAACGCGCACAAGCACATCGAGCGCGACGACGGCACGCGCAGCCGCGCGCAACTGATCATCGACGCCTGCCGCGAGGTCGGCCCGGCGCTGTTCTTCAGCCTGATGATCATCACCGTCTCGTTCCTGCCGGTGTTCGCGCTGGAGGCGCAGGAAGGACGGCTGTTCCGGCCGCTGGCGTTCACCAAGACCTTCGCGATGGCCGGCGGCGCGCTGCTGTCGATCACGCTGGTGCCGGTGCTGATGCTGCTGTTCGTGCGCGGCCGGATCGTGCCGGAGGCGAAGAACCCGGTGAACCGCGTGCTGATCGCCGGCTACCGCCCGGTGATCAACGCGGTGCTGCGCCACAGGCTCGCCACCCTCGTGCTGGCGGTGGTCGCGCCGCTGGCCACGCTGTGGCCGGCATCGCGCCTGGGCAGCGAGTTCATGCCGACGCTCAACGAAGGCACCCTGCTCTACATGCCGGCCTCGCTGCCGGCGATGTCGGCGACCAAGGCGGCGCAACTGCTGCAACAGCAGGACCGCATCATCAGGAGCTTCCCCGAGGTCGAATCGGTGTTCGGCAAGGCCGGACGCGCCAACACCGCCACCGACCCCGCGCCGCTGGAGATGTTCGAGACCGTCATCAACCTCAAGCCCGAATCCGAATGGCGCGAGGGGATGACGGTGGACAAACTGATCGCCGAAATGGACCGCGCGCTGAGTTTCCCCGGCGTCGCCAACTCCTGGACCATGCCGATCAAGGCGCGCACCGACATGCTGGCCACCGGCATCCGCACGCCGGTCGGCATCAAGGTGTTCGGCCGCGACCTGGCGCAGATGGAGACGCTGGCGCGGCAGATCGAGGCGGCGGTGCGCAAGGTGCCGGGCACCACCAGCGCTTACGCCGAGCGGCTCACCGGCGGCTACTATCTCGACGTCGAACCCGACCGCGCGCGGCTGGCGCAGTACGGCGTCACGCCCGGCGAGCTGCAGGACGTGGTGGCGGCCGCGCTGGGCGGCGAGATGGTGACCACGCTGGTGCAGGGACGCGAGCGCTTCGGGCTGATCGTGCGCTACCCGCGCGAGCTGCGCGACGATCCGCAGCGCATCGCCGACAACGTGCTGGTGCCGACCATGGACGGCGCGCAGGTGCCGCTGGGCGAACTGGCCACGGTGGTGGTGCGCAAGGGTGCGCCCAGCATCCGGACCGAGAACGCGATGCTGTCGGCCTACATCTACGTCGACACCCGCGAGAGCGACATCGGCCGCTACGTGCGCGCCGCGCAGCAGGCGGTGGCCGAGTCGGTGAAGTTCCCGCCCGGCACGTACGCCACCTGGAGCGGGCAGTACGAGTACATGCAGCGCGCCGCGGCGAAGATGCGGATCGTGGTGCCGGTGACGCTGGCGCTGATCTTCCTGCTGCTGTACCTCAACTTCCGGCGCGTCACCGAATCGCTGATCGTGATGCTGTCGGTGCCGTTCGCGCTGGTGGGCGGCGTCTGGCTGATGTGGGCGCTCGACTACAACCTCAGCGTGGCGGTGGCGGTCGGCTTCATCGCACTGGCCGGCGTCGCCGCGGAAACCGGCGTGGTGATGCTGATCTATCTCGACCACGCGCTGGAAGCTCGCGCCGCGCAGCGCCAGGCCGAAGGCCGCTCGCTGGATGCCGGCGATCTGCGCGACGCGATCATCGAAGGCGCGGTCGACCGCGTGCGCCCGAAGATGATGACCGTGGTCGCGATCATGGCCGGCCTGCTGCCGATCATGTGGAGCAGCGGCACAGGCTCGGAAGTCATGCGCCGCATCGCCGCGCCGATGGTGGGCGGCATGGTGTCGTCGACGGTGCTGACGCTGGTGGTGATCCCGGCACTGTACTCGTTGATCAAGCAGCGGCAGCTGGCCAGGAAGCGGCCAATGGCTGCTGCGCTGCCGGCGGACGTGTCGTGATGTGGCCGACCTTCAACGCGCCAGGGCAAAGGCGGTCCGCGTGTGCGTTGACCCAAGCTTTAGCAGCTTGTTGAAATTCTCCCGCGCCAGAGCTTGCTTTCAAGCCCTCTGTTTGCGATATCGACCTCAGCCATAGTGGAGGGCGTGGGATGCGCGGTGCAGACGTCACTCAGGAATCGTTGTTCACGGTCGCCAAGCTCGCCGACTTCGTCCCGGCGAACCATCCGCTCCGATCCATTCGGGAGCTGGCCGATGAGGCGCTCAGGCGCATGAGCGGCCTGTTTTCGGCGCTGTACGCCGATACCGGCCGCGCCTCCATCGCGCCGGAGAAACTGATGCGGGCGCAGCTGCTGCAGCTGTTCTACTCGATCCGGAGCGAGCGGATGCTGATGGAGCAGCTCCACTACAACCTGCTGTTCCGCTGGTTCGTCGGTATCGCGATCGACGAGCCGGTCTGGGATCACTCCGTGTTCTCGAAGAACCGGGATCGTTTGAACGGAAACGAGGTGGCGAGCGAGTTTCTGGCCGAGGTGGTGCGGTTGGCGGAAAAGCGGGGCCTGATGTCGGACGAGCATTTCTCGGTCGACGGCACGCTGCTGCAGGCGTGGGCCTCGTACAAGAGCTTCCGTCCCAAGGATGGGACGCCGAAGGACCCACCGGGTGGTGGGCATCGCAACGCCCAGCCTGATTTCAAGGGTCAGAAGCGTCGCAACGAAACGCACGAATCGGCCAGCGATCCGGACGCCAGGCTTTACCGCAAGGGCAATACCGGGGCGCAGCTGAGCTACCAGGCCCATGTGCTCATGGAGCATCGCAGCGGCCTGGTGCGTGCAGCGTGTGTCACGCAGGCCAGCGGCCATGGTGAGCGTGACGCGGCGTTGGCGATGCTTGGTTCGCTGCGCGGCCGACGACGGCGCACGCTGGCCGCGGACAAGGGGTACGACACGGCGGACTTCGTCGCGGGCTGTCGGGCCATGGGTATCACCCCGCACGTTGCGCAGAACACCTCGCACCGCCGCAGCGCCATCGATGGCCGCACTACCCGACACGCCGGGTATGCGATCAGCCTGCGGACGCGCGCCTGGATCGAAACGCACTTCGGATGGCTCAAGGCGGCTGCCGGAATGCGTCAGGTCAAGCAGCGCGGCCTTACGAAGGTCGAGGTGCTGTTTCAGCTGGCGATGGCGGCGAGCAACCTCGTCCGCCTGCCGAAGCTGATCGCCGCGGGGGCCGCGTGATGGCGGCCCCGGCGGGGAAGGTGCGCCTGGAAGTCCGAAAGCGGGCTTGTTTCAGAGCGCGGGACGCGCTTGCGGAGCGCTTGAGCAGCGAGAAATCCGCGCTGCCGACCGAGTCGGGGGCTTCGCCGGGTCGAATTTCAACAGGCTGATAGGGGCCGCTTCGCCTTCAGTCGGTTGGGCGACGCCGAAGCTGAATTCTTGTTGGAGATATTGCTCGAGGGCATCGCCAAAAGTCTCCCGCAAGTGCTTCTCGGTGGCGGGGTCGAGCGCCATCCTCGCACCGTCCTCGCTGCCGGTCAACGCAGCCGCGCCGATCGCCCGGCCGCCGCTGGTTTCAATGTGGCCTCGCAGGCGTGCCAGGGTGCCCCGAGCGCGACGGCGTCGTCCACGATCAGTCAATCGCCAGGCTCGACCTTGCCATCGAACGCCGGCTGGAAGGCTAGGCGGTGGAAGGCACCGGCTCCCCCGCGTACGCGGTGATCAACCGATCTGGTGACGACGCTGCCGATGCTGGCGGTGTTCGAGCGGGGCGCGGACGGCGTCTGTGGCGTGACTAGGTGCCAGGGCGTGCAGAGTGTCGTCGTCGGGGATGGCAGCGGTGTCCATGCCGGCAAGCCTAAGGCCTGCCCCCGCCGGCGGCCATCGGCCGTGCTTGACATCTTCGTTTACAGGCGTAATCTCAAGCCACGATTACGGGTGTAAACGAACATGCAGATCAGCGAAGCCGAAAGCCTGGTGATGGAAGTGCTCTGGGAGCGCGCCCCGCGCAGCGCCGAGGACGTGATGGCGGAACTGGCCGCCAGCCGCGACTGGCGAGAGGGCACGGTGAAGACCCTGCTCAACCGCCTGCTGCGCAAGGGCGCGGTGCGGGCCGAGAAGGACGGCCGCCGCTACCTCTACCACCCGCTGATCAGCCGCGAGGACTGGGTGACGGGCCAGAGCCGGCACCTGCTGGACCGCCTTTTCGATGGCCGCCTGGCGCCGATGGTGGCGCACTTCTCGCGCAGCAAGGCGCTCAGCCGCAAGGACATCGCCGAACTGCGCAAGCTGCTGGAGGAACTCGACGATGGGCGCTGAGCTGCTGTCCACCCTGCTCTCCGCCGCGCTCGCCAACGCCGGCGCCATCCTGCTGGTGCTGGCCCTGCGCCGGCCGCTGCGCCGCCTGGCCGGTCCGCAGATCGCCTGCCTGGCCTGGCTCCTGGTGCCGCTGGCCACGCTGGCAGCCTGCCTGCCCACCCTGCCCACCTCCGGTGTCTTTGCCGGCGTCGAGGTGGCGCCGTTGCGGGCGACCGCGGCGATGGCCGGCGCCCACGCCTCCAGCTCCGGCTGGATTGCACCGGTGCTGGCCCTCTGGCTGGCCGGCGCCCTGGCGACAGCCACGCTGTTCGCGCTGCGGCAACGACGCCTGTCGGCCGACCTCGGACCAGCGGTGATCGGCCTGCTGCGCCCGCGCATCCTGCTGCCCGCCGATTTCGCCCACCGCTACAGCGCCGAAGAGCAGGCGCTGGTGCTGGCGCACGAGCAGGAACACCTGCGCCGCCGCGACCTGCCGGTGCAGGCCGTGTTCGCGGCCCTGCGCTGCCTGTTCTGGTTCAACCCGCTGGCGCACCTGGCCGCCGCCCGCCTGCGCTTCGACCAGGAGCTGGCCTGCGATGCCGCCGTGCTGGCCCGTCATCCCGGCGCACGCCGCCGTTACGGGGAAGCGCTGCTCAAGACCGAACTGGCCGACTTCGGACTCGCCGTCGGCTGCCCCTGGCAATCCGGCCATCCCCTCAAGGAGAGACTCGCCATGCTCAAGCGTTCCCTGCCCGGCGCCGCCCGCCGCCGTACCGGCCTCGGCCTGGTTGCCCTGCTCGCCGCCGCCACCAGCCTCACCGCCTGGGCCGGTGGCGATGTCGACGCCATGCCCTCGCCGCAGGGCGAGCTGGCGCCGCCGGTCTACCCGGCCTCCGCGCTGGAAGCCGAGCTGAGCGGCCGGGTCGTGCTGCACGTGCTGGTGGCGACCGATGGCTCGGTCAAGGACGTCAAGGTGGTGAATTCGGAGCCGTCGGGTGTGTTCGACCAGGCCGCGCTGGCAGCGGCGCGGCAGTGGCAGTTCAACCCGGGCAGCAAGGACGCCCAGGCGGTCGAGGCCTGGGTCGAGGTGCCGGTGGATTTCCGCGCCGACGGCATGCCGCCGGAAACGGCCAACTGAAGCCTCCGGGAACCGGCGGCAGGCGGCCGCCGGTTCCGGCACAATGGGCGGCCTTTCGCCACCCGCAGGCCGTCCGCCGCCCGATGTCCGGCTCCAGCAAGACCTCGTCCGAGCACACCCCGCTGATGAAGCAGTACTTCGCCGCCAAGGCGGAGTATCCGGACATCCTGCTGTTCTTCCGGATGGGCGATTTCTACGAGCTGTTCTACGACGACGCCCGCAAGGCGGCACGGCTGCTCGACATCACCCTGACCCAGCGCGGCAGTTCGGCCGGCCAGCCCATTCCGATGGCGGGCGTGCCGGTGCACGCCTACGGGGGTTATCTGGCGCGACTGGTGGCCCTGGGCGAATCGGTGGCGATCTGCGAGCAGATCGGCGACCCGGCCGCCAGCAAGGGCCTGGTCGAACGCAAGGTGGTGCGCATCGTCACCCCGGGCACGGTCACCGACGAGGCCCTGCTGCAGGAGCGGCGCGACACCCTGCTGCTGGCGATCAGCCGCGGCAAGGGCGGCTACGGCCTGGCCTGGGCCGATCTGGCCGGCGGCCGCTTCCTGGTCTCCGAGATCGGCAACGAGGACCTGCTGGCCGCCGAACTCGCGCGCCTCGACCCCGCCGAAACCCTGCTGCCGGACGAAGACGGCTGGCCGCCCTTCCTCGCCGCCCTGCCCGGCCTGCGCAGGCGTCCGCCCTGGGGTTTCGAGCCGGACGCCTGCCGCCGCCAGTTGCTGCGCTTCTTCGGCCTGCACGATCTTTCCGGTTTCGGCCTGGAGGATCGCCCGCTGGCCACCGGCGCCGCCGGTGCCCTGCTCGCCTACGTCGAGGAGACCCAGAAGCAGCGCCTGCCGCACCTGACCGCGATCGCCTTCGAGGCCGCCGACGACGGCATCGCCCTCAATGCCGCCACCCGCCGGCACCTGGAGCTGGACAGCCGCGCTGACGGCCGCGTCGAGCACACCTTGCTGGGCGTGCTCGATTCCAGCATCACGCCCATGGGCGGCCGCCTGCTGCGGCGCTGGCTGAACCGGCCGCTGCGCGACCGCCGGGTGCTGGGCCAGCGCCACCACGCCGTGGCCACGCTGATGGACAGCGGCGCCCACGAGGGACTGCGGGAGGATTTCCGCGGCCTGGGCGACGTCGAACGCATCCTCGCCCGCGTCGCCCTGCGCTCGGCGCGGCCGCGCGACCTCTCCACCCTGCGCGACGCTCTGGCGGCCTTGCCGGCCCTGCGCGAGCGCCTGGCGCCGCTGGATTCGCCGCGCCTGCAGGCCCTGCGCGCCGAGCTGGGCGAACACGGCGACATCGCCGCCCTGCTCGCCCGCGCCATCGTCCCGCAGCCGCCGGTGCTGATGCGCGACGGCGGCGTCATCGCCGAAGGCTTCGACGCCGAGCTCGACGAACTGCGTGCCCTCTCCACCAATGCCGACCGGTTTCTGGTGGACCTGGAAGCGCGCGAGAAGTCCGCCACCGGCATCCCGACCCTGAAGGTCGGCTACAACCGCGTGCACGGCTATTACATCGAGATCAGCAAGGGCCAGTCCGACAAGGCGCCGGCGCACTACACGCGCCGGCAGACGCTCACCGGCGCCGAGCGCTACATCACCGAGGAACTCAAGGCCTTCGAGGACAAGGTGCTCAGCGCCCGCGAACGCGCCCTGGCGCGCGAGAAGGCGCTGTACGACGAGCTGCTGGACGCACTCGACGCCCGCCTGGAGCCGCTCAAGCGCTGCGCCGCCGCCCTCAGCGAGCTGGACGTGCTGGCCGCCTTCGCCGAACGCGCCCTGGCCCTGGACTGGTCGCGGCCGGAGCTCACCGACACGCCCGGCCTGCGCATCGAACGCGGCCGCCACCCGGTGGTCGAAACGGTGCGCGAGGAACCCTTCGAGCCCAACGACCTGGTGCTGGACGAAGACCGCCGCATGCTGGTGATCACCGGTCCGAACATGGGCGGCAAGAGCACCTACATGCGGCAGAACGCCCTGATCGTGCTGCTGGCCCACATCGGCAGCTTCGTGCCGGCCAGCCGCGCGGTGATCGGCCCGATAGACCGCATCCTCACCCGCATCGGCGCCGGCGACGACCTGGCCCGCGGCCAGTCCACCTTCATGGTCGAGATGGCCGAGACCAGCTACATCCTCCACCACGCCACGCCCAACTCGCTGGTGCTGATGGACGAGATCGGCCGCGGCACCTCCACCTACGACGGCCTGGCCCTGGCCGAGGCCTGCGCCCGCCACCTGGCCCGGCACAACCGCGCCTACACGCTGTTCGCCACCCACTACTTCGAGCTGACCGCCCTGGCCGAACCGGGCAGCGGCGTCGCCAACGTGCACCTGGACGCGGTCGAGCACGGCGACCGGCTGGTGTTCATGCACGCGGTCAAGGAAGGCCCGGCCAACCGCAGTTTCGGCCTGCAGGTGGCGGCCCTGGCCGGCCTGCCACGCCAGGTGGTGGAACAGGCCCGGCACACCCTGGCCGGGCTGGAGCGGCGCGGCGCGCCCGGCGCCGTCGCGCGCATGGATCCGGCAACTCTGGAGCAGCCGCAGCAGATGGGCCTGTTCGCCGCCGCCCGCTCGCCGGCACTCGACGCGCTGGAGGCAATCGAACCGGACGAGCTCACGCCAAAACAGGCGCTGGAAGCCCTGTACCGGTTGAAGCAGTTGCTCTGAGGTGCGCGCGGCCAGGCAACGCGCCGCTACAGCGCATCCAGGTCGCCCAGGGCCCGGATCAGCCGGCGGGCGCGCTTGTCGGGTTTGCTGCGCGGCGGCTGGTAACCGGCCATGGCGGCGCGGCGCTCGGCCGCGGCCGCCGCGCGCGCCAGGCGCGAAGCCTCGGATTCCTCGTACAGCTGCCGGGCCTCCGCAGCCGGCCCACGCCGCTCGCTCAAGCCAAGCACCTGGACCTCGAAGACCTCGTCTCCGCGGCGGATGCGCAACTGGTCGCCCGGGCGCAACGGCCGCGCCGGCTTCGCCGCCTGGCCGCCGACCTCGACCTTGCCGCCGGCGACCGCCTGCTTGGCCAGGGCGCGGGTCTTGAAGAAGCGTGCCGCCCACAGCCAGACGTCCAGGCGCACAGCAGCGACATCAGTCACGCGCGGACTCCGTCAGCTCGTCCAGCCGCCGGACCATCCGCTCGAGGCGTGGCGACGCCAGCCCGCCGTAACGGTCGTCCAACGACTTGAGGATGGCCGCGCTGGCCGGCAGATCGCCCGCCGCCATGTTGGCCTCCGCCCGGTCCAGTTCGGCGGCAATCCCGGCCTGCAACGCGCTTCGGCAGGCCTCGTGGTCCGGCCCCGGGACAACCGGCCGCTCGAGCGCGTCCAGGGCCAGCCGCAGCGCACGTCCACCCGGAACCCAATGGTCCAGCCGTGGCGGCGACCGCAGGACGACGCCCGCCAGGCAATAGGCGTCGAAACTTTCCCGGGTGCGGGCGTCCTTGGCGCGGTTGGGCAGATCCTGGCTGCCGGTGGCGAAGACCACCCGGCTACGGGTCTGGAACAGCGCCATGAGTTCCGGCGGCGAAGGCACCAGGCCGTCTTCGCCCAAGGGATCGGAACCGCCCACCAGCAGGACGCCGCGGAACAGGTCCGGCCAGCCCATGGCCAGCCGCTGCGCCACCCGGCTGCCGCCGGAAAAGCCGGCCACGTAGACACGCTCCCGATCGACCCGGTACTCGGCCAGCACATGCGCCAGACCGTGAAGGGCCAGCGGAATGCGCCTTTTCAGGACGTTCTGCGTGTTGCCCGAACGGTGGGCGGCGACGTAGATCAGGCCGCGACGTTCCAGTTCCAGGCGCCAGTCCCGCGTCAGCGGAAACTGCGCCACCGGAGCCACGAACACCAGCACGCCGTAGCCGCCTTCCGGCTCGTGCGCGGGCACCACCAGGTCGTAACGCTCCGCGGCGAGGTCCACATCGTGCTCGCGCAGGGCGATCGCGTCGCGCTCGGACAGCCTGAGCACCCGATCATGGGTCACCGGGCTGAGGACGCGCCTGGAGACCTCCAGCGCAGTACCGAAATCCGCGTAATGCGTCAGCACCACGCCCTGTTCCGGGTCCGTGGACGCCGATGCGGCCGGCAGCCACGCCAGCAGCACGAGGAAGAGCGGAATGCGGACGGCAAGACGCATGGCCGAAGCCTAGCGCCGCCGGCCGTCATGCGCACCTGCCCGGAAACGCGACGGCCACCGCGAGGGTGGCCGTCGGCATGGCTTGCGGCGGAGACCTGGATCAATCGGCGTTGCGGGCCGCCAGGTCCTCGCGGATGCGGGCCTTCTTGCCTTCCAGGCCGCGCAGGTAATACAGCTTGCCCTGGCGCACCTTGCCGCGGCGCTTGACCACCACCGAATCAATGGCCGGGCTGTGGGTCTGGAACACGCGCTCGACGCCGAAGCCGTGGGAAATCTTGCGGACGGTGAAGGAGGAGTTCAGGCCGGCATTCTTGATCGCGATGACCACGCCTTCGTAGGCCTGCACGCGCTCGCGGTTGCCTTCCTTCACCTTTACGTTGACGACGACGGTGTCGCCCTGGCTGAACGCCGGCAGCTCGCGCTTGATCTGCTCGGCCTCGAACTGCTGCAGCAGGGTGTGGATGCTCATGATGGGACGCCTCTGATGGTTGTTGTCGTGCGTGCCAGAGGCCCGGAGGTCCGTGCGTGGCTCATGGAAAGCGCGGCAGTATAGCCGGCAAGCCATTGAAATGGAAGGACTACCCCTGCCCGGCCGGGTGCGCCGCCCGCCATTCGGCGATGAACTCGGCCAGCAGGGTCCGGTCGGCGGGGCTCAGCCGGGTCCGGGCCAGCAGGTCGGGCCGGCGCAGCCAGGTCCGGCCGAGGCTCTGGCGGCGGCGCCAGCGGGCGATGGCGGCGTGGTCGCCGGACAGCAGCACCGCCGGCACCCCCTCGGTGCCCCAGGCCTCGGAACGGGTGTAGTGCGGGCAGTCCAGCAGGCCGTCCTCGAAGCTGTCCTGCTCGGCCGAGGCGGCGTCGTTCAGGGCGCCCTCCTGCAGCCGGCCGACCGCGTCCACCAGCACCGCCGCGGCCAGCTCGCCGCCGGAGAGCACGTAGTCGCCGATGGACAGTTCCTCGTCCACCTCGCGCTCGATGAAACGCTCGTCCAGGCCCTCGTAGCGGCCGCAGAGCAGGATCAGCCGGGGCTGGGCCGCCAGCTCGCGGACCTTGGCCTGGGTCAGGCGCGGGCCCTGGGGGCTGAGCAGGATGACCCGGGCCGGAGCCGGATCGGCGGCGCGGGCGGCCGCCAGGCAGGCGCCCAGGGGCTCGGGCAGCATGACCATGCCGGGCCCGCCGCCGAAGGGGCGGTCGTCCACCCGGCGATAGTTGTCGGTGGCGTAGTCGCGCGGATTCCAGGCTTGCACCTGCAGCAGGCCGCGCTCGCGCGCCCGGCCGACCACCCCGACCGAGGTCGCCTGGTCGATGAAGTCCGGAAACAGGCTCAGCACATCGATGCGCACGGCCTAGAACTCCGGGTCCCAGTCGACGACGATGCGGCCACCCTCGAGGTCCACGGACTTGATGTACTGGTCCATCACGAAGGGCAGCAGGCGTTCGCGCTCGCCCTGCACCACCATCACGGCGTTGGCACCGTTGTCGAACAGGTGCGAGACGGTGCCCAGGGCCACGCCCTCGGTGGTTTCCACCGCCAGGCCCTCGAGATCCACCCAGTAGTACTGGCCCGGCGGCAGCGCCGGCAGGCGCTCGCGCGGCACCCAGATCTCGGCGCCGCGCAGGGCCTCGGCCTGGTCGCGGTCCTCGATGCCGGGGATGACGGCCAGCACGTGCTTGCCGGTGTCGCGGCCACGCACGCCGGCGACTTCGCGCTCGCTGTCGCCGGCGCGAAGGGTCCAGGGCTGGTACTCGAACAGGGCGGCGCGGGGTTCGGTCCAGGACAGCAGCCGGACTTCGCCGCGCACGCCGAAGGCGCCGACGACCCTGCCCAGCAGGATGCGGCGCCCCTCACTCATGTCGTGATGCCCCTGGCGGAACGGGGCGGGCGGCTCAGGCCGACGCCTGGGCCGAGGCTTCCTTGACCAGCGCGGCGACCTTGTCGGTCAGCTGGGCGCCGTGCGAGACCCAGTGCTTCACGCGCTCGGTGTCGATCTCCACGCGCTTCTCGTTGCCCTGGGCGACCGGGTTGTAATAGCCCAGGCGCTCGAGCGCGCGACCGTCGCGCTTGTTGCGCGAGTCGGTGACGACGACGTGGTAGAAGGGGCGCTTCTTGGCGCCACCGCGGGTCAGACGGATCTTGACCATGTGGGTTTGCTCTGTAGTTCTAGGACTGGAAACCCGGCCGGGACCCGGCCGGGGGAATCGCGGATTGTAAGCCCTTGCCGGACCGAAAGATACCCCGCCGGTGGCCTGCGGCCGGCCAAGATCCCGCGGGGCCGGTCCGGAGACCGCCCCCTCGGGCCGGGCCGGCGCCGGGACGCCGCCTCAGCGGCCGGGGAACCCACCCGGGAAGCCGCCGCCCAGCATGCCCTTCATGCCCCGCAGCAGGCCCTTCATGCCGCCCCGGGACAGCTTGGACATCATCTTCTCCATCTGCTGGTACTGCTTGAGCAGGCGGTTGACCTCGGCCGGGCTGGTGCCGGAGCCGCGAGCGATGCGGGCCCGGCGCGAGCCGTTGAGCAGGCCGGGATTGCGCCGCTCCTTCGGGGTCATGGAGTTGATGATGGCGACCATGCGCGGCACTTCCTTGCCGGTGACCTGGTTTTTCACGTGCTCGGGCACCTGGCCCATGCCCGGCAGCTTGTCCATCAGGCCGTGCAGGCCTCCCATGTTCTGCATCTGCTGCAGCTGGTCGCGCATGTCCTCCAGGTCGAAGCGCTTGCCCTTGGCGACCTTGGCGGCCAGCTTGGCGGCCTTGTCCTTGTCCACCTGCTGCTCGACCTGCTCGACCAGGCTGAGCACGTCGCCCATGTCGAGGATGCGGTTGGCGGCGCGGTCGGGGTGGAAGACGTCCAGGCCGTCGGGCTTTTCGCCGACGCCGACGAACTTGATCGGCTGGCCGGTGACGTAGCGCACGCTGAGCGCGGCGCCGCCGCGGGCGTCGCCGTCGGTCTTGGTCAGCACCACGCCGGTCAGCGGCAGCGCCTCGGCGAAGGCCCTGGCGGTGTTGGCCGCGTCCTGGCCGGTCATCGCGTCCACCACGAACAGGGTCTCGACCGGCCTGGCCACCGCATGCAGGGCCTTGATCTCGGCCATCATGGCCTCGTCCACGGCCAGGCGGCCGGCGGTGTCCACCAGCAGCACGTCCACGAAGGTCCTGCGCGCCTCCTCGATGGCGGCGCGCACGATGTCTTCCGGCTTCTGGTCCGGGCTGGACGGAAAGAAGGCCACCCCGACCTGGCCAGCCAGGGTGCGCAACTGCTCGATGGCAGCCGGGCGGTAGACGTCGGCGCTGACCACCAGCACCTTCTTCTTGTGCCGCTCCTTCAGGAACTTGCCCAGCTTGCCGACGGTTGTGGTCTTGCCGGCGCCCTGCAGGCCGGCCATCAGGATCACCGCCGGCGCCGGCACCTCGAGCTTGAGCTCGCTGGCGCTGGAACCCATCACCGCCGCCAGCTCGTCGCGCACCACCTTGATCAGGGCCTGGCCAGGGGTGAGGCTGGACAGCACTTCCCGGCCGACCGCGCGCGCCTTGATGCGCTCGATCAGGGCGGCCACCACCGGAAGGGCCACGTCGGCCTCGAGCAGGGCAATGCGCACCTCGCGGGTGGCCTCGCGGATGTTCTCCTCGGTCAGGCGGCCGCGGCCGCGCAGGCGCTGGAGGGTGCCGGACAGGCGCTGGGTCAGCGACTCGAACATGGACGGGATGGCTCGGAAAGGGGCGCGAAGTATAGCGTGCCGGCCCTGAAGCCCCGGCCGGGACGCCCGGCCAGTCGAGAACCGTTCTCGACACGCCGGCACTGTGCGAGACTTGCGCCATGCCCAACCTCGCCCTCGGCCTCGCCGCCTTCGTCCTGTACGCCCTGGCTGGCTGGCTGCTCGGCCGGCGCGCCCGCGACAGCGAGCAGGCCGACCGGCAGTACTGGTTGCTGCCGGCCCTGGCCGCCCTGGCCCTGCACGCCGCCCTCCACGCGCTGTCCTGGCAGCAGGCCGGCGGCGCCGACCTGCGCTTCTTTCCGGCCCTGTCCCTGGTCGGCCTGGGCATGGCGGCGCTGACCACCGGTTTCGGCCCGGCCCAGCGCATCGAAAGCCTGGGCATCGTGGTCTTCCCGCTGGCCGGCCTGGTGCTGCTGCCGGCGGCCCTGTCGCCCGGCCATGCCCCGGAAACCCTGAGCTGGCCGTTGCAACTGCACGCCGCCCTGGCCCTGCTGGCCTACGCCACCCTGGCGATCGCCACCCTGCTGGCGCTGATGCTGTGGCTGCAGGACCGCGCCCTGCGCCGGCACCAGTTCGGCGGCTGGCTGCGTCTGCTGCCGCCGCTGACCCAGCTGGAATCACTGATGTTCCGCAGCCTGGGCGCCGCCTTCGTGCTGCTGGGCCTGGCCCTGCTGACCGGCGTGCTCTTCGTCGCCGACCTCTTCGCCCAGCACCTGGTGCACAAGACGGTGCTGTCCATCCTGTCCTGGACCGTCCTCGCCATCCTCCTCTTCGGCCGCTGGCGCTGGGGCTGGCGCGGGCCGAGGGCGGTCAAGCTGACCCTGCTGGCGATGCTGCTGCTGCTGCTGGCCTTCTTTGGCAGCAAGTTCGTCTTGGAGTTGGTGTTGCGGCGGGGTTGAGTCGGCTCGACTGCTGCGTCGAGGCGGGCCGTAGCACCGGCGAGATCTCGTGCATTTCGTGTATGCGAAACGTCGTACCGACTGGCAAACCAGGGCGGGGACGGGCGTGTTGATCGACTGTCAGGGCCGTTTGTCATGCGCTAGCGGAGCGGCAATCGCGAGGAATCTACCAGCCCATACATCGCATGGTCCTGCACCCGCCCGCCCCGTATCGCCTTCGCCTTCTGCACACCCTCGAGCACGAACCCCGCCTTCTCCAGCACCCGGCATGAGGCTACGTTCCCGGTGACGACGAAGGCATTGAGGCGCAACAGGTTCCAGCGCGCCATCATCGCCGGCACGAAGGCGCGGACGGCGGCGGTGGCGATGCCGCGGCCCCAGGCGGCCTCACCCAGCCAGTAGCCGAGTTCGCCGCTGTGGGCGTATTCGTTCTCGCCGCGGCGGATGCCTATTCCGCCCATGGCCTCGCCGTCCACTTCGATGGCATAGGCTTCCGGGTCATCCTGGCCTTCGAGGAAGTCGAACCAGGCATCGGCCGCTTCACAGGTGTAGGGATGCGGGAAGCGCGTCGAGGTGTAGCGCGCCACGTTCGGGCTGTTGGCGTGCCGCACCAGCGCGTCACGGTCGCTGCGCACCCAGGGGCGGATGCGGCCGAGTCCGAAATCGATGTCCAGGGGCGCGTTCACCCGGCAGCCTCCAGGGCCTCGGCCAGGCGTTCCACCGCGATCACCTCCATCTCCTTGTAGGCGCCCTTCCTGGGCGCGTTCGCCCGCGGCACGATGGCGCGGCGGAACCCATGGGTGGCGGCCTCCTTCAGGCGCTCCTCGCCGTTTGGCACCGGGCGGATCTCGCCACTGAGGCCGACCTCGCCGAAGGCGATCATCTTTTCCGGCAGCGGCCGGTCGCGCAGCGAGCTGAGCACGGCCAGCAGCACCGGCAGGTCGGCGGCGGTTTCCTGCACGCGGATGCCCCCGACCACGTTCACGAACACGTCCTGGTCGAACACCGCCACGCCGCCATGCCGGTGCAGCACCGCCAGCAGCATGGCCAGGCGGTTCTGCTCCAGACCGAGGGCGACGCGGCGCGGATTGGCCAGCGGCGACTGGTCCACCAGCGCCTGCACTTCCACCAGCAGTGGCCGCGTGCCCTCGCGCGTCACCATCACGGCGCTGCCCGGCTGGGCCGTGCTCGAGCCGCTGAGGAAGATGGCGGAAGGATTGGGCACCTCGCGCAGGCCGCGGTCGCCCATGGCGAACACGCCCAGCTCGTTGACGGCGCCGAAGCGGTTCTTGAAGGCGCGCAGCACGCGGAAACGCGAGCCGGATTCGCCCTCGAAGTACAGCACCGCGTCCACCATGTGCTCGAGCACGCGCGGGCCGGCGATGCCGCCCTCCTTGGTGACATGGCCGACCAGGAAGACCGAGGTGCCGGTTTCCTTGGCGAAGCGCACCAGCCTGGCCGCGCTCTCGCGCACCTGGCTGACCGAGCCGGGCGCGGCGGTGAGCAGTTCGCTCCACAGGGTCTGGATGGAATCGGCCACCAGCAGCCGCGGCGCCGGTTTGGCCGAAGCGGCCTGCGCCAGGATCTTCTCGACGCAGGTCTCGGCCAGGGCCTGCAGGTTGTCGATGGGCAGGCCCAGGCGCTGCGCCCGCCCCGCCACCTGGGCCAGGCTTTCCTCGCCGGTGACGTACAGGGCCGGCCGCTGCGCCGACATCTGCGCCATCGCCTGCAGCAGCAGGGTGGACTTGCCGATGCCCGGGTCGCCGCCGACCAGCACCACCGAGCCGTCCACCAGGCCACCGCCCAGCACCCGGTCGAGCTCGCCGATGCTGGTGGAGGTGCGCGACTCGGCCGCCTGGCTGACGTCCCTGAGGGCGGTGATGCCGGCCGTTTCCTGCCGGCCGGCCCAGCTGCCGTGCCGGGCCGCCGCCGGGGCGGCGCCCTTGCCGGCCGCGGCGGGCTCGACCACATAGCTGCTCAGGGTGTTCCAGGCGCCGCAGTCGCCGCACTGGCCCTGCCACTGGGTGAAGGAGGCGCCGCAGTCGGAGCAGACATAGGCGGTCTTGGCCTTGGCCATGGGTGAGACATCCGTATCCGTGGGTGAGCAAGGGTAAACCGGGGCCCGTCCCGTTCCGTGAGACAGCCGCCCGGCAGCCTGTCGGGGAAGCGCCGGCGGGGACTGGCCGGCGCCATGGATAGCACATATATTTGTGCCATGGAAACCCTGACCGCCCGCCAGCAGGCCATCCTCGACTTCATCGCCCGCCAGGTCGCCGAGCACGGCCTGCCGCCGACCCTGGCCGAGATCGCCCGGGAGTTCGGCTTCCGCCAGCCGCGTTCGGCCCAGTCGCACCTGCAGGCCCTGGAAGCCAAGGGCGTGCTGCGCCTGCTGCCGGGCAAGTCGCGCGGCATCCGCCTGGCCAATCCGCCGCCGCCGGCCGACGGGCTGTCACTGCCGGTGCTGGGCAAGGTGGCCGCCGGCGAGCCCATCGGCGATGCCGAGCCCGAGGGCCGGCTGCTGCTCGACCGCGCCCTGTTCTTCCCCAGGCCCGACTACCTGCTGCGGGTGCGCGGCGATTCCATGCGCGACGACGGCATCTTCGACGGCGACCTGATCGCCGTGCACCGCACGCCCGAGGCGCACGACGGGCAGATCGTCGTGGCGCGCCTGGACGGCGAGCTGACGGTCAAGCGCCTGCGCCGGCGCCGCGACCGCATCCAGCTGCTGCCGCGCAATCCCGACCACGCGCCCATCGAGGTGCTGCCCGGCACGGTCTTCGCCATCGAAGGCGTGTACTGCGGCCTGGTGCGGCAGGGCTGAGCGGGAGCCGGACATGGGCGCCGTCCTTTCCCTGCACGACCTGATGGCGGAGCGCCGGCTCTGGCGCGGCCGCCCGGCGGAGCCATCGGCACCCGGCCGCGAACCCACCGGCCACGCCGCCCTCGATGCCGTGCTGCCCGGCGGCGGCTGGCCCGAGGGCGCGCTCACCGAAGTGCTGATTCCCGCCGACGGCATCGGCGAACTGGAACTGCTGCTGCCCAGCCTGGCGCGCATCAGCCGCGCCGGCCGGCCGGTGGTCTGGGTGCAGCCGCCCTACCTGCCCTACGCGCCGGCCCTGGCGCGGGCCGGGCTGGACCTGCGCCGCATCTGGGTGGTCGAGGCCGGCGCCGACCAGGCCGCCTGGGCCCTGGAGCAATGCCTGCGCAGCGGCGCCTGCGGGGCCGTGCTCGGCTGGCCGGCCGGCCTGGGCGACCGGCAGCTGCGCCGGCTGCAGGTGGCGGCGGAAACCGGCCAATGCCTGGGCTTCCTGTTCCGGCCGCTGTCGGCGGCCCGCAATCCCTCGCCGGCCGCCCTGCGCCTGCAGTTCGAGGGCGAAGGCCTGCGCGTGCTCAAGTGCCGCGGCGCCCAGCCGCCGGCCACGCCGCTGCCCTGGCCCGCCCGGCCCCTGCACTGAGGCGGCCATGCTCTGGGCCGCCATCCACCTGCCGCAGCGGGCGATCGACGCCGTCCTCCGCCGTCAGCCGGAGCCGGAAGCGCCGCTGGCCCTGGTCGAGGGCCCGCCGCAGCGCCGGCAGGTACTGCTGGCCAATGCCGCCGCCCGCGAGGCCGGCGTGCAGGCGGGCCAGGCCCTGACCGCCGCCCTCGCGCTCTGCCCGAACCTGGCGGTGGCCGGCCACGATGCCGCCGAAGCGGGTGCGTTGCTGGAGCTCGCCTGCGCCTGGGCCTACGGCTATTCCGGCCAGGTCTGCAGCGAGCCGGCCCAGGACACGGTCTGGCTGGAAGTCGGCGGCAGCCTGGGCCTGTTCGGTCCCTGGCCGCGCTTCGAACGCCTGCTGCGCGACGACCTGCAGGCCCTGGGCCTGGAACACCGCATCGGCCTGGCACCGACGCCGCTGGCGGCGCTGTGCCTGGCACGGCATCGCGATGGCCTGGCGGTGACGGCCATCGAAGCGCTGCGGCAGATGCTCGACCACCTACCCATCGCCACGCTGCCGCTGCAGGACGCCACCCGCGAGGCCCTGGCCGCGCTCGGCGTCCGTCGCCTGCGGCAGTTGCTGGCGCTGCCGCGCGCCGGCCTGCGCCGGCGTTTCGGCGCGGAGCTGGGACAGTGGCTGGACCGGCTCACCGGCGCCACGCCCGATCCGCGCCCCGCCTACCGGCCGCCGGAGCGCTTCGAACGCCGCTTCGAATTCGACGACGAGATCCGCTACCACACCGGCCTGCTCTTTCCGCTGCGCCGCCTGCTGACCGATCTCGCCGGCTTCCTGGCCGGGCGCGACGGCGGCGTGCAGCGTTTTCACCTGCGTTTCGAACACGAGCTGCACGCGCCCAGCCGGCTGCAGGTCGGCACCGCCATACCCGAGCGCGATCCGGCGCGGCTGTTCGAGCTGGCGAGGCTGGTGCTGGAACGCGAGACGCTGCCGGCACCGGTGCGGGCGCTGTCGGTCTGCGCCGAGGAACTACCGCCCTTCGTGCCGGCGGCCACCGACCTGTTCGACACCCGCCCTGCCGGCGCCCTGGACTGGTCGGCATTGCAGGCGCGGCTGCAGGCACGGCTCGGCGCCGAGGCGGTGCACCGCTACGCCCTGCAGCCCGATCCGCGCCCGGAACGGGCGATGCGCCGCCTGCGCGAGCAAACGCCGGGCGAAACGCTGAGCGCCATGCCCCTGCCCCGCCCGACCTGGCTGCTGGCCCGGCCCATTCCCCTGCGCGGCCCGGCACCAACGGTGCTGGCCGGGCCCGAACGCATCGAATCGGGCTGGTGGGATGGCGAGGACCTGCGCCGCGACTACTACGTGGTGCGCACCGGCAACGGCCAGCGCGCCTGGGTGTTCTGCCCGGCCGGCGAACGCGGGCCGTGGATGCTGCATGGCTGGTTCGCATGAAGCTCGTATCGCTTGCCGCCCGGGCACGCGGCGCCGTGTCGCGCGGCACGCCATCGCCTGAACCCGACCTCCCCGGCTACGCCGAACTGCACTGCCTGAGCCACTTCAGCTTCGGCCGCGGCGCCTCCAGCGCGCTCGAGCTGTTCCGGCGGGCGAAGCAGCAGGCTTACACCGCCCTGGCCATCACCGACGAATGCAGCCTGGCCGGCATCGTCCGCGCCTGGGAAGCTTCGAAGGAGACGGAACTGCCGCTGATCACCGGCAGCGAATTCACCCTCAGCGATGGCTTGAAGCTGGTGCTGCTGGTCGAGGACGAGGCGGGCTACTCGTGTCTGTGCCGGCTGATCACCCGGGCACGGATGCGTTGCGAGGATGGCCACGGTTACCAGCTGCACCGCAGCGATTTCAGCGAACCCACCGACGGCCTGCTGGCCTTGTGGATTCCCGGCGCCGAACCCGATCCCGGCCAGGGCCGCTGGCTGCGCGAGCGTTTCCCCGGCCGCACCTGGCTGGCGGTGGAACTGCACCGCGGCCCCGACGACGATGCCCGCCTGCGCCGGTTGCTGGACCTGGCCGCATGGCTGGAGCTGCCGGCCGTGGCCGCCGGCGACGCGCACATGCACGTGCGCGGCCGCCGCGCCCTGCAGGACCTGCTGACCGCCCTGCGCCTGCGCCGCAGCGTCGCCGAGGCCGGCGACCGGCTCTTCCCCAATGGCGAACGGCACCTGCGCACGCGCCGTGCCCTGGCCGCCATCTATCCGCAGGCGCTTCTGGAAGAAAGCCTGCGCATCGCCGCTCGTTGCCGCTTCCGGCTCGACAGCCTGCGCTACCGGTACCCGCGTGAACTGGTGCCGGAAGGCCACACGCCCAGCAGCTGGCTGCGCGAACTCACCGAGGCCGGCATGCGCCGGCGCTGGCCGCAGGGCACGCCGCCGGCGGTACGCGAGCGCATCGAATCGGAGCTGGCCCTGATCGCCGAGCTGGGCTACGAGGCCTTCTTCCTCACCGTCGAGGACATCGTCCGCTACGCCCGCTCGCGTGGCATCCTCTGCCAGGGACGCGGCTCGGCGGCGAACTCCGCGGTCTGTTTCGCCCTGGGCATCACCGCGGTGGATCCGGCGCATTCGCGCCTGCTGTTCGGCCGCTTCCTCTCGCGCGAGCGCAACGAACCGCCCGACATAGACGTGGACTTCGAGCACGAGCGGCGCGAGGAAGTCATCCAGTACGTCTACCGCAAGTACGGCCGCGAGCGCGCCGCCCTGGCCGCCACCGTGATCTGCTACCGCGGCCGCAGCGCCCTGCGCGATGCCGCCCGCGGCCTGGGCCTGCCGCCGGACGAGGTGAACCGGCTCAGCCGCTGCCTGGATCCCTGGCAGGGCCTGAAGCAGGCCGAGCAGCACCTGCGCGAACACGGCTTCGACCCGGAGGCGCCGATCCTGCGCCGCATCCTCGCCCTGGCCCGGCAGCTGGAGGGCGCGCCGCGGCACCTGAGCCAGCACGTCGGCGGCTTCGTCATCTCCGACCGGCCGCTGCACCACCTGGTGCCGGTGCGCAACGCCGCCATGCCCGAGCGCAGCATCATCGAGTGGGACAAGGACGACCTGGAATCGCTGGGCCTGCTGAAGGTGGACTGCCTGGCCCTGGGCATGCTCACCGCCATCCGCAAGTGCCTGGACCTGCTGCGCTGGCACGAGGGCAAGGACCTGGAACTGGCATGCATCCCCACCGATGACGATGCCACCTACACCATGATCCAGGCCGCCGACACCATCGGTGTCTTCCAGATCGAATCGCGGGCGCAGATGGCGATGCTGCCGCGGCTACGGCCGGCGAATTTCTACGACCTGGTGATCCAGGTGGCGATCGTGCGGCCGGGCCCCATCCAGGGCGACATGGTGCATCCCTACCTGCGCCGCCGGCAGGGCAAGGAAAAGGTGGAGTACCCGCGCCCCGAGCTGAAGCCGGTGCTGGACCGCACCCTCGGCGTGCCGCTGTTCCAGGAACAGGTGATGGAGCTGGTGATGGTGGCCGCCGGTTTCAGCGCCGGCCGCGCCGACGCAGTGCGGCGCGGCATGGCCGCATGGAAACGGCGCGGTGGCCTGGAGGAATTCCGCGCCGACCTGCTGGCCGGCATGGCCGAGCGCGGCTACACGCAGGAGTTCGCCGAGCGCATCTATTCGCAGATCGAGGGTTTCGCCGACTACGGCTTCCCGGAATCGCATGCCGCCAGCTTCGCCCTGCTCACATACGCCAGCGCCTGGCTGAAATGCCATCACCCGGCCGCCTTCACCTGCGCCCTGCTCAATTCGCAGCCCATGGGTTTCTACAGCCCTTCGCAGCTGGTGCAGGACGCGCAGCGGCACGGCGTGCAGGTACGGCCGGTGGACATACGCCACAGCCAATGGGACTGCAGCCTGGAAGACGTGCCCGACGCGTCGCCGGCGCTGCGCCTGGGCCTGCGCATGGTCTCGGGCCTGTCGCAGGAGACGGCCGAGTCCCTGCTGCGTGCCCGCGCCGCCGCACCCTTCCGCGATGTCGCCGATCTCTGCCTGCGCGCCGGCCTGGACGAACGTTCCCGCGTGCTGCTGGCCGAGGCCGGCGCCCTGCGCGGCCTGGCCGGGCACCGGCACCGGGCGCGCTGGGCCGCCACCGGTGTCGAGCCGCAGCGGCCGCTGCTGCCGACGCCAGCCGAGGAAGACGCGGCACCGCTGCCCGTGCCCAGCACCGGCGAGGACCTGCTGGCCGACCACGCCCGCCTCGGCCTCAGCCTGGGCCCGCATCCGCTGCGCCTGCTGCGCGCCCGCCTGGCGGCGCGCCGCTACCGCCGTTCGCGCGAGCTGGAAGGCCTGGCGCATGGCACGCCGGTGCGGATCGCCGGCCTGGTCACCGGCCGGCAGCGGCCGCAAACCGCCAGCGGCGTCACCTTCGTCACCCTCGAGGACGAGGACGGCAATGTGAACGTGGTGGTCTGGTCGCACTTGGCCGAGCGCCAGCGCCGGGTGCTGGTGGCCTCACGCCTGCTCGGCGTCGAAGGACGGCTGGAAACGGTGGATGGCGTGCGGCACGTGATCGCCGCCCGCCTGCACGACGAAAGCCCGCTGATCGGCGCCCTGGCGACCCGCTCGCGCGATTTCCGCTGAAGGCCCCGGGCTCCCCGGGGCAGGAAACCCACGGTGCCTGCCGACCGATACCGGCACCGAGGTCCGCCGACAGTCCAGCGGCGCCGGCGCACAGGGCCGGACACTTCAGCGCGCCTGCCGGGTCCAGTGCTGCCCGCATCGGGCACAGGCCCGCCGGGAATTGGTGCCGGAAATAGGATTCGAACCTACGACCTACGCATTACGAATGCGCCGCTCTACCAGCTGAGCTATTCCGGCGTGAGGGCGCGGATTCTAGGGCCCGCGCCGAGGGACGGTCAATTTACCAGCTGGATCCGCAGTTCCCTGGGCAGGGCGAAGACCATGTTCTCCGGCTCGCCTTCCAGGTCCTGAACGCCACCGTCGGCGCCCAGCTCGCGCAGGCGGGCGATCACTTCCTGCACCAGCACCTCGGGGGCGGAGGCGCCGGCAGTGACGCCGATCCGGGTCTTGCCGGCCAGCCACTCGGGGCGGATGTCGGCAGCGCCGTCGATCAGGTGCGCCGGCACGCCCTCGCGCTCGGCCAGCTCGCGCAGGCGGTTGGAGTTGGAGCTGTTGGCCGAGCCCACCACCAGCACCAGGTCCGCCTGGCCGGCCAGCAGGCGCACGGCGTCCTGGCGGTTCTGGGTGGCGTAGCAGATGTCGTCGTTCTTCGGGCCCTGGATGGCGGGAAAGCGCCTGCGCAGGGCCTCGATGATGCCGCGGGTGTCGTCCACCGACAGGGTGGTCTGGGTGGTGTAGGCGCAGTTCTCGGGCTGGCTCAGCTCCAGGCCGGCGACGTCCCCGACATCCTCGACCAGGTAGATGCGGCCCTGGCCGCACTGGGCGTTCCACTGGCCCATGGTGCCTTCGACCTCCGGATGACCGGCATGGCCGATCAGCACCACGTCGCGGCCCTGGCGGCAGTGACGGGCCACTTCCAGGTGCACCTTGGTCACCAGCGGACAGGTGGCGTCGAACACCTTCAGGCCGCGCCGCTCGGCCTCGCTGCGCACGGCCTGGGAAACGCCGTGGGCGCTGAAGATGACGGTGGCGCCGTCCGGCACCTCGTCCAGCTCCTCGACGAAGATCGCACCGCGCTGGCGCAGGTCCTCGACGACGAAACGGTTGTGCACCACCTCGTGGCGCACGTAGATCGGCGCGCCCAGGGTCTCGATGGCGCGCTTGACGATCTCGATGGCGCGGTCGACGCCGGCGCAGAAACCGCGGGGGTTGGCGAGCAGGATGTCCATGTCGGCGATTATCCGCCTTCCCCGGCCCGTTTCGGGGCCGCGAAACTGAACAGCACCAGCCCGATGGCCCCGGCCACGATGGCCGAATCGGCCAGGTTGAAGGCCGGCCAGTGCCAGGTCCCGTAGTACCAGTCGACGAAATCCACCACGTAGCCGAAGCGCAGGCGGTCGATCAGGTTGCCGACCGCGCCGGCCACCACCAGCGCCAACGGCACCGCCGTGCGCCAGTCGGTCCGCGGCGTATGCCGCAGCCAGCGCACCATCAGGCCGCTGACCAGCACCGCCAGCAGGCTGAAGAACCAGCGCTGCCAGCCGCCGGCCGAGGACAGGAAGCTGAAGGCGGCGCCGGTGTTGTGCACCAGGGTCCAGTTCCAGAAGCCCTCGATCACCGGCACCGGCCGGCCGTACTCGAGGGCGTGCATGGCCCAGTACTTGCTCGCCTGGTCGGCCAGCACCAGCACGGCCGACAGCCACAGCCAGGGCGTGGCATCGGGCGAGGGCCGGGCCATCAGAACCACCGCCGGTTTTCGCCGGCGCCGTAGACGTTCTCCATGCAGCGGCCGCACAGCTCCGGGTCATCGGCGAAGCTGCCGACCTCCGGACGGTAGTGCCAGCAGCGCACGCACTTGCCGTGCTTCGTCGCCACCGCCTTCACTTCCACGCCCTCGCCCGCGCGGATGTCCAGGCGCGAGGTGATGAAGAAGAAGCGCAGCTCCTCCGCCACCGGCGCCAGGCGTGCGTGGGTGGCGGCGTCCAGCTGCAGGTCCACCTCGGCCTCGAGCGAGGCGCCGATCTCGCCGGAGGCACGCATCGGCTCCAGCACCTTGGCCACGGCTTCGCGCAGCTCCAGCAGCCTGTCGAAATCCGCCGGCGACAGCTGCGCGTCGGCCGGCAGCGGCGCCAGGCCCTCGTACCAGGTGGCCAGCATCACGTTGTCGGCGCGCTGGCCCGGCAGGTGCCGCCAGATCTCGTCGGCGGTGAAGCTCAGCACCGGCGCGATCCAGCGCACGAAGGCCTCGGCGATGCGGAACATGGCGCTCTGCGCCGAGCGGCGGCCATGGCTGTCGCGCGGCATGGTGTAGAGGCGGTCCTTGGTGACATCCAGGTAGATGGCGCCCAGGTCATTGGTGCAGAAGTTCTGCACCGCCGCCACCACCGCGGCGAAGTCGTGCTCCTCGTAGTCGCGCCGGATCTGCGCCTGCAGCTCGTGGGCGCGGTGCACGGCCCAGCGGTCCAGCAGCAGCAGCTGATCGTTGGGCAGCAGGTGCGCCTCCGGATCGAAGCCGTGCAGGTTGCCCAGCAGGAAGCGGGCGGTGTTGCGGATGCGGCGGTAGGCGTCGGCGGTGCGCTTGAGGATGTCGTCGGACACCGACATCTCGTTGCGGTAGTCGGCCGAGGCCACCCACAGGCGCAGCACGTCGGCGCCCAGCGTGCCGATCACCTTCTGCGGTTCGACCACGTTGCCAACCGACTTGGACATCTTCCGGCCCTGGGCATCGACGGTGAAGCCGTGAGTCAGCACCGCCTTGTAGGGCGCCTCGCCGTCCATCGCCACGCCGGTCAGCAGCGAACTCTGGAACCAGCCGCGATGCTGGTCGGAGCCCTCGAGGTAAAGATCGGCCGGCTTGCCCAGGCCATCTGCACCGCGCTCGGCCAGCACCGCCTCGTGGGTGACGCCGGAATCGAACCAGACGTCGAGGATGTCGGTGACCTTCTCGTAGTCTGCGGCTTCCGCGCCCAGCAGTTCGGCCGGGTCCAGGTCGTACCAGGCGTCCACGCCATGCTCGGCCACCCTGGCGGCGACCTGGTGCATCAGTTCGACCGAACGCGGATGCGGCTCGCCGGTGACCTTGTGCACGAACAGGGCGATCGGCACACCCCAGGTGCGCTGGCGGCTGATGCACCAGTCCGGCCGGCCCTCGACCATGCCGGCGATGCGCGCCCGGCCCCACTCGGGGAAAAAGCGCACCTTGCCGATCTCGGCCAGGGCGTCGCGGCGAAGCCCGGCCTGTTCCATCGAGATGAACCACTGCGGCGTGGCCCGGAACGCCACCGGCGACTTGTGCCGCCAGCAGTGCGGATAGCTGTGCTCGAGCTTGCCCTCGGCCAGCAGCACGCCACGCTCGCGCAGCAGGCCGGCGATGAAGGTGTTGGCCTTCCAGATGTGCATGCCCTCGACCAGGGGCGTGCCCGGCAGATAGACGCCGTTGCCGCCGACCGGGTTGAGCTCGGGCGTGGCGTATTTCTCCAGCAGGCCGTACTTCAGGCCGACCTGGTAATCCTCCTGGCCATGGCCGGGAGCGGTGTGCACGGCGCCGGTGCCGGCGTCGGTGGTGACGTGATCGCCCAGGACCAGCGGCACCTGGCGGTGCCCGTAGAACGGATGCCGCAGCAGCAGGCCTTCCAGCGCGGCACCCCTGGCACGGCCGAGCACGACCGGCGTGGCGATGCCGTACCGTGCCAAGGCCTGTTCGTGCAGTGCCTCCGCCAGCACCAGCAGCACCTGCCGGCGCGTGCCATCCGGGCCCTCCCGGGCCGGCCCCTTGACCAGCACGTAATCCAGATCGGCGCCCAGGGTCACGGCCAGCGAGGCCGGCAGGGTCCAGGGCGTGGTGGTCCAGATCGGCACCGCCACGATGGCGTCGCCGGCGTCCACGCCGAACTTGCCGGCCAGCGCCACCGCATCCACGGCGTCATAGGCCACGTCCACCTGCGGCGAAACCTTGTCTGCGTATTCGATCTCCGCCTCGGCCAGGGCCGAGCCGCAGTCGAAGCACCAGTGCACCGGCTTGACGCCGCGGCTCAGGTGCCCGCGTTCGATGATCTTCGCCAACGCCCGCAACATGGCGCCCTCGAAGGCGAAGTCCATGGTCCGGTAAGGCTTTTCCCAATCCCCGATTACGCCCAGGCGCTGGAAGTCGCGCGACTGGCCGGCGATCTGCTCGGCGGCGTACTCGCGGCACTTGGCGCGGAAGGCGGCCGCGTCCAGCCTGTCCCCGACCTTGCCAAACTTCTTCTCCACCGCCAGCTCGATCGGCAGGCCGTGGCAGTCCCAGCCAGGTACGTAGGGCACGTCATAGCCGGCCATCAGCCGCGACTTGACCACCATGTCCTTGAGGATCTTGTTGACGGCGTGGCCGATGTGGATGGCGCCGTTGGCGTACGGCGGGCCATCGTGCAACACGTAGCGCGGCCGGCCCTTGCCGGCCTCGCGCAGCTTCGCGTACAGGCCCTCGGCCTGCCAGCGCGCCAGCACGTCCGGCTCGCGCTTCGGCAGGTCGCCGCGCATGGGGAAGGCCGTCTCCGGCAGGTTGATGCTGTGCTTGTAGTCCTTGCCGCCGCTGTCGCTCACGCCGTCACTCCGCGTTCCTCACGGTCACGCGCCAGGGCCTCGCGGGCCCGGGCCGCATCCTCGTCCATCTGCCGCACCAGGGCCGGCAGGTCGTCGAACTTCCTCTCGTCGCGAAGCTTCGCCACGAACTCCACCTCGATCCGGCGCCCGTACAGGTCGCCGTCGAAGTCGAACACATGCGCCTCGAGCAGCGGCTCCACCCCGTCCACGGTCGGACGCGTGCCCAGACTGGACACCGACGGCATCGGCCCGGCACCGATGCCGCGCACCCAGGTGGCGAAGATGCCGCTCAGGGCCGGGCGCTTGCCGGCCAGGCGGAGATTGGCGGTCGGATAACCGAGCTTGCGGCCCAGTTGCCGGCCGCGCACCACCTTGCCGGCGATGGCATAACGCCGGCCCAGGGCCTTCGCCGCCAGTTCCAGCTTTCCTTCCGCCAGCCAGGCCCGGATTGCCGTGCTCGACCAGCGCTCGCCCTCGCCCACCGCCTCGATGCCACCGGCGACGAAGCCGTGCTCCGGCCCCATCGCCTGCAGCATCGCCAGGTCGCCGCGGCGGCGGTTGCCGAAGCGGAAATCCGGGCCGACCCAGACCTCGCGCGCCCGCAGCTTCTTCGCCAGCACGCGGGTGACGAAGTCTTCGGCCGGCATCGCCGCCATCGCCGCGTTGAAACGCAGCAGGCCGACCACGTCCATGCCCAGGGCGCGCAGGCCTTCGTACTTGGCCCGCGGCAGCAGCAGCCGCGGCGGCGGGTCATCGCCACCGAAGAACTCGCGCGGCAACGGTTCGAAGCTCACTGCCACGGCCGGCAGGCCCAGCAGCCGGGCACGGCCGCGCGCGTGGCCGATCAGCGCCCGGTGGCCCCGGTGGAGGCCGTCGAAGGCGCCGATGCAAACCACGCTGCCCTGCGGGCAAGGTGACTCGCCCTCGACGTCCCGGAACAGCCTGCTCATGGCGCGAAGTATAGCCGGCGCGGTTCAGGGCCCGCGCAGCTCGCGCGGCCGCCAGCCCATCGCCAGCAGGGCCAGGCCGTAGCCGGCGGCGCCGGCGGCAACCACCGCCAGCAACCAGCCCCAGCGGGCCAGGCCGGACCAGGCGCGCCAGTCGCCCACCGCGCGATCCGCCAGCCAGACCACGGCCGTCATCACCGCGCAGGCCAGCAGCAGACGCAGCAGGTGCCGGCCCCAGCCCGGCGCCAGCGTCAGACCGCCACGACGCAATGCCCGCCACAGCAGACCGGCGTTGGCCAGGCCGGCCAGGCCGGTGGCCAGTGCGATGCCGGCGTGGGCGCCGGGCACGTTCGACAGCCACAGCGGCGTGGTGATCGCCGCGGTCAGGGCGACGTTGATGAACACCGTCGCCACCGCTGCGCGCATCGGCGTGCGGGTGTCCTGCCGGGCGTAGAAGGCCGACAACAACACCTTGCTGGCCATGAAGCCTGGAATGCCCACCGCCATGGCCATCATCGCCAGCGCGGTCATGCGGCTGTCGGCAGCCAGGAACTCGCCGCGCTCGAAGATGGTGATGGCCAGGGGCTCGGCCAGCAGCCACAGGCCCAGGGCCGCCGGCAGCGCCAGCAGCAACACCGTACGCAGTCCCCAGTCCAGGGCCTCGGCGTAGCCGTCGGCGTCGGTGTCGGCGTGCCGGCGCGCCAGGTGCGGAAGGATCACCGTGCCCAGGGCCACTCCGAACACGCCCAGCGGGAACTCGATCAGGCGGTCGGAGTAGTACAGCCAGCTCTGGCTGCCGTCCACCAGCAGCGAGGCGAACATGGTGCCGACGATCAGGTTGAGCTGGGCCACCGAGGACGAGAACAGGGTCGGCAGCATCAGCCGGCGGACCTTGCGCACGCCCGGGTGCTGCAGTTGCAGGCGCAGCCGCGGCCTCAGGCCCAGCCGGCCCAACGCCGGCCACAGCAACAGCAGCTGCAGGGCGCCGGCGGCAAGCACGCCCCAGGCCAGGGCCTTGATCGGCACTTCCAGCCAGGGCGACAGCGCCAGCATGGCGGCGATCACCGCCAGGTTGTGCAGCACCGGGGTCAGGGCTGGCAGGGCGAAACGCTCGAAGGAATTGAGCACCGCGCCGGCCAGGGCCGTCATCGAGACCAGGGCCAGATAGGGAAAAACGATGCGCAGCAGCTCGGCCGTGAGCCCGAACTTGCCCGGGTCGTCCAGGCTGCCCGGGGCGATCAGGGCCACCACCGCCGGTGCTGCCAGCATGCCCAGGCCGCTGACCACCAGTACCGTCGCGCACAGGGCGCCGGCGACGTGGTCCAGGAAGTCCTTGAGCGCCGCCTCGTCGCCCTTCTGCCGCAGCTCCGACAGCACCGGCACGAAGGCCGAAGCGAAACTGCCCTCGGCGAAGATCCGCCGCAGGTAATTGGGGATGCGGTAGGCGATGGCGAAAGCGTCCACCAGGCCGCCGGCGCCGAACAGCTGGGCCTGGACCATGTCGCGGACGAAACCGGCGACCCGCGACAGCAGGGTCATCGCACCGAACACCGCGCCCGAGCGCAGCAGGCCGCCGCGTCGGCTCATGCCCGCGCCTCCCGGACGACCGGCCTGACCGCCCCCCCGGTTTGACTCAAGCCCTTGAATCCCCCATAATTCGCGGTCTTTGGACCCCCGAACTTCCGCCGGCCCCGCAGGGGCTGGCCGTCACCCACCGTTTTCAGGAGCCCTCCGTGGCCAACATCAAGTCCGCCAAGAAGCGCGCCAAGCAGACGCTGGTCCGCAACGCCCGCAACGCCAGCCAGCGCTCGATGCTGCGCACCGCCGTGAAGAAGGTCCTCAAGGCCCTGGAGGCCAAGGACGCCGCCGGCGCCGAGGCCGCGTTCGCCGCCGCCCAGCCGATCCTCGACCGCTACTCGGCCCGTGGCCTGATCCACAAGAACAAGGCCGCCCGCCACAAGAGCCGCCTGAGCGCCCACATCAAGGCCCTCAAGCAGGCCTGAGGCCGCGGCGCCCGCGGGCGCCGCACCTGGCGAACGAAGGCCGGCGCAAGCCGGCCTTTTTGCTGCCCGGCGATCGCCGCCCGTCGATCGGCCCGCCGCTACCGCGCCGCCAGCGCCCCGCCGCGGCCGACCGGCCCGCGCCGCGCCGCGCCGGGCCGGTGCCCCCGCCACCCGCATGCGGGCGCGCGACTGCGGCGGCGTCGCGCCCTCAGCCATCGCGGCCCATCTCCGCGCGGGCGGCGGCGTCCTCGGCCGCTTCCCGGGCCGCGGCTTTCTGCTCGTCGAAGAACTGCTGCACCTTCAGCGCCACCGGCCAGGTGCCTTCACGGCCCAGGGCCGAGACCATGAACCAGGGCTGCCGCCAGTCCAGGGCGGCGATGATCGCCTCGGCCCTGGCCTGCCGCTCCTGCTCGGGCAGCAGGTCGGCCTTGTTCAGCACCAGCCAGCGCGGCTTTTCCAGCAGGGCCGGATCGTGCTTGCGCAGTTCTTCCTCGATCGCCCGCACCTGCCGGACCGGATCCTCGCCCTCGCCGAAGGGCGCCATGTCCACCAGGTGCAGCAGCAACCGGGTGCGCTGAATGTGGCGCAGGAACAGCGCACCCAGGCCTGCGCCCTCCGCCGCCCCCTCGATCAGGCCGGGAATGTCGGCGACCACGAAGCTGCGGTCGGTCTCCACACTGACCACGCCCAGGTTCGGGTACAGCGTCGTGAACGGATAATCGGCCACCTTCGGCGTCGCCGCCGAGACGGCGCGGATGAAGGTGGACTTGCCGGCGTTGGGGAAACCCAGCAGGCCGACGTCGGCCAGCAGCTTCAGTTCCAGGCGGATCTCGCGCTCCTCGCCCGGAGTGCCCGGCGTGGCCTTGCGCGGCGCCCGGTTCACCGAGCTCTTGAAATGCACGTTACCCTTGCCGCCGGTGCCGCCCCTGGCCACCAGCAGGCGCTCGCCATGCCGGGTCAGGTCGCCGATGATTTCGTCGGTGGCGACGTTGATGACCTCGGTGCCGACCGGCACGCGGATCACCACGTCCTCGCCGGCCTTGCCGAACATCTGCCGGCCCATGCCGTTCTGGCCGCGCTGGGCGCGGAAATGCCGCTGGTGGCGAAAATCCACCAGGGTGTTGAGGTTCTCGTCGGCCTGCAGCCAGACGCTGCCGCCGTCGCCGCCGTCGCCGCCGTCGGGGCCACCCAGCGGAATGAACTTCTCGCGCCGGAAGCTGATGCAACCGTTGCCGCCGTTGCCGGCGCTGACCAGGATGGTGGCTTCGTCGACGAACTTCACGTGCAGTGCTTTCCGGGTAAGGGGCGGAGACCAGCCCGATTGTGGGCCGTCGCCGCGGCGCCGTGAAGGGCGGCGGTCACTTGCGGGGTCCGGAAACGAAAGGCCCCGCCGAAGCGGGGCCTCCCGGGCGTTTCCGGGATCGGCCTCAGGCCGCCGGCACGACGCTGACGGTGCGGCGCTTGTTCGGGCCCTTGACCGAGAAGTCCACCACGCCGTCCACCAGGGCGAACAGGGTGTGGTCGCGACCCAGGCCCACGCCCGGACCGGGATGGAACTGGGTGCCGCGCTGGCGGACGATGATGTTGCCGGCCTCGACGGCCTGGCCGCCGTAGATCTTCACGCCCAGGTACTTCGGGTTGGAATCGCGGCCGTTGCGGGACGAGCCTACGCCTTTTTTCTGTGCCATGACGTTGTCTCCTCAGCTCAGCCGGCGATGCCGGTGATTTCGATCTCGGTGTAATGCTGCCGGTGGCCCATCTGCTTGCGATGGTGCTTGCGGCGGCGGAACTTGATGATGCGGACCTTGTCCAGGCGGCCGTGGGCCTTGACGGTGGCGGTGACCTTGGCACCCGCGACCTTCGGGGAGCCGACGGTGACCTTCTCGCCGTCACCGAGCAGGAGCACCTCGTCGATCTCGATGCTGCTGCCCGGTTCGGCGTCCAGCTTCTCGACGCGGAGGGTCTCGCCCTTCATCACGCGATACTGCTTGCCGCCGGTAACGATGACTGCGTACATGACCGGATTCCTCTGTAGTTATTTTCGAAAGCCTGCCCGCGGCCACGGGACAGAAGCGGAATTCTAGGGGAAAAACCCTTTTTTGGTCAAACCTTTCCGTCCTGCCGATAGCGGCCTGGCCCGATCCCGGCCGGCACCATCCCCGCCGGCACGGGCAAGCCCCTGGCCCGGCAGGGTTTTCCGCCCGCACACAAGGCGGACGGAGTCTGTCCGCGGCGCCCTGCTAGACTGCCCGGTTCCGCCCCACCGGAAGCCCCCGAACCGGCGCATGGACACGATCCGCATCCGCGGTGCCCGCACCCACAACCTCAAGAACATCGACCTGGACCTGCCCCGGGACCGGCTGATCGTCATCACCGGCCTGTCCGGCTCGGGCAAGTCCTCGCTGGCCTTCGACACCATCTACGCCGAGGGCCAGCGCCGTTACGTGGAGTCGCTGTCGGCCTACGCCAGGCAGTTCCTCAGCGTGATGGAGAAGCCGGACGTGGACCACATCGAGGGCCTCTCCCCGGCCATCTCGATCGAGCAGAAATCCACCTCGCACAACCCGCGCTCGACCGTCGGCACCATCACCGAGGTCTACGACTACCTGCGCCTGCTGTTCGCCCGGGTCGGCAGCCCGCGTTGCCCGGACCACCACTACCCGCTGGAGGCCCAGACCATCGGCCAGATGGTCGACCAGGCGCTGGCGCAGCCGGAGGGCCGCCGCTACATGCTGCTGGCGCCGGTGGTGCGCGACCGCAAGGGCGAGCACGTGCAGGTGTTCGAGCAACTGCGCGCCCAGGGTTTCGTCCGGGTGCGGGTCGACGGCGAGCTGTACGAACTGGACAACGTGCCGCGCCTGGCCCTGCGGCAGAAGCACAGCATCGAGGCGGTGGTGGACCGGTTCCGCCCGCGCCAGGACCTGCGCCAGCGCCTGGCCGAGAGCTTCGAGACCGCGCTCAAGCTGGGCGACGGCCTGGCCGAGGTGCGCGACCTGGACGATCCGGATGCGGCGCCGCTGCTGTTTTCCTCCAAGTTCAGCTGCCCGGTCTGCGACTACGCCCTTCCCGAGCTCGAGCCCCGGCTGTTCTCCTTCAACGCGCCGATGGGCGCCTGCCCAAGCTGCGACGGCCTGGGCGTGACCCAGTTCTTCGACCCGGCCCGGGTGGTGGTGCACCCCGAGCTGAGCCTGGCCGCCGGCGCGGTGCGCGGCTGGGACCGCCGCAACGCTTACTACTTCCAGCTGATCGTCTCGCTGGGCAAACACTACGGCTTCGACCCCGACACCCCCTGGCAGGAGCTGGACGAGCGGGTGCGCCAAGCGGTGCTGTACGGCAGCGGCGAGGAGGTGATCACCTTCACCTACCTTACCGAGTCCGGCGGCCGCACCCAGCGCAAGCACCGTTTCGAGGGCATCCTGCCCAACCTGGAGCGGCGTTACCGCGAGACCGAATCGCAGGTGGTCAAGGAGGAGCTTTCGAAGTTCATCTCCGACCGGCCCTGCCCCGACTGCGGCGGCGCCCGCCTGAACCGGGCCGCCCGCAACGTGTTCGTGGCCGAGCGCACGCTCCCGCAACTGACGAAACTGCCGGTGGACGAGGCCCTGGCCTTCTTCTCCGGACTGAGCCTCGACGGCTGGCGTGGCGAAATCGCCGCCAAGATCGTCAAGGAGATCGCCGAACGCCTGCGCTTCCTGGTGGACGTCGGCCTGGATTACCTGACCCTGGAGCGCAAGGCCGATACCCTGTCCGGCGGCGAGGCCCAGCGCATCCGCCTGGCGAGCCAGATCGGCGCCGGCCTGGTCGGCGTGATGTACGTGCTGGACGAACCCTCCATCGGCCTGCACCAGCGTGACAACGAGCGCCTGCTCGGAACCCTGGTGCGGCTACGCGACCTCGGCAATACGGTGATCGTGGTCGAACACGACGAGGACGCCATCCGCACCGCCGACCACATCGTGGACATAGGGCCTGGAGCCGGCGTGCACGGCGGCGAGGTGGTCGCCCAGGGCCGGCTGGAGGACATCCTGGCTGCCCCGCGCTCGATCACCGGCGCCTACCTGTCGGGCAAGCGCCGCATCGAGGTGCCGAAGCAGCGACGCCGGCCCAACCCGAAGATGACCCTGCGCCTGCTGGGCGCCAGCGGCAACAACCTCAAGGACGTGGATCTGGGCATTCCCGCCGGACTGTTCACCTGCATCACCGGCGTCTCCGGCTCGGGCAAGTCCACCCTGATCAACGACACCCTGTTCCGGCTGGCTTCGGCCGAGCTCAACGGCGCTTCACAGACGCCGGCGCCCTATCGCGAAGTACAGGGGCTGGAGCTGTTCGACAAGGTGGTGGACATAGACCAGAGCCCGATCGGCCGCACCCCGCGTTCGAATCCGGCGACCTATACCGGCCTGTTCACCCCGCTGCGCGAACTGTTCGCCCAGGTGCCGGAGGCACGCGCCCGCGGCTATTCGCCGGGACGGTTCAGCTTCAACGTGCGCGGCGGCCGCTGCGAGGCCTGCCAGGGCGACGGCCTGATCAAGGTCGAGATGCACTTCCTGCCCGACGTCTACGTGCCCTGCGACGTTTGTCACGGCAAGCGCTACAACCGCGAGACGCTCGACATCCTGTACAAGGGCCACAGCATCCATGACGTGCTGGAAATGACTGTCGAGGATGCGCTGAAACTGTTCGAGAACGTGCCAGCCATCGCCCGCAAGCTGGAGACCCTGGTGGACGTCGGCCTGAGCTACGTCAAGCTGGGCCAGCCGGCCACGACGCTGTCGGGTGGCGAGGCGCAGCGGGTCAAGCTCAGCAAGGAGCTGAGCCGGCGCGACACCGGCCGTACCCTGTACATCCTCGACGAGCCGACCACCGGCCTGCACTTCCACGACATCGAACACCTGCTGGCCGTGCTGCACCGCCTGCGCGACGAGGGCAACACGGTGGTGGTGATCGAACACAACCTGGACGTGATCAAGACCGCGGACTGGATCGTGGACCTGGGTCCCGAGGGCGGTCACCGCGGCGGCCGGATCATCGCCGAAGGCACGCCGGAAGAGGTTGCGGCCAATCCCGGCTCGCACACCGGCCGCTTCCTGGCCAGGGTGCTGGGCGAGGCAGCGCCGGTTCCGAAACGGAGGAAGCGGGCGTGAGCCGGCTGCGGTGTCGGCGCTGCCGCCCGCCCGACGCTCAGGGCACGGGCGCCTCGCGCCGGACCGGGTACTCCGCGTAAAGGCGCCGGCCGTCGGCCAGCACCAGACGGATCCGGACGACGTCGCCCTCGGACAGGGGCCGCAGCGGCTTCATCAGCATCAGGTGCAGGCCGCCGGGTTCGAACGCCAGCGACTCGCCGGGCGCCAGCACCAGCCTGCCGGCTTCGCGCATCCGGCTGATGCCGTCGATCTCCTCGGTGCGATGGATCATCGGCGCGCCGAAGTCCAGACTTTCGACGTCCACCACCTCGACCACGGCATCGCAAGGATTGCGCAGCACCAGATAGCCGGCCAGGGCGGCGGCGCCGGGAGGCGCCGCGCGCACCCAGGGCCTCTCGACGAGCGGACGGCAGCCGGGCTCGGCAACGGCGACTGAAGAAAGGGCGATGAGGGCAAACCCCAGGCAAAGGTCTCGTGCGTTCATGGGCCTATAGTAGCCCCGCAGCCACCCTGGAGCCTTGCATGCGTCCGTACCTGCTTGCCTTCGCCACTTCCCTCGCGCTCGGCCTGCCCCTGGCCGCCGCCGCCGAATCCCCCCGCCTGACTGTCTACAGCGGCGATTACGAAGCCGTGGCCCAGTCCGGCGGCCCCCCGGGCCGTATCGGCCTGGCCCGCTACGAAGCCGAACTGAGGTTCGAACTGCCGGCCGGGCGCTCCGAGCAGCGTCTGGGCGGCTTGCCGGCGGCCCTGGACGCCGGCTCCGTCCTGCTGCGCCCGCGCGGGCAGGCGCGTGTCGCCGGCCAGCGCTTCGATTTCGCCATCGCCGGCCAGGAAGAGCTGCTGCGCCGGGCGATCGGCCGCCAGGTGACGGTGGAGCAGGACATCGGCGGCAGCCGGCAAACCCATACCGGCGTGCTGCTGGCGGCCGGCAACGGCCTGAGCCTGCGCCTGCCGGACGGCCGCGTGCGGGTGCTGTCGGAATACGCCAGTTTCGAGCTGCCCGCCCTGCCCGAGGGCGTGGTCAACGAACCCACCCTGGTCTGGACCCTGGACGCCACCCGCGCCGGCCACCAGGCCTTCGACCTGGCCTACGACACCGGAGGCCTGGGCTGGCGCGCCGAATACCAGGCGGAACTGGCCGGTCAGGGCCAGGCCTGCCGCATGCGCCTGGAAGGCGGGGCCATGGTGGTGAACCGCTCCGGCACCGATTTCCGGGAGGTCGCGCTCACCCTGGTGGCCGGCGAACCCAACCGGGCCTCGGCGCCCGTGGTGGCGGAGATGGCGGCGGTCGTCGTTTCCGGAACCCGGGCCAAGGCCACCTACGACGCCGCCCCGGATGCCCGCGTCGCCGGCGAATCGCACGCCTACCGCATCCCCGGCCTGAGCACCCTGGCCGATGGCAGCATCCAGCGCCTGCCCCTGCTCGACGCCGCCGAGGGCATCGTCTGCGAGCGTCGCTACGACATCGGCACGCCGGGCAACGACTGGTCGCCGCCGCAGCCCATACTGGACCGCAACTTCAACGGCGATGGCGGCGAACGGCCGGTAACGGCGAATCTCGCCTTCCGCAACCGCGGACAGGGCCTGGGCGTGCCGCTGCCGGCGGGTCGTGTCCGCGTCAGCGAGAACGGCGACCTGCTGGGCGAGGCCATGATCGGCCACACCGCCGCCGGCGCGGAGGTGCGCCTGTCCCTGGGCACCGCCTTCGACCTCGATGCCGAGCGCACACGCGCCGGCTTCCAGCTCGACCGCGCCGGCCGGCAGATGACCGAGACCGTGCGCTACACAGTGCGCAACGCCAAGGCCGGCGCCGCCACCGTGCGCATCCACGAGCCGATGCCGCGATGGAGCGAATGGGAGCTGGTATCCAGCAGCGTGCCGGCGGCGGCGCGCGATGCCCAGTCGGCCAGCTTCGACCTGAAGGTGCCGGCCGGCGGCGAAGCGCAGCTCGAGTACACGGTGCGGTATCGTTGGGCCCCGGACGTACCCACCCGCTGAACCACCATGATCGAACTGCACCGCCATGACGACATCCTCGAAATCCGGCTGGCCCGTCCGCCGGTCAACGCCCTCGACCCGGAGCTGCTGGCGGCGCTGCGCACCGCCGTCCGGGCCGCGCCCGGCGAGGGCGCCCGCGGCGTCGTCGTCGCCGGCGGTCCGAACGTGTTCTCCGGCGGCATGGACGTGCCACACCTGATGAAGCTGGATCGCGCTGCGCTGACGGCGGCCTGGTGGGGATTTTTCCAGACTGCCCGTGCCATCGCCGAATCGCCGGTGCCGGTGGTCGCCGCCATCGGCGGTCACAGCCCGGCCGGCGGCTGCGTGCTCGCGCTGTGCTGCGACTACCGGGTGATGGCGCGCGGGCCGTTCCGGATCGGCCTGAACGAAGTGCAGGTCGGGCTGGTGGCGCCGGACGCGATCCAGCACCTGATGCGTCGGCTGATCGGGCCCTACCGGGCGGAACGCCTGCTGGTGGCCGGCGCCCTGGTGGATGCCGAACAGGCGCAGGCGCTCGGCCTGGTGGACGAGCTCACCGATGCCGAACACGTCACCGTGCGCGCCCGCGCCTGGCTCGAAGAACTGCTGAAACTGCCCGCCGAACCGATGCTGGCGACGCGGCGCCTGGCCCGCGCCGACCTGGTGGCGGCACTCGCAGGCTTCAGCGAATCCGAGCTCGGCGGTTTCGTGGACGGCTGGTACCGGCCGGATTGCCAGGCGGCGCTCAAGGCACTGGTCGCCAGGCTGGGCAAGTGATGCGGGCGGCGATGCTGCGCGGTGTCTGGCTGCTGGCGCTGGCCAGCCTGCTCGCCGGCTGCGAGCGGCCGGTGCCGCAGGACTTCCGGGACTACGTCGGCCACTGGCGCGGCGAAGGCATGCTGGTGGTGATTTCGGCCTCGGGCCATGGCCATTACGAGCGCGTCCGGGGCCGCCAGCGCACCTCGATCGAAGGCCCGGTGCATTCCTTCAGCCGGAGCGGATTCCGTATCGGCATCGGCGCCCTGAGCGCGCGCTTCGAAGTGAACGAGCCGCCGCACCGGGACGAAGACGGTCGCTGGCGGATGACCGTGGACGGCGTCGAACTGACCCGGCTGGAGATCGCGCCGGCCGACGCGGAAGGCGGCGAGGGGCTCAGGATCTAGCCGGCTCGCCCGTTTCCACCGGGCGGGCGCGGTCGCTCACCCAGCCGCTCCAGGACGGCGCGTAGATGCGCGCGCCGGCCAGGCCGGCATGTTCCATTGCCAGCAGGCCATGGCAGGCGGTGACGCCGGAGCCGCAATACAGCAACACCTGGTCCGGCGGACGCCCGCGCAGCAGCGCCTCGTATTCGTGGCGCAGCACCTCGGCCGGCTTGAACCGGCCGTCGGCCTCGAGGTTCAGGGCGAAGGGCCGGTTCACGGCGCCGGGAATATGGCCCGCCACCGGGTCCAGCGGCTCCTGCTCGCCCCGGTAGCGCTCGGGCGCGCGCATGTCGAGCAGCCAGCCGGGCGCCTGGCCCAGACCGGCCAGCACCTCCTCGGTGCCGGCGACCTGCCCGTGGTCGAACCCGGCCAGGTAGCGGCCGCGCGCCGGCGGTCGGGGTTCGTCCCGCTCCAGCGGCCCGCCGATGGCGCGCCAGGCCGCCAGACCGCCGTCCAGCACCGACACCCTGGCATGCCCGAGCAGGCGCAACAGCCACCAGAACCGGGCCGCCGCCATGGCGCCGCCGGCATCGTCATAAGCCACCACGTCGGAAGCGGGGCTGATGCCCAGCCGCTCGAGCAAGGCCAGGAAATCGCCGACACGCGGCAAGGGGTGCCGCCCCTCCGAGGCTGGCCGCGACAGGTCGCACAGGTCCCGGTCCAGGTGCGCATGTACCGCGCCGGGGATGCGGGCCTGCCGCCAGGCACGCTCGCCGGCGTCCGCATCGGCCAGGACGTGCCGGCAATCCACCACCACCAGGCCGGGGCGGCCCAGGCGTTCGCGCAGGGCCTGCGCCGACAGCAGCGGACTCATGACGCCGCCTCCAGGCGCTGCCGCAGGTTCAGCAGCATGGCCGCGGTGGCGCCCCAGATGCGATGGCCACCATGACGGAACTCGAGCACGCGCCGCCGCATGCCGCGGACCTCCATCTCCACGGTGTGCAGGTTGCCGGGATCGAGCAGGAAGTCCAGGGGCACTTCGAAGGCTTCGGCCACCTCGCCCGGATCCGGCCGGACCCGGAAATCGCCGGCGACGCGCGCCACGACCGGATAGACGTGAAAGCCCGTGATCGTGGCGAAGGAGTCCAGATAGCCCTGGGGTCGGGACAGCCCCGGCCCCAGGCCGACCTCCTCCTCGGCCTCGCGCAGCGCCGCCGACACCGGGTCGCGATCACCGGGCTCGATGCGGCCGCCCGGGAAGGAAACCTGGCCGGCATGCAGACGCAGCGCCTCGGTGCGCCGGGTCAGCAACACCTGCGGCCCGGCAGGCCGCTCGATCAGCGGCACCAGCACGGCCGCCGGCCGCAGGCCGGCGCCGGCGGGCAGCAGGCCGTCAAGATCCCTGAGATTCCAGGGCTCGGTCGCGGGCGGCTCGGTCAGCGGGTGCAGCGCGGCCGGCAGGCGTGCCAAGGGGTCGGCGAGGCCGCTCACGCCCGCAGGGCCTCGCGGGCCGGCAGCACCGTTTCCATCAGGTGCAGGCGCTCGTCATCGCTCATCTGCGACCATCGGGCGATCTCGGCCACCGTGCGGTGGCAGCCGTCGCAGATTCCGTCCGCGCCCAGCGAGCACACCCCGATGCAGGGGCTGAGCACGGCCCGGAATGCGGGAGGGAACGACATCGGGCGAAAACGGGCCGCCGCGCCGGGTGCGGCGCGGCGGCGGCGACTTACCTGACGCTGACCAGGGTGATGTCGAACACCAGCGCCTGGCCCGGACCGACCGGCGAACGCGGATCGTTGCCGAAGGCCTTCTCCGGCGGCAGGAACACCTCCCAGCGGGCGCCCTGCGGCATCATCAGCAGCGCCTCACGCACGCCGGCGATCGGGAACTCCGACACCTTGAACGACACCGGCGCCGGATTCTGCTGGGCATAGGTGTTGGCGAACTCCTGGCCGGTGGAGACGGAGCCGCGGTAGTGGATCTGCACGGTGCTGTCGTTGGTCGGCTTGGCGCCGGAACCGGGGTCGATCACCCGGTACAGCACGCCGCTGGGCAGGGCCACCACGTTCGGCTTGGAACGGGTCGAGGCCAGGAAGGCGTCGGACTTGGCCTTGTTCTCGCGGGCCACGCGCTCGATCTCGGCGCGCGCCTCGGCGATCATGCGTTGCTGCAGGCCGGCCAGCTGCGCGTCCATCTGCGCCTTGGGATAGGCCGGATCCTTCTTGGCGAAACCGTCCTGCACCGCGCGGATGACGGCGTTGATGTCCACGTCGACGTTCTGCTCGGCCAGGTCGCGACCGAGGTCGTAGCCGATCGCATAACTCAGGACCGGCTTGTTCACCGGCGGCGGCGCCGGCTGCTGCTGGGCGGGCGCCGGGGCGTTCTGCGCAAGGACCGGAGCGGCAACCAGACCGAGGGCCGCCAGGGTGGCAGCCAACACACGCAACTTCATCAGGAACTCTCCTGTGGTGGATACACGGGGCGCACGGGCCCCGAAAGGCCGCGCTAGGATAGCCCCGGCAGGGCTTAACCGCCACTGACACCGGCCGGAGCGCCAGGCTCGGACCCGGAACGGTGGCCGAAGTTCCCATCATCCCGACCATCCGCATCCCGGAGAGATCCATGGCTTTCACCCACCTCCTCGTCGAGGACCGCGACGCCGTCCGGCGCATCACCGTCAACCGCCCCGACAAACTGAACGCCCTGAACCGCGCCACGCTGTCGGAACTGCATCTGGCCTTCCACGCCGCCGGCGCCGACGAAGGGGTGCGGGCGGTGGTGTTGACCGGCGCCGGCGCCAAGGCTTTCGTCGCCGGCGCCGACATCGCCGAGATGAACGGCCTGAGCCCGGTGCAGGCTCGCGAATTCTCGCGCCTGGGACAGACGCTCATGCAGCGCATCGAAACCCTGGGCAAACCGGTGATCGCCCGGATCAACGGCTTCGCCCTGGGCGGCGGCCTGGAACTGGCCATGGCCTGCCATCTGCGCATCGCCGCCGACAGCGCCAAGCTGGGCCAACCGGAAGTGAACCTGGGCCTGATCCCCGGCTTTGGCGGCACCCAGCGCCTGCTGCGCCTGTGCGGCCGCGGCGCCGCCCTGGAACTGTGCCTGACCGGCAATCCGGTGGACGCCGCCCGCGCCGTCCAGCTGGGTCTGCTGACCCGGGCCGTGCCGGCGGAGCGACTGGATGCCGAAGTGGATGCGCTGGCCTCGGCGCTGGCCCAGGCCGCGCCCCAGGCGCTGCGCGGCATACTCGACGCCGTGACGATCGGTGGCGAAGCCGGCCTGGCAACCGGCCTGGACTATGAAACCCAGGCTTTTGCCCTGGCCTTCTCCACCGAGGACATGAAGGAAGGCACCCGCGCCTTCCTGGAACGGCGCAAGCCGCAGTTCACGGGGCGCTGAGCGCCGCGCATGCGCCCGCACCGCTTCCACGGCGGCCTCAGGCTGGATGGCCACAAGGCCGAATCCACGGCCGGTGGACTGCATCGCGCGGCGATGCCGGCGCAGTTGCGGGTGTCCCTGCTGCAGCACGCCGGCTACCCGGCCGAACCCTGCGTGGCCGAGGGCCAGCACGTCCTGCGCGGCCAGCGGATCGGCATCGCCGGGCAGGCGCCCGGGGTGGATGTGCATTCGCCCTGCGCCGGCCGGGTGCTGGCGCTGGCCGAGGAAGAGGCGCCGCAGTGGCCGGGCATGCGGGCGATGCACGTGGTGATCCGCCCCGAGCCACCACACGACACCGTGCGGCTGCCGGCGCTGGACTGGTCGCGGGCCAAACCGGAGGAGTTGCGCGCCCGCGTCCGGGAAGCCGGACTGGCCGGTCTCGGCGGCGCCGGATTCCCCACCGCTGACAAGCTGGCGGCCGGGCGCGACCTGCTGATTCTCAACGGTGCCGAATGCGAACCCTGGATCGCCTGCGACGACGCCTTGCTGCGGGCGCATGCCGACGAAGTGGTGCTGGGCGGCCGCATGCTGGCCCGGGCCGTCGGCGCCGGACGCATCCGGCTGGCGATCGAGGACAGCATGCCGGCGGCACTCGCCGCCTGCCGCGAGGCCATCGCCCGGCACGGAGAGGCGCAGGTCGAACTGGTCGTGGTGCCGACGATCTATCCGGAGGGCGGCGAGCGCCAGCTGATCCAGGCCCTGACCGGACTGGAAGTGCCACGCGGCGGCCTGCCGCGCGACCTCGGCGTGATCGTGCTCAACGTCGGCACCGCCCGGGCTGCCTGGCGGGCGGTCGCGCAGGGCGAGCCGCTGGTCGAGCGCATCGTCACCGTCACCGGTGCCGGGGTGGTGCGCCCCGGCAACTACGTCGTGCCGCTGGGCATGACCGTGGCCCAGCTGGTGGCCCAGGCCGGCGGCTACACGGCGGACGCCGCCCGGCTGCTGCTGGGCGGACCGATGATGGGCATTGCCCTGCCCCACGACGATGTCCCGCTCGGCAAGACCCACAACTGCGTGTTGGTGCTGTCGACCGCACAGCTGCCGGACGCGGCGCCGGAGATGCCCTGCATCCGCTGTGGCGACTGTGCCGAGGTCTGCCCCTCGCGGCTGCTGCCGCAGATGCTGTTGCGGCAGGTGCGGGCGCAGCAGTTCGCCGCCGCCGAGGAGCAGGGCCTGCCCGATTGCATCGAGTGCGGCTGCTGCGATCTGGTCTGCCCCAGCCACATCCCCCTGACCGCGCATTTCCGCCACGGCAAGGCGGAACTGCGCCGACATGCCGACGAGGCGGTGGCGGCGCAGGCCGCCCGCGAACGATACGAGGCGCGCGGACGGCGGCTGGCCCGCGAGGCGGCCGAACGGGAGCGTCGCCTGGCCGCACGCAAGGCCGCCACCAGCGCCGATGCGGTGGCGGCAGCGATCGAACGGGCGCGTGTCCGCAAGGCCGAGAGAACCGGGGACGATCCGCCATGAGGCGCTTCGACACCGCTCCGGCGCCGCACATGGCGCCGCGCCGCGACGTCCGTACCGTCATGGGTCTGGTCCTGCTGGCGCTGCTGCCGGGCGCGCTGGCGCACGGCTGGTTCTTCGGCCCGGGCATCGCCTTGCAGATCGTCCTGGCGACCGCCTTCGCGCTTGCCTTCGAGGCCTTGGCGCTGCGCTTGCGCGGGAAGCCGCTGCGACCCTTCCTCAGCGACCTGAGCGCGCCGCTGACCGCAGTACTGTTCGCCTTGTGCCTGCCGCCGCTGGCGCCGTGGTGGATCGCCGCCATCGGCATGGCGGCGGCGATCCTGCTGGCCAAGCACCTGTACGGCGGTCTGGGGCACAACCTGTTCAACCCGGCCATGGTCGGCCTGGCGGTGGCGATCCTGTGTTTTCCACGCGAGTTCACCCAGTGGCTGCCGCCGCGCGGACTGGAAGGCGCGGTGCCGCCCGGCCTCGGTGACAGCCTGCGCGCGGTGTTCACCGGCGAACTGCCGCCGCCCTGGCATTGGGACGGGCTGGCCCAGGCCACGCCGCTGGACACCGTGCGCAACCTGGCCCGACAGGGGGCCACCTTGTCGGAGATCCGCGGGCAATCGCTGTTCGGCGATTTCGGCGGCCGCGGCTGGGAATGGATCGCCAATTTCTACGCCATCGGCGGCCTGTTCCTGCTCTGGAAGCGGGTCATTCCCTGGCAGGTACCAGCCGCTACCCTGGGCACGACGGTGCTGCTGAGCCTTCCCTTCTGGGCCCTGGATCCGGATTTGCATCCCTTTCCGCTACAGCATGTGTTCTCCGGCGGCCTGATGCTGGCGGCGTTTTTCATCGCCACCGACCCGGTCAGCGGCTGCACGACGCCCCGCGGCCGCCTGCTGTTCGGCGCCGGCGTGGCGGTGCTGACGCTCGCCATCCGGCGCTGGGGTGGCTACCCCGACGGAGTGGCCTTCGCCGTGCTGCTGATGAACTGCGCCGCGCCGTGGCTGGACCTGCACACCCGGCCGCGCATCCTGGGCGAGGGCCGGCGATGAGCGGCGGCGCCCGCCAGGCCGCGCTCTCGGCGCTGCGTCTGGGCGGCATCGCCGTGCTGGCGGTGGCGCTGCTGGCAGGCGTGCACCACCTGGCCCGCGGGCCGATCGCCGAGGCGGAGCGGCAAGCCGCCCTGCAGGCCCTGGCCCTGGTGATGCCGGCCGACCGGTACGACAACGACCTGCTGGCCGACCGCGTGCAGGTACGGGCGCCCGCCTGGCTGGGCCTCGACGCCGCCAGCGTCCACCGTGCCCGCCTGGCCGGGCGGGCCAATGGCCTGGTGCTGGAGGCGAACGCGCCGGACGGGTACGCCGGCGACATCCGCCTGCTGGTTGGCGTCGATGCCGAAGGAAGGGTGCTGGGCGTGCGGGTGACCGAGCACCGCGAAACCCCCGGCCTGGGGGATGGCGTCGAGCCGCGCCGCAGCAACTGGATCGCCCGTTTCGCCGGCCGTTCGCTTGGCGACCCGCCGGCCGATCGCTGGGCTGTGCGCCGCGACGGTGGCGACTTCGATCAGTTCGCCGGCGCTACCGTGACCCCGCGCGCCGTGGTGAACGCAGTGCGCCGCACACTGCAGTTCGTCCGCAGGCACGGGCCGGCGCTAATGGCGGCGGAATCCGGCGCTACACTGCGCTTCGACGACGCCCCCGAACCGGGCACCGGCACCGAGCGCGATACACGATGAATGCCCCCAGCCCCCGCAGCATCCTCGAATACGGCCTGGCCAGCGGCAACGCCGGCCTGGTGCAGCTGCTGGGCCTCTGCCCGCTGCTGGCGGTCAGCAACAACGCCGTCAACGCCCTCGGCCTCGGCCTGGCCACCCTACTGGCGGTGACTGCCACCAACACCGTGATCTCGCTGTTGCGGCACTGGACCGGGCGGGAAGTGCGCATCCCGACCTTCGTGATGGTGATCGCCGCCGTCGTCACTGCCATCGAATTGACCTTTCGCGCCTGGCTGCCGGGACTGTACGCGGTGCTTGGCCTGTTCATCCCGCTGATCGTCACCAACTGCGCGCTGATGGGCCGGGCCGAGGCCTTCGCATCCCGGCACGACCCGTTCCGGGCGGCCCTGGACGGATTCGCCATCGGCCTGGGCTTCCTGGGTGTGCTGTTGCTGATCGGCGCCATGCGCGAACTGCTGGGCGAAGGCAGCCTCTTCGCCGGCGCCGGCGACCTGCTGCACCTGCCCTGGCTGGAGGTACGCGGCGGCGACTATCCCGGCTTCCTGGTGGCGGTGCTGCCCATGGGCGCCTTCCTCGCCCTGGCCGTGCTGATCGCCCTGCGCCAGGCCTGGCGCCTGCGCCACGGGGTGGCGGCATGAAGCCGGCGCAGCGGCGCGAGCTGTTCGCGCGCCTGGCCGAACTCAACCCCAAACCCACCACCGAACTGGAGTATTCCACCCCCTTCGAGCTGCTGGTGGCGGTGATCCTGTCGGCCCAGGCCACCGACGTCGGCGTCAACAAGGCCACGCGCCGGCTGTTTCCGGTGGCCAACACGCCCGAGACCATGCTGGCGTTGGGCGAGGACGGGCTGAAGGAATACATCTCCAGCATCGGCCTGTTCAATGCCAAGGCCGCCAACATCATCGCCACCTGCCGCATCCTGCTGGAGAAACACCACGGTGAGGTACCACGCGACCGCGCCGCCCTGGAAGCCCTGCCCGGGGTCGGCCGCAAGACGGCCAATGTGGTACTCAACACGGCCTTCGGCGAGCCGACCATCGCGGTGGACACGCACATCTTCCGGGTCGCCAACCGCACCGGGCTGGCGCCGGGCAAGACCGTGCGCGCGGTCGAGGACAAGCTGATGAAGGTGGTGCCGCCGGAGTATCTGCAGGACGCGCATCACTGGCTGATCCTGCACGGCCGTTACGTCTGCAAGGCGCGCAAGCCCGATTGCCCCAACTGCGTCATCCGCGATCTTTGCGCCTACCGCGCCAAGGTCGGGCGCACGCGGCAAAGAAAACCCCCGGGCCGTAAGACCCGGGGGTGATGGGGATCCGGGGCGGATCAGAAGCTGAACTGCGTGCGGATCGCGTACTGGGCCGGCTCGTCGCCGGTCAGTTCGTTCTCGCCCTGGGTGTAGTTGAACATCACCCGCAGGTTCGGGTTGACGTAGTAGTTCATGCCGAGGATCCAAGCATTGGCGGCGACGTCGGCCAGGTCCTTGTTCTCGATGTAGTCGTAGCGTGCGGTCAGTTCCCACAGACCGGTGCCGGCGACCTTGGGCGAACCGAACACGCCGTTGCCGCCCTTGTAGACCTTGCGGCCGCCGTTGAGCATCAGGCTGCCCTGCACGTACCAGGCTTCGACGTCCTGGTCCGGGCCCAGCGGCTGGCCGAAGGTGGCGTTGGCGTACTCGGCCTGGGCGAAGAAAGGACCGGCCATGCCGGCCAGTTCCAGGCCGTAGGCATCCACCTGGTTGGCCGAGGCGCCGGTGGTGGTGGCGATGGTCAGGCTGGGGCCGCGGCGGCCGGCGTAGCTGGCCGACGCCCTCAGGTCGGCCGAGCCCTCGTTGGCATTCTCGTGGCTGTACCAGGCGCCCAGGTGCAGGACTTCGGTGCCGCTCATGATCGGCGCCCAGGTGGCGCGGCCGGCGAAACCCATGCCCTCGTTGCGCGGGCCGGTGGCGCCGCGCAGGTTGAACACCGACAGGCCGGCGCTGCGGTTGCTGCCCGAGTACAGGTAGCCCACGCCCTGCTGGAACTGGCGGCCGCTGAACAGCCCGGTGGCGGAGGCGAACGGGCGCTCCATCATCAGGATCTCATTGGAGCTGGTCAGCTCCTCCATCGACCGGTAGGGCTTGAAGTGACCGATGAACAGCTTGCCCGGACCGAGGCCCCTGGCGATGTACAGGTCGCGCAGGCCGTCGAGGTTGGTGCCGGCGGCGAAGTCCTGCTCCATCTTGTATTCCCAGCCCAGAGCGGAGCCGGACAGGGTCAGGCGGGCACGGCGGAACTCGGTAGTGCCGGTGTGCGAGTTCAGGTCGTCGTCGAAGGCGTAACCGTCGAAATGCAGACGTCCACCGACCTGCATCGAGAACTGGCCGTCGGGCGAGGTCACCTTCAGGCCGCCCTTGGTCTCGACCTTGGGATTGTTGGCCTGCACGGCCTTCAAGGCCTCGGCGTTGTCGATATTGATGGCAGACTGGGCCTCGTCGCGGGCTTCCAGTTCGTCGATGCGGTTCATCAGCGCGGCGACCTGGGCTTTGAGCTCGGCGATCTCGGCGTCGGTCGCCCGGGCATTGCCGTCCTGTGCGGCCGCGATGTCCGGGCCGAGGCCGGCGAGCAGGGCCGCCAGGGCGGCGGCCAGCGGGGTCAAACGCATGTCATGGACTCCTGTTGGTATGAATGCGGCGAGACAGCAGGACCGGGGTCCGGCCCCTCCCCGGGCTCGCCGCGGGTGGTTCGGGCGGCCACAAGGCTGCCCCGTTTGCATGACGGAAGCTTGAGCGTTACGTGACAACCGCGTGACAGCCGGCCGGAACGCCCGATGACCCCTGTCACACGGGTGTCATGTTCGGGAAACAAGCTTGTCACCGGGTCGGCCTGTAATGGCCCGGCGCCGGGGGTCCTCCCCCGGGGTCGCATCCATCCACCCGAGGAGTGTTCCCGTGCTCAAGTCCCTCAAGCGCAGCCTGGCCACCGTCGCCCTGGCCGCCGGCCTCACCACCACCGCCCAGGCGGCCGAGATCACCGGCGCCGGCGCGTCCTTCGTGTTCCCGGCCATGTCCCGCTGGTCGGCCGACTACAACGCCGCCACCGGCCACCGCATCAACTACCAGTCGATCGGCTCGGGCGGCGGCATCGCCCAGATCAAGGCCAACACCGTGGATTTCGGTTCGTCCGACGCGCCGCTGAAGCCGGAGGACCTGGCTCAGAGCAGCCTGGTGCAGTTCCCGTCGGTGATGGGCGGCATCGTGCCGGCCTTCAACGTGCCGGGCATCGCCGCCAACCAGCTGCGCCTGGACGGCCCGACCCTGGCCGACATCTACCTGGGCAAGATCACCACCTGGAATGATCCGGCCATCGCCGCCCTCAACCCGGGCCTGGCCCTGCCGGCAATGCGCATCACCGTCGTGCACCGTTCGGACGGTTCCGGCACCACCTTCAACTTCGTCAACTACCTGTCCAAGGTCTCGCCGGAATGGAAGGAGAAGGTCGGCGAAGGCACCTCGGTACGTTGGCCGACCGGCGTCGGCGGCAAGGGCAACGAGGGCGTGACCGCCTACGTCAAGCAGATCAAGGGCGCGATCGGCTACATCGAGCTGTCCTATGCCCTCACCAACAAGGTGCCCTACGCCCAGTTGCGCAATGCCGACGGCCAGTTCGTCCAGGCCAGCAACGCCTCGATCCAGGCCGCGGCCGCCAGCGCCCGCTGGACCGACAGCAAGGACTTCTACCTGGTGCTGACCAATGCCCCGGGCGCCGAGTCCTGGCCGATCGCCGCCACCAACTTCATCCTGATGTCCAAGAAGCCGAAGAACGCCGAGGGCAACCGCCAGGCCCGCGAGTTCTTCAACTGGGTCTACGAGAATGGCGACCAGGCCGCCGCCGACCTCGGCTACGTGCCGCTGCCGGACGAGCTGGTGGCCCAGATCAAGGCCTACTGGGCCGCCAACTTCAAGTAATGCGTTGAACAAGGCGGGTCCGCGCGCCAGTATGGCGCGCGGACTTCGCTTTGAAGGAGCCAGCCGGAACCCGCCATGTCCACGGAAATCGCCGCCCCCGCCGAACGCTCGCATCGCTTCGACGCCTTTGCCGACTGGCTGTTCCGCAACATCGTCACGATCGCCGGCTGGTTCGTGTTGATCGCCCTGGCCGCCGCCGCCTTCTCCATGTACTGGGGCGGGCGCGAGGCCTTCGAACAGTTCGGCCTGGGCTTCCTGTGGTCGCAGGACTGGGACCCGGTGCGCGAGCAATACGGCGCCCTGGTGCCGATCTACGGCACCGTCGTCTCGACCCTGATCGCGATGATCATCGCCGTGCCGGTCAGCTTCGGCATCGCCCTGTTCCTGACCGAGGTGGCGCCGACCTGGATCCGGCAGCCGCTCGGATCGGCCATCGAGCTGCTGGCCGGCATTCCCTCCATCATCTACGGCATGTGGGGCCTGTTCGTGCTGGCGCCGTTCCTGGCGGAGCACGTCTACCCGCGCATTGACGAAAACCTCGGCAGCTGGCCGATCATAGGCCCGCTGTTCTCCGGCCCGCCCCTGGGCATCGGCATGCTGACCGCCGGCATCGTGCTGGCGATCATGATCATTCCATTCATCTCCTCGGTCATGCGCGACGTGTTCATGACCGTACCCAACCGGCTGAAGGAATCCGCTTACGCTCTGGGCAGCACCACCACGGAGGTGGTTTGGGACATCGTCCTGCCCTACACCCGCTCGGCGGTGATCGGCGGCATCTTCCTGGGCATGGGCCGGGCCCTGGGCGAGACCATGGCGGTCACCTTCGTGCTGGGCAACTCCCACCACATCAATGCCTCCTTGCTGATGCCCGGCAACTCCATCGCCGCCAGCATCGCCAACGAATTCGCCGAGGCCACGACGCCGATGTACCAGTCGGCCCTGCTGGCCCTTGGCTTCGTGCTGTTCATCGTCACCTTCATCGTGCTGGCCATCGCCAAATTGATGCTGATGCAGCTCAGGAAGCGGGAGGGCAACTGATGAACAGCGTTTCCGAACGCCTGTATCTGCGCCGGCGCCTGGTCAACGCCGTCTCCCTGCTGCTGTCCGCTGCGGCAGCGGTGTTCGGGTTGTTCTGGCTGATCTGGATACTGTGGACGACGATCAGCAAGGGCGTGGACGCGATGAGCCTGCAGCTGTTCACCGAAATGACGCCGCCGCCAGGAACCGACACCGGCGGCCTGAAGAACGCCATCGTCGGCAGCGTCATGCTTAGCGGCCTGGCCATCCTGCTTGGCGCTCCGGTCGGCATCGCCGCTGGCACCTTCCTGGCCGAATTCGCCCGTGACAGCAAACTGGGCAACGCGATCCGGTTCGTCAACGACATCCTGCTGTCGGCGCCGTCCATCGTGCTGGGCCTGTTCGTCTACGCGGTGATCGTGCGGCCGTCCGGCAGCTTCTCCGGTTATGCCGGCGCCGTGGCCATGGCTTTCATCGTGCTGCCGGTAGTGGTGCGCACCACCGACGAAATGCTGAAGCTGGTGCCCAGCCAGATGCGTGAAGCGGCGCTATCCCTGGGCATACCGCAGTGGAAGGTCACCACCCAGGTGCTGTACCGGGCGGCGCTGCCGGGCATCATCACCGGCGTCCTGCTTGCCCTGGCCCGCATCGCCGGCGAGACCGCGCCGCTGCTGTTCACCGCCTTCAACAACCAGTACTGGAATACCGACATGTCCGGCGCCATGCCCAACCTGCCGGTGACCATCTTCCAGTTCGCGATGAGCCCCTTCGAATACTGGAACCAGCTGGCCTGGGCCGGCGCTTTCCTGATCACGGTGTTCGTGCTGATCGTCAGCCTGGGCGCCCGCTTCCTCCTGCTGCGCAAGAAGATGAACCATGACTGACGTCTCCATCTCCATCGCCACGTCCGTACCCCAGGCCAGCCAGGCCGCAGTGCCCAGCCGGGTGAAGCTGGCGGCGCGCAACCTGGCCTTTCACTATGGCGACTTCGCCGCGCTCAGGGACATCAATCTGGAGGTGCCGGAGAAGCGGGTGACCGCCCTGATCGGCCCTTCGGGCTGCGGCAAGTCCACCCTGCTGCGCATCTTCAACCGGATCTATTCGATCTACCCGGGCCAGCGTGCCAGCGGCGAGGTGCTGCTGGACGGCGAGAACGTGCTCGACCCGAAGTACCCGCTCAACAAGCTACGCAGCAAGATCGGCATGGTGTTCCAGAAGCCGGTGCCGTTCCCGATGTCCATCTACGACAACATCGCCTACGGCATCGGCCACTACGAGAAGCTGTCGCGCCAGCGCATGGACGAGCGGGTCGAGGAGGCGCTGCGCCAGGCGGCGCTATGGGACGAGGTCAAGGACAAGCTCAGGCAGAGCGCGCTTGGCCTCTCCGGCGGCCAGCAGCAGCGCCTGTGCATCGCCCGTGCCGTGGCCCTGCGCCCGGAGGTGATCCTGTTCGACGAGCCTACTTCTGCCCTGGACCCGATCGCCACCGGCAAGATCGAACAGCTGATCGCCGAGCTCAAGCAGCAGTTCACCATCCTGATCGTCACCCACAACATGCAGCAGGCGGCCCGCTGCTCCGATTTCACCGCCTTCATGTACCTGGGCGAGCTGGTCGAGCACGGCCCCACCGCCACCATCTTCACCAAGCCCTCGAAACAGCAGACCGAGGACTACATCACCGGCCGCTTCGGCTGAGGTTCCCCGCCATGACCGAGCACATCGTCAAGAGTTTCGACACCGAACTGCAGCGCCTCGACGGCGAGATCCAGCGCATGGGCGAGATCGCCGTGGCCCAGCTGGAGGCGGCCATGGACGTGTTGCAGCGCCGCGACAGCCAGGCCGCGCAGCGGGTGGTCGCCAACGACGACGCCATCGACGCCCTGGAGCACGAGGTCGGCCACGACGTGCTGCAATTGCTGGCGCTGCGCCAGCCCATGGCACGCGACCTGCGCGAGGTTTACGCCGCCTTGCGCATCTCCTCGGACATCGAGCGGATCGGCGATTACGCCGCCAACGTGGCCAAGCGCAGCATGGTGCTGAACCAGATGCCGGTGGTGCCGGCAGGGCGCGGCCTGCCGGCGCTGGCCAGGCTGGCCGGCAGCCTGGTCTCGGAGGCGCTGGAAGCCTACCGCCTGCGCGACGCCGACCGGGCCATGGCCGTGCGCGGCCGCGACGCCGAGCTGGACGCCGAATACACCGGCCTGTTCCGCGAGCTGCTGACCTACATGGCCGAGGATCCGCGCCAGATCACCGCCTGCACCCACCTGTTGTTCATCGCCAAGAACATCGAGCGGATCGGCGACCATGCCACCAACATCGCCGAGAACACCTGGTTCCTGGTGCACGGCGAGCCGCCGGCGACCGAGCGCGAGAAGCGCGACCGCACTTCCGAGCAGGCCTGAACCCGGCAGGCGGCCCGGCGCGGGCGCGCGTCGGGCGGCGTGCGCCTGAGCGGCCCGCGTGGCACCCGCGCCAGGCCGCCAGTGCGGCTCGCCCCGCGGGCAGACGATCCTCTATCCTTCCGTCCTGGTTCCAGCAATCACCAGGAGGCCGGCATGAAGATCCGCAGCGACAGCTTCCGCGACGGCGATCCGATTCCGCGCCGTTGCGCCATGGGAACGCCCGAGGGCTTTGGCGGCAACCGCAACCCGCATCTGGCCTGGTCGGAGGTCCCGGCCGGTACCCGCTCCTTCGCCCTGATCTGCGTGGACGAAGATGTGCCGACCGTGGCCGGGATGGTCGGCAAGCCGGGCGTGGAGATCCCGGCCGAGCAGCCGCGAACCGAGTTCATCCACTGGGTGATGGCCGATATCCCGGCCAGCGTCGGCGAGATCGCCGAGGGTGCCTGCAGCGATGGCGTCACCCTCCGCGGCAAGGCCGATCCGCCCGGCCCTGCCGGCGCCCGCCAGGGCAGCAACGACTACGTAGGCTGGTTCAGCGGCGATCCGGACATGTCCGGCGACTGGCCGGGCTACGACGGCCCCTACCCGCCCGGCAACGACCTGCGCCTGCACCGCTATTTCTTCCGGCTGTACGCCCTGGACGTCGAGCGCCTGAACCTGCCCGAGCGCTTCACCGCCGCCGACGTGCGCCGGGCCATGCAGGGGCATGTCCTGGCGGAGGCCGCCATCCACGGCACCTATTCCCTGCATCCCGGCCTGCACAAGGCCGTCTAGGCCCGTTTCCGCGCCGGTCCGGGGCCGCCCCGGACCGGGACTTCGATCTCGGCCGTGCCCGGCCCCGGCGGGTATAATCCCGCCTGCTGTACTCCCCGGCGGGAGAAGCGGGCCAGGCCCGCTGCCGAAGGCGCAACGCCCGTAATCGCTCAGGCCCACGTACCGCCGGCCGAGAAAACTCTGGAGAGACCGGCACCGCCGGCGCCGAAGGGGCATGGGTCCAGGCCCAAAACTCTCAGGCAAAAGGACAGAGGGGCGCCCACGTGCGGCACGCACGCGCCCCGCCCTGCCCGGACCCGCCATGACCCGCGAAAGCCTGCGCCAGCTCGAGCACCACGACGCCTTCATCGAACGCCACATCGGCCCGAACGAGACCGAAATCGCCCACATGCTGGGCGTCCTGGGCTTCGACAGCCTCGACGCCTTCACCGATGCCATCGTCCCGGCCAGCATCAAGCCGACCGGCGGACTGGCCCTGCCGGGTCCCCTGAGCGAAGAGGAGGCGCTGGCCCGCATCCGCGCCATCGCGGCGAAGAACCGGGTGTTCCGCAGCTTCATCGGCCAGGGCTACTACGGCACCCACACGCCAAAGGTCATCCTGCGCAACATCCTCGAGAACCCGGCCTGGTACACCGCCTACACGCCCTACCAGGCGGAGATCTCCCAGGGCCGCATGGAGGCGCTGATCAATTTCCAGCAGATGTGCGCCGACCTGACCGGCATGGAGATCGCCAACGCCTCCCTGCTGGACGAGGCCACTGCCGCCGCCGAGGCCATGACCCTGGCCAGGCGCGCCGGCAAGTCGAAGTCCAACCTGTTCGCCGTCTCCGCCGGCGTGCATCCGCAGACACTGGAAGTGCTGCGCACCCGTGCCGAACCGCTTGGGATCGAGGTCAGGCCGGCGGCCGACGCCGAGCTGGCCGGGCTGGATGCTTTCGCAGTGCTGCTGCAGTACCCCGATACCTTCGGCAAGGCCAACGACTATCGCGCCTTGGCCGGGGCCGTGCATGCCCGCGGCGGCCTGGTCGCCGTGGCCACCGACCTGCTGGCCCTGACCCTGCTGGCGCCCCCCGGCGAATGGGGCGCCGACATCGTGATCGGCAACAGCCAGCGCTTCGGCGTTCCGTTCGGCTTCGGCGGCCCGCATGCCGCCTTCATGGCCTGCCGCGACGCCTTCAAGCGGCAGATGCCGGGCCGCCTGATCGGTGTCTCGGTGGATGCCGAGGGCCGGCCCGCCTACCGTCTGACCCTGCAGACCCGCGAACAGCACATCCGCCGCGAGAAGGCTACGTCCAACATCTGCACGGCCCAGGTGCTGCTGGCAGTGATGGCTTCGATGTACGCGGTCTACCATGGCCCCGAAGGCCTGAGGCGGATCGCCCGCCGCACCCACCGCCTCGCCGCCCTCCTGGCGGCGGCCCTGCGCCGGACGGGCGTCGAGGTCGGCGGCGACTTCTTCGACACCCTGCACGTGACCGGCGTCGACGCCGAGGCCGTGCACGCGCGCGCGCGCGCCGCCGGCATCAACCTGCGCCGGCTCGACGGCCGCAGCCTGGGCATTGCCCTGGACGAAACCACCACCCGCGAGGACGTGATGGCCCTGGCCGACCTGTTCGGCGCCCGCATCGAGGACCTGGACGCGCTCGACGCGGCCACCCCGGACGCCCTCCCGGCGGGGCTGTTGCGCCGCTCGCCCTACCTGCAGCATCCGGTGTTCAACACCCACCACAGCGAGCACGAACTGCTGCGCTACATGCGCTCGCTGGCCGACAAGGACCTGGCCCTGGACCGCACGATGATCCCGCTGGGTTCGTGCACCATGAAACTCAACGCCACCGCCGAGATGATCCCGGTGACCTGGCCGGAGTTCGCCCTGATCCATCCACTGGCGCCGGCCGACCAGACCGAGGGTTATCGGCAGTTGGTGGCCGAACTCGAGGCCATGCTGGTGGACATCACCGGCTACGATGCGGTCAGTTTCCAGCCCAACTCCGGCGCCCAGGGCGAATACGCCGGCTTGCTGGCCATCCGCGCCTACCACCGCGCCAATGGCCAGCCGCAACGCGACGTTTGCCTGATCCCGGAATCGGCGCACGGCACCAACCCGGCCTCGGCGCAGATGTGCGGCATGACCGTGGTGGTGACCCGGTGCGATGGCAACGGCAACGTGGACGTCGAGGACATCCGCCGCAACGCCGAGAAGTACAGCGACCGGCTGGCGGCGATCATGATGACCTACCCGTCCACCCACGGCGTGTTCGAGGAGGACGTGGTGGAGATCTGCGAGATCGTCCACGCGCACGGCGGCCAGGTTTACACCGACGGCGCCAATCTCAACGCCCTGGTCGGCCTGGCCAAACCGGGCAAGTGGGGTTCGGACGTCTCGCACCTGAACCTACACAAGACCTTCTGCATCCCGCACGGCGGCGGCGGCCCGGGGGTCGGGCCGGTCGCGGTCAAGGCGCACCTGGCGCCGTTCCTGCCCCGTACCGGTCCGCAGTCGCCGGAACAGGGGGGGCGGGGCGTCGGCATGGTCAGCGCCGCCGCCTTCGGCAGCGCCAGCATCCTGCCGATCAGCTGGATGTACATCGCCCTGATGGGCGCCACCGGCCTGCGCCGCGCCACCCAGGTGGCGATGCTCAGCGCCAATTACCTGGCACGCCGGCTGCAAGCGCATTACCCGACCCTGTACAGCGGCCGCAACGGCCTGGTGGCTCACGAGTGCATCCTGGACCTGCGGCCGATCAAGGACGCCACCGGCGTATCCGCCGAGGACGTGGCCAAGCGCCTGATCGATTTCGGCTTCCATGCCCCGACCCTGAGCTTCCCGGTGGCCGGCACGCTTATGGTCGAGCCGACCGAGTCGGAGTCGCTGCATGAGCTGGACCGCTTCATAGACGCCATGATCCAGATCCGCAACGAAATCCGCGCCATCGAGGAAGGCAAGCTGGACCGCGAGGACAACCCGCTGAAGAATGCGCCGCATACCGCCGCCGGCGTCAGCGCCAGCGAGTGGACCCACGCCTACCCGCGCGAACTGGCCGCGTTCCCGCTGCCCAGCCTGCGGCAGCAGAAATACTGGCCGCCGGTGGCGCGGGTGGACAACGTCTACGGCGACAAGAACGTGTTCTGCGCCTGCATCCCGGTGGACGCCTACAAGGAGCCGGTCGAGGCCTGAGAACGGCGGGCCGCGCGGCGCAGCCGCGCGGCCATGTCGCGGACGGCAGTCGCCAACTCCGGCGGTTCGAGCACCTCGAAGTCCACGCCCAGCACCGCCAGGTGCGCGGCGAGATACTCCGGCCGGTTGGCGCCGGTCTCCAGCAGGCAACGGCCGCCGCCCCACTCCTGCAGGCGTCCGGCGAAGGCCGGCACCAGGTCAGCCAGCTCCGTCCTCGACGCGTGCAACAGCACCCGCGCCTTCAGCCGGTACATCTCCACCGCCACCGAGCGCGCCACGTAGTCGGCCGCCTTGCCGCCCGGAATGCGCCGCGGCAGGAAGCGGGGTCCCGGTTCCGGCCCGCTGACGATGCGGTCGACCCGGAATGTGCGCCAGTCGCGGCGACCGAGATCCCAGGCCAGCAGATACCAGCGCGCTTCCGTGCAGACCACGGCATGCGGCTCGACCTCACGCCGCTGCTGCCGACCGCTCCGGTCGCGGTAGTCGAAAGACAGCCTGTGCAGGTCGCGGCAGGCGGTGGCCAGCGCCATCAGGCGATCGTGCGGTACTTGCGGGCCTACCGGGGCGACCGGCTGCAAGGCATCGTGCAGGCCGCGCAATCGGCTGCGAAGCCGGGCCGGGATCACCTGCTCGAGCTTGGCCAGCGCCCGCAACGTCGCCTCGCCGGAACCGCCGACCGGCCCGGCCGCCGCCTGGCGCAGGCCGACCGCGACCGCCAGGAACTCGTCCTCGTCCAGCAACAGCGGTGGCAAGGCGCTGCCGGCCGCCAACTCGTAGCCGCCGCCCGGACCGCCGTCGGACCGCACCGGATACCCCAGCTGGCGCAGACGGTCCACGTCGCGTCGCACCGTGCGCGGCGTGACCTCCAGCCGCTCGGCCAGCTCGCCGCCGGGCCAGTGCCGGCGCGATTGCAACAGGGAAAGCAGACGCAGCAATCGGGAGGAAGCCGCCATGCCCGGCATGATGCCGCAAATGGAGGACCAAATCCGTCCTCGGTTGTCGCTAGCCTGCGCTCCGGTCCCACCGCCCCGGAGCCCTGCATGAACCTGACCCTCTACGCCTCGCCCATGTCCAGCGCCACGCCGGTGGTTCACGCCCTGACCGAGCTGGAGGTGGATTGCGAGATCGTCATCCTCGACCTCAAGGCCGGCGAGCAGAAGCGGCCGGACTACCTGGCCATCAATCCGCACGGCGTGGTACCCACCCTGGTGGTGGACGGCACGCCACTGTTCGAATCGGCCGCCATCCTGCAATGGCTGGGCGAGCACTACGGCGTGCAGCGCGGCCTGTGGCCGGCAGCGGGCACGCCGGCGCGGCTCGAAGCTCTGTCCTGGAGCACCTGGGCCTACGTCAGCTACGGCATGCTGGTCAATGCCCTGAATTTCGCCCAGAGCCCGAACGTGGACGCGCGCCTGCACCATGCACCGCTGGCGGAAGAGATCCGGCGCCGGCTGGCGCGGGCGCTGGATCCCCTGGAGGCCAGGCTGGCCGCGCAGGCCTGGCTGCTGGGCGAACGCTACTCCCTGCTGGACCTGATCGTCGGCAGCGTGCTGACCCACGGCACCTACTGCGGCGCTTCGGTGCAGCGCCATCCGCGCGTGGCCGACTGGCTGGGCCGGTTCGCGCAGCGGCCGGTCCTGGCCCGCACCTGGGCCTGAACCGGCGGATTCGGCCGGTTTCCCGGGGGAAAATGCCGGGAATTCGTGTCGGCCGAACTTGCACCCGCGGCGCATATTGCCGAGGATGGGTGTCCGCTCGCTGGTCTCGAGGAGCCAAGATGCATGCCATCCACGGCGATCACGCCGGTCTTCCGCGTTGTTCCGATACGGTTGCCCGACGGGGAACGTCCGCCCTTCCGGTGCTGGCCGAGCTGCATTCCGGCCTGCAACACATCCGCATCGTCCGCCATCCCGCCTTCGGCGGGCAGCTCTACCTCGACGGGGACCTGCAGATCTCCGAGTCCGACACCGCCTATGGCGTGGCCATGACCAGCCCGTTGCTGGGCATGGAGCGGCTGGAGCGCGTGGCCATCCTCGGCGGCGGCGATGGCGGCGTGCTGCAGGAACTGCTGCGCAGCCTCGAGCCGCTGGGGAAACTGCCGCGCGAGCTGTACCTGATCGAGATGGACGCCCAGGTGATTCGGCTGAGCCGGGAACACCTGCCGGCGGTCTGCGGCGACGCCTTCGACAGTCCAAACGTGCGCGTGATCACCGGCGATGCCTTCGACTGGATCGCCCAGGCCCATGATCTGGACGCGGTGATCTACGACCTGACCATGGACCCCCTGCGCGAAGGCCAGAGCCGCTCGGCTTTCATCACCGGCATCATCGCCGGGATCGGCCAGGCCCTGCGCCCGGGTGGCCTGCTGAGCATGCAGTGCTGCGGCCACGGCCTGCACGATCCGCGCGACCGGTCGTTGCGACGGGAAGTGCTGCCCCTGATACACGTGGCCATCGACCGGCACTTCGCCGGCCGCTGCGAGCAGGACGTGCTGATTCCCTCCTACCGCGATCTCTGGACCTTCCTGAGCGCGCGCAAGGCCGGCTGAACCGCGCTCATACGGCCGCGATCGCCGCACCCACCGCCAGCATCCCGAACACGACCCAGAGCGGATTCAGCCGGGCCTGCAGCACGGCCAGGCCCGCCAGCACCAGCGCCGCGTCCGACCACCCGCGCACGCCCTCCGACAGCACCGGGTCGACGAAGGCAGCGGCCAGCAAGCCGACGACGGCGGCGTTGATACCGGCCACCGCCGCCGCCACGCCAATGCAGCGGCCGGCGCGCGACCACCAGGGCAGCACCGCCGCCATCAACAGCAAGCCCGGCAGGAAGATCGCCGCCAGGGCGATGCCCGCGTTCGCCCAGGCCGGCGCGCCGGTAGGCACCAGTGCCCCGAGGTAGGCCGAGAGGGTGAACATCGGCCCCGGTACTGCCTGGGCGGCGCCGTACCCGGCCAGGAAACGCTCATGCGACAACCAGCCGGGCTCCACTACCGAGGCTTCCAGCAGCGGCAACACCACATGGCCGCCACCGAAGACCAGGCTGCCGGCACCGTAGAACGCCGCCGCCAGCCGGGCCGGGCTGGGCTCGCCGGCGTCCGGCCACTGCGAGGCCACCAGGCCCAGTACGAACAGCGACAGCAGGGGCCAGGCCAGGCCGCCCCGGTAACGCGGTTCCAGGGCCGCCAAGAGCGGCGCGGGGCCGTTCCGACAGCACAGCCAGCCAGCCGCGGCGCCACCCGCGATCACCGCGAGCTGCGCCCAGGCACTGCCGGTCAGCAACACGCCGGCCATGGCCAGCACCGCCAAGCACCGTCGTCGCCCGTCCGGCGCCAGGCTCCGGGCCATGCCGGCAAGGGCGTGGCCCACGACGACGACGGCCACCAGTTTCAGGCCATGCACCAGGGCCGGCTGCGCCATCAGGCCTGGCGCCCACGCCGCCAGGGCGAACATCAGCAAGGCCGAAGGCAGGGTGAAACCGGCGAAGGCCGCCAGGCCGCCCCGCCAGCCCGCCCGGACCAGGCCGATGGCGAAGCCCAGTTGGCTGCTGGCCGGCCCCGGCAGCATCTGCGCCGCCGCCAGCAACTGCGCGAATTCCTCCTCCCGCAGCCAGCGACGGCGCCGCACGAAGGCCTCGTGGAAATAGCCCACGTGGGCCACCGGCCCGCCGAACGAACTCAGGCCCAGGCGGAGGAAAACCAGGAAGACCTCGGTGGCCATGGCCGCGCAGTGTATCCGCAGGACCCGCAGGCGCCGGTGTCACACTGCTGCCACATGATTCGATGATTCTGGAAACATGGATACGAATGCCGCCCTCGCCGTCCTGACCGCCCTTGCCCAGCCGCACCGGCTGGCCATCTTCCGCTGGCTGGTGCAGCGGGGGCCGGACGGCGCCTTCGCAGGGGAGATCGCCGGGGCGCTGGGGCTGGCGGCCACCACCCAGTCCTTCCATCTCAAGGCCCTGGCCGGTGCCGGCCTGCTGTCCGCCGAGCCGCAGGGCCGGCACATCCGCTATCGCGCCGACCTGGACGCCGTGCGCGGTCTGGTGGATTACCTGACGGAAAACTGTTGCGGCGGCGATCCTTCCCGCTGCGAACCGCCACTGCGGCCCGGCAGGGTCGCCGGCCGCCGATTCCCCCATCCCGGAACCACCCCATGACCCTGAAGATAGGCATCAACGGATTCGGCCGCATCGGCCGCCTGGCGCTGCGCGCCGCTTTCGACTGGCCCGACCTGCGCTTCGCGCACGTCAACGACCCGGCCGGCGACGCCGCCACCCTCGCCCACCTGCTCAACTTCGACTCCGTGCATGGCCGCTGGGCGCACCAGGCCGCGGCCGAGGGCGATGCCATCGTCGTCGCCGGACAGCGCATCCCGGTCACCCGCAACAAGGGCATCGCCGAGACCGACTGGTCCGGCTGCGATCTGGTCATCGAGGCCAGCGGCAAGATGAAAACCAGCGCCTTGCTGCAGGCCTACCTGGACCAGGGCGTCAGGCGCGTGGTGGTGACCGCGCCGGTGAAGGAGCCGGGCGTGCTGAACGTGGTGATGGGCGTGAACGACCACCTGTTCGACCCGGCCGGGCACCGCATCGTCACCGCCGCCAGCTGCACCACCAATTGCCTGGCGCCGATCGTCAAGGTCATTCACGAGGGCCTCGGCGTCCGCCACGGCAGCATCACCACCGTGCACGACCTGACCAACAGCCAGTCCATCCTCGACCAGCCGCACAAGGACCTGCGTCGCGCCCGCGCCTGCGGGATGAGCCTGATCCCCACCAGCACCGGCTCCGCCACCGCCATCACCGAGATATTCCCGGAGCTGAAGGGCCGGCTCAACGGCCACGCCGTGCGCGTGCCGCTGGCCAATGCCTCGCTCACCGACGCCGTGTTCGAGGTGAGGCGCGAGACGACGGTCGAGGAGGTGAACGCCCTGTTCAAGGCCGCCGCCGAGGGCCCGCTCGCCGGCATCCTGGGTTTCGAGACCCGGCCGCTGGTGTCGATCGACTACCGCAGCGACCCGCGCAGCAGCATCGTGGACGGGTCCTTCACCATGGTGGTCGCCGGCACCCAGGTGAAGGTGTTCGCCTGGTACGACAACGAATGGGCCTACGCCAACCGCACCGTCGAACTGGCCAGGCGGGTGGGCCGGGCGTGAGCGGCGGCCGCGCCAGCCTGGGCCAGTACCTGGTCATCACCGGCAATTACTGGGCCTTCACCCTCACCGACGGCGCTTTGCGCATGCTGGTGGTGCTGCATTTCCACCAGCTGGGCTACAGCCCGCTGCAGGTGGCCATGCTGTTCCTGTTCTACGAAGTGTTCGGCGTGGTCACCAACCTGGTCGGTGGCTGGCTGGGCGCGCGCCTGGGCCTGAACCGGACCATGAACCTGGGCCTGCTGCTGCAGGTCGGCGCCCTGGCCATGCTGGCCGTGCCGGCGGCGATGCTGACCGTGCCCTGGGTAATGGCGGCCCAGGCCCTGAGCGGCATTGCCAAGGACCTGAACAAGATGAGCGCCAAGGCCGGCGTCAAGCTGCTGCTGCCGCCGGGCGAGCAGGGCCGGCTGTATCGCTGGGTGGCGGCGCTGACCGGCTCCAAGAACGCGCTCAAAGGCATCGGCTTTTTCCTGGGCGGCCTGCTGCTTTCCCTGCTCGGTTTCGACGGGGCCGTGCTGGCGATGGCCGCGGCCCTGGGCCTGGTCTGGCTGGCCAGCCTGGGCCTGCTGCGACGCGACCTCGGCCGCTCCAGCGCGAAGCCGAAGTTCACCGAACTGCTGAGCAAGAGCCCGGCCATCAATCGGCTGTCGGCGGCACGGCTGTTCCTGTTCGCCGCCCGCGACGTCTGGTTCGTGGTGGCCCTGCCGGTCTATTTTTCGGCCAGCCTGGGCTGGAGCCATGCCGAGGTGGGCAGCGTCCTGGCCCTGTGGATCATCGGTTACGGCGCCGTGCAGGCAATGGCGCCGACGTTTACCGGCCGGGGCCGGCAACCGCCCGGCGCCGGTGCCGCCTTCGGCTGGGCCCTGGGCCTGGCCACCCTGACCGCCGGCCTGGCCTGGGCACTGTCGGCCGCCTGGCCGCCGGAAGCCGTGCTGATCGGTGGCCTGCTGGCCTTCGGCGCGGCATTCGCGGTCAATTCCGCCCTGCACAGCTACCTGATCGTCAGCCACGCCAGGGAGGACGGGGTTTCCCTGGATGTCGGCTTCTACTACATGGCCAACGCGGGCGGCCGCCTGCTGGGCACGGTGCTGTCGGGCTGGGTGTTCCAGGTCGCCGGCCTGGCCGCCTGCCTGTGGATCTCGGCAGGCTTGCTGGCCGTTTCGGCCCTCGTGGCCCTGAGCCTGCCGGGATCCGCGGCCCGTCCCGCGGGCTAAACGAAACCTGAATGGCATGCCCGGGCCCGCGCATCCTTCGTCCCGGGGCGGGCCACTTTCCTGGGGATGACAGACGGGACGGACCGGTCCATGCTCGAAACCCTGGAATATTCGCCGCTGCCGATGAACACGCTCGCCTGGGCCAGCGACATCGAAGCCGCCCGCGCCGGCGATCGCCTGGCGCTGGAGCGGGTGCTGGCGCGCTCACGTCAGGATCTGCGCCGCTACGCCGAGTTCCATTGCGTGGTCAACGACATCGAGGACGCGGTGCAGGAATCCCTGTTCACCGCTTCCCGGCACCTGATGGACCTGCGGCATGTCGAGTGTTTTGCCTCCTGGCTGTTCCGCATCGTCAAGCGCGAGTGCAACCGCATGAAGCGTGGCCTGCGCCGCCTGCGTCACGAGCCCATCACGGAGGACATCGCAGAGTGCCCGGCAAGCTCGAGGCCGGCGCTGGTCTGCGACCTGGCCATCGTGCTGGAGTCGCTGCCGCCGCATTACCGGGAAATCCTGCTGCTGCGCGACCTCGAGGGCCTGTCCCTGGCCGAACTCGGCGAGCGACTGGGCCTGAGCGAGCAGGCCACCAAGGCCCGCCTGCACCGGGCCCGGGCCCTGGCCCGCCAGCGGCTGCTGGCCTGAACCATTCCGCGGGATGACCCGCAACCACCGGAGAAGGGAGCGAACCATGTCCAAGAAGAACCTCAAGCCCGTTGTCCTGGCCGCCGGCGCCCTGATGCTGAGCGGCACGGTGCTGGCCGGCTCGGCCTTCGCCATGAGCCCGCTGGCCCAGGGCTACATGCTGTCCGCCAGCGATGCCAAGGCAGAGGAAGGCAAGTGCGGCGAAGGCAAGTGCGGCGCCGACAAGGCCGAGGAAGGCAAGTGTGGCGAAGGCAAATGCGGCGCCGACAAGGCCGGACACGAAGGCAAGTGTGGCGAAGGCAAGTGCGGCGCCGACAAGGCCGGGCACGAAGGCAAGTGCGGCGAAGGCAAGTGCGGCGCCGACAAGGCCGGGCACGAAGGCAAGTGTGGCGAAGGCAAGTGCGGCGCCGACAAGGCCGAGGAAGGCAAGTGCGGCGGGCTGGCCTGAGCGGGCGATGAGCCGAGGATCCGCCTTGCCGGCGACCTCCGCCGGCCTCGGGCTGCGGCGCGCCCTGCTGGGCGCGCTGCGGTCCGCGGCGCCGGGTGACTTCGACTTCCTCGAATGCGCACCGGAAAACTGGATCGGCGTCGGCGGCCGTTTCGGCGAGGCCCTGGACGAGCTGTCCAGGCGCCACCCGCTGGTCTGCCACGGCCTGTCGCTGTCCCTTGGTGGGGTGGAGCCTTTCGACCAGACCTTCCTGTTCAAGTTGCGCCGCTTCCTTGAGCGGCACCGGGTGCCGGTCTACAGCGAACACCTGTCCTACTGCAGCGACGACGGCCAGCTGTACGACCTGATGCCTATTCCCTTCACCGATGAAGCCGTCCGCCACGTCGCCGGCCGCATCCGCGAGGTGCAGGACATGCTGGGCCGGCGGATCGCGGTGGAAAACGTCAGTTACTACGCGGCGCCCTACCAGGCCATGGCCGAGATCGACTTCGTCAATGCCGTCCTGGCCGAGGCCGATTGCGAGCTGCTGCTGGACGTCAACAACGTCTACGTCAACGCCATCAACCATCGCTACGACCCGCTGGACTTCCTGGCCCGGCTTCCGGGCGAGCGCATCGCCTACTATCACGTCGCCGGCCATTACGATGAAGCCGACGACCTGAAGGTGGACACCCACGGCGCGGCGGTGAAGGCCGACGTCTGGCAGTTGCTGGACCTGGCCTGCGAACGGTTCGGGCCGCGTCCGGCACTGTTGGAACGCGACTTCAATTTCCCTCCCTACGCGGAGCTGGTGGCCGAGGTGGCGAAAATGCGCGAGGTGCTGGCCAGGCATGCGGCGCCGGCGGGGCAGCGGCATGTCGGCGCCTGAGCGCCTGCGCGAGCAGGAGTTCCGACTGGCGGCCCACATCCGCGACCCGGCGGGGCAACCGCCGCCACCCGGCATCGATGAGCGGCGTCTTGCCATCTATCGCGATCTGTTCTTCAACAGCCTGCTGGGCCTGCTGTCGGGCAATTTCCCGGTGCTCAAGCGCCTGCTGGGCGACCCCGCCTGGCCGGACCTGGTGCGCGACTTCTACCGCGAGTTCCGCTGCGCCACGCCGCTGTTCCCGGAATTGCCGCGGGAGTTCATCCAGTACCTGCAGCAGCGCGACGGCGGCAGCCGCGGCGATCCGCCCTGGCTGCCCGAACTGGCGCATTACGAATGGGTGGAACTGGCCCTGGATCTGGACGAATCCGATCCGTCCGCCGTGCCGCACGATCCAAGCGGCGATCTACTCGCCGGCGTGCCCGTGCTTTCGCCGGTAGCCTGGCCGCTGGCTTACGCCTGGCCGGTGCATCGGCTGTCGCCGGACTTCCTGCCGGCCGGGCCGCCGGCCCGCCCCAGTTTCCTTCTGGTGCTGCGCGACGCCGGCCTCAGGGTCCGCTTCCACGAGATCACCGCCCTTACCTTCCGGCTGCTGCAACGCCTGGACGAATGTCCGGATCTCGATGGCGCCACCCAGCTGCGCGCTCTGGCCGCCGAGGCCGGTGCGGCCGATACGGACGCTTTCGTGCGCGATGGCCTGGATATCCTCGAACGACTGCGGGACCAGGGCGCGATCCTGGGCACCCGCCCCGACTGACGCGGAGGACGAACGATGCCGAACAACTGGGCAGATCGCTGGCTGGCGCTGAGCTCCCGCCTGGACGGCGTGGGCAACTGGCTGGCGCCGCTGGGCCTGCGCCTGATCCTGGCCTGGGAGTTCTGGGAAGCCGGGCGCGAGAAGCTGCGCGGCGAGAACTGGTTCGGCCAGATCCAGGACAAGTTCCCGTTCCCGTTCGACCAGGTGCCGCCCGGCCTGAGCTGGAGCCTGGCCACCTGGACCGAGCTGGTCGCCGCCGTGGCGCTGTTGCTGGGTCTGGGCACGCGCCTGGCCGCCTTCGCCCTGTTGGTGCTGACCGCCGTGGCCACTGCGTCGGTGCACTGGCCGGCCGACTGGTCCAGCCTGGCCGAGCTCTGGCAGGGCTATGCCATCACCGACCGCGGCCATGGCAACTTCAAGTTGCCGCTGCTGTTCGCGCTGATGCTGCTGCCGCTGCTGTTCAAGGGACCCGGGCGACTGAGCCTGGATGCGCTGCTGGCGCGCCACGCCGGTCTCGAGGTGCGAGCGCCGGTGTGCGACCTTTCCGCCTGGGCCCTGGGCCTGGCCGTGACCGGCCTGCCCCTGGCCCTGCTGATGCCTGCCTTCGGTCTGTCCCTGCTGGGCCTGGCACTGCTGCTTGGACTGCTGGATCGCCTGCTGTTGCGTTAGCCGCTGCCGCGTCAGGCCGCTCTGATATCCTGCGCGGCATGGAATCGCCAGCGCCGCCACGCATGGCCGACCGTTTCCGCGGCTTCCTGCCGGTGGTGGTGGATGTGGAAACGGGCGGCTTCGACTGCAATCGCCACGCCCTGCTGGAAATCGCCGCCGCACCGATCGAACTGGACGCGGCCGGCGACTTCGTGCCGGGTGAAGTCGTCAGCGCTCATGTGGAACCCTTCCCGGGTGCGGAAATCGATCCGCGCTCGCTGGAAATCACCGGCATCCGCCTCGACACCGCCCTGCGCGGCGCGCTGCCGGAACGCGCGGCCCTGGACCACATATTCGCGCCGGTGCGGGCGGCGGTACGCCGGCACGGATGCCAGCGCGCCATCCTGGTCGGACACAACGCCCACTTCGACCTGGGCTTCCTGAACGCGGCGGTGGCGCGGGTGGGGCACAAGCGCAACCCCTTCCACCCCTTCAGCACCTTCGACACCGTCACCCTGGCCGGCATGGCCTACGGCCAGACGGTGCTCAGCCGGGCGGTGCAGGCCGCCGGCCTGGCCTGGGACGGCGGGCAGGCGCACTCGGCGGTATACGACGTGGAGCGCACCGCCGAGCTGTTCTGCGCCATTGTCAACCGCTGGCGACGCTGCGCCGGACAGGATCAGGGATCCAGGTTCCAGGTATAGGTGCCCGGTTCCTTGGCGGTCATCGGCACGAAGCCCTTCACGTCCTGGTCGGCTTCACAGTAATCGCTGCCGGTGGAATAGAACTCGTAGGGCCCGGGGTACTCGACGCACAGGTCGTGGCTGCCGCCCCAGTAGCGATCGGTGCCGTCCACGTCGGCATAGGCATAGAAGTTGGCGTTGTCGGTCTTGGCCAGGTTCTTGCACTCACCGGGCTCGACCCGGAACCAGCCTTCGTTCAGGAAGCGGTTCTCGCCCGGCGGTACGTAACTGAGCGCGACCAGCGCATCGTCGGCGCTGCGGTTGCAGACCCGGATGGTCAGCAGCCCCTCCTTGGCCTGCACCGGCACGGAAAACGATGCACCCAGCAGGCCGAGCCCCACGGCCCAGCCGACGACAACGAATCGGTTCATGTTGGAGTCCCCTGTAGACGCCGCCAAGCGGCCCGGCCAGCCTAGCGCGGGCCGGGAAGCCGGGCAATCTCGGCCCGGACGCGGCTCAATCCGGGCTTCGCGACGGTCGTCGCAGTCGGGCTGCGCGGGCACGCAGGCCCCGCCACAGGCCGTACAGGCTGATGACGATCCAGGCCAGCTGCATCAGGGTGGCGGATATGACTTCGCGCACCGGCCGGGGCGAGGCCAGGATGGACACCAGGATGAAAACGGCGCCAAACAGGTTGGCCAGCTGATAGCCCAGGGAATCACCGGCCAGCCGACCGGCCTGCAGCAGGAAAAACGCCAGCAGGACGAAGGCCACGCCCGCCAGGCCGACGAAGTCGTACCAGTACAGGCTCATACCGCCTCCCGCTGTCGTACGGCCTCGAACAGGGCCACGCCGGTGGCGACCGAGACGTTCAGGCTTTCCATCTCCCCTGGCATGGGAATACGCACCAGGCCGTCGCAGGTCTCGCGGGTAAGTCGGCGCAGGCCCTCGCCTTCGCCGCCCAGCACCAGGGCGACATTGCCGCGCAGGTCGGTGCCGTGCAGGCCGGCCGCCGCCCCGCCGTCCAGACCGTAGATCCACACGCCCTGCTCCTTCAGGCCGCGCAGGCAACGGGCCAGGTTGGTGACGCTGACCACCGGGATGCGGTCGGCGGCGCCGGCAGAAACCTTGCGCACAGTGGCATTGATCGGTGCCGCCTTGTCCTTGGGAATGACCACGGCGGTGACACCGGCGGCCGCAGCGGTGCGCAGGCAGGCGCCGAGATTGTGCGGGTCCTGCACGCCGTCCAGCACCAGCACCAGGGCCTTGCCTTCGGCCGCCTCGACCAGGCCGGCCAGGTCCTTCTCGTCATGGGTGCGCGGCGCCTCGTAGCGGGCGATGGCGCCCTGGTGACGCAGGCCGCCGGCGATGCCCTCCAGCGACTGCAGCGGCACGCGGCGGACCGGCACCTCCCGGCGACGCGCGGTTTCCTCGATCCCGGCCAGGCGCGGATTCTTGGCGCCCGCCTCCAGCAGCACCTCGCGGACGTGTTCGACGTCGTGCTCCAGGGCCGAGGCCACCGCATTGATGCCGACCACCCAGTTGTCGCGCCTGCTCATCCGTATTTCCCCTTCCTCGACCCGGTGCCTTCGGGCAGCACCAGCCGGAAATCGATCCGGCGGTCCTCGACGCTGGCCTTGAGCACCAGCACCCGCACCGGATCACCCAGGCGGAAACGCAGGCCGCGCCGCTCACCGCTCAACTGCCGGCGCAGCGGGTCGAAATGATAGTAGTCGTGCGGCAACTGGGTCACGTGCACCAGGCCGTTGACCTTGGACTCGGCCAGCTCGACGAACAGGCCAAAGCTGGTGACGCCGCTGACCACGCCATCGAATTCGCTGCCGACGTGCTGTTCCATCCATGCGCTGCGATATCTCTCGTCCACCTCGCGCTCGACCTCGTCCGCGCGCCGCTCCAACTCGGAGCAGCGCAGCGCCAGCGCCGCCATCTCCGCCTCGTCGTAGCGCACGCCGGCCGGCCGCTTGAGCGCATGCTTGATCACCCGGTGCAGCAGCAGGTCGGGATAACGGCGGATCGGCGAGGTGAAATGGGCGTAGGCCTCCAGGGCCAGGCCGAAATGCCCCTGGTTCCGCGGGTCGTACACGGCCAGGCTCTGCGCCCGGAGCAAGACCGACTCCAGCAGGGCCGCGTCCGGCCGCGAGCGCACCTTGTGGATCAGCCGGGTGAAGTCGCGCGGCTGCACCCGGCTCCAGGCCGGCAGGCTGAGCCCGAATTCGGCGAGGAACTCCAGCAGTTCGGCGTACTTGTTCTCCGGCGGCCGCGCATGCACGCGGAAGAGCGCCGGAAGGCCCTTGGCAGTGACGAAACGCGCGGCCTCGACGTTGGCGGCGATCATGCATTCCTCGATCAGCTTGTGCGCATCGTTGCGCTCCAGCATGCCGGCCTGCACGACCTCGCCGCGGTTGTCGAGGACGAAACGCACCTCGCCCGACTCGAACTCGATGGCGCCGCGCTTCTGGCGGGCCCGCGCCAGTACCTGGTAGAGCTGGTGCAGGTGCTTCACCTGCGGCATCAGCGAACCGATCCTGGCGATGGCTTCCTGTCCGGCCTCGGTATCGGCCTCGCCGACCGCGCGCCAGACCTGGGTGTAGGTCAGGCGCGCGTGCGAGCGCATCACCGCCTCGTAGAACCTCGACTTCACCACGTTGCCGTCGAAATCCACCTGCATGTCGCAGGCGAAGCACAGCCGGTCCACCTTCGGGTTCAGCGAACAGATGCCGTTGGACAGGACCTCCGGCAACATCGGCACCACGAAACCGGGGAAGTAGACCGAGGTGCCGCGCAGCAGCGCCTCGTCGTCCAGCGGCGTGCCCGGGCGCACGTAGTGCGAGACGTCGGCGATGGCGACGATCAGGCGAAAGCCCTTGGCGTTCGGCTCGCACCAGACCGCGTCGTCGAAGTCCTTGGCATCCTCGCCGTCGATGGTGACCAGCGGCAGCTTGCGCAGGTCCGTCCGCCCTTCCAGGTCGGACTCCGGCACCTCGACCGGCACTCGCGCCGCCTCGTCCAGCACCTCGCGCGGGAACTCGTGCGGCAAGTCGTGGCCGTGGATGGCCGCCTTCACCACCAGCGAGGGCGTAAGCCGGTCGCCCAGCACCAGCAGGATGCGGCCCAGCGGCGGCCGGGCCCGGCCGGCCGGCGGCCGCGCGTACTCCGGCGGCTGCGTCACCTCGCAGACCACCAGCTGGCCGTCGCGGGCGCCGTTGCGCTGCTCCGGCGGAATCAGTACCTCGGTCAGCACGCGCCGATCGTCCGGCACCACCATGCCAATGCCGCCACGCTCCTCGTAGCGGCCAGTCAGGCGGGTCAGGCGGTGCTCGAGGACTTCGACGATGGCGCCCTCGCGCCGGCCCTTGCGGTCCAAGCCTGTCACCGAGGCCAGCACACGGTCGCCGTGCAGGGCCTTGCGCAGTTCCGCCGGCGGCAGGAACAGGTCGTCGCCACCGTCCTCGCACTTCAGGAAGCCGAAGCCGTCCGGGTTGGCGATGACGGTGCCGGCAATCAGGTCGAGCTTGCGGGCGACGGCGAAGCCGCCACGACGGTTCCGCAGCAGCTGCCCGTCACGCAGCATGGCCGCCAGGCGGCGACCGAGGGCCTCGAAGCGGTCCGGCGCCTCCAGGTCGAGCTTACGGGCGATTTCCTCCGCGGTCAGCGGGCCGTCGGCATCGGCCAGCAGCTCCATGATGGCTTCGCGGCTGGCGATCGGATTCTCGTAGCGTTGCGCCTCGCGCACGGCCATGGGGTCGCGCCGGCGGCGATTGCCGATCGGTTCGTCCGTCTTCCGCCCCGGACGACGTTTGTGATCCGGGTCCGGCATTGTCCCTGCGGTTCGGGTTTTTGCCTTTCTTGCGCTCGCTTCGGCCCCGCCCCGGGCACCGCGCGCGGACACCGTACCCGTCGCCCGCTTCGCCGTGGACCTGGTCCCGGCCGCCCCGTCGCCCCGGCTGCCTTTGCGCCTTCCGGCGGCTGCATTCTCGCTGCCAGCGGAACCGGCCGGCCGCTCCCGGGCACTTTCCGGCATCCAGGGCGGCAGCTCGCCGGTCTTGCCTCGCTTCTTCGGGGGGTTGCTCATGCGGGCATGGTACACCTGCCTCTCCCCGGGGCCTTCCGGCATGGTCGGCGACCGGGCCTGCCGCCGGGCGCGGCAATTGACATCCCGAGGTGCCGCCACTAGAGTACGCGGCTCACCCGGCCAACCGGTCGGCCACCTGCCCAGGTGGCGGAATTGGTAGACGCACTAGTTTCAGGTACTAGCGGGTAAAACCGTGGAGGTTCGAGTCCTCTCCTGGGCACCACCTTGCTGACGAAGGCCCGCGGTGCGGGCCTTTTTCGTTTGCGTCCACCGTCGCACCGGCGACGATGGCCGCATCGGGAGCCACATGGCAGACAGCGACCGTCCTCTCGAGCGTGCCCGCGCCCTGGCCGCCGCCGGCCGACGCGACGAAGCGCTGGCCATGGTCCTGCCCTTGTCGCAGGCCGGCGACCCCGACGCGGCGCTCGCCCTGTCCTCGCTGCGCCGTTCCGCAGGCGATGAAGCCGCCGCCTTCGACTCGCTACGTGAGTTCGTAGCCAACCCTGCCTGCCGACAGCGCATGGTCGAGATGCTGTTGGGGGAACGTCGCAATGCCGAAGCGCTGCGGGTACTCGATCATGGCGGCAGCATGACTGGCTGCGCCGGCCATGTCGCCGCAGCGATAAAGGCCCATCTCGCCGGCGATTTCCGCACCGCCCTCTCGGAGGCCCGGTTGGCATCGGAGCTCGAGCCAGGGAATGCCGTCGCCCACAACCACGCCGCCCGGGCCCTGCACAACCTTGGACGCTCAGTGGAGGCGCGTTCGGCGCTGGAGCGCGCCGTGGCGCTGGATCCGGACTACGCCGAGGCCTGGCATAACCTCGGACACGTGTTGCGTGCCATGGGTCAGGCGCACGCGGCCATCGATGCATTCCGGCGGGCGCTGGAGATCGCTCCCGGCTATCGCTCCGCCCGGCTCAATCTCGCCATCACCCTGTTCGAGATCCAGCATGCCGACGAGGCGCTTGCCACCTTCGAGCAGCTACTCGCCGACGGTCGGGCCGACGCCGAAGCCCTGGTCGGATCCGGGCTCTGCCTGCATCTGCTGGGACAGGCGACTCAGGCCCGGGATCGTTACCTGCAAGCCTTGCGACTGGTTCCTCAACACCCTGCCGCCTGGTACTACCTGGGCTCGGTTCTCAACGAACTGGGCGACGTGGCCGGCGCCCACGATGCCCTTCAGCGCGCGCTGGCGATCAATCCCAGGGATGCCGATGCCTGGGCCGAGCTTGCCGAAGTACACGAGCTGTCCAACCGGCTGGATGAAGCGCAGCAGGCGGTGGCTGCCGGCCTGGCGATCGCACCCGACCATCCCCAGCTGAACATCGAGGCGGCAAAACTTCTCCGCCGGCAACATGATCCACGAGGCGCGGAACTGCGCTTGCGTGCGCTGGATGCGCGGCGGATGCAACCACGGGTACGGCAGCAGTTCCTCTACGAACTCGGCACGGTGCTGGACCGCCTGGGCCGGTTCGAGGATGCATGGCAGGCCTTCGTCCAGGCCAACACACTGGCTTCGCAGAGCGTCCGCGCCCGAGCCATCGAGCCTGGCAGGTGGCTGCGCGGCGTCGAGGCGCTGTCGGCCTGGCTGGATCGCGGCGCGCCCGGGATCGAAGCGAGCGAAGACGGTGGGGCCGACCAGGGGCAGGATCTGTGCTTCCTGGTCGGCTTCCCCCGATCGGGAACCACCCTGCTGGACACCATCCTGGGAGCGCATCCGGCGATCACGCTGCTGGAGGAAAAACCGACCCTGGTGCCAGTCATCCAGGCCCTGCAGCGGCATCCCGACGGCTACCCCGATGCCCTTGCCTCGCTCGAGGAAAACCAGCGCGACGAGCTGCGCCGTTACTACCGCGAGGCGTTGGCGCGCCACGGCGCGACCGCCGGCACCCTGGTGGTCGACAAGCTGCCGCTGCGGATCATCCACCTCGGTCTGGTCCAGGCCCTGTTCCCGCGAGCCAGGGTGCTGCTGTCGCTACGCCACCCCTGCGATGTGGTGCTCAGCAATTTCATGCAGCAGTTCGCAGTCAACGAGGCCTTCGTCAACTTCTACAGCCTCGCCGATAGCGTGCGCATGTACGACGCGGTATTCGGGCTGTGGGAGCGACTGCGGCCGCGGCTTCGGCTGCCGATCATGGAGGTCCGCTACGAAGAGCTGGTGGACTCGCCGGAACGGGTCGCCGCGGCGGCCCTGGGGTTCCTCGGCCTGGATTGGGATCCTGGCCTGCTGGAAACGTCGCGCCGCACTTCCGGCCGGGAACGCATTACCACCAACAGCTACCACCAGGTCGCCGAGCCGATCTACCGCCATTCGGTCGGCCGCTGGCTGCACTACCGCAGTCATTTCACCCTGCACCTTCCGGTGCTGCGGCCGCACGTCGAACGCCTCGGCTACGGGCAGGTCTGACCGCCCCTCGCCCCTCAGGCGAAGGGGTCCCGCAACACGATGTTGGCGTCGCGGTCCGGGCCGGTGCTGACGATGGCAAGCGGGCAGCCGGCCAGCTCCTCCAGGGCACGCAGGTAGGCGCGGGCGGCCGGCGGCAGCTTGTCCCACTCGGTCACGCCATGGGTGCTTTCCTTCCAGCCGGGGAATTCCAGGTAGACCGGGGTGCACTCCTCCCAGCCGGCGGCGTCCAGCGGCGAGTACTCGGTGCGCTTGCCGCGGTACTCGTAGGCGATGCAGATCTTCAGCGTGTCCATGCCGTCGAGCACGTCCAGCTTGGTGATGCACAGGCCGGTGATGCCGTTGATGGCTACCGCGCGCTTGAGCGCGACGATGTCCATCCAGCCGCAGCGGCGCGGGCGGCCGGTGGTGGCGCCGTATTCCTGGCCGCGGTCGCGCAGGCCCTGACCGATCTCATCGTGCAGCTCGGTCGGGAACGGGCCACCGCCGACGCGGGTGGCATAGGCCTTGGCGATGCCCAGCACGTAGTCGATGGCGTCGGCACCGACACCGGTGCCGGCCAGGGCGCCGCCCACCGTCGTGTTCGAGGAGGTGACGTAGGGGTAGGTGCCGTGGTCGATGTCCAGCAACGAGCCCTGGGCGCCCTCGAACAGCACCCGCCTGCCCTGCTTGCGCAGCTCGTGAAGGATGCCGGCGACGTCGGCCTTCATCGGGTCCACGTACTGGCCGAAGGCCAGGGCCTCGTCCAGGGTCTGCCGGAAGTCCACCGGTTCCACGCCCAGGTATCTGGTCAGGACGAAGTTGTGGTAGTCGAGCGTAGCGCGCAGTTTCTCCGCCAGCTCCTCCGGATAGGCCAGGTCGGCCACGCGCACGCCGCGACGGGCCACCTTGTCCTCGTAGGCCGGGCCGATGCCGCGGCCGGTGGTGCCGATCGCCTTGCCGCCGGCGGCCTTCTCGCGGGCCTGATCCAGGGCGATGTGGTAAGGCATGATCAGCGGCGTGGCGGGGCTGATCTTCAGGCGCGAGCGCACCTCGACGCCGTTACCCTCGAGCTCGGCAATCTCCTTCTGCAGGGCGGCCGGGCTGAGCACCACGCCATTGCCGATCAGGCACAGCGCATCCTCACGCAGGATGCCCGAAGGGATCAGGTGCAGCACGGTCTTGTGGCCGCCGATCACCAGGGTGTGGCCGGCGTTGTGGCCGCCCTGGAAGCGCACCACCGCGCCGATCTCCCTGGTCAGCAGGTCGACGATCTTGCCCTTGCCCTCGTCGCCCCACTGGGCGCCCAGCACCACTACCGACTGACCCATGACACCCGACTCCGGAAATATCTGACTGGCTGCGGGCCCGGCAACAGCGGCGCCCAGACGCGGAAAAAGCCGGGTGGCCCCGGCTTTGCGCGATTATCCCCGTTTCCCCCGCCCGGAGCCAGAGCCCGGAGCTCAGCCGGCCCTGACCAGGTAGAGGCAGCCCAGGCCCAGCACGATCATTACCGCGCCGATCCGGCGCAGCCGGCCGTCGGCCAGGGACTGGAGCAGGCTGGCCGCTTCCTTCCAGGCACGGGGTGCCACGAACAGCAGCAACCCCTCCAGCACCAGCACCAGACAGAGCGCCGCCAGCAGGTCGCTCATGGCCGCCTAGCGGGCGCGGTCGTTGTTGAAGTACTTCAGGAACTCCGCATCGGGGTCCAGCACCAGCGTGGTCTGGCCGTCGGCCAGGGCGGCGCGGTAGGCCTCCAGGCTGCGGTAGAAGGAATAGAACTCCGGGTCCCTGCCGTAGGCCTGGGCGAAGATCTCAGCAGCTTGGGCGTCGCCCTCGCCACGCAGTCTCTGCGCATCACGTTCGGCCTCGGCCAGGGTCACCTGGCGCTGGCGTTCCGCCTCGGAGCGAATCGTCTCGGCCTGCTCGACGCCCTCTGCGCGCAGCTGGTTGGCGACCTGCGTACGCTCGGTGCGCATACGGTCGTAGACGGTGATCAGGATGTTGCTGTCTTCGGGCAGGTTGATGCGCTTGATACGCACATCCAGCACCTCGATGCCGAAGGCGCGGGCACCGTTGTTCACCGCCTGCAGGAAACTTCCCGACAGCTCGGCGCGGCCGGCCGACACCACTTCCTGCAAGGTGCGCTGGTTGATTTCGTTACGCAGGGCATTCTTGACGATCGGGGTCAGGCGCTGCCTGGCCGCCTCCTCATTACCGCCGCTGGCGGCACGGTAGTAGGTGGCGACGTCGGCGATGCGCCACTTCACGAAGAAGTCAACGCTGACGTCCTTCTTCTCCGCGGTCAGGTAGCGCTCCGGCTGGTCGTCCAGGGAAAGCACGCGTTCGTCGAACTTGCGCACCTCCTCCACCAGCGGCCACTTGAAGTGCAGGCCCGGCTCGAGGTCGGCGCGGGCGACGCGACCGAGGTTGAGCACGATGGCGGTCTGGCCTTCGTTGACCACGAAGACCGAGCCCATGGCGGCCAGGATGCCAGCCACCACCAGAAAGACGACAAGGGTGAATCCACGCATGTCAGCGGCCTCCGCGGCGGTCGGCGCGATCGTCGCGCGGGTTGCGGGTGTCGGCGGGCGTTTCCGCCGGCGTGATCGGCATGCGGATCACCGGCGCCTCGGCTGGCACGCCGCCGCGCCCCGGCGACGGACTGCCACCCACCGGCAGGTAAAGAATGTTGCCATCGTCGGACGCCAACACCTTCGGGTTGTTGGCCAGCACTTCCTGGATGGTTTCCAGGTAGAGGCGGCGGCGGGTGACCTCGGGCGCCTTGCGGTACTCGGCCGCCAGCAGGGTAAAGCGCTCGGCGGCACCCTGGGCGCGGGCGATGGTGGCCTCGCGGTAACCCTGGGCCTCGTTGCGCATGCGTGCGGCCACGCCTCGCGCCTCCGGCAGCACCTTGCTGGCGTAGGCACGGGCCTCGTTGACGATGCGGTTCTTGTCCTCGCGGGCGGCGATGGCATCGTCGAAGGCCTGCTTCACTTCCTCCGGCGGACGCGCGTCCTGCAGGTTGAAGTTCACCACCCGCAGACCGGTGCGGTAGAAGTCCAGCGACTCCTGCAGGCGCTCCTGGGCGGCAATGATCAGCTCGGCGCGGTCGAACAGCACCGTGTCCATGTCGCTGCGACCGACCACCTCGCGCACGGCGCTCTCGGCGGCATCGCGCAGGGTCTGCTCGGGATCCACCGAGCCGAACAGGTACTGGCGCGGGTCCTCGCGCCGGTACTGGGCATTGAACTTGATGTCGATGAGGTTTTCGTCGCGGGTCAGCACCCGCACTTCGTCGGTGACCTCGACCACCTGGGTGGCGTCCACGATGCGCACCGTCTCGATCGGCCAGGGCCACTTGAAGTTCGGGCCCGGGGTCATGATCCGGTTGAACTCGCCAAAGCGCAGCACCACGCCGCGCTGGCGTTCGTCCATCAGCTTGAAGCTGTTGAACACCAGCCAGACCGCCACCAGCGCCAGGACCCAGGGAGCGGGATTGAAGCCACCGGCGGACTGGCCGCCGTTGCCCCGGCCGTCGCCGCCAAACATGCCCTTGAGCCGGTTCAGGAAGGCGTCCACGTCGTTGCCGGAATCCCTGCCCTTCCAGGGGTCCTTGTTGCCTTTGCCGGGGGTGTTCCAGGCCATGCTTGCTCCGTGTCGCGGGTCGGCCGGATCGCAGGCCGACGCGGGATTCAGTGGGTTCGGGGATTGTAGGTAGGGGCTGCAGGGGCGACAAGCAAGAGCGGTCGCAGCGCCTGCCCGCCCGGCTCGGCCGCCAGACGCTCGGCCACTGCCCGCGGCAGGTCCACCCGCAGGCACCAGCCGCCCTGCTCACGACTGCGCTCCGCCTTCACGGCGCCGGCCTCGTGCAGGCGAGCCCGCAGCCGACCGTCTCCGGGCCCCAGCTCCAGCTCGCCGGCCAGGCGACGGTCCAGGAAGCGCTCGGCCAGGGCCTCGCGCAACAGGCCCAGACCCTCACCGCCCAGCGCTGACAGCCAGATCCGCTCGCGGCCGCCGATCTCCGGATCCCGACGCGCTGCCAGGCCGGCAAGCCGATCGATCTTGTTGAAAACCAGCACCTGCGGGATGTCGCCGGCACCGATCTCGGCCAGCACCGCGTCCACCTGCAGGATGCGTTCGTCACGGTGTTCGTCGGCGGCATCCACCACGTGCAGAAGCAGGTCGGCGTCGCGGGCCTCCGACAGCGTCGAGCGGAACGCGGCCACCAGTTCATGCGGCAGGTCGCGGACGAAGCCGACCGTGTCCGACAGCACCAGCGGCGCCACGCCCTCGACCCGGCGCGTGGTCGGGTCCAGGGTCGCGAACAGCCGGTCGTCGGCATAGACGCCGGCGCCGGTGAGCCGGTTGAACAGGGTGGACTTGCCGGCATTGGTGTAGCCGACCAGGGCGACACGTGGCACGTCGTTGCGCAGGCGCGCCCTGCGCATCTGCCCGCGCTGCACCTGCACCTTGTCCAGGCGGCCCTGCAGCGACTCGATCTTGCGCTGCAGGATGCGTTTGTCCAGCTCCAGCTGCTTCTCGCCCGGGCCGCGCAGGCCGATGGCGCCGCCACGCTGGCGTTCCAGGTGGGTCCAACCGCGCACAAGGCGGGTGGCCCAGTGCTTCAGCTGCGCCAGCTCGACCTGCAACTTGCCCTCGTGGCTGGCGGCGCGCTGGGCGAATATGTCCAGGATCAGGCCGGTGCGGTCCACCACCCTGCGCTTGAGCGCCCGCTCGAGGTTGCGTTCCTGGCCGGGGCTGAGCTGCTCGTTGAACAGCACCAGATCGGCGGCACCGGCCTCGCAGGCCGCCAGCACCTCTTCCAGCTTGCCGGTGCCGACGTAGTAGGCCGGGTGCGGCTTCTCCACACGCGCGCTCACGCTGCCGACCACGGTGGCGCCGGCCGAGCGAGCCAGTTCGGCGAATTCCTCCATGCGGTCGGCATCCACCCGGCCGGGTGGATGCGGCTGGATCAGCAGGGCGCGTTCGCCCTTGCGGGCACGCTCAAACATTCATGTGCCGGGAGACGTTCAACTGTCCTGACCCGCTCCGTCTTCCTCGCCCTGGGCCGCCACCTGGCCACCGCCCGGCCCCACCCGCACGTTGCGTGCCGGCACGACGGTGGAAATGGCGTGCTTGTAGACCATCTGGCTGACCGTGTTGCGCAGCAGGACCACGAACTGGTCGAAACTCTCGATGGTGCCCTGCAGCTTGATGCCGTTGACCAGGTAGATGGACACCGGAATGCGCTCGCGGCGGAGGGCGTTCAGGAAAGGATCCTGCAGGGACTGGCCTTTGGACATGGCGCGGACTCCGTATTGTTGTTGTGGCGCGCCAGCTGGCGCGGGTTGCGGCCAAATGGGTCCGTGGCCGCGAATGGGCCGATTCTAGCAGCCCGCAGGGGTTCAGGCCGGGTGAAGGAAGTCGGCGCGGGCCCGCTCCAGGCGGGCCCGGTCGCGTCCGGGATCGAACCAGATCGCGTCCGGCCGAGCGCGCAACCAGGTGTACTGGCGCTTGGCCAGCTGCCGGGTGGCAGCGATGGCGCGGGCGCGGAACGTCGCCGCGTCGGTGCGCCCGTCCAGGTGCTCCCAGGCCTGCCGATACCCGACCGCGCGCATGGACGGCAGGTCCGGATGCAGGCGCGGGTCGGCGCGCAGCCGCCGCACCTCGTCCAGAAAGCCTTCCGCCAGCATCCGGTCGAAACGCTGGGTGATGCGGGCGTGCAGGGCGGACCGGTCGGCAGGCGCCAGCACCAGCTTGAGTAGCCGGAACGGGAACGGCTGCCGCCCCAGCCCCCCTTTCTGCCAGACCGAAATGGGCCGTCCGCTCAGACGCCAGACTTCCAGGGCGCGGGTGATGCGCTGGCGGTCGCCGACACCGATCCGGGCAGCGGCCTCGGGATCGACCCGCGCCAGCTCCGCATGCAGGGCCGGCCAGCCGTGCCGTTCGGCTTCCGCGGCGATGGCCGCGCGCAGGTCCTGGTCGGCTTGCGGCATCTCGGACAGCCCATCGAGCAAGGCGCTGAAATAGAGGCCGGTGCCGCCCACCAGCAGCGGCACCCGGCCGCGTGCCGCCAGCGCCCGCATCGGCACCAGCGCCTCACGGGCGAAATCGGCCGCTGAGAACACTTCATGCGGATCGCGCACGTCCACCAGGTGGTGCTTCACCGCGGCGAGGGTGGCGTGATCGGGCTTGGCCGCCCCGATGTCCAGGCCCCGGTAGACCAGGGCCGAGTCCACGCTGACGATCTCGGTGTCCATGTCGCCGGCCCACTCCAGCGCCAGGGCGGTCTTGCCCGACGCCGTCGGCCCCATCAGGGCGATGGCCAGCGGCCGTTCGTCGCGCATGGACTCAGCCGCCGCGTTGCAGCTCGCCACGCACGTGCTCGAACAGGCCCTCCACCTCGGCGGAGGGCGGCTTGCCGAGCCGGCTGACCGCGACGATGGCCAGGCTGGCCAGAACCACGCCCGGCACCATCTCATACAGGCCGGTGGCAGCGGCGAACCATTGCTTCCAGACGATCACCGTGCCGGCGCCGACCAGCATGCCGGCCAGGGCGCCGTCGCGGGTCATGCGCCGCCAGAACAGCGAGAACACCACCACCGGACCGAAGGCGGCGCCGAAGCCCGCCCAGGCGTAGGACACCAGGCCCAGCACCAGGCTGTCGGGGTCGGAAGCCAGCCAGATCGCCAGCGCCGCCACCGCCAGGACGGCCAGCCGGCCGACCCAGACCAGTTCCTTCTGGCCGGCGCCGGGACGGAGGAAACCTTTGTAGAAATCCTCGGTGAGCGCGCTGGAGCAGACCAGCAACTGACAGCTCAAGGTGCTCATCACCGCCGCCAGGATGGCTGACAGCAGGATGCCGGCGATCCAGGGATTGAACAGGTGGGTGGCCAGCTCGATGAACACGCGTTCGTGGTTGGCGCCGACCGCGCCGGCCTGCTCAGGGTGGGCCTGAAACCAGGCGGCGCCGAAGAAACCGACCGCCACCGCACCCAGCAGGCAGAGGATCATCCAGGTCATGCCGATCCGGCGCGCGCGTGGAATGGCGCGCACCGATTCGGCCGCCATGAAGCGGGCGAGGATGTGCGGCTGGCCCATGTAGCCAAGGCCCCAGGCCAACAACGAGACGATGCCCACCACCGTGCCGCCCTTCAGGAAATCCAGCCTGGACGGGTCGGCCTGTTCCACCAGCGCGATGGCCTCGCCGGGGCCGCCCAGACCTATCAGCACGAATACCGGCGTCAGCAGCAGGGCGAAGATCATCAGGGTAGCCTGCACGGTATCGGTCCAGCTCACGGCCAGGAAGCCGCCGACGAAGGTGTAGACGATGGTGGCCGCGGCGCCGTACCACATCGCCTGGCCGTAGGGCAGGCCGAACACGGATTCGAACAGGCGGGCGCCGGCGACGATGCCCGAGGCGCAGTACACCGCGAAGAACACCAGGATCACCAGGGCCGAGAACACCCGCAGCAGCTTGGCCCTGTCCTCGAAGCGATGGGTGAAGTAGTCCGGCAGGGTCAGGGCGTTGCGGCTGCGTTCGGTATACAGGCGCAGCGGTGCCGCCACGTAGCGCCAGTTGAACCAGGCGCCGATGATCAGGCCGATGGCGATCCAGGCCTCGGACAGCCCGGTCAGGTAAACCGCGCCGGGCAAACCCAGCAGCAGCCAGCCGCTCATGTCCGAGGCACCGGCGCTGAGCGCGGTGACGTAGGGACCCAGTGAGCGGCCGCCCAGGATGTAGTCGTCGAAGCTGCGGGTGTAGTACCAGGCGGCAAAGCCGATGCCGACCATGCCGAGGATGTAGACGGCGAAGGTGATGTGCAGCGGGGAGAGGTCGCTCATGGGGGTCCGGGCGGGTCGGAGGCCGGGCAAGCTTAGCGCGAACCCGGCACGGCCCGGCCACCGGATGCGAGCCACGGTTCCCGGGCGTATGCTGGGCGCAGCCGGAGGAAGCCCCGATGCCTTTACGAAAAGCACTCGCCTTCCTGCTCGTGTTCGTGGTGCCGGTCCTGATGCCGGCCAGCGCCTGGCTGGCCGGCGCCACCGGGCACGCCGACTTCGCGGCCTGGTTCCCGCTGTTTTTCCTGTTCGTGCTGCTGCCGGCGCTGGATTACGCCCTGGGCAGGGATCCCGACAACGTCCCGGTCGCCGACGAGGCCCGCGTGGCCGGCGCCGCCTGGTTCAAGGCCCTGACCCTGGCCTGCCTGCCAGCGCAGTTGGCAGTGCTGGCCTGGTCGGCGCACTGGTTCGTCCACGCCGACCTGGGCCCTGCCGGCATCGCCGGCTGGCTGCTGTCCCAGGGAGTGGTCGGCGGCATCATCGCCATCAACCCGGCGCACGAGCTTATCCACAAGAACGGCAGGCTGGAGCCGGCCGTCGGCGGCCTGCTGCTGGCCACGGTCGGCTATCACGGTTTCAAGGTCGAACACCTGCGCGGACATCACGTGCACGTCTCGACCCCGGAAGACCCTTCGAGCGCGCCGCTGGGCATGTCATCCTGGCGCTTCGTCCCGCGCGCCCTCCTGTTGAACTCCTGGAATGCCTGGCGGCTGGAAGCGGACCGGCTGCGCTGCCGCGGGTTGCCGGTCCTGCACTGGCGCAACGAGATGATCGGCTGGAGCCTGGCCTGGCTGGCCCTGGCTGGCGCCTTCGGCGCGTGGCTGGGCCAGCCGGGGCTGGCCTTCTTCCTGGCCCAGGGGCTGATTGCCGCCGGTTCGCTCGAAGTCATCAACTACGTCGAGCACTACGGGCTGGCGCGACGGCGCCTGCCCGACGGGCGTTACGAACGCACCACCCACCTGCACAGCTGGAATTCCGACTACGCCCTGTCGAACTGGCTGCTTTTCCAGTTGCAGCGGCACTCCGACCACCATGCCTTTCCGAAGCGCCGCTATCCGATCCTGCGCCACCACCCGGACAGCCCGCAGCTTTCGGGCGGCTATGCGGCGATGTTCGTGCTCGCCCTGCTGCCGCCGCTCTGGCGACGGGTGATGGATCCGCGTGCCCGAGCCTTCCTGCAATCGCCCCGGGCGGCCTGAGCGGAAATCCACAGGGCCTGTGGACAAGTCCGGGAGAAGTCCGTGGATGGATCGCCGGAGGCCGCCGGCGACGGGCCCGGCAGCGGTTCTGGTCAATTACTGACCAGCACCCTTCAGTCCTCGTCCGGCCAGCGGATCGCCGGCCTGGCCGGCGCGACCGGTCCGGGCGCCGGTTGCGCGGTCACCGCCGACCAGACCTTGAGCGCGTCCACCGTGGCGGCGACATCATGCACGCGCAGGATGCGCGCCCCGTACTCGGCCGCCAGCACTGCCGCTGCCACCGAGGCGTGCAGGCGCTCGCCGACCTCACGGCCGGTGATCTCGCCGAGGCTGCGCTTGCGCGAGAGCCCGGCCAGCAGGGGCAGGCCCAGGTCGAGCAGGCGCGATTGCTGGCGCAGCAGCAAGAGGTTGTGCCGCGTGGTCTTGCCGAAGCCGTAGCCGGGATCGAGCACGATGCGCTTCCGCTCGATGCCGGCCATCTCGCAGGCCAGCACCCGGTCGGCCAGGAAGCGGTGCACTTCGGCCAGCAGGTCGTCGTAATGCGGCGCCTCCTGCATGGTGCGCGGCTCGCCCTGCATGTGCACCAGCACCACCGGCACGCCTGCCTGCGCGGCAGCCTCCAGGGCGCCGTCGCGGCGCAGGGCGTAGACGTCGTTGATCATGCCGGCGCCGGCGGCCACCGCCGCCCGCATCACCTCCGGTTTCGAGGTGTCCACCGAGATGGGCAAGGCCGTCTCCCTGGCCAGGCGTTCGATCACCGGCAGCACCCGCCGCAACTCCTCCTGCACCGGAACCTCGGCGGCGCCGGGCCGGGTGGATTCGCCGCCGACATCGAGGATATCGGCCCCCTCTTCCGCCAGACGCAGGCCATGCGCCACCGCGGCCTCCACGTCCTCGTGGGCGCCGCCGTCCGAGAAGGAGTCGGGGGTGACGTTGACGATGCCCATCACCCGGGGCGTGTCCAGTGCCAGGACGCGCCCGGCGCAGTCCAGCCTCGGCGACAGGTCGAACATCCGCTTCAGGTCTGCGCGGCGGGGCCGCCAAGGGGCTCGGCCGGCCCCTGCGGATCGTCCTTCGACAACCGTCCGGACTTGGCCCAGTCGGCCGGCGGGCCGGGCCGGCGCCCCTCCATGATGGCGTCGATCTGCTGCGCGTCGATGGTCTCGTAGGTCAGCAGGGCCTCCGCCATCAGGTGCAGCTTGTCAATGTTCTGGGTGAGGATCTGCTTGGTGCGCGCGTAGGCCTTGTCCAGGATGTTGCGCACCACCTCGTCGATCTTGCGGGCAGTGTCGTCCGAGACGTTCTTGTGCTGGGTGACCGACCGGCCAAGGAATACCTCGTCCTCCTGCTCGCCGTAGGCGATCGGCCCCATCTCGTCGCTGAGACCCCACTTGGTGACCATGTTGCGGGCCATCTTGGTGGCGCGCTCGATGTCGTTGCTGGCGCCGGTGGTGACCTTGTCCGGCCCGAAGATCAGCTCCTCGGCCACGCGACCGCCGTACAGCGAGCACAACTGCGACTCGATCGCCGTGCGGTTGAAGCTGTACTTGTCGCCTTCGGGCAGGTACATGGTCACGCCCAGGGCGCGGCCACGCGGGATGATCGTGACCTTGTAGACCGGGTCGTGTTCGGGCACCAGCCGGCCGACGATGGCGTGGCCGGCCTCGTGGTAGGCAGTGAGCCTCTTCTCTTCCTCGCTCATCGCCATCGATCGGCGCTCGGTGCCCATCAGGATCTTGTCGCGGGCCCGGTCGAAATGTTCCATCCGCACCGACTTGGCGTTCTCGCGGGCGGCGAACAGGGCGGCCTCGTTGACCAGGTTGGCCAGGTCGGCGCCGGAGAAGCCGGGGGTGCCGCGGGCGATGGTCATCGGATCCACGTCCTCGGCTACCGGCACCTTGCGCATGTGCACGCGCAGGATCTGCTCGCGACCCTTCACGTCGGGCAGACCGACCACCACCTGGCGGTCGAAACGGCCCGGGCGCAGCAGGGCCGGGTCGAGCACGTCCGGGCGGTTGGTCGCGGCGATCACGATCACGCCCTCGCCGCCCTCGAACCCATCCATCTCCACCAGCAGCTGGTTCAGCGTCTGCTCGCGCTCGTCATGGCCACCGCCCAGACCGGCGCCACGGTGACGGCCGACCGCGTCTATCTCGTCGATGAAGATGATGCAGGGCGCGTGCTTCTTGGCCTGCTCGAACATGTCGCGCACCCGGCTGGCACCGACGCCGACGAACATCTCGACGAAGTCCGAACCGGAGATCGAGAAGAACGGCACCTTGGCCTCGCCGGCGATGGCGCGCGCCAGCAGGGTCTTGCCGGTACCTGGCGGACCGACCATCAGCACGCCGCGCGGGATCTTGCCGCCCAGGCGCTGGAACTTGCCCGGGTCGCGCAGGAACTCGACCAGCTCGCCGACCTCCTCCTTGGCCTCGTCGCAGCCGGCCACGTCGGCCAGGGTGACCTTGACGTCGTTCTCGCCCTGCAGTTTGGCCCGCGACTTGCCGAAGCTGAGCGCACCCTTGCCGCCGCCCTGCTGCATCTGCCGCATCATGTATATCCAGAAACCGATCAGCAGGGCGATCGGCAGGAAGCTCATCACCAGCTGCCAGAACAGCGAGCGGCCCTCGGGCTCCTGCTGGACGATCTGCACGCCGTTCTCGAACAGGGTGTCGAGCAAGCGATCGTCGCGCGGGGTGGCGGTGCGGAAGGTGCTGCCGTCGCGGCGCTTGCCGCTGACGGCGATGCCGTTGTCCGCAATCACCACTTCCTGCACGCGGCCGGACTTCACCTCTTCGATGAATTCGTTGTAGTTGAGCGCGCGACTGGCATTGCCCTGGCCGTTGAAGCCCTGGAACACCAGCATCAGCACTACCGCCACCACCAGCCAGAGCGCGAGGTTTTTTGCCAGATCGTTCATTTCCCTTGTCCTCGGCGCTTGCCCGTGGCCAGCGCATAAACTTCGTTGGAGCGGCGCCGCGACGCCGCGGGCTTGCGTATCGCCACCTTCCCGTACCGCTCCCGCAGGTCCTTGACGTACGCGTCGAAACCCTCGCCCTGGAACAGCTTGATCAGGAAGTTGCCGCCATCCCGCAGGTGCCGGTCGGCGAAGTCGCGGGCCAGCTCGGCCAGGTACATGGCCCGGGCCTGGTCCACGGCGTCCACACCGGACATATTGGGGGCCATGTCAGAAAGCACAAGGTCCACCGGGCAGCCATCCAGAAGGCGTTCCAGCTCGGACAATGGCCCGTCCTCTCTGAAATCGCCGTGAATGAACTCGACCCCGGCAATGGGCGGCATGTCCAGGATGTCCAGGGCCAGCACCCGGCCGCGGTCGCCCAAGGCCCGTCGCACCACCTGCGACCAGCCGCCGGGCGCGGCGCCCAGGTCCACCACCACCATGCCGGGCCGGAGCAGGCGATCGCGCTCGATCAGCTCCTCGAGCTTGTAAGCCGCCCGCGAACGCATGCCTTCCGACTGTGCCCGCTTCACGTAGGGGTCGTCGAAATGCTCCTTGAGCCAGCGGTGGCTGCTGCGGCTGCGGGCCATGGCGGCGACGGCGGGCCGTCGGGTATGTACGGACCGCCATGATACCCTAGCGCCCCCAGCACGACCGGCCACAACGCATGCCCGCCGCCCTTTCCAACCCCCAGAAGCGCTACCTGCGTGGCCTGGCGCATGGCCTCAAGCCGGTACTGATGGTCGGCGCCAAGGGCATCACCGAGCCGCTGGCGGCCGAGGCCGACCTGGCCCTGGAGCACCACGAACTGGTGAAAGTGAAGGTGGCCGCCGGCGACCGCGAACTGCGCGACCGCTGGATCGCCGAGCTGTGCGAACGTAGCGGCGCCGCCCTGGTGGACCGCATCGGCAACGTCGCCGTGCTGTACCGGCGCAGTCGCGAGAAACCGCTGATCGCCCTGCCCCGGGGCTGAGACCATGCAACTGTCACGGGAAACCCCGGATTTCCGCTACGTCCTGCGCGGCGTCGGTCCGTCCGGCGTGCTGGTCAACGAGGCGGTCGTCGCCGCCAGCTTCCTGGTGACGCCGGCACGACTGGTGCCGGACTGGCGGCCACGCAATGCGGCCGAGCTGGAACCGGCCGACCTCGAGGCCGTGCTGGCCCTGTCCCCGGCCCTGATGGTGCTGGGTACCGGCCCCCGCCAGGTCTTCCCCTCCCAGGCGGTGCTGGCCACCCTGCTCACCCGCGGCATCGGAATCGAGGTGATGGACAGCGCCGCGGCTGCCCGCACCTTCAACGTGCTGGCCACCGAGGGGCGGGCCGTCGTCGCCGGCTTCCTGCTGCCGGGTTGAACCCGGGCACCCGTCCGGTTTCAGCGCGGCGGCAACAGGCCCAGCGGATCCACCGGCTTGCCGTTGCGGCGGATCTCGAAGTGCAGCATGTCCCGGCTGGTGCCGGTGCGGCCCAGCTCGGCAATCTGCTGGCCGGCCCGGACCTGCTCGCCCTCGGCCACCAGCCGGCGGCGGTTGTGCGCATAGGCCGACAGCCACTCGTCGCTGTGCTTGACGATGATCAGCTCGCCGTAGCCGACCAGGCCGGCGCCGGAATAGACCACCACCCCCGGTGCCGCCGCCAGCACCGGCTGGCCGGCCTGGCCGGCGATGTCCAGGCCCTGGCGCTTGGGATCGCCGGCGACGAAGCGGCCGACGATCTGGCCCTGGGTTGGCCATTGCCAGCCCGAGGGCGCGCCGGCGGGCACCGGGGCCGGGGTGGCGGGCGGTGTGGCCGGCGGCGCCGGCCTCGTGACCTGCGGCGCCGGACTCGTGGCAGGCGGCCGGCCCTGCTGGGCCGTGTCGCCGGGCGGCGTGCCGGCCATCGTCGGGCCGGTGACAGGCGCGCCGGGCGTGGTGGCCGGCGGCGCCGGCGTGACCGCGACCTCCCTGGCCTGCTCCCGCCCGCGCAGCAGCAGCCGCTGGCCCGGATAGATGGTGTAGGGCGCGCGGATGCCGTTCCAGGCCGCCACCTCGCGGTAGTCCAGGCCGTGCCGGAAGGCGATGCCGTAGAGGGTATCGCCCTTGCGCACCGTGTATCGGCCGTCTTGCGGCACTTCCAGACTGCCGCGATCGGCGGCCGTCACCGGCCGCACCCCCTCGCGCTTGACCACGCGGGCATGTCCGCAGGCCACCAGCAGCGACACCAGCAGCGACACCAGCGCGGCGCGGGCAACGAAGGTGCTCATCCGCGCATATTCAACCAGATGAGGATGCCGATGATGAGCACCGCCACACCCCAGCCCACGATCTCGATGTAACGCCGCAGCACCGGTTCGATCCTCGGCCCGCCCCAAGCGGTCAGGCCGGCGACCAGGAAGAAGCGCAGGCCGCGCCCGATCAGCGAAGCCAGCACGAACGGCAGCAGCGGCATGGCGGCTGCGCCGCCGGCGACGGTGAACACCTTGAACGGGATCGGCGTGAAGGCGGCCACGAACATGATCCAGACGCCGTAACGGGCGAACTGGTCCTGTACCGCCGCGTAGGCATCGGCATGTCCGGCCCGCTCCAGCCAGGGCAGCACCGCCTCGATGGCGAAATAGCCAAGGGCATAGCCGACCAGGCCGCCCAGCACCGAGGTGAGCGTCGTCAACAGGGCGTACCGCCACCAGGCTGCGGGCCGCGCCAGGCTCATCGGCGCCAGCATCACGTCCGGAGGGACGGGAAAGAAGATCGCCTCGATGGCGCTGTTGGCGCCCAGGTACCAGGGCGCGTGCGGATGCGCCGCCCAGGCCCGGCAGCGGTCGTAGAGGGGACCGAACAGTCGCATTCAGAGCGTTCCCGGCAGCAGGGGCACGAAGATCACGGCGCCGAGGTCGTCCTGCAGCAGTTCGCCGGCGACCCGACGCCAGCGCAGCAGGCGTTGGCCGTTGCCGCCGCCGACCGGCGCCACCAGGGTGCCGCCCTCGGCCAACTGATCGAACAGCGCCGGCTCCAGGGCCGTGGCGCCGGCGGTGACGATGATGCCGTCGTACGGGGCGTACTCCGCCCAACCGGCGCGACCGTCGTCGTGGCGGGTGCGCACGTTGAGGCCGAGATGGCGGAAACGGCGCCGGGCCGCCCGCAGCAGTTCCTCGATGCGCTCGACGCTGTAGGTCTCGACGCCCAGGCTGGCCAACACCGCCGCCTGGTACCCGGAACCGGTGCCCACCTCCAGCACCCTGGCCGGCAGGCCGTGCTCGATCAGGGCCTCGGTCATGCGCGCCACCACCCAGGGCTGGGAGATGGTCTGGCCACAGCCTATCGGCAGGGCGGTGTCCTCGTAGGCGCGGCTGGCCAGGGCCTCGTCCATGAACTGGTGGCGCGGCACGGTGCGCATGGCGGTCAGCACCCGTTCGTCGCGGATGCCGCCCTCGCTGCGCAAGCGCTCGATCATGCGGTCGCGGGCCCGTTGCGAGGTCATGCCCAGGCCCCTGGCCTCGGGTTTGGAGAGGTATCGCGGTGTCATGCCCTCTTCTTCAGGCTGTCGCCCAGGCCACCGACCCAACTGGCGACCTTGTCCAGGGCCTGGTAGCGGGTCAGGTCCACATGGATGGGCGTGATGGAGATGTGGCCGGTACGCACGGCGTGGAAATCGGTGCCCGGGCCGGCATCCTGCTCCGGGCCGGCCGGCCCGATCCACCACATGCGCCTGCCGCGCGGATCCACCTGCGCGATGCAGGGCTCGGCACGATGGCGGTGACCCAGGCGGGTCACTTCGAATCCACGCAGCGACTCCCAGGGCAGGTCGGGCACGTTGACGTTCAGGATGGTGTCGGCCGGCAGCGGATCCACCAGCAGGCGGGCGGTGATCTCGATGGCGGCCCGGGCGGCGGTTTCGTAGTGACGACCGCTGCCTTCGCCGGTCACCAGCGACATGGCGACGGCAGGCAGGCCGAGGAAACGGCCTTCCATCGCCGCCGCCACGGTGCCGGAGTAGATGACGTCGTCGCCGAGGTTGGCGGCACTGTTGATGCCGGAGACCACGATGTCCGGATCCGGCTCGAGCAGGCCGGTCAGGGCCAGGTGCACGCAGTCGGTAGGCGTACCGGCCACCCGCCAGACACCGCCGCCGAGTTCCTTCGCCCGGATCGGCGCATCGAGGGTCAGCGAATTGCTGGCGCCCGAGCGGTCCCGGTCCGGCGCCACCACGGTCACCTGGTGGCCGGCAGTGCGCAGCGCCTCGGCCAGGACGCGGATGCCGGGGGCATCCACGCCGTCGTCATTGCTCACCAGTACACGCATCGGGGATCCTGCGGGAAGGCCCCCATGATAACGGAAGGCCCCGGATCGGGGCCCCGTTGCCCCCGTCGCCCGGCGCGCTAGGCTTGGATCATGAGCAGACGTCCGGCACCCGAAGTCAGTCCCGAGGACGCGTCGCTGTTCCGCGCGGCGGTCGGCGAGGTGCGTCCGCTGGATCCGGCGCCGGAGGCCCCGGCCCCGCCACGCCCTGCGCCGCGGGCCCGCATGCGTGCCCGGGACGAGGCCGAGGCGCTAGCGCAGTCACGCGACCCCCTGCGTCATGCCGGCGCCATCGAAGCGGCCGAAGCCCTGGGCTGGCGTCGCGACGAAGTCCCGGAAAAGGTATTGAAGCAACTGCGCCGGGGCGGCTACAGCGTCGGCGCCGAATTCGACCTGCACCTGCTGCGCGCCGCCGAGGCGGAGCGGCACCTGCGCACCTTCCTGGCCGAGGCTCGGGCCGAGCGTATCGGCTGCGTCCGGATCATCCACGGCAAGGGCCTGCGCTCCGCCGAAGGCGGCTCGGTGCTCAAGGCCCTGGTGGACCGGATGCTGCGCCAGCGTTCGGACGTACTCGCCTACGCCTCGGCACCCGAAGCGATGGGAGGAACCGGCGCCGTGCTGGTGCTGCTGGCACGGCGGGACTGAGCTGCAGCCAGGCAGGCCTCAGTCGGCCGAGGCGACCTCCTCTTCCACGGGCTTGGTGGGCGGGTTGATCCAGACCACCCGCGAACCGACCTGGCGGTTGGCAGCCTCGACCTTGGCCATGTACTCGGTGTCGTACTGGACCCGCGGTGCCGGCCCAAGGCGCTGCGCGTAGGTGCTGGACGTGGACACGCAGGCTGTGAGGGCGAGGATGCTGACGGCTGCAAGAGCAAGAATGACTGCTTTCATGGCGACCTCCCGTTGACGCTGTCTAGGGAAACCACGCTCCCGAGGTTACTCCCGGGAGATTTCCTCGGAGTTCGCCGCCGACAGAGTCGTTCAGCTGTCAGTCGGAATCTCCGCCCGAGAAGCGTCCCAGCTCCCACAACAACACGGTGGCGTAGGCACCGGGCGGCAAGGCGAAATCCAGGCAGAGGGTGTCTCCCTCCCAGTTCCAGGCCAGGTCGGCCACCCGGATGCGCAGGGCGCGGCGCTCCTGGCGCAATCCGGCGGCCTCCAGGCCCGCGCACAGCGCCGGCTCGGCCGCCGCGACCGCCCGTTCGAGCTCCGCCAGCGCCGCCCCGCTGCGCAGCTGGCCGCGGCCCCAGAGCGGGCCGGTCGGATGGATGTCCAGCGCGGCAGCCCGGGCCGCCAGCGCCGGCGTCATCGGTTCGGGGCCGAACAGGCTGTGGCTGCCGTCCAGCATCCAGACCTCGCCCTCCAGTCCGCCGCGCCAGTTGCCCTGCTCCACCCGCCGGGCCAGCACCGCGTCGAACAGGGCCGAACGGGCCGCCGACAGATAAAGGGAGCGCTGCTCGCGCCGCACCCGCCGCCCGGCGAACATGGCCCTGGCCGATTCCACGTTGTCGCCGGCCCGGCCATAGCGCTGCTCGCCGAAGTAGTTCGGCAGCCCGCCGGCCGCGATCGCGCGCAGCCTTTCCGCGGCCGCTTCGCGGTCGCCGCCGATCGCCGTCAGCCGCAGCCGGAACCGGTTGCCGGCCAGGGCGCCGCGCTGCAGTTTGCGGCCGTGCCACTGCGCCGACAGTACGCGCAGGTCGCCGCCGAGGCCGGACAGGTCCGGCAGCTGCCGGCGCGGCAGGTGCAGGCTGAAACGCTGCCTGGTCAGGGCGTGCCGATCCTTCAGGCCGGCATGGCCGACCGCCGATTCCGGGATGCCGGCGGCACTCGCCAGCAGGCGGGCGGCGAACAGCGTGTTCATGCCCCGCTTTTCGACTTCCAGCAGCAGGTGCTCGCCTTCCCCAGAGGGGTCGAAGGCGGGCAGTTCCTCGACCTGGAAGTCCTCGGGACAGGCCCGGAAGCAGCCGGTCAACACCGGTCCGCCCCAGGCCCTCGGCAGCTCCCTGCTCACGCCGGCAGGCTCAGGCCCGCGTCAACAGCACCACCGCCAGGGCGGCGATGCCCTCGCCGCGACCGGTGAAGCCCAGCTTCTCGGAGGTGGTGGCCTTCACGGAGACCGCGCCGATGTCCGCACCCAGATCGGCGGCGAGGTTGGCGCGCATGGCTTCGGCATGCGGGCCAACCTTTGGGCGTTCGCAGACGACGGTGAGGTCGGCATTGCCCAGGGTCCAGCCGCGCTCGCCGGCCAAGGCAGCGCAGTGGCGCAGGAACATGCGGCTGTCGGCGTCCTTCCAGCGCGGATCCGAGGGCGGGAAGTGCCTGCCGATGTCGCCCAGCGCCAGGGCGCCGAGGATGGCATCGCACAGGGCGTGGATCACCACGTCGCCGTCGGAATGCGCGAGAACTCCCCGGTCGTGCGGCACCCGCACCCCGCCCAGCATGACGTGGTCACCGTCCCCGAAAGCGTGCACGTCGAAGCCCTGCCCGATCCGGATCTGCCCGCTCATCACCTGTCCTTCCCCAGAATGAACTCGGCCAGCGCCAGGTCGGCCGGCGTCGTCACCTTGATGTTGTCTTCGGCACCCTCGACCAGACAGGGACGCAGGCCCAGACGTTCCATCGCCATGGCTTCGTCGGTGACGGCGACGCCGGCGCGCAGGGCAGCATCGAGCGCGCGGGTCAGGCCCCCGCGCCGGAACAGCTGCGGGGTCAGGGCCCGCCACAGCCATTCCCTCGGCTCGGTGGCCTGACTCTTGCCCAAATGGTCCGCGCGCTTGAGCGTATCGCGCACCGGGGCCGCCAGCAGCGCCCCGACCGGATCGGCCCGACCCACGGCCAACAGGCGGGCCAGATCGGCCCGACGCAGACAGGGCCGGGCAGCGTCGTGCACCAGCACCCACTGATCCTCGCTGACGGTGGCCGGCAGCGCGCGCAGCCCGGCCAACACCGATTCGGCCCGTTCGGCGCCGCCAGTGCAGACGAGCACGGGCTTGCCACCGATCTCGCGCCAGCCCGGCCAGTGCCGATCGCCGGCCGCCAGCACCACCATGGCGCCGTCCACGTCGTCGTGGTCGAGTACGGCGCGCAGGCTGTGCTCGATCAAGGGCCGGCCGGCGAGTTCGAGGTACTGCTTCGGCAGGCCGGCTCCGAAACGCAGGCCACGCCCGGCGGCGGGCAGCACCGCCCAGCTCATCGCCTCGGCTCCGTGTCGTCCGCGGTGTCCTCGCGGGGCGCGACCGGCGCCGGCTCGACCACCCTGTAGAAGGTCTCGCCCGGGCGGATCATGCCCAGCTCGCTGCGCGCGCGCTCCTCGATCGCGGCCTCGCCGGACTTGAGATCCTCGACCTCGGCCGACAGCGCGTCGTTGCGCTGCTTCAGGCGGGCGTTCTCGCGCCGCTGTTCGTCCACGCGCTCCTGCAGGGCCTCGACCTCGGCCATGCCGCCCTCGCCCCACCAGAGCTTGGCCTGCAGGGCCACCAGGACCAGCAGCAGCAATGCGTAGGCCCACCAGCGGCGCAAGGCCTACCTCACCGCGTCAGGCTGACGAAGGCATCGCGGCCGGCGTAGCGGGCCTTGCCGGCCAGGGCCTCCTCGATGCGCAGCAGCTGGTTGTACTTGGCCACCCGGTCGCTGCGGCACAGCGAACCGGTCTTGATCTGGGTAGCGGTAGTGGCGACGGCGATGTCGGCGATGGTGGTGTCCTCGGTCTCGCCTGAGCGGTGCGACACCACGGCGGCATACCCGGCCTGATCGGCCATGGCGATGGCGTCCAGGGTCTCGGTCAGGGTTCCGATCTGGTTGACCTTGATCAGGATGGCATTGCCGACGCCCTGGTCGATGCCTTCGCGGAAGATGCGCGGGTTGGTCACGAACAGGTCGTCGCCGACCAGCTGCACCTTGCCGCCCAGGCGAGAGGTCAACAGCTTCCAGCCGTCCCAGTCGTGCTCGGCCATGCCGTCCTCGATGGTGATGATCGGGTACTGGGCGCACCAGCCGGCCAGGAAGTCCACGAACTGCTCGGACGACAGCCGGCGCCCCTCGCCGACCAGGTTGTACTTGCCGTTCTCGTAGAACTCCGAGCTGGCCACGTCCAGGCCCAGCAGGATGTCTTCGCCGGCGGTGTAGCCGGCCTTGCCGATCGCCTCGAGGATGACCTCGATGGCCTCTTCGTTCGAGCGCAGGTCGGGCGCGAAACCACCCTCGTCGCCGACCGCGGTGCCGAGACCACGGCCCTTGAGCACGGCCTTGAGTGCGTGGAAGACCTCGACGCCGGCACGCAGGGCTTCGGAGAAGCTGCCCGGGCCGACCGGCAGGATCATGAACTCCTGCATGTCCACGTTGTTGTCGGCGTGGGCACCGCCGTTGATGATGTTCATCATCGGCACCGGCAACACTGCCTCGCGACCCAGGCCCAGGTGCGCCCACAGCGGCAGGCCGTGCGAGGCGGCAACCGCGTGCGCGTTGGCCAGGGACACCCCGAGCAGCGCGTTGGCGCCCAGGCGCCCCTTGTTCTCGGTGCCGTCCAGGTTGATCAGCTTGGCATCCAGGCCGGCCTGGTCAGTGGCGTCGAAACCCTTGATGGCCTCGGCGATCGTGCCGTTCACATTGGCCACGGCCTTGCGCACGCCCTTGCCCAGATAGCGGCTCTTGTCGCCGTCGCGCAGCTCCACCGCCTCCTTGGTGCCGGTGGACGCGCCCGAGGGCACGGCGGCGCGGCCCATATGGCCACTGGAAAGGGTGACCTCGGCTTCGAGCGTCGGGTTGCCCCGGCTGTCGAGGATTTCGCGGGCGTGGACTTTGGTGATCGTGGTCATGACATCCTGTTGCTTGTCTGGAAAAGGGTATTGGCCACTGCCTACGGCCGGAGATCGGCCTCGAGAAAGCCGCGGCGCTTTGCGACCCGGTCTATCTCGACCAGGGTTTCCAGCAGCTCGCGCATGCGCCCCAGCGGCCAGGCATTGGGGCCGTCACTGAGGGCCTTGTCCGGGTCGGGATGGGTTTCCATGAACAGGCCGCTGACGCCGACCGCGACCGCGGCCCGGGCCAGTACCGGCACGAACTCGCGCTGGCCGCCGCTCTTGCCGCCGGCGCCACCGGGCAACTGCACACTGTGGGTGGCGTCGAACACCACCGGACAACCGGTATCGCGCATCACCGCCAACGCGCGCATGTCCGAGACCAGGTTGTTGTAGCCGAAGCTGACGCCGCGCTCGCAGGCCATGATCCGGGTGTTGCCGGTGGCCCTTGCCTTGTCGGTGACGTGCTTCATCTCCCAGGGGGAGAGAAACTGGCCCTTCTTGATGTTCACCGGTTTGCCGGCCGAGGCGACGCGGCGGATGAAATCGGTCTGCCGGCACAGGAAGGCGGGCGTCTGCAGCACGTCCACCACCGCCGCCACCTCGTCCATGGGCGTGTATTCGTGCACGTCGGTCAGTACCGGCACGCCGACCTGGCGCCTGACCTGCTCCAGCACCTTCAGGCCGGCCTCGAGGCCAGGGCCACGGAAACTCTCGCCCGAGGTGCGGTTGGCCTTGTCGAAGCTGGACTTGAAGATGAAGGGAATGCCGAGCGCCGAGGTGATCTCCTTCAGCCGGCCGGCGGTGTCCACCTGCAGCTGTTCGGACTCGATCACGCAGGGGCCGGCAATCAGGAAGATGGGCCGGTCCAGGCCGACCTCGAAGCCGCACAGTTCCATCAGGCCTTGGCCTCCTTGAGCAGGCGTCCACCGGCCTTGTGTTCGCGGGCGGCGCGGATGAAGCCGATGAACAGCGGGTGGCCGTCGCGCGGGGTGGACAGGAATTCGGGGTGGGCCTGGCAGGCAATGAACCAGGGATGGTCCGGGATCTCGATCATCTCCACCAGCAGGTCGTCCATGGACTTGGCGCTGATCACCAGGCCGGCATCCTCGAGCTGGCTGCGGTAGCGGTTGTTGAACTCGTAGCGGTGCCTGTGCCGCTCGCCGACCACGTCCTTGCCGTAAAGCTCGCGGGCCCTGGTGCCGGGCTTGAGCCGCTGCTCCTGCAGGCCCAGGCGCATGGTGCCGCCCAGGTCGGAATTCTCGTCGCGGCGCTCGACCTCGCCGGTGGCGGTGCGCCACTCGGTGATCAGGCCGATCACCGGATGCGGGCAGTTGCGGTCGTTTTCGGTGCTGTTGGCGCCTTCCAGGCCGGCCACGTGGCGGGCGTAGTCCACCACCGCCGCCTGCATGCCGTAGCAGATGCCGAAATACGGGATGCGGTGCTCGCGGGCGTAGCGGGCGGCGAGCACCTTGCCCTCGAAACCGCGGTCGCCGAAGCCGCCCGGCACCAGGATGGCATCCACGCCCTGAAGCAGGCCCACTCCCGCCTTTTCGATCTGCTCGGATTCCAGCCACTTCAGCCGCACCCGGGTGCGCTGGCGCAGGCCGCCGTGCTTGAGCGCCTCGGCCAGCGACTTGTAGGCGTCCTGATGGTCCACGTACTTGCCGACCACGGCCACGGTGACTTCGTCCACCGGGTTTTCGACCGCGTCCACCACCGCCTCCCACTCGGAAAGGTCGGCCGGGCCGGCCTTGTCCTCCAGGCGCAGGCGCTCGACCGCGATCTGGTCGAGCTGCTGGCTGTGCAGCCACAGCGGCAGCCGGTAGATGTTGTCCACGTCCACGCAACTGATGACCGCCTTCTCGGGCACGTTGGTGAACAGGGCGATCTTGCGCCGCTCGCCGTCCGGCAGCGGCTTCTCGCTGCGGCAGACCAGGATGTCGGGCTGGATGCCGATCGAGCGCAATTCCTTGACCGAGTGCTGGGTCGGCTTGGTCTTGAGCTCGCCGGCGGCGGCGATGTACGGCACCAGGGTCAGGTGCATGAAGATGGCCTGGTCCGGCCCGCGCTCGGTGCGGATCTGGCGGATGGCCTCCAGGAACGGCAGCGACTCGATGTCGCCGACGGTGCCGCCGATCTCGACCAGGGCCACGTCGAAGCCGTCGGTGGCCTCGAAGATGCAGCGCTTGATCTCGTCGGTGATGTGCGGGATCACCTGCACGGTGCCGCCGAGGTAGTCGCCGCGGCGCTCCTTGCGGATGACGTTCTCGTAGATACGGCCGGTGGTGATCGAGTTCTTGCGGGTCAGCCGGGTGCGGACGAAGCGCTCGTAGTGGCCCAGGTCCAGGTCGGTCTCGGCGCCGTCGTCGGTAACGTAGACCTCGCCGTGCTGGAACGGGCTCATGGTGCCCGGGTCCACGTTGATGTAGGGATCGAGCTTCATCATGGTGACCCGCAACCCGCGGGCCTCCAGGATGGCTCCCAGCGAGGCGGCCGCGATGCCCTTGCCGAGCGAGGACACCACGCCGCCGGTGACGAAGATGAGACGGGTCATGGGAATGCGGGGGCGCTGGAAAACGGCATTCTACCGGCTCCGCCGGTGATCGGCGAGTTCTTCCCGGGCATCAAGCACTTGCCTGCCGTTCAGGCCCGTCCCTGCTTGACCGCTCCGGCCCCGGCGCCCATCCTGCCTGCCCCGCGCGCCTCCCGAGCACGTCACACGCATGAGCTCCCGCTACAACGCCGCCGACATCGAAGTCCTCTCCGGCCTGGATCCGGTCAAGCGCCGGCCCGGCATGTACACCGACACCAGCCGGCCCAACCATCTGGCCCAGGAGGTGATAGACAATGCGGTGGACGAGGCCCTGGCCGGCCATGCCAGCACGGTGGAGGTCACCCTGTACCCGGACGGCAGCTGCGAGGTGGCCGACGACGGCCGCGGCATGCCGGTGGACATCCATCCCGAGGAAGGCATTCCGGGCGTGGAGCTGATCCTGACCCGGCTGCATGCCGGCGGAAAGTTCAGCGGCAAGAACTACACCTTTTCCGGCGGCCTGCACGGCGTCGGCGTCAGCGTGGTCAACGCGCTGTCGAAGAAGGTCGAAGTCTTCATCAAGCGCGACGGCCAGGAACACCGCATGGAGTTCCGCGACGGCGACCGCGCCTCGGCCCTGGAAGTGGTGGGCGCCGTCGGCAAGCGCAACACCGGCACCCGCCTGCGCTTCTGGCCCGACCCGAAGTATTTCGACAGCCCGAAGTTCGCCCTGCGCGCACTGCGCCACCTGCTGCGGGCCAAGGCGGTGCTGTGTCCGGGCCTGACCGTGCGCCTGCACGATGTCGCCAGCGGCGAGCGCAACGAGTGGTGCTACGAGGACGGCCTGCGCGACTACCTGGGCGGCGAGCTGCAGGGGCGCGAACTGCTGCCGGCCGGCCTGTTCACCGGCCACCTGGCCAAGGAAACCGAGGTGGCCGACTGGGCCGTAGCCTGGGTGCCGGAAGGCGATCTGGTGCAGGAAAGCTACGTCAACCTGATTCCGACCGCCCAGCACGGTACCCACGTCAACGGCCTGCGCAGCGGTTTCACCGACGCCCTGCGCGAGTTCTGCGATTTCCGCAATCTGCTGCCGCGCGGCGTCAGGCTGGCGCCCGAGGACGTCTGGGACCGGATCAGCTTCGTGCTCAGCCTGAAAATGACCGACCCGCAGTTCAGCGGCCAGACCAAGGAACGGCTGAGCTCGCGCCAGGCCGCCGCTTTCGTCGAAGGCGCCGCCCACGACGCCTTCTCGCTGTGGCTCAACCAGCACGTCGAGGAAGGCACGCGCATCGCCCAGCTGGCGATCGAGCGCGCCACCGCCCGGCTGAAATCCGAAAAGCAGGTAGTGCGCAAGAAGGTGGTGCAGGGCCCGGCCCTGCCCGGCAAGCTGGCCGACTGCAGCAGCCAGGACCTGTCGCGCACCGAGCTGTTCCTGGTCGAGGGCGACTCCGCCGGCGGCAGCGCCAAGCAGGCCCGCGACAAGGATTTCCAGGCCATCCTGCCCCTGCGCGGCAAGATCCTGAACACCTGGGAAGTGGAATCCGGCGGCGTGCTGGCCTCGCAGGAAGTGCATGACCTGGCCGTGGCGATCGGCTGCGACCCGGGCACGGACGACATCGCCGGCCTGCGCTACGGCAAGATCATCATCCTGGCCGACGCCGACAGCGACGGCCTGCACATCGCCACCCTGCTCTCGGCCCTGTTCCTGCGCCACTTCCCCGCCCTGGTGAAGGCCGGGCACGTGTTCGTGGCCATGCCGCCGCTGTTCCGCGTGGACGTCGGCAAGCAGGTGTTCTACGCCCTGGACGAGGAAGAGAAGCGGCTGCTGCTGGACCGGATCGAGCGGGAAAGGATCCGCGGCCAGGTCAGCGTCACCCGCTTCAAGGGTCTGGGCGAGATGAACCCGGCCCAGTTGCGCGAGTCCACCATCCACCCCGACACCCGCCGGCTGGTGCAGCTGACCGTGGACGACGATGCCGAGACCCGGGCCCTGATGGACCTGCTGCTGGCCCGCAAGCGGGCCGCCGACCGCAAGGCCTGGCTGGAGGCCAAGGGCGATCTGGCCTCGCTGGAGGTCTGAACCGGGGCCGGGATCCGTTTCGCACGCCGTCGGACCTGACCTGACCTGACCTGACCTGACCTGACCTGACCTGACCGGGCCCGGGCCGCCAGCCGCCAGCCGCCAGCCGCCAGCCGCCCAAAGTGTGACCCCGGGCACGGAAATGTGACGTTCTGCGTCACATTTCTGCCGCCGCCGGCTCCGGAAAACCGACCGCTCATCGGCCAGATGGCCGTTGCTGGCCTGCTAACGCGTGTCGGCCGCGCCTTGAACATGTGATCTGGTTCACACTTCAAGCCTCCCGGACCGTCCCGGGCAGGCTGGCACGCTACTTGCTTCGAATGGGCTGCCCGCTCCAAGCGGCCCCTGGTCACAGGAAATGGCCGGGGCAAGGCCAACCGGCTGTTTCCCCGCAACCCCCAATGAGGAATACATCTCCATGAACACTGTCCGTAGCATCCGAGGCCTCGCCCTCATGGGCGTGGCGGCCCTCGGCCTGATCGCCATGACCCCGGCCTTCGCCGAATCCGATTTCCAGACCGGCAACGGCGCCTTCTCGGCCAACGCCGACCTGAACTTCCGCGTGGTGATCCCGCGCTTCATCAGCTTCCGGGTCGGCTCCACCGGCAGCACCGTGGATCTGGTGCAGTTCGACGTTCCGGCCGCCAATGTCGGCGACGGCAGCCCGATCAACCGCAGCAATGCCGGCGGCGCGCCGATCCCGGTCAGCCTGCTGAGCAACGTTGGCAACGTGAACCTGTCGGCGACCGGCTCGGGCAGCGGCCTGACCGACGGCACCAACACCATCCCCTGGTCCGAGATCCTGGGCACCAGCTCCGACAACGCCAACTTCCCCGTGCCGGCCGTCGGCGCCGCCGCCACCACGCTGAACGCTCCGGCCTCCGGCGTGATCAACCGCACCGCCGACTGGACCTTCCAGTACGCCAACAACACCGTGGTCGGCGCCGGTCAGTACGACGGCACCGTGACCTACACCGCTGCCGCTCCGTAAGGGCGTTTCCGGCGAATGGTGCGGCCATCCCGTGAGGATGGCCGCACCCCGGAGAGGATCATGCGTACCGCGCTGCCCCGGTTGGTCATACTGGCCGGCGGGCTGGCCTTGTCCAGCTTGGCTTCCGCCTACACCGTGAACATCGCGCCGGCGAACCCGCGCGCTGTATACCTGCGCGTGGGCGATGGCCTGATGTCGGGCGGCAACTACAACGCCGGCGGCACGCCGGTGTCCGGCGGCGCCGTCAACCGCGTCCTGGTCACGGTCCCGGCCGGGTCCGTGGGCAACGGCGTCCCGATCGCCATGGGAACGGAAGGCTCGCCCCGCCTGACCAGCGACTACGACGGCTACCTCTTCTGCAACCCCGGGCAGATCTACATCGGCGGGTTCTACCGGACCACCTCGAACGGCGGCTGGCGCGCCCAGCCGGCCCGGTTGCTGATCACGGCACCGGCCAACCTGGTCAGCGCCGACGGCCACACCATACCCATCTCGGAGATCAGCTGGACCACCAGCGGCAACGGAGACACGGGCCCGCAGCCGATCCCGGCAGGCACGCTCAGCGCCGGCCAGAACCAGTTGACGACCTTTCCGCGCAACTCCTGGCGGGAAAGCTGCATGAGCTTTACCTACGCCAACCAGAATCTCGTCGCCGCCGGCACCTACGACGCCACGGTGACCTTCACGCTGGCGCAGCCATGAGCAGGCTCGTCTTCCTGCTGCTGGGCCTGGGCCTGCTGCTGGCCTCGCCAGCGGCCCTGGGCCAGGCCATGCGCGTGGACGACAGCGCCAGCCAGGTGCTGGGCAGCACGCTCAAGCTCGCCTGGGACGAGCCCATGCCCGGCCGCGGCGGCGTCCAGACCCTGTCCGGCACCATCACCGTCCAGGTGCGGTTGAACGTCCGCCCCTGGAAAGGCCAGCGGGCCCGCATCTACCAGGTGCTGCAAACGCCGGCCAGCACGCGCGTGCATGCCCGCTGGAGCAGCCAGGGCCGCCTGCTGCCCGGCCAGCTGCGCGGCGGCGAGCGTGCGCTCGTCTACGCCGGCCTGATCGACGCAGACGAGTTGCAGGACGTATTCCAGTTGACCATCGTCGCCGACGGAGACGGGCTGGAAGATCGCGAAACCCTGAACTTCGACTTCGAAATCGAACTGGAGAATCCCTGATCATGTTCCGCCAGGGGGCCCTGCTGCTGAGCCTGCTCCTGCCGGCACCGGTGCTGGCCCAGGGCTTTTCCGCCCAGGTGCTGCCGCCCCGGTTCGAGGATGCCGCCAAGCCCGGCAGCACCTACCGGAACGTCATCGAGATCCAGAACGCTTCGCCGGAGGCGGTCCGCTTCGGCGTGCGCACCGCCGACTGGGATCTGGACGACAAGGGCGGCGTGCATTTCGACTACGCGCTGGCACCCGACAGCTGCCGGCCCTGGGTCGGCCTCGAGGCGCGCGAGATCCGCCTGGATCCCAAAGGCCGCAAGCGCTTCCGCTTCGAAGTGGCCGTGCCGCCGGGCACGCCGGCCCGCCAGTGCCGCTTCGCCATCATGATCGAGGGCGAGCCGCAGAAGACCGGCGCCGGTGTGGCCGTGGCCGGGCGGATCGGCGTGATCGTCTACCTGGACATCGCCGGCGCCGCCGCCGCGCTTCGCATCGTCGGCCATGCCGTCGAAACCGTCGAGGGCCGCGACCTGCCCGTACTGCGGGTAAGCAACGACGGCATTGCCCACGGCAGGCTGCAGGGCCTGCTGGACGGCCGCGACGCCAACGGCCGTCGCTGGACCTTCGTCCCGGCCAACGACCCGATCCTGCCGGGCCGCCAGCGCGACATCGCCCTGTACCCGATGGGCGAGCCCGAAGGAGTCGCCGTTCCCCCGATCGCCTTCCCGCTGCGCCTGCAGGGTCGCCTGGACTGGCGGGGCCAGCGCCTGCCCGTGGACGCGACGGTCGCGCGATGACCAGGACGCCCGCCCCGGCCCGCCTGGCCCTCGCCCTCCTGCTCGCCCTTCCCTACGTATTTCCGGTCGCCGCCCGCCAGGACGCCGGGGGCGGCGAAACCGGGGAATACCAGGACCGGGTGATCGCGCCCGAAGACCTGGCGCCGCTGCCCGAGGAAGAGGAGACGCAATTCGACGCCAGCGGCCTGCCGCGCAGCTGGCGCCTGGAGAACGTGCTCAGCCACGTCGAACGCGGCGACGAGGACTTCACCGAGTTCGGCCTGAACTTCGGCGGCCATCGCGAAACCGAGCGCTGGGGCAGCCTGTCCCTGAACGGCACGGTGTTCCGGCGCGACGGCGTCCGCGGCGAGCCGGCCGAATGGATCGGTTCGGCCACCCTGTGGCAGCGCGGCCTGCGATTCGACGGCGGTTGGCGCGCCGACAACGGCCTGGGCGTGCTGAACACCCCGCTGGTGCCGCTGCAACGCGACCAGTACCGCTTCTTCCTGCCCTCGGTGCCCTTCCTGGGCGCCACCAGCCAGTGGCTGGACGAGGACAGCGGCCTGCATCTGCAGGGCGCGCTGGGCCGGGCAGGCGTGTTCTCCGGTTCGCGCATCGTGGCCTTCGACCAGGCCGACGGCAACGTGGCGAGCGTCGGTGCGCAGTGGCGCTGGTCCGAAGGCTGGACCGGCGCGGCCACGGCTCTGGCGACCGACGGGCTCATCGTTCCGGACCCGATCACCGGCAGCCTGTTCCAGGACGGCCGCACCGAAGCCGTGCTGCTGAGCACGGGCTGGGAGGGCGGGAACCACCGCGCCCAGTTGCACCTGCATTCGAGTTCCGGCTACCTGGGCGACGCCACCGGCCTCTGGGTCGACGCGCAGTCGCGTCGCGGTCGCCATACCTGGAACTACGGTCTCTTTCGCCTCGAGGAAGGCCTCGCCTGGGGCGCCTTGCCGATCAACAACGACGCCCAGGGCGGCTACGTCCGGCTGCGCCACGACGGCGCGCGCTGGACCTGGAGTGCCGGCCTGGACCGCATAGACTCGGTCAGCGGCAGCGGCTTCGAAGGCAGCTACGGCACCTTCTTCGCCCGTTACCAGCTTCGCCACAACGTCGGCGTCGGCGGCAACGTCAACATCCGCGACTCCGCCACCGCCACCGACTACAGCACCCGCTGGTTCATTGATCGGCGCGGCCGCTGGGGCCTGACCCGGGTCCAGCTCGACCAGGCCCGCACCGGCGGCGGCGATCGCGAGGACTGGCTGCTCACGCTGGACCAGGACGTGCCGGTCCGCAGCGGCTCGCGCCTGTCGGTGTCGGCCAGCCTGGGCACGCAGGACACCGCGGACGTCGGCCGCACCGACACCTTCACCCTGTCCGCGCTCGGCGGCATCGAGCTGGGCGATCGCACCAGCCTGGACGGCAACGTCCGCTGGACCCGCGGCGACGGCCCCGAGGCCTTCCGCGGCGTGGACATGAACCTCAGCCTGAACTGGCGCATGGCCACGCACTGGTGGTTGCAGGCCAGCGTCTACCGCAGCACCGGCGAGCAGCGCTCGCCCTTCCTGATCGACCCGCTGGCGCCGCCGGACCAGTTCTTCCCCATTCCGCGCGAGCGCTCGCTGTTCCTGAGCATCCGCTACGAGCGCCAGGCCGGCAGCCAGGCCATGGTGCTGGGCGGCCCGCCCGGCAGCGCCACCGGCAGCATCCGCGGCAGCGTGTTCCTGGACGAGAACGGCGATGGCGTCCGTTCGGCCTCGGAGCTGCCGGCGGTGAACGTCACCGTGGTGCTGGACGGCCGTTACGTGGTGCGCACCGACAGCCAGGGCGGCTTCGAGTTCCCGCGGGTGGCGGTCGGCACGCACGAGCTGGTGGTGATTCCGGACAACCTGCCCCTGCCCTGGTTCCTGGACGGCGCCGACGAGCGTCGCGGCGTAGAGGTCAAGGTGCGCGAGGCCGCCGTGGTGGACATCGGCGCCAGGAGGGAGCGATGAACGCCCCGCCGAACAGCGCCGGCAATGCCACCACCGGGCTGCTGCTGCGCCTGATTGGCCTGGTGTCGGCCGCCGTGCTGGCGGTCGGCCTGCAGGCCAGCGAGCTGGCCAAGGGCCTGCCCGGCGGCAACGGCTATCGGCTTGCCGACAACGACCGCTCTACACAGTGCGGCTTCGCCTGGCTGGACCTGGACCGCCAGGGCCATGAGCTCGAGCTGGTCGCCGGGCACCCGGGCGCGGCGGCCGACGACCGGGCGGCGATGCTGAGGCTGCGCCGGCCCTTCGAACTGTTCCAGACCCGCGTCGACCGGCTGGTGGTGTCGGGCAACGGCTATCTGGCCGCGGCCTCGGATTTCGCGCAGGACGACGGCAGCGACTACGGAAACCGCTGCGGCCTGCCGGCGCGCGCGGACAACGCCCGCTCCAGCCTCGACCGCATCTTCGTCTACCACGACGACCTGCGGCCCCGGCCCGGGGCGCGGGTGCGACATGCCTTCTTCGAGGATTGTCCGCGCGCCGGCGTCGCAGGCAGCGAGGCCTGCACGGTGATCGAATGGGATGGCTTCGAACGCAATGCCCCGCTGGCGAGCAGCCGGCCGCTGCGCATGCAGGCGGTGCTGTATCACCGCAGTCATGCCATCGTGATGCAATACGCCTCGGTGGACGACAGCGTCGGTGGCCAAGCCACGATCGGCCTGCAAGGCTTGGGCGGGCGCAGCGCCAACCGGGCCAGCTGCGATGTTCCGGGCCGGGTCGCGGACGGCCGCGCGCTTTGCTTCTTCGACCCCCGGTATCCGCCGGACGCCGCCCCGGAAACCGCAACCGCCCCCTGAAGCCCGCCGCTCCGGGGCGGCCGGCAGCTCAGCCCAGGGCCGCGCCGAGCAGACGCCGCAGCAAGGGCTGCAAGGCCGCCGCCCGCTGCGGCTGGTAGTCGCGCTGGGCGTCGTCCATGTAGGTGGTCTGGGCAAGCTCCAGCTGGATCGCTTCCACGCCGTCGGCCGGCTGGCCATAGTGCCGGGTGATGTAGCCGCCCTTGAAGCGGCCGTTGACGACGTGGCTGTAACGGTCCTGCCCTGCCAGCACCGCTTCCAGGCGGGCCTGGGTGGCGGCACCGCAACTGGCGCCCGCGGCCGTGCCGAGGTTCAGGTCGGGCAGCCGTCCCTCGAACAGGAAAGGCACTTCGGCCCGGATCGAATGGCCCTCCCACAGAACCACCCGGCCATGCGCCTGGCGCAGCCGCGCCAGTTCCGCCTGCAGGGCCTCGTGATAGGGCTGCCAATACGTCCGCACGCGCGCCGCGATCTCGTCGGCTGACGGCGCCTGGCCCGGCAGGTACACCGGTTCGCCGTCGAAGCGCACGGCCGGACACAGGCCGGTGGTGTTCTGGCCGGGATACAGCGACGTGTCGTCGGGCGGGCGGTTCAGGTCCACCACGTAGCGGGAATACACCGGCACCAGCACCGAGGCGCCCATCTCCCGCGCGAAACCGTACAGGCGGCTGACGAACCAGTCGGTGTCGGGCGCGGACCGCGCCGCCGGCTGCATGCGCGCGGCGAGCTCCGGCGGGATCAGGCTGCCGTCGTGCGGCAGGCTCACCAACAGCGGCAGTTCGCCGCGGTGCAGGCTGAGGATCGTTTCCATGCCGGCGAGTCTAGCCGGCGAAACGCGCCGGCGAATAAGGCGCCGGATCCAGCGCCGGCGCCCGTCCGCTCATCAGGTCGGCCAGCAGGCGGCCGGTGCCCGCGCTCATGCCCATGCCCATCATGCCGTGGCCGGTGGCCAGCCACAGGTTGGTGTGGCCGGGCGCGCGGCCGATCAGCGGCAGGTCGTCCCAGGTCATCGGCCGCCAACCGCACCATTCCTGGCGCTTGACCGGCCCGACCGGCTCGCGCAGGTAATCGCGGGCGCCACGCTCCAGGGCGTCCAGGCGGACCCGGTTGAGCCGCTGGTCGTAGCCGCTGAACTCCATGGTGCTGCCCAAGCGGTAGCCATCGGCCCAGGTGGTGACGCAGACACTGCGTTCCTTCAGCACCAGGGCGCGGCGCGGCACGATGGCCGGGCGCTCGTAGGTGATCGAATAGCCCTTGCCGGGCTGGATCGGGATGGGCAGGGCGATCATGGTGGCGAACAGGGGCGACCAGGCGCCCAAGGCCAGCACCACCTGCGAGGCGCGGCGTTCGCCCTCGCTGGTCTGCACCGATTCGATGCCGTGCCGGCCACGCACGATGCCGGTGACGCACACGCCTTCCTCGATCGCGCCGCCGTCCTCGCGGATGATCCGGGCCAGTTCGGCGGTGTAACGATCCGGCCGCAGCTGCGCGTCGCCGGGAAAAAAGATGGAACCGGCCAGGCCTTCCTTCAGGGCCGGTTCGTCGGCAGCCAGCGCGGCGGGATCCATGAGCCTGGCCTCGATGCCCAGCTCGGCCAGCAGGCCGAGCTCGCGGGAGTGGCGGTCGAGCGCCCGGGCCTTGCGGAATACGTAATGCAGGCCGCCGGCCTCGAAACCGCAGTCCAGGCCCTGGCCGTAGACCAGGTCTTCGACGAGGGCGCGGGAGTACTTGAGCAAGGCGCCCTTGGCCAGGCCGGCGATCCGCCAGTCGCGGGCATTGCAGCGCCCCGCCACCCGCGCCAGCCAACGCCAGAGCCCGGGATCCCAGCGCGGCCGGATATAGAGCGGCGCCGACGGGCTGAGCATCCAGCGCAATGCCTGCCCGACCAGGCCGGGGGCCGTCAGCGGCGCGGCATGACTGGGCGTCAGCGTGCCGCAATTGCCGTGCGAGGCGGCACCACCGACGCGGCCCTGCTCGATCACCCGGACGCTGCGACCTTCGGCCTGCAGGTAATGGGCGCAGGCCAGGCCGATCACCCCGCCGCCCAGGATCAGAACGTCCGCGTCCTTGTGCATGCGCGGATTCTACGCCGGGCGCCTTCGGCTCAGCGCCGCATGGGCGGCAGGCTGCCGTAGGTGGCGGCGCGCCACAGCCATTCCACCGGGCCCATGCGGAACCGGTCCAGCCACCAGCGGCTCAGGCCCAGCTGCAACAGGAAGAAGCCGGTCGCCAGCGGCAGCTGCCAGGCGCGCGGCACCTGTTCGAACAGGCCCAGGCCGTAGTGGTAGAACAGCAGGGTCATGGCCAGCGACTGCAACAGGTAATTGCTCAGCGCCATGCGGCCGGCGGGTGCCAGCCAGGATGGCCAGCCGGCCGGATTCGCCGCCTGCACGGCCCGCACGATCCAGGCCAGGTAGGCCAGGGCCATCAACACACCGCCCAGCATCTGCAGCACCTGGGCGAAGCTGGCGGTCAGATCGAGGCGGGCGAAATCCATGGTCGGCACCAGCCACCAGGACCACAGGGTCATGGCCAGACCCGCCGGCAGCGCCAGCCGGCGCAGTGCCGCGTAGAGGCGCGGCCATTCGCCAGGCCGGGCGATGGCGCCGCTGCGCACGAACCAGGCGCCGAGCAGGAACAGGCCGAGGATGAACCAGCCGTAGATGAGGATGAAGGCGAGCATGCTGCCGACGTCGGCCACACGCTGGGCCGTGGCTTCGGCGAAGCTGCCGCTGCCGTAAGCCAGGCGCTGGGCTTCGATCTGGGCGGCGAAGGTGGCGGCCTGCTCCTGCATCTGCCGCTGGAACTCCGCCGCCTGCTCCGGAGGCGCCAGCTGGACCAGACTGCCCAGGCCGCCCAGCAACAGGTTCAGCACGCAGGGCACCAGCATCCAGAAAACGCCCCATCCGATCAGCCTGGACGCCGGCGTGCGCCGGAAGAACAACAGCAGCACGAAGCCGGCAAGCGCGTAGGTGACCAGGATGTCGCCCGCCCAGATCAGCAGGGCGTGCACCAGGCCGATGGCCAGCAGCGCCAGGATCCGGCGCAGGTAGATGGCGAAGAAGGGCTGCTCGCGCGCCTGTGCCCTGGCCAGCATCACCGCGAAGCCCATGCCGAACAGCAGGGAGAACAGCGGGTAGAACTTGCCCTGTACCAGCAGGTAGACCAGCGTGTCGGCAACCCGGTCGGCACCGGAAAGCGAAGGGTCCACTCCGGTCATGGAGGCGGTCAGGGGGCCGGCCATGCCTTCGATGTTCATCAGCAGGATGCCGAGCAGGGCGAACCCGCGCAGCACGTCCATGACGGTGATCCGCTCGGCCGCCGCCACCGGCCCCATTGCCTCTCCAGCCACCCTGCCTCCTCCCCCGATCGGGGTTCGATTCCTCAGTTCCGACGCCAGGATCGGACTCCCGGCCCCGGGCCTTGAGTCAGCCCCTTGCGCCGATTCCCGTCCTATCAGTGCTGGTGGCCGCCGGCGCCATGAACGTGACCGTGTTCGATTTCCGCCTGCTCGGCCTCGCGCACGTCCACGATCTCGATGTCGAACCGCAGGGTCTTGCCGGCCATCGGATGGTTCAGGTCCACGTCCACCACCGTCGCACCGACCTTGACGACGGTGACGGCGCGGGGACCGTTCGACGTATCCAGCACCACCTGCTGGCCCGGCAGCAGCCTGGCCTGGCGAAAATGCTTCTTGGGCAGCCGCTGCACCAGGCCCTCGCGACGCTCGCCGTAAGCCTGGTCCGGCGCAACCGTCACCTCGAAACGGTCACCGGCCACGTGCTCCATCATCGCCGCTTCCAGGCCGGGGATGATATTGCCGTGGCCGATCAGCACGGCCAGGGGCTCGCGTTCGCGCGAGCTCTCCAGGGCCTCCCGGCCCGGCTCCGACACGGTGTAGTGGAAACGGACGACGCGGTTGTTCTCGATCTTCATGGGCTTTCCGGGCAGGGGCCGGTGACGCGGCCGGCGGGATGGGGCAGACTCCGCCACGTGATGGCGAGCGCGCATTATCCCGGCCGCTTCGGGCCGGCGCCAGTTCGGGGCCGGCCGGCCCTGTCCTTTCCGTTCGCAAACCTGCTGCTGGCGGGCTTGCTGCTCGCGGGCTGCGCGGGCGCGCCCGAGCGCCGGGCCGGCGCACCCGCGCGCGGCATCGGCGAGGGGATCCGCATCACCGACGTCAGCCCGGACGACCCGGCCCGGGCCAACGATGTCCTGATGCGGGCCCTGGGCCTGGTCGGCACCCCTTACCGCTGGGGCGGCAACACCCCCGAAGGCGGCTTCGACTGCAGCGGTCTGGTCGGCTTCGTTTTCCTGGACGCGGCGAACGTCTACTTGCCGCGCACCACGCGCGAGATCGCCCGGCACCGGGCCAAGTCGCCGCCTCCCGACCGCCTGGCGCCCGGTGACCTGGTGCTGTTCGCCAACCGCGGCCAGGTCTTCCATATCGGCATCTATGTCGGCGAGGGTCGCTTCGTGCACGCGCCCAGCACCGGCGGCACGGTGCGCCTGGACCGGCTCGACAACCCCTACTGGAGCCGGCACTACGCCGGCGCACGCCGCCTGCTGGACTGACGGACCGTATCCTCCGGGCAGGCAGCCGGGCGGCCGGCGCGCTGTCGGACTAGCGACGCGCCGGTTCCGGCCGCAGCCACAGCCAGGTGCCTGTCACCGCCATGATCGCGGTGCCGATCGCCGCCATCCACCACTTCGGCGCGGTCAGGAAGAAGATCACCGCGCATGCCGCCATCGTGCCCACCGCCCACCACTTGGCCCGGCGGCTGACCGAACCGGTTTCCCGCCAATCGCGGATCATCGGCCCGAAAACGCGATGCGCCAGCAACCGGTCGTGCAGGCGTTTCGAGCCCCTGGCCGCCGCGTAGGCCGACAGCAACACGAACGGCGTGGTCGGCAGCCCCGGCAGGAAGATACCGACGATGCCCAGGCCCAGGGTCACGTAGGCCAACAGCAACCAGAACCAGCGTCGGACCCGCGCAGTCGGGCTCATTCCGGCGCGATGCCGTCCGAGGCGGCGCCCGCCGTGGCCGCCGCCAGCGCCATGGCCTCACGCAGGGTGCGCCTGCGCATGCGCGCGTGCAGGCGGTCGCGCAGCCGCGCCATCTCCCGGGCCTGGACAATGCGGTCGTCCGGTCCCGCCGCCACCGGCAAGGCTTCACGGGCGAAGCGGAACTCGTCCCAGGCCTGCACCACGTGGCGGATCCGTCGCAGCAACAGCTCCAGCATGATCGCGTCGTCGAGCAGGCCGATCACCGCCACCTCGTCCGGAATCAGATCCTCCGGATCGCTGAAATAGGCGAGCAGCCGAAGCACTTCCGCGCGCTCCACCTGCGGCAGGGCCCAGCCATCGTCCTCCAGCATGTCTACCAGCCCCTGCACCTCGCGCAGGCGACGGCGGACGTAACCGGGCGCACGGGCGATCGGCAGCGTGTCCAGGGCATGCCTGGCCGCCGCGACGATGTCGCATTCCTCGGCGCAGGCGACCCGCGCCTCGGCCCGGGCCAAGGCCTCATGGAAACGCTCGATGTCGGCCGGTTCCAGCTCGAACGTGATGCGCATGGCCGCCATCCTACGCCAGCTGAACACGCCGTTCACACGCGCTGGCGGCGGTCGGGCCTTTCGCGTAGCATCCCGCCCCGTTTGCTGCATCGGCTGACCGTTTTCCCACGGCAGGCCCGCCCTCCGCCGGAGCCCCGCTCCGCCGGTCCCGGCCCCACCCGCACGAGCTTCGCTGCACAGACACGCCCGGCCACCGGCCCGGCGCACAAACCCGAAACATCACTCGCAGCGCGGTTCCAGGGAACGCTCCGGGTCCACACGGAGCCAATCCATGTCTTTCGACTCCCTTGGGCTGATGCCCGAGCTCGTCCGTGCGCTGTCCGCGCAGGGCTATGAATCCCCCACCGCCATCCAGGCCGAGGCCATCCCGCTGGCCCTGGCCGGGCACGACCTGATGGGCGGCGCCCAGACCGGCACCGGCAAGACCGCCGCCTTCGCCCTCCCCCTGCTGCAGCGCCTGGCCGTGACCGGTCCGCGCAGCGGTCCGCGCAAGCCGCGCGCCCTGGTCCTGGTGCCGACCCGCGAGCTGGCGGTTCAGGTCAACGACAGTCTCAAGGCCTATGGCCGGCACCTGCGCCTGGGCAGCGCCACCCTGTTTGGCGGCGTCGGCATGCAGCCGCAGGTGGACACGCTGCGCCGCGGCGTGGACATCCTGGTGGCCTGTCCCGGCCGCCTGCTCGACCACCTGGACCAGCGCAGCGCCGACCTGTCCCAGGTCGAGCTGCTGGTGCTGGACGAGGCCGACCGCATGCTCGACATGGGCTTCCTGCCCTCGATCAAGCGGGTGCTGGCCAAGCTGCCCGACAAGCGCCAGACGATGCTGTTTTCGGCCACCTTCGAGGACGGTATCCGCAAGCTGGCGCTGGAGCTGCTGCACGAACCGAGGCAAGTGCAGGTGACGCCGCGCAACGCCGTCGCCCACCGCGTCAGCCACGTCGTGCACCCGGTGGACGGCAGCCGCAAGCGCGACCTGCTGATCGAGCTGCTCAGTGCCCGCTGGCAGGACCAGGCGTTGGTGTTCGGGCGCACCAAGCACGGCTGCAACCGCCTGGCCGAACAGCTGGAGAAGGCCGGCATCAGCGCCGTCGCCATCCACGGCAACAAGAGCCAGGCACAGCGGCTGAAGGCACTGTCCGCGTTCAAATCCGGTGATGCCCGCATCCTGGTCGCCACCGACGTGGCCGCCCGCGGCCTGGACATCCCGCTGCTGCCGCTGGTGGTCAACTACGACCTGCCGATGGTGGCCGAGGACTACGTGCACCGCATCGGCCGCACCGGCCGGGCCGGCGCCAGCGGCGAGGCCATTTCCCTGGTGTCCCCGGACGAGGGGCAGCTACTGCGGCAGATCCAGCGCCTGCTCGAGACCGAGCTGGCCATGGTGACGGTGGAGGGGTATGCGCCCGGCCGGGCCGTCCGCATGGGCAACGACAGCCCCGCGCGTGGTCGTCCCTCCGGCCAGCAGCCACCCCGACGCCATGGGCGTCGCGGTCATGCCGGCCAGCGCGGCGACAGCCATGGCCATGCCGGCCCGAATCAGCACCGCACGTCGCAGCCCGACCGGCCGACCCGTCGCGCCAGCCGTTGAGGGCCCGGTCCGTTCCGCAAGAAAAGGTGTGAGCGGACTCCGGGGAGGGACCGCCATCGAGCCGCCGCCCCGGCCGCCGGGCGCTGGACGGGGCTTGTTTTTCCCGGGAGGCGGGCGGATGCTCGCGGCACGCTTCCGGGGAGGAATGCCGACATGTTCAGGACCCTGCTGGCCGTCGTGCTGGGCACCCTGGCCGCCGGGCTGGCGGTCGCCGGCGTACAGGCCCTTGGCCACTGGCTGTATCCGCCGCCGGTCGAGGTGGATTGGCGGGACCGGGCAGCGGTGACGGCGCTGATCGACTCCCTGCCGGTCGCCCAACTGGCGTTCGTGCCGGCGGCCTATGCCGTCGGCAGTTTCGTCGGCGGTTTCGTCGGCGGCACGGTCAGCGCCCTGCACAAGCGCGGCGCCGCCCTTGCCGTGGGCCTCGTGATGCTGGCCCTGGTCGTGGTCAATTTCGCGATGATTCCGCACCCGATGTGGATGGTGGCGGCCGGAGTCCTGGTGCCGCTGCCATTGGCCTGGCTGGGAGGCCGCTTCGCGCTCTGAACCGCTCAGGCGGGACGGCGGCGCAGGCTGAGCCAGGCGCCGGACAGCAGCAGAAGCATGGCCACGGTCTGGCTCCAGTGCGGCTGCGCCCGGCCGAAGACCAGCAGGAACCCCGTGGACAACAATGGCGCCGCATAGGACAGGGTGCCCAGCAAGGCGATGTGGCCGCGTTTGGTGCCGATGTCCCAGAGCCAGAAGGCCAGTCCGGTGGGGCCCAGGCCCAGCACCGCGATGGCCAGCCACTGCGCCGGCGCCGGCGCCATCGTGCGTTCGAAGGCCAGATGCGCGCCGGCCCCCAGCAGGGCCACGAGCAGGCAGGCTCCGGCCATGGCCGTGGAAGGCACGTCGCCGAAACGTCGGTTGAGCACCGAGTACAGCGACCAGGTCAGGGCCGCCCCCAGGGCCGCCAGGTAGCCGGGCAGGTGTTCGGCCCTGAAGCCGCCGCCGCCGCGGCCGACCAGCAATACCGCCGCCGCCAGCCCCAACAGCGTGCCCAGCCATTGCGCCGGGCGCACCTGCGCGCCGGCAAGCGGCCCGGCGAAGACCACGATCAACAGCGGCCACAGGTAGTTGACCAGGTTGGCTTCCACCACCGGCGCCCGTTTCAGCGCGATGAAGTACAGCGCGTGATAGCCGAACAACGCCGCCACGCCCAGCACCGCCGCCGGCAGCGGCTGGCGCAGCGCCGACAGCCCCGGTCCGCCGGGCCGGACCAGCGCCAGCAGGCCGGCCAGCCCGGCGATGCCGAAGCCCGAGGCCAGCAGCTGGAAGGGCGGGATCCCCGCAGTCGCGGCGGTCAGCACCGCCAGTGAAGACCAGAGCAGGATGGCGGCGAATCCGGCGGCGGTGGCTTGGTTGGGGGTCATGCGGGCGGCCTTGGCGAGCGCGCACGATACCGGCGTCCGCAGCAAGGGTCACCTTGGCGTGGCAACCACCAGGGCCGTGGATAATGATCGGCAGAACGGAGCCCCCATGACCCTGATCCAGTTCCTTGCCGGCCTGGCCGTGCTGATCCTCGGCGCCGAAGTCCTGGTGCGCGGCGCCTCCCGCCTTTCACTGAGCCTGGGCGTGCCGCCGCTGGTGGTCGGCCTCACCGTGGTCGCCTTCGGCACCAGCGCGCCCGAACTGGCCGTCACCCTGGGCGGCGTGGTCACCGGCAAGACCGACCTGGCCATGGGCAACGTGGTCGGCAGCAACATCTTCAACGTGCTGTTCATCCTGGGCCTGTCGGCCCTGATCGCGCCGCTGGTGGTGGACCGGCAACTGGTGCGGCAGGAAGTGCCGATCGTGATCGCCCTGTCCGCCCTGACCATGGTGCTGGCCCTGGACACCCGCCTGTCCATGCCCGATGGCGCGGTACTGGTGGCCAGCCTGGCGGCCTACTCCCTGCTGCTGTACCGCCAGGGAAAACGCGCGCCCGCCGTGGAGATGGCCGACCCGCTGCTGCCCGTGCCGCGGCGCGGGCCGATATGGGATCTCGCCGCGATCATCGCCGGCCTGGCCCTGCTGGTGCTCGGCTCGCGCTGGCTGGTGGCGGCTGCCACCGACATCGCGCTCGGCCTGGGCATCAGCGAGACGGTGGTGGGACTGACCATCGTCGCCGCAGGCACGTCCCTGCCGGAGGTGGCCACCTCGGTGGTGGCGGCCGCGCGTGGCGAGCGCGAGATCGCAGTCGGCAACGTACTGGGCAGCAGCATCTTCAACCTGGGCGCGGTGCTCGGCTTCGGCGCGCTGTTCGCCGGCGGGAACGGCTTGCCGGTGGCCCCGTCGCTGCTGGCCTTCGACCTGCCGGTGATGGTGGCGGTGGCGGTGGCCTGCCTGCCAGTGCTTTTCACCGGCCACCTGATCGCACGCTGGGAAGGCGCACTGTTCTTCGGCTACTACCTCGCCTACACCGCCTGGCTGGTGCTGTACTCCCAGCACCACGATGCGCTCGACGAATACGGCCTGGTGATGCGCATGGTGGTGATTCCGCTGACGGTGGCGACGCTGGCGGCGGTGGCCTGGCGCGAATGGCGGGCGCGCCGCCGCGCCGGGTAAGCCGGTACCGCACTCAGAAGGGTTTCAGGTACACCAGCACCAGTACGCCGATCAACAGCAGCAGCGGGATCTCGTTGAACCAGCGCAGGGCGGTGGCGCCCGGCAGCGTCCCGCCCGTCCCCGCCCGCTTCAGCCATCGGCCGGCGATGACGAAGTGCGCCAGCAGCGCCGCCACCAGGGCCAGCTTGGCGTGCAGCCAGCCGCCGGACATGCCGAAGTGCAACCACAGCGTCAGGCCCAGCAGGAAGGCGAAACCGAACATGGTGTGGCCGAAGCGATAGAGGCGCCGCCCCATCAGCGCCAGCCGGTCGCACACGGCCGTCTCGCCGGCGCATTCGGCCAGGTTGACCAGGATCCGCGGCAGGTAGAACACCGTGGCCATCCAGGCGATCACGAACAGGACGTGGGCGGCTTTGGTCAACAGGTAGGCCATGGCGGACGTTTCCTTGCCGGAGAGATCACTCGCAATCCGGACGGCGACCGGCGGCCCGGGCCTGCTGGTAGACCGGCCGCAGCGAAGGCGCCGCCGCCTCGAGTTCGCGGATGCGCTGCTGCGGATCCGGGTGGGTGGACAGCCAGGCAGGCGCGCGCTGACCGCCGGAATGCGCGACCATGTTGCGCCACAAGGCTGCAGCGGCATCCGGATCGAAGCCGGCGGCGGCCATGTAGCGCTGGCCCAGGATGTCGGCCTCGCTTTCGTGCTTGCGCGAAAACGGCAGCAACACGCCGGCCTGGGCGCCGACGCCAAGCAAACCCAGCAAGGCGCGCTGCTCGCCGCCGGTGCCCGCATCCAGCACTTTCAGGGCGGCGTCGGCGGCGAACTGTTGCGACACCCGCTCGGCGGCATGGCGCGAAACGACGTGACCGAGCTCGTGGCCGATCACCGAGGCCAACTGGTCCTGGTTGGCCGCCACCTTCAGCAAGCCGGTGTGCACGCCGACCTTGCCGCCAGGCAAGGCGAAGGCGTTGGCGCTGTCGTCGGCAATCAGCACCACTTCCCATGGCTGCTGCCGCCATTGCGCCGGCAGCTGGGCGATCAGGGCATCGGCGACGCAGCGCACATACCGCTGCCGGCCGGGGTCTTTCGCCACCTTGCCCTGGGATTTGATCCGGTCGAAGGTGGTGACGCCCATGCGGTTCATGTCGGCATCGCTGACCAGGATCAACTGACTGCGGCCGGTCGGCGCGGTGGCGCAACCGGCCAGCAGGATGGCCGTGGCCAGCCAGGCGGGAATCCAGGGGAGCTTGCGCATGCTCGTCCTCCTTTGCGTGGACCGGAGTCGGGCCTGGCGGCGCCGTACGGACCGGAGCCGGGCCGATCGGAATCCGGCGGACCGTGCGGGGCCGACCGGCACGCCCATGATTCCGGCCTTGCCTTCCCGCCGCAAGCCAGGGCAGCGGTTCAGGCGCAACGGCCATTGCGGGGGTACAATCCGCGTCCTTCGTGTCCGTGGAGTGGCGGCATGCGAAGCCCTGCGAATCCCACGGAATCCCCATGAACACCATCCCCGCCGAAGCGCCCGGCGCGCCCACCTCTTTCCGCGACCTGGGTCTGGCCGAGCCCCTGCTGCAGGCCCTGGCCGAGGTCGGTTACGAGACCCCGTCGCCGATCCAGGCCGCAACCATCCCGCTGCTGCTGGCCGGGCGGGACGTGCTGGGCCTGGCCCAGACCGGCACCGGCAAGACCGCCGCCTTCGCCCTGCCCCTGCTGTCGCGCCTGGACCCGGACCGGCGGGCACCGCAGGTGCTGGTACTGTGCCCGACCCGCGAACTGGGCATCCAGGTCGCCGAAGCCTTCCAGAAATACGCCGCCCGCCTGCCCGGCTTCCGGGTGCTGCCGATCTATGGCGGCCAGGCCTACGGCCCGCAGCTGGCGGCCCTGCGCCGCGGCGTGCACGTGGTGGTGGGCACGCCGGGCCGGGTGATCGACCATCTCGAACGCGGCTCGCTCGACCTGACCGGGCTTTCCTGCCTGGTGCTGGACGAGGCCGACGAGATGCTGCGCATGGGCTTCATCGACGATGTCGAACGGATCCTGCGTGAGATGCCCGAGCAGCGGCAGACCGCCCTGTTTTCGGCGACGATGCCGCCGCCGGTACGACGCATCGCCCAGACCTACCTGCGCGAACCGGCCGAAGTAACCATTGCGTCCAGGACCCGCACCGCCGAAAACATCCGCCAGCGCTACTGGCAGGTCAGCGGCCTGCACAAGCTGGACGCGCTGACCCGCATCCTCGAGGCCGAACCCTTCGACGCGATGATCGTCTTCACGCGCACCAAACAGGCCACCGAGGAACTGGCGGAGAAACTGCAGGCGCGCGGTTTCGCCGCCGCCGCCATCAACGGCGACGTGGCCCAGGCCCAGCGCGAACGCACCATCGCCCAGCTCAAGGATGGCAAGGTGGACATCCTGGTGGCCACCGACGTGGCTGCCCGCGGCCTGGACGTGGACCGCATCAGCCACGTGCTGAACTACGACGTGCCCTACGACACCGAGAGCTACGTGCACCGGATCGGCCGTACCGGCCGGGCCGGACGCAGCGGCGAGGCCATCCTGTTCATCGCCCCGCGCGAACGCGGGCTGCTGCGGGCGATCGAACGCGCCACCCGACAGCCGATCGAGCCGATGGACCTGCCCAGCGTCGAGGCGATCAACGACGTTCGCATCGGCAGGTTCAAGCAGCGCATCAGTGACACCCTGGCGAGCGGCGGTCTGGGCATGTTCCAGGCCCTGGTCGAGGAGTACGAGCGCGAGCACAACGTGCCCGCCCTCGAGATCGCCGCGGCGCTGGCCAAGATGGTCCATGGCGAGACGCCGCTGCTTCTGGAGCCGGCCCGGCCGGCACCGGCGCCGTTGCGGGAATCCGCGCGCGAGCACGGCAGCATGCGAAACCGCGGCGAACGCGGATTCGGCGACCATGACCGCGGGCCGGCGCGACCCATGCCGCGCAAGCAGCGGCTGCCGCACACGCCCGACCCCGGCATGGCCACCTTCCGCATCGAGGTCGGCTACGAGGACGGCGTGAAGCCGGGCAACATCGTCGGCGCGATCGCCAACGAGGCCGGGCTGGAGGCGCGCCAGATCGGCCGCATCGAGATCTATTCCGACCACAGCCTGCTGGACCTGCCCGCGGACCTGCCCGCGCCGGTGCTCGCGCACCTGAAAGGCACCTGGTGCGCCGGCAGGCAACTGCGCATCACCCGCGACGGCGAGCCGCCGGATGTCGCCCCCAGGACGCCCGGACGCAAGCCCGGCGGACCGCGCCGCGATGCCGGCGACCGCAGGCCCTTCGTCCCGAAGAAGAACTTCGGCCCGAAGAAACCGCACCGCAAGGGCACGCGCCCCGACCGATCACCCTGAGCTGCGGCCGAAACCGAGCCGGCGCCAGCCTTCGGGGCCGAGCCGGCGCAGGGTCTCGATATTGGCCTCCCAGATCCGCTCGGCCTCCGGAAAGGCGGCCACCGCCCTGTCCACGCTGTCCTCGCGCAGCAGGTGCAGGGTCGGGAAGGGCGAACGATTGGAGTAGTTGCCCATGTCGTCCGGAGCGCTGCCGGCGAAGCGGTAGTCGGGATGGAAACTGGCGACCTGCAACACGCCTTCCAGGTCCAGCTCGGCGACGGCGGCGTCGGCCAGGTCCAGGAAATCGTTGTAATCCAGGAAGTCGTTCAGCACCCAGGGATGCACCAGCAGGGTGGTGTCCACGTCGCCCGGGTCGGCGGCGGCCAGCAGTTGCAGCTCGTGCAGCAGGTTCTCCAGCAGGGCTTCCACCGTGCGGGCGTGGCTGACGACGTAGCGGATCTGGCGCTTGGCGTGCACCGCCTTGGCGAAGGGACAGAGGTTCAGTCCGATCACCGCCTTGACCACCCAGTCGCGGGTGGCGGCCACCACGGCCTCGTCGGACAGCGGTTCGACGCCGTGCAGCGGGTCGGGCGGGCTGCTGGGCTGGCTCATGGGCGCCTCCTGGCCGGGGCCTGCCGGCGCGCCCACCTTACCGCAAGCCGGCGCGGACGGCGCCGGCCTGCGGCCGCCCGCTCAGTACTGGGCGGTCTTCACCAGCAGGTGCTTGGCCAGGGCGCCGTGCACCCGGGCCACGCCACGGGCGATGTGCAGGGTCAGAAAGAAGCCCAGCACGCCCAGCAGGAAACACAGCGGCACCCCGAGCCAGGCAGGCAGCAGCACGTCCAGGTCGGTGCGAAGCCCGCCCAGGTCCAGGCCCAGGCCCTGCAGCGCGGCCAGCACGGCGCCCAGCACCAGGCCGAGCGACGTGCTCATGCCGGTCACGGCGACGGTGAAATAGGCGACGCCAAGCGGCAGCATCAGCAGCATGTACAGCATGGTGGACCAGGTGCGCGGATCGGTGAACATGGCGCCGATGCGCTGCAGCCAGGGCTGGCCGCGGCCCTGGTACAGGGGCCGGCGCGGCATGCGCTCGCCCAGCATCACCTCGACGATACGACCCTCGACCAGGGAGAGGATGCGGACGATGCCGACGAACAGCACCACCACCGGAATGCCGATGATCAGCACGATCATGCCCGCGGACAGGCTGAAGCCGGTGACCACGGTCGTGAAGTAGACGATGCCGGTGGCCAGCGACAGCAGCATGTAGAACAGGCCGGCCCAGGCCCGTGGATCGGCGGCGACACCGAAGAAGGCCGCCATCGCACCCTGCCGCGGCGGCGCCGGCGGCGTGCGCAGGGCCTGGCTCACCTGCACTTCGGTGTCGCGGTAGATCTCGGCCACCTCCTCAGGCGCGCCGTAGCTGGTGGCGATGCCAGCCAGCAGGCTCGCTTCGTCGGTGCCGGGGTTGGCGGCGAGTTCGGATCGCAGGTATTCCTCGGCGTCGTAGAGCGCATCCTGGACCAGGGCCGGATCGGCGCCGCGCAAGGCGGCCCGCAACTGCGCGAGGTATTCGGGAATGGTTGTCGGGGTCGGGGTCATGGCAGTTGTCCTTCCAGCACGGAATCGACGGACCGGCGGGTCGTGCGCCAGCTTTGGGTCCACTCGGCCAGCACCTGGCGGCCGAGCGGCGTGATGCGGTAGTACCGGCGCGGCGGGCCGCTGACCGAGGGTTCGACATGGCTCTCGGCCAGGCCGGCGGCGCTGAGGTTGCGCAGCACCGGGTACAGCGCGCTTTGTTTGCCGACCAGCAGCGGGTCTCCGGTCTGCTCCAGGCGCTTGGCGATCTGATAGCCGTAGAGCGGCTCACCGGACCGTTCCAGCACCGCCAGCAGCACCAGCGATACCGTTCCGGCGCTGAGCTCCTTCTGGAACTTCTTCAGATGTGACTCGATCCCGGTCATGGACTGGTCTTGCGGGCTTCGTATCCCGTTCATGCTCATATTATTGAGTTGATGATAGTGAACGCCTGGACTCGCCCCAGTGCCGCAAGTCATGGGCCGGCAAGGATTTGCGGGCGCGCCCGGCTTGCATCCGGCCCCGCCTTCGGTAACTTGGAGCCCCAGCCACTCCGGGAGACCCTCGATGAGTTCCGCGTCCAGCTCCGGTCCGATGCCCGTCCTGTTCGTCGGGCACGGTTCGCCGATGAACGCGATCGAGGACAATCCCTGGCGACGCGGCTGGCAGGCCGTGGGCCGGCGCCTGCCCCGCCCCAAGGCCATCCTGTGCGTCTCCGCCCACTGGGAAACGGAGGGCGTGTACGTCGGCTCCGGCGCCCAGCCCGACACCCTGCATGACTTCCGCGGCTTCCCCCGTGCCCTGTTCCAGGTGAAGTACCCGGCCCCGGGCAGCCCCGAACTGGCGCACCGGGTAGCCGAGCTGCTCGAGGGCACGCGGGTGCACCTGGACCCGCAGCGCGGCCTGGACCACGGCGCCTGGAGCGTGCTCAGCGCGATGTACCCGGACGCCGACGTGCCGGTACTGCAGCTCAGCCTGCACAGCCTGCAGCCGGGCGCCTGGCACTACGACCTGGCCCGTCAGCTGCAACCCTTGCGCGACGAGGGCGTACTGGTGATGGGCAGCGGCAACATCGTGCACAACCTGCGCTACTGGCGGCCGGACATGGCCGAGCCCTACGACTGGGCAGCCCGCTTCGACGAGGACATCGCCGAGCGCATCGCCGAGGGCCACCATGAGGGCATGCTCGGCTACGAAACCCTGGGTCCGGATGCGCTGCTGGCCATCCCGACGCCCGAGCACTACCTGCCCCTGGTCTACGTGCTGGCCCTGCAGCGCGAGGGCGAGCCGGTGGAGTTCTTCAACGACCAGGTCTCGAGTTCGATCTCGATGCGCTCGGTCCTGATCGGCAATGTCTGAGCCGGCCATGGCCGGAACGCCGGGGAAACCCGCCGGCGCCCGTCGGCGGAAGGTCTACGACCAGGCCTATTTCGACACCTGGTACCGACAGCGCGGCATGGGCGGCGGCGCGGCCCTGTCGCGCAAGGTGGGCTTGGCCGTGGCGATGGCCGAATACCACCTCGGCCGGCCGCTGCAGTCGGTACTGGACGTGGGCTGCGGCGAAGGCGCCTGGCTGGCGCCGCTGCGCCGGCTTCGACCCGGAGTCCGCTATCTGGGCGTGGACGCCAGCGAGTACGCGATCGCACGGCACGGTGCCCGCCGCAACCTTCACTGGCTGCCCTTCGGCGACCTCGCCTCGCTGACTCTGCCCGAGCCGGTGGACCTGCTGGTCTGCGCGGACGTGATGCACTACCTGGAGGACGCGGAGCTCAAGCGCGGCCTGCGCGAATTCCCCCGCCTCTGCGACGGCGTCGCCTTCCTGGAACTGTTCGCCGAAGGCGACGACATCGTAGGCGACACCGAGGAGCTGCACTGGCGGCCGGCGTCCTGGTACCGCTCGCTGTTCGCCCGGCACGGTTTCCGCTGGGCTGGGCCGCACTGCTATCTCTCGGCCGGCCTGGCGGCCCGGGCCACGGCGATGGAGCTGCCGTGAGCGGGCCGCGCGGGAAACGGCCGGCCACGGAGGAACTGCCCTTTGCCGACCTAGAGCCCGCGTTCATCCTCGATGCGGTCGAGTCGCTCGGCCTGCGCTGCGACGGCCGCGTGCTGGCCCTGAACAGTTACGAGAACCGGGTCTACCGCCTGGGCATGGAAGACGGGCCGCCGCTGGTCGCCAAGTTCTACCGGCCCGGCCGCTGGCACGACGAGGCCATCGCCGAGGAACATGCCTTCGCCCTGGAGCTGGCGGCGGCGGAACTGCCGTCGGTGGCGCCGCTGGCCTTCGCCGGCAGCACCCTGCACCACCGCGACGGCCACCGCTTTGCCCTGTTCCCGCTGCATGGCGGCCGTGCGCCCGAGGTCGGCGATCGCGACACCCTGCGCCAGCTCGGTCGCCTGCTGGCGCGGCTGCACAACGTTGGCGAACGGGCGGCATTCCGGCACCGCGGCAGCATCGGCCCGGAAAGCCACGGCGAACGGCCGGTGGCCTGGCTGCTCGAACACGGCTGGCTGCCGCCGGAACTGGAGGACAACTTCGCCGCCCTCGCCGACACCCTGCTAGACGCCATTGCCGCCTGCATCGAGCGCGCCGGCGCGGTGCGGACGCTGCGCCTGCATGGCGACTGCCACCTCGGCAACATCCTCTGGCGGGGGGAACAGGCCCACTTCGTCGACCTGGACGACTGCCTGACGGGCCCGGCAGTGCAGGACTTGTGGATGCTGGCCGGCCAGGGCGAGGGCGCCCGCCGTGCCTGGGCCTGGCTGCTGGAAGGCTACGGCGAGTTCCGCGAGTTCAACCTGGCCGAGCTGCACCTGGTGGAGCCGCTGCGCAGCCTGCGCCTGCTGCACCACAACGCCTGGATCGCCCGCCGCTGGCAGGATCCGGCCTTCCCCGCCGCCTTTCCATGGTTCGCCGGGCCGCGGCACTGGGAGGAGGTGCTGGCACGCATGCAGGAGCAACTCGCGGCCCTGCGGGAGCCGCCACCTGTGCCGGCCTGATCGCTCGGGTTAGGCTTGCCACCCCGCCGCCACGGAACAAGCCGCCATGTCCGCCCCGCGCCGCACCCTCCCCGCGCTGCTCGCCTTCGCGCTGGCCATGACCTGCACCGCCGCCGAGCCGGCGAAGCGACCGCAGACCATGCAGGAGATCCTCGACGCCTCGACGCCTTCCGACTGGCGCGAGCCGGATCCGGAGAACATCCTTTATCTGGAACTGGACAGCGGCCGGGTGGTGATCGAGCTGGCGCCGATGTTCGCACCGCGCCACGTCGCCAACGTCCGCGCCCTGGCCCGGGCCGGCTGGTACGACGGCCTGAGCATCAATCGCTCGCACGACAACTTCGTCGTGCAGTGGGGCGATGCCGACGGCGGCGACCCGGACAAGGCCAGGCCACTGCCCGACACCGTCGAGGACCGGCTGCCGGCCGAGTTCGCCCGCCCGGCCGACGGCCTGGCCTTCACCTTGCTCCCCGACCACGACGGTTGGGCGCCGCAGGCCGGTTTCGTCGCCGGCTTCCCGGCGGCGCGCGACCCGCGGGCCAAGCTGGCCTGGCTCACGCATTGCTACGGCACCGTCGGCGCAGGCCGCGGCATGGAGCCCGATTCCAGCCTGGGAAACGAACTCTATGTGGTGATCGGCCACGCGCCGCGCCAGCTCGACCGCAACATCACCACCGTCGGCCGGGTGATCAAGGGCATGGAGAAGCTGAGCGTGTTGCCGCGCGGCACCGGCCTGCTGGGCTTCTACGAGCGGCGCGAGCAGACGGTGCCGATCCGCGCCGTCCGCCTGGCCAGCGAGGTGCCGGCCGGCGAACGCGAGCGCCTGCAAGTGCTGCGCACCGACACCGCCACCTTCGAAGCCCTGGTGGAGGCGCGCCGCAACCGGCGCGATGACTGGTACCTGCGGCCGGCCGGCCACATCGACGTGTGCAGCGTGCCCATCCCGGTGCGGGAGGCGCCCACGGAATGAACCCGGCCACGAAGGCTCAGTGGCAGATCCATGTCTGCGTCCTGCTCTGGGGTTTCACTGCCATCCTGGGCAAGGCCATCAGCCTGGGGGCGATGGCCCTGGTCGTGTGGCGCATGATGCTGGTCGCGGCGGCCCTGCTGCTGATCCCCCGGGTCTGGCGCGGACTGCGCGCCCTGCCCGGCAGGCAGCTGGCGATCTACGTCGGCATCGGCGTGCTGGTGGCCCTGCACTGGCTGACCTTCTACGGCGCCATCAAGCTGGCCAACGCCTCGGTGGCGGTGACCTGCATCGCCCTGGCGACCGTGTTCGTGCCGGTGATCGAACCCTGGATCACCGGCCGGCCGTTCGCGGCGCGCGAGCTGCTGATCGGCGTGGCGGTGGTGCCCGGGGTCGCCCTGGTGGTCGGCGGCGTGCCGCTGGAGATGCGCGCCGGCATCGTGGTCGGCACGCTCTCGGCCCTGCTCGTGGCCATCTTCGGCGCATTGAACAAGCGGCATGTCGAGCGCGGCGACGCGCTCACCGTCACCTTCGTCGAGCTCGGCGCCGGCGGCCTGGCGCTGGCGGCGCTGGCACCGCTGCTCCCCTGGTTCGGTCCCGCTTTCGTACTGCCCGGCGCGCGTGACGCCGGCCTGCTGCTGGTGCTGGCGATGGCCTGCACCCTGCTGCCCTTCGCCCTGTCCCTGGTGGCGCTGCGCCAGCTCAGCGCTTTCTCGGCCCAGCTGGCGGTGAACCTGGAGCCTGTCTACGCCATCGTGCTGGCGGTGCTGCTGCTGGGCGAACAGCGCGAACTCGGCCTGCTGTTCTACCTGGGCGTGGCGGTCATCCTGGGCGGCGTGTTCGCCCACCCGCTGCTGTCGCGGCAACCGGCGCACAAGCCGGAGCCGGCCACCCTGGGCACGGCCGAGACCAAGGTGCTGGACTGAGCCGGGCATTGCCGCGGACACCCCGGCCGGGGGACACTGGCCCCAGCGACTGCGTGGGGGAGCACGCCTTGGACATCTACGAGAAGATCAAGCGCCTGTTCGGCTGGGGCGGCGGCCGCCCCGATCCCGCCTTGGCCGCCGCGCCGGATGAGCCCGGCCCCGGTCCGGAAGGGGGCCCCGATCGGCGCCTGAAACCGCGGGTCAACGCCCGCCCGGGCACCCGCATGCTGGTGGTGGACGATTCGCCGACCATCGTCACCCTGCTGGCGCGGATGCTGCGGCAGAACGGCTACCACGTGCTGGAGGCCGGCAGCGCCGAGGAGGCCCTGGAAATCGCCCGGGTCGAGACGCCGGAACTGATCTTCCTGGACATCGTGCTGCCGGGCATGGACGGCTTCGCCTGCCTGCGCCAGTTGCGCCGCGATCCCTACACCCGCGACATCCCGGTGATCATGATCAGCGGCAACGAACAGGCCACCGAGCAGTTCTATGTGCAGCGCATCGGCGCCGACGATTTCATGAAGAAGCCGTTCTCGCGCGCCGAAGTGTTCGCCCGGATCGAGCGCCTGCTCGACGCCAACCAGGTGCCCAAGCGGCTGCCGTCATCGCCGCCCCGAACCGCCGGGAACCTGCCCGGGGAAGCCGCCGCCGAGGCCTGATCCGTACTGCGGCCCGTTCAGACTGCCGCCAGCGATTCCAGCAGGGCCTCCACCGGCGCCGGCCGGCCGATGACGAAGCCCTGGGCAAAATCGCAGTCCATGGCCGCCAGCGCGCCCAGGGTGGCCCGGTCTTCCACGCACTCGGCCACCACCTGCATGCCCAGGTGGTGCGAGAACTCAACCATCGCCCGTACCAATTGCTGGCCGCGCATGTCGCCGAGCATCCCGGTGATGAAACTGCCGTCCATCTTCAACTCGCCGGCCGGAAACTGGCGCAGGTAGGCGAAGGACGCATTGCCGACGCCGAAGTCGTCGATCGCGACCCGCACGCCGGCCTCGCCCAGACGGCGCAGCAGGCCCGCGCCGCCGTCCGGGTCGGCGATGATCGCGGTTTCGGTGACTTCCACCACCAGCATCGGCGGCGGCACGTTCCACAGGGCCATCGCCGCCAGGACCTGTTCGACGATGCCGCGCTCGGCCAGGGCAGCGGCCGACAGGTTGACCGATACCGGCAGGACCAGTCCTTCCCGGGCCAGGCGGGCGGCATGCTGCATGGCGGCATTGAGGCTCCAGCGGGTGAACTCGCTGACCAGGCCCGATGCCTCGGCGATGGGCACGAACACCTTGGGACTGACCTGCCCGAGCCGCGGATGCATCCAGCGCGCCAGCGCCTCCGCGCCGCAGATCCGCTCCGCACGCAGATCCCAGATCGGTTGCAGGTGCATCTGCAGGTGGCCCTCGGCAAGGGCCAGGCGCAGGTCGGCGGCGGTGACCTCGAGACCGGGCGCGCGTTCCGGCGCGACCGCCATGCGGTCGGCCAGCTCCTGGGCCGACACCAGGGCCGCCTCGGCCAGGCGGCACAGGGTTTCCGCATCGCGCCCTTGCTCGGGAAAGGCGGCGATGCCGACCGCCAGGTCCACCAGGACCGGCTGCTCCATCACTTCCACCGGCTGTTCGAACTGGCGCAGCAGGCGCGCCGCCGCCAGCTGGGCATGCGGGGTGTCGCGCAAGCCGGGCAGCAGCACCAGCCACTCGCCGGGCGCCCGCGCCAGGACCTGGTCGCCCGGGCGCAAGGCCGCCCGCAGCTGCCGCTCGACCTCGGCCAGCAGGCGTTCCCCGCGCTCGTAGCCGTGCTGGATGTTGAACTGACGCAGGCCGGCCATGCCCACCATGAGCAGTCCCAGGGCGGTGCCCGACTGCCCGGCCTCGGCCAGCAGCCGCTCCACGCGCGTGTGTCGCTCGGCCCGGCTCGGCAGGCTCATCGCCTCACTCCAGGAACAGCTCGGCCGGATCCAGGCCGTAGGCGCCATTGTCGAGCGCGTTGACGATCTCCACGGCGGTTCCGTCGCCCCCTTCCGGCTGCGACATCAGGTCCACGTCGCGAAAGCGCGGATAGGGCCGCTTGTCCGGGTCCAGCAGCAGCATCACCCGCGGACGCAGCCGGCGCGCCCGGTTCTGGGCCATGACGATCGCGACCTCGCCAGTGTTCAGCTCGACCAGGGACCCGGTCGGATACACGCCCATGCATTGCAGGAACTGTTCGACCACCTCCGCCTGGTAAAGGGTGCCGCTGCCCCGGTAGATCTGTTGCAGGGCGCCATGCCGCGCCAGCGCCCGGCGGTAGGGTCGGTCGCTGCTCATGGCGTCGAAACTGTCCACCACCGCCGCCATCCGGCCGCCCAGCGGAATCGCGTCACCGGAGAGGCCCTGCGGATAGCCGCTGCCGTCGTGCCGCTCGTGATGGCTGCCGACCATGTCTTTCACCCAGCCGCCGCGGATGCCCGCCTCCTCGACCACGCGCATGCCTTCGGCGACATGGCCGCGGATCCGCTCCATCGCGTCCGGCGGCAACTCGCCGGCTCCGGCCAGCAGCTCGTCCGGCAGGCTGGCCTTGCCCACGTCCAGCAGGAAGCCGCCGGTGGCCAGCTCCACCAGCGTCTCGCGCGGCAGGGCCAGGTGCCGGCCGAAGGCGGCGGCCAGCGCGCCGCAGTTGACGGCGTGGCCGTAGGCATAGTCGTCGCGGCGCAATCGGGCCAGCATCCAGAACAGCGCGTCGCCGTTGCGTACCAGGCTTTCGACCAGAGGCTCCATGGCCTCCTGCACGGCCGCCGCCGACAGGCGCCTGCCGCGACGGACGTCCTCGGCGATGCGCCTGGCCAGCGAGTGTGCCCGGGCATGGGCGTCGCGCGCCTGCGGCAGTTCCTGCTCGAGCGGCACCAGATCCCTGTATGCCGGGCCGCGCGGCGGAAACACCTGGGCGCGGCCCCGCCCCTTCACCGGCTGGTCGGCGGCGCCGGCGTCGCGCCCTTTCTCGACGTCGATGTACACCCAGGTGCAGTACTTCGACAGCAGTTCGATGTCGTCGTCGGAACGGACGTGGAAGCCCTGGAATGGAAACGGCGTGCCCAACCAGTCGCGATCGAGCCGGCTGACGTACATGCCGACCTCGAGCAGCCCGACCAGGATGCGCTTCTCTTCCAGTGCCATTCGCCGCCGTCCCCCCGCGGTCCGGCGCTACGTTAGCATGGGTGCGCCCCCCGGAGTCCGCGATATGGCCAAGCCCCTGCTCGTGTTCGTCCATGGCTGGAGCGTCACCAGCACCGCAACCTACGGGGAGCTGCCGGCGCGCCTGAAATCCGAGGCCACGCGCGCCGGCGGGCCCGGCCTCGACGTCGCCCACGTGCACCTCGGCCAGTACGTCAGCTTCCGCGACGAAGTGACGGTTCCCGACATCGCCCGCGCCTTCGACCATGCCATCGCCGAGGTACTGGCCGCTGTCGGCAAGGGCAGGCGCTTCGTCTGCATCACCCACAGCACCGGCGGGCCGGTGCTGCGCGAATGGCTGGACCGGCACGTGATCCGGGCCGGCAAGGCCGACGTCTGTCCGATGAGCCACCTGATCATGCTGGCGCCGGCCAACTTCGGCTCGGCGCTGGCGCAGCTGGGAAAGGGCCGGCTCGGCGCGATCAAGGCCTGGTTCGACGGTGTCGAGCCCGGTGTCGGCGTGCTCGACTGGCTGGAACTGGCCAGTCCGGAATCGCTGGCGCTCAACCTGCGCTGGATCCACGATTACCCGAAGCTGAAGCTGAGCCGCGCCGGCCAGCCGGTGTTCCAGTTCGTGCTCTCGGGCGACGCCATCGACCGCAAGCTCTACGACCACGTCAACGCCTACACCGGCGAAACGGGCGGCGACGGCGTGGTGCGGCTGGCGGCGGCCAACCTCAATGCCCGGCACGTGGTACTGGAGCAGCCGGAACTGCGAGCCGGCGAAGCCCTGCCCTCGGCGCGCAAGCGCCTGCGCGAGCTGCGTCTGGCCGCCAACGACGCCGCCGAGACCACCGCCTTCCGCATCATTCCCGGCACCTCCCACAGCGGCACCGACATGGGCATCATGGCCGGCGTGCGCGACGACGGCCGGCCGCATCCGACCGTGGACGCCATCCTGCGTTGCCTGAAGGTGCGCAACCACGACGACTACGCCACCCTGTGCAAGCAGTTCGAGGCGGAGAATGCCCTGCACCAGGAGCCGCAGCGGCGGGTGGAGATCGAGCGCATCCCGGTGCTGCCCGACCGCGTCTACATCCACGACCCGCACGCCATGCTGATCGTCCGCCTGCTGGACGACAGCGGCGCGCGCCTGCCGGACCTCAACGTGCTGCTGACCGCCGGTCCGGCCGGCGATCCCAACCAGCTTCCGGCCGGCTTCCTCACCGACCGCCAGGGCAACCGCCGGGCGGCCGGCCACCTGACCTTCTTCCTCAACCATGCCGCCCTGGCGGGCTGCCCGGAGATCCGCGACGACAAGGGCAAGGTGCTGCGCGGCGAACGCGTCCCGCGTCCGCCCTACGGCCTGCGCCTGCAGCCGCGCAGCGAGGACGGCTGGGTGGGACACTGGGCCGCCGAACTCGGCGCCGGGCTGGAAAGCCTGCTGGACGTGATCCGCCCCAACCAGACCACCATCGTCGACATCCGCATGCGCCGCATCGTCCGCGAGGGCGTGTTCCGCCTGACCCGCAGCCTGGCTGCCCGGGACTTCCGCAAGGACCTGCCCGGCGGCCCCGTTCCCTGAGCGCCTGCCCCGTGCCCATGTGTGACCATCAAAGGAAATGTTCACGTGGGCGACGTCAGCATCGTCCGAAGCCTGCTCGAGGAGGACACCGCAATGACTGACCGTCGTGAATTCCTTGCCGCCGCGCTCGCCGTCGCCGGCGCCGCCGCCCTGCGACCCCTGCCCGCCCTGGCGGCGCCGGCCGCAGGCTCCATGCTCAAACGCGCCATTCCCTCCAGCGGCGAGCTGATCCCGGTGATCGGCGCCGGCACCTCCGGCAGCTTCGAGGTGGACATGGCCGGGCGCGAGCCGCTGCGGGAGGTGCTGCGCCGTTTCGTCGCAGGCGGCGCCAGCGTGATCGATACCTCGCCCAACTATTCCAATGCCGAGGACGTGCTGGGCGACCTGCTGGCCGAGCTGGGCATCCGTGAGCGCATCTTCCTGGCCACCAAACTGGCTGCCGAGGGCCGTGCCGCCGGCCAAACGCAGTTCGCCGACTCGCTGCGCCGGCTGCGCACCGACAAGGTCGAGCTGCTGGCCGTGCACAACCTGCGCGATTGGCGCACCCAGCTGGCCCTGGCCCGTGAGCTCAAGGCCGAGGGCAAGGTGAGGTACGTCGGCCTGACCCATTTCCGCGACGAGGCGCACGACCAGCTGGCCGACATCATCGCCGCCGAGAAACCCGACTTCGTCCAGGTCAACTACTCGGTGATCGCCACCAATGCGGAGAAGCGCGTGCTGCCGGCCGCCGCCGACAACGGCGTGGCGGTGATGATCAACCGTGCCTTCGACGACGGCCGCCTGTTCGCCCGGGTCGCGGACCGGCCGTTGCCGGCCTGGGCGGACGAGGTGGCGGTGAGTTCCTGGGCGCAGATGTTCCTGAAGTTCGTCATCAGCCATCCCGCCGTGACCGTGGTGATCCCGGCCACCGGCAAACCGCATCGCCAGAGCGACAACCTGCTGGCCGGGCACGGGCCGCTGTTGAGCGAGGCTCAGCGTGCCGAACTCGTCGCCTCGTTCCGCTGACACCAACGCAGCCGCGCCGGAGCCGGCGCGGCGCTTCCTCTCCGGCCTGCTGGGCGTCCAGAGCGCCGAGTTGCCGGCCGCCATCGGCGGCCTGGCGATGTTCTTCCTGCTGTTCACCGGCTATTTCCTGTTGCGGCCGGTGCGCGAGACCATGGGCATCGCCGGCGGGGTGGAGAACCTGCAATGGCTGTTCACCGGCACCTTCATCGCCACGCTGGCAGCGATCCCGCTGTTCGGCTGGGTCGCCTCGAAGGCATCGCGGCGGCGCATCCTGCCCTGGACCTACGGCTTCTTCGCCACCAACCTGCTGGCCTTCGCGGCGGCCATCACCGTCCAGCCGGACAATCCCTGGATCGCCCGCGCCTTCTACATCTGGCTGTCGGTGTTCAACCTGCTGACGATCTCGGTGGCCTGGAGCGTGCTGGCCGACCTGTTCGCCCTGTCCCAGGCCAAGCGCCTGTTCGCGCTGATGGCGGCCGGCGCCAGCGCCGGCGGTCTGACCGGCCCGATGCTGAGCGTGCTGCTGGTCGGGCCGCTGGGCATCGGCGGCCTGATGCTGCTGGGCACCGCCTTCCTGCTCGCCTCGGCCGGCGCGGCGCTATGGCTGCTGCGCTGGCGCGACCGGCATCCGCTCTCGCCGGAAGAGACCTCGCAGCGGCGGCTGCCGTTGGGCGGCAATCCCTTCGCCGGCTTCACCACCGTGCTGCGCTCGCGTTACCTGCTGGGCATCGCCGCCTTCGTGGTGCTGCTGGCCAGCGTCACCACCTTCCTCTACTTCGAACAGGCGCGCATGGTCGAGCTGTACTTCCCGGTGCGAGAGGACCAGACGCGGGTGTTCGGCCTGCTCGACAGCATCGTGCAGACGCTGGCCATCCTCACCCAGCTCTTCCTTACCGGCCGCATCGTCCGCCGTCTCGGCTTGGTGGTGCTGCTGACCCTGGTGCCGGTGGTGATGGTGTTCGGTTTCCTATGGCTGGCGTTGGCGCCGACCTTCGCCGTCTTCGCCATCGTCATGGTCACCCGCCGCGCCGGCGAATACGCCCTGGCCAGGCCCGGTCGGGAAATGCTGTTCACCGTCGTGCCCGCCGACGCGAAGTACAAGGCCAAGAACGTCATAGACACGGCCGTCTACCGCGGCGCCGATGCGGTCAGCGCCTGGGTGCGCACCGGCGTGGACGCCTTGGCCGGCCATCCGGCGGTGGTGGCAGTGATGGGGGCCGCGCTGGCCCTGGCCTGGGCGGCCACCGGCGCGGCCCTCGCCCGGGCACAGCAGCGGATGGCACCCGATAGCGATACTTAGCTGGAAAGCGTTACTGAGCGAATTTCGTCCGGGATTGCTGAGCAGTGCTGTCGCAACCCTCATGTTCCGCCCGTGGTGTTAGCGATTCTCTACAGTGGCAGCGGCACTACAGACCGGTCGGCGCTTGCCAGCCACTGCGGCTGCGTGCTCCCCTGCGCGCACATCCGATGCCGCTCCTCGTCGCGGGTGTCGTGGTGACCATTCCGTTCAATCGCCCCCTGGCGTTGACGAGACTTGGGCAGGGCACGCCGTTTCGGGACGGCCCCCTGCCCTCTTTTTTGACTGCGCTGCGGGCGAGATCCTCGGGGTCGGCGGAGTACCGGGCCCTCGGCCGCGGCGGGTTGCAGTCTCGGTGGAGGTGGTGTGTGGGGCCCTCGATGTCCAGCCGGAACGCCTGGCCCTGTAGCCCGCCCCCCCCTTGCTGAACTCGACCTCGAAATCGAACACCACCGGCTTCTGCGCCGCGCCCTCACCCCTTCTTCTGGCTGAGCGCGACCGAACCCAGGATGAGCGCGCAGGCGATGCCCATGCGCCAGGTGACCGGCTCGCCGAGCAGACTCCAGGCCCAGGCCACGCCCGCCACCGGCACCAGATAGGTGACCGTGACCGCACGCGCCGCACCGATCCGCTGGATCAGTCGGTAGTACATCGCGTAGGCCAGGCCGGTGCAGACCACGCCCAGCGCGATCGCCGAACCCCAGGACGCTGCCGACACCGAGGCTTCCGGCCAGCGCGCGATGGCAAAAGGCAGGCTGAGCAGTGCCGCCGAGCCGAGCGTGGCGGCGGCCACTGCGGCCGTCGGCAAGCCGCCGAACAGACGCGGCACCAGATTGGCACCGACCCCGTACAGGAGTGCCGCGAAGGCGCCGGCCGCTGCCGCCACGCCGACGTTCGGACCCAGGGCCTTGTCGCCCGCCAGCACCACCACGCCGGCGAAGCCGATCAGCAGGGCGGCCGACTTGCGCGGGCCGATCCGCTCGCGGAAGAACAGGAAGGCCACCAGCGCCGTGAACAGCACCGCCATGGCATTGGTGATGGCGCCGACGCCGGCCGGCGCGCGTTCGGCCGCCCAGGCGAACAGGGCGAACGGAATCGCCGAGTTGATCGCGCCCACCGCTGCCAGCCGTGGCCACAGCGCCAGCGGAAAGGCAGCCCAGGCCCGAACCAGAAAGGGCATCAGCACCAAGGCACCCAGGCCCAGCCGCAGCTCCACCAGCGCGGCCGGACCGAACTCCGGGGCGGCCACCCGCTGGAACATGAAGGAAACGCCCCAGATCGCCGCCAGCAGGCCCAGTTCGAGGGCGACGCGCCAGGCCGAAATGCCAGGGACGGTGGCGACAGCGGCGACGGGCGGGTTTCTCATTTCAGCAAACCAGATTGGTGACGGGATGCCATTCTCCATGGCGCCTGTTCGCCCACAAGCGCATACTTTCGCCGCCAGCCGCAAACCATATTTGAGGCTCACCATGGCGCTTCGTTCAGACTGGCTACCGACCCTGGCAGCCTTCGAATCGGCCGCCCGGCACCAGAACTTCGCCCATGCCGCCGAGGAACTGCACCTGACCGCCAGCGCGGTCAGCCACCATGTACGCAAGCTGGAAGCGCGGCTGGGCGTGACCCTGTTCCAGCGCCATGCCCGCGGCGTCTCCCTGACCGCCGAGGGCCGGCAACTGGCCGATGCCGCCGGCAATGCCCTGGCCGACCTGGAAGGCACCTTGCGGCAGCTGCGCGCCGGCCGGCAACAGGCGGTACAACTGCGCATCACCACCCTGCACTCGCTCACCTACAGCTGGCTGTCGCCGCGGCTGCCGCGGTTCGCTGCCGCCCATCCGGAGGTCGGGCTGAGCTTCGAGACCGAGGCCGGCCTGGCCCGCTTCGACGATACCGGCCCCGACCTCGGCATTCGCCATGGCCCTGGCCACTGGCCGGGTCTGAGCGCACATTTCCTGATGGACGAATGCCTGTTTCCGGTCGCCGCACCCAGCCTTCCGGGAGCGGACGACGTGCGCGCGCCGGCCGACATCGCCCCTCTGCCGCTGATCGGCGACTTTGCCCGCCAGGGCTGGCCCGACTGGTTCCGCGCCGCCGGCCTGCACGGCCAGCTTCCGGACGAACGCTACCGTTTCACCGACAGCACCGGCGCCCTGCAGGCGGCCGCCCAGGGCCTGGGCGCGGTGCTGGCGCGTGAGCGCATCGTCACGCCCTTCCTGGCCGACGGCCGGCTGCGGCGGCTGCCCGGCCCGGCGCTGCCCGGCCGCTGGAGCTACCATGTGGTCTACCCGGCGCACCGGCGCCTGCGTCCGGCGGCCCAGGCCTTCGTGCGCTGGCTGCTGGGCGACGTCGCCGAACACGGCCCCTGAGCCCAGGCCATGCCCATGTCCACGCCCGTCATCGAGTTCGAGCTCGAACCCGGCCGCGATTTCGTCGAACTGAACCAGTTGCTGAAGCTGGCCGGGCTGGCCGGCAGTGGCGGCCAGGGCAAGGCCCTGGTCGCCAGCGGCGCGGTCAGCGTGGACGGCGCAGTCGAGCTGCGCAAGACCGCCAAGGTCCGGGCCGGCCAGGTGATCCGGCTGGGGGACGTGGAGGTCCGTGTCCGCGGACCGCGCTGAGCGAGGTGGCGGCAGCGGCGGTCGCATCCGCCGGTGACCGAAGCCGGCAGCCGCGCCCCTGGACAGGCCCGTGCCGCCCTACGCGCTCATGCCCTCCGCTGCCGACCGGCGCCGACCATCCAGCGCAGCAGGAACAGCACCAGCATCACCGCCACGCTGCCGGCGCCCCACATCGCCACCTCGAAAGGCCAGAGGTTGTGCGAGGTCGGGTCGCGGATAACGTCCACGACGATGTTCAGCATCACCAGCGACATCATCGCCGCCGGCGCGGCCGCCGCCAGCCGCCAGGGTCCGCGCCAGCGCCACAGGCCCCAGATCGGCAGCAGCACGCTGCCCACGCAGACCAGCAGGCCCAGCACAATGATGCCGATGGTCAGGCCGGTTTCCGTGGCGGACATCGGCCGCTGCGCCGCCTGGCGCCGGGCCTCCGCCGCCGCGGCCTCGGCCTCGGCCTTCAGGCGCGTCACCCATTCCGGCGGCGTCGCCTCCGCGGGCATGCTGCCGCCGGTCAGGTTCACCGGCAGACTGGCCGCCACGAAGTCGCCGCGTCCCAGGCCGCTGCCGTCACCGACGACCACGCGGATCTCGTCCACCTGGTCGCCCTGTTGCATCAGGAAGAACCAGCCCAGGGCCTCGCCCTCGCCGATGTAGCGGGCGGACGGATTGCTGCCGGCGCGGGCCGGCTGCCCCCGGTACATCGGTCGCAGCCAGATGCCCACCGGCGTGTCGCTGCGGTAGGACAGGCGCACGTAGAAGCTCTGGTTGCGCGGCAGGTCGCCGACGTCGGCCGCCGGCCAGGTGTCCACGATCCGCACCTCCGCGACCGCGGCCGGCGCGGCGGCTGGGAGCGTGGCCAGCACCGGCCAGGACGACAGGCTGAGCAGGAACAACAGGACGACGCGCATGACGGCCTCCCCTTTCGGCCGGTGACGATGCGCCGGAATATACCCGCGGCCCGGCCGGGGCGGCATGGCTCGCGCCGCACGCAGAAGGCGCATCGGGCCTGCCGCCGCCTGCTGCCGGAAGGATCACGGCATGGGCAGCTTCAGCCCCTGCTCCTTCGCGCAGGCCTTGGCGATCTCGTAGCCCGCGTCGGCATGGCGCATGACGCCGGTGCCCGGGTCGTTCCAGAGCACGCGGGCGAGGCGCCTGTCGGCGGCCTCGCTGCCATCGCAGACGATGACCACACCGGCATGCTGGCTGAAGCCCATGCCGACGCCACCGCCGTGGTGCAGGCTGACCCAGGTGGCGCCGCCGGCGACGTTGAGCATGGCGTTGAGCAGCGGCCAGTCGGACACGGCATCGCTGCCGTCGAGCATGGCCTCGGTCTCGCGGTTGGGGCTGGCCACCGAGCCGGAATCCAGGTGGTCGCGGCCGATCACCACCGGCGCCTTCAGCTCGCCCTTGCGCACCATCTCGTTGAAGGCCAGGCCGAGGCGGTGGCGGTCGCCCAAGCCGACCCAGCAGATGCGCGCCGGCAGACCCTGGAAGGAAATGCGCTGCGCCGCCATGTCCAGCCAGCGGTGCAGGTGCGGATCATTGGGGATCAGCTCCTTGACCTTGGCGTCGGTCTTCGCGATGTCCTCCGGGTCGCCGCTCAGGGCCACCCAGCGGAACGGGCCGATGCCTCGGCAGAACAAGGGCCGCACGTAGGCCGGGACGAAGCCGGGGAAGTCGAAGGCGTCCTTGCAGCCGGCGTCGTGGGCCATCTGCCGGATGTTGTTGCCGTAGTCGAAGGTGGGCACGCCCATGTCCTCGAAGTTCAGCATCGCCTCCACGTGCGTGCGCATCGAGTGCTTGGCGGCGTCTATCACCCGCTGCGGATCGTTCTTCTGCGCGCTCAGCCATTCCTCCACGGTCCAGCCGGCCGGCAGATAGCCGTGCAGCGGGTCGTGGGCGCTGGTCTGGTCGGTGACGGCGTCCGGGCGCACGCCGCGGCGCACCAGCTCCGGCAGGATCTCGGCGGCGTTGCCCAGCAGGCCCACCGACACCGCCTTGCCCTCGGCGGTGTATTTCTCGATGCGCGCGAGAGCGTCGTCGAGGTCGCTGGCCTGCTCGTCCAGGTAGCGGGTGCGCAGGCGCATGTCAATGCGGCTCTGCTGGCACTCGATGGCCAACATGCAGGCGCCGGCCATGGTCGCCGCCAGGGGCTGGGCGCCGCCCATGCCACCGAGGCCGGCGGTGAGGATCCAGCGGCCGCCGAGGTCGCCGCCGTAGTGCTGGCGGCCCATCTCGGCGAAGGTCTCGTAGGTGCCTTGGACGATGCCCTGCGAGCCGATGTAGATCCACGAGCCCGCCGTCATCTGCCCGTACATCATCAGGCCCTTGGCATCGAGTTCGTTGAAGTGTTCCCAGGTGGCCCAATGCGGCACCAGGTTGGAATTTGCGATCAGCACCCGCGGTGCGTCGGGATGGGTAGGAAACACGCCGACCGGCTTTCCGCTCTGCACCAGCAGGGTCTCGTCGTCGCCGAGCGTGCGCAGGGTTTCGAGAATGCGATCGAAACACTCCCAGTCGCGGGCGGCGCGGCCGATGCCGCCGTAGACCACCAGCTCGGCCGGGTTTTCGGCCACGTCCGGATCCAGGTTGTTCTGGATCATCCGGTAGGCCGCCTCGGTCAGCCATGAGCGGCAGCTGAGCGCGCTGCCGCGCGGGGCACGGATGAGGCGGGAGGGATCCTTGCGGGACGGGCGGGACATCGGCGGGTCGGCTCCGGGAAAACAGGCTCCGGATTATAGGCGCCCACCCCGCCCGCCGGCGCCTGCCTTTCATGTCCGAAAACGGCCAGTTCCCGCCGCTCCGGCGGTCCAGGATGCCGGCATGGACGTCGCCCGCCTGCGCCTGCGCGCCATCGCCGGCGTCGGGCGGGTCGGCAACGGCGTGTACGAACGCATTGCCGGCCGTCCCGACGCGCCGGTCTGGCTGCGAGCGAGCGCGTAAGCGGAGCGCCCGGAACTGCGCCTGGAGATCCGAGGCGGCGGCCCCGGGGCAGAGATTCAGGGATTGCCGGCGGACGCGGCGCCGCGGCGCACCGTTCCCCGCGTGGTGAGGCGACGAACGGCGTCGGCGGTGTCCACTGCGCCGCTGCGGTCGATGTCTTCGCGGGTGATCACCTGCCCGGGCGCGCTGATGCAGCCGTCCCTGTCACGACGCTTGAGCCGCGAGCCGGTTTGGGTGAGGCAATCGTGCCGGTTCTCCCCGGCCTTGGCGGCGGCCTGGTCGGCCTGGCCGGCCTGGACCGGCACGGCCTCCTCGGCCTGGGCCTGGCTGGAGGCATCGGCGGGCATGGCGTCATCGGCGTGGACGGCAAAACCGGACGCGGCGAGCAACAGGGCAAGCAGGGAGGTTCTCATCTCGGGCTCCTCGATGTCGGGGGAAGCGGACCGAGTATGCGCCCGGGGAGGCGGCCCCTGGCTTGACGGAAGCTGAGCGGCCGGGCGGCGTTCACATGCCGCGGAACCGGTGCAGGAAGGCCGCGCTGACCGGCAGACGCTCGCTCCGGCCACGCAGGCTGAGCCGGGTCTTGCCGAGCTCGTCCCGACGCACGCGGTCTATTGCCGATACCCGCACCACCACACCGCGGTGCACCTGCCAGAACTCCTCCGGATCCAGCCCGGCCAGCAAGTCCTTGAGCGGCGTGCGGATGATCGCCTCTTCCGCGGCGGTCACCACCTTCACGTACTTGTCCTGGGCCTGGAAATACAGCACCTCGTCCACGCCCAGCATACGCACGGTGTCGCCCACGCTGGCGCTGATCCAGCGGATCCGCCGCTCGCCTTCCGGACGCAGGCGCTGCTCCAGGGCCTCGATACGCGCGGCAAGCCCGGTGTCGGCGCGATCGGCGAGCCGTTCGCGCAGCCGCCGCACCGCCGTCCCCAGCCGATCCGGCGTGACCGGCTTGAGCAGGTAGTCCACCGCCCCGGTCTCGAAGGCGCGGATGGCGTAGTCGTCGTAGGCGGTGGTGAACACCACCAGCCCACCCTGCCCGGCCACTGCCTTGGCCACGTCCAGGCCGCTGACCCCGGGCATGCGGATATCGAGGAAGGCCACCGCGGGCCGGTGCGCGTCCGCGGCCTCCAGCGCCGACGGGCCGTCTTCGCAGACCGCCACCAGTTCCAGCTCCGGCCAGGCCAGGGCCAGCATGGCGCGCAGCGCCTCGCGCTGCGGCGCCTCGTCCTCGGCCAGCATGGCGGTGACGCGTCTCATGCCGCCGGCTCCTCGACCGGAACGGAGATCGTGGCCACGGCACCGCGGCCGCCGGCCAGGCCGCGCAGGCTGAAGGTGGCGGCGGCGCCGTAGCGGGCGGCCAGTTGCTCGCGGACGTTGACCAGACCGACACCGCTGCCCAGGCCTGGCTTAAGGCCGGCTCCGTCGTCCACCACGCTCACCACCAGGTGTTCGCCCCGCGCCGAGGCGCGCACCTCGATCCGGCCCGGCCCCGGTTGCGGCTCGATGCCATGTTTGATCGCGTTTTCCACCAGGGTCAGCAGCAGCAGCGGCGGAAACGGTTGTGCCCGCAGGACCGAATCGGCTTCGACGGCGAAACTCAGGCGTCCGCCCATGCGCAGTTTCATCAGCGCCAGGTAGCTGGCGCAGATGTCGAGTTGCTGGCCGAGGGTGGAATGCAGCAGGGATTCGCCATCGGCGCGCAGCTTCGGGATGGTGGCGCGCAGGTGGTCCACCAGGGCGTCCAGGGTGGCCTCGGCCTGGGCCGGATCCTGGCGCACCAGGGCGCGCACCGAGGCCAGCGTGTTGAACAGGAAATGCGGCTCCACCTGGGCCTGCAGCAGGCCCAGGCGCAGGTCGGACTGCTGCTTGGCGGCGCGCAGGTTCCGCAGCTCCTGGGCGCGCTGGTTGGCGGCCCAGCGCCGGCCTTCGCTGAAGTAGGCGCGCAAGGCCAGCCCGCCACCGAACAGGCCGTACACGACGACCAGCACCAGGCCGTTGATCGCCATCAGCACCGGCTTTACCGCCGGCTCGAACTCCGGCTTCTTCTCGGTAGCCAGGCCCTGTTCGACCATGGCCGCGCGAACGCGGGTCTCGACGTAGCCGGAGGCCCAGCGGTCCACCAAGAAACTGCCGGCCATGCCCAGCAACACGGCCAGCACCAATCCCACCCGTTCCCGCCGCACCGGCCAGCGCCGGTATCGCACCAGGGTGGCCAGGGCCGGACCGGCGGTGGCCATGAACAGGAAGGCCAGGAACATGTGCCCGCCGGCCAACACCGCCAGGCTCCAGTCGCGGGTGGCGGCCCCGGTGCCGAAGCCGGCCACCAGGGAGAACAGCGCGATGACGCTGCCGAATACCAGGCAGCGCCCACGCAGCCAGCGGGCGCTGAACACCGGGTAGCGGTGGTAACGGCTCCAGATCGCGTCGCCGCCCACCAGCACCTCGGCGGGCAGCGGCCGCGACAGCGGGTAATCGCGAACGGTCGTTTCCATGGACGGCGCAAGCATAGCGGCGCGCCGCCAGGGCCGGGGCGACCTGCGACGAAGGCGCTAGGGGGCCGGATGAAGCCCCGTTGCCCGGCGTGAACCCTGAGGGCCGGCGGCCTCAGTCGGCCAGCAGCCGCCGCAGGGTGTCGGCGTAGCGGGCGGCGATGGCCTCGCCCTGCAGATGTCGGCCGCCGGCCACCCGGCGCCGGCCCGCCACCTCCACCTCGTCCACCAGCGAGCGGTTGCCGCAGAACAGGTAGCGATCGAGCAGGTCGTGGCGTCGTGCCCCGGCCAGCGCCGGCGCTTCGGCCAGCAGGGTGACCCGGTCGTCGCCGCCCCCCGGCTGGCCGCAGGCGCGCAGGCCACCGGCCAGGGCGCGGCCGTAGAGCAGCTCGCCGGTGCTGGGCTGTCCGGGCAGTGCGGCCACGTTGCGGCGCCGGCCGGCCAGGCGCTGGCCATACTCCAGCCAGCGCAGCTCCTCGACCACCGACACCGAAACGTGCGAATCCGAGCCGATGCCGAACCAGCCGTCGGCCTCGAGGAAGTCGCGCAGGGGAAACAGGCCGTCGCCGAGGTTGGCCTCGGTCGTCGGGCAGATCGCCACCGTGGCGCCGCTGGCGGCGATGCCGCGCACTTCGTCCCGGCTGAGGTGGGTGGCGTGCACCAGGGTCCAGCGCGCGTCCACCGGCGCATTGGCCAGCAACCATTCGACCGGACGGGCGCCGCGTACCGCCAGGCAGTCCTGCACCTCGCCGATCTGTTCGGCGACATGGATGTGGATGGGCAGATCCTCGCTGGCCAGCGCGGCCAGCAGTTCGCGCATCGGCGCCTCCGGGACTGCCCGCAGGCTGTGCAAGGCCACGCCGACTTTCAGGCGGTCATGTTCCAGCCGGCGCAGCGATTGCAGCAGGGCCAGATAGGCCTCGAGCGAATGGCCGAACCGGCGCTGCCGTTCGCTCAGCGGCCGGCCGTCGAAACCGCCGCTCATGTACAGCACCGGCAACAAGGTCAGGCGGATGCCGGTGTCGTCGGCTGCCGCGATCAGGGCCCGTGACATCGCCGCCGGATCCTCGTAGGGCCGACCGTCGGGCGCGTGGTGCAGGTAGTGGAACTCGCAGACGGTGCCGTAGCCGGCTTCCAGCATCTCGGCGTAGAGCTGGCAGGCGATCGCGTACTGGCTGTCCGGATCGAGCCGGCCGGCAAAGCGGTACATCAGCTCGCGCCAGGTCCAGAAGCTGTCTTCCGGATTGGCCAGGCGCTCGGCCAGGCCGGCCATTGCCCGCTGGAACGCGTGCGAATGCAGGTTCGGCATGGCCGCCAGCTGCCAGCGTCCGGCGCGCCCCGAGGGCTGCCAGCCGGCGGGGCCGAACAGCGTGGTTTCTACGGCCTGCGACATGCCGGCAGTTTCGCACGGCGGCAACCTGGCCGCATACAATCCGCCGCCATGGGCGCACTGTCGGGAATCGTGGTTCTGGAGCTGTCCCGGGTCCTGGCGGGCCCCTGGTGCGGCATGATGCTGGCCGACCTGGGCGCGGACGTGATCAAGCTCGAACCTTTCGAGGGCGACGACACCCGCGGCCTCGGCCCGCCCTTTTACATGGGCATGTCGGCTTATTTCGCCTGTTGCAACCGCAACAAGCGCTCGCTGGCGATAGACCTGCGCGCGCCGGCGGCGAGGCCGCTGCTGGAAGCCCTGGTGCGCGAGGCCGACGTGCTGGTGGAGAACTACCGCACCGGCGGCGCCGAATCACTGGGGGTGGGCTGGGAGGACATGTCGAGGATCAATCCGCGCCTGGTCTACTGTTCGATCTCGGGCTACGGCCGGGAAGGTCCCGGCGCCAGCTTGCCCGGCTACGACTACGTGGTGCAGGCCGAAGCCGGGCTGATGTCCGTCACCGGCCCGGCCGACGGCGAGCCCTGCAAGGTCGGCGTGGCGGTGGCCGACCTGGCCACCGGCCAGTACGCCGCCACCGCCGTGCTGGCGGCGCTGATCGAACGCCAGCAGACCGGCAAGGGCCAGCGCATCGACGTCTCCCTGTTCGACAGCCAGCTGTCCATGCTGGCCAATGTCGCCGGCAACGTGCTGTTCACCGGCGCCGACGCAACACGCTTTGGCAATGCCCATCCCAGCATCGTGCCCTACCAGTCCTTCCAGGCCGCCGACCGGCCCTTCGTGCTGGCGGTGGCCAGCGAGAAACTCTGGGTGCAACTGTGCGAAGCCCTGGGCCGGGAAGACTGGCTGCGCGAGCCACGCTTCCGCAACAACGCCGCCCGGGTGGAGAACCGCGAGGCCTTGTGCGGCGAACTGGCGACGCTGTTCGCCACCGCGACGGCCGGGCACTGGCTGGAACTGTTCGCCAGGGCCGGCGTGCCGGCGGCGCCGATCAACACGGTGCGCCAGGCCCTGGACCACCCGGTGGCGCACGGCCGCGGCATGCGCGTGGAGATCGACGGCATTCCCATGGTCGGCAGTCCGATGAAGCTCTCGGGCTCGCCGCCGCGGCTGGAGCGGGCGCCGCCGCGCCTGGGCCAGCACAGCGACGAACTGGCCCTGGCCTACGGCTTCTCGCCGGAGGCCCTGCGGGCCGCGGGGGCGATCCGATGATCGGCCGGCTGGCTCCGCCCTGGGACGGCCTGCTGCTGGACGCGCGCCTGGCCACCCTGCGCGACGACCTGGGCGCCTACGGCGCGATCGAGGACGGCGTGCTGGCCTGGAAAGAGGGGCTGATCGCCTGGGCCGGTCCGCGTGCCGAACTGCCCGGCGAACCGGAGGCCCTGGCCCGGCGGGTGGAGTCGGCGCAGCGGCGCTGGATCACGCCCGGTCTGGTGGATTGCCACACGCATCTGGTGTTCGCCGGCGACCGCGCGCTCGAATTCGAGCGCCGGCTGCAGGGTGCCAGTTACGAGCAGATCGCCCGTGAGGGCGGCGGCATCCTCTCCACCGTGCGCGCCACCCGCGCCGCCGACGAGGCCGGGCTGCTCTCCGCCTCGCTGGCGCGCGCCCGCGCCCTGCTGGCGGACGGCGTCACCACGGTGGAGATCAAGTCCGGCTACGGCCTGGACCTCGACAGCGAGCGGGCGATGCTGCGGGTGGCACGACGCATCGGCGAGGAACTGGGCATCGGGGTGCGCGCCACCTGCCTGGCCGCGCACGCCCTGCCGCCGGAGTATGCCGGCCGTGCCGACGACTACATCGCCGCCGTCTGCGAATGGCTGCCGGAACTGCACGCGGAAGGCCTGGTGGACGCGGTGGACGCCTTCTGCGAGGGCATCGGCTTCTCGCCGGCCCAGGTACGGCGGCTGTTCGAGGTGGCGCGCGGACTTGGCCTGCCGGTGAAGCTGCACGCCGACCAGCTCAGCGACCTCGGCGGCGCGGCCTTGGTGGCCGAATTCGGCGGCCTGTCGGCCGACCACATCGAATACGCCGACGAGCAGGCCGTGCGCGCCATGGCGGCAGCCGGCACCGTGGCAGTGCTGCTGCCCGGCGCCTTCCACGTACTGCGGGAAACGCAACTGCCGCCGATCACCGCCCTGCGCGAACACGCCGTGCCGATGGCGGTCGCCAGCGACCTCAATCCCGGCACATCGCCCCTGCTGTCGCTGCGGCTGGCCATGTCCCTGGCCTGCACTCACTTCCGCCTCACCCCCGAAGAAGCCCTGCGCGGCGCCACCGTCAACGCCGCCCGCGCCCTGGGCCTGCATGACCGCGGCCGGCTGCTGCCCGGCCAGCGCGCCGACTTCGTGCAGTGGGACATCGCGCATCCGGCCGAGTTGGCCTACTGGCTGGGCGGTGGCCTGGCCCATGCCGTGCACGTCGCCGGCGTCGCCCACCACCACGGCTGAGCGCCGCGTTTCCCGCGCCATGAACACCGAAGCCCCGCCGGAGCGGGGCTTCGCGATCGCCTGGCCAGCGATGCCGCGCGGGCGGCAACGATGGCAGGACGCCGATTACTTGGTCGCAGCCTTCCTGGCGGCGGTCTTGCGGGCCGGCGCCTTGGCCACCGGCGCCTTCACGGCCGCCGCAGTCTTGCCGCCGGTCGCCTTCTTCGCGGCGGCCTTCGGCCGGACATTGCCGTAGCTGCTGGCGTAACGCTTGCCCTTGGCGGTCTTCTTGTCGCCCCTGCCCATGTCGGTTCCTTGCAAGTGGTGATTCGTGGGGCGCGTAGCCTATCACCGGGTCCTGTTGCGGCCAACGCCCGGCATGGGAATGACCCGGCACCCGCTCAATGGCTATGGCCCCAGGACAGGCGAAGGTTGACCAGGTGGGCCAGACCGATCAGCACGCCACCCACGGTCATCATCAGCGCGTGCGGCAACGGCGCGTCGTGCAGCGGCGGATACAGCGTGGCCAGCCAGACCAGGGCCAGACCGGGCGCCACCAGCAGCCAGGCATGATAGGCGCGGTGACTGCGGTAACCCGCCCAGAGGCTGCCGACCGCCAGCACGGTGGCGAGGGCGCCGAAGCCGAGCTCGAAACCATGCCAGGCCAGCACGCCCAGCCCCATGGCCGGCAGCAAGGCCAGGGCCAGGGGGATGAGGGCGCAATGCGCCGCGCACAGGAAGGCGCCGAAGGCGCCGAGGCGGTCAGCCCAGGGCGGCAGGCGGAAACGGCGCGGCAGAAGCGGAGTGGACATGACGACCGGGGGATTGCGTCGGAAGTGAAACAATATAACATTCCACTTCCCCGAGCAATCCCGACGGAATCCGCCATGCCCCAGCGTTTCCCCCGCCCCCGTCCCCTCGCGACCGCCCTGCTGCTGGCCCTGCCCGCCCTGGCCCTGGCCGACGAAACGACGCAGGACCACGCACACGACGCCCCTCGCACCCTCGATGCGGTCCGGGTCACGGCCACGCCCCTGCGCCAGGGCGTGGAAGATCTGGCCCGGCCGGTCGAGGTGCTGGCCGGCGAGGATCTCGACGCCCGCAAGGCCGGCACCCTGGGCGAAACGCTGGAACGCCTGCCCGGCGTACAGTCCTCCAGTTTCGGTCCCGGTGTCGGCCGGCCGATCATCCGCGGCCAGGACGGCGCCCGTGTGCGGACCCTGGCCGGCGGCATCGGCTCCATGGACGTCTCCACCGTCAGCGTGGACCACGCCGTGGCGATCGAACCCTTCCTGGCCGACCAGATCGAAGTCCTCAAGGGTCCGGCCGCCCTGCTCTACGGCAGCGGTGCGATCGGCGGCGCCGTCAACGTGGTGGACGGCCGCGTGCCGACCGCGCAGGCCGGGCGCGCGACCTCGGGCCGGGCCGAGATCCGCCACGGCAGCGCCGCCGACGAATCGGTGGCCATGGCCCGCTTCGACGGCGATGCCGGCCCGCTGACCCTGCATTTCGACGGCTTCTACCGCGAAGCCGGCGACTACCGCATTCCCGGTTTCGCGCTGTCCGATCACCTGGTGGAGGAAGAACTGGAGGAAGGCGGCGACCTCGACGACCTGGCCTTCGGGCGCGTGCCCAACACCAGCCTGCGCACCCGCGGCGGCGCGGTCGGCGCCAGCTGGTTCGGTGAGCGGGCCTGGTTCGGTGCCGCCGCCAGCACCTATCGCAGCAACTACGGCATCCCGCCCGGCGCGCATGCACACCACGAGGAAGAAGAGGACGGACACGAGGACGATGAGCACGGCCACGAGGAGGCCGCCCAGGTGCGCATCGACCTGCGCCAGGACCGCTTCGACTTCCGCGGCGGCGTTACCGGCGTGGCCGGCCTGCGCGAGCTCAACTGGCGGCTGGTGCGCAGCCTCTACGAGCATGCCGAGATCGAGGAAGGCGAGATCGGCACGGTATTCGAGAACACCGGCACCGAAGCCCGACTGGAGCTGGTCCAGAACGAATGGGCCGGCTGGAACGGCGCCTTCGGCCTGCAGTACGGCCACCGCGATTTCTCTGCCGTAGGCGAGGAAGCCTTCGTGCCGCCCTCGGTCGGCCGCGATCTGGGCCTGTTCACCGTGCAGGAACGCCAGTTCGGCCGCTTCAAGCTCGAAACCGGCCTGCGCCATGATCGCGTCCGCGTCAGTCCCGAGGGCGGCGCGAGCAAGCGGTTCTCCGCCACCAGCCTCGCCCTGGGCGGCCTGTGGCAGCTCAATGATGCGGTTCACCTGAGCCTGAACCTGGACCGCGCCGAACGCGCGCCCACCGCCGAGGAACTGTTCTCGGACGGCCCGCACATCGCCACCGCCAGCTACGAGATCGGCGATGCCGGACTGGACACCGAGCGCGCCTTCAATGCCGAGCTCGGCCTGCATCTGCACCACGGCCGCTTCGAGGGCAAGCTGGCGGTGTTCCGCACCCGTTACGACGGCTTCATCTACCTGGCCGACACCGGCCTGGAGGAGGACGAACTGCCGGTGCGGCAATGGACCCAGGCGGATGCCCGCTTCACCGGCTGGGAAGCCGAGGCGCGGATCGAGCTGCATGAGGGCGCCTCCGGCCTGTGGCAACTGCGCGCCTTTGCCGACGCCGTGGACGCCGAACTGGACGGCGGCGAGCGGCTGCCGCGCATCGCCCCTGCCCGCATCGGGCTGGATCTGGCGTGGAGCCTGGGCGGCTGGCGCGCGCGCCTGGGCGCGGTCCGGGTGGCCAAGCAGGACGAAGTGGCGCCGAACGAAGAGCCGACCGAGGGCCATACCCTGGTGGACGCCGGCCTGGCCTGGCACTGGGACACCGACGCGGCCGGCTGGGAGCTCTTCCTGGAAGGGCGCAACCTGACCGACCGGGAGGCGCGCTCGCACACCTCCTATCTGAAGGAGCTGGCACCGCTGCCGGGCCGCAACCTGATGGCCGGCCTGCGAGTGAGCTTCTGAACCGGGCGCCGCCCCGGACCGGAGGGCCCGCGCCGGCGGGCCCTTACTCGTAGTCCTCGCCGTCCTGGGGATCGGCCGGTTCCGGCCGGTCTTCCGGGTCTTCGCCGATAGGGTCGCCGTTGGAGGGCGTCACCGCCTCCTGCACTGCCTGCTGTTCGCTGGTCTCGGTACCGAGATGGAAGGCGGCGTAGCCGGGCAGCACCACCTGGTTCAGGGCCATGCCGATCACCCGGCCGGCGACCGGCGCCAGGAGGTAGCGCTCGGTGTTGGCGACCGGGTCGATCACCCTCCCCAGGCGCTGGCCGGCCAACACCCTCTGGCCCAGCGCGACCTCGCTGATCAGCATGCCCGCGGAGTTCACCCGCACCCAGCGGGAATCCAGGAAAATCGGCGCCGGTTCCGGCTCGTCGGCCAGCAGCGCGGGCTCCACCACGCCGACGCCCTCCGGCGCTTCCGGCGCCTCGACCATCCCCAGCTTGACCATCAGCCGCTCGATCGCCGCCACCGACTCGGCGATCTCGGCCGGCTCCAGCCGCTGCGGCGCACCGGCCTCGAAGGTGACCGCCGGGATGCCGGCCGCGGTGGCGGCCACCCGCAACATGCCGCGGTTACCCGGGCTGTGCAGGACCACGGTGTCGCCGAAGCCGCGGCTGAACTCCAGCACCTCGGGGCGGGTCAGGTCCGCCCGCACCTGCGGCAGGTTGCTGCGCTCGAAACTGCCGGTGTGGAAGTCCACCAGCATGTCGCAGTGCCGGACGATGTCCTGGAAGAAGGACCAGGCGATGCGAGAGGCGATCGAGCCGCGCGGGCTCCCCGGGAAATACCGGTTCAGGTCGCGCCGGTCCGGCAGGTAACGGCTGCCGCGCGAATAACCGAACACGTTGACGATGGGCACGCCGATGACCGTACCCGACAGCCGGGTCGGATCCACCGAGTGCGCCAGCCGGCGCACCGTCTCCACGCCGTTGATCTCGTCGCCGTGCACGCCAGCGGTCAGGCACAGCACCGGTCCCGGCAGCGCGCCGCGGGCGACGATCACCGGGCTGGGAATCTCGGCGTTGCTGATGCCGCCGGCCGGGCGCCACTCCAGCTGCATGCGCGTACCGGGCACCACCAGCCGATCCAGGATGGCCAGCGGCGTGACCAGGGGCGGCGCCTGCTCGGCCAGCAGGTCTGGGGCGACGATGCCGATCGGCGGAAGACGCCGTTCCGCCTCGCCGCCGCCGGGCGGATCGATCGGATAGTCCTGGGCGACGGCCGGCGCCTGCGGAGCCGCGCCGACGAGTGTGAAGGCCAGACTCAGGCCGCAGAACAGGTGGCGCACAGGCCATGTACCTCGAGGGTCTGGGCCCGCGGACGGAAACCCAGGGCACGCGCCTGCTCGTCCAGCAAGGCGGTGACGCGGGCGTCCTCGAGCTCGGTCGCGGAATGGCAGCGGTCGCAGATCAGGAAGGGCACCGAGTGCCGTACCTGCGGATGATGGCAGCCGACGAAGGCGTTCACCGAGGCCAGGCGATGGATGAAACCCTGGTCGAGCAGGAAATCCAAGGCCCGATAAACGGTGGGCGGGGCGCTGCTGCCGTTTTCCTGCTTCATCGCCTCCAGCAGCTCGTAGGCCTTCATCGGCCGGCCGGCCTCGGCTATCAGGCCCAGCACCTGGGCCCGCAGCGGGGTCAGGCGCAGGCCGCGTTCCTCGCAGGCGCGTTCGACCGCGCGCACATAGTCGTCCGCCCCGTGCACGTGGTGCGCGGGGTCGGTGCAGGGATGCAGCGTGCGCGGCCTGGGCATGGGTCTAGGGTGGGCCGGGTCCGGTCCGAAATCAAATGCGGCCAGGAAATCAAATGCGGCCAGCCATCGGTTCAGTCGGCGATGCGCGCCAGGGCGGCATCGATGCGGGCCAGGGCCTGGTCCCGCCCGGCCAGGTAGACGGTATGGTCGATGGAGGGGCTGACCTGGGTGCCGGTGATGGCCACGCGCAGGGGCTGTGCCACCTTGCCCATACCCAGGCCGAGCTCGGCAGCGGCGGCCTCGATCACCCCGTGCACGGCCTCCGGGCTCCACTCCTTCAGCGCGGCCAGGCCGCTGCGCACCGCCGACAGCGGCGCCCGGGCGGCGGCGACCAGGTGCTTGGCCACGGCCTTCTCGTCGTATTCGCTCAGCGGCCGGTACCAGACGGCGGCGCGCTCGGCCATTTCCTTCAGCGTGTGCACGCGGTCGCGCAAGGCCACCACCACCTCGGCCGGCGCCGGACCGGAGGCCAGGTCGTAACCGGCGGCGAGCAGTTGCGGCTCCAGGTGCGCGGCCACCACGGCCGGATCGTCCGTCTTCATGTAGTGCTGGTTGAGCCAACCCAGCTTGACCGGATCCAGGCGCGAGGCCTTCTGGTTGACGTCCTCGATCCTGAACAGCGAGATCATCTCCCCGCGGCTGAAGATCTCCTGGTCGCCGTGCGACCAGCCCAGCCGCACCAGGTAGTTCACCAGCGCGTGCGGCAGGTAGCCTTCCTCGCGGTACTGCATGACGTTGGCGGCGCCGTGCCGCTTGCTCAGCTTGGCGCCCTCCGGGTCGAGGATCATCGGCATGTGGGCAAAATGCGGCACCGGCACGCCCAGGGCCTCGTAGATGTTGATCTGGCGCGGTGTGTTGTTGACGTGGTCGTCGCCGCGGATCACGTCGGTGATGCCCATGTCCATGTCGTCCACCACCACCGCGAAGTTGTAGGTGGGGTAGCCGTCGGAGCGGAAGATCACCAGGTCGTCCAGCTCCTCGTTGCTCCAGGCGATCCGGCCCTTGATCTTGTCGTGGAAGACCACCTCGCCGTGCAGCGGGTTCTTGAAGCGGATCACCCGGTTCGGATCATCGCGATACGGCGCGCCGGCATCGCGGTAGGCGCCGTTGTAACGGGGCTTCAGGCCCCTGGCCATCGCCTCCTCGCGCATGGCCTCCAGCTCTTCCCTGGTCTCGTAGGCGTAATAGGCCTTGCCGGCATCCAGCAGCTGCTGCGCCACCTCGCGGTAACGTTGCAGCCGCTGCGTCTGGTAGAAGGGGCCCTCGTCGTAATCCAGGCCCAGCCAGTCCATGGCCTCGAGGATGGCGTCGATGGCCGCCTGGGTGCTGCGCTCGCGGTCGGTATCCTCGATGCGCAGGATGAACTTGCCGCCGCGCCGGCGCGCCTCCAGCCAGCAGTAAAGGGCCGTGCGGGCGCCGCCGATGTGCAGGAATCCGGTGGGGCTGGGAGCAAAGCGGGTACGGCAAGTCATCGGGCCGGGCTCTGAAGGTCGCAGGAAGCCCGGCATTTTACGCCAACCCGGCCGGCCGCCCGGTGAGCAGGGGCCGACGGGACGCCCCCTCGCATCGCGGCGCCGCCACCCGCCAAGCCTCCAGCCCCCGGGGCCGACGGCATCCGCCAGCAGGTGTCCCGTCAACCCGCGGTCACGGGGCAGGCCGCGGGTTACTCCACGGTGATGGTGATGAGCTCCGACGCCACGACGGGGTCGTGCGGGATGTGCGCGTGGTCGCCCAGCAGCAACTGCAGCGTGTGCTTGCCCGGCGGCAGCTCCAGCGTGGTTTCGGTCTGGCCCTTGCCGAAGTGCAGGTGATGGGCATCGTTCGGGATCGGCAGCCCGGCCGGCGGCAACGGCGCGTTCACGATCAGGTGATGGTGGCCGGTGCCCTCGGCGATGATGCCGGCCGGCGCCACGCCCATGCCGCGCAGGCCGAAGCGCACGGTCACCGGCCCCTTCACCACCTCGCCGTCGCTCGGCGAGATGAAATAGAGTTCGGCGTCTTCCGGCGCCGGCGACCGCGGCAGCTCGGCAGCGGCCAGGGGAGCGGCCCACAGGGCGAGCACGAGGGTCAGGCAGGAAAGCGGCATGCGCATGGCGATCTCCTCGATACGGGAACGGTCAGCATAGCCGGGGCGGCGGCCCCGGCGCCTGCGCTACCATGAACGCACCCGAGACCGGAGCCGCGGATGTTCCTCCGCTCCCTGCTGACCCTGATGGCCTGGCTTGCCTTGGCCGGCACGCTGGCCGCCGCACCGGCGCCGCCGCCCGTGTCCGGCGCCGGGCCGTCCGCGCCGCCGGCAACCCTGCCCGACACCGAACCCGCCGCCGCGCCGCGCGTGCTGATGGTGACCTCGCTGGGTGAGCTGCTGCTGGAGCTCGACCCGGTCGCCGCGCCGCGCACCGTCGCCAATTTCCTGGCCTACGCGACCGAAGGCCACTACAACGGCACCGTCTTCCACCGCGTGGTACCCGGCCTGCTGGCGCAGGGCGGCGGCTTCACGCCCGACCTGCAGCAAAAGCCGGTGCGCGATCCGGTGCCGCACGAGGGCGGCAATGGCCTCCCGCACCGGCGCGGCAGTATCGCCGCCGCCCGCGACCGCGGCGTGCTGGATTCGGCGACCACACAGTTCTTCATCAACCTGGCCGACAACCCCCAGTTCGAGGGCCGGCCGGGCGGTGACCCCTACACGGCCGGCTACGCCGTCTTCGGCCGCGTGGTCCAGGGCATGGAGGTGCTGGACCGGATCGCCGCCGTGCCGACCGGCGCCCAGGGTCCGTTCCCGGCCTGGGTCCCGCAGACGCCGGTGGTGATCGAGCGCGTGCAGGTGATCGGGGCGGCGCCCGCCGCCAGCCCCGCCGCCGATGCGCAGGCCGGGGATGCGGGGCGGCGCCCGTGAGCACGCTGTTCGTCTCCGACCTGCACCTGGACCCGGCCCGGCCCGAGGCCACCCTGGCCTTCCTCGGCCTGCTGGCCGGGGAGGCCCGGCGCGCCGAGGCCCTGTACATCCTCGGCGACCTGTTCGAGGCCTGGCTCGGCGACGACGATCCGGGCGAGCCGGGCGCCGGCGTCTGCGCGGCGCTGACCGCCCTGGCCGACAGCGGCGTGCCGGTGTTCCTGATGCGCGGCAATCGCGACTTCCTGTTCGGCCCGCGCATGGCCGAACGCTGCCACGCCACCCTGCTGCCCGATCCCTGCGTGCTTTCGCTGTACGGTCAGCCCACCCTGTTGATGCACGGCGACCAGCTGTGCACCGACGACACCGCCTACCAGGCCTTCCGCCGGCAGGTGCGCGATCCGGGCTGGCAGGAACGGTTCCTGGCGCAGCCGCTGGAAGCGCGCAAGGCCTTCGCCGCGCAGGCGCGCGCGGCCAGCCGGGCGCACCAGCAGGGTGTGTCGGAAAGCATCACCGATGTCAGCCCGGCGACGGTCGAAGCGACCATGTGCCGCTATGGCGTACAACGCCTCATCCACGGCCACACCCACCGCCCGGCCATCCACCAGCTGCTGCTGGACGGCCGGCCCGCCACCCGCATCGTGCTCGGCGACTGGTACGAACAGGCCTCGGTGCTGCGCGTGGACACCGACGGTTTCGCCCTCGGCGGGCTTTAGTCGGCCACCGCGCCGGCTTCGTGACGGGCGCGGTCGAAGCCGCCGACCTCGAAGGAAAAGCTGGGCCTCAGCGCGCCCGACTGCGGCAGCTGGATGTGCACCTCGGCGGCAGCGTCCAGGGCATCCAGGAAACGCTCGCGGTCCTCGATGAAGAGGGCCGGGCCGGTGCCGGTATCGGCCGGCTCGCCGGCGAAGCGCTGCGCTTCGCCCTCATCGAAGCGGACGGAGAGTTCGCAGGGCGGGCCGCAACGCAGTTCGCGCATCTGCAGCACCAGGTAGGCGCTGTCGCCCCACTGCGGATGCCGGCGCAGGATCAGGCGTGCGTCCGGACGCGGCGGCGGCAGGCCGCTGTCCTCGGACCAGGCCGGTACCCGGCTGTAAATGGCCGCCGTGTGCTGGGTGCCGCCGGGCACCGGCACCGACTGGTAGTCCCACAGGCCGGCCAGGCGGCGCTTCCCGCGCAGGGCCTCGGCCTGCCGGCGCACCTCCCCGATGCTCTCGCGCATCGTCGCGGCGGCGGCGGTCTTGCCGTGGCGGTCGTCGAGTTCGTTGCCCAGGCGTTCGGCCAGCTCGGGATTGCCGTCGGCACGGGCCTGCTCGTACCGGGCCAGCAGGGCGGCGCCGGCCTGTTCGTCCACGGCCGGATCCGGCGGCGCGGGCGCGGCGCAGGCCGTCAGGGCCAGGGCCAGCGAAAGGGCGAAGATCGAACGCATGCTCAGTCCTCCAGGGCTTCCAGGGCAGCCAGCTCCGGCTCGGCGAAGCCGGCGGCCAGCCGGGCCGGCCGGTTGAACGGCCCGCGCACGCCGCCGCGCACGGCCTCGCGCACCAGCCGGATGAATTCGCGCATCGGCGCCAGGCCTTCGCGTTCGCAGTGCCAGCGGAACCAGCGGCTGCCGGCGGCCACATGCGCCACTTCCTCGCGCAGGATCAGCTCCAGGATGGCGGCCGAAGCCTCGTCGCCGTTGCCACGCAGGCGGACGATCATGCCGGGCGTGACGTCCAGTCCGCGCGCCTCCAGCACGCGCGGCACCAGGGCCATGCGGCGCAGGCCGCTGTCGGCGGTTTTCACCGCCATCTCCCACAGGCCGTTGTGGGCGTCGAAATCGCCGTAGGCATGCCCCAGTTCGCCCAGGCGGGCCTCGAGCAGGGCGAAATGCCGGGCTTCGTCCGCGGCCACGCCGACCCAGTCCGTGTAGTACTCCTGCGGCAGGCCGCGGAACCGGTACACCGCGTCCCAGGCCAGGTTGATGGCGTTGAATTCGATATGGGCGATGGCGTGCAGAAACGCGGCGCGGCCCTCGACGCTGCCGAGGCCGCGCTGCGGCACCTCGCGCGGCAGCACCAGCCGCGGCCGCTCCGGCCGCCCCGGCACCCCGATCGGCGCCGGCGCCGGCGCCTCCTCCGGGATGACCAGCTCTCCGGCCCGGAACGCCGCCGCCACCTCATGCGTACGCCGCAGCTTCTCCGCCGGCTCCCGGATCGCCAGACACTCCTGGGCTGCGTCGAACAGCGAGGGCTTCATTCTTTTGCCACGGATGGACGCGGACAAGACGATGCTTCCTGCCCATTGCCCTGTCCGCATTCATCCACGCAAAGCCGCGTCAACGATCACCCCACCCGCCGCTTGCGCTTGGCTTCGTCGGAACGGAGCTGGCGCAGGCGGTCGAAATAGCCGTCGGGGATGCCAGTGACGTATTCGCCGCTGAAACAGCTGCTGTCGAACTTGCGCCCCGGGAACTTCGGCCCGGCCACCGCCGCTTCCAGGTCGGCCAGATCCTGGTAGATCAGCCAGTCGCAGCCCAGCAGCTTCTCGATCTCGGCTTCGCTGCGGCCGTGCGCCACCAGTTCGTCGGCCGATGGCATGTCGATGCCGTAAACGTTCGGGTAGCGCACCGGCGGCGCCGCCGAGGCCAGGTACACCTTGCGGGCGCCGGCGTCGCGGGCCATCTGCACGATCTGCTGGCTGGTGGTGCCGCGCACGATCGAATCGTCCACCAGCAGCACCACCCGGTCCCTGAACTCCAGCGGGATCGGATTGAGCTTGCGCCGCACCGAGCGCACCCGCTCGCCCTGGCCGGGCATGATGAAGGTGCGGCCGACGTAGCGGTTCTTGACGAAACCCTCGCGGTACTTCACCCCGAGCAGGTTGGCGATCTCCAGGGCGGCGTCGCGCGAGGTGTCCGGGATCGGGATCACGGTGTCTATGTCGTGCCCGGGCCGCAGGCGCAGGATCTTCTGGCCCAGGGTCACGCCCATGCGCATGCGCGCCTTGTGCACCGAGATGTTCTCGATCATCGAATCGGGCCGGGCGAAGTACACGTACTCGAAAATGCAGGGGGTGTGCTCGGCCGGCCCGGCGCAGACTTCGGCGTGCAGGCGGCCGTCGGCGCCGGCCACCACGCATTCGCCCGGCAGCAGGTCGCGCTCGCGCACGAAGCCGAGGATGTCCAGGGCCACGCTCTCGGAGGCGACGGCATATTCGACGCCCCTGGCGGTTTCGCGCCTGCCCAGCACCAGCGGCCGGATGCCATGCGGGTCGCGGAAGGCGACCAGGCCCAGGCCGATCACCATGCTGACCACGGCATAGCCACCGGTGCAGCGCCGGTGCACGCCGGCCACCGCACGCGCCGCCGCCCGCGGGCTCAGCTCGCCCTGGTTCTGCAGCTCGTGCGCGAACACGTTCAGCAGCACTTCGGAATCGGATTCGGTGTTGACATTGCGACGGTCCTGTTCGAACACCATGCGGCGCAGTTCGTCGGTGTTGATCAGGTTGCCGTTGTGAGCCAGGGCGATGCCGTAGGGCGAGTTGACGTAGAAGGGCTGCGCCTCGTCGCTGCCCTCGGAACCGGCGGTCGGATAACGGCAATGACCGATGCCGACCCTGCCGGTCAGCCCGGCCATGGCGCGCTCGTCGAACACCTCCTTGACCATCCCGTTGCCCTTGTGCAGGCAGAGGCGGCGCCCGTCCAGGGTGGCGATGCCGGCGGCGTCCTGGCCGCGATGCTGAAGCACCGTCAGGCCGTCGTAGAGGGCCGCGGCGACGTCGCTGGCGCCGGCGATTCCGATGATGCCGCACATGGTTCAGTTCTCCGGTACGTCGGGAAGGCCGGGGGCGTCGGTCCCGGCGGAAGAAGAAGTCTCGGCCGCCGTCCCCGAGCCGCCGGTCTCGCCGGCGGCCCGGACGGCCTCGGGAAAGTTCAGCTCGGCGGCCGCCGCCGGCGGCAGGAAGCCGGCCATCCACTCGGCGCCGCGCTGGAAGCCCGGCAGCAGCCGCGACTGGCCCCACCAGGGATCGCCCGGCAGCGGCGTGAACCCCAGCAGCAACACACCGGCGCAGCCCAGCACCAGCCCGCGGGCCAGGCCGAAGCCCAGCCCCAGCACCCGGTCCGTGCCCGAGAGGCCGGTGCCGGCGATGAACCGGCCCAGCAGCCAGGTCAGCAGGCCGCCTGCCAGCAGCACCGCCAGGAATACGCTGGCATGGCCAAGGAACAAGCGCGCCGCCGCCTGCTCGACACCGGAGAACCAGGCCGCGACCTCGCCGCCGAAACCCACGGACAGCCAGAACGCCGCCACCCATACCGTCAGCGACAGCACTTCCACCAGGAAGCCGCGCCACAGGCCCACGGCCATGGACACCAGCAGGACCACCAGCAGAACGTAGTCGGCGACGGTCAGCATCGCGGATCGCTTCGCCAGTTCACGGGTGCGGCACGACGATGGCCTCACGCAGGCCCAGTGTCTCGGCCACGCGTTCTTTCAGCCGCTCGGCGGCAGCGCGATCGGCCTCTGGCCCCACCCGCACCCGCCAGACCGGGCCGCGGTCGGTGTTCACCCGCTGGTGGAAGGCGACGAAACCGGCGGCGCGGGCGCGATCGCGCAGGGCGGTGGCGTCGGCCTCGTTGCTCAGCGCGCCCAGCTGCACGGCGAAGCCCACCCCCGGCGCCGCCCCGGCACGCCGCGGCGCCGGCGCAGGCCCGGCATCCAGGGCCACCACCACGGCCGGGCTGCCCGATACCGTCTGCACCCGCAGGCGCGCCGCCTCGGCCAGGGCGCGCTCGGCATAGGGCCCCACCCGCAGCCGCATCGCCGGCCGACCGTTGACGTCCACGGTCTCGCTGCTCACCTGCAAGCCCTGGGCGCGCAAACGCCCGGCCAGTGTCCGGGCATTGTCGAGATTGGAGAAGCTGCCGACGTTGACGGCCCAGGCGCCGGCAGCGGCGGTCGGCGGCAGGGTGCTGTCGGCGTGCGGGGGGGGCGGAACGGGTTGCGGAACGGGGGCAGGGGCGCGGACCGATCCGGTCGGCGCGGCCACCGGTTCGCCGCTGGCGGCGTCCACGGCCAGGGCCGGAGTCTCGTCGCCGGGCCCGGACGCCGGCTCTTCCCGGCGCGGCGCCGGCGCGTCGGGCACGACGGTGGCCACGGCATCCGGGTCGTGGCGACCGCCATCCTCGCCAGGCTCCAGACCCAGCACGGCGCCGCCCTCGGCCGGCGGAACCGGCTGCAGCAGGGGCAGCTCGCGGGTCTCGAAGTCCCGCTCGGGCGCGGCCGGCATCTCCAGTGGCACCCGGGCGGCATCGTCCAGGGCCTGCTCGCGCTCCTGCAACAGCATCGGCAGGAAGATCATCGCCAGCGCGACCAGCACGGCGGCGCCGATCAGACGCTGTTTCAGGGCTTGATCCATCGGAACGGGTCCGGGCCGGAGAGACCGGCGAATTATAGCCGTCCTGCTCCCCTGCCCCCGGTCATGATTCCGCCAGGGCTTCAGCGACGGTGTGGAAAGAGCCGAACACCAGCACGCGTCCGTCGTTGCCGGCCTCGGTAGCGGCCGCGGCCAGGGCCTCGCGCAGGCTGCCGTGCAGGCGTAGGCGATCCGGGGCGAGCGCGCCGGCCAGGCCTTCGGCCAGCGCCGGGGCGTCCAGCCCGCGCGGCCCGGCATCGGTGATCGGCCCCAGATGCCAGGCGCGCACCTGCCCGGCGAGCGGCTCGACCATGCCGGCCAGGTCCTTGTCCGCCAGGGCCGAAAACACCGCCACCGTCGGCCGCGGATGCGCCTGCAGCCAGGCGGCGAGCTGGCGCGCGCCCTGGGGGTTGTGGGCGACGTCGAGCACCCGTTCCGGCGGTCCGGGCAGGCGCTGCAACCGGCCCGGCACCCGGGCGGCGGCGACGCCGGCGACGATGGCGGCGTCCGGCAGCGGCAAGTCCAGGGCGCGCAGGGCGGCGATGGCGGCGGCGGCGTTCTCGCGCTGCACCGGCGCCTCCATCGCCGGTGGCGGCAGCTCGATCTCCCAGCCCGGCTCGCGCCAGCGCCAGCGGCCCTGCTCCAGTTCGTCGATCAGGTAGTCCGAATGACCGCGGATGGCAAAGGCTCCCAGCGCATAGGCCCGCCGCAGCACCGAGGAAGGTGGATCGCGCTCGGCCAGCACGCAGGGCTTGCCGGCGCGCAGGATGCCGGCCTTTTCGGCGCCGATGGCTTCGCGGTCGGGGCCGAGCCACTCCTGGTGGTCCAGATCCACCGTGGTGATCACCGCCACGTCCGGGTCCACGATGTTGGTGGCGTCCAGGCGACCGCCCAGGCCGACCTCGAGGATGGCCAGGTCCAGGTCCGCCGCTTCGAACAGCAGCAGCGCCGCCAGGGTACCGAACTCGAAATAGGTCAGCGGGATCTCGCCTCGCGCCGCCTCGATGCGCTCGAAGGCGGCCACCAGGACCTCGTCGCCGGCCTCGGCGCCGTCCATCCGCACGCGCTCGTTGTAGCGGAGCAGATGCGGCGAGGTGTAGGCGCCGACCCGCCAGCCGGCGGCACGGGCGATCGCCTCGATGAACGCCACCGTCGAGCCCTTGCCGTTGGTACCGCCGACGGTGACGACATGGCGTGCCGGCTTGCCGATGCCAAGCCGTCGCGCCACTTCTCCCACGCGCTGGAGGCCCAGCTCGATGGATTTGGGGTGGACCTGCTGCTGGTATTCCAGCCACTGGGCGAGGGTGCGTGCCATGGCGGCATTATCCGGACGGGCGGGCCGGGCGCGAAGCCGTGTCTGGATATGGCGCCGGTTCGCGTGTCAGGAAGACATGAGCCCACGCCCCTCGACCTGGATTCTCGCCCTGCTGCTGCCGGCCGCCCTGTTCGGCTTCGCCTTCGTGGCCGCACCTCACTCCTGCGAATGGGGTCTGAGCAGCTACGCCTGGCTGGGCATCACGACCTTGGCGGTCGAGCTTGCCCTGCCCTTGGTCACCGAAGCCAACCGGCCGCTGTCCCGTCGCCTGTTGCTGTCGGCCGGCAGCGGCGGTCTCACCGCGGGGGCCTGGTTGGGCGGCCTGGTGGCCGCCGATTTCCAGCTGCTGTGCCGGCTGTTCTGAGCGCGGACGGCGAAGGCCACCGGGCCTGGCTTCGTCGCTACAACGCCCGATGCACCGCCTCGCCGAACAACGGCGTGTGGTGCTGGCAGTCGTTGAGCCGCACCACCTCCAGCGTGTCCACGGCCGGGCCTTCCAGCAGGTTCAGGGTTGTCGGCGCCTGTCGAAAGCTCCACAGCCGGCTCATCGGCAGGCCCAGCACGCGGCACAGGATCACCCGGTTGACCGCATCGTGAGCGACCGCCAGCAGCACGTCATGCTCGCCCAGGCCCTGGCAGGCACGGGCGAAGGCGGCCCAGGCGCGTTCTGCCACCTGCGGCAGTGATTCGCCGCCGGGCATCTGCACGGCGTCGGGCCGCTCGCGCCACTGGCGCAGGCGCTCGGGATCGCGTTGGCGGATCTCCGAGGCCAGCAGGCCCTCCCACTGGCCGTGGTTGATCTCGGCCAGGTCCTGGTCGAGACGCAGCAGGTCGCGCCGGGCCTCGCCCAGGGCCAGCTCGGCGGTGCGGCGCGCGCGCGCCAGCGGCGAGGCGACCGCGCGGGCGATCTCCAGGCCGTCCAGGCGCCGGCCCAGCGCCAAGGCCTGGGCTTCTCCGATCGGCGAAAGCGCGATGTCACGCTGTCCCTGATAGCGGCCCTCGGCGTTCCAGGGCGTCTCTCCGTGCCTTGCCAGCAGGACGCGCATCAGGGCTGCTCCATGGAAACGATGCCGGGGATGGCGCGCAGGGCCAGCAGCTGCTGCTCCGGCACCGGCCTGTCCACGGTGATGGCGGCGACTGCGCCGCCGTCGCCGGTGGCGCCCAGGGAAAAATTGACGATGTTGATGCCGGCCGCGCCCAGGTGCGAGCCGACCAGACCGATCACACCGGGGCGGTCCTCGTTGCGCATCAGCAGCAGGTGCGCCTGCGGATCGAAGTCCAGCTCGACGCCGTCCAGCCGCACCACCCGCGGGCCGCGGTGCAGGGTGGCCTCGATCTCGCGCACCCGGCCGCCGCCTTCCACCCGCAGGCGCAACAGCCGATCGAAACCGTCGCCGTCGCCCCCCACGGTCTCGGCCACCTCCAGGCCACGGGCGGCGGCTTCCTGCAGGGCGTTCACCGGGGTTACCCGGCCCGAGGCCGAACCCAGCAGGGCCGCCACCAGCAGGCGGGTCAGCGGCCGCGTATCCAGGCCATCGGTACGGCCGGCGTAACTGAGGTGCAGCTTCACCGGTGCCGGGACCATGCGCGCGGCCAGCTTGCCCAGCGCGGTCATCAGCGGCATCCAGGGGCCGATCTCACGCGCCACTTCCGGGGTCAACGGCGGCAGGTTGACGCAGCCGGCGACGGCGCCCGTGGCCACGTAATCAATGATCTGCCGCGCCAGGATGGTGCTGACCGCCTGCTGCGCCTCGCCGGTGCTGGCGCCCAGGTGCGGGGTCAGGATCAGGCGCGGGTGGTTGCGCAGCGGCGAATCCTTCGGCAGCGGTTCGGTGGCGAAGGTGTCGAGCGCGGCGCCGGCGATGTGGCCGTCATCGAGCAGGCTCAGCAATGCCGCCTCGTCCACCAGGCCGCCGCGGGCGGCGTTGACCAGGAAGGCGCCGGGTTTCATCCGCCGCAATCGTTCCTCGTTGAGCAGGTGGGTGGTTTCCCTGGTGCGCGGAATGTGCAGCGTCACCACGTCGGCCCAGGCCAACAGCTCGTCCAGGCCCATCAGCGGCACGCTGCCCTTGCCGGCGGCGGCCGGCGGCAGAAAGGGATCGTAGGCGGCCACCTCCATGCCGATGCCCTGGGCCTTGCGTGCCACGGTCGAGCCGATTCGGCCCAGGCCGATCACGCCCAGGCGCTTGCCCTCGAGCTCGAAGCCGGTGAGCCCGGCCTTGGGCCAGTCACCCTGCTTCATGCCGGCGTCGGCCCGCGGCACGTGCCGGGCCAGGGCGAACAGCAGGGCCAGGGCATGTTCCGCCGCCGCCAGGGTGTTGCCGTCCGGGGCGTTCATCACGGCGATGCCGCGGGCGGTGGCGGCCTCCACGTCGATGGTGTCCACGCCGGCGCCGGCGCGGCCGATCACCTTCAGCCGTGTCGCCCCAGCCAGCGCCGCGGCCGGCACCGGAGTGGCGGAGCGGACCAGCACCGCGTCCATCTCCGCAAGCCTGGCCGCCAGCACCTTCGGATCCTTGATCGCCTCGCTCTCCTCCACCTCCCAGCCGGCCTGCCGGAACAGGGCCAGGCCCTCGGGGTGGATGCCGTCACAGGCCAACACGCGCATTTGCCGCTCCTCGTGATTCGCACAACAACAACCGTGGGCCGGCTGCCACGCCCCGGGGCGCGGAAGCCGGGCTGGCGTCAGGACCGGGGCAACCGGCAAGCCGCCGGAAAGGCGGCGGCGAGGCTCGGGAATTCCACCGTCCGCCCCGGCGCCGGGGCGCGGGCGGGAAGAGACGACGCCGGCAGGCGTGCGAATCGCGCGGATGCGCGGAGACCTTCAGGACGCCGGCGCGGGAAGGCGCCGCCGGCGTGGCTGCGGGTCTGGAAACGGGGCTTCATGAGCATGGGAGTCCAGGACCGACGCGGCGACGATAGCCTGTCCCCCGGCCCCGAGGCAACGCACTCCGTGCGCCATCCGCGCCGGCGCCGATCCGCGTCGCGCCCGGCCCGACCATGACCAATGGCCTACCCGCGACGGCCGCGAAGCTCATACCCTCGACGCCTTGTTCCGAACCCGCGAGCCCGCCATGTTCCCGTCCAAGTCCAAGCCTCTTGCCCTTGCAGTCGCCATCAGCCTGGGCCTCGGCGCCTGCCAGCCCGCCTCCGAGGCGCCCGAGGCGCCGGCCAGGCCGAAACTGGTGGTGGACCTGTCGGCGGTGACGCTGCAACCGATCTCGCTGCGGGCGGAGGATCTGGACCCCTCGGTCGAGGCCTGCCGGGACTTCAACGGCTTCGTCAACAGCAAGTGGCTGGCCGCCAACCCGGTGCCGGGCGACCGCACCACCTGGGGCGCCTTCGCCCTGCTCGGCGAGCGTTCGCTGGAAGTGCAGCACCAGATCGCCAGGGCCGCGGCCGCCGGCCAGTGGCCGGCCGGCAGCATGGAACAGAAGGTGGGCGACTTCTTCGCCGCCGGCATGGACGAAGCCGCCGTCGAAGCCGCCGGCCTGGCGCCGATCCAGGCGGAGCTGGACGGCATCGCCGCCATCGCCTCCAACGCCAACATCCCGGCCTATCTGGGCGAAGCCTACGCGCGCGGCCAGGGCATGCTGTTCCCCTTTTTCGCGATGGCCGACTACAACGACTCCAGCGTCAACATCGCCTACGCCATCCAGGGTGGCCTGTCGCTGCCGGAGCGTGGCTATTACATCGAGGACCGCGAGGATTTCGCCCGTATCCGCGAGGCCTTCAAGCAGCATGTGGCGCGCGTGCTGACGCTGGCCGGCGCCGACGAAGCGACCGCCAGCACCCAGGCCGAGCAGGTGCTGGCCTTCGAGACCCGCCTGGCGCAGGCCTCGCTGGGCCGCGTCGAAATGCGCGATCCGGCCCGCCGCTACCGCCCGGTGACCCTGGCCGAGGCCGACGCCAGCACGCCGAACTTCAGCTGGACCGCCTTCTTCGCCGCCCTGGACGTACCGGCGCCGGAGAAGTTCTCCCTGGCCACGCCGGAGTTCTTCGCGGAGATGGACGAAATGCTGGCCGAGGTGCCGCTGGAGCAGTGGCAAACCTGGCTGCGCTTCCGCACCATCGACGGCGCCTCGCCCTACCTTTCCTCCGCCTTCGAACAGGCCAACTTCGACTTCTACCGCAAGACCCTGGCCGGCCAGCAGGAAATGCAGCCGCGCTGGAAGCGGGTGCTGACGGCGCTGAACATGTCCATGGGCGAAGGCTTCGGCCAGCTCTACGTCGAACAGGCCTTCCCGCCGGAGTCCAAGGCCAAGATGGAGCAGCTGGTCGGCAACCTGCGCGAGGCGCTCCGGGCCCGGATCGAGAACCTGGAATGGATGGGCGAAGAGACCAAGGCCAGGGCCCTGGAAAAGTGGTCCACCTTCACGCCCAAGATCGGCTACCCGGACAAGTGGCGGGACTGGAGCGGCCTGCGGATCGGCCGCGACAGCTACGCCGGCAACGTGATGGCGGCGGCAGCCTTCAACTACCGCTGGAACCTGGACAAGATCGGCAAGCCGGTGGATCGCAGCGAATGGGGCATGAGCCCGCAGACGGTGAATGCCTACTACCGCGCCACCGCCAACGAGATCGTCTTCCCGGCCGCGATCCTGCAGCCACCGTTCTTCGACCCCGATGCCGACGATGCCCTGAACTACGGCGGCATCGGCGCGGTGATCGGCCATGAAATGCTGCACGGCTTCGACGACCAGGGCAGCAAGTTCGACGCTGCCGGCAACATGGCCAACTGGTGGACCGAAGAGGACCGCCGCCGGTTCGAGGCGCGCGCCGACAAACTGGCCGAACAGTTCAGCGGCTACGAGGCCTTGCCCGGCCTGTTCGTCAACGGCCGCCTGGGCCTGGGCGAGAACATCGCCGACCTGGGCGGCGTCACCGTCGCCTACGACGCCATGAAGCGCGCCCAGGGTGAGCGCTTCAGCGATCCGATGGTGGAGGGCTTCAGCCAGGACCAGCGCTTCTTCATGAACTGGGCCACGGTCTGGCGCATCGCCTTCACCGAGGCGCAACTGCGCCAGCAGTTGCAGGTTGGCCCGCATTCCCCGGGCATGTTCCGGGCCATCGGCGCGCCGTCCAACCTGCCGGCCTTCGCCGAGGCCTTCGGCTGCAAGGAAGGCGATCCGATGGTGCGTTCCGGCGAGCAGCGGGTGGTGATCTGGTAAGCGTGACCTTCGGACTATGTCCCGCTTCCGAGCGGGGTACAGAATGGCCGGCGCGCCGCGTCGCCGGCGATCTTCCTTCCACCTGCCGCCCGCCCAGGGCCTGGAGTCGAACGTGAGTTTTTCCACCCTCAAGCCCCTGACCCTGGCGCTCGCCGTCACGGTCGCCCTCACCGCCTGCCAGCAGGCGCAAACGCCGGCCGTCACCGAGCGGCAGGCCGCGCCTGCCGCTCCCGCCGTGGATCTGGCCAACCTGAAGACGCCGGTGGTGTCCTTCGCCGCCGCCGACCTGGACCCGACCGTTCCCGCCTGCGCCGACCTGAACGCGCACGTCAACGGCAAGTGGCTGGCAGCCAACCCGGTGCCGGCCGACCGCACCACCTGGGGCAGCTTCGAACTGCTGGCCGAACGCTCGCTGGAGATCCAGCGCCAGCTGGTCGAGCACATGGCCGCCGACCCCGGGGCCACCGGCGTGGCCAAGATGATCGGCGACGTCTGGGCCACCGGCATGGACGAGGCGGCGATCAACGCCGCCGGTCTGGCGCCGATCCAGCCGATGCTGGAGGAGATCGCCGCCCTGTCCGGCCCCGGGGACATCGCCGCCTACCTGCGCCGCAGCACCGCCCAGGGCCGGATGATGCTGTTCGGCTTCGGCCCCGAGGCAGACTTCCAGAACCCGGGCATGAACATCGCCTACGCCACCCAGGCCGGCCTGGGCCTGCCCGACAAGACCTATTACTTCGACGACAGGCACGCCGGCATCCGCGAGGCCTACCTGCAGCATATCGGCAACATCCTGGTGTTGACCGGCATCGAGGAAGCACAGGCGCGGGAGATGGCCAAGGCGGTGATGGAATTCGAGACGCGCCTGGCCAAGGTTTCGCTTTCCCGCGAGGAACTGTCCCGTGACGTCAGCAAGTACTACAACCCGGTGAGCGTGGCCCAGGCCGACGCGATCACCCCGAACTTCCCCTGGTCGGCCTTCTTCGAATCGCAGGGCATCGCCGCGCCTGAGATGTTCTCGCTGGCCATGCCGGACTTCCATGCCGAGCTCAGCCGGATGATCGCCGACGTGCCGGTCGCCACCTGGCAGGCTTACCTGCGCTACCAGACCGTGGACGGCGCCGCGCCCTACCTGGCCGACGCCTTCGCCGAGGAGAACTTCAACTTCTACGGCAAGGTTCTGCGTGGGCAGGAGGAGATGCAGCCGCGCTGGAAGCGGGTGCTGAACGCCATCAACGGCCAGATGGGCGAGGCCCTGGGCCAGGAATACGTGAAGGTCGCCTTTCCGCCGGAGTCCAAGGCACGCATGCAGGCCCTGGTCGGCAACCTCGGCGAGGCGCTGAAGGTCCGGCTCGAGAACCTGGAGTGGATGGGCGAGGAAACCAAGGCCAAGGCCCTTGAGAAGTGGGCCGCCTTCACCCCCAAGATCGGTTACCCGGACAAGTGGCGCGACTGGAGCGGCCTGGCAACCTCGCGCGACAGCTACGTCGGCAACCTGATGGCCGCGATCGAGTTCAACTACAGGTGGAACCTGTCCAAGATCGGCCAGCCGGTGGACCGCAGCGAATGGGCGATGAGCCCGCAGACGGTGAATGCCTACTACAACCCGCTGCAGAACGAGATCGTGTTCCCGGCGGCGATTCTGCAGCCGCCGTTCTTCGACCCCAATGCCGACGACGCCCTGAACTATGGCGGCATCGGCGCGGTGATCGGCCACGAGATGATCCACGGTTATGACGATCAGGGCAGCCGCTTCGACGCCAAGGGCAGCTTCTCCAACTGGTGGACCGACAAGGACCGCCAGGGCTTCGAGGAACGCACCGGCAAGCTGATCGCCCAGTTCGACGCCTACGAGTCCATTGACGGCCTGCACGTCAACGGCAAGCTGACCCTGGGCGAGAACATCGCCGACCTGGGCGGTCTGGCGGTGGCCTACGACGCCATGAAGCGCGCCCAGGGCGAGGGCTTCAGCGACCCGATGGTGGAGGGCTTCAGCCAGGACCAGCGCTTCTTCATGAACTGGGCCACGGTCTGGCGCCGCAACTTCAAGCCCGAGGAGCTGAAGGTGCGCCTGCAGACCGACCCGCACGCGCCGGCCAACTTCCGCGCCATCGGCGCGCCGTCCAACCTGCCGGCCTTCGCCGAGGCCTTCGGCTGCTCGGACGGCGATGCCATGGTCCGGTCCGAAGCCGATCGCGTCCATATCTGGTAGGCGCCCACAAGCGCGGACCCTGCGGGAACGGCCCGGCCATCGCCGGGCCGTTTTCCTTTGTGTCCGACGGCCGGCAGGCAGGGCAAACGCATCCGCCCGCACTCACGAAGGTCCGGACTGGGGACGACCTGACCCCGGCGTTAGAATCCGGTCCCCCCGCCGAGGAACCCGCCGCCCATGCCAGTCCGCCCCCTGTTCCCCGCCCTGCTGCTGTCGCTGGCCGCCGGCAGTGCCCATGGCCAACGCGCGCCGGCCGTTCCGGCCGCCTGCACCGACTTCTACGGCCACGTCAACGCCGCCTGGTTGGCCCAGCACCCGCTGCCGGCCGGCAGTCGCCACTACAGCCGCTGGGATCAGCTGATCGCCCTCGGCCAGACCCGGCGCAACGAGTTGCTGGCCGCCACCCACGCCCCCGAGGGCAAGCCGGCATCGGCGCTGCTGGCCGACCTGATCGCCTCCAGCCAGGACGAGGAAGCCATCGAGGCCGCCGGCACTCGCGCACTGCAGCCGTTGCTGCAGAAGATCGAGCGCATCCGCCGCAACCGCGACGTGCCGGCGGTGGTGGCCGAGCTGCACGCGGCCGGCGTGCCGGTGCTGTTCGCTTTCCAGGTGCGACGGGATGCCCAGGGACGTCCCTATGCCTGGATCGGTCCCGGCGGCCTGGGCCTGCCCGATCCGAGCTTCCACCTGTCAGCCGCGCCGGAAGTGCAGGCGTTGGTCCGCCAGTACCGCGACGCGCTGAGCGAATGGCTGCGCCTGTCCGGCGTACCGGCCCGCGAGTTGGCGGCGGCGGTGGATGGCGCCTTGGCCATGGAGCTGGAACTGGCCCGCGCTGCCGCCCAGGCGGCGCCGGCCACTCTGTTCCCGCTGGAGGAAGCGCAGAAGGTCGTCGGTGCCCTGGACCTGCCGGCCTTTCTGGCTGCCCAGGGCCTGAAGGCCACCCACGTCGAACTGGCCGGCCCCGCCTTCTTCCAGGTTCTGGACCGGCAATTGGCCAGGGCCAAGCCGGCGCAGTGGCGGGCCTACCTGCGCGCACAGGTGTCGCGTGAGCTGGCCCCGACCCTGCCCAATGCCTGGCGCCGGCCCTGGGCCGAGCTCTACCAGGTACGCCTGGGCGGACAGACCGAGCCCGAGCCGCGCGCGCTCTGGTTCCGGCGAATGCTCGAAACCGAGGCGCCCGAGTTGCTCGACCTGGCCTACGACGAACGCTGGCTGCCAAGTGAGCGCCAGCAGCGCGCGGAACGGATCGCCGCCGGCGTGCGTGCCGCCGCCCTGGCGGCGGTGGACCGGGCCGACTGGCTGAGCGACGAGGGCAAGGCCAAGGCCCGGCGGCGCCTGGAAACCATGGAGATCCAGCTGGGCCGGCAGGTTCCGCCCGACACCTTCGGACCCACGCGCTTCTCGCGCGCGGATTTCGCCGGCAATGTGCTGGCTCTGCGCCGCGGCCTGCACCAGGCCCTGCTGCAACGCGCCCGCCGCGCCTGGCCGGCCGAGCAGTGGCATCCGCTGCTGGCCTGGATACCCGGTGAGAACCGGCTGGTGGCCACCACCGCGGTGATGCAGCCGCCGGTGCTGGGCGAGGCCGCCGGCCCGGGCGACTACGGCGCCTTCGGTGCCCTGCTGGCGCAGCAGATCGGCATCGCCCTGCAGCAATGGGAGGGTGCCGACGCCCAGGCCTGGGCGAAGCGGACCCAGCCCCTGATCGGCCAGTACAACGCCTACTCGGCCACCGGCGGCGCCACCCGGGTCAACGGCGTCGGCAGCCATGCCCAGAACCAGGCCGATCTGGCCGGCCTGGAGCTGGCCTGGGAGGCGCTCAATGCCTCCGGCCCGGTGGACAGCGCCGCCGCGCGCGCCTTCTTCACCGGCTGGGCCGCGCTCTGGCCGCGCCAGGACGAGGCCCTGGCCCTGGCCCAGGCCCAGGCCACCGCCACCCACGCGCCGGCGCGCTGGCGGGTGAACGGGCCACTGGCCAACCTACCGGCCTTCGGCCAGGCCTTCGGCTGCGCCGGCCGGGCGGCCATGCTGCGGCCGGCTCGCGAGCAGGTGGCGCTCTGGCGATGAGCGAGCCCTTCGCGCCGGGCCAGCGCTGGTTCTCCAGCGCCGAACCCGAACTGGGTCTGGGCACGGTGCTGCGCCTGGCCGGACGGCAGGTGCAGATCGTGTTCACCGGCAGCGGCGTGGTGCGCATGTACGCGCTCGGCTCGGCGCCGCTGCTGCGGGCGGAGTTCCGCCCCGGCGAACGCATCCGGGTCGGCGGCGACGACAAGCGGGTCGAACGGGTCGAACGCCGCGCCGGCCTGCTGCACTACCACTGCGGCGACGCCTGCCATCCGGAGGGCGAGCTGGACGCCGAGCAGCCGGTGTCCCAGGCCGATGCCCGGCTGCTCTCGTGCCGGGTGGACCGCAACGATCGGTTCGAACTCCGGCTCGAATGCCTGCGCCGCCGCGCCGAGGCCCGGGCCCACCCGGGCTGGGGCATCCTGGGCGCGCGCATCGACCTGATTCCGCACCAGCTGCGGGTGGCGGCCATGGCGGCCGCCCGGAGACCGCCGCGGCTGCTGCTGGCCGACGAGGTCGGCCTGGGCAAGACCATCGAGGCCTGCCTGGTGGTGGCGCAGCAGCTGGCCAGCGGCCGCGCCCGGCGGGTGCTGGTGCTGGCGCCGGAGAGCCTGGTCAACCAGTGGTTCGTGGAACTGCTGCGCCGCTTCAACCTGCCCTTCGCCATCTACGACGAGGAACGTTGCGAATCGCTGGAGCTGGGCGAGCCCAGGGCCAACCCCTTCGAGGACGAGCAATGCGTGATCGCCTCGGTGGACTGGCTGGCCAGTCACGAGCGTCGCGCCCGCCAGGCCCAGGAGGCCGGCTGGGACCTGCTGCTGGTGGATGAAGCGCACCATCTGTCCTGGGGCCCGGATCACGCCAGCCCCGCCTACGCCCTGGTCGAACATCTGGCGATGCGGACGCCGGGCCTGCTGCTGCTGACCGCCACGCCGGAGCAGCTTGGCCTGGGCGGCCATTTCGCCCGCCTGCGCCTGCTCGATCCGGCCCGCTACACCGACCTGGAGCATTTCCGCGCCGAGATGCGCGGCTACCTGGCGCTCTCGCCCCTGGCCGGCCGCCTGGCCGAAGGCGCAGCCCTGACCACGGCCGACATGGAAACCCTGGCCCGGCTCTTCCCCGACGAGAGCGAACAGCTGGCCAGCCGTCTGGGCCGGATCGCCGCCGGCGACGCCGGCGAACGCGAAGCCCTGCTCGCCGACCTGGTGGACCGGCACGGCACCGGCCGGGTGATGGTGCGCAACCGGCGCGCCGCGGTCGGCGGCTTCCCGCGCCGCGTCCCGCACGTCGAAACGCTGCCGGCGCCGGAAGACCCGCTGCTGCTGGGTCGGCTGCGCGCCGAATTCTCCCATGACGTCGGCGAGACCGAAGACGAACCGGCGCACGATTTCACCCGCGACCCGCGCATGGACTGGCTGCTGCGCGTGCTGGAGGAGACCGCGCCGGCCAAGGTGCTGCTGCTGTGCCGATCGCGCGCCAAGGTGCAGGCGATCGAGGAGGCGCTGCGGCTACGCAGCGGATTGCAGGTGGCTCGCTTCCACGAGGACATGAACTTGCTGCAGCGCGACCGCAACGCTGCCTTCTTCGCCGACCCGGAGGGCGCGCGCCTGCTGGTGGCCAGCGAGATCGGCGCCGAGGGCCGCAATTTCCAGTTCGCCCAGCACCTGGTGTTCTGGGATCTGCCGCTGCACCCGGACATGCTCGAGCAGCGCATCGGCCGCCTGGACCGCATCGGCCAGCGTGGCGATGTGCACCTGCACGTCGCCGCCGTGGCCGGCAGCGCCCAGGAAGTGCTGCAGCGGTGGCTGCATGAGGGCCTGGACGCCTTCGCCCGGGTACTGCCGGATGGCCGCGAACTGCTGCGCCACTTCGGCGCCGAGCTGCTGCAACTGGCCGCCGCCGATCCAGAGGCGCGCGAGCCGGCCTTCACCGAACTGCTGGAGCGAAGCCGGCTCAAACACGCGGAACTGGCCCGCATCGTCGCCGAGGGCCGTGACCGGCTGCTGGAACTGGGCAGTCGCCGCGGCGAAGGCGGTGATGAGCTGCTGCGCGCCCTGCGCGAGGACGATGCCGCGGCACCGCTGGACGACTACCCGCTGCGCCTGCTGGAGGCCTTCGGCGTGCACCACGAACCGCTGGCCGCCGATCTCTGGCTGCTCGACCCCGAGCACGTCACGGTGGACGGCTTCGAGGAGCTGAAGGCCGGCCCGCGCCAGGCCACCTTCGACCGCGCCACCGCCTTGGCCCGCGACGACCTGCTCTATCTGCGCGGCGACCACCCGCTGCTGCTTTCCGCCGCCGACCTGCTGCTGTCCGGCGAAACCGGCAACGCGACGGTGCTGATCGACGACGCCCTGCCGCCGCGCACCGTCGTGCTGGAGGCGGTGAGCGTGCTGGAATGCGTGGCGCCGCGCGGCCTGGACATCGAACGCTGGCTGCCGCCGGCGCCGCTGTCGGTGGCGGTGGACACCCGCCTGCAGCCGCGCCCCGGCTTCGCCCCCAGCGAGCGCAGCCGGCTGCGCGCCGGCGACCGCCTGCTGGACCTGGCGCCGCAGCGCAAGGTGCTGGCGGCGCTGGTGCCGCCGATGCTGGCGCGCGCGCAGGAACTGGCCGCCGAGGAAGCCGGGGCACGCGCCGCCGGGGCGGCGGACCGGGCCGACGCCGCCCTCGGCGCGGAAATCACCCGCCTGCGCGCCCTGGCCCGGGTCAACCCGGCAGTGCGTCCGGCCGAGATCCAGGCCCTGGAACAGGAACGCGAGGCCATCCTCGCCGCCCTGCCCAGCGCCCGGCCGCGCCTGGACAGCCTGCGGCTGGTGGCCAGCCCGGATTTCCTGCAGCTGCGCCGCTGATCAGCGCGAGATGCGCGGGCCGCGCGGCTTGAACGGCGGCTGGCCACGCCAATAGCGGATCATCAGCCAGCCGAACAGCATGCCGCCCAGGTGGGCGAAATGGGCGATGCCCGAGCGGGTGCCGAACACGCCCATCATCAGCTCGAGCAGGCCGAACACGATGACGAAGGTGCGCGCCCGCATCGGAATCGGCGGGATCATCAGCATGATCTGCCGGTTCGGGAACAGCATGCCGTAGGCCAGCAGCAGGCCGTAGATGCCACCCGAGGCGCCGACCGTCGGGTATAGGCCACCGCCGGTGATGCCCGAGGACACCACGATCAGCTGCACCACGCCGGCGCCGGCCACGCAGGTCAGGTAGTAGCTCAGGAAGCGCTGCCTGCCCCAGGTCAGCTCCAGCGGCGCGCCGAACATGAACAGGGCGAAGGCGTTGAAGAACAGGTGGCCGAAGCCGCCGTGCAGGAAGCCGTAGCTGATGACCTGCCAGGGCATGAAGCCGACGCTGACCAGGTCGCCGTCCGGGCTCACGCCGACCGGGTACTCACCCAGCGGCCAAAGCGCGAAATACCGGATCAGGACGTCGCCGGCGAGGAACTGCAGAAGGAAGCCTAGGCCCAGCGCCCAAAGCAGGGCGGTGGTGGCCGGGGGAAGTCGCATGCGGGTGCACTCGTGGTCGGACCGGCCCGTATCATACCGGCATGCCCTGCCCTGCCCTGATGAATCCCGACCGGATCGAGGCCCTGGCCGAGACCCTGGCCGACCGGGACTGGGCCGTGCTGGAGGTTCCGGAAGCCCTGCCGCTGTTGCGCCGGGTGGCCGGCGAGGCGCAGGCCCTGGCCGTATCCGGACGCTTGCGACCGGCGGCCACCGGCCGCGCCGGCGGTCGCCGCTTCGCCGGCCTGCGCGGCGATTCCACCCTCTGGCTGGACGACCCCGCCTGCGGCCCCGCCGCGGGCGAACTGCTGTCGGCCCTTGACGGGCTGCGGCCCGCGCTCAACCGTCGCCTGCTCCTGGGCCTGGAAGCGGTGGAAGCGCATTTCGCCCGCTATCCGCCCGGTGCCGGCTACGCCCGCCACGTGGATCGCTTCGCCGGCGACGACACCCGGGTGCTGTCGCTGGTGCTTTACCTCAACGAGGACTGGCCCGAGGAGGCCGGCGGCCAGCTGCGGCTGCACCTGCCCGCCGGGCCGGTGGACATCGGCCCGCGCCTGGGCACGATGACGGTGTTCCTCGCCGGCGAGGTCGAGCACGAAGTGCTGCCGGCGACCCGGCCGCGGCTCAGCGTCGCCGCCTGGTTCCGGCGCCGGTCCCTGCGGGGCGCCTAGGCGGCGCCCACAAGAGCTCGTCCAGGCTGGCGGCGGCGCGCTGGCCGCGAACCCGGCCGCCCTCCACCTGCACGCCTTCGGCGCGCAGCCGTTGCACCTGCTCGTCGTAACCCTCGCTGCCGGGCGGAAAGGCGATGCGGCCGTCGGAACGCAACACCCGGTGCCAGGGCAGCCCGGGCTCCCCACCGGCCGACAGGATGCGCGCCACCCACCTGGCCCGGCCCGGCAGTCCGGCGCGCCGGGCCACCTCGCCGTAGCCGGCCACCCGGCCGGCAGGAATGGCCCGTACCGCCGCCAGGATGCGGGCACGGTGGTCGGCAGGGTCGCCGGCAGGCTTGCCGGGCGGCTTTGCGGCCTTGGGCTTTGCGGACATGGGCGCTAGCATACCGGTCCCCCGCAGCGGCACGCCCCTCATGCAGAACTTCGAGCAGATCCGCGGCCATCTCCAGGGCAAGTACCTGCTGACAGTCAGCGACCCCTACCTGGCCTGCGTGCAGCTGTCGCTGGACCAGGGCCGCCGGCACCAGAGCATCTTCCTCTCGGAGATGATGGGCGAGGACAACCGGCCCTACCTGCGGGTCAGCACCGTGATCGCACCGATGACCGGCATAGACGCCCGCAGGATGCTGGCCTTCAACTGGCAGAGCCCGGTCGGCTACCTGGCGATAGGCGAGCTGGACTCGGTGCCCTATCTGCAGCTTTGCGAGAACCGTCCCTACGACACCCTCACCGCCGCCGAGGTGGACCGGCTGGTGCTGGAGATCGGTGGCCTGGGCGACCAGATGGAGCGGCTGCTGTCGGCGGGCGGCGACCTGCTCTGAGCAACGGTAACCGGGGGCGTCCGGGCCCTTGCCCGTCCGCACCCCGCCGCCCCGGTCAGGCCCAGCCGAGGCTTTCCACGGCCCGGTACAGCAGCCAGGCCAGGCCGCCGGAACACGGAATGGTCAGGATCCAGGCCCAGATGATCTTCTCGACCACGCCCCACTTCAGCGCGCGCGGGCTCTTGGCCATGCCCACGCCCATGATGGCGGTGGAGATGCTGTGCGTCGTGGAGACCGGCATGCCGAAGTGGGCGGCCAGGGAGAGGATGGTGGCCGAGCTGGTCTCGGCGGCGAAACCGTGGATGGGGTGCAGCTTCACCATCTTGTGACCCAGGGTCTTGATGATGCGCCAGCCGCCGGCGGCGGTGCCGGCGGCCATGACGATGGCGCAGGTCACCACGATCCAGGTGTCGATGCCTTCCTTGCCGCTGGGATGCAGGAAGGCCAGCCAGGGCGGCAGGTCGGCCAGCGTTCCGGCCGCCTCGGCGCCGATCAGGGCCAGGGCGATGATGCCCATGGTTTTCTGGGCGTCGTTGGTGCCGTGGGCGAAGCCCATGTAGGCGGCAGAAAAGATCTGCGCCTTGCCGAACAGCGCGTTGACCCACCGGGGCCGGGAAATCCGCGCCAGCCAGCCGCCGGCACCGTTCATGGCGCTGATCACCGCCATCAGGGCGCCCATCATCAGCAGCCCAAGGGTGAAGCCCGCCGCCGGCGAACTGACCATCGGCACCATGACCTTCCAGAAGATGCCCTGGCTCTTGGTCCAGTCCTCGGCCGCGCGCGACCAGATCAGCACGTCGAAGTTGTTGTCGGCCGCCGACAGCGCCGCGCCGATCAGGCCGCCGATCAGGGCATGGCTGGACGATGACGGCAGACCGAACCACCAGGTGATCAGGTTCCAGACGATGCCGCCGGACAGGGCGCAGATGATCACCTGCGAACCGACCACCAGCACCTCTGCGTCGATCAGGCCGGAAGAGATGGTCTTGGCCACCGCCGTGCCCCAGAGCGCGCCGATCAGATTCATGAAGGCCGCCAGCGCCACCGCCTGGATGGGCGTGAGCACCTTGGTGGCCACCACGGTGGCGATGGAGTTGGCGGTGTCGTGGAAGCCGTTGATGTACTCGAACACCAGGGCGACCAGGATCACCACCAGCACCAGCAACAGGGCGGTGGTCATGGGCTCAGGCGTTCTTCAGGACGACGTGGTAGATGACGTTGCCGGCGTCGCGGCAGCGGTCGATGGCCTTCTCGAGGATCTCGAACAGGTCCTTGAGGATCAGGTAGCGCATCGGGTCCGCCTCACGAGTGTAAGTGTCCCGGTACAGCTCGAGGATCAGGCGGTCGGCCTCGGATTCGATCGCCTGCAGCTTGTCGTTGAGCTTGCGGGTGGTTTCCAGGTCCATGCCCCTGCGCAGCAGCAGCACCATTTCCTCGAGTACCGCGCAGGCGCGCTCTAGCATCGCCGCACGGGAAACGAAATCCACGTCGCCGACCCGCTCCGACGCCAGGGTGAAGCGCTCGGCGAACTTCTCCACCACTTTCGGGATCTTGTACAGGGCATTGGAGAGCGCTTCGATGTCCTCCCGCTCCAGCGCGGTGACGAAGGTGTTGACCAGCTCCTCGCTGATCCTGGCCGCCAGGTCCTTCTCGCGCTGGCGGGCCTCCTTGAAGCGTTCGAGCGAACGCTGGGCCGGCGGCGTGGCCAGCAGCTCGCCCAGGGCCCGGGCGCTTTCGCGGGCGGCGGCGGCGCTGGCCTCGAGCAGGCCGTAGAACTTGTCGCCCTTACCAAAGATGGTCTGCAGGGAAAACATGGCGGGGTTTCCTGGCGGGGCCGGGCAGCCGGCGAAAATGGCGCGTATGTTACAACGTCGTGACGCCTTCGTGACGACCCCGGCCCGGCCTGGGCCTATGGCATAGTGCGGCCTCACGCCCCCTTTCCCGAGGAGCCTCGGCCGGCCCGGTCCGGCGCCCATGACCCTGGAAATCGCCATCGTCTTGCTGCTGATCCTGTGCAACGGCTTCTTCGCCCTGTCGGAGATGTCCGTGGTGACCTCCCGCAAGGCCCGCCTGAAGCAGAAAGCCCAGACCAGCCGCCGCGCCCGCTCGGCCCTGGAGCTGGCCGAACATCCGGAACGCTTCCTGTCCACCGTGCAGGTGGGCATCACCTCGATCGGCATCCTCACCGGCGTGTTCGGCGGCGAAAGCATCGGCAATCGCGTCGCCGCGGCGATTGCGCCGCTGGGCCTGGATCCGGAGCTGAGCCGGGGCTTCGGCACCGTCGTGGCGGTGGCACTGATCACCTACGTCACCATCATCGTCGGCGAACTGGTGCCCAAGCGGGTCGCCCTGCTGGCGCCGGAACGCATCGCCAGCGGCATTGCCATGCCGATGCGGCTGATCTACTGGCTGACCGCGCCCTTCGTCTGGCTGCTCTCGGCCAGCACCCGCAGCCTGATGCGCCTGTTGCGCCTGGACCGCGGCCAGGCCGAGCAGGTCACCGAAGAGGAGATCCGCATGCTGGTGGCGGAAAGCCACGAGCAGGGCGTGATCGATGCCGGCGAGCGCAACATGATCAACCGGGTGCTGCGCCTGGGCGACCGCAGCGCCGCCGGGCTGATGACCCCGCGCACCCGCATCACCTGGCTGGACGCGGCGGCCAGCATCGAGGAGAACCTGGCGGTGATGCGGGAGACGCCCTACTCCCGCTATCCGGTCTACCGCGACAATGACAGCGAGGTACTCGGCATCCTCGAGGTCAAGCGGCTCAGTCCCTACCTGGGCCGGCAGGAGCAACCGGCCGACCTGTTCGCCGACCTGCGGCCGGCCCTGTTCGTGTCGGAATCGACCCATGCCATGAAGCTGCTGGAGATCTTTCGCGAGGAGCAGCAGACCCTGGCCCTGGTGGTGGACGAATACGGCGACATCCAGGGCCTGGTCACCGCCAACGATCTGCTGGACGCCGTGCTGGGCCGTGTCCAGGCCAGCGCCGAGCAGGGTGAGCAGGAAGCGCTGGTGGTGACCCGCAGCGACGGCTCCTACCTGGTGGACGGCCGCCTTTCCAGCGAGGAACTGCGCGAACTGCTGTCGCTGGCGGTGCTGCCGGGCGAGGAGGACCACGAGTTCCACACCGCCGCCGGCATGCTGATCGCGCATTTCGGCCGCATCCCGCATGCGGGCGAACACTTCGACCACGGCGGCTGGCGCTTCGAGGTGGTGGACCTGGACGGCGCCCGCATCGACAAGCTGCTGATCGCCCGCCTGCCCGAGGACAAGGATCCGGAACGGGTTTAGCACGGATAAAGGCGCTCGCCCGGAGACTTGCCGGCCATGGACCGTGAAATCAGCACCCGTGCCCTGCTCGACAGCCTGGCCGATGCGCAGAACGGCGAGACGCTGAACCTGGGCGGGTTGCTGGACCAGTTCCGGACCCGCGCTTACGGCGTGTTCGTGCTGGTGGCCCTGCTGCCGGCCTTCGTGCCCCTGCCGGTCGGCGCCGGCGCGATCAGCGGCCCGCTGATCGCACTTGCCGGCCTGCAACTGCTGGCCCGCATGAGCCATCCCTGGATCCCGGGATTCCTGGCCCGTCGGCCGATCTCCAGGGACGGCCTGGCCCGTTTCCGCGACCGCGCCTCGCGCCTGCTGCGCTGGCTGGAACGACTGAGCCGGCCACGCACCGAAGCGGTCATCGACCACCCGCTGGCGCGTGCCTTCACCGGCCTGTTGCTGGTCCTGCTGGGCGTGTTGCTGGCCCTGCCGGTGCCGGGCACCAACTATCCGTTCGGTCTGATCCTGCTGGCCTTCGCGATCGCCCTGGTGGAGCGGGACGGTCGCCTGATGCTGGTGGCCTGGGCCCTTGGCACGACCGAGATCGCGCTGGTGGCGGTGTTCTCCGGCCAGCTGGCCGGCTGGGCGGCCGGACTGATGGCCTGAGCGCGGTCAGCGCTCCGCCGTGAAGGCCGCGCCGATCTCCGTCGCCGCCATCGGCCGGCCCAGCCAGAAGCCCTGGCCCTGGTCGCAACCGCGCTCGCGCAAGACCGCGAACTGGCCTTCGGCCTCGATTCCCTCGGCCACCACGGTGATGCCCAGCGAATGGGCCATGGCGATGATCGCCGAGGTCAGGGCCAGGTCGTCCGGGTCGCGCAGGACGTCGGCGACGAAACTCCGGTCTATCTTCACCCCGTCCACCGGCACCCGGCGCAGGTGGCTCAGGCCCGAGAAGCCGGTGCCGAAGTCGTCCAGCCAGATCTTCACCCCGGTGGCGCGCAATCGCGACAACAGTGCACTGGCCTGGACCTCGTCGCCCAGCACGGCAGTCTCGGTCAGTTCCAGGTGCAGCTGCGCCGGCTCCAGCCCGCTGCCGCGCATGGCGCTGGCCACCACGTCCGGCAGGTCGCCGCTGCGCAGTTGCCGCGGCGAGATGTTCACCGACACGAACGGCGCCTCGTCGCCGGGCTGGCGCCAGCCGGCCGCGTCCTGACAGGCGCGCACCAACACGTGCCGGCCCAGGGACTCGATCAGGCCGCTCTGCTCGGCCACTTCGATGAAGACCGAGGGCGGCACCACGCCCAGGCGCGGATGGTTCCAGCGGCACAGGGCCTCGGCGCCCATCAGCCGGTTGTCGGCCAGGCGAAAGATGGGCTGGTAGAGCAGACTCATCTCGCCGCGGTCCCAGGCCCCGCGCAGCTCCTCCTCCAGCTGCACGCGCCGCTCCACCGCCTGGTCCATCGCCTTGCTGTAGAAGCGGTAACAGCCCTTGCCGGCGACCTTGGCCTGATACATGGCGATGTCGGCGTTCTTGAGCAGCTGGCCGGCGCCGGTGGCGTCGAAGGGGAACAGGGTGATGCCCACCGAAGCGCCCAGGAACACCTGCCGACCCTGCAGCACCAGCGGCCGCTGCACCTCGTCGATCAAGGCTTCCGCCAGGCGGCCGGAAGCAGCGCGGATGTCATCGGCCATGAACAGCACGATGAACTCGTCGCCGCCGAAACGGGCGATCTCGGCGCCCGGCCCGCCCAGGCGTTCCACCGCCAGCCGGATCCGCACCGACAACTGGCTCAGCACCTCGTCGCCGGCCTCGTGCCCCAGGGTGTCGTTGACCCGCTTGAAATCGTCCAGGTCCACGAACAGCAGGGCCAGCTCGCCGCTGCTGGCCTGCAGGGTCAGCAGGCGCTCGTCCAGGGCTTCGCGGAAGGCCAGGCGGTTGCTCAGGCCGGTCAGCGAGTCGGTGTAGGCCATGCGGCGGATGTCGCGGTCGTGCCGGGCCACCGCCTCGCTCATGCGGGCGAAGGCGCGCACCAGTTCGCCGATCTCGTCCTGCCGGTCGGAGCGGACATCCACTTCGTGGTAGCGGCCCTGTTCGATGCGCACGGCCGCTTCGGCCAGCTCCCGGATCGGCGAGACGATGCGCCGCTGCAGCAGCACCAGGGTACCGGCCGCCACTACCGCCATGGCCGCCAGCAGCGCCAGCAACCAGGCCAGGTGCTCGCGGGCGTTTTCCCCCAGGCTGCGGTCCAGCGGCGCCAGCACCTCGGCCTCGCGCCGGTTGGCGTTCTCGCGCGACAGGCCGACGCGCACGCCGCCGATACGCTGGCCGCCGATCCTGATCGGGCTGGACACGTCCAGCAGCTTGTCGCTCCACTGCCCGTGCACGCCCTGGGCATTGAGCGCCTCGTAGGCCATCGGATCGGACATCGGTTGGCCGAAGGCCGGGATGTCGCCCGAGCCGTCGTGCACCACCCTGCCCTCGGCATCGTGAATGATCACGTAGACCACGTCGGGCTGGCGCAAGGTGGTCTGGGCCAGCTCGCCCAGCTTGGCCAGGTCCAGGTAGTACAACGGGTTGGTGGCGGCATCGGCCAGGTGGCTGGACAGGGCCTGGCCGCGGCTGAGCAGGCCCTCGCGGGCCAGCTCGCGCATGGCGTCGGCGCTGAGCCGGCGCGCCTCCTCGCTGCCCCGCTTGCCATGCCACCAGAGGGCGGCGAACAGGCCGACCAGCACCGCCAGCACGCCGACCAGCAGCAACAGCAGCTCGCCGCGCAGGCCCAGGCGCACCGGCAGCCTCATTCCAGGGCCTCGCGGACGTCGCGGGCGCCGCGGCGCAAGGCCTCGAGGGCGGCGCGGTCCCGGGCGTCGGGTTCGTAAAAGCCGGTGGTGCGGAAGAACTGCCGCAGCGCATCGCGCGCCTGCGGATCCTCCGCCGCCCCGAGCAGCACCTGTTTCAGCCTTTCGGCCACCTCGGGCTCCAGGTTGGCGCTGACCAGTTCCATGGCCCGGGGCACCGGCTCGGTGGTATGGATGATGACCAGGTCGCGCCGGTAGCTGTCGGACATACGCTGCAGCGATTCCCAGTCCTGGTCGCTGAAGCTGCCGGCATCCACCAGCCGCTTGTGCACCCAGGTGGCCAGGTTGGAACCGGTGTTGGCGAACACGTAACCGACGCTGCCGACGTCGCCGCCTTCCAGCGGCGAAACCATCAGGTTCATCGGCAGACCACGCTCGCGCAGCACCATCGCCGGTACCAGGTAGGCGCTGGTGGAGGCGGGGGACTGGAAGGCGATGGTCTTGCCCAGCAGCTGGGACAGTTCGGTGATGCCGCTGTCGCGGCGAACGAAGAAGACAGTGCGGTACTCGCGCGAACCGCTGCGTTCGGTCAGCAGCAGCGGACGCGCCCCGGCCCGGTCGGCCAGCAGCAGGCCGGTGCCGGGCGTTTCCGTGACCCAGTCCACCTTGCCGCGGCGCAGATAGCTGATCATCTGCTGCGGATCGCTGGCCATCAGCACCCGCCCCTCGCGTATGCCGACGCTGCGCATGCGCGGCACCACGTAGTCCAGCAACGGCCGCAACTGCTCGTAATGCCGGCGCGGGTCGTCGCTGATCCGCCCCAGCACCAGCACTCCCTCCGCCGCCGCGGCGAGGCCGGAAGCCAGGACCGCCAGCAGGAGCGCGAGCCAACGGAGTCCGCCGGAAACGGTGCTTGGGTGCGGGGACGTCACGGGCCGGGCGTACTCGGGAGGGCTGGGGACGGCCTACTGTATGCGGGCCGCCGCGGCGAAGCTAGGCATCCCGGCCCCGCGCCAACCGGGCCAGGCGCTGGGCGTCGGACAGGATGCCGCGCAGGATCCTGACTTCGCGCCGGTCCAGGCCGGCCCGCAGGTACAGGCGGCGCAGGCGCGCCATCACCATGTCCGGCGACCGGCCCTTGTGGAAGTCGATGTCGTCCAGTGCCTGGGCCAGGTGCTCGAAGTAGCGCTCGAGCTCCTCGGCGGTGGCAGGGGGTTCGGGGGGGCCGCCTTCCGGCCCCGGCGCGGGGGCGGCGACGGCACCGGCCTCCAGCAGGGCCAGACGCAGCTCGTAGGCCAGCACCTGCACCGCCGCGGCCAAGTTGAGCGAGCTGAAGGCCGGGTCGGCGGGGATGGTCACGGTGGCATGGCAGCGCTGCAGCTCGGCGTTCTCCAGGCCGGTGCGTTCGCGGCCGAAGACCAGGGCGACCGGGCCGGCGGCGGCGGCCCGGACCAGCTCGGCGGCGGCTTCACGCGGGCTCAGTTCGGGCAGGGGCACCGATCGGCGCCTGGCGCTGGTGCCGACCACGCGATGGCAGCCGGCCAGGGCATCCACGAGCCCGGCGTGCACGGATGCGGCCAGCAGCAGGTCGTCGGCGCCGGCGGCCAGGGCGACCGCCTCGGGATCGGGAAAACGCTCCGGCGCGACCAGGTGCAGCCGGGACAGGCCCATGGTCTTCATGGCCCGGGCGGCCGAGCCGATATTGCCCGGATGCTGGGTGCCGACCAGCACGATGCGGAGATTGGCGACGGGGTCGTTCATGGCGGGGCGGGCCGGGGCGGGCCCGACCTGATATCCTTGCGCGACGCCGGCCGGACCGGCGCCTTCGTTCTGTTCACAATCCAGTGGTCAACGGACGGGCTCCATGCAGAAACCTGTCGTCAACGTCATGGTCAAGGCGGCCCGCGCCGCCGGCAACGTGATCCTGCGCCACATGGGCAAGCTCGACTCGCTCAACATCGTCGAGAAGGCCAGGCAGGACTATGCCAGCGAGGTGGACGCCTCGGCCGAGGCGGAGATCATACGCGAGCTGCGCCGGGCCTTCCCGGACTACGGCATCCTCGGCGAGGAGTCCGGCGCCCAGGGCAAGGGCCGCAGCACCTTCGTCATCGACCCGCTGGACGGCACCTCGAACTACCTGCGCGGCCTGCCGCATTTCTGCGTTTCCATCGCCGTGGTGGAAAACGGCGAGCCGGTGCACGGCGTGGTGTTCGATCCGCTGCGCAACGAGCTGTTCACCGCCAGCAAGGGCGCGGGCGCCCTGCTCAACGATCGCAAGATCCGGGTCGCCGAGCGCAAGGACCTGAACGGCGCGCTGCTGGTCACCGGCTTCGCGCCGCGCGAACGCAAGCGGCTGGCGCCGCATCTGGACCTCATCGGCAAGCTGCTGGAAACCGCCGAGGACATCCGCCGCACCGGCTCGGCCGCCCTGGACCTGGCCTACGTGGCCTGCGGCCGCGCCGACGGCTATTTCGAGGCCGGGGTGAAATCCTGGGACATCGCCGCCGGCATGCTGCTGGTACGCGAGGCCGGCGGCCGCGTCTGCGACTTCCAGGGCCGCGGCGAGAACATCCTCGACGCCGGCCAGGTCGTCGCCGGCAACCTCAAGCTCTGCGACCAGCTCCAGCGCGCCCTGGTCGGCTCCGGCTACGCTGCCGCGTTCCGGTGAAGCCTGTGGCCGCGGACCACGCGGCCAGGGCCCCGTCCGGCAACCGCCGGCGAAATCAGATGAGGCCGTAGCGCCAAGGGCCGGTGATGGCGAAGCTGATGCCGGGGCGGTAGTTGTTGACGAACAGCCAGCGGCCGTCGGGCGAGAAGCAGGCGCCGGCCCATTCTTCCGCGCGGAAGTCGCCGCTAATGCCGCGAAAGCCATCCAGCACGACGTCGTTGCGGGCGAACTCGAACAGGCCGCCGTCCTCGCTCATGCCGTACAGGCGCTGCACCGGCTGCTCGGAGTCCTCGCAGATGACCAGGCCGCCGCGCGGGCTGAGCACGATGTTGTCCGGATAGTCCAGCACCTCGGGCGAGGGCGATTCGAACACCAGTTCCAGGGTTTCCTCGCCGGGCCGGTAGGCCCAGAGCTGGCCGCAGCCGGCGTCGCCGCCGTTGGTCGAGGTGAAATAGACACGGCCGTCGCCGATGATCACGCCCTCCAGCCGGGTGAACAGCGAGCCGCCGCCGGCTTCGCCCTGGCGCACCACGCCGGTGTCGTCGCGCCCGTCGTGGAAGCCGCGGTCCGGTTCCTCGATCTCGACCCAGCGCACCCGGAACACTTCCCCCTGGCGCCGGCCGTTGCGCAGGTCGGGCACGCCCGCCGCCTGCAGCATCTGCAGCCTGCCACCGCGCGCAAGCTGGCCGGGCACCCTGGGAAGGAAACGGTAAAAGCCGGCCGGTTTCTGGTCTTCGGTCAGGTAGACGATGCCGCTTGCCGGGTCCACCGTCGCCGCCTCGTGTTTCATCCGGCCCATGGCCAGCAACGGCTCGGGCCGGGCCAGGCCATCGCCCGGCACTTCGAACACGTAGCCGTGGGCGCGCTTCATCCGGTGCATGCCCCGGCCCTGGATCGGCACCCGCTGGCCGGCGTCCAGCACGATTTCCTCGCAGCTCAGCCAGCTGCCCCAGGGCGTGACGCCGCCGGCGCAGTTCACCAGCGTGCCCGACAGCGAAGGCCGCATGTCGAGCAGGCGACCGGCGCGGGTATCGAAGCGCAGGGTCACCGTGCCGCCGCGGCAGTCGGGGTCGTAGGTCGCCTGCGCCGGCGCGAAACTTCCGCCCGGGTCGGTGGTGATCTCGTGGTTGCGCACCAGGGTGACCACGTCGCCGTGCACGGCCACCACGCCCATGCCGTCGTGGTGGCGCGGGCAGGGCTCGCCACCGGCCAGTTCTTCGCCGACCCAGCCGAAGCTGGTGTAGCCGAAGCCCTCGGGCAACTGCAGCAGGGGCAGGCCGGTATTGCTGTCGGCCACCGGGCGCAGGGGTCCGTAACCGGCATGCGTCACGGTACTGGCCCCGGCCCGGGCCAGCTTGCGGCCGGTGCAACCAAGGCTGGCCAAGGCCAGGCCGGCGCCACCGGCCTGCAGCAGGCGGCGGCGGGAAGTCAGCGGTGTGTCCTGGTGCGGCGGCATCGGTGATTCCGTCGGGGCAAACACCGGAATGTCAGCACATTCCCGTTCCGGTTTGTTGACACCGCCGCGACTCAGGCCGCCAATGCCCTCGCTGCCAGCGCTTCGACCTCGTGGGTGGTGCCGAACCGGCCCTTGTCGTCCTTCACCAGCTTGGCCAGGGCACAACCCGGGTCGTGGGTGAAGTACAGGTGCACGTCGCGGGCCAGCTTGTCCTCGAGAAAGCCGCGCTTCTCGTCTATCAGCAGCTCGGGGTAGCGGTCGTAACCCATGGTGATGGGCACGTGCACCCAGGGCCGGCCGGGGATCAGGTCGGCGCAGAAGACCAAGCCGCCGTGCGGCCGGCCGTCCGGGCCGGGCGCGCCGCAGATCTCCGCCAGCATCAGCCCTGGCGTGTGCCCCTGGCTGTAGTGGAAGCGCACGGCCTTGCCCAGCGCCCGGCAGTGCTCGCCCTCGACCAGCTCGAGCCGGCCGCTGGCTTCCAGCAAGGGCACCAGTTCCGGAATGAAGCTGGCACGGTCGCGCGGATGCGGCTCGCGGGCGCGACGCCAATGTTCGGCGCCGACCACGAAGGTGGCGTTCGGGAACAGCAGCGCCGGCGCCCTGCCCGCCTGCCACGGCGCCAGCAGGCCGCCGGCGTGGTCGAAGTGCAGGTGGCTGAGCACCACCACGTCCACGTCCTCGTGCGAGACGCCGGCCTCCGCCAGCGAATCCAGCAGTACGTGCCGGTCTTCGACCACCCCGTAACGTTCGCGCAGTTTCGGCTCGAAAAAGGCGCCGATGCCGGTCTCGAACAGCACCGTCCTGCCGTTCAGCGGCCTGGCCAGCAGGGCCCGGCACGCCAGGGCTATCCGGTTGTGTTCGTCCGGCGGCGACCACTTCTCCCACATCGCCCGCGGCGCGTTGCCGTACATGGCGCCGCCGTCGAGGCGCTGGGAGTTGCCCATGATGGACCAGAGCTTCATCGCTTCCTCCTCGCGAGCCGTCGGCTCAGCGGTAGATCGAGGCCTCTTCGGCCGTGGCCGCGCCCTTGCCGACGCCTTGCCAGCGCGGATCGGTGCCGGTCTGCAGTTCGCCGCTGCCGCGGTCCCAGGCCACCACCTGCAGGTTGCCCCAGCTGCGGTCGGTCACTTCGACCGTGTGCCCCATCGCTTCCAGGGCGGCCACCGCCTCCGCCGGCAAGGCGCCGCTTTCGGCCTGGATGCGGTCCGGCAGGTACTGGTGATGGAAACGCGGCGCCGCCGCCACCGCCTGCGCATCCTGGCCATCCATCAGGCCCAGCGCGGCCAGCAGCACGGTGGTGATGATGCGACTGCCGCCGGGCGAACCCAGCACGGCGACACGGTCGTCGCCGCGCAGGAAGGTCGGGGTCATCGAGGACAGCGGCCGCTTGCCGGGCGCGATGGCGTTGGCGTCGTCGCCGACCAGGCCAAAGGCATTGGGCACGCCCGGCTTCACCGAGAAGTCGTCCATCTCGTTGTTGAGCAGGAAGCCGGTGCCGGGCACGACCAGGGCATTGCCGAAGGGCAGGTTGACCGTCTGGGTGACCGCTACCAGGTTGCCTTCGGCGTCCATGATCGAAAAGTGCGAGGTGTCCGGCCGCGCCGGCGCCGCGTCGACGCCCGGCAGCAGCGCGCTGGGCGTGGCCCGGCGTGGGTGGATGCCGGCACGCAGGCCGGCGGCGTAATCCGGGCTGGTCAGCATGGCGACCGGCGCCTGCACGAAATCCGGATCGCCCAGGTACAGGGCCCGATCGCGGTAGGCGCGACGCATCGCTTCGGTCAGCAGGTGCGCGCGCTCGGCCGGCGGCAACGCTGCATAGTCGTAACCGGACAGGATGTTGAGGATGGTGGCCAGGGCCACGCCGCCCGAGGACGGCGGCGGCGCAGTGACGATCTCGTAACCGCGATGGTGCAGGCGCAGCGGTTCGCGCTCGACCACCCGGTATTCGGCCAGGTCGCGCTCGCTCCAGATGCCGCCGGCCTTGCGCACGCCCGCCACCAGGCGCCGGGCGAAGGGGCCGCGGTAGAACCCTGCCGCGCCCTCGCGGGCGATCAGCTCCAGGGTGCGCGCGTAGTCCTCGTTGCGCATCAGGGTGCCGACTTCCGGCACCCGGCCATCGGGCAGGAACAGCGCCGCCGCGCCCGGATCGCCTGCCAGCGCCTCCTTGCGCCAGGCGAGCATGGCCGCGTTCTTGGGACCGAAGCGCCAGCCCTCGCGGGCCAGGCGGATGGCCGGCGCCAACGACTGGGACAGCGGCAGGCGGCCGTAATGGCGGGCCAGGTGCTCCAGCGCCGCCGGCAGGCCGGGAATGGCCGCGGCCAGGGCGCCGTCCACCGAGCGGCGGCGGTCGGCCTCGCCGTTCCCGTCCAGGAACATGTCGCGCGTGGCCGCCAGCGGCGCGCGCTCGCGGGCGTCCACGAACACGTCGCGGCCATCCTTGGCCACGTGCAACAGCAGGAAGCCGCCGCCGCCCAGGCCCGAGCTCTCCGGCTCGACCAGGCCGAGCGTGGCGCTCACGGCGATGGCTGCGTCGAAAGCGTTGCCGCCCCTGGCCAGCACTTCCATGCCGGCGTCGGTGGCATGGGCATTGGCGCTGGCGATGGCCGACCGGCCCGGCGCCGCGGCCGCCGGCCGCGCCGGGCCCTCGGCCCAGGCGGCGGGAACGAGCAACAGCAAGATAAGCAGCAATCGCTTCACGCGGCATCCTCCCCGAGCTGCAGTACGTGGAACTTGGCGAGCAGCTGCTCGCGGCTTTCCGGCCAGGCCGGGTCTGGCTCGATGCATTCGACCGGACACACCGCCACGCACTGCGGCTCGTCATGATGGCCCACGCACTCGGTACAGCGGGCCGGATCGATTTCGTAGATGAACTCGCCCTGCGAGATGGCCGTGTTCGGACAGGCCGGCGCGCAGACGTCGCAGTTGACGCAAAGCGAGTTGATCAGCAGGGCCATGGCGGCGTCGCCCCGGTGGCGCGGGGCCCCGCCTGCCGGCGGGCCCCGCGGGGCCCGTCCGGGCCCATCCGGCCAGGCTTACTTGGCCTCGACGAAGATGTAGCGGGCACCGGCCGCTTCGACCGCGACCCGGACCCGCTCGGCATCCTCGGCCTTGCCGATGAACAGCACCTGCGAGCCCTGCAGCGCGTCCGGCGCGGCGCCCTCGAAGGCCTTCACGATCAGATCGGCCATGGCGGCGCTGTCCGGCGAGCCGAAAGCCAGCATGTTGCCTGGCAGCACGGTGCGCTGCACGGCGGCGTTCACGTTGTCCAGCTGGCGGTCGTACTGGCTGCGGCCGTCCTCGTCGGCCTCGGTCACGACGCGGGAGTCCTTGGGCAGGTAATAGGAAAAGATGCGGTCGGTGACGCCGGCCTGGTTCTGGCCGATCACCTGCGCCAGATAGGCTTTCCACGCAGCGTCGTCGCCGTTGGTCGGCGCGGTCAGCACCACCGGGGCTTGGGCAGCCTCCTGCTCGGCCTTCTGGCCGCAGCCGGCCACCAGGCCCAGGGAAAGCAGCAGCGCGACGGAAACAAGAGCACGGTTCATGGCGTTACCTCGTCTAGTTGTGATCGGTACTTCAGGGGCGCTTCCACCGGGCCGCCAGGGCCCGGGCGACCGCCGGGGGAACGAAACCGGCAACGTCGCCGCCCAGCCGGGCCACTTCCCGCACCAGGCTGGAGGAAATGAAGCTGTGCTGCTCGGCCGGGGTCAGGAACAGGGTTTCGACCTCGGGAATGAGGTGCCGGTTCATGCTGGCCAGCTGGAACTCGTACTCGAAATCGGACACCGCGCGCAGGCCGCGCAGCAGCACCGACGCCCCCAGGTCACGGACGAAATGCGCCAGCAGCGAATCGAAACCGCGCACTTCGACGTTGGCGAAGTCGGCAAGCGCCTCGCGGGCCAGGCTCACCCGCTCCGCGAGCGGCATGGCCGGCCCCTTGGCCGGGCTCTCGGCAACGCCCACCACGATCCGGTCGAACAAGGGCGCGGCCCTGGCGACCAGATCCACATGGCCATTGGTGATGGGGTCGAAGGTGCCGGGATAGACCGCGACACGGTTGCGGGCCTTGCTCATGCCTCTGCGGCGCCCTGCGGATTGGACTCGCCGGCAAGTGTAGCAGCGCCGCCCCCGGGCCGAGCGTTGCCGGCCTGCAACAACACATAGGCGACCTCGCGGGTACGTCCCTCCCGCAGCCGTTGCCAGTCGGCCGGCCAAGCCGGCGGCGCCTGCGCAGGCCCTTCCAGATAGATGCGCGCGCCAGGGGCCAGCCAGGCCGGCAGCGCGGCCAAGGCCGGCTGCCAGAGCCCGGCGGCGAAAGGCGGATCCACGAACACCAGGTCGAAGCGACGGCCGTCGGGCCGGGCCAGCCAGGCCAGGGCCTCGGCGGTTTCCACGTGCAGGTTGGCCACCTTCAGCCGCTCCGCCTGAGCACGCAGGCCCCGGGCCAGGTCCGGATCGCGCTCCACCAGCACGACCTCGGCGGCACCGCGAGAGGCGGCCTCGAAACCCAGGGCACCGGTGCCGGCGAACAGGTCCAGCACCCGCGCCCCGGGCAGCGCCGGCTGCAGCCAGTTGAACAGGGTTTCGCGCACCCGGTCGGAGGTCGGACGCAAGCCGGGCCGGTCCGGCACGGGCAGCTTCGAACCCCGCAGGCGGCCGGCGATGATGCGGACGGTGCCGGGCGGCTTGCGGTTCATCGGGCGCTGCGGGGGCCGGGTGCTACCATGCGCGCATTGTCCGCGAAACCGCCGCGATGTTCGATTTCCTGAAGAAAAAACCCGCCCCGGCCGCCCCCATCGCCCCGGCCAGGACCGCGCCGGAGCCGGCCGGCTCCGGCTTCAGCCCCGAAGACCTGGCCCGCGCCTACACCGTGCGCCAGGAAGAGAAGGCCGCCCGCCTGGAGGCGGAGCGCGCCGAGGGCCGCGAGGCCATGAAGGGCGTGCTGGGCGGCAGCCTGTTCGCGCGCAGCCTGGGCAGCCTGTTCTCGCGCCACCCGAAGCTGGACGAGGACCTGCTGGACGAGGTCGAGACGGCCCTGATCAGCGCCGACATGGGCGTGCCGGCCACCACCGAAGTGGTCGAGCGCCTGCGCAAGCGCATGAAGGCCCGCGAATTCGCCGACGCCGGCGCCCTGCTGCGGGCCCTGCGCAACGACCTGCTGGCCATGCTCAGGCCGGTGGCCAAGCCGCTGGAGATCGACCCGGCCGCCAAGCCCTTCGTCATCCTCACCGTCGGCGTCAACGGCGTCGGCAAGACCACCACCATCGGCAAGCTGGCGCGGCGCTTCCAGAACGAAGGCCACACGCTGATGCTGGCTGCCGGCGACACCTTCCGCGCCGCCGCGGTGGCCCAGCTGCAGGCCTGGGGCCAGCGCAACGGCGTGCCGGTGATCGCCCAGGGCCAGGACGCCGACCCGGCCTCGGTCGCCTACGACGGCCTGCAGCAGGCCAGGGCCCGCGGCGTGGACGTGCTGATCGCCGACACCGCCGGCCGCCTGCACACCCAGCAGGGCCTGATGGCCGAGCTGGGCAAGATCCGCCGCGTTCTGGGCAAGCTCGAGGAACGCGCCCCGCACGAAGTGCTGATGGTGATCGACGGCACCACCGGCCAGAACGCGCTCAACCAGCTGCGCCAGTTCCACGCCGCGGTGCGGGTGACCGGCCTGGTGGTGACCAAGCTCGACGGCACCGCCAAGGGCGGCGTGGTCTTCGCCCTGGCCCGCGAGTTCGGCCTGCCGATCCGCTTCATCGGCCTGGGCGAGAAGCCCGAGGACCTGCGCGTGTTCGACCCGGAGGGCTTCGTGGACGCACTGCTGCCGGAATCGCTCGGGGGCTGAATGGCGAAGCGGCCGCGCAAGCGACGCTGGCCGTGGATCCTGGGCGCGCTGGCCGCGCTCGGCCTGCTGGGCGGCTGGTGGCTGGACCGGCAACTGGAACCGACACGGCTGGCCAATACGGTGCTCTCGCGGCTAGGCGCCGCCGCCGGCCTGGAACTGGGTTTCGAAGGCGTTCCGGACTATGCCTTGCGACCCGAACCGCGCCTGCTGCTACCCGGCTTCCACGCCCGCTTGCCCGGCGCCGCGACGCCGATGTTCAGGGCGGCGCGGGTGGAAGTTTCGCTGCCCTGGAGCACGATCTGGGGCGGCGATGAAGTGGTGATCACCCGCATCGGGCTGGACCGGCCGCAGCTGGACCTGGAGGCGATGCTGGCCTGGCTGGACAGCCGGCCGCCGTCCGATGCGCCCTTCGAACTGCCGACGCTGAGCGATGGCCTGCGGGTAAACGACGGCATGCTGGTCGCGAACGGCTGGCAGGCCGAGGCGCTCTCGCTGGAGCTGCCCACCCTGCATCCGGGCGAGCCGGCGACGCTGTCGCTTTCCACCACCTGGCGCCGCGGCGACCTGGAACTGCCGCTGGAGGCGACGCTGACGGCGGCACAGGCCGGCCTGGCCTCACCCTTGCGGGCGGAGGCCGGCGGCCGGCTGCGCACGCCCGCGCTCGACCTCGCCTGGGCACTGCAGCTGCAGGGCGCCTTCGACGCCAGCGGCACGCCGCTGCGCCTGCTCGCCGAGCAACTGCGCTTCCAGGGCGAATCGCCGCTGCCGGCATTCGAGGCCGGCGGCGAGGCGGGCCTGGGCGAAACGCTCGAACTGCAGGCCCGCGGAAAGCTGCGGGAATGGCCGGCCGACTGGCCCGCCCTGCCCGCGCCGCTGGATCCGGCCCTTGCCCTGCCCTTCGAGTTTGCCTATGCCGGCCCCGACGATTTCTCCGCGCCGCTGCGCCTGGCGCTGAGCCAGGGCGAAACCCGCTTCGAGGGCGAAACCGCGCTGCCGGACCTGCTGGCCTGGCTGGACACGCCCGCCGCCACGCCCCTGCCGCCGCTGCGCGGTCGGCTGGACGCACCGCTGCTGGTGGTCGAAGGCGTGCAGCTGGAGGGGCTGGTGATCGAACTGGACGAAGGCAATGGCACCGCGCGCGCGCGCGACACACCGGCTGGCCGGGAGGCTGCGGAAGGCGACCCGGACGGCGGGGATGGCCTGCCGGAAGGTGCCGCGGGGGCAAGCGGCCGATGAGCGGCTTTGCGCAGCGCCTACTGGACTGGTTCGACCGCGACGGCCGCCACGACCTGCCCTGGCAGCATCCGCGCACGCCCTACCGCGTCTGGGTGGCGGAAATCATGCTGCAGCAGACCCAGGTGCAGACGGTCATTCCCTATTACACGCGTTTCCTGGACGCGCTGCCCGACCTGCCCGCCCTGGCCGCGGCCGAGCCGGACCGGGTGCTGGCCTTGTGGTCGGGCCTGGGCTACTACGCCCGCGCCCGCCACCTGCACCGCACCGCGCAGATCTGCGTGGAACGGCACGGCGGCGAACTGCCGCGCGATTTCGAGGCCCTGGCCGCCCTGCCCGGCATCGGCCGCAGCACCGCCGGCGCCATCCTGGCGCAGGCGCACGGCGACCGCTTCGCCATCCTCGACGGCAACGTCAAGCGCACGCTCTGCCGCTACCACGGCATCGGTGGCTGGCCGGGCAGCCCGAAGGTGGAAAAGCAACTGTGGCAACTGGCGGAAGCACACCTGCCGGAAGCCCGCCTGGCCGACTACACCCAGGCGGTGATGGATTTCGGCGCCACGCTGTGCACCCGCAGCAAGCCGGCCTGCGTGCTGTGCCCGCTGCAGGAGGATTGCCTGGCCTTGCGCGAAGGCCGGGTCGAACAGCTGCCGGAACCCAAGCCCGGCAAGCCGCTGCCGGAACGGCGCACGATCATGCTGGTGCTGCGCGATGGCGAAGGCCGCGTACTGCTGCAGCGACGCCCGCCCGGCGGCGTCTGGCAGGGCCTGTGGTCACTGCCCGAGGCCACCGGCCACGACGAGGCCCGCGCCTTCGTCGGCCGCCACAGCGACGCCGACTTCGACGCCGGCCAGCCGCTGCCGCTGTTCGAACACGTGTTCAGCCACTACCGGCTGCACATCGAACCGCTGGGCTGGCACGGAGCGAGGGCGCGCACCGCGGTGGCGGACGCGCCGGGCGATAATGCCGAGCTGCGCTGGCAGCCGCTCGACCGTCTGGACGAACTGGGCCTGCCAGCGCCGGTCCGCAAACTGCTCGGGAGCCTGACATGAGCCGCAAGGTGTTCTGCCACAAGCTGCAGCGCGAGGACGAGGGCCTGGGCTTCGTGCCCTGGCCAGGACCGCTGGGCAAGCGGGTGTTCGAGCAGATCGGCCGCACGGCCTGGCAGGACTGGCTGGCCCACCAGACCATGCTGATCAACGAGAACCGGCTCTCACCCCTGGATCCGCAACACCGGGCCTTCCTGGAGCGGGAGATGGAGAAGTTCCTGTTCGGCGGCGGCGCCGAGAAGCCGGCCGGCTACGTGCCGCCGGCCGATTGAGCCGATCCGGTGCCGGCGCCGGTGCCGGCGCCGGCGATCACCTCACAACCCGGCTTCCTTCCTGGCCTCGCGCCAGGCGGGCACGTCCACTTCGCGGATCGTCTCCATCCGGCAGAGGATCCCGTTGCGGCCGACGAGATAACCATGCCGCGTGCTGAGGCTGTCACCGGACCGGACGTCCAGCCTCAGGCTCAGTTCGTTCTCCAGCCTCTGGCAGGCCGCCGACTCCCGCAGTTCGACCAGCCAGGCCTTGAATGGCGTCTCCCAGACCAGGATGGCGCGGTCGCTGACGACATCGAAGCCGTGCATGGGCCGCAGGAACCTGACCCTGTCCACCGGTTCGGCGGCGTTCGCCCGCAGCAACAGCAGCCGCTCCTCGGACCTGCCTTCGTCCTTGTTGCCCGCGGCCGCCGCGGTGAGGCTACAGGCAAGCGTCATCGCCATCGCGATCAAGATCGAAATCAACGACTTCTTCTTCATGGCAAGCTCCCTCGAGCTGGTTGAAGAGGCTAGCCACACCCTAAACCCGCGGGTTTCGATCCGGGCAGAGGCCGCCGGAGGCCGTTTAACACACGTTTACGGTGAGGCCCCGGCCTGTACGCTTGCCGCGACCGTTCAGGCTCCGGTATGATGCGCGGCCTTGTCCGGCAGCACCGGACCGAAGCCCGGCCAGGTAGCTCAGTTGGTAGAGCAGGGGACTGAAAATCCCCGTGTCGGGGGTTCGATTCCCTCCCTGGCCACCACTTTTCGACGCCCAACCTTTTCCGGTTGGGCGTTTTCGTTTGTGGAATCCGCGACTCCGCCGCAGTGCGGGGTTCAGGCAGACCGCCTCGCGAGCCTCGCCGGCGCGCCGATCCGCCTGCACCTGCTGCCCGGCCTCCCGGGGCGTGTCGGGCAGGCCCGCGCGGCGGGCTTCGCGCGAGGGACCTTGCCGCTCGTGTCCTTCGTCGACCCGGACGACCGCTACGAGGCCGACGCCTTCGCGCACCTGGCCGATGCGCTCGAGGCCTGTCCGTCGGCGGTGCTCGCCTACACCGACGAGACGCTGATGGACGAAGGTGGCCGCCCCATCGGCGTGCGGCGACTGGCCTACAGCGCCTTCCAACACGCCCATTCGGCCAGCCACGTCCACGGCCTGATCGTGATGCGCCGAAGCGCCGTCGAGCCGGTGCTGACACGCATCGCCGATCTCGACGCCGGGGCCGACCGGCTGCTCACCCGCCTCGTGGCCCGGCAGGGCAGCGTGTTGCACCTGCCCCTCGTCGGTCGCCACTGGCGGCAGCACCCGAACCAGCACCACCGCCGCACGCGCAGCACGGCTTTGGGGTCACTGCCGAGTCTTGCGATACCGTGAGGAGATGAACCGATGCCATTGACCGATCCGAACCTGGACCTCGCCTACGGCTGGACGCTGGGCGAGTCCGGCTGGCACACCGGGATGGACGCGAACCTGAAGCGCCTGGGCGCCATCGTGGGCCTGTCGGTGACGAGCCGCAGCACGACCACGCCGCCTGCCAGCCCCGCCGAAGGGGATCGCTACATCGTGCCGGCTGGTGCCACCGGCGCCTGGGCCGGCAGGACCGACCAGATTGCAGTGTGGGTCAATGGTGCCTGGGAGTACCACGCCCCGAAGGTCGGCTGGCTGGCCTTTATTGCCGCCGAGGACAGGCTCGCCGTCTACA
>NZ_VUOD01000020.1 GCF_008386465.1 Arenimonas fontis
ATCGAAGTCCGCGCCCGTCACCTGCCACGGCGGAGAGACCCCCAAGGCAGCCTCAAACAGCTTGTCAGTCATACCCGATCCCGTACCTGCTCAGGTCCAGCTTACCCACTCGAAATTGAAAAGAGGCGAAAAAGGTCATTGCGCTCGACTATGGCATGCGCGACGGCAAGGCCAAAATCGCCGTTCGCAAGGCGCTGCTGTACTACGCCCTTCGGCGCCTCGGGCTGGATACTGACCCAGCAACCAGAAAGCCTGCAGACCAGCAGATCGTGCTTCTGAACCGAGAGGTGGTCGATGAACTCGTCGGCTAGCAAAGACCTCCCGCACGGCTACATCGTGGCGCGCCCCCCTTCTTCATAGCAGAACCAAGCGACTCGCTAGTGCACAACGCCGAAGCACTCTTCACCATTCCAATCGCTTACCGGCGCGTGGTGTAAGGACTCAAGAGGATCGCAGTGAAATGAGTTAGGAAGTACGAGAAACTGAAGACCCTCCTATTGGAACTGTTCCAGCTCAATCATTCCGATGAGCACGAGGAACACCACACTATACCTATTCCAACTCAGATAATGACCGACAAGGCGCGTGAGAATGAGTGAGTCGGCAGTAGACCAGCGGCTAAGACAAGCCTCCTTTCCCGGAATGTGTCCCATCGAAGACGCCCTCGAACTACTTTCGAACGCGGGCATCGACGAACGCGGGGCCGTCTTCACGCGCCGGGAGGTCGTTGACTTCATCCTCGATCTGGTCGGCTACACACCTGACAGACCCCTTCATGAAGAACGCCTTCTGGAGCCGTCCTTTGGACACGGAGAGTTTCTACTTGCCGCGATCGAAAGATTAGTCGCCGCGTGGCAGACCCATGCTCCGCGTGTTTCGGCAGTCAGTCTCGCGAACTGCATCCGCGCAGTCGAACTGCACCGCGCCTCCTTCGAGGAAACGCGCGGTAGGATTATGGCCTCGCTTCAGAGGCATGCCGTACCCGTACACGAGGCGAAACAACTTGTTCAGGCGTGGCTGATACAGGGCGACTTCTTGCTAGTGCCGCTTTCCGGTACCTTCGATTACGTGGTCGGCAATCCTCCTTATGTTCGACAGGAGTTAATCCCGGACGCGCTGCTTGCCGAATACCGCACACGTTATCGCACCATCTTCGACCGCGCGGACATCTACATTCCCTTCATCGAACGTTCGCTGTCGGTTCTTGGTGAGGGCGGGGCTCTTGGCTTTATTTGCGCCGATAGGTGGATGAAGAATCGCTACGGCGGTCCGTTGCGTCAGATGGTGGCCGAACGCTTTCACCTGAAATTCTATATAGATATGCACGATACGCCGGCTTTCCATTCGGAAGTAATCGCCTATCCGGCCATCACCGTGATCGTCAGAGAAAAGCCTGGGCGAACCCGCATTGCGAGACGTCCGATCATCGAAAAGAGTGTACTCAACAGTCTTGCCAAAATATTGCTTGCCTCGCAGGCGCCGAACTCGAATGGGCCCGTCAAGGAAATAGCCAATATCACGGCCGGAGCTCAGCCGTGGATTCTCGACTCCTCCGACCAAGTTAAGCTTGTGCGTCGCCTGGAGAGGGACTTTCCAGCCATCGAGGATGCAGGTTGCAAAGTCGGGATTGGCGTCGCAACCGGAGCCGACGATGCGTTCATCGGACCGTTCGACGAACTGGACGTCGAAGATGATCGTAAGCTGCCGCTTGTGATGACGAAGGACATTTTGTCCGGCACTGTTCAATGGCGCGGGCTTGGCATCGTGAATCCATTCGCGGAAGACGGTAGCCTTGTCGATCTTGGAAAATATCCGCGCCTGCGGCGCTATCTTGAAGCACGCAAGGATCAGTTAGCGAAACGCCATGTGGCCCAGAAGGCACCCGCCAACTGGTACCGCACTATCGACCGCATATATCCGGAACTTACTTGGCGCCCTAAGCTGTTGATCCCGGACATCAAGGGGAAAGCGCACGTCGTTTATGAGGACGGCAAGCTTTATCCGCACCACAATCTTTACTTCATTACGTCGGACGAGTGGGACTTGCACGCCTTGCAAGCCGTTCTGCTATCCGGCATCGCTCGGCTGTTCGTGGCAACGTACTCCACACGGATGCGGGGCGGCTATCTGCGCTTTCAGGCGCAGTACTTACGGCGCATCCGTCTGCCGCGTTGGGCAGATGTTCCCAATGTAATCAAGAAGGAACTTGTCACTGCTGCGAGGAAAGGCGACACGTCTGCCTGTAACTCAGCGGTGTTCAGGCTTTACAGTCTTTCTAAGGAAGAATGCGCCACGCTCGACGGCAATGGGGAGTAATCAAGGGGGAGTTGCGGGGGCCACATGAGCATTGATCTCATCAATTACGAATTGAAGGCACGCGAAGCGGTTCAGGCGTTCTGGGGCAATCGCGAGAAGGCACGACAGAAGCAGATAGAATCCGGAAATGTCGATCAGGGCGAGCGCGCTAGTGTCACAGCTGGCAAGAACATGGACGGTTTTATCGCGCTCGTCATCGACTTAGTTCGCGCTAACGGACTCGGCCATGCGGCCATTCACCGCGATCGGGCCCTCGTGACACTTCCGGGATACTTCCGTCCCACCAAGCTCTGGGACCTGCTCGTTATCAACGAAGGTCGCCTGATCGCGGCGATTGAATTCAAGAGTCAGGTCGGACCATCCTTCGGCAACAACTTCAACAACCGTACCGAGGAGGCGATCGGTACAGCCCACGACCTGTGGGTTGCCTATCGCGAAGGAGCCTTTGGCAAACAGCCGCGACCTTTCGTCGGCTGGTTGATGATGGTGGAGGACGCGCCGGAGTCGCGCCAGCCCGTGACCAGCCGATCGCCGCATTTCAATGTTTTTCCAGAGTTCCAGGGCGCCTCTTATCTCCAGCGCTACAATCTACTGTGCCAGCGGCTCATGCAGGAACAGCTCTACTCCGTCGCCTCAGTAATCGCGTCGCCGCGCACGGCGGCGGCGGACGGCGCCTATCAGGAACTAAGTCCCATGACCGGGCTCAAGACTTTTATCACGGAGCTGGCCGGCCACATTGCGGCGGAGGCGGCACGGTCATGAACCTCCAAGCCTTCCCGTCCGCAATAACCGAATCCGGCGGTTTAACACACGCTGAGCACCGCACAGCGTCCAACGATCTAGTTCTTTCACTCGACGCTTTCGTTCGTTCCATCCGTGTCAGGCGCACAACGTGTTGTAGCCCCGTTTTCGACCGGACACTTTGTTGCGTGAGCAAAGCCTAGGCATAAGCCTAGTGCAAAGGAGTGTCTACGGTGGAACGAGTCGAGGTGGTCACGGGGGTGCAGCGTCGCCGGCGGTATTCGGTGCGAGAGAAAGTGGAGTTGGTCGCACTGTGCGATCAGCCGGGGATGTCGGTCTCGCTCGTGGCGCGACGCCATGGTATATCGCCCAGTCTGCTGTTTCGCTGGAGAAAACTGATGAAAGACGGCGGCGTCTCGGCCATTCAGGCCGATGACCAGGTGGTGGGGGTGGGCGAGCTCAAGGCGCTTCAGCGCCAGGTGCGTGAGCTCGAGCGGTTGCTGGGGCGCAAGACCATGGAGGTGGAGATCCTCAAAGAGGCGCTGGAGGTCGCCCAGGCAAAAAAGTTGATCTCGCGCATGCCGTTGCTGCCGGCGGACGATTCCCGGTAAAGCAGGTGGCCGAGACGCTGGGCGTGGCCCGCTCGAACCTGATCCGTAAGCTTCCCCGTCAAGCACACAAAGCAAAAGTAGAACTTTCCTCGTATTGCTGGCGGACCTCGGCGGGCGTCATATCGCCGAGGGAATCGTGGGGGCGTTGCTCGTTGTACTCGAGCATCCACCACCAAGCGGCTTCGCGGACGTCCTCGAGGCGCCGGAACAGGTACTGGTCGAGCACCTCTTCCCGGAACGTGCGGTTGAACCGCTCGATGTAGGCGTTCTGGTTCGGCTGGCCAGGCTGGATGTACTGGATGGCCATGCCCTGGCCCTTGGCCCATTCGGTGAAGGCCTCGCCCAGGAACTCCGGGCCGTTGTCGGTCCGCAGCACCTGCGGCAGCCCCCGCTCACGCTGAAGCCGCTGAAAGATCCGGACCAGGCGCAGCGACGAGATCGAGGTATCGACCTCGATGTGCAGCGCCTCGCGGTTGAAGTCGTCTTCGACGTTGAAAGTCCGGAACCGGCGACCGCAGGCGAGCGCGTCGGACATGAAGTCCGCCGACCACGCCGAATCCGGCGTGCGCGGCACATACAGCGGCACGCGCTCGCGTTTGGGCAGGCGGCGCCTGACGGCGCGGCGGCGGTTCAATCCCATGGCCTTGTAAACCCGATATATGCGCTTGTGGTTCCATTCCGGTCGGCGCCGCCGGAGCAGCTTCCGGCACTTCCAGAAGCCCCGGGCCGGCCGGTCTTTGACCAGCTCGGCCAGTGCCGAGATGATCTCGGCGTCGCGGACCGTCCAGTCAAGCGGCGGTCGGTACCACGCCGCCCGGGATAGTGACCTGCCCGACCATGTCACAGGACCGGCGCAATGGCCGCTGGTGCTCCTCCAGGAGGAAGCGCACGGCGTCGCGCTTTTGCGCCGGCCCTACAGTTTCTTTGCGATCAGGTCCTTCATCGCAGCGTTGTCGAGGGCCAGCTCGGCATACATCCGCTTGAGCTTGGCGTTCTCGGCCTCGAGCTCCTTCACGCGCCGCAGCTCGGACGCCTCCATGCCGCCGTACTTCGACTTCCACTGGTGAGGTCGCCGAACTGATCCCGGCCTGGCGGCACAGGTCCTTGATCGGCACCCCGGCGTCGCCCTGCTTGAGCACGGCAATGATCTGGGTCTCGGTGAACTTCGACTTCTTCATACAACCTCCTGGCGGGGAAAAGATGCCAGAAAGTTCTACTTATTGGGTGTCTACCGACCGGGGAAGCTTACGCATCGACCACCACGGTGCCGCATTCAACCCCGCCCACGTCAGCGTCAAACCCAAAGCCGCCTGAGGGCGAACGGAAACTGCCAGGAGTGCACCACGATCTCGATCATGACGAAGGGTTCGGTCCCCGGGTGGGGCAAGGCCGATAACAATTCCGGCTCGCGAAGCCGCTTGAACGATAGGCCCCCGCCCGCGGATTTCATGATGGCCCGAGCGCACCGCGCTCACCCCAAGGCCGAATACACGACTGCAACCGATCCGCTTCCGAAAGTCCGAGATCAATCAGTGCGCTGTTTGCAGGGGGAGTCCATACACGAATTGTTAAGTTTCAGCCCCGTGCAGCTCGGGCCAGACAATTGAAGTGGCAAGAATTGCAATGCACGACCTTGCCCAAAGCTCGGACTGGTTGAGTTGGTCATGTGCGACTCGATTTCTGTTCTGTCTGACAAAGTTGAGAAGGCCTCTGGCTTCGTCGCTGATAACGCGAGCCTCGGCAGCTTCTCGAATGATCGCGATGAAGTCTCGACGATCAGATGATGGAATGCCAAGAGATTTCCTTAGCTTTTTCTCTGATGCTGTAGCCAGATCAAGTGGGGCCCGGCTAAGTGTTGTGTTATTGACCGTGACCTCAAAATCTCGATCTCGTCCGGCAATACTTATCGCGCGTGACACAATTTGAACGAATGGGTCGACCGAGGTTGTTGCGGCGGGCGGGGTCGAGGTTGCCGTTTTGTGACTTGTTTCTTTGAGAAGAGCCTCATATTTCCTTTCAGCATCTGCTGCGGAGCGTTTCCAGAATTCAATGCTTTGCTTTAGTTTTTGTGGCTCTGTTGAATTTCAAGTGGGTTGCCGGGCATGAGGGTTGATCACTGCGAAGTCGAGCTTGCCGGCGATCAGGAAGATGACGGTTCTGATAGTGGTGAAGCGGGTGAAGCCGCGAGCGCGGCGCTTGGCGGACTGAAACAGGCCGTTGAGCGCTTCGAGGAAGCCGTTGGT
>NZ_VUOD01000021.1 GCF_008386465.1 Arenimonas fontis
GGTGTTGACGGTTCTGGAAAGCGCCGTATAATGTGCGGCTCCCTCGGGCGAAATGCCCGGGCCGTGGGCGAAGGCCTGGCGGGTTGGATCTTTGACAGTGTGCGCAGGAAATTTGTGCGGGCGCCTGCGGGGTTGGGTGGTAGTCCAATCTTGCAGACGTCGGAACACAAGCTTTTAGTCAATTGCCAAGCAAGCGACGCGAGGCTGGGTGAAGGCGCTGCGGGAGAAGCTGAAAGCATTGCTTCAACTGAAGAGTTTGATCCTGGCTCAGAGTGAACGCTGGCGGCAGGCCTAACACATGCAAGTCGAACGGCAGCGGGTAGGAAGCTTGCTTCCTATGCCGGCGAGTGGCGGACGGGTGAGGAACACATCGGAATCTGCCCCGTCGTGGGGGATAACGTAGGGAAACTTACGCTAATACCGCATACGACCCGAGGGTGAAAGCGGGGGACCGCAAGGCCTCGCGCGATGGGATGAGCCGATGTCCGATTAGCTGGTTGGCGGGGTAATGGCCCACCAAGGCGACGATCGGTAGCTGGTCTGAGAGGATGATCAGCCACACTGGGACTGAGACACGGCCCAGACTCCTACGGGAGGCAGCAGTGGGGAATATTGGACAATGGGCGCAAGCCTGATCCAGCCATGCCGCGTGGGTGAAGAAGGCCTTCGGGTTGTAAAGCCCTTTTGTCCGGGAAGAAAGCGCCCTGGTGAACAGCCGGGGTGGATGACGGTACCGGAAGAATAAGCACCGGCTAACTTCGTGCCAGCAGCCGCGGTAATACGAAGGGTGCAAGCGTTACTCGGAATTACTGGGCGTAAAGCGTGCGTAGGCGGTTCGTTAAGTCAGATGTGAAAGCCCCGGGCTCAACCTGGGAATGGCATTTGATACTGGCGGGCTAGAGTACGGTAGAGGGTGGTGGAATTCCCGGTGTAGCAGTGAAATGCGTAGAGATCGGGAGGAACATCCGTGGCGAAGGCGGCCACCTGGACCAGTACTGACGCTGAGGCACGAAAGCGTGGGGAGCAAACAGGATTAGATACCCTGGTAGTCCACGCCCTAAACGATGCGAACTGGATGTTGGGGGCACACAGGCCTTCAGTATCGAAGCTAACGCGTTAAGTTCGCCGCCTGGGGAGTACGGTCGCAAGACTGAAACTCAAAGGAATTGACGGGGGCCCGCACAAGCGGTGGAGTATGTGGTTTAATTCGATGCAACGCGCAGAACCTTACCTGGCCTTGACATCCAGGGAACTTTCCAGAGATGGATTGGTGCCTTCGGGAACCCTGAGACAGGTGCTGCATGGCTGTCGTCAGCTCGTGTCGTGAGATGTTGGGTTAAGTCCCGCAACGAGCGCAACCCTTGTCCCTAGTTGCCAGCACTTCGGGTGGGAACTCTAGGGAGACTGCCGGTGACAAACCGGAGGAAGGTGGGGATGACGTCAAGTCATCATGGCCCTTACGGCCAGGGCTACACACGTACTACAATGGTGGGGACAGAGGGCTGCCAAGCCGCGAGGCGGAGCCAATCCCAGAAACCCCATCCTAGTCCGGATCGGAGTCTGCAACTCGACTCCGTGAAGTCGGAATCGCTAGTAATCGCAGATCAGCATTGCTGCGGTGAATACGTTCCCGGGCCTTGTACACACCGCCCGTCACACCATGGGAGTTTGCTGCACCAGAAGCAGGTAGCTTAACCGCAAGGGGGGCGCTTGCCACGGTGTGGCCGATGACTGGGGTGAAGTCGTAACAAGGTAGCCGTATCGGAAGGTGCGGCTGGATCACCTCCTTTAGAGCGCGACGAAGCCTGTCCTGCAGGCGTCCGCACAAGTTTCCTGCTTTTCACGTGATCCGGCCTGGGTCTGTAGCTCAGGTGGTTAGAGCGCACCCCTGATAAGGGTGAGGTCGGAGGTTCGAGTCCTCCCAGACCCACCAACGCTTTTTGCGGTCAGCAACGGGGCCATAGCTCAGCTGGGAGAGCACCTGCTTTGCAAGCAGGGGGTCGTCGGTTCGATCCCGACTGGCTCCACCAGCCACGTGGAAAGGGGCGCACACGACATCGAGCGGCTGCGGCGTTGAGGCCGTGGCGGGTTCTTTGAAAACTGGGAAGTAGCGAGCGTTTGAGAGGCAGTACTGCATCAGACGTGTCGTAGAGGCTAAGGCGGGATCCGCGAGGATCCTTATGAGCAATCGTTGACTGTTCGCGCAGCACGATGGCCCCGAGGCGACTTGGGGTTATATGGTCAAGCGAACAAGCGCACACGGTGGATGCCTTGGCGGTCAGAGGCGAAGAAGGACGTGGCAGCCTGCGAAAAGCGTCGGGGAGCTGGCAACAAGCTTTGATCCGGCGATGTCCGAATGGGGAAACCCACCGCTTCGGCGGTATCCCGTGCTGAATCCATAGGCACGGGAGGCGAACCCGGTGAACTGAAATATCTCAGTAACCGGAGGAAAAGAAATCAACCGAGATTCCCTCAGTAGTGACGAGCGAACGGGGACCAGCCCAGAAGTCGAACGGGTTCTAGCAAAACGGCCTGGAAAGGCCGGCCATAGAAGGTGACAGCCCTGTATGCGAAAGGGCCCGTTGGATGATGATGAGTAGGGCGGGGCACGTGAAACCCTGTCTGAACATGGGGGGACCATCCTCCAAGGCTAAATACTCCTGACCGACCGATAGCGAACCAGTACCGTGAGGGAAAGGCGAAAAGAACCCCGGAGAGGGGAGTGAAACAGAACCTGAAACCGTGTGCGTACAAGCAGTGGGAGCCCCCGCGTGGGGTGACTGCGTACCTTTTGTATAATGGGTCAGCGACTTACTGTCTGTGGCGAGCTTAACCGCATAGGGGAGGCGAAGGGAAACCGAGTCTGAACAGGGCGCACAGTCGCAGGCAGTAGACCCGAAACCGGGTGATCTAGCCATGTCCAGGGTGAAGGTCGGGTAACACCGACTGGAGGCCCGAACCCACTCCCGTTGCAAAGGTAGGGGATGAGGTGTGGCTAGGAGTGAAAAGCTAATCGAACCCGGAGATAGCTGGTTCTCCTCGAAAGCTATTTAGGTAGCGCCTCGTGTGAATACTCCTGGGGGTAGAGCACTGTTATGGCTAGGGGGTCATCGCGACTTACCAAACCATGGCAAACTCCGAATACCAGGACGTACTGCACGGGAGACACACGGCGGGTGCTAACGTCCGTCGTGAAAAGGGCAACAACCCAGACCCACAGCTAAGGTCCCCAAATTACCGCTCAGTGGAAAACGATGTGGGAAGGCACAGACAGCCAGGAGGTTGGCTTAGAAGCAGCCATCCTTTAAAGAAAGCGTAATAGCTCACTGGTCGAGTCGGCCTGCGCGGAAGATTTAACGGGGCTAAGCGGTATACCGAAGCTTGGGGTGCACACAGCGTGTGCGCGGTAGAGGAGCGTTCCGTAAGCCTGCGAAGGTGGACCGGGAGGTCCGCTGGAGGTATCGGAAGTGCGAATGCTGACATGAGTAACGATAATGCGGGTGAAAAGCCCGCACGCCGAAAGCCCAAGGTTTCCTTGCGCAACGTTAATCGGCGCAGGGTGAGTCGGCCCCTAAGGCGAGACCGAAAGGTGTAGTCGATGGGAAGCTGGTTAATATTCCAGCACCTCGCGTGACTGCGATGGGGGGACGGAGAAGGCTAGGTGTACCGGGCGTTGGTTGTCCCGGGGAAAGGCGGTAGGCAGGGGGCGCAGGCAAATCCGCGCCGCCAATGCCGAGCACCGAGACGAGCCCTATCGGGCGAAGTCACTGATGCCACGCTTCCAGGAAAAGCCTCTAAGCTTCAGGTCACGCAGACCGTACCGAAAACCGACACAGGTGGGCAGGATGAGAATTCTCAGGCGCTTGAGAGAACTCGGGTGAAGGAACTAGGCAACATGGCACCGTAACTTCGGGAGAAGGTGCGCCCGCCAGGGTGGCAAAATGCTTTGCAAAGCCCCGGCGGGCCGCAGTGACCAGGCCGCTGCGACTGTTTATCAAAAACACAGCACTCTGCAAACACGAAAGTGGACGTATAGGGTGTGACGCCTGCCCGGTGCCGGAAGGTTAATTGATGGGGTCAGCCGCAAGGCGAAGCTCTTGATCGAAGCCCCGGTAAACGGCGGCCGTAACTATAACGGTCCTAAGGTAGCGAAATTCCTTGTCGGGTAAGTTCCGACCTGCACGAATGGCGTAACGACAGCGGCGCTGTCTCCACCCGAGACTCAGTGAAATTGAAATCGCTGTGAAGATGCAGCGTTCCCGCGGCAAGACGGAAAGACCCCGTGAACCTTTACTACAGCTTTACACTGAACGTTGAGTTCGTCTGTGTAGGATAGGTGGGAGGCTGCGAAGCCAGGACGCCAGTCTTGGTGGAGCCATCCTTGAAATACCACCCTGATGTGCTTGACGTTCTAACCTGGGCCCGTGATCCGGGTCGGGGACCGTGTATGGTGGGTAGTTTGACTGGGGCGGTCTCCTCCCAAAGAGTAACGGAGGAGCACGAAGGTACGCTCAGCGCGGTCGGACATCGCGCACTGTGTGCAAAGGCATAAGCGTGCTTGACTGCAAGATCGACGGATCAAGCAGGTACGAAAGTAGGTCTTAGTGATCCGGTGGTTCTGTATGGAAGGGCCATCGCTCAACGGATAAAAGGTACTCCGGGGATAACAGGCTGATACCGCCCAAGAGTTCATATCGACGGCGGTGTTTGGCACCTCGATGTCGGCTCATCACATCCTGGGGCTGTAGTCGGTCCCAAGGGTATGGCTGTTCGCCATTTAAAGTGGTACGCGAGCTGGGTTCAGAACGTCGTGAGACAGTTCGGTCCCTATCTGTCGTGGGCGTTGGAGATTTGAGAGGGGCTGCTCCTAGTACGAGAGGACCGGAGTGGACGAACCCCTGGTGTTCCGGTTGTCACGCCCGTGGCACGGCCGGGTAGCTATGTTCGGAAGCGATAACCGCTGAAAGCATCTAAGCGGGAAGCGCGCCTCAAGATGAGATCTCCCGGGGACCCGATCCCCCTGAAGGAACCATCAAGACCAGGTGGTCGATAGGCTGGGTGTGTAAGCACGGCAACGTGTTGAGCTAACCAGTACTAATGATCCGTGCGGCTTGACCATATAACCTCAAGACGCCTTGGACTCCACGACACGTCCAGGCACAAACCTCGCTGCTTCCCACCCCTCGAGAGGCCGGCGCGATCCCTCCCGGACCCGCGACCCTCCCCCCTCTCCCTGGCGACCATAGCGCTGTGGAACCACCCGATCCCTTCCCGAACTCGGAAGTGAAACGCAGCCGCGCCAATGGTAGTGTGGCCCATGCCATGCAAGAGTAGGTCATCGCCAGGGGCTTTACCCCCAAACCCCCGCCGGCCCCGGCGGGGGTTTTTTCTTG
>NZ_VUOD01000022.1 GCF_008386465.1 Arenimonas fontis
CGTAAGCTTCCCCGGTCGGTAGACACCCAATAAGTAGAACTTTCTGGCATCTTTTCCCAGCCAGGAGGTTTGCATGAAGAAGTCGAAGTTCACCGAGACCCAGATCATTGCCGTGCTCAAGCAGGGCGACGCCGGGGTGCCGATCAAGGACCTGTGCCGCCAGGCCGGGATCAGCTCGGCGACCTACTACCAGTGGAAGTCGAAGTATGGCGGCATGGAGGCGTCCGAGCTGCGGCGCGTGAAGGAGCTGGAGGCCGAGAACGCCAAGCTCAAGCGGATGTACGCCGAGCAAGCCCTGGATATCGCCGCGATGAAGGACCTGATCGCAAAAAAACTGTAGGGCCGGCGCAGAAGCGCGAGGCGGTGCGCTTCCTTCTGGAGGAGCACCAGCGGCCGCTGCGCCGGTCCTGCGACATGGTCGGGCTATCCCGCGCGGCGTGGTACCGGCCGCCGCTTGACTGGACGGTCCGCGACGCGGAGATCATCTCGGCGCTGGCCGAGCTGGTCAAAGACCGGCCGGCCCGGGGCTTCTGGAAGTGCCGGAAGCTGCTGAGGCGGCGCCGGCCGGAATGGAACCACAAGCGGATCTATCGGGTTTACAAGGCCATGGGATTGAATCGCCGCCGCGCCGCCAGGCGCCGCCTCCCCAAACGTGAGCGCGCGCCGCTCTACGTGCCGCGGACGCCGGATTCGGTGTGGTCCGCGGACTTCATGTCCGATGCGCTGGCCTGCGGCCGGCGATTCCGGACCTTCAATGTCGAGGATGACTTCAACCGCGAGGCGCTGCACATCGAGGTCGATACCTCGATCTCGTCGCTGCGCCTGGTCCGCATTTTCCAGCGGCTTCGGCGCGAGCGTGGTCTGCCGCAGGTGCTGCGGACGGACAACGGGCCGGAGTTCCTGGGCGAAGCCTTCACCGAATGGGCCAAGGACCAGGGCATGGCGATCCAGTACATCCAGCCCGGCCAGCCCAACCAGAACGCCTACATCGAGCGGTTCAACCGCACGTTCCGCGAAGAAGTGCTCGACCAGTACCTGTTTAGGCGCCTCGAGGACGTCCGCGAGGCCGCATGGTGGTGGATGATCGAATACAACGAGCAACGACCCCACGATTCCCTCGGCGATATGACGCCCGCCGAGGTCCGCCAGCAATACGAGGAAAGTTCTACTTTTGCATTGTGTGCTTGACGGGGAAGCTTACG
>NZ_VUOD01000023.1 GCF_008386465.1 Arenimonas fontis
TTACTTGATGATCTTGGAAACCACGCCGGCGCCGACGGTGCGGCCGCCCTCGCGGATCGCGAAACGCAGGCCCTCGTCCATCGCGATCGGCGCAATCAGCGACACCACCATCTTCACGTTGTCGCCCGGCATCACCATCTCCACACCCTCCGGCAGCTGCACCGCGCCGGTCACGTCCGTCGTGCGGAAATAAAACTGCGGACGATAGCCCTTGAAGAACGGCGTGTGACGGCCACCCTCGTCCTTGCTCAGCACGTACACCTCGGCCTCGAACTCCGTGTGCGGGGTGATCGTGCCCGGCTTGGCCAGCACCTGACCGCGCTCCACCTCGTCACGCTTGGTGCCGCGCAGCAGCAGACCGGCGTTGTCGCCCGCCTGGCCCTGGTCCAGCAGCTTGCGGAACATCTCCACGCCGGTCACCGTCGTCTTGGTGGTCGGACGGATGCCCACGATCTCGACCTCGTCGCCCACCTTGATCACGCCGCGCTCGATACGCCCGGTCACCACCGTGCCACGGCCCGAAATCGAGAACACGTCCTCGACCGGCATCAGGAACGCCTTGTCCACATCGCGCTGCGGCTCCGGAATGTAGCTGTCCAGCGCCTCCACCAGCTTGATGATCGCCGGCACGCCAATCTCCGACTGGTCGCCCTCCAGCGCCTTCAGCGCCGACCCCTTGATGATCGGGGTGTCGTCGCCAGGGAAATTGTACTTGCTCAGCAGCTCGCGGATCTCCATCTCCACAAGCTCCAGCAGCTCGGCGTCATCCACCATGTCCGCCTTGTTCATGAACACCACGATGTACGGCACGCCCACCTGCCGCGCCAGCAGGATGTGCTCGCGCGTCTGCGGCATCGGACCGTCCGCCGCCGACACCACCAGGATCGCACCGTCCATCTGCGCCGCACCCGTGATCATGTTCTTCACGTAGTCGGCATGACCCGGGCAGTCCACATGCGCGTAATGCCGGGTCGGCGACTCGTACTCCACGTGCGCCGTCGAAATCGTGATGCCGCGCGCCTTCTCCTCCGGCGCCGCGTCAATCGCGTCGTAGGCCTTGAACTCGCCACCAAAACGCTCGGCCCCTACCTTCGTCAGCGCCGCCGTCAGCGTCGTCTTGCCGTGGTCCACGTGACCAATGGTGCCCACGTTCACGTGCGGCTTCTTGCGCTCGAACTTTTCCTTGGACAT
>NZ_VUOD01000024.1 GCF_008386465.1 Arenimonas fontis
CTGCGAAGTCGAGCTTGCCGGCGATCAGGAAGATGACGGTTCTGATAGTGGTGAAGCGGGTGAAGCCGCGAGCGCGGCGCTTGGCGGACTGAAACAGGCCGTTGAGCGCTTCGAGGAAGCCGTTGGTCTGGCGGGTCTGGGCCCAGGCGACGATGCCCTCGAGGTGGCGACGGACCATGGCGGCGACCTCCTTCATGGGTTCGACCTTGGAACGCATGACGCAGGTGCACCAGTGCTTGAGCATGTCGCGTGCCACGTTGATCTGCTTGCGCGCGAGGATCTCGCGCAGCTGCTCCTTGTAGACCCAGGCGCGCGCGGTGCGCACAGTGGCCATCCTGGCGATCAGGGCATCCAGATCGGCGGCAGCCTCGGGCTTGAGGCTGGCGCGGTTCTTCAGCAGCGACCAGCGCATCCCCTTGAGGGACTTGTCGCTGCGCTGCTCGATGCGGCGCATCCTGTCCACGGCCGCATTGGCGTGCCCGATGACGTGGAACTTGTCGAAGGTGACGCGCGCGTTGGGCAGGTGCTCGGCGCAGCCCCTGATGAACGCTGGCGACATGTCGATGCTGACGGACGTGATCTGCTCCGCAGGGCAGTGACGGCTTTGCAGCTCGGTTGTCAGCTGGGCGATCGAGTCGGCGCCGCGGCCCTCCGCCACGGCGATCACGCGTCGCTCAGTGGCGTCTGCGGCGAGCGTGATGTAATCATGCCCGCGAGCCCGCGACGTCTCGTCGATGGCCAGCTCGCGCACCGCGGACAGGTCCGTTTGCGCCAGGGCGAGCTCCACGTAGCGCTCGCAGAGCGCGGCGACACGGTGACGGCTCACGCCCACCAGGCGCGCCGCCGCGGCAAAGGTCATCTGCTGGCACAGCAGCAGCACCAGGGCTTCGAACAGCAGCGTGAAGCCCGAGAGCTTGCCGGCCCACGGCGGATCGACCTGGCGGACGCTGCCATCGGGCAGCTTTACCCGGGGGACACGCACTTCCAGGAAGCACTCGTGCTGGAAGAAGTTCAGGTGCCGGTAACGCTTGGCGACGGTGTCGTGAACCGGATGCTGGCCCTCCACGCCAGCCAGCGCGAAGCGGCTGCCGGCGATGAAGTCCACCCGGATGGTGAGCGTCTTGGCCGCCAAATCGAAGTCCGC
>NZ_VUOD01000025.1 GCF_008386465.1 Arenimonas fontis
GCTGCGCCAAGGCAAAAAACGCCTTGGCTTGTTGATAAAGCGCCGCTAAAAAACAAAATCAAGATTTTGGAGGCTCCGCCTCCAATCCTCCGCCAGGAGGAGATGATCTCCTCCTGGACCTCCTCAGAAATTTTTATGTAGATAAGGCGTAACTATTCAGCACCCAAATCAACTGCGGGTCCAGGGAGGGCACCTCCCTGGCCGGGTCCAGGGATGGAATCCCTGGGATTTTGTTTTTTAATCTTTTGTCTTTGGCGCGCCTTTCACAACAAGCCGACGCGCTTTTTGCGTCGGCGCGGCGCGCCTAATGGAAGCAAGCTGTGCGGATTGGCGCGCTTTTTTGCGCCAATCCGCACAGCATCCCCATGGGGGTAGAGTTGGCGAGTCATCGCAAACCGGGTAGATTTGGCGAGCCAGCACCAACCTGAATAGTTACCCAGATTTTTTACCTGAAGCAACGCAAATGGGTATGAAGCACAGGGCAAGCGCATTTGCCAATTTCCTCACTGTTGCCACAAGCGAAACTGTGCATGTCGGGCGTCCGCCCTCCCAAAGAGTGCCCCTGCGGGGCACAAATCGGTGCGGCGTGCGCGAATGCTTAAGCATTCGCTTTTGTGAAACGCCGCACATGACCAGCAAGGCTTTGCCCTGTACCCACCAGGAGGAGATAATCTCCTCCTGGACCTCC
>NZ_VUOD01000026.1 GCF_008386465.1 Arenimonas fontis
CGAGTCATCGCAAACCTGGTAGATTTGGCGAGCCAGCACAAAGCGGAATGGTTACCAAGATAAAAACAAAATAACAAAATATTGTTTGACTCGCAAACAATAAATTGCTGGCGAAGTCCAGAGGCGGAGCCTCTGGGATTTTGTTTTAATCTTTTGCCTTTGGCGCGCTTTTCACACCAAGCCGACGCGCTTTTTGCGTCGGCTTAAGCGCCTAACGAAAGCAAGCTGTGCAGATTGACGCACATTTTTGCGCCAATTCGCACAGCATCCCCATGGCAGGGCAAGCGCATTTGCCAATTTCTTCACTGTTGCCACAAGCGAAACTGTGCATGTCGGGCGTCCGCCCTCCCGAAGAGTGCCCCTGCGGGGCACAAATCGGTGCGGCGTGCGCGAATGCTTAAGCATTCGCTTCTGGTGAAACGCCGCACATTTTCAGCAGGGCTTTGCCCTGCACCCACCAGGAGGAGATAATCTCCTCCTGGACCTCCATAATAATTTTCTGATTTTCAAATGCGATTGCCCTGAGCGGTGACAGCATAACGCTGGTCGGGGTGCAAGGGAAGTGCTATCATGTCTGTTCGCTTGCCAAGATAAATGATATTGGCAAAGGGATATTGGACAGTTGCATCCCATCGATGAGACCTTGAATAAACATGAGCAGATGGAAAAATTGGTTTGCGGAG
>NZ_VUOD01000027.1 GCF_008386465.1 Arenimonas fontis
GGTTCTTCACCCAAGTCCGGGGAAGGCCGCCCGGATCTTCAGGAAGAAGTAGGCGTCGTCCCGGTAGCCGTAGGCCACCCGCTTGATGACCTTGATCTTGTTGTTGATGCCTTCGACCAGATTGGTTCCCAGCGGCCAGCGGCAGTGGGCCAGGATCCCCGACAGGTAGGGCTCGAGCCGCCGCACGAACACGCGCAGCGGCTCCAGGCCGCTGCGCAGGGCTCGTCGCTTCCAGCTCTTCCACGCTTTCCAGGCCCATGCCTCGCGCCGGTAGCGCCATAGCCCCTTCAGGTCTTCTTTCAGCAGGTAGACCGTCAACAAGGCCTTGTTGGCCGCCAGCAGCTCTTCCAGCCGCACCACCTGCTCGTCGGGCACGTTCTCCCGATTACGAAGTAGCAGCCAGCGCGATGTCTTGACCACCCGCCGGGCCGGCTTATCGGCGCGCAGCCGGTCTGCCTCGTCCACCCGGACCCGGTCGATCACCTCCCGGCCGTACTTGGCCACGACATGGAACAGGTCGTAGACGACCTCCGCGTTCGGGCAATGCGCCCGAACCTCCAGGTCGTAGGCGGAGTTCATGTCCATCGCCA
>NZ_VUOD01000028.1 GCF_008386465.1 Arenimonas fontis
TGGTTCTTCTCCCAACTGAGGGGAGAGAGGCGCACGGCCGACCCGGCAGAATTGTTGTTCTCGAGGCAACAAAACGGGGCCGGCCGTGGCCGAAGTGGATTGTATGTCCCAGCTGGGTGGCTGGAAGGGTTATCGCGTATGGGATTGGCGTCAGGAGGATCGGGGCGGCCAGTCCTGGGCGGTGCTGGAACTGGCGCCCGTAGAGGGCGCAGAGCGCCTTTGTTCGGGCTGTGACCAGCCGGTAGCGGCCATCCACGACCAGACCGTTCGCCGGATCCGGGACCTGCCGCTGTTCGAATACGCGGTGGAATTGTGGGTACCGCGGCTGCGCCTGGCCTGCCCGCGCTGCGGCCCGAGGCTTGAGCGACTGGACTGGCTAGACCCCCACGCCCGGGTGACCCGGCGGCTGGCCGAGAGCGTGGCCCGGCTGTGCGCCGGGACATCGGTGCGGCACACCGCCCGGTGGTTCGGGCTGGACTGGAAGACGGTCAAAGCGATCGACTTCCGGCATCTGGAGCGCTCGCTGGGCCCGCCGAACCTGGACGGCGTGCGGCTGCTGGCGATGGAC
>NZ_VUOD01000029.1 GCF_008386465.1 Arenimonas fontis
GCCACCGGCGCCTGGGCCGGCAGGACCGACCAGATTGCAGTGTGGGTCAATGGTGCCTGGGAGTACCACGCCCCGAAGGTCGGCTGGCTGGCCTTTATTGCCGCCGAGGACAGGCTCGCCGTCTACAAAACCGGCGGGTGGAGCGCCGGCGTTCCCGTCTGACCCGCACCCCGATCCGTCACCCCCGAACCCGCCCGCGTGGCGGGTTCGTCGTTTGGCGGCGGCGTCACGTGGCTGCGCCACATGAGCCTACGCCGCAACTTCGTTGTCTGGAGACCCGCCATGACCGAACCGACCCAAGCCCCCGCACTCGTCGAAAACATGCTGCTCCTGCGCCGCGAGGACTTCGAAGACCTGCTCGACCGCGCCGCCGAGCGCGGGGCCGAGCGATGCCTTGCCCATCTCGGGCTGGAGAACGGCCACGCCGCACGCGACCTCCGCGAGCTGCGCGATCTGCTGGAAGCGTGGCGCGACGCGCGCCGTACCGCGTGGCAGACCACCATCAAGGTGGTCACGAC